>CANMPD010000009.1 GCA_947499635.1 uncultured Paracoccaceae bacterium | reverse complement strand
CCAGATACAAAAAATATCACCTGTATCGACCCCGTTGGACGGTCACGCACCGCAACACGTCACCCCCACCACCCCCCTGCAAAGGGAATGCAACAAATGGGAGATCCTGCGCGAGCTGACCTGCGCCCGCACAGCATTGGGTCTGTCGGACCGTGACCTAAGCGTGTTGCAAGCCTTGCTCAGCTTTCACCCAACTCCGCTGCTGGACCCGACACAGCCGCTGATCATCTACCCGTCGAACCGCGCCATTTGTGAGCGCCTCAACGGGATGGCCAATTCCACCATGCGTCGCCATTTGAAACATTTGGTAGACTGCGGTGTCATACTGCGCCGCGACAGTCCCAATGGAAAACGCTACGCCCGCAGCTTTCACGGTGACAAGGTGGCCTATGGGTTTGACCTTAGCCCCCTACCCCTGCGCATGGACGAAATCTGCAACCACGCGGAAACACAACGTGCCGCACAAGAAGCCTATAGACGGCAACGCGAGACCGTCAGCCTGATGCGGCGCGACCTCGCAGCCCTCGCGCTTTATGGTGCCGACCTGCGCCCTGACACAGCACTGTGGGACCAACTCTCGGACCTCGCAGCCCTCACCGCCCGCAGCCTGCGCCGCAAGCTGTCTATTGCGCAGCTGCACGGCCTCGAAACCGACCTTAATCGCGCCCTTACCACAGCCCGCGAAATCCTCGACCCGCCCGTCATCGAACACATCAGACCTTTAGAAACACCACAATTGAGCACCAGTGCCATTCAAAATGAGCAGCACCATCAGAATTCAGATAAAGAATATTTAGATTCTGAAGGCGGTAAATTTGACGCCGAACAAACACAATCGGAGAACACCTACAAAAGCCCGTCAAATGCAGAGAATAGTATTTGCAAAGAAACTCCTAAAAAGGCGTCCGCACAGTCAACAGATCTGAAACCACAAGACGATACGTTAGACATTATCAAACGACCTAACCTACCTTTGTCTATGGTTCTCAACTGTTGCAGTGAAATCCATACCTATGCAGAAGGCCCCATTCGTCATTGGCACGAATTTGTCAAAACCGCCGATCGTCTGCGTCCGATGATGGGGATTACGCCTGACGTCTGGAAAGCTGCTATGAAATATATGGGATCTGAAAATGCGGCGACTGTACTGGCAGCGATGCTACAGCGGTTTGACGAAATCAAAAATCCAGGTGGCTACCTACGTCATCTCTCACAAAAAGCGGCAAATGGCAGCTTTTCACCAAGTCCGATGATTACCGCACTCATGCACCGTCAGCAGCATTAGATAGCCCAAGGTTTCTGACTGTGAATTATGAAAGTTCACAACTGTGAACTCTCTCAAAATTCTATTTTGCATAAGGAACAGGGCCGAGATTACTTACGTAATTCAAGGCCAAAATGGTGCCGCATCAAACACCTTTAGAGCGCAGCCAATTTGTGATGATCTCTTTATGCCGCTCTCCAGAGTAGGATTTAAAATGACCACCATGAACCGTACGTACAGGAAGGGTTAGCAGCCGTTCCATACTCGCAACATATTGCTCCATCTCGGCTGGATTATCGCTTTCTATCAGCGGGCCATCGTAAACAATATCACCCGAAATAAGCAGGCCTGTTGCTTTTTCCCACAACGCGATACCTCCGGGACTGTGGCCAGGTGTGTGAATGACTTCAAAAATACGGTCGCCAAGATCGATATGATCACCATCTTCAAGAATACGAGTGGCCGGTGCCGCTTTCACTGTGTAGGTCGATGATTGATAAGGGGCAGGGGGCAACGCCGTAAAAATATCGTCGGTGACGTAGTCCTCAGCCCAGGTGTTCGCCCGCGTCGGTGCCGCAAGTATATCCGCCTCGGCTGCATGACACAGTCTGCAAGGAAATTCATGATGGGTTCCGATATGATCAAAATGCGTATGACTGGCAACCGCATCCAAGGGGCGCTCTGTCACCAACGGCACCCATTCACGTAAGGATAATACGCCCATACCACTGTCCACCAACATGTCCTTGTCTCGACCTCTGACATGCCAAACATTGCACCGGAAAAATTCCTTGATGTGGGGTTCATCAATCCAAGTCACGCCATCTGTAAGTTTCCGGACACGGTACCAATCTTGCGGTTTTACGGGCTTCATGTGTCAGTTTCCAATGTAATGATATTTGATGCAAACAGAGGAATCTCCTGTCCAACTTGAGGTACCGTGCCGACTGGAAAATTGGCAATATAAGATGTTTTGTCGTTTCCAGTACTGCGAAAATGGCAGCGATGATAGGTGCCAAAAAACGCACTGTTTTCTAAAACAGCCTGTCCCATACTTACGTCTCCAGCTTGGCCGATGTTTTCTGGTCGCACGCAATTTACTGTGTTTGTGGCGGGCTCACCTTGTGTCGGGGGTAAGGTATTCAGCTCTCCCATAAAGTTGGCAGAAAATAAGGTTTTAGGGCGCATGTAAACGTCTTCAGCTGTGCCTACATCTTCTACGCTTCCTTGGTTCATAACGATAATTTTGTCCGCGATAGACATCGCTTCTTCTTGGTCGTGTGTTACATGTACAAATGTTGTTCCAACTTCGCGTTGAATGGCTTTGAGTTCATCCTGCATCTGACGCCGTAGCTTGAGATCCAGCGCGCCCAGCGGTTCATCCAGCAGCAAAACATCAGGACTAACCGCGAGGGCACGTGCCAGTGCGACACGCTGTCGTTGGCCCCCGGACAATTCGTGGGGTTTATGGTTTGCTTTATCTAACAGACCAACCAACTCGAGCATTTCATCAGCGCGTCGGTTGCGTTCCTTCTTGGACTGCCCGCGCATTTGCAAGCCGAAACCGACGTTTTTACGCAAGGACATATGTGGAAATAGCGCATAGTCCTGAAACATCGTTGTTGTTGGTCTATCTTTAGGAGGAACCCGCGACATGTCTTGACCGCCGATTTTTATATGCCCACTGGTGGGTGTCAAAAAGCCGCCAAGAATGGCGAGAAGTGTGGATTTACCACAGCCCGATGGCCCCAAAAGCACCACAAACTCACCTGCATCGAATGTAAGATTGATGTCTTTCAGTGCTTGGAAGGTCCCAAAAGAATGTTGGATGGACTTGAGAGAGACATCAGCAGTCATGATTTGGGCTTTCTGAAGACAGTTATTTCAAGAAGGACGAGAAGTGAGATTGAGACCAGAAAAACAATGGATCCAATTGCGTTGGTCGCGGGAGAGAGGCCGGAGCGTAGCATGGACCAAATTTCAACAGGCAGGGTTACGTCAAAACGTGTGAGGAGAAAGGCGATGATAAACTCATCCCAACTGAAGGTGACGGATAGAAAATAAGCGGCCAGTAGGGCAGGTTTAAGCATGGGGGCACTGATCAGAAAGACGACCTGCAGTTCGCTTGCCCCTAAATCGCGTGCTGCGCGTTCGGCGTTTTTTTGATGGTCACCCATGGCGGCAAAAAGAATGGCAAAGCATAGCGGTAGGTTGATCACAACATGTCCAACGCCTGTTGCCCAAAGTGATGGGCGGATGCCCAAATTGTTGAATACGGTCAGCAAACCTAAGGCAATTATGAGATAGCTGACGGTCATAGGTGCGATGAGGAGACCGCGCATTAAGACGGAACCGGGGAGTATCACTCTTGATAAGCCCTGAGCTGCGAGGAAACCAAGCAGCAGTGCGATAGCGGCAGAGGTGAATGCGACGAAGGCTGAGTTTCTCAATGCTTCCATCATGCTGCGGTCATTTATCACCTGAACGTACCATTTTAGGGTTGGGCCATCAAATGGAGGGACGGGGAGGCGGCTGTCTTGAAATGAGAACAAAACAAGTACTATTACAGGTAGAAATATAAAAGTAAAAATGGCGATGAGGTATATCCATCCAAGACGACGCATCAGACACGCTCCATTTTAAGCCAACGTGCGGTTGCGGCGTAGGCGAGGGTGACAATTGCCATCAAGACAACGGAAAGGGCTGAGGCCATCGGAAAGTCGCCTCTGCGCCCGAGTTGAAGCATAATCAGCTGAGGCATCGTCAGTTCATTGTTCCCGCCCAGGATTTGCGGCGTGATATAATCCCCTATGCAGAGAACAAAGGTCAGGAAGGCACCGGTCATGATGCCGGGCAATGTCAGCGGTAGAATAACATGTCGCAGGGTTTGCCATCCACTGGCGCCCAAATCCGCCGCCGCACGTGCATAGTTTGGCGATAACTGTATGAGGTTGGAATAGATCGTCAGGGTCAGCAGCATGACAAAGAAATGCACAAACCCAATGACGGTGGCTGTTCGTGTGGCCATAATTTGGATGGGTTCATCAAGCAGGCCAATGCCGATCAACCCCTGCATCACCACTCCGTTTTGGCCCAACACAAGCGCCCATGCATAAGACCGCACCACGTATGAGGTCCAGAAGGGCAGGACAGCCAGCATGATGGCGAGACGTTGATAATGCGGCGGCACCTGTGTGGCGATAATCCATGCCAGCGGCCATGCGAGCAAAACAGACAAGACCGTTACCGTGAGCGTAATCTCGAGCGAGACGACGATGCTTTTGAAAAAAGACGGTTCCGTGAAAATCTTGATGTAATTCCCCAGATCGTAACTTTGAATGATCGCGCGCCCTTCGAGATGGGCCAGACTGAGAAGGGCCATCACCGCAAATGGAATAAGGAAAAATGCGCAGGTCCATATGAGTGCAGGTGCGACAAAGCCGAATGCGCGTCTGCGTTCCTCGTGTTCGAGTGTCATGTGGCGATGGTCCTCAATATATTGGTCACGGTGACATTTCGATGTGGGCGTTTATGTGCCTGTCACATCATTCACGCCCAAACGCCCCAGCGAGTAGGGCGCGCTGGGGGGAATATTGCAAAAACTTAAATGGAAGGACATCTGGATCCAGGTCCCGTAGCGAGATCCAGCAGCCAAACCCTGTCGCTAGGTCCGGTGAATAGGATCTGGATCCAGTATATTTATTGTTGCAGCATGTCAGTCCAGAGATCTTGCATCGCGAGATCTAGGTCAGCATCTGGGATTGGATACAGCTGTGTACGAGACAAGTAATCCGCCTGCTGATCCCAGCGAAGTGTAGATTTTTCATCATCCGTCAGGATGTCTCCGGCTGAGGCATTGGCCGGCATCGCCCAGTAGCATGACGATGTGGCGAGGCGCGCCTGTCCTTCGGGGCTGGTGATGTATTTGATGAATTCCACTGCGAGATCTTTGTTCTCGGATTCTTCCAAAACCGCAATGGATTGGGTCCAGCGCAAAGCGCCTTCTTTTGGAATGCTCCAATTCAAATCCGGATTTTCAGCGGCAAGCACAGCCGTCAGCCATTCTCCTCCACCGATTACAACATCCACTTCGCCAGTGGCCAATGCGGTTTGGCTGGCAACCACGTCGCTTACGGATTGGGCAGCTTCTTTCAGGGCATAGAGACGATCCCGCAAAGCTTCGACCGCATCGGCGTCTAAATCAGAGGTGGCAACACCTTGTTCTAGACCGAGCAGTCCAAGCAGAGGCAAATAGTAGTCATAGATGGCAATGCGGCCATCGTATTTGCCGCTCCATAGGGAGCTCATGCTGTTCATATCTTCGAGGTCAACTTTGGCGGCGTTGTACGTGATGGTGTTGTAGCCGAATTTTTCGGTGACCGCATAGGTCACGCCATCGCGCGTGTTGTTTTCGGGCATTACAACTTCTGGAAAAAAGGTGCCTGTGTCGAATTCATCTGCTGGCAAGGCGGCAAGGCGGCCTTCGTCCACGGCCCGGCCAACATCGACGCCATCAATCACCATGACATCCCAATCACCTGGGCGAGATTGATCCAAAATCGCCAAGCCCGCAGCCGTGCCTTCGTATTCTTTGACATTCACGCGCACATTATGTGCTTTTTCAAATGGTTCTAGCAAAGCAGGGTCTGTGTGGTCGCACCAAACAAGGGCATTCAATTCGTCGGCCGCCCAGAGTGACGTGGTCGACAGCATCACTGCGGTCAAACTTCCTAAACCAGCGTTTATAGATTTCTGCATCATTCCTATCCCTTGACTTGGTTAAAATATTTGAGTCATTCTAAGTTTTTATAGGTTCAATTTATAATCAAGAAAAACTTAGAGTGACTACAAAAGGGATGAAGATGACCGGTTTAAGGGCTAAAAAAAAGGCAAACACCGCCCAAAAGATTATTGATGAGGCATCGAGAAGCTTTGAGGTGAAGGGTTACGACAACACCCGAATAGAGGATATTGCCGCCAACACAGAGTTGTCGGTCGCAACATTTTATAACTATTTCCGGTCAAAAGCGGATATTTTGCTAAGCAGTATCACCGCCGAAACCGAGATTGTTTTGGCCGAAGCGGATAAGTGCATCAGCCGCTCATATGAGACAGTTGAAGAGGCGTTTGACGCGTTGGTCACAACCTATTTCACCACGTCATTTTCAAAAACGCCACGGTCTTTGTGGCGGATTGCCGTCTCGCAAACGATGTTAAATCCGAACTCTGAGTTTTGTCAGAAATACGTCAAGATGGATGATCAACTGACCTTGCAAAGCAAGCATTTTATTCGCTCGATGCAGGACGGGGGAAAGCTGCGCGCGGATGTGGATGCGGATCAAATCGGGGAGTTGTTGTTTAACAATATCAATATGAATTTCATTAACTTCATTCGCGACGACCAGCTGACGGCTGAGGATGTTTGCAGCATCGTAAATGCACAATCGGCCCCGATTTTTGCACTGATTGCCTGTAAATGACTGCCTGTAAATGATGTGCCGGTGTCGAGACCGCCGAAACCCAAAGCGCGGATGTCATGTCATCCCAGATCTATGAACGGAAATTAGATGTCATCATTTTCAATCGAGACGCTTGAACACGCAATGTCCAATGCGATTGAACAAGCTGAATTGGCTGTTCAGGCGGGAGAGTTTCCGTATGGCGCCGTGATCATCAATCAATCCGGCGAGATCGTGGCGCGTGCGCAAGATAGGGTGGTGCGGGACAATGATCCAACACGACATGCCGAAATTGGCGCCGTTCGGGCCGGTATTGCAGCAGTTGGTCCTGACCTAAGCGGTCATGCTTTGGTATCAAATGTTGAGCCCTGCGCGATGTGTACAACATCTGCATGGTGGGCCAATCTTGACGTTATCGCCTATGGGATATCACAAGAAGACCTGTTCAAAATACGCCAAGACTCAATGGAAGAGCCGGGGTTATCGGTCGCGCAATGTTTGGCTCCGTTCAAGCGCAAAGTTCAGATTTATCAAAACCTTTGCATCCAGCGCGCCACAGAGCTTTGGACATAGATATATTGGGGCAAGATGAAAATATCTGGATCTGACCTTCACCTATTGACCATTTTTGACGCCGTTGTCCGCAGCGGCGGATTTTCAGCCGCCCAAGCTGAGCTTGGCTTAAGCCAGTCCACTATATCCAATCACATCTCTGCACTGGAGCAGCGTTTGGGTGTTACATTGTGTAAACGGGGGCGCAGTGGGTTTCAACTGACTGATAAAGGAAGAGTGGTTCACGAGATTGGCCAAAATCTAGACGTTGCGCTTGATCACCATTCTGCGATCCTTGCAGAGTTGAAAGGTGCACTTGCAGGGACGTTGCGGATTGGAACGGTCAATAGCATTGCAAGTGACGAGAATATGAAGCTGCCCCAAGCGTTATTTCAGTTTGCGCAGAGCGCGCCGATGGTCAAAGTCGAACTGAGCCAAGAAACCCCGCAAACCTTACTCACCAAAATCATAAATGGTCAACTCCATGCTGGGATCGGTGGTTTTGATAATCCCATGCAGGGATTGAAATTTGAACGGATCTATACCGAAAAACACTCTTTATATTGTGGCGCGCGTCATCCGCAATTTTACACGACCGAAGGGCAGGCGCCTGTGTTTGATATTGACGAATATGCACATGTAAACCGCAGATACTGGAGCCGCCGTAGACGACAGTCACTTTCCATCAAAGAAACAGATGTAATGGTGAACGACATAGAGTCTCAGTTGTTGCTGGTCTTAAGTGGTCGATACCTTGGGCTTCTTCCGGATCATCTTGCGCAACCTTATGTCAAGCGTGGAGAGCTTTGCGTGCTGCCTCGAGAACAGTTTGAGTATCTGTGTGAAATGCAGATTGTGATAAAATCTGGGACCCAACCCAGAATGGTAAATGCTTTTCGAAAGGCTGTTTTAGAGGCACATAGCGCGTAATACATTTGTATTTATAAATGTTAACGTTGAGCCATCATCATAGAATGATCTATAGTCTTTCTCTTAGAAAATGCGGAATCTTATGGCTGTCCTTTTTCGGGACCGATAGATGCGTATGACAGAATTGAGGCAACCCTTCGGAGGCAATGATACCCGTTCAATCGCGGACATCTGTGAGCATATCTGCTTTGCCGCAGTATTCTTGGGCGATGATATCAACAAGCTTTGATCATTATACGCGGTGGCGCGGGTTTGAATACCGTTGGGGGAATGTTGTAGAGGTAGCGCGAGATGCGATACCGCAGAACACATAGCCAATGTACTCTGTGAAAGGCTCTGTATCTTGTCAGGGCCAAATCAAAAATAAATCGTCGACTAGGAGAGAATACAATGCCAACACTGATGAATAGACGTTATTTTTTAGGGACTTCCGCAGCCGCAGCTGCAGGTGTGATTGCGGCGCCGTCCGTGCTTCGCGCGGATACGGGAACTTTAAAAGTTGGCACGTATGGTGGGTTTTTCCAAGACAGCTTTGACGCGCATATTTACCCCGCGTTCACCGAAGAAACCGGTATCAAAATCGAGTCCATTAGCGAGCCAACAGGCTCTGCTTGGCTTATTCAATTGCAAGCGGCAGCACGTGCGGGCCAAGTCCCCGCTGACGTTTCCATGATGACACAGATCGCGCGTTTAAAAGGGGAAAAGGAAAAGCTGTGGCTGCCGCTAGATGCGTCGAGCCTGGCAAATTCCGCCAATATGCCCGACCATTTTATCCATAAATACGAAAGCGGCGAAATCTATGGTTTGGGTGCTGTTTCTTGGTACATCAATCTGGTGTCCAACACGGAGGTCTACCCGGATGCACCGACATCTTGGAGTGATATCTGGGATGCAAAGTACGAAGACAGCCTGGGCTTGTTGGCTTTGGTCGACAACTCATTCTTGTTGGAAATTACGGCCTCAACCTTCTTTGGCGGGACGGCTATTCTGGATACAGAAGAGGGCATTTTGAAGGTCTTTGACAAGCTGGCCGAGGTCAAACCAAATGTGCGTCTTTGGTATCGCGATGAAGGTCAGTTCCAGCAGGCGCTTGAAACTGGTGAAATCCCTATGGGCCAATACTACCATGATGTAACGGGTCTTGCGGCTGCGGATGGGCAACCTGTACGGTCGACCTTTCCCAAAGAAGGTGGCGTATTGGATTCAGGATCATGGTGTGTGCTGAAAACATCTGAGCGTCAGACAGAAGCGCAGACCTTTATCAACTATATGTCGCGCCCTGACATCCAGTCAAAGCTGTCTCGTTTTGTTGGCACAGCGCCGACTGTTGCACGGGAAAAGACAGATTTGACAGTCGAAGAATTTGCTGCGGTGTCGTCTGATATTGCCCCTATCATCCCGCGTTACGATATATACGCACAGCGCGGTGATTGGTTGAACCAGAAATGGTCACAACTGATTGCAAGCTAAGTAAACGTTGAAACGACTGAAACGGCAGGAGCTTTGGTGCGCTGCCGTTTCGATAACAAAAGAAAGACGTAAAATGTCTAACGGAATCGCGCTCAAGAGTTTGACGATGGAGTTTGACTCTGTTCGAGCGATCGACAACATTGATCTGGTGTTGCCGCAGGGGCAGTTTGTGTGCCTCTTGGGACCTTCGGGGTGTGGTAAAACGACATTGTTGCGTATGATTGCCGGGCTTAACACGCCGACCTCGGGTGAAATCATCTTTGATGGAGAGCCGTTAACGGATGTGCCATCGCATGAGCGTAACTTTGGCATGGTTTTCCAGTCTTTAGCGCTGTTTCCCCACCTCACAATTGCCGAGAACATTGGGTATCCGCTGCGGATCCGCGGGTTTTCCAAGCGAAAGATTGCTGCGCGTGTGGATGAACTGTTAGAGCTGGTTCATATGCCGGGCGTCGGCAATCGACAGATTTCGCAATTGTCAGGCGGGCAGCGTCAGCGGATTGCAATTGCACGCGCGCTTGCCATTGATCCCAAGTTGTTTTTACTCGACGAGCCGCTGTCTGCGTTGGATGCGAAGCTGCGAGAAGCGATGCAGATTGAGCTGAAAGAGCTGCAGCGCAAACTTGGTGTTACGACGATTGTCGTGACGCATGATCAACGCGAAGCCATGACTATGGCGGACCATGTTGTTATCATGAAGGATGGTCAGATCTTTCAACAGGGCCCGCCGCTTGAGGTTTACAAAAAGCCCAACACTGCGTTTGTAGCGGATTTCATCGGCTCGACCAATTTGATGCCCTGCCGTATCCTGAGCTCAGACACGGTAGAGACATATGGCACAGAGGTGAAAGTCGCGCATTTAGCGGCCAGCCTGAAGCCAAATGACCAAGCGGCGTTATCTGTACGTCCCGAGGACCTGAGCCTTATTCCCAAAGAGGATGCACCGGAAAGCATGCGGGCAAAGATCACATTCAGTGTTGATCTGGGCACCCATACCGAGCTTCAACTTGATCATGGGGGGCAAGACATTATGGTCACCATCCCGCCTCAGAGGCAGCAAGTTTTTGCACAGGGTGAGATCTGGGGTTTGCAAATTGCGGATAATGCGTGCGCAGCGGTGTCGCTTTGAAACGGTCAGTGCTTAGAAAATCAGGGAAGCTGATACCACTTTACCCGACATTTTTTCTGGTGGTGTTTTTCCTAGTCCCTTTTACGGTCATGTTGGCCGTCAGCTTTTTCCACCGCGTGGAGGGGGCATTCTTTGAACCGGCGTTTGAGTTCGACAATTATCTGAGGTTCTTTGACCCGTTTTATTTGGGAATTTTGCAGTTCTCGATTTTATTGTCTATGGCGGCGGCAGTGTTGGCCACGGCGATTGCCTTTCCTTTTACCTACATGATCACCCGCATGTCCCGCAAAGCGCAAGTTGTGGCGCTTGTGTTGTTACTTGCTGTTTTGTCCCTGTCCGAAGTCATCATCGGCTTTTCATGGTCCACGCTTTTGTCCCGCACATCAGGTATCTCAAACCTGTTTGTGTCGCTGGGCTTGCTGGAAAAACCAACATCATATTATCCCAGCCTGTCTGCGGTGTTGATTGGCTTGGTGTATCTGAGTGTCCCCTATGCGGTTCTGGTTTTATACCCGCCGCTTTCGCGCCTAGACCCGGAACTGCCAGAAGCGGCACGTATGATGGGGGCATCCCCGATGCGGACGTTCTTTACGATCGTCATACCGTTGTTGCGCCGCCCGATTATGAGCACACTGATCTTGGTTTTTGTGTTTACCCTGGGGGCCTATACCTTGCCGCAAACCCTTGGAAAGCCATCCAGTTGGACATTATCGGTGCACATTACGGATCAGGCGATTTTCCAAGCAAATCTGCCGTTTGCAGCCGCGATGGCGATTTTCCTGCTTGTCGTCACCTTGGCAATGATCGCGGTCACCTCGATGTTGGATAAGACAAAATCCGAAGGAGACACAAAATGAAGTTGCTTCGAAACCTTTTTGTCACGATGATTTTTGTGTTTATGGCCGCACCCTTTGTTGTTGTGGCGGGCGTATCCTTTAACGAACGCAAACGGTTGATCTTTCCGCCCGAAGGGTTTTCGCTGTCGTGGTATGGCGCGCTTTGGACAGAAGCTGATTGGTTCAACGCAATGCAAAACTCCCTTGTGATTGCCTTGCTTTCAAGCCTCTTGGCCGTCTCACTGGCTTTGCCTATTGCATTGTACCTGTGGCAGCGCGGGAATGTGTTGGCCAAAGCGTTGTTTAGTCTGGGCTTAGCCCCCTTTATGTTGCCGCCGGTGATCACCGCACTTGGGCTGTTGATTTTCTGGGTCACCATTGGGGGATCTGGTCAGCTTTATGCAACAGTCATCTCGCATGGCGTCTTTTTGGTGACCTTGCCGCTGGTGACCATCTCGCTGGGGCTGCAAACAATCAACGTGCAGTTCCTTGAGGCGGCAAGGGTCATGGGCGCAACCGAGCGCACGGTGTTTCGCACGGTGTCTTTGCCTTTGGTTTTTCCCTATATCGTGTCTGGCTTTGCATTTGCGTTTGTTTTGAGCCTGAATGAATATATCATTGCCTATATGGTTGCGGGTTTCACTGTTGAAACGCTTCCCATAAAAATCCTCAATTCGCTGCGATACGGGTACACACCAACAATGGGTGCGGTGGCCGTGTTATTTGCACTGACTTCGGTTCTTGTGTTTAGTCTGATCGCGAGATTTGGTGACCTTCCTCGTTTGCTTGGCGCGCCAGCGCGCGATGCAGAGTGATCGCACATCAACACAGCATATATAAACCACCAACCGAGTGGATCACATCCGACCACATCAAAGAGGCTTTTCGCCAAAATGCGCAGAGCCTCTTTTGAGCACCATACCGTCGGATTTGATTTGTACTCTTGAAAAATGAGCCCACACCATGACCCAAATTAAACATATCGCGATTGTTCAAGAACCTCCCGCGGTGTTGAACCTGCGGCAAGGCGTTGCTGATGCCGCGCGTTATATTCATCAAGCTGCAGCCGAGGGAGCCCAGTTGGTGGTTTTCTCTGAAACATGGTTGACGGGCTATCCAGCGTGGATATTTGGGAAAGCCGCTTGGGATGATGCTGATGCGCGGTATTGGTATGGTCGTTTTCTCGAACAGTGCCCGACAATAGATGGTGATGAGCTTGCACCTATTCGCGAGGCAGCGCGCCAAACGGGTACGACCGTTTCTTTAGGGTTGAACGAACGTGCCCGGGCCAGTGCAGGATCGATCTATAACAGTTCTCTTCTTATTGGACCTGATGGAACCACGCTTAATTTACACCGGAAATTGACGCCGACACATACCGAACGCAACGTATGGTCGCAGGGGGATGCATCAGGCTTGCGCGTTGTTGATACGGATGTGGGTCGCATCGGGTCGCTAATCTGCTGGGAGAATTGGCAACCTATGGCGCGGCAGGCTTTGCACTATCAAGATGAGCAAATTCATATCGCCAGCTGGCCAGACATGCCCGAAAGCCACGCGATTGCAACGCGTCACTATGCATTTGAGGGGCGCTGTTTTGTTGTTGCGGCAGCGCAGTACTTAACCGTTGCTGATCTGCCAGACGCGTTGGTCGATGCCTACAGAAGTGGTGTCGGTGGTGAAACAGGTGATGTCCTGTTCAACGGGGGCAGTGCAATCGCGGGGCCTAATTCCAATTGGGTTGGTAAACAAACCTATGATCAGCGTGGGATATTGCACTTTGAAATTGATCTAACGGAAGCGGCGCAGTTCAAACATGATCTGGATGTTGTAGGTCATTACGCGCGATCCGATGTCTTCAGCCTATCTGTTGACCGTTCGGTACGGGAACCTGTTATCCTGAACGACGCGCCCCAAGCGCGCGCTGATGTTGTCAGCGGCAAATAAAGCATAGTTTTGTTCTGTGCCATCACGTCAAGTGGGGCGTGATGGCACAGATAAGGTGGGTTTTACTTCCACATTGAGTGGGCTTGCATCTGAGTTATGATGCAAGCGGAGCAGAAGAATTGCCGAGCCTGCGTTGTTTAACATGCCACACCATCCACGCTGTGAAGCATATTGGTGTTAAAAGATGCAGTGCCATGCTGTCGTTAAACAAGGTCAAAACAAAGACCACGGGGCCGGTTAGCGCAACAAGCTGCCGTTCAAGACGTCCAAGCAATCGACCTGGAATAGCCCCATAAGTTGCAGCTGATAGCATGATGGTGGCGAGGAAATAGGCACCAATCATGGCAAAGGTTTCCAGTTCGATATTTGGGAAGCCCAAAATATTCGGGAAGGCGACAAACAAGAACGGCAGAAGGAAGCACACCCCGCCAAGTTTGAAACATTCCCAAGCTGTGCCCATAAACGTGCCGTTTGAGATCCGGATTGCGGTGAGAATACCGACGGCAACAGGGGGCGAAAGGGTCGAAAAGATTGCAAAGTAGAACCCGTAGAAATTGGCAACCAGTGGTTCAATCCCAAGGTCAATCAACGAGGGGACTACGACAATCGCGATCAAAGCATAAGCGGCCGGTGTTGGCAGTCCCATGCCAATAACCAGTGCCACGAACATCCCCAAGATGAGGCCAACCGCCAAATTCCCTGAGGAGGCTTCGATCATCAAGCGGCCAAGTGATAGGCCGGTGCCTGTGGTCACGAGCATTTGCACGATGATCCCGATTGCAGACAGGATCACAGTCAGTTTTGCCCCGGCCAGCGCGCCTTCGAGGAACCCGCCGAGCAGGTTGTGCCAGGTTGGGCGGTATTCTTTGGGACGCAGATAGCTAAGGCCGACGGCCAAAACGATGCCCCAGAACCCACCCATGGGAGGGGAAAACCGCATCAAGAGCAAGATGATCAACACGGAAAAGGAAATGACGAACGACGGTGCAATCCATCCGATCAGGCGCCAATCGACGGCTTGGACGTTGAACGGAATTTTGCGAGACGCGGCAATGAGACAGACAATCCCAGAGAGGACTGCAAAGAGGTAAAGGATCGCTGGCACGATCGCGGCGGTGGCAACTTCGATATAGGAAATCCCTAGGATCACACTCATCAAAAAGGCACCAAGACCCATGATAGGCGGCAATAACTGGCTGCCTGTTGAGGCCAGAACCTCAATCGCGCCGGCCTCGTTTCGGGTGAAGCCTGTACGGGTCATTGTGGGAATGGTCATCGACCCAGAGAGGGCGATGTTGCTGACAGATTGGCCTGTGACCATACCAATCAAGAGGCTCGCTGTGGTGGCAGAATAGGCCACGCCCCCGCGAAACAGGTTGCCGATGGCCGTCCCAATTTCACCAAACATGTCGATGATCCGCGTCCCGTGCAAAGTTCCGCCGTAGACCAACAGTAAAAAGATCACATCCGCAGACAGCGGAGCATAGTTCAACACGCCGCGCGGCCCGCCCATGCCTGCCAGATAGCTGACGATCAGGTTGGCATCGTATTTGCGGCTGGTCGCCAGATCCCCTGGTAACAAATGTCCAAAGGCGAAATAGGCTGCTGCGGCAATACAGATCAAGGCCAATGCGGGGCCCCATGTAATCCAAGCGACGGCCAAGACTGCAAAAACGAGCAAAAGCCCAAAGATGAAATCCGTGGAAGAGATAAAGGGCTGAGAGAACTCCAACACCTTAGCTTGGTCGACAAAATACCAACCGCAGGCAGCGATAATGATAAATAGTATGGCTGCAAACAATGCGCCAAGACGGCTGGTTGCATATTTCATCAGTATGATCTCAGCCGAAACAAGCATGAAGATCAAAGAGACGTGGATGGTGTAATGTTCCATGGCGCCCGTCATCGAGGTCCAGACGGTTGCGCAACTATAGCCTATTAACACGATCGCAACGACCGCTAGCAGGCCGCGTAAAAACAAAGGAGGGAGTGTGTCGGTTGAGGGACCGGTGTCGGGTGACGTTTTCACAATGTGTACTCGTGGGATTGAGAATTACGAAGTCAGTCCTCCACGGGTATTGCGCGGAGGACTGGATTAGACAATTAGTCTACGAGGCCAAGTTCTTTGTACGCACGCATCGCACCTGGGTGGATACGGTCAGGGTTTGTTCTGGCCATGTTGGCGATGGAATCTGCATCCCAAATTCCGCCAACGGCGTTATATTTCGCCACTGTTGGGCCCATTTCTACCCACAGTTTGGTGAATTCATAGGCCAGCTCTTCTGGGAAATCTTTGTGCGCTGTCAGCAGCAGGTTGTTGCCCACTGTTGTGATTGGCTCGGGCTGATTGCTCATTGTTCCGGCAGGCAGTTCGCGAACCATAAAGGGCGCGCCGGTCTCTTCGATATAGGCGTTGATGTCTTTTGGATCGATCGAAATGTAATGCCAATCACGACCTGAGCTTTCCAAGGTTTTGAAAGGGCCAGCTTCGAGGTTGTTTTTCAAGCCAAGAGCCGAGTGCAGAACCACGGTTCCCACATCTGCGCGTCCGTCAAGCAGGGCCTCAACATTGGCGTTGGGGCCAAGCGGACTGTAGCTGGCAACTTTGTCCATCAGGCCCATGCCTTCGATGATCAGACGCTGGTGCATGCCCCATTCGTTTTGGCTGAGAAGGCCGGTCGCGACCCGTTTGCCTTCAAAGTCATAGGGGCTTTGGATTTCAGGGTCTGTTGCAACAAACAGGTTCGAACTTTGTGTCATTGTTCCGATGACGCGAAAGTCTTTGGCGGCTTCCAAGGCTTCGGGGAAGAAGGGTGCTACACCGTTTGCGGCGGCCCACTCAACGACCTCACCAGATCCGATTAGGGTGTTTTTCCATAGATCTGGATTGGATGCGAAATATCTGACGTTATAGACGAAGCCCGGCGTCTCGACTGCAACAGGCTGTAATGTTTCGTGGAAGTCAGGCGCATAGGTTTGCACAGTGGCCCATGCAAGATAGGGGCCGGTCCCGGTTGGGGAGACCATGATGTCGATGTTGTCTTGGGCGAGCACAGGCGCAGCGCAGAGCGTTGTAGCACTAATGAGCGCCGCCTGAGCAAGGGTCAGCGTGAATTGTTTCATTGGAGGCATCCCTGTTGAGTATGTCGCGCGTTGAGTGACGCGTAATTGTGTGAAGCTGTCGGCTAAAGTCAGGTAAGAGGTGTCTAAAGTTAACCGCACGCCAGAAATGTGATGCAATTCCCCGGTATTTTCATAATATTAACTTTTCGAGCAACCCATAGGTAAAAGCTATGAGATATACTTTGCGACAACTTGCCTATTTTGTGGCGACTTCCGACCATGGATCAATTTCAAATGCAGCGCGGGAAATGAATGTGTCGCAGCCTTCAATTTCCAACGCAATTCTCCAACTGGAAAAGCAATATTCCGTTTCGCTTTTTCTGCGGCGAAACTCAAATGGGGTGCGTTTAACCCCGTCGGGTGAGTTGCTGTTGCGCGAGGCTCGTAATGTGCTCGCGCATGCAAATGATTTCGAAGCATTGGCCACCAGCGTCGTCAATGAGATCAGTGGTGAAATTCGGGTGGCGTGCTTTGTAAACATTGCCCCGGTTTATATTGCGTCGATCACACGGCAGTTTCAGGAAAAATACCCGAATGCGCGTGTCGAAATTATGATTGGGAACCAGCAAGAAGTTTTCGATGCTGTCGATTCTGGCAGATACGAGTTGGGGCTTACTTTTGATCTGGACCTGCCGTCACAGTATCGTGTCGTGCAACTTGCCTCTTTTCCACCGCAACTGGTGCTGCCTGTTGATCATAAATATGCGGATGCGGCGTCGGTGTCTTTGAAAAGCATGGTGGACGAGCCATTTGTATATCTGGACCTGCCGTATTCCAGTGAGTATTTCTTTTCTCTGTTCACCAACCAAGGCCTGCAAGTACCCCGGTCCATTCGCGTGGGATCTTTTGAAACGATCAGATCTTTTGTTGGCAACCAACTTGGTTTTTCTGTCCTTAATCTGGTTCCGAAAAGTGTCAGGAATTATGATGGGACCTATGTGAAATATGTGCCGCTTAGAGGGGAACACAAGCCTTTGAGCCTGTGCACGATTGGCCTTGAACGAAAGATTTACCGGCGTTCGACATTGGCGTTTATGGATTACCTTGGCGAGTATTTTTCAAAGGCTTAAAGGTTCAGATTTTTCAGTAACTTGCGATAGGTCGAGGTCGTTTAAAACGTCTAATGCACACCGTGTAAATGATTTAATCCGGTTCATTTGGCGCAAATCAGGGTGTGTCAATAACCACAAATCTAGCGTCCATTTTTGAGGCCTGCTTTGTAGGCAGACAAGCGCGGGGTCTGAAAGGGCTAAGAAATGCGGAAGAAATCCGACCCCCATGCCGGCGCGGACAGCCCCGAATTTTCCGATTAAACTGTCAAACCGAGTTCGCACACGTGCGTTTGGAAACTCGCGCATACGCCATTGATTTGTTGTCACATGAGAGATTGAGTGGTCGTCCCCTATCCAATCCAGCTGTTCGAGACCGGTATGATCGCCAATTTGCCCAAGCAAGGATTGATGCGCGTAAACGCCATATCCAAGTTTTGCAATTTTTTGACCAACAAGATTGTTGGGAGGTTTGGCTGCAGCTCTCAGCGCGACATCTGCGTCTCGTTTTGTGAGGGATGCGAATTTTGGCGAGATGGAGACTTCGAGTTCGATACTGGGTTGTCGTTCTCGAAAGCGCCGCAACACTGGTAATAGCAAGCTTTGTGCAAGGAAGTCCGATGTGGTTAAGCGAATTGTTCCTGACAAGCGCAAATCCTGACCGGCCAGACGGCGATATGCATTTTCAACGTCTTGATCGATGGCCAGTGCCATCCGGCCAAGCTCTTCGCCGACCTCGGTGGGTTCATAACCACGGGCGCCGCGGTGAAAAAGCACGACACCCATACGTTTTTCAAATGTATTCAGTCGCCGTAAGATTGTCGCATGATGTAATGAGAGGATGCGGGATGCACCGGATAATCCCTGACCTTGGGTGATGGCTAAGACCAAGCGGAGATCTTCCCAATTATGATCCTGTGCGTTCATGTTTCCACCTGTTGAGTTTTGCACAGATAGCCTCTCAAATTGGGGACTACCCTGTCAATATTACTTTGCTTTAGATTTATACATATGTTGAAAACTGGAGCTGAAAAACTCCGCACTTTATAAAGAAAGAAGAACATGTCTCTTAAATTATATGATGTCCCAAAATCTGGTCACTGCCACCGTGTGCGACTCGCTGCTTCATTGATGGGTGTAGATGTCACTTTGGTTCCAGTGATGGAAATGGAAGGCCAGCGCCAAGGAGCAGAATATCTTGCGATCAACCCGCTTGGGCAAGTTCCAACACTGGTGGATGCCGAAGTCACTGTTAGAGATTCCATCGCCATTATCCAGCACCTTGAGCGCACACATGCGTCAGGTAAGGGATGGATGCCCACTGACACGAAACAGTTGGCCGAGATGGATGAATGGTTCGCAATCGCCTCTGGTGTGATGTTCCGTGGTCCAAACATGGCGCGCTTGATCAAGCTCTTTAAGATGGCAGGGGATCATGACGCTGCTGTTGCTATGAGCACCAAATTGTTCACCCTGATGGAGCAACACCTGGCGGACCGCACTTGGTTGGTTGGCGATCGCGCGACATTGGCCGATGTTGCCTGCTATTCCTACGTTGCTGTGGCAAACGAAGGTGAGCTGGATCTGTCGCCTTATCCGAATATCAAAGGCTGGCTTGCATCTGTCGAAGGACTGGACGGCTTTGTCGATATCCCCCGATCATAAGCCCGTGCGTGACGTTTGGCACGCTGGTGAAAAGAAGATGCACAACGCCCTCGGTGTCGCAGATCGTATGCGAGACCGAGGGGCCGTTGTGATCCGCGACTATATGCCGGATCAGCATCGAACCTTTTTTGCCAGTCAACAGCTGGTCATTCTAAGCGCATTGGATTCGCAGGGGCACCCTTGGCCGTTCCTGCGGACAGGCAATGCCGGTTTTATGACGTCTCCGTCTTCTGTGACCCTGTGTGTGTCTTCGCAGGCCACAGAATTTGAAAACCCCGATTTGCAATTGGGCGTGGGATCAAAGATTAGCGTGCTGGGAATTGATTTCACAACCAAGCGCCGCAATCGTATGAACGGCACGATCAGCAAAAATGACGGGGACACCCTGTGGATTGCGATTGACCAAAGCTTTGGGAATTGTCCGCGGTATATTCACGTTTGTGATCAACTGAATGCGGTTCAACGTCAGTCAAAAATGACGGAGAGCCATGGTTTGGCTGCGCAGGATGTGGCCTATATCCAAGCTGCGGATGCTGTTTTCATTGCCTCGCGCGCGGTTGAAATCGCACAGGACCGGCGTGCTGGTGTGGATGTGAACCACCGTGGCGGTTTGCCGGGATTTATACGGGTCGAGGACAATCAACGCCTTGTTATCCCTGACTATGATGGCAACAAGTTCTTTAACACCATCGGGAACATTTTGTTGGATCCCCGGGTCTCGTTGCTGTTTTTTGATTTCGACCAAGGGGATGTGATCACCATCTCGGGCGAAGCGGAGGTTGATCTTGATGTGGGTGATAAAGCTGCCCAGTTTGGATCCGAGCGGGTTATCTACGTAACGCCCAAACGTGTTCTTAGGGCACAGGCTGCTTTCCCTTTCACCTGCGAGCAGCGTGTTTTATCGAAAGATTCACCTGCACTTGGTGTTTTGACGGAAGGCTTATAACCACTGATGGCACAATACTAACGTTAGTGAGTGATCCGTGCCATCAGTAACTGAATTGCGTTATCGAACAGTTCTGGATTTTCTTCTGAACGGGCAGCAAGCTGTGCGCCTTCCAGGAGGGACATGGTCGAGGTGGCTTCGAGGGTGGGGTGGCTGACACCTGAAATCGTGCCGTCGTTGTGACCCTTGTCAAAGGCGTTGGCCATCCACTGGATAACCATGGCGCGAAACAAGCTGATTTCTTCTACAACTTCGGTTGGCAGGCTGTTGCGGCTGGCGGAAAAAGAGGCGCACAGGCAGATACGTTTGCCGTCGTCACTTCCCTTTTTATATTGCTGAATAAGCGCCGCGAGTTGTTGCCCACCTGTGTCAAGCGACGTCTCGATGTCAGCGCAGATATCTTTGAAATTCGTGCGATACCGCTGCATCAGGGCGACGGATAGGTTTGCCTTGGAGGGGAAGTGGTGGTGAATGCTGGCTTTGCGGATTCCAACTTCATTGGCTAGATCCGCATAGCTGAAGCCATCAAAGCCAAGCTTGCGGGCAGCGTTTTCCGCAGAGTTTAACAGAGCAGTTTTTGTGTCAATTGTTGGCATCACGGTCACCTATCTTAAATTTCCAAACTCTTTAACGTGTTTTCTGCCGCTTCCAAAGCCCCTTCAAGATAACCGCCAAATTGGGTTGCGACTTCTGTCCCAGAAAAGAGCAAATTGTTGTCCCAAAGGTTGGTCAAGCTGGACGGCATACCGTAATGGGGATGGGTATAAAGCGGGGCGCGATCCGCTTTGGCTGCGGTATTTAGATCATAAGCCCAATCTTTAACATAGACTTGCTTTGGTGTTGCCGCCTGAGGCCCAAAAAGACGGACAAGTTGTTCTGTCACACCGCGACGCATGGCTTCCGTATTGGTGCGGTTTTCGGGAGGAATACCAATAAAGCCGAACACTGCATAAGGGCCACCTTGGGCGGGAGAAGCATCGTGAATTTCGACCATTGGGCCACGTTGACTGTGTGCATCGCCGGAAAGGCCATTTTCGCGCCAGAACGGAGTATCGTATACGGCAATTGCTTTTGATTGCCCTGCCATCCATGTGGGTATATTTTTCATAGAGGTCAGTGCACTATGAGGCAGGGAAGGTGTGTAGGTGATATTGGCTGCGATGCGCGGTGGCATGGATATGACCACACGCTGCGCCTTGATGTTGTCACCTGTGCTGAGATGTGCAGTTATTCCGGTCTGTGTGCGGGTCAAATGTGTGACTTTTGTGTCCAGCCGCTTGCGACCCTCAGGGACGCGGTTTGCGAGGGCCTGTATCATCGCGCCAAGCCCACCTTTTAGTCGCCAGGACCCTTCCATTGAGGCAATCCCACGGCCATATTGAACCCGGCCTTGTCCGTCCTCATAGGCCAGATCACCAGTTGAGAATTGGTCAAATTTTTCTAGGTTTAATCGCTCGATCAGGGCGGCAATACGAGGTTGACCGGGCCAAAACCATGCGGGTCCCATATCGAAATAGCCGGTTTCGTGATGCTCGGTTTTGATCCGTCCGCCAAGCCGCGTTCGCGCTTCGAGCAGGCTGTAATCCTCACCTCGCATTTCCAGTGCGTCAGCAAGGGCGAGGCCGCTGAGGCCTCCGCCAATGATAAGCACGGTCACTTACTAGAACCCTTCAGATGTAGGACGCAGGTCCAGTTCATGGGTCCACGTGGATTTGGGCTGATGCGCCAGTTGCCAATAGGTTTCGGCGATGTCCTCAGGTTTCATCATCTTGGCGGGGTCCAGACTGTGCATATCACGTGAACGGCCTGTGTCGATGATGCCATCAAGAATGGTGTGACAGACATGGACGCCTTGGGGTTGATATTCACGTGCGAGAGACTGTGTCAGACCACGTAGCGCGAATTTTGCGCTGGCGAAGGCTGCAAAACGTGCGCCGCCACGCAGGGAGGCTGTTGCCCCTGATACGATGAAAGCTCCGCGGCCTGCCTCTGCCATCGGCGCGAGGGTGTTTTGGCCTAACAGGAACGCCGTCTGGACCATAGACGTCCAGGTGCGCGAGAAATCCTGTAATGAGATATCGGCAAAGGGAGAGATCACCAGTTCGGCTGTGTTGTGCACAACGACCTGTGGCACCCCGTGTGTGTCGATAATGTCTTTGAGGGTCGCTGCAACGGCGTTTTCATCCGCCAGATCGAGAGTTTTGAAATCTCCGATAGGATCAAGCGGCTTTGTGCGGCCCAGCCCAACGACGGTAAAACCACCTTGTTCAAAACGTTTTAAAATAGATTGGCCTAGACCAGCGCCAGCGCCGGCGACAATTGCGAGAGGTTTTTGTGTCATTATACACTCGGTGTTTTTGCGTGAACGATATGGCCAGTTTTAATCCAAACTTTGGCGCCATCATCGCCTGCAGTTATGTTGAGGGTTTGACCGTCTGGCAAGCGCAGCCAAGCGCCTTTGCCCAAAATTTCACCACCCTCGTTTACAGAGCCGCCGATCACGAGCATCTCAATCCCGCCGGTTTCGGTCTTGGTGAGTGCCGCGCCCGCGTCGAGGTGATTGTAGGTCACAACCTCGAAGTCATCTCGATGCAGCTCTGCGGTGGCGATGCCGTCGACGGGGGTTGCAAGCTCGTCCGCCATGGTTTTGCGGAATTGTGTGCGGTCCTCTAGGTCAAATTGCCAGAGTTTCACAAAGATTGTGCAGCCTTCGTCGGACCCCGGTGTATGTGACGTGGTAGGAGGGTTGCGGACATATGTGCCGGTTGGGTAGTCGCCATGTTCATCTTGGAATACGCCATCCAGTACAATGAATTCTTCGCCACCTGTATGGGCGTGAGCCGAAAATTTACTCTCAGGTGCGAAGCGTACAAGCGTGGTGGCGCGGGCCACCTCATCGCCGATCCGGTCCAACATGCGGCGGTGTACGCCTGGCATAGGGGAGGAGACCCACTCGAGTTGATCTGAGTGAACAACGACACGTGTGTTAAAATCAGCGTTTATTTCCATTGATCGTATCCTTTGGGCGCGTTTGGGACAAACCCCTAAGACGCATTTCAGGGTTAAATCTACCAGTAGGTAGAAGGGTGTGGTTAAGAAAGTCTACGTCGATGCAATATCTGGGTTTCTATCTGAATATTCACCAAATGTATATCGAATAGGCAAGGCACCTTCGGCGCGGGTCACGGTCTGCACGGCGATGCGTAGGCCGCGCCCCATTAAGGGCAATTCGCCGGTGTTGATATCCTCAACCAATTCGGCAGTCCCTTTGATGTTCAGCAAGGTGCCGGTTTCAAAATCGACAAATTGCAGCCCGACACGGTTGTCTGTGAGGATATTGCCGTAAGTATTGTAAAAGCTGTTCCCTTTGTAATCAGGAAACTGAAAAGTCCGGTCGTCCAGAATGGTTACAAACCCAGGCATGCCGCCGCGGTGGTTGATATCGACTCCGGCACGCGGGTCGTCCCCAAGATCAGCCGCGCGTGAGGCGATCAAAAGGGTATCCGCTTGTGCGATTTGCTTTTGATCCGCAGCATTCAATGTGGTGCGGGTGACTGGTTTTTGAGGAGTAGATGGCCCTGCGGGAGTTTTATGCCGAATTTGAATGTACTTTGGGCAGTTGCCATAGCTTTGATCGACATGAAACGACAAGGTGTCGTTTGTGGTTGCATCAATGGTTGCATTTAGACGATTGCGGCGTTGGGTTTCGAATTCAATCCCGACAACGCTTGTTTTTGCCCCAATGCCGAGGTCCAGGTCCGCGGGCTCCCCCGGTAGGGGGCTGGATGAAATCATCAAGGTTTTGTCATCGGGGGAGGACATAAAGCCCGCAGCACCCGTGCGCATGATTGCCCTGGGGTGGCCATCTGCCTCGACCGCACCAATGTGGATGCTTTCGAGGTTCGCAAAAAACTCACGATGCTGGTCCGGCATATGGTCTCGCACCATACGTAGACCCAACTGATGCTGACGTTCTTCTATATCAAGTTTCCTGTGAAGGCTGCGCTCTCCTTCGTGAAACACGCTGATCGGCTCTGACATTGTGAACGTCCTTTTCGGGATTTACAGGATGACAACCTTCTAATAGGTAGATATCGGTGAGATGTCAATCAGAAGATAAATTTCATGCACGCACCTCGTGAATTTTTGTGGGCGTGAGGATCTGACATTATAAAAGGAAGGCTGAGCTTATGAAGTTTTATGACAGTATTGGGTTACCGAACCCGGATCGCGTTCGAATTGCGTTGGCGGAAAAAGGCGTTTTGGATCAGGTCGAAATCATTCAGGTTAATCTGTGGGAAGGCGAACATCGCACAGAGGCCTTCAAGGCAAAGAACCCAAGCGCTACGGTTCCGCTCTTGGAATTGGACAATGGTGTTGCGATTTCTGAGACAACGGCGATTACGGAATATATAGATCACGCGTTTGAGGGCATTTCGCTGACGGGAGCAACCGCGCAAGACAGAGCTGTTATACATATGATGCAGCGTCGCGGTGAGCAAAAAATCGTTGATGCAATCGGGGCATATTTCCATCACGCAACATCAGGATTTGGGCCAGAAATCGAGCTGAACCAAAATAAGGCTTGGGGTGAGGCGCATTATCAAAAAACACTAGACGGAATGACCTATTTTGATACGGTCCTACGTGAACATCCCTATGTTGCAGGGGACGCATATTCTATGGCGGATATTACCGTTTTTACTGGGATTAATTTTTCAGAAACATATCCTAAAGTCATGGTGCCAAAAGAACTGACGGCACTAATCGAATGGCGCCAGCGCATAGCGGCGCGTGCTTCTTGTGCGTTTGTTCCAGAAACATTGAAGGGGCGTCGATGACGAATGCGATCCGCGAAGAGTATTTGATTAAAGACATTCCTGAGTTTCGTGAGCGTTATGGTGACACGACGCACACGATCTATGACAAGTCGGCGCCTTTTCTAAGTGAGCCGATGCAAGAGTTTGTGCGTCTGTCCCCCTTTTGCGTCGTGTCTTCGCAAGACGCTGAAGGGCATTCAGATATTACGCCGCGCGGCGACCCAGCCGGGTTTGTCGAGATTGTGACGCCTAAGTTGCTGCTGATCCCGGATCGTCCAGGCAATCAGCGATTTGATACTTTTCGCAATATTCTCACGCATCCGCCGGTCTCGGTGCTGTTTATGATACCCGGCGTGTTCGATACGTTGCGGGTGAATGGCAATGCACTTGTCACTCGCGACCCTGAGCTGCTTGAACGTTGTGCCATCAATGGGCGGGTTCCACCGGTGGGGTTGCTTATCGAAGTTGTCGAAGCCTACGGTCACTGCTCCAAGGCGATCCGTCGTGCGGGGATTTGGTCACCTGATACGCAAATCGATCGCAAGCTTGCCCCCAGTTTGAAAGACTTGATGACGGCGCATCAGGATTATGACCAAACTTTGCTGGATGCCATGCAGGGGCGGATTGAGCGTGATATCAAAGTCAACATGTACTGATGAGACGTTAATAACATTAAAGTGAGGCGATATATTCTGCTTGCCTTTCTAATTTCAACCTTCTAGTAGGTAGATATAAATTATCGAAAGGAAACATCATGATCGGTTATACAACAATCGGTGTTAAGGATATCACGAAAGCAAAAGCGTTTTACACAGAGCTGTTCGACGCAGAAGTTCAAGTGGACATCGGTCGCTTGGCCATGATCGGGAAATCAACAAGCGAGCCTATGATTGCTGTTTGTGAACCATTTAACGGCGAAGCACCTCACTGCGGTAATGGTGCAATGGTTGCGTTTTCAGCTGCATCTAAAGATGAAGTGAATGCAATGTATAACAAAGCTATTTCGCTTGGTGCGACTTCTGAAGGTGAGCCAGGTCAGCGTATCGAAGATGTTTTCTACGGCGCGTATGTTCGTGACCTGGACGGAAACAAACTTGCATTCTTTATCTTCGGATAATTGAAACAGGACCCGTCCTAAACTGTTAGGGCGGGTCTTGCAGTATGATAGGCTTAGGTTTCGATCTAAGCGAGAGCCTGCGCCAGCTCTCTTACAATTTCGCCTGCAGCTTTTGCCTCCCCCCTCAACCTTTGAATAGTCCCTAGTTTCCTAGATGCGTTCTTGGTTGATATTGTGCTGTCTGGCTTGTCCGCGTGTCTTCTAGGTGCTGCGGCGAATGTGTTCACGTTTGAACAAGTTGAGGTAGCTCCCGGCGACGGCGTTGTCATGGCAATTTCCAGACCTACTCATCGCATGCTTGATGTCGTGGGTGCAGCTCGGTCCCGATTTGTATACTGCGAACTTTGGTCTGCGTGGATCAGGACGGGGTGTTTGGGTTTACGTCGCCAAATGACCATAAGTAGTGCTTGAAATCCATGGTCAGTAGGCTGACGTGATCGAGTTGTCCAGCCGATGACACGACGTGAGTACAAATCATGATAATGCCCAGATACAGGAAACCTTTGTTGGTTTTGATGTAGGTGATGTCTCAAACCTATGCAGCATCAGGTTTGGCCATACTTTCCGGGTCGATGTTTATAGCTAATCTCAGCGCGAATGCTCACTAGGCAGGTTAGTCTAGCGGCGCGATTTATTGTGGCTGGAACTCGCACTTGAGAGACACCGTTTAATAATCGATAAAAACAGTCGATAATTAACTGGACGTTTAATTCCCGTTAATGTTAGGGGAAGTCAACTTACTATGATCGGAGAAGTGACATGAACGTAAAGTCGCGTGTGTTGACGGCACTCATCTTGACTGCCTCAATGAATTGGAACACATCGGCGGTTGCGCAGGAAGTGATCCAGTTAGAGCCAATTATTATTACGCAAGAGGTTCCAGACACGTCGAATTCTTATCTACTGTCTGATTTGAGATCGGCCACAAAAACGGATACAGATATCCTAGAGACGCCGCAGTCTTTGACCATTTTGACCCGCAAACAATTTGATGATCAAAATACGCAGACAGTTGGTCAGGCGCTGCGCTACACTGCGGGTGTTTTGTCAGAAGTTGATGCATCGACCCGATATGACAGTGTCTTTATACGTGGTTTTGGTGGATTTGGGACCAGCACCAAATCTGTATCCCACTTGGATGGTTTGCGGTTGCCAGTAGGTCAGGCCTTTGCGAGATCTTCGATTGACCCGTTTTTCCTCGATCGTGTGGATATCCTAAAGGGGCCGTCGGCGTTGGCTTATGGGTTTTCAAGCCCGGGCGGTTTGGTGAACATGGTCAGCCGTACGCCAGACGGCAGCACGGGTGGTGAAGCCCGATTTGAAGTTGGCAGCTATGGGCGCGTTCAAGTTGGTGCCGAGCAACACGGTGTTCTAGATGAAGATGGCGATTTTAAATATAGCATCGCGGGAATTGGGCGTTCGTCGGGAACGCGATATGACGACGTTGATGATGAGCGCTATGGCCTTTCCTCCAAACTGGTTTGGGAGCCGACAGATCGCACACGTGTGACGGTGAGTGGGTATTACCAGCGTGATCCCGAAGGCGGTTACTTTAATTCAATACTCCCAACCAGTCTGGGCGGTGACTTTGCGTCTTTCCTGACGCGCGACTTGAATACGGGTGATCCGAATTTTGACTCCTTTGATCGTACACAGTGGGGAATATCTGCTGGGGTCGAACATGCGTTTGCGAGTAATGTGGTTTTACGCTCCAAGCTGCGCTATGGGGAAATTGAGACAGATTTAGCCGGCATCCAACTGTACTCGTTATTGTCAGATACAGGTCTGCTTCCGCGTGCTGCGGTGACGTTCGATGAATCTGTGCGCGCATTTACTTGGGATACCAATCTTGAATATGGGTTCCAAACGGGTGCTTTTGAGCACACGCTTTTGGTCGGTGCTGATCTAACGTGGAATGACAGCGATCTGCTGTCCGAATTCGCGTTTGCCAGCAGTTTAGATGTAACAAACCCATCTTATGACGATTTCTCGGGTACGTTTATTACAACATCCGATGTTCGGCAGGTGACACGTCAGCAAGCACTTTATGTGTCTGATCAAATTGCTTTTGGGAATTTCCACGCGGTGCTTGGACTGCGTCATGATTGGTTAGATACCGAGACTGAAAACGATTTATCGTCTACCAAGACTGAGCAAGATAGTGAGGAGACGACCTATCGGGCGGCGCTTTTGTATCGGTTTGACAACGGTGTTGCGCCCTATGCGAGTTATTCCACATCATTTGAGCCTGAAATTGGTACAGATGAAAATGGAGATGCCTTTGTGCCAACGACCGGTGAACAGTGGGAAGTGGGCCTAAAGTATCAGCCTGACGGGTTGGATGCCCTATTCACCGTGGCGCTTTTTGATGCGACCCAAGAGAATGTTCTGACAGCGTCAGACACACCTAATTTCTTTGTCCAGACCGGTGAGATCCGGTCCCGCGGACTTGAGTTTGAGGCACGTGGGACCATCCTGCCAAACCTCGAGGCGATTGCGTCGCTTACCCTTCTGGATACAGAAGTTACAGAGTCAACCGATGAGAGCATCATTGGCAACAAACCCCAAGCTGTTCCTGATCACTATGGTTCCCTCTGGTTGAATTATTCCTTTGGTGGAAACATGCAGGGCCTGACGCTGGGCGGTGGTGTTCGGGTTGTGGGCTCTAGCTTTGGTGATGATGAGAACACGTTAAAAGCGGACGGGTATACCCTGACCGACATGGCGCTGAATTACGATCTTAATCGTTTTGGCGGCTTCTGGAGCGGCACACAGATTGCGTTGAACGTGCGTAATGTGTTTGACGAGGTGTATTATTCAAGCTGTAGTTTCGACATCTTCTGCCAGTATGGCGAAGGTCGTGTTGTTACCGCCAGCTTGCGAAAAACATGGTAACGCGTCGAACATTTCTTGTGCAAAGCGCCGGCCTGATTGCAGCCCCTGCAATCGGGTTTGGTGCCACGCCTCAGGTGGTGGATGTGTTGGGCAACCAAGTACCTCTGGCACAGCCGCCGCAACGTATTGTTTTGTTAGACGCAACCGATCTTTACGCGGTTGCGGCCCTTATTCCTGACGCCTCAGAGCGCATCGTGGGCTGGGCCAGTGCCGCGCGCCTTGACCTTGGTGCAGAGGCTTGGCGTTTGGGGGATGGTTTTGCGGATGTTGGCGGCATCTCTCCTGATACGGTGTCAATCGAGGCTATTTTAAAGCTTGAACCTGATCTTGTGATCTCGAGCGCCTATATGTTGCCGCCGCAGGGATCGGTTTTACAGCAGCAATTAGAGGCTGCAGGTATCCCAGTTGCCTGGAGCAGCGAATATAATCATGCTTTTGGGCCGCAGGAAAAACTGCAGCGTGCCATGAGCTTTTGGGGGGCGCTATTCCAAGAGGAGGAGCGGGCAAGGGCGCTGGCGGCCATTGGCACGCGGCGCTTTTCTCAGCTGAGTGCGGCTCCTAAGCCGCAGGTTCTGCCGCAGGTTTATATGGAGATCATGACGACCTATGACAGTTGTTGCTGGGCCGCGGGTCAGTCATTTTGGGGGCCGCTGTTTTCGCTTGTTGGTGGGGATCTGATTGCCGGATCTGACGGGTGGGGCGCGCAGCTTTCTGAAGAAGGGTTATTGACGATTGATCCAGAGGTTTATGTGGCCACTGGGGGTAATTTTTCTGCGGCCTTACAGCCTCAAATCGCACCTGGCCGCGACATAAAACTTGGACAACAGGGATTGAGCAAGGCGGCAGATCGACGTGCCTTACGTCATACAAAGGCCGTGTTGAGCGGCCGTGTTCATGGCATTTGGTCCGGGCTGATTTCGTCCCCGGTCTTGGTGCCAATTCTGGCGGATGCTTTGGCAAGTTGGCTGCATCCCGAAGTGTTCCCTGATGTTGATCCTACAAAAACGCTTGCCAAAATTAATCGCTATTTCGCTCAGCCTTTACCGGGGCCGATGTGGATGTCACTCGGAGACGTATAATGTTTGAAGCTCAAGCTAAGATCGAATTTCCAAAAATCGACCACTATTTCCCTATTTTGCTAGATGCACTTGGGGCTCATGGTGTGCCAGTGCAACGAATTGAACCACATCTTGCACGCGCAGGGAAAAAAGATGAAATTGAATTGACCGTAAGCACAGACTTTCTGACGGTTGCGATTCAGTGCGAAGATCGCGCGGCGTTAAATGCGATGCGGTATTCTGTCACCAGTCTTATTGATTTTAACGCGCGCGAGGTCGCACCCGACGTGCGTTGGAGCGGGGCCGAAGTCGGTGAGACCCTGCCACCTGATCTGCGTGTGTTTTTGGTGGATAGTGTCGAACAAATCACACCAAAAATGCGCAGAATTTGGTTTAAGGGCAAAGACTTTGCCCGATATGACACCTTAGAGAACCTCCACAGTCGGCTGCTGTTCAAACGGGGTCGTGGTGTCCCTGATGCCTGGCCTCAGATGACGGATGCGGGACGTATTCGGTGGCCCGACGGTCGGGCAGAGCTTGATACGCGTGTCTATACAATTCGGATGATTGATCGTGAATTGGGGCGTTTGGCCGTCGATTTTTTCGTTGGTGATCATGATGGTCCTGCAACGCATTGGGCACGAAATGCGGCTGTGGGTGATGGTGTTGGCTTTATTGGCCCTGCGGCTCATGGTCTGGCGACGGCGAATTTCTATGTTTTCGCGGGCGATGAAACCGGGGTTCCCGGTGTGTTACGCTGTCTTGAAGCATTGGACCGCGATGCGCGCGGTGTGGCACTTTTGGAAGTCGACGGCCCACAAGAGGTTCAACCGGTTGACGCCCCTGCGGGCATAGAAGTCAGATGGCTTTATCGAAATGGCGCAGAACCTGGCACGACGGATCTGCTTGAGACAGCTTTTGGGCAAATCAATTGGCCAGAAGATGTGACTGATGCTGCGTTTTGGGGCGGTATGGAGCGGCAAGCCTTTGTGAAGATATGGCGTGGCGTGAAAGATCTGGGTTTGTTGCGTGAAAAAATCAATGCGTTTGCGCATTGGCGCCGCGGTATGAATGAACCAGAGATCGCAGCTGCAGGCAGTAAATCTGTCCGCGAGTGATCCATTTTCTTGAATGAAAACAGTAAAGGTATGGCATCTGAATGGATGCCGTGCCTTGAGATAAAGCTACTATCGATCCAGTCGGCAAAATTCCACCTATAGGTTGTTTAATTGGCAATATGTCACCTATAGATGGAATTTAATTTTACAGAAAAATGTTTGTAAACAACATGATATGTAAAATACTGGAATTTCACGTCATATTTAATTTAGAAAAAATATCTGGACGTTCATGTCCTGATATTCTATGAATCGACCTATAAAGTTGCTTTAACTTATTTATATCTGGGCCTTAAGCGTCGCGTGCTTAAGTGAGCTAGTAGACAGGTAGAGCACCGTAACTTCAAAAGAAACAACCCGCATTTCATCTCTCAATAGTGTTGAGAGAGGTAGGTCTATTTGTGCCTAACCCAGAGAAGAAAGCGGGCTGAAGGATAGAGGCTAAGGTGAGAAAATGCTCGAATTTGATGCGATAGAAAGACCAGTAGAGCGCCGTGATGAGACGCCGAAAAGTGGCACCTCAGAGGGACCAGAATATGATATTTTGGGAATTGGTTTTGGTCCGTCCAATCTTGCCCTAGCAATCGCACTGCAAGAAGGGGTCGGGACAACCGGTCACCCTGTTCGTGCGGTCTTTGTCGAATCTAAGCCGCAATTTGGCTGGCACGATGGTATGATTTTACCTGAAACAACGATGCAGATCAGCTTTTTGAAAGATTTGGTTTCATTGCGGAGTCCAACAAGCAGTTTTTCATTTTTAAATTACCTAAGTGAGAAAAATCGTCTTGCGGATTTTATCAACCTTAAGACATTTTTCCCAACCCGCCGTGAGTTTCACGATTATCTAAGTTGGGCCGCGCGGCGTGTCACTCTTCCTGTGCGTTATGGGACGCGCGCGACGCAAGTCAGTTGGGATGGTCGTTGTTTTACGGTTGAAATAGAGCGTTACAATGGGGCTTCGGTGAGCCGGGATACGCTTAGGGCGCGTCATTTGGTTGTCGGCGCAGGCATCCGGTCCGTTTTGCCGCAAGGCGTTGAACCGGGCACGCGTGTTTTCCACAACCACGCTTTACTTGAACATCTAAAGACAGTGCCTTCGCATCAACATGGGCGGTTTTTGGTGGTGGGATCTGGCCAAAGTGCAGCAGAGGTCGCGGCGTATTTACACGACACCTATCCGTCGTCTCACGTGCACGCATCGTTTCGCCGGTTTGGCTATACACCGTCAGATGACAGCCCGTATGTGAACCAAATTTTCGACGCCGATGCCGTTGACGATTTTTACAGCGCCCCCGAGACCCTTAAGCGGCGTCTTCATGACACGCATTTGGCGACAAATTATTCTGCGGTAGATATTGATTTGATCCAAGAGCTGTATCGTCGAGAATACGATGAAAAGGTCAGTGGGTGTCCTCGGCTCTTTGTTCATCGCGTCACCGAGATTGCTGCGCAAACTGTGCATGAAACGGGTGTTGATGTGACGCTGCGTGACTTGGGCCAGCGGCATGAAACCAAACTAACCGTCGACGCTGTAATCTATGCAACAGGGTTTGCGCCGTTTGATTTAAAGTCTCTGTTTAGTTCGAAATTCAATGTCGAGGCTGGATTTGACAAGGGGTTACCCCGTGTGGCGCGGGACTACAGTCTGCAGTTGCCGGGCTGTGAGCAGCGCATTTTCCTAAATGGCGGTGTGGAGCATAGCCATGGGCTGACATCCTCTTTGTTGTCGAACGTGGCAGTCCGTGCCGAAGACATCCTGCGAGCTGCCTTGCAGGATCAACCTCAAGATATCCCTACCTAACGTAAGAAATGGTTTTGAAGATGACGAACAATCCTTTCGATTCCGAAGACGGTTATTTTTTCGCGCTGATCAACGACGAACAGCAGTATTCGCTGTGGCCCGTGTCTCAGCCCGTTCCGCAAGGTTGGGAGATCGCTTTTGGAGGCCCCAAGGGCGCGGCGCGGCAGGCTGTATTGGACTGGATCGACGAAACATGGGTCGATATGCGCCCCAAATCCTTACGCGATAAGATGCGTGAAAACGCGTCGGCTCTTTGAATGTCAGTCCAGTAGAAGATAGAAAATGACCCAACATAGCAACACGCAAAGAGCCGTTGATGGGGCGAGTTTTCATTTGCCCCTGAAGAATGATTTTATCGATGTCGCCGCGGCGCTTGTGGCCAGCATGAAGGATGTTGCCGTATCTGATGCGCTGTTCGGGAACAGCGATTTCATGTTGTACGAAAAGAATGAAACGTTCCGGTTTGCGGCGGCACCGTGCCTCAGTTTGACCATGACAGCACGGCGGATTGTCGTGCGGGATGGGCGGACGATACATGAGCTGCCACTTGGTGAGGATCCGCTGGAGACTGTTCAAAACGCGTTACAGCGGTTTGGCAATGAGGCGGGCTGGCGGGCCTATGGGTGGACTGCGTTTGAATTGTCTTCGCTCTTGCATGGTGAAACTGTGGCGGATTTGGATATGCCACTGCTGCATCTGATGATCCCAACACATGAGATTATCTTGGGGCAGGGGGCGGCCGAGATATCGGTTCAAGATGCGCAATTGGCCGACATATGGCAGGAGGTCTTAACGGCGCCGGCGACAGACCGGCCCAGTGCCCGCATCGAGATGGATTTATCCCAAGGTGGCGATGAATATAAAACATCGGCGTCAGATGCGATTGATGCGATTGATGGAAATATCTTTCGCAAGCTTATTTTGTCGCGGCGCGTTCCAGTGACACAGCCCGTAAATATGGTCGAGACCTATCGCGCGATGCGTCATGCAAACACGCCTGCGCGCTCATTTTTATTCCAACTTTCTGGTTTGACCGTGGCGGGTGTTAGCCCTGGCGCGATTGTCGAAGTCGATCAATCAGGTTGCGTCTCGACCCAGCCTTTGGCGGGGACGCGTGCCCGGGGGATAACCGAGGCTGAAACAGAAACTTTACGCCAAGATTTACTTTCGGATCCGAAAGAAATTTACGAACATGCCTTGTCGGTGCAACTTGCATGCGCAGAAGTGGCCCGAGTTTGTGTGCCAGAAACCGTTGTTGTTCGTGATTTCATGGATGTTATCGCCAGAGGCAGTGTTCAGCACATCGCATCAACAGTCCAAGGGCAGTTGACTGGGGGAAACGACGCTTGGGCGGCCTTTGCGAGTCTGTTCCCGCCAGTGACGACGTCGGGCATCCCAAAAGCGCGCGCACGTGCTGAAATTACAGCACGAGAGAGCGCGGCACGGGGGGTATACAGTGGTGCCGTTTTGATGCTGGATAGTGACGGTTGTTTGGATGCTGCCCTCGCGATCCGATCCGTTATTGAGCAAGACGGGCAGGCATGGCTGAGGGCAGGGGCCGGGCTGATTGTCGGTGCAAAAGCAGCGCGTGAATTGGAAGAGACCAACGAAAAATTGCGCAGTGTGAGCCGCTTTTTGGTGCCGTGCGATGGTTCAGCATCTGGGGAGGAATGAACCGATGGCTGTCCAATATTTCATGCATGATGGTCTGCAATTCGCATATGAATTGCATCTGCCAAAAGGTGCGGCGCAGGCGTTAGAGACTGTTGTTTTGGTTATGGGAACCGGCAGCCCGGGGCGTGTGTGGAATTTTCACCAAGTTCCGGCCCTTATATCTGCGGGATATCGTGTTGTCACATTGACCAATCGTGGCATAGCGCCAAGTGCTGAAGACGCAAGCGATTTCACAATAGAGGATATGGCCGCAGATGTTGTGGCACTGATCAAACACTTGGATTTTGGCCCGGTGGCATTGATCGGAACGTCGCTTGGGGCGCGTATCGTAACCGAAGTGGCATTGGCGCATCCAGAATTGGTGACATATGTGGTGGCAATGGCAGCACATGCGCGTCTCGACCCTGTGCAGCGCGCTATGGTGCACGGTGAAATTGCAATGGCCAAACAGGCTGAACCTGCACCGATTGCCTATCGGGCTGCTGTGGATGCCTTGCAATATTTGTCTCCGGCCACACGCGCCAATGAACGAACTGCACAGGATTGGCTGGATATGCTGTCGTTGAATGATGCGGGCATCAGTGCCGGTCACGCGGCCCAGTTGCAAGTCTCAGCCGATCTAAAGGACCGCCGCAGTGCGTATCAACAGATCACGGTGCCATTCCTGGCCTTGGCTTTTGCGGATGATATCGCAATTGCCCCGAACCTAACTCGCGAAGTTGCTGACGCAATTCCAAACGCGGTTTTCGCAGATGTCCCCAATGCGGGTCATTACGGATATTTAGAACAACCAGCAGCGGTGAATGATTTGATGATTTCATTTTTGAAATCCTATTCGAACACGCCGATCAATGAAGGAACTTGATATGGGTGCTTTACAGTCGTCACGTTCTGAGACGGGGTCTTTGTGGCCCGAAGACTTTGCCAAACGGTATCGCGAAAAAGGGTATTGGACGGGTGAGTGCCTGTCACAGCCATTGCGCGACTTCGCGCAAACGCAGCCCGACAGCACCGCACTGATTGATACGGCGGGTCAATCGGTTTCTTACGCGGCGCTTGATAGCGCTGCAGATGAAATGGCTATGTCCTTGTTACAATGGGGCTTACAGCCCGGTCAGCGGATGATCGTGCAACTGCCCAATACGATTGAGCTGATTACATTGTTTTTCGGCTGTATTCGCGCAGGGATCATTCCTGTCATGGTGTTGCCTACACATCGTGCGCGCGAAGTTCTGCATCTTGCGCAAGGATCAGGTGCGGTTGCCTATGCGATCCCTGATCGCATTGCGAGTTTTGATTTTCGCCCACTGGCGCAGGAGATCCAAACGGCCCTGCCGCATGTGACCAAACTTTTGGTGGTTGGCGATGTTGGAACGCTGGCTGGGGCAACATCATATCAGCTCCTGTGTGATATGGCGGAACCCAAGGGTGACTTGCCTCAGGTCGATCCAAGTTCAGTTGCGCTATACCTTCACTCGGGTGGCACCAGCGGTCTTCCGAAACTCATTCCGCGCACCCATGATGATTATCTCTATAATGCACGCGCCAGTGCAGAGGTATGTGGTATGGGAGCCAATACAGTGTATCTGGCCTGCTTGGCGGTTGAACATAACTTTCCTTTGGCGTGCCCGGGCATTTTAGGCGCGTTGTGTGTTGGCGGGGTGGTTGTTCTGGCAAAAAACCCAAGCCCTGATACGGTGTTTGGGTTGATTGAACGCCATAAGGTGACTATCACCGCAGCGGTTCCGACGCTGATATCCCTGTGGTTAGAAGCCCGCGAATTTGACGATCGGGATCTGTCCAGTCTTGAGCTCTTGCAGGTTGGCGGTGCAAAATTGGCCCCCAGCATGGCCGCGCGTATTCCCAAAATGTTGGGCGCGCGCGTGCAGCAGGTTTTTGGCATGGCGGAAGGTCTGCTAAACTTTACCCGCTTTGAGGATGCGCTAGATTTGGTTGAAACCAGTCAGGGGCGTCCCCTATGCGAGGATGATGAACTCAGAATTGTTGACGAACTTGGGCGCGAAGTTCCACAGGGAGAGGTCGGCGAGCTTTGGGTGCGCGGTCCCTATACCATCCGTCGCTATGTGGCATCTGATGAGGTAAATGCGCGTGCTTTCACACCGGACGGTTTTTATCGCAGTGGTGATTTGGTGCGCAGGCTTTCATCGGGGCATCTGATCGTCGAAGGGCGGGCCGGTGATCAAATCAACCGTGCTGCGGAAAAGTTTTCAGCCGCCGAGATCGAGGACCACCTGATTGATCACCCAAGTCTGCGCGATGTGGCGGTGATTGGCTTGCCGGACGAGGCGCTTGGGCAAATGTGTTGTGCTGTCATTTGTTTATCTGGCTCGGATGTGCCGCGTCTTCGGGATTTGCGCAGCTACCTCAGCACGCGCGGTGTTGCGACATATAAGTTGCCGGACAGATTAGAAGTCGTGCCAAATCTGCTACTTACCCGTTTTGGTAAAGTGGATCGCAAAGCGCTGATTGCGCAATTTTCTGATCTCATTCCAGCGCAATAAGCGCGAGTTCTGCTAGCGGCCTACCTACGCCAGCCTCACATGAAACGTCAAAATTACCCTTAGGACCGGTGAAAACCGCTGTCCTGAGACAAAGAAGTTATGCCTGTCGGGCTGACGGTTGAGACCTTGTTGGAGGAAAATGATGTGACTACGTTTGTGAAACGGTTTCTAGATCAGGTCGCGCTTAATTCTGATGCTTGCGCAGTAACTTTTGGCGGTGAAAGCCTGAGCTACGGCGAGCTCAACACGCGATCTGATGCGCTGGCTGTACAAATCGCAGCACAAGGGGCCAAACCAGAAACAATCGTTGCGGTGGCGCTGCCTCGGTCGATAGACTTGATCGTTGCGCTTTTGGCCGTGTTGAAAACCGGGGCCGCATATCTGCCTTTGGATCCAGATTACCCTAAGGACAGATTGACGTATTTGATCGCGGACGCGCAGCCGGTCAGCCTTGTGACGGATGCGGGTGTTGAGATCCCGGCAAATACTGTCCCTGTCGTCAAAGCCTCGGCAATGTCGCGCCCCCATCCGCCCCGGGCCGGGGAAACGTTGGAACGTCTTCGTGGGGGTTTAACAGGCGAGAGCGCGGCATATGTGATTTATACCTCTGGCTCGACTGGGCGCCCCAAAGGTGTCGTTGTTTCGCATGATGCGTTTTTAAGCCTGCTTGATGCAACGATCCCGCATTTTGATCTCAGTGATCAAGACGTGTGGAGTGTCTTTCATTCCTATGCGTTTGACTTTTCGGTTTGGGAAATCTGGGCGCCTTTGCTGACAGGTGCACGGGCTGTGATTGTCCCGCGGGACGCAACTTGGTCTGCATCTGAATTTTTGACCCTGTTGGATCGTGAAAAGGTCACAGTTTTAAACCAGACGCCCACTGCGTTTGCGGCCTTGGCGCAGGCAGATAAGGAGCATAACTGCGCGCTTTCTGCTTTGCGTTTGGTCATTTTTGGGGGCGAGGCCCTGGAGCCTGCGCGCTTGCAAAATTGGTTTTCTCGCCGTCCAGAAAGACCCCGCATGGTCAATATGTACGGCATTACTGAAACCACAGTCCATGTTACCGCGCTTGATATGCATGCGGATATGGGCGCTTTATACACGGCCAGCCCAATTGGCAGGCCCTTGGCTGGTTTTCGGGATCATGTGTTTGACCCTCAGTTGCGGACTGTGGAAACCACGGATCTCGGGGAGCTTTATCTTGGTGGCCCGCAGTTGGCACGGGGGTATCTGCGTCGTCCCAGCCTAACCGCCACGCGTTTCATCGCAGATCCCAAAGGCGGGGGAGGGCGGCTATACCGCACGGGCGATTTGGTCAAGCGCACGGCGGGCGAGTTAGAGTTTGCGGGTCGGGCAGATTTGCAACTGTCACTGCGAGGATTTCGGATCGAGCCGGGCGAAATCGAGGCGGTTCTGGAAACATTTCCCGGTATCACCGCAAGCGCGGTAGCCATCAAACCAGACCCTGACGGCACGGCAGCCGACGAATGTTTGGTAGCCTATGTAACGGGGTCCCAAGCGTCCAGCGACATGCGTGGCCTGCGGGCCCATTTGAACCAAACCCTGCCCGCGCATTTAGTCCCGACACATATCGTCGCGCTAAAGGCGCTGCCGCTTACGCCCAATAACAAACTTGATCGGGCGGCATTGCCTGCCCCGTCATCCCGTCAAACCCCTGCGGCAACTTTGGACCGCAGTGCGTTGCTGCGCCGCCGCGTTGCGCGTGGCCGTACCCTTACAAAAGAGACTTCCTCATGACAGATCATTTTGAAAACCTTCTCCGTCAGACTTTGGCCGAATTTCTAGGAGACGATGCAAGTTCGCTGGGTTTAGAAGACAATCTTTTTGAAGTTGGGCTGGATTCAATAAGCCTCCTGCGTGTTGTGAACCGATTGCGCCGCGACAGTATCGAAGTGGATTTCGCAGGTCTGGCGGAAAATCCAACACTGGCAGCCTGGATCCATACATTGGGGGCCTCTGAGGTCAGCGAAACCCCAACCGCTTTGGCACCTGCGGCAGATGACGCGTTGATGCCATTGGGGACGATGCAGCATGCCTATTGGGTTGGTCGCAGCCCGGGCCAACGACTGGGCGGGGTTGCTGCACATTTATATGTTGAGTTTGACCAAGTCGATACGGCACAGGATTGGCAGCAAGATCCAGATTATCTGCATCACGCGTTTACACAGTTGATGCAACGCCATGCTTCGTTGCGTACCAAAGTGACGGTTGATGGTCACCAACAGATCATCCAAGCGCCAAAGCTCCCGTTTACGGTTTATAATTTACGGGACTTAAGCGCCGAGGATCGGAATACGCGGTTAGAGCAACTGCGTCATGATTTTTCGCATCAATCCTTGGATGTGGAACGTGGAGAGGTTTTTTGCGCAGCCTTAAGCCTGCTGCCTGATGGGGCCACGCGTCTTCATATTGATGTGGACATGATTGCTGCTGATGCTGTGAGCTATCGTATTTTGATTGCAGATCTGGTTGCGCTGTTATCGCATAAAAACGCAACCCTGCCGGATCTGTCGCTGAGCTACCGTGATTATCTGATAGGCGTTCAACCGCACAAGACGGCTGCAGCAGCAGATGCAGAAGCTGCCTGGAGCGGTCGTTTGCAGTCTTTGCCCGGATCGCCCATTTTGCCGGAGACGCTGCTGTCTGCTGATGCGGCAGCTGATCCCAAGGTTACGCGCCGCCATATGTGGTTTACGCCTGAACAAAAAGCGACCCTGTTTTCGATGGCGCAACGCCATGGTGTGACGCCGGCAATGACGGTTGCCACGATCCTTGCAGAAGTCGTCGGACGTTGGAGTGCGACAAAGCACTTTTTGCTAAATGTGCCGATGTTTGACCGTCCGGCTGTGCACTCTGAGATTGATAAAGTCGTTGGTGATTTTTCCAGCTCGATTATGTTGGAAGTTGACTTGCGACAACCTGCCAGTTTCCTAGAGCGGGTACGTGCGTTGCAGGCACGCATGCACAAAGACGCAACCCATGCGGCCTATAGCGGTCTTGATGTTTTGCGCGGCCTTGGACGCATGCGCGGCGAAACGGTCTTGGCTCCGGTTGTGTTCACAAGTGCGCTGGGTTTGGGCGAGTTGTTCTCACAGGAGGCTATTGACTGCCTTGGTCAGCCTGCTTGGGTTATCTCTCAGGGGCCGCAGGTGTTGTTAGACGCTCAAATCACCGAATTTAACCAAGGTATTTTGGTCAATTGGGACATACGCGAAGAGGCACTGGCGGCTGGGGTTGCTGATGCGATGTTTGCACAATTTGAACGTTGGCTTACGGCTGTCGTTGATGCCGAAAGTACGTGGCACGAGGCTTTGCCTGTACACGATGCACCATGTACTGCGCGCAGTTTACAGACAGAGAGCGTGCGAATTGTCGATGCCAATGGGGTGGACTGCCCCGCGCATGTTGTCGGCCAATTAGAGCATAACCCAACCCTATGGGCCCGCGCGGATGAGGCGGGTACGGTTCAGATCCTAGGAGAAGAGACAGACGGGGAGCTGAGCCATTACGTTCAGGTCAATGGCGTTCCTGTTTGGCAGCAGGATGTTGAGCGCGCAATACGCACCGATCCACGCATTCGCGAGGTTGCGACTGTTGTAAGGCCCGAAGGTTTCGCCGCAGTTGTTGTGTTTGAAACAACGGTTGAGAATATGACAGGTAAGACCCTGCGTGCAGAACTTGCCCGCCGTGTCCCTGCGCATCTGTTGCCGGAACGTATTGTGATTGCGGACGATCTGCCGCGTGTCGTTGGCGGGACATGGGACACGGCTGCGCTTTTGGATCTGATCCAACGCGAAAGTGGCACACGCGAGGTTGTTGCTCCGACGCGAGACCTTGAACAGGTTATCGCGGATATCTGGGCACAGGTTTTGGGCCTTGAGACAATTGGTATCAATGAAGAGTTCATTGCATTGGGTGGTGATAGTTTACTCGCCACCCGCGTTGTCGCCCGTCTGCAAGAAGAACTGGATACAGCTGCAATAACCCTGCGGGTGTTGTTCCAGTTTCCAACGGTGGCGGAACTTATCGCGTATCTGGAAACCGAAGATGACATTGAGCGGCTGAATGAAATTGCGGCGCTTACGATGGACATTCGCAATATGTCTGACGAGGAGGTCGCAGCCTTACTGGCGGAAGAAGACGCAGCTGCTGCATCGCAAGACGATGCGGATATGCGAGAGCCCGTTCTGTCATGAGTGCTGCGCGTCAGGCCCTGCTGCGTCGGCGTATGAAAACGTCGGGGTTATCAGAGGAACACAACACTCATGCGTCCGGTGATACTGCGGGCATCCCAGCCCGTTTGCATCCGCGCGCTGCGTGTCTATCGCCAACACAACGGCATAGCTTGCGTTACGAGGCCCATCATCCTGGCAGTCTGAGTGATGTGCTGGGCCTGACGTTTATATTTGATGGTCTGGTCGAAGAAGACCGTCTTTTGAGTGCGATCAAAGCGTTGGTTCTGCGACACGAAATCTTGCGGACGACCTATGAGTGCGAAACAGGCACGAATGCTCCACGACAGGTTATCCACGCAGAGTTGCCGTTTTATTGCGAGGCTTTGACCCTGACCCAGAATGAGGCCCGCGCGCGGGCTCAGAAAGCGCTGGAACAGCCTTTTGATCTGGAACGTGATGCCCCTTTGCGGGTTTTGATGCATCGCACCAATGTGGCGCAACTGCGCATGACATTGATTATTCATCATATCATTTGGGACGGGGCGACATTTGATCTGATCTGTCGTGAACTTGAACAGCTTTACCAAGGCATTCAGCTGCCACAGGTGTCGGCCCAATATGCGGATTGGGCTGAATGGGATAGCCGAGAGCACAAGCACGATCAGGCCCAAGCGTTTTGGCGCTCTAAAGTTGGTGGCGCTTTACCTAAGTTGAGTTTTGCAGATTGCAGCGGGGATCTTGCGGCCCCAGAGGAGGCGGCAGATCGTCTCGACAGAACCCTGTCGTGTGGCCGTGATTTGGTTACACTTGCGACCGCGCACCGTGTCACGCCTTTCAAGGCATTTATGGCCTGTTGGGCATATGTTCTATGGCAGCATGCCCCACAAAAAGAGCTGTCGTTGGGCACAACGGTTCTCAACCGTGCAGCCCCGCAAATTCAAAAGACGATTGGCAATTTTGCGAACCACATTCCTTTGCGGTTCCAGATTGCGGGAACGCCTGTTTCAGAACAATTCATACCTGCGGTGTCTCAGGAGGTTGATGCTGCTTTTGCACACTCAGATCTTCCTTATGAAGATATATGTAAATTGGCAGGATGTGATGATCCTGCACGCGGCCCACAACTGTTTGATAGTTTGGTGGTTTTTATTCCCAGCGGAACACAGGGGCCGCAGCTTACGGATGTTTCGTGTGATTGGGAGAGGCTGCACACAGGCGCAACCCAATTTCCATTGGTGCCCCTAGGGCTTGAGGTCTTTGTCCACGGTCGTGGGCAAGAGGCCCTATTTCAAGTCGAGGCAACCTATGCCCGCCGTCGCTTTGATCACACCAAAATCGAGACGCTACTGAACAACCTAGAGGCGGCAATCAAAGCTGCTGCCCAACAAGTGTGGTGATATGAGATGAATGCACGACTAGAGCTTTTACGTCGTAGAGCGGGCAAGAAATCTTGGGGGACGTCAGGTGTACAGCCCCGCAAGCACAAGGCATTTGCACCGTTGTCGTCCGCACAACACCGCATGTGGTTGCATCAAGAATTACACCCCGACAGCAGCGCATATAATGTTTCAATTCGGATCGACCTTAGTGGGGATCTTGATGAGCCGCGCCTGATCGCGGCGCTTGAGGATGTAGTGAACCGCCATGAGGTGCTGAGAACCACCTATCATCGCGATCAAAACGCTGGGGTGACACAAAAGATCCATGAAACACCGTTGCCGTATTTAGAGCGTCTTGAGGGTTTAAATCCCGAAAACCTCGCGGGCGAGGTGGCTGCAAAACCTTTTGGTTTGGCCCGTGATAGCCCGATCCGTGTGCATTTATTGCGACACCATGCGGCGAAACGGACGATGATTTTGACCGTGCATCACATCGTTTGGGACGGAGGGTGCTTTGGGGTGTTTTGTGCGGATCTGAGCGAGGCCTATCGTGCGCGCGCGACAGAGCCGCTTAAGCTGCAATATGCTGATTTTGCAGAATACGAAGCCGCGAATAAGCAAGAACATCAATCTAAGGGAGAGGAACGGCAGCTTGATTATTGGCGTCGTAAACTCACGCCCCTGCCGGCGGCTCTGCCTCTGCCGACGGTTGCTGCGTTATCACCAGCTGTAGGGGATGCTGCAGACCGGACAGACAGAAACATGTCCGATGCGTGTTGTAACGCATTAGGCGAAATCGCGCAGACACTTGGAGCGACACCTTTTGCGGTCTTTACCGCTGCTTATGCCCTGTTGCTACGCCAATGGAGTGGTGAAGAGGATATCACCATAGCCACGATGGTCGCCAATCGTCATCAGCCCGGGGCAGGGGCGCTGATTGGTAATTTTGGAAATACTGTATTGTTGCGCATGACGATCGATCTTGATCAGCCCTTTGCCGCGCTTGTTTCGCATGTCCAGTCGGAAATCCGTGACAGTATCGGAAACGGAGAGATCTCGTTTGAACGTCTCATCGAAGAGCTACAGCCGGCCCGCGCCGCTGGTCACGGGTTTTTCACCGATACTTTGGGGCTGTTTCTGGATCGTGATATGAATGGTCCGGATTTGCCGGATGTAGAGGCAACCTGGGACAATATCTTTAACGGCGCTTCTCCTTTTGCTTTGACGTTCCAAGGGTTTCTGAGCGGCGGGCAGTTGAAAGTCGAAGTAACCCATCGCCGCAGTGTGTTTGACAGTTCAACGATTCATCAAATGCTTGATCATTTGGATGCGATGTTATGTTCGGCGCAAAGCGCGCCGTATCAAGCTGTAGGTCTGATCGCGGCGTTCCCCTATGGTCAAACCAAAGACATTTTGGATGCCAGCGCAGGTGAGCGCGTTACTGCCCCCGTTTTGACAATGCTTGATCATTGGCACGCGTGTGTGGCTGCGGACCCTATGAAAACTGCGATGGTTTGCGAGGGGGTAGAATATAGCTATGGTCACATTGACCAACTTGCCAACACTCTGGCGGTGGCCTTGCGCGAAAAGGGTCTACAGGCCGAAACGCCCGTTGGTGTTTTGCTGCGCCGGGGTCTTGCGGCTTGCGTGGCGCCTCTTGCAATCTGGAAAGCTGGGGGTGTTTATTTTCCGCTCAATCCTGATCATCCTCAAGACCGGCTGCAGACCTTATTGTCACGCGCGGATACGGGGTATGTGATTTGCGACACCGACATCGAGGCCGATGTCGTCTCGCCGTTTGTCGTTGTTCCCGAAAAAATCTGGTCATCACAAGAACCGCAAAAGCCTGATGATACTTGGAAGCCGGATGCGCTGTCGGCGGCCCATGTGAGTTTTACATCTGGCTCAACCGGAGCGCCCAAAGGAGTCATCACCACGCAGGCAGCCTTGGCGGCCCGCACCGGTTGGGTCTCACAACAGTGGTCCTCTGGATCAGATGAGCACAGGCGCGCGCGTTTGGCCAAGAGCACACCAACCGCAATTGATGCAATTGCCGAGATGTGTGAAGCGTGGATGACAGGAGATATGTTGATCATCGCGACGGACCAAGAGGCAGGCGACCCCATGCGTCTTGGCCAGCTGATGGATCAATACGGAATTCGTCATTTCATGGCTGTGCCGGGGCTGTTGTCAGCTGTTGCGACGGCTGCGCCTGAAAGTGTCCAAAAATGCCTGCGGGTTCTGTCCACAGGTGAACCTCTGTTGGCGCAACCGATCACTGAAATGCGCAAGCGCGCCCCGGGGTTGATACTTCATAACGCGTATGGATGTTCTGAGACGACGGGCGATGTGATTTCCGGAGAAGTCCCTGAAACAGGACCAGAGCAGGCCACCGCCCCCATTGGGACGCCTTTACCGGGGTCTTTATGTTATGTGCTGACCTCGGATCTAAGCTTGGCTCCGAATGATGTGTTGGGAGAGCTATATGTTGCAAGCCCTCAGTTGGCACGCGGGTATTTAAAGCAGCCGGGCCTGACTGCATCGCGTTTCGTCGCGAACCCGTTTCAACCGGGGCAACGGTTGTACCGAACAGGCGATTTGGCGCGACGGCGGGCGAATGGTCAGTTGGAATTGGCGGGGCGATCCGACGATCAGGTGAATGTGCGGGGCCACAGGGTCGATCCTGCTGAAACGCAAGCAAAGCTTTTGTCCATCGATGCGATTGAGGAGGCCTGTGTTATTGCACGGCCTGCGCGCGGGACCATGGAGCTGGTGGCCTATGTTGCGGGGCGCGCGGCAGATTTACCGGATCAGGCCCAAATCAAAATCGCTTTGGCCCAGACCTTGCCGGGTCCTTTCATTCCGGCTGTGGTGATTGCGGTGGAAAAATTGCCGCGTTTAATGGGTGGAAAAATTGACCGCATTGCCCTGCAAAACATCAAAGCACCGGCAGTTGAAAATACAGTTGGACGCGCGGCGATTGGACCTGTGGAAACAGCTCTTGCGGCTCTTTTGGCTGAGCTTCTGGAACGGGATGTTGTGGGTGCCCAAGACAATTTTTTTGCGCTTGGTGGGGATTCAATGCTGGCCCTTAGCTTTGCGGCGCGGGCCAATGCGATGGGCTTTACACTGACCGCGGCGTCTATCTTTCAATTTCCGACGATTGCGCAGCTGGCGGAAATGTTTCCTGCAGCTGAGGTATCTGAGAAAACCGACCCGACCACAAAAGCTGCCGTCGTCGATGCGTCAAAGCGGGAACAACAAGGGTTCGCGGCGATTGTGCATCGTATGCGTTTGTCGGGCTTAGAACCGCAGAATTTCCTGAGTTGGCGCGTTTTGGAAACGCGGCTGGACACGGTAGATTTTGAGAGCCGGTTGGAGAATTTAATACGCGGCCACCCCAACCTGGGACAGCCGATCACAATGCGCGGGCGCCTATGGCGCTTGCGTCAACACGACAAAGCCAAAGGCGGTGTGTGCGTTGTCACCTGTGCAACGTCGCTGTCCTTCCCTGACCTGCTGGATTTGGCGCGATCGCATATTGATGTCGCAGGGGGCCGGGGTGTGGTTGGGATTAACACCCCGGACAACAGCGTTCTTGTTGCGCATGCCGCAATTTTGGATGGATCGGGCATGTTGTCTGCAGTCGCAGAGATTGAGGATAGGCGGTCAGAAATTCCAAATCTTCCTTGTGTGACCAAAGGGAACGATGTCTGGGCTGACGAAATTGAGCGCGGAGGGCAGTGTTCGTTTTGGGGAAAACAGGCCCCGCAAGATGTGTTTCCTGTTTTGTCTTGGAGCGTAGACCAAGAGATCAAAGGGGTAACAGAGCCTGCGCAGATCATCAGAGGCTTTGTATCGGCACTGTTGCAGGTGTCTTGTAACACATCGGTTTCGATTGATGTGGAAATCCCGTCACGGCTGCCCGGACCGCTGAGCATTGTACCTGTAAGTGTCGCTGCCGGATCAGGTTTTTTCAGGGACACCAAGATTGGAACTCCGGAAAGTTTTCAACATTTCCAGCGCGTCGAGAGACCAAGTGCTGCGGGGCCGGGGGTGCTTTTACACTCTTGCGGTGTGCAAGACGCACTGACCGACCCGCCCAATGGCGCAGAGGTTTTATACAAAATTACCGCGTCGTGGCAGGTCACGGATGAGGGGACAGTTACGCTTTGTGTGCGCAGTCGGCTTGGAACATTGGATGCACAGACCCTGTTGGAGGTTTGGGTTCGGTTTTGTCTGTCGGGAGGAGCGTTAAATGTTGCCTGACGTCGAAGCCGCACCGCTGGCGAATTACTTTGCCGACTTTACCGAGGGGCCCGAAGTTCATAATTTCCACGCGCTTCCTTGGGCGGGGGCGATGAAAGATATGCCGCAGGACCTCGCGGCCCAATATCAGGCCTTGCTTGTCAACGGCACACACACCGTGGACAACACTTGGGTTGGGGGTGCTGTGGATTCATTCTTTGCGCCAACGGGGCCATTGGCCATTGCACAACGTGCCACAGCACGAGCGTTTGGCGCAGACGCAAGTTTCTTTGGAACCAATGGGACGACGCTGTCCAATCGCATCGCAATAGAGGCCGTGTGCCCCCATGATGGATCTGTGTTGGTGGATCCCGCAGCACATCAATCTGTGGTCTTTGCAAGCGAAGAGCGCAAGGTGACGCGAATGCCTCATATTAAGCGGGGGCATTTGGCGCATATAGATGTGGTTCAAACGGTGCGGTTGCTCACACAGCGCTGTGCGCAGGGGCGGCCTTTTGATGTGATGGTGTTAACAGCATGTCACTATGATGGACGGCGCGTGCGGCTAGAGCACGTATTGCCAATCTTAAACGAAGCGTCCCCTAAAACCGCTATTATTGTGGATGAAGCGTGGTCTGCTGTTTATGCATTTGGGCCGAAAACCGCCCGGACGACGGCACTCTCGGTTTGCCGCCAATTGGACATACATGCGCCTGTTATTGTGACGCAATCGGCGCATAAAACGATGGCTGCGTTACGGCAAGGTACGTATATTCATATCCTTGGTGACACCGAGGATGTGGCGCGGCTGAGGCAGGCAATTTACCGCAATCATTCAACCTCGCCGTCGTGGCCGATCCTTGTGTCTTTGGATCTTGCGCGGGTGCATGGTCAAAGATGTGGTGGTGATGCGTTGTCGCGTGCGTATGGGTTGCGCGGAATGGTGATGAAAGAGCTGGAAGGAAACCCTCTGTTGAGGCCTTTGGTTGTCCCGACGCCACGAGACGCATTTCATGAAATTGATCCACTTGTCGTGCAAATACAGAGCCCAGCACCGGCGCAATATATTCAAAAATGGCTGTTCGAACATCATCGAATTTTGATTGCACATAGCAAGGATACATTGATCGCACGTATTCATGTGGGCGTCAGCAAGCAAAACATTGAGGCGCTTTTGACCGCTTTGCTTGACCTCGCACAGCAAGATTGGCGCGAGAGGCCTCACAACTCAGAAACGGTTTCCCCAGACGGGGTCACATTTGAGGGGGCGCACGTGGCAAAGCAGCCAGAAATAGGGGCTGAGTGTCCAGATTATATCATTCCATATCCGCCGGGGGTTCCGTTGGTTCATCCGGGTGAGATCTGGACTTTGGCGCATGCCGATAGCTTGGGACATGCGCAATCTCGCGGCGCAGAAATACATCAAATTCCGCCTGTCAGACCGGTGCCTTGTGCCGCTGATGCTTTTGGGAAATTAGGAACAGATCAATGACTCTTTCAGACCAAAAACAACGTCTATTACAAGCAAGAATGGTTAAGGCCAAACTTCTAACAGGGTCTCATCGCGACAAAGGCGACACACGTCTACGTAAGCATGAATCGTCAGGTCCTGTACCGCTGTCTTCTGCACAACAGCGCATGTGGTACCAGTCTCAATTTGCGGATGCTTCAGCCTATAACTTCTGTATTGTTCTACGCGTGCAGGAGGTTACAGCCGAAACAACAATGTCGCTGAGCGATTTGAAAATAGCGTTACATAGGGTGGTTCAGCGTCATGACATTTTGCGCACGCGGTATGTGATAGGGTCTGACGGAGTTGCGCTTCAGGTTGTCGATGATACGCTTCGCGTAGACGCAACATTGCATGATCTCTCTTCGGCAACACCGGATCAGGAGCTTGAGGATCTTGCACTTGAGTTACGCTCGAAAGCGTTTGACCTGTCTTGTGATGTGTCGTTGAGGGGGGCTTTGGTGCGTCGCGATGACAAGCCCTATGCGGTGGTGCTGACCTTGCCCCACATTGCAGGTGACGGTGGATCATTTGGCACTGTCTTACGCGACCTGAAGGCGGCGTTTGATGCCCCTGCTGATGTCATGGGTGCTCGTGATCAGTTGCAATATGGGGATTATGCGGTCTGGGAACAAAAGCGTTTGAACGAGACGGATCTGAGCGCAAATCAACTGGGGTATTGGTCTGATACCTTGGAGAATTTACCCGACGGTGATCAATTTCCCGCGGATTTTGCACGCCCCGAAATATCCAGTTTTCGCGGTCAACAAGTGCGTCAATGGTTGGGACAACAGCTTTCGGCGGATCTGAGACATTTTGCCAAGGCACGTGGCATGTCATCTTTGGTTCTGATGCAAACTGCGGTTTCTGCCGTACTTAAGAACAGCGGTGGCGGTGAGGACATCTGCCTTGGGGTTCCAGTTGATTTACGGCAGGACTCTGGGCTTTCAGATACGGTCGGATTTTTTAATAATACGGTGGCAATTCGGTGTGATTTAGGGGGCAATCCCACGCTGCAGGTTTTGCTTGAACGCGTGCATACACGGATGCTGGATGCTTTGGATCACCGGGATGTGCCGTTTGAGACTGTGGTTGAACGTGTCAATCCTGTTCGCCAAGCTGCCCGAAATCCATTGTTTGATGTGATGGTGACAACCAGTCGACCCTGGCCAGATATGGAGTTCTCTGGCGCGCGTTGGGTTGTGGAAGAACCACGTCAAACGCAAGCTAAATTCGATCTGACCTTTGTTTTACACGATGAAGGGGGGCAGGGGCGCATTGGGCTTTCATTGCTGTTTGCCTGTGATTTGTATTCTGAGCAAACGGCTGCGAACTTGGTCTCACAACTCACGGCAACATTAGGTCAGATGATCTATTGTACCGACACGCCTTTGTCTGAGGTGCAATATATTGTCGAGTCACCGTTTTCCGAGATCGCTTTGTCTGGTTTGTCAAAGCGGTCATCTGACATCCCCGAGCACAGACAAATTGCTTTGCGCGACGATGTCAAAGACCATGAAATACGCCGGGCGCTGATCAGGCTCATTGCGCGCAATCCGGCCTTGCGGTTAATCCATGACCCAGAGCTGCGCGGATGGCGCGTGTTAGAAACTGCTGAATTGTTTGAGGGGCTGAGCGGTGCGCTGGAACAATCTAAGGCGGCCTCAAATGATCGATTTTTGGCTTGGGTTGCGGAAGATAAGAACCTGATTGTGTCGGCGCCTGCGGGTTTGCTTGACCCTGAATCCTGGGCGTTGGTTTTATCCGAGCTGGCTGATATCCGTCAAAATGCAGAGGTTTCACAGTCAACAGCATCCGCATCTTATGACACTTGGCTGACCCGCACTGTTGAACTGGGTCAATCTGAGGCGGTGCTAGATTTGGCAGAAGATTGGCTGGATCTTTTGGAGACGCATGCGTCGCAACCTAATGAGACAGATGGGCAAGAGCCGTTTCTGGAAAATATGGTGCTAGAGCTGTCAGATATCCCAAACCATCCTGATCCGCGTGATCTGCGCCGCGTTGCAGTTGCTGCACTGATGCCAATGCTGACGCAGCCTTGTCGTCTGGATATTGACGAACCAGACCGGGATCGCTTTGCGCAGGAGGACGGTGGGTTTTATGTGATCGGGAAATGCCGGCGCTATGTGCCAACTGTGCTTAATCCCGCCTCGCGCGGTGAAAGTGACCCCTTGCCAGCCGAGATGTTAGAGCTGTCAGATACAGCTTTATCCTTGCCGGATGATCGCTTTTTGACTGGCAATATCGCGGTCTCTTATCAAATGGCGCGGGATATACACTCGGAAACAGCAGGTGCGTTTGACCATTTACCTGACCCACAAATGGTTCTGTCCGTTCGTCTATCGGATTGGGGTGACGTGGCGTTTGTACCGCCCACCCATCCCGAGATGTCAGACCAAGTGACTTGGTTAGGGATTGACGTCTGTGCGCACAGCAAGCGGGTGTGTTTCAGTCTGAAAACATGTGATATGTCCCATGACGCCAAGGTGTTTTTACAGAAATGGGCAAAGAATTTTGCCACATTGGCAACCAATATAACGGCTGTGCCAGCCTGTTCCGCTTCGCGTGCAAGCGAAGGGGCTCTCGCACTGAGCGCTTGGGAGCGGCGCAAGATCGAAGATGAATTTGGTGCGATTAAAGGCGTATTCTCTCTTTCGCCCTTGCAGGAAGGTTTGCGCTTTCATGCGGCGGGGACATCCCAGAATACATCAGATGTCTATATTTCTCAGACAACTCTTTCACTTAGCGGTGAAATTGATCCCAGACGGTTGCAACGGGCAATTGATCGTGCGGCTGCGTTAGTCCCTAATATTACTGCAGGCTTTTCCGAGATCGGTGGCAAACCGGTTCAGGTTTGTCCGCACAGCATCCGCATTCCATTTGCACATATGAACGTCGCGACAGAAGCAGACGCGCAGGTCTTGGCTGATGCAGAATATAACGCGACCTTTGATATCGCCAAGCCTCCGCTTATCCGTATGGCTCTGGCAACCTGCGTTGCACCCGAAGGGGGCACGACAACGCATAAGTTCTATTTAACAGCACACCATATTCTGTTGGATGGTTGGTCCATACGCCTGCTGTGTCGTTTGATTTTTCAAATGTACAGCACGCCGGATGCGGATATTACACCTCCCAGTATCGGGCGGTACTTGTCGTGGCTAGAACAGCAAGACCCAGAGGCATCACAAGAGCCGTGGCGCGCGTTACTCTCTGGGGCGCAACCGACACTATTATATCCGGCGGCGCAGGGGCTTGAGGCGACAGTGACCCATAGCGCAGAACAAGAAGCGCATATTCCTGTCTCGGCAATGAAGGCATTGTCAGATTTAGCGCGTGATGCATCGACAACACTGAGTTCTGTACTTGAATTGGCTTGGGGTCTTTTGTTGATCCGTATGTCGGGCAATCCTGATGTTGTGTTTGGTACTGTTGTGTCTGGTCGTCCGGCAGGGATTGAAGGCGTTGATGAAATGATCGGTTTGATCTTTAACACTGTGCCATCGCGGATCCATGCCCATGAGGGAGAGACGGTTCGCCAGGCCTTGTCATCGCTGCATGATCAAAAGGCCGCATCCTTATCAAACGCACATGTTCCGCTTTCACAGTTGATGCAGATTTCGGGACATAATCCGTTGTTTGACACGCTGTTTGCGATACAAAATTTGCCTCCTATGACACTGGATCACAGCAGTGATGTGGCATTTGGTCAAGCGACAGTGCGTGACGCGACGCATTATCCGCTTAGCCTTGCAGTGTCCCCGTCGCAGAATGGGATCACTGTACGATTGATGTATCGCAGTGATTTGATCGAGGGCAACTATGCCTCGGATCTTTTGTCAGCCTATCAACACATATTAAACGAATGTATTGCGCAACCGGATAAGGCGATATTGCACATTGATGCTTTGGCAAACAGCCTTGCGCGGTTGCCTCAAACAGATTCTGGGAACGTGTTGGAGTATGGAAATGCCTCTGTTTCGGATTTATTGATTGCTCAGGCAGAAAAATCACCCGATTTACGTGCCGTAGTTGCAGGGGATGTTGAGCTTAGCTTTGCTGAACTATCCCAACAAGCCAACCAGTTGGCACGTTTCTTGCAAATGCGGGGGGTTCATCCTGAACATAAGGTTGCATTGCTCCTACCGCGCAGCGAGAAAATGATTGTTGCATTGTTTGGCGTGTTTGCGGCGCATTCGGCCTATGTTCCCATTGATGCAGAGACACCGGCCAAAAGGATCGAGGCCATTTTGGATCAGGCCGAGCCAACTGTCATTTTGACAACCGGTGATATGCGGCACTTGTTGCCAGACAGCTATCAGGCAGATTATCGCGTTGTCGAATTTGATGCCCCCGAAGTTGCAGCCGTTTTGGAGAGCTTACCCACCACATGTCCAGATGTGTATCGACCGGCTGGTTCGGATCATCTGGCCTATGTGATCTTTACATCTGGCTCGACTGGGAAACCTAAGGGGGTTGAGGTTCCGTATCGGGGTTTGACCAATATGTTTGTGAACCACCAAAAGGAGATTTTTGCCCCAACTCTTGCGTCACAAGGCGGGCGACGTATTCGGATTGCACACACAACGTCATTTGCCTTTGATGCATCCTGGGAGCAGCTTTTGTGGTTGCTAAGTGGTCACGAAGTTTATGTGATCAGTGACGAGTTGCGCCGCGATCCTGATCGCTTGCTTGAGTTATTCGACGCGGCAGAGATCGACGCCTTTGATGTTACCCCGACTTATGGATCCTATCTTGTGGAACACGGGTTGCTAGAACGCCCACGGCCCAAAGGGGACGTGGGCACAGGCGTGGTGTTCGTGTCGTTGGGCGGAGAGGCGGTTGGAGATGCGCTTTGGGATCAACTGCGCGATGCGCCCGGCGTCGGGGGGTATAACCTTTATGGACCAACCGAATATACGATTAATGCGTTAGGAGCAGACCTTGCGGATAGTGCAGAACCGTCTGTTGGGCGCCCGATTTCCAATACGCGTGCACTTATCCTTGGTCCGGGACTGTTGCCTGCCCCTATTGGGGTCACAGGAGAACTGTATCTCAGTGGCGTTGGGCTTGCGCGCGGATATATTCAGCGTTCGGGTTTGACCGCTGAACGCTTTGTTGCGCATCCTTGTGGTGCTCCGGGGGAGCGTATGTACCGCACCGGAGATCTTGCCCGTTGGCGAGAAGATGGCAGCATTGATTTTCTGGGCCGTGCGGACAGTCAGCTCAAGATCCGCGGATATCGAATAGAGCCGGCAGAGATTGAAAATGTCATCGTCTCGATAAATGGCATAAGCCGTGCCGCGGTTGTGGGGCGTAAATCCGATGCGGATGCACTTCAGTTGGTTGCCTATATTGTCGCGACCCAAGATCCACCGGCAATTGCAGCATTGCGAGATCAATTGCGGGCAGAATTGCCAAGTTACATGATACCAGCCGCATTCGTTTATGTAGATGACCTGCCGCGGACAATAAATGGCAAGTTGGATGTTGCGGCCTTGCCTAAGCCAGAGATGGATCAGACAACAGATGCTCCGCCGGCTACGGGGATGGAAGCGACTATCTGCGCGGCCTTTGCAGAGGTTCTAGAGGTCAAAGCGGTTGGCCGTTTTGATGACTTTTTTGATTTGGGCGGGCATTCGCTTTTGACGGTCAGGCTGGCAGGCATGCTGCGCGACCGCTTAGAGGCCGAAGTGAGTGTACGGGATGTTTATGATTATCCCACACCGGCAGCATTGGCCGAGGCAAAAGACGTATCTGTACAAAGCTCTGTTGTCGGGTTGGATATGCAGGCGACGGATACACTGGATGTGGATCTGACAGAGGCTTCGAAACTGCCGTCTCATATACCCTTGATTGCGGCAGGCCGTGTTGTGCTCAGTCAAGAACGGCCGGTTCTGCTAACCGGTGCAGCGGGCTTTTTGGGCTGTCATCTCATTGCTGAAATACTAACGACATCCGAGGCCAAAATAGAGTGTTTGGTCCGGGCAAAAGACAATGCATCGGCGACCGCACGGGTAGAGCGGGCGATGCAAGAGTACGGATTGTGGCAAGACGCCTATAAGGACCGAATTTCCGGCCTGGCGGGGGACCTTTCGCAGGATTTACTTGGGCTTACGGCCCAGACGTTTAACGCTTTGTCCGATCGCTATGGTGTCATTATACACAACGGTGGCGCAACGAACGAAGCGGAACCCTATGCTCGGTTGGCTCCAACCAATGTCGGCGGAGCTGAACAAATTTTGAGTCTTGCGACACAGGGTGAACGGGCGGTTCCGATCCACTTTATCTCGACCGCATCCGTGGTTGCCAAACAGGGTGTGAACCCAGACATCATCCCCGAAGCGACACGTCTTACGGCGACAGAGATTGAACCAACAGGATATGTTCAAAGTAAATGGGTCGCCGAAGAGATGATGCACAATGCGGCACATGCGGGATTGCCTGTCACTATTCATCGACCGGGCCGTATCAGCGGTCACAGTCGCAGTGGTGCCTGCGGCCCTGGTGTGGGGTTTTGGTACTTTATTCGCGCGATGCTGCAACTTGGTGCGGTACCTGATTTGGCGTCGAGTGATTTGACTTTGGCCCCTGTCGATTATGTCGCCCGAGCGATTGTTGCGTTGTTGGAGCACGGTGAAAGTGGTGCGACTTATCACATTACCAATCACAGTCAGACAAGCATCGGAGAGATTGTTGCAGCTGCACAACGTGCTGGATATCCGCTTAAGACTGTGGAGTTTGAGGCGTGGCTTGAAGATCTTGAACGCGAGGCGAATAGCCGTGCGGCCCGTGGTGACACTTCTTTGAATGCGGCTTTTATGTTGACGGATCACATGAAGAAGTACAACGGCCCTGTTCAGGAATCTGTACTGGGGCAATCGCAGATCAAAGCTGCCTTAGCAGATACGGATATCGCCCCGCCGCGCATTGATGGTGAAATATTAGATCGCTATGTCGCGTATTTTGTAAATACTGGGTTCTTTCCAAAACCAACGCGTTGTTTAACATAATAGCTTTGAGCGATTAAATTAGACGAGAACCTGTCCGGCCACCGTGCCGTGCAGGTTTTTGACATGGCGGTGGTGTGTGTCGTCGTGGCCCAGATTTTAGGTGATATTCAGAACAGAAATCAGGCCTGGCTGTATTGAGCGCGGCTAGGCTGAGGGGTTGGCTCTTAATAAACGAACCAGTTTATTCTGTTATTTAGTTTATGCATGGACCGGAGCCTCAACGCGCCCCAGTGCATTTAAAAAAGTGCGCAATTTGGTTGCGGTTTCTGTGTGTTCGGCTTCGGGATCTGAGTTTTCAACAATGCCAGCCCCTGCAAAGACTTGGGCTGTGTTACCGCTGATCAGACCACAACGCAGTGTGAGTGCCCACTCTCCGTTGCCTTCGGCATCCATCCAACCAATAAGCCCCGCATAAAACCCACGCTCGAAATCTTCGAGTTCAGCAATTGCACGTTGTGCGGCTTTTTGCGGCCAACCGCTAACTGCTGGCGTTGGGTGCAGGGCATATGCCAGTTGAACCGGATGGACACCCTCGCGCAAGAGACCGGAAATTTTACTGCCCAGGTGCCAAATTACAGGTGTTTTGACCAATTCCGGGTGTGCAGGCACCATGGCGTCTGTGCAGTGGCGTCGGAATTGGTCACCAACGGCGCGGACAACGACGGCGTGTTCATGTAGATCCTTTTGAGATTGCAACAAATTTTGGCCGCGTTTTTGGTCCAGCTCTGTGCTGGACACACGTGGGATTGACCCTGCAAGAGGCGCGCTTTGAACCGTGCCATTTGTACTGTTGAGAACCAACTCGGGACTTGCTCCGAGTAAAACAGATGACGTCTGGTTTTGAGCCTGTGGTAAATCAAGTTGATAGACAAACGCGCTTTGGTTCAAAACGCAAAGACGGTTGAAAATCTCATCGGTGTCAAAGGCGCTATCCGCTGAAACACGTAGTCGTCTTGCCAGAACAACTTTGTCTACCGCGCCGATTGAAATACGACGCAAGGCTTTTGCGACAGCTGCGCGATAGGCCGGAGAATCTTCACCGTCAATGCGGCGTATTGTGTTCGTTGATTCATCCGGGTTTCGACCGGGACCCTTTGAAATCCCGTCCCCCCATTCCACGTGTTTTGGAATGTATAGATGGGCTGGATGTTGTGCGGAAAACGGGATTGCACCAACGACCACAGGGGGTCTTTTGCCTGTGTGTGGGGCGTTTCCAAATGCGGTTTTAAACGCAGTTGCGACCTCTTGTCCGGTCCATTTAGCGACACGGATCTGTTTGTGAATACCTTTTGTATATAAGCTGTAATTTGGTGTTTTAAAACGAAAGACTGCGGATGTTTTTGCAGATGACATCAAGCTTTCGCGGGTCTGGTCACGTTGCATTTCAACTCCTTTTCACGGGTAGGTTTGCAATTATTCGAGTATGCTCATATCTGGACGATTGCGTCCAGATAATGGTGCGTGGCGGGCGATTTTTTGCCTTGGCGTTTCAGATTTCCAACGCCATGAATATTTAACGGTACGCCAGCGTTGGAATAATGGTTGCGTGATTGTATAAATCAGTGCGAGATTGCGCCATCTACCCAGTCCAAGGCAGAAAACAGACCTATGAATAGTATTAAATCGTCTCTTGTCACCGCTAAAGAAGCGCCCTCAAAAACGCCTGCAGCGCGTAAGTCTCGCGGAGGGCGCCCTACAAAACAGGAGGCCCTGGCGTTGGAACAAAAAATATTAGACGTGGCCGCGCGTCATTTTTCCGAAAACGGATTTGCTGCCACGACAATGGAACAAATTGCGGCGGATTGTCAGGCAGGCAAAGACACGATTTATCGTCGTTACCCATCGAAAGCAAAATTGTTCGAAGCACTTATGGCGCGCGGTCATCAGGATCTTTTACCCGAATTGGAAAAAGTTGCGCATGAGACGGGTGAACCACTCGTGGTTTTGAAGAAGTTTGCGCGTACGATGTTGTCGATAAACCTACGTCCAGAGCTCATTGCACTCAACCGTGTCGCCCTAGGCGAGGCCGTGGCCGTCGGTGGAGCACAACGCATTTCTTCGAAAGATGACCCGATCATGCAACGTTTTGGGAGCCTTGTTCAAGCGGCACAGACAGAGGGTACGTTTGCCCAGGGTGATCCGCTGATTTTGGCGGAGCAGCTCTTATATGCGACATCTATCAAGCCGCTTATTCTGTCCATGCTTGGCAATACTGAGTTCAGTGATAGCTCTCAGCAAGACAACTATTTTGATATGGCTTGGGATCTGTTTCTCAATGGTGCGGGATGTAAGCCTTTTGAATCGCAAGTATAATTTGACGTATTGGCCGTGGCTTTAAATATGTGCCTAAGAGGTGAGCCAAGGATATCTCCGTCTGAGTCATATCCCCCAGCCAATGTGCCAAATATACATTGGGTTGCAGCCCAATTTGGGCCTGCCTCATATACCAGCCTTGCGCTGCAGGATAAGGATGAGATCCATACGATCACGCTCCCTCCAGATCTGAAAGCGGCTGTACCCAAACGTCAAGCAGAGTTTCTTGCCGGTCGGTTTTGTGCCGCCACGGCGCTTCTTAAAGCAGGGAAAGACCCGAAAATTGGGCGCCAAGGGCGGCTTCCACTTTGGCCTCAAGGCGTTGTTGGCTCGATCAGTCACACCAATGGCTATGCCATTGCCGCGGTTTCTACGCAGTATCGCGCGTTGGGCATTGATATCGAACATATCATGACCAATGCCCAGGCTCACGAAACCCAAACCTATATTATGTCGCCTAAAGAGCTGAGACAAAAACCCGCACACATGGATGACGAAAGTTTTTCAACATTAATTTTTTCAGCAAAAGAAGCTCTCTTTAAAGCGACGCATAGCACAAAGACAACCTTTGCCGATTTTCTGGACAGTGAGGTGCTAGAGGTTGCAACGCAGACACTTAGCTTATCATTTGAAGGCGATATTTATGAATGTCATTGGGATAGGCTGCATAAACTGATCCGCACTTTGGTTTGCGTGTCACCAACACCGGTGCAGCAGATCTGAGGATTTGTTACAAGGTTTTACACGCATAGGGAATTTGAAAGCCGAAATGCGTGGGTGTTTTCATCTTGTAATTTAAGTTGAAAAACGTTTCATGGATACATGCGTTGGAATATGTTCAAAAATATTGGATCTCTTGGGGCGATTGTTGTCTTCCTGTTTTCCATGTCTATGGTCAGTTTCGCACATGACTCGATTGAGCTTGAACGCAATGATCCCGCTATTTTAGCTTACCTGGCGATGGGTGGAACATTAAACGATTTATGTGGACCTCTTGGTGATGGCCCTGCCGGACATGCCGGGGAATGTGAAGCGTGCCTTATCAGCGGTGGCTTCAACTTAGCAGATACGCAGACGCAGTGGCGTTTTTACAGTACCACGTTTGTCACAATGGAACAAATTAGCACCGATGTTGCCCATCGGTCTGCGCCGTTTGATCCTGCACGTGCCTCACGCGCACCGCCACTGTTTGGATAGATGATTTCAACGAGGTGAGCAAACCCAGCCTTCAAAGGCTTCTATTGGTTTGTTTGCCTTCAAAATCTCATTCAACCACCTTTTGTGATCGTACTTACTGGATCTGATCAAGATCTCGCAGGTGTTCTGATGGTGTTTGACTCTTATCCATCCAATAGGAAATATCATGTCCAACTCTTTTACACGTCGGGTTTTCTCGGCTCTGATTGGTGGTGCGCTTTTGCTGCCAATTCCCGCATTTTCTGACACAATAGACACGATAACAGTGACTGACGCGATTGGGCGCACTGTTGAGGTTCCTCAGCAGGCTGAACGTATTTTGCTGGGTTTCTACTTTGAAGATACATTCGCGGTTGGCGGTCCTGACGTATACGATCGCGTGGTCGGCATTTCAAAAGACGCATGGGCAGGTTGGCGTAGTCTCCAATGGGCCAAATATGCAGAAGTTGTTCCGCGCATCACTGAAATTGCTGACGTCGGTGAAGTGGATGCTGGTTCCTTTTCTCTTGAGGCGGCATTAGCCACCCAACCTGACGTCGCGATCTTAGCGGCGTGGCAATTTGACACCTTGGGTGAAACTGTCGATCGGCTAGAGGCCGCAGGCGTGCCCGTTGTTGTACTTGATTACAATGCACAAGACGTTGACAAACACGTGGCCTCTACGCTCGCACTTGGAGCTATTCTTGGAGAAAACGAACGTGCGCAAACACTGGCGGAAAATTATGCGAACGCCTATTCTGACGTACTTGCACGCGTAGCCAAGGCAACTGAGACACCCGCAGTTTATGTTGAACTGGGCAATAAGGGTGCAGACGGGATCGGGAACTCTTACGGAAATACCATGTGGGGGAAATTGATTGCCTCAGCTGGAGGCAATAACATTGCTGAAGGTCAAGTCGCGAAATGGGGGCAGTTGAGTCCAGAGTACGTGCTTGCGCAAAATCCAGATTTTGTATTCTTGGCTGGATCAGGTTGGGCGTCTCGTGACAATGCGATTGTTATGGGGCCAGGCGTTGATACGAAACTGACCTTCGCACGGATGCAACCCTATATGATGCGGGCCGGCTGGAGCGATATGAATGCAGCAAAAAATGGTGAAATTCATGGCTTGTATCACGGTGGTGCCCGCACACTTTATGATTTTGCGTTTTTTCAATACCTGGCAAAAACCCTACATCCCGAACTGTTTAAAGATGTAGATCCACAGGCTAATTTGGATGAATTCTTTGAAGAGTACATGCCAATTAGTTTTAGCGGTACATATATGGTCCAGTTGCCATGAATGTTACGCACGGGGCGGTTGATACCGCCCCATCATACTCTGTGAATATCGCAAAACGGTTTACGGTCCTTGTTATTGCGGGTGTTGTGTTGGCAGTTTGCATCATCGGAGACATTCTGACCGGTCCGGCCATGCTGGCTGTTCGCGATGTCATTGCGGCGCTCTTTACCCCCGCAACCGCACATTCCATGACCTCTATTATTGTCTGGGATATTCGCCTGCCATTGACCTTGATGGCGGTCGTCGTAGGTGCAGCATTGTCTGTTGCAGGTGTGATCATGCAAACGATTTTGGGTAATCCGTTGGCGAGCCCATATACCTTGGGGTTCTCAGCTGCTGCAGGTTTTGGGGCAAGTATTGTCATTCTCACCGGGATTACATTACCCGCTTTGGCGTGGTTAACTGTGCCGCTTGCTTCGTTTACTGCAACGATGATTGCGGCCGCAATCGTGTACGGCCTTGCACGCGCGCGCGGTATGACACCCGAAATCATGATCCTCGCTGGTATCGCCACCTTATTCCTGTTCCAATCGTTGCAATCCTTGGTGCAGTATCTCGCAGCGCCTGAGGTGCTTCAGGCCATAGTTTTTTGGTTGTTTGGCTCGTTATTGAAAGCATCGTGGGACAACCTAGCTATCACGTCCGGTATTCTTTTCATTTGTTGTGCGGCAATCGTGCCAGATATCTGGCGTTTAACTGCTCTGCGTATGGGAGATGAACGCGCGGCAGCCGTTGGCGTGAATGTCACGGGGCTGCGTGTGCGCATGTTTGTAATCGTGGCATTGTTGACAGCGGGAGCTGTCGCATTTGTTGGAACAATTGGCTTCATCGGATTGGTTGCCCCCCATGTTGCACGTGGGTTCATAGGCGAAGACCAACGCTTTTTATTACCCATGGCCGCATTAAGCGGCGCGATTATCATGACTGGGGCGTCGATATTGTCGAAATTAATCTCTCCTGGTGCCGTTATCCCAATTGGAATCGTAACTGCAGTCTTAGGAGTGCCATTCCTATTTGGTTTGATCCTCTTGGGGAAAAGGAGGCATTGGTGAGTTTCTCAGTTCAAAAACTTGAGGTTCGGCGTGCGAAACAAACTGTATTGCAGGATGTGAACTTTACCCTGTTACCAGGACAAATCACTGGGTTGATCGGGCCGAATGGTGTTGGAAAATCATCATTGCTCAAATCGATGGCTGGCATAATGAACAGCAGTGGGAGCGTCACGTATAAGGATCGTGAACTCAGCCAAGCAGATCGGCGGCGGGTGGTGTCTTATATGCCTCAGGACAGCAGCGCCGGGTCTTCGCTAACTCTAACCGAAGTCGTCTTGTTGGGGCGGCTGAACACCTTAGGCATGCGGGTCAGTCCAGATCTAATCAGCTCCGTTCACCGCGCTTTACAGGATTTTGGTTTAGAGCATTTGGCCGGCAGAACTTTAGATGCGGTCAGCGGCGGTCAACGACAATTATGTTATTTAGCGCAAGCGCTCTTTCGGGAGCCCCAAGTTTTGATGTTGGACGAACCTACAGCAGCGTTGGATTTGCGACATCAGTTAATAGTGTTCGAAACGTTGCGAAAATTAGCCCGCAGTCGGCAGATCGCAGTGATCGTGGCGATGCACGACCTATCTTTAGCGGCGCAGTTTTGTGATCGGATTGCTTGTCTAAATAAACGAAAACTAGACGCCTATGGACCACCACAGGAGGTTTTGACCGCTGAACGTCTTGGTCGTGTGTATGGTATAGAGACTGAAGTCACAAACGTCGGACCGGAGCATTTGCAGATCAGGGCCGTGCGGGCGCTGTGAGTGTCGTATTATGAAAGATAAGACCGGTTCTGTATAGGATCAGAACCGGTCTTTACGAGGTCACATCCTGCGTTTTAACGCTGTGATGTCTCCCAGTTCTCGTTCAACCAAGGGACCATGTTCGAAGACGACAACGGATCTTTGCTAAGAATATGATCCGATGCTTTTTCCCCTGTCATAATCGACGGCGCATTCAAATTCCCATTTGGAATTTGTGGGAAAATCGAACTATCTGCCAGACGCAACCCATTGACACCGATAACCCGGTTTTGCGGATCGACCACCGCCATAGGATCATCTTTGTGACCCATGCGGCAGGTCCCACAGGGGTGATAGGCGCTTTCAACGTGTTCTTTGATAAAGCCATTCAGCTCGTCATCGCTTTGAACACCGTCTCCCGGTTGGATCTCGTGTTTCACAAAGGGTTTAAACGCGTCTTGGCCAAAAATTTCGCGGGTTAGGCGGATACAGGTTCTGAAATCCTCCCAATCGCTTTCTTGCGACATGTAGTTAAACAAAATACGTGGGGCCTCGCGCGGGTCGGTGGATTTCAAGGTCACTTCGCCACGCGATGCAGAGCGCATAGGTCCGACATGTGTCTGGAATCCATGGCCTTCGGCTGCGACTTGCCCATCGTATCGCACTGCAATTGGCAGGAAGTGATATTGAATATCAGGGTATCGCACCCCTGCGCGCGAGCGAATAAACGCAGCAGATTCAAATTGATTTGACGCACCAAGTCCTGTCTTTGTGAACAACCATTGTGCACCAATCAAAGCTTTGGAAAAGATATTCCAATGTTTGAACAAAGTGATGGGTTGGCTTGCGGCCATTTGCAGGTACAGTTCTAAATGATCCTGTAAATTCTTACCGACGCCCGCGCGATCAACCTGGACCTCGATCCCAAGAGCCGCAAGTTCTGCAGCTGGACCGACGCCTGATTGCAACAAGATTTTTGGTGAATTGATTGATCCCGCTGACAAAACCACCTCGCGGCGTGCTGTGATCAGGCGACCATCCTCAAGGCGCACGCCTGTGGCGCGTCCGTCTTCAATTTCAATTTTTGCAACCAAACCACGGATCAGATCACAATTTTGCCGCTTGAGCGCAGGTTTCAGATAGGCATTTGCTGCGGACCAGCGACGCCCTTTCCAAACGGTTTGCTCCATCGGGCCAAAGCCCTCTTGTTGCTCGCCATTATAGTCACCTGTGACAGGATACCCTGCCTGAGCGCCTGCTTCGACAAATGCGTGGAACAAAGGGTTGTCCCGTGGGCCGCGTGTGACATGCAACGGGCCATCCGTTCCACGCCAATCCGGATCCCCGCCATGACCGCCGTCGTGCCAGGTTTCCATTCGTTTATAATAGGGTAGCACATCCGCGTATGACCAGCCTTCAGCGCCCATTTCCGCCCAAGTGTCAAAATCATGAGCGTGACCGCGGACATAAACCATGCCGTTGATCGACGACGATCCGCCAATGACTTTACCGCGGGGTGTTGCAAGACGGCGCCCATCCAAAAATGGTTCAGGCTCGGATTGATATCCCCAGTCATAGCGTTTCATGTTCATAGGGTAAGACAACGCCGCCGGCATTTGAATGAGCGGCCCGGCGTCCGTTCCACCATGCTCAATCACCAAGACTGAGGCGCCTGCCTCTGACAAACGATACGCCATAGCAGAGCCAGCGCTGCCCGCGCCGATGATAACAAAATCTGCTTCCATATTTTTGGATCCTAAAATGCAGCTTCTACACGGCTGAGGCCGACATAGACGGATTTCAATTGTGAATAATGTTCAATTGCAGCTTGCGCGTTTTCGCGCCCTACACCCGAGGCCTTGACCCCACCAAACGGCATCTCAATCGGAGTAAGATTATAGGTGTTGATCCAGCAGGTTCCTGCCTCAAATCCTGCAACAACCCGATGGGCACGGGTTAAATCACTGGTGAACACACCTGCTGCCAAACCGAATTCGGTGTCATTGGCGCGTGCCAAAACCTCGTCTTCGCTGTCAAAGCTCAAGACAGACATAACCGGGCCAAAAATCTCTTCGCGGGCGATGCTCATCTCGTCAGTAACATCGGTGAAAACAGTTGGTTCGATAAACAACCCGCCATTTGCGTGGGCTTTGCCGCCGGTGACCAACGTGGCCCCTTCGTTCACGCCTTTTTCGATATACCCCAGCGTAATATCGAGCTGATTTTGTGATACCATAGGGCCGAAGTTTGTCGCCTCATCCAACGGGTCGCCTATGACTGCGTTTTCTGTACGAGCTTTCAGCCGCTCAAGGAATGCAGGGAGAATACCCTTTTGGACAAAAACGCGCGTCCCGTTCGAGCAGATCTGACCAGAGGAATAGAAGTTTCCGTTGATTGCAGCGCTTACGGCGTCTTCTAGGTGAGCATCATCAAAAATGATCAAAGGAGATTTGCCACCAAGTTCCATAGTGACATGTTTCATTCCTGTTGCGGCAGCTGCATAGACTTTGCGGCCGGTCGGTACTGATCCTGTAAGAGAGACTTTGTCGACACGTGGATCCGTAACAAGACGACTGCCCACATCGCCCAAACCCTGAACAACATTGAAGACACCATCAGGAAGCCCCGCTTCCGTTAGGATTTCGGCCAGTTTTAATGCCGTAAGCGGGGTCATTTCAGAAGGTTTAAACACCATAGTATTGCCACAGGCCAGGGCAGGGGCAGCTTTCCAGCAAGCAATCTGAAGCGGGTAGTTCCATGCACCAATACCAACACATAGACCCAAAGGCTCGCGTATCGTGTAGGCAAAATCTGCACCAAGTTGAATGTGGTCTCCGGTCAAACCTGCGGCAACCGAGCCGAAATATTCCAGACAATCAGCCCCTGACGCCGCATCTGCAATCAATGTTTCTTGCAAAGGTTTGCCGGTATCCATTGTCTCAAGAACCGAAAGTTCATGGTTGCGCTCGCGGATAATTTCGGCTGCGCGGCGCAAAATCCGTCCACGTTCACTGCCTGTCATTGCACGCCACTGGGCACGTGCAGCATCGGCTGCGGACAAGGCTTGCTCCGTGATCGTGTCCGTAGCGCAATGCAGCTTTGCGATTTCAGCGCCGGTTGCCGGAAACGTCGAAATCAGCGACGCGCCAGAGGTGTCTTCGACATATGTGCCACCGATAAAGTGACTTGCGGTAGGTTGAGTCTGCATGGTTTGTACCTGTTTTCATAGTGTTGATGCAGGTTAAAGCTGAGGTATGAATGGCCTTACTGCATCGATGTTCGAGTTAATGTGCTGTGTCGCGCCCGTATGTCTTGAGGCTCATATGCAGATAATCCAGAGCGATATTTTCTGGGTTATCCAAGAAATCGGTCTTGCCTCGCAGGACCCGGCGGATATATGCGCCGTCGATAATTGCGGCTATTCCTTCGGCGACAATTGCCTCTTTTCCGGGCACCAGCTGGCGCAGTTCGTGCCTCAGGTTTGATTCTAAACGGTTATGATAGACCCGCAGAAGTCGCGAAACTTCGCCTGATTTTTGCGCAAAGACATAAAAATTTAACCAGGCGCTTGTTGTGTCGGGCTGCAAATTGGTCTCGGAGAAGCTTGTGCAAATGAGCGTTTCGACCCGTTCTTTGGCCTCGGTTTTCCCGGCTAAATTTTGACGAACCTCGCGATGAAATTTTGTCATGATATGGCGCATAGCTGCGACGAACATACTGTTTTTGCTTCCAAAATAGTGATGTGCCAAAGCCGAGGACATACCAGCACGGCGCGCGATTTGGCTGACCGTGACGTCCATCGTACCCGATTTTCCGATCTCTGTGATGACCGCCTCGATCAAAGCAGAGCTGCGGATTGGCTGCATTCCTAATTTTGGCATTTTTCCTCTCAGCTGTTGTCAAACATGGCCTAATATATTCTTTATTGATTCATCAATCAATAAAACAGGGATCTAAAAATGCTCCGTACGTCCGCAATCGCGTTGGTTTTGATGGCCAGCCAAGCTTCTGCTCAATCCGTATGCGAAAGCGTATCCTTTTCAGATGTGGGCTGGACTGACATCACCACCACCACTTCTGTCGCGAAACAAATTCTCGAAGCGCTTGGTTATGATGTCGACGTCTCAGTTCTGTCCGTCCCAGTAACCTTTGCCTCACTGTCCGGCGGAGACGTGGATGTGTTCCTTGGCAACTGGATGCCAGCGCAAAACGCAGGAGTCGAAGGTTACCTCGCGGATGGTAGCATCGAATCTGTTAATGTGAATCTGACGGGAACCAATTACACATTGGCCGTACCGACCTATACCTATGACAAAGGTCTTAAGGATTTCGCAGACATTGCTAAGTTCTCAGACTCGCTAGACGAGGTCATTTACGGCATCGAACCTGGCAACGAAGGCAACGATTATCTAGTCAGCCTGATCGACGCCAATACCCATGGGCTAGGCGAATTCGAAGTCAAAGAAAGCTCTGAGCAAGGCATGCTCAGCCAAGTGCGACGCCTTTATGACCGTGGCGAAGACGTTGTGTTCCTTGGTTGGGCGCCGCATCCGATGAATGTTAATTTTGACATCTCATATCTTACCGGTGGCGAAGAGTTTTTTGGCGGCGAAGGTGTCGTCAACACGCTCACACGTAAGGGGTTCAGCGCAGATTGTCCGAACGTTGGAACATTGCTTAGCCAGTTGAATTTCACCCTGCCGATGGAAAGCGAAATCATGGGTTCCATTCTGGATGACGGCGAAGACGCAGATGATGCCGTAAAGGCATGGGTTGCTAAGAACCCTGCGGTTCTGGATGCGTGGCTTGACGGTGTTACAACGACAAGTGGCGCCGAAGGTCTGCCTGCTGTTAAAACCGCCTTTGGTTTGTAAGATAAGATTGGCCGTTTTATAAACGGCCTGTCAAAAAAAACGCGCGTTGCTTGATGGATAAAATCTCCTGAAAGCAGCGCGCTACTTACTTGTGCATTTTAAGGAAGGCCGAGGATGGATTGGCTTACAGATCATAAAATTCCAATTGGCAAAACCGCTGCGGCGGTTTTCGACTGGATTCAAAACATTGGTCAGGGCTTTTTTGATGGCATCGCCGTGGTTGGCGAGGCGGTCATTGAGTCCGTTTTATGGGTGATGCAAACTCCCCCGCCTTTGATAACAATCGCTGCCTTCGTTGGAATTGCCTGGTTGTTGCAACGCAGTTGGAAAATATGTCTGTTTGTGGGACTTGGATTTTTGTTCATTCTCAATCAGGACTATTGGGAAGAAATGACCGAGAGCCTTACATTGGTCTTGGCAGCTTGTCTTGTTTGCATGGCAATTGGTGTCCCGATAGGCATTTTTGCCGCGCATCGACCTAAGTTCTATAAAACCCTGCAGCCTATTTTGGATTTGATGCAGACTCTGCCGACGTTTGTGTACCTGATCCCCGCGATTGTATTCTTTGGGATTGGCATGGTGCCGGGGTTGTTGGCGACGGTCATCTTTGTTTTACCTGCACCTATCCGCATGACCTATCTGGGCATCAGCTCTACCCCCAAGCCTTTGCTTGAAGCGGTTCAAGCCTTTGGAGGCACGTCCAGCCAAACCCTATGGAAGGTCGAACTGCCCTATGCATTGCCGCAGATCATGGCAGGCTTAAACCAAACTATTATGCTGTCGTTATCAATGGTTGTTGTTGCGGCCCTCGTGGGGGCAGATGGATTGGGTGTGCCGGTCGTGCGGGCTCTTAATCAGGTGAACACCTCCCTTGGCTTTGAGAGCGGCTTTGTGATCGTCGTCCTTGCGATCATTTTGGACCGTGTGATGAGGATCGAACGTAAATGACCACCGCAGTAAAATTTGATAATGTTTCGATTGTTTTTGGGGACAATCCGAAATCAGCCTTACCTGAGATGGACGCGGGAAAATCGCGTAAAGAGGTTCAAGAGGCGACCGGTCAGGTGCTTGGTGTGCACAACTGTTCAATCGATGTAAAGCAAGGTGAAATTCTTGTTCTGATGGGGTTATCCGGGTCAGGAAAATCCACATTATTGCGCGCTGTTAATGGTCTCAACCCGGTTGTGCGGGGAGAGGCGTTGATCAATGACGGCACCAAAATGGTAAGCGTGACCCATGCAAACGAAGCCGAGTTGCGTAAACTGCGACAGTCTCGCGTGGCTATGGTGTTCCAGCAATTCGGCCTGTTGCCATGGCGAACCGTGCGCGAAAATGTCGGACTTGGTCTTGAACTTGCCGGGGTGCCAAAGAAAGATCTCGACACTCGCGTTGACACGCAGCTTGCCCTTGTGAACCTAACAGATTGGGCCAACAGCAAAGTGTCAGAGCTTTCAGGTGGTATGCAACAACGTGTAGGCCTTGCCCGCGCCTTTGCAACCGAGGCACCGATCCTGTTGATGGACGAACCTTTCTCAGCCTTGGATCCACTTATTCGGAACCACCTGCAAGACGAATTGCTGGACTTGCAACGTAGGCTCAAACGCACAATCGTCTTTGTAAGCCACGATCTGGACGAAGCCTTTAAGCTAGGTGACCGGATTGCAATTATGGAAGGCGGAAGGGTTGTTCAATGTGGATCTCCCAAGGAGATATTCTCGAACCCTTCGGACGACTATGTGCGTGACTTTGTCAATCATATGAACCCTCTAAGCGTTTTGACTGCAGGGGATATGATCTCCACTGCCCAAGAAGGCAACTATGAACACACCGTTGACGCATCTATGCCGATCAATGCTTTGATGACCTTGCTAAGTGAACAGGAAGGTCCGGTAGGTGTTATTGAGGATGGGAACATAATTGGCGAAGCGAGCAGGGACTCGGTGTTTCTAGGGCTTGCAAAAAACTGCTGATGGTCTCAACCCCGCATTTGGCAACATGCATAGGTTGGCAAATGCGGGGTAAAATCGAAAACAGGCTAAGGTTCTAAGCAAATTCAGCCCGTTAGCGCGCTACGCGGACGAAAGCTATGTTATGAATATTCTCATATTAATGGCCGACCAATTGAATGGGATCTCATTCCCTGACGGTTCCGCGGAGTGGCTACACGCGCCTAACCTTAAGCGCTTGGCTGAAAAGTCGGCACGGTTCCGTAATTGCTATACAGCGTCGCCTCTTTGCGCACCCGGGCGCGCGAGTTTCATGTCTGGTCAATTACCGTCGATGACTGGTGTCTACGACAATGCCGCAGAGTTTCCATCAGACTTACCCACTTATGCACATCATTTGCGCCGTGCAGGTTATTACACCTGTATGTCAGGCAAGATGCATTTTGTTGGTCCCGATCAGATGCACGGAGTTGAAGACCGCTTGACCACCGATATCTACCCTGCAGATTTTGGTTGGACGCCCGATTACCGCAAACCGGGAGAGAGGATCGACTGGTGGTATCACAATATGGGGTCCGTAACCGGTGCAGGTGTCGCTGAAATTTCCAATCAAATGGAATATGACGACGAGGTCGCCTTCAAAGCATGTGCGAAACTCTATGATCTGGCGAGAGGCCATGACACACGCCCTTGGTACATGACCGTTAGCTTTACCCACCCACACGACCCTTATGTCGCATGCAAAAAATACTGGGACCTCTATGAAGATTGCGAACATCTTCTGCCTGAAATTCCCGCGATGGCCTATGAGGATCACGACCCTCACTCAAAACGTATCTTTGAAGCAAATGATTGGCGTAATTTTGACATTACCGATGAAGACATTCGCCGGTCTCGTCGTGCCTATTTCGCTAATATTTCCTATTTAGATGAAAAGGTTGGTGAAATTTTGGATGTTCTGGAACGGACCAGACAAGAAGCTGCGATCATGTTTGTTTCTGATCATGGCGATATGCTGGGCGAACGTGGTTTATGGTTCAAGATGAGCATGTTTGAAGGCTCCGCACGCGTGCCCTTGATGATCTCAGCTCCAAATTTGAAACCAGGACGGATCGACGTACCAACATCGACGATTGATGTCTGCCCAACTTTAGCAACTCTGGCTGATGTCAATATGGATGAAGTGGCCCCTTGGACCGAAGGTAAAAACCTTATCGACGTTGTGAACGGCAAAGTCACACGCGGCCCAGTTGCAATTGAATATGCTGCAGAGGCATCCTATGCGCCAGTTGTCGCCCTACGAGATCACGAATATAAATACGTACGGTGTAGATTGGATCCGGACATGTTGTTCCATCTGGCCAAAGATCCGCATGAGTTGATAAATGTTGCGGATGATCCGGTGCATGCGGATGCCCTGAACCGTTTTCGTGAAATGGCTGACACACGATGGGACCTTGAACGTTTTGATGAAGACGTACGTCGATCTCAGGCAAGGCGTTGTGTGGTCTACGAAGCTCTACGCAATGGAGAATACTTCCCTTGGGATTATCAACCTTTGCAAAAAGCCTCTGAACGGTTCATGCGCAACCACCTAGACCTCAATAATGTCGAGGAAAACCAACGTTTTCCTCGTGGCGAATGACGGTTATTAGAGATCCGTAATATCGGTACCATAAATTTAATACGCGAGGCGTACGACTTTCAAACTGTCATTCATGTTGCATCATCCGTTGCCTTCTGCGCGGCGGTGGTTTTGATAATAAGCCGTTCTACGAAAGGGACATGAAGCATCAACAACAAACTTCCATCACTGAAGTTAATATGGTGCTCTTTCATTGAATTCGCCGCCGTCTTAACCAATGGCGAATTTAGGTCTCAATACCAGCGAGTGCCGGGTAGGCGGTTGGTCTTAAAGCACCAAGATCTCGGGTAATTTGGGCTTTTGCGATGCCTTCACCCGCCAGTCGTCGGGTTTCACCATCGTCTACAAATTTCAGCCGTCCTTTATAAACACTGTCAACGCTGTGAGCTAAGATCCAGTTGTGAGTCCGAGTGATACAGGCAACGTCACGCACACCAGACACCGCCGTTGTAGGTGGCGCGGCCTGAGCACACTGCGACGAGACGAGAGGGCAGCGCGGATGGTAATAACAACCACAAGGTGGAGACAGAGGGGACGGGACTTCACCTTCGATCGTGTCGAAATGGACCAGCTCGTCTGCTTCAAGCACCAGTTCGGGACACTTCCAAACAGGGCAGCGGTGTAGGGATGGGCAGGTCGGCCAAAGATCTGTGCCACAGGTCCAAGTTCCACAATGCGACCCAGATACATTACGGCAACACGGTCACTCACATGTTGCACGATGGATAAATCGTGGCTGATGAACACACAGGTCAAGTTCAGCTTTTTGGTCAAAGTTAGAAACAAATTGATGATTTGCGCCTGTATCGAGACATCGAGCGAAGCGACGGGTTCGTCGCAGATAGCGCATCGTCTAGGATGACTTCGCTGGACTGCTGGAATTCTGTTTCTGGACATGGCACTGATCAAGCTGGCATCGACGGCAAATATTCAATCAACTCGAACGTGATAGCTTGCGGTCATTGCCAACAAATCGATACGAATACGGCGAGTAGAAGATAGGCATAACAGTTCCCAAATATTACTATATCCTAGCAGATGGCGTCGAATATAGTGTCCCTCACGGGCTCATTGGTTCGAGGGTCAACATCAAGTTGTCTATGCTAACAGTAGAAGTGTACGGTGATGGAAAAATCGTCGCAATCCATTCACGAGCCAAGCCAGGCTCTACTCGAGTTACTGACGTCTCCCATCTTCCAACGAACCATCAAGCAATGTCATCGTACAAGCGTGACAACTTATTGCGACAAGCGGAACGACTCGGGGAAGTGACGGAAACGTTTGCGAAAAGACATATTGAGACACACAAGAATGTAAAAGCGACTGGCGACATGTGTCAAAATATTGAACGCAAAATGCGCGAACACGGTAGGAAGAAAGTCGAGGCCGCGATTGTTGAAGCGACGGAGCGTGGCCAGATTTACGCCACTGCTATCTATACGCTTATTGAACGTGGGTCCAAAAGCTATGGCACACCCTTACTTCCAAGACCTGCAGCCCCATCAGGTAATGTGCGCGGAGCAGATTACTATCAATCGGACGAGGAGGCTTAGAAATGTAAATTCATTCAGTCATTGAACTTGCTCGCGAACTGAGGTTGCCCGGTTTTGCAGACGCGCTGGAGCTCCAAGCTTCGCATCTAGGGCATGATGATCTGCCATTCTCAGAACGTCTTGGATCGCTTTTTTGTGCGAAAAAGAAAGAAGTATGATGCAATGCTCTCGCGCCTATTTAAGGGTGCAAAACTTAAGCTACAGGCCGCACCGGAAGAGCTAAAGGCGACCTCTTCGCGCGGCTTTGACCTGGCTCAATTTCGCGAATTGCTCAATTGTAGTTGGGCGCATCATGGATGGAATATTCTGATATCTGGTGAGACGGGCACTGGAAAAACGTGGGTGGCTTGCTGCATCGGGACGGCAGCCATGCGACATTCACTTAAGACGAAGTATTATCGAGTAGACGATTTGTTGTACGAAATGGCGCTCATGCGGGCAGATGGTCAATTGCTCAAATTCAAAACTAAACTGACGAAGTATCAGCTTCTCATTTTAGACGACTTCGGCGTTACGCCAATGACACAACAAAGCAAATCAGACTTACTTGAAGTAATGGATGACAGAGTCGGAACAAAATCGACGATCTTTGTCGGTCAAAGACCATACAATGATTGGCATTTGTTTATTGACGATCCCATCATTGCAGACGCCGTCATGGATAGATTGTCGAGCAATCGCTGGCACATCAAGTTGAAGGGGCAATCTCGTCGTAAAAAAGAAGCAAGTTTTGACGATCTATAGGCCGAGGTCTTGTTCCAATTTGGAATCGGCGTTGATTGCAACTTGCGGTCAACGCCGAACATAATTTGAAACACATGCTGATGACAGTCGAAATATGCAGATATTACCAAGTGGGTCCAAACCGCTTTCGTTACATTCGACGAAGAGCACGTGATTTGCTATTGTCCGCGTATAATTTTGAAATCAAACTACATATTTCTTCGACAAAGCCAAACGCTGGGTGGATCACCGGTCAAATTTTGAGTGTCGATGGCGGCGTGACCTAGATTGTAGGACAGGTGATTATTGAAAATTCTGATAAATTATTCAATAATCAATATTATGTTAAAATAAAGCAAAGAGCTACAGAATAAACTGATTGCCCTCGTCAGGCTTTTGGCGCATTACGATGCCATGACACTGCATACCAAAGCTCTACTTGTTCACCTCCTAACTGCCACAGGCGCCGTTTTTGCAATGCTTGCAATGCTGGCTGCTGTTCAAGAAGATTGGAGCATGATGTTCCTGTGGTTGGTCGTCGCTTTTGCGGTGGATGGGATCGATGGACCGCTGGCGCGGCGCTATGACGTCAAGACCAATGCGCCATCGTTTGATGGGGTCTTGCTAGATTTGATCATCGACTACCTGACTTATGTTTTTGTACCTGCCTATGCGTTGTTTAAATCAGGCCTTCTTCCAGGTTGGACTGGATGGTCTGCAATCATCATAATAACCTTCGCTTCGGCTATGTACTTTGCTGATACACGCATGAAAACAAAGGATAATTCATTCTCTGGCTTTCCAGGGTGTTGGAACATGCTGGTCTTGGTGATCTTTGCATTGACCCCTGATTTTTGGGTGTCGCTCGCTTTGGTGACCGCTTTGTCGATTGCAATGTTTTTGCCACTGAAATTCGTACATCCTGTACGAACCTCGCGTTGGCGTCCCATAACTTTGCCTATCGCACTCGCCTGGACATATTTTGCAGGATGGGCAGCTTGGGTCGATTTTGATCCCCAAAGCTGGGCACATTGGGGATTGGTTATGACATCTATCTATCTGTTGCTTGCCGGTATCGCGCAACAGATCATTCCCATGCGGTCAAGTAATTAGATCACGCTTTGTAACGTATCAAGCCAGACTTCACTGGGCTGATCACAGATATTGTCTAATTTTTGGGCACATCAAAGGCGCTACAGGCCGAGATAACTGCTGCAATTAAGTTACGTTCAGAGCAATTGAACGCCGCAGCTTCGCATTTGTTCCAGAGCTTGATCAAGCGACCCTGCGTTATCGATTGCGCGGCAGGCATTCAGCTGAACAGACACGGCAAAACCCTGCTCCACCGCATCTAACGCGGAAAAGGCGACGCAGAAATCTAGCGCTAAACCGACAAGCTTAACATCGGTCACATTCCGCTCACGTAGAAACCCAACAAGGCCAGTTGGAGTCTTGCGATCATTTTCAAAAAAGGTGGAATAGCTATCAATCGCAGACCGCATTCCTTTTCGTATGATAGCGTTTGCCGGGCCCGTCATCAGTTCCGGGTGGAATTCAGCACCTAAAGACCCTTGCACACAATGCGCAGGCCAAAGTGTTTGTGGCCCATAATCCATTTCCACCACATCAAACGGTGATTTTCCAGTGTGGTTAGATGCAAATGAAGAGTGATCGGCTGGATGCCAATCTTGTGATAAAACAACTGTATCTGCCGTCTCAATCAACGCATTTGTCGGCGCAATCACTTCGTCGCCATTGGGAACGGCAAGAGCTCCACCAGGACAAAAATCGTTCTGTATATCAATGACAATAAGTGCTTCAGCCATATGATCTTCCAACCCTCTAAGGTTTACCGAGAAATCTGTTTTACCGAAATAGACATCTCATCAATATCGCGAGCATGCAAATGCAAAATAAATTCACCGCGGCGCGGCCTGTTATGCACATACATTCACCGCGTTTCAAAACACCGAGCAGATAAAGTCCCGAAAATTTTGCCACAAGTGTCGCTGGATAATGACGAAAGCCGACGATGCCTGTATTTGAATACATTAACATGATAACAGCAGGCGGAACATTTACCGCTGCGTTTTCAATATGAAGCGACCATAGATGACGATTGTCGATCACGACCCAATTGATGCTGTTTTGAATTCCTCCGAGGATGCCGTTTTGGTTGTGGTCACCGCGACCTATGGACCCTCTTATAATTCGGTGGGCACGATGATGGCCATTTGGGCGGACGGGTCTCGGGTTGGGTCACTATCGCTGGGCTGTCTTGAGGCAGACATCCTACACCACGCACGGTGCGCTTTAGATACCAGCACGGTTATGATGTTACATTATGGAGAAGGCTCACCCTACTTTGACATTCAACTGCCCTGCGGCGGAGCCCTACATCTCGCATTAGTCCCAAGACCGGATAAAACAGTATTGGCTGCATTATGTGTTCAGCGCGCACAGCGTATCATGTGTTCTCTGGATCTTGAGCTGGAAACAGGCGCGATTTCTGTGGGAACGCAAAACGACTCTCGGCTTATCGGCAGTACTCTGCATATCCATTTTCGACCCAAACTTCGCTTTTTGATTTTCGGAACAGGCCCTACAGCCGAGGTTTTTGCCAGTCTTACACAAACCGCAGGTTTTGCTTCGATGTTCTTTTCCCCCAATGAAAGCGACGTTGCCAAAAGTCGCGCATCCGGCCGTGAGGCACAGGTCCTAGAGACAAAAGACTTTCCCACCGATGCGCAGATCGACGCGCATACCGCCATCATCTTGTTCTTTCATGACCACGATTGGGAACTGGATATTCTCGTACATGCGCTTGCCTCACCTGCAGCTTATATTGGCGCCCAAGGGAGTAGGCAGGCACACGACATGCGTCTTTTAGGTTTACAGCAACGCGGCATTACACCTCAAAACCGGGGACGTGTGCGCGGCCCAATCGGTCTTATTCCCTCAACCCGTGATCCCGTGACTTTATCTGTGTCTGTTTTAGCCCAAGTTTTGGCACAGGTGCAGTCATGAAAACGGCGGGTGTATTATTAGCCGCTGGCGCATCACAGCGGTTTGGTGCTCAGGATAAACTGCTGACAGATCTGGGCGGGCGACCCATGGTATCCTATGCCGCAAACGCTTTGCGTGGTCTTGATTTGGACTACAAAATCGCAGTGATTTCAAACCAAGCCGTTCGCGCTGAGTTACCAGATTTTCAATGCGTTACCCGAACAAGCGGTACAACAACACAATCGGCAAGTTTGAAAACTGCAATTCAAGGCGTAAACCGTCATGAGGTTGATCGTGTTGTAATCGTGCTGGGCGATATGCCATTTGTGACGAGCAGCACACTACGTAAGTTACTCAGCGTCTATTCTACAGAGCACGGGTGCGGGTCCATAAATGGTCACCGGCTGTCCCCTCCGGCCAGCTTTCCACGCCACACGTTTAATGCGCTGATGGCGCAATCCGGAGACCAAGGCGCACGTGCCTTACTGCGTATGTTGCCCAAGAAAGCATTGCTGCCCCTGTCTGACATAGAGGCTGCAGATATCGATACCCAAGACCAAATTGCCCTTTATACTCATGTAATTCAGACGCGTTAAGTTGGCGATCAATCTCGTTAAAATTGTAATTCGGGATCATAAAATCCAAATCTTACACCCAAAATAAGCGAAACGATCAAAAATACGAAAGGTCGCAATTTTTGCCTATTAATTAATCGGCATTGGTTTTAAAAAATCGAGCAGATGAACATACTCACCCGTATGTTCCAGTTGGCCCGTTTCGAGTAATCACAGCAGGAAACCTCGTAAAACCAAGAATTTCCGCATCTTTTAGCCCATTATCGTTCTAAATAGACATTTGCAGATGCACTTTAGCTCGATGACATGGTATGGGATAGCAACACAAAATCACGCACTATTTACGCTGCTAACTTACGTCAAAGACGCGTTATCTCAATCGGAAACGGAGTGGTTTTAAGGAGCTAAAGCGGCTGAACCTGATCAAGTTCTAGATTTTCATTGACAGTTTTACCGCATGCAAACATGTTTCTATACAAACATTTATTATACATGAAAAATGCACAGGATGCGCATCAACAAGACGTCTTGGCACCAAAAACCAGCAGGAGAAAAATATGAATAAGGTACTCACAACTCTAGTAACGACGGTCGCGTTGTGCACGCCTCTTGCCCTATCCGCGCAAGACAAAAACTTTCGCGTGGGGTTGATCACGCCTCCTGTTCACGTTTGGAACAAGCAGGTTGACGCCATGGGTGAAACCCTAAGCGAAGCCAGTGATGGGCGCTTGTCCGTAACCGCATTTCCTTCAGGGCAACTGGGGAATGAAGGCACGATGCTGCAACAGTTGCAAACCGGTGCCTTGGATATGGCCTGGCTCACCACAGCGGGCCTTACGCTGCGTGTTCCAGACATGAGTGCATTGCACGCGCCGTTCCTCGTGGACAATATCGCAGATGCCGCAAAAGTTTTACGCTCCGATGAAGCAATCGAAATCCTGGATGCGCTGCCTGCAGCAACAGGCACCGTGGGCCTATGCTATGCGATGACTGGTATGCGCCAGATCATGACCAAGGATCCGATCGCCTCTGCCCAAGACCTTGATGGTTTGCGTTTCCGGATTACACCAGCTCCGCCCATCCAGACATTTTTTGAAATGTTCGGCGCGGCCCCAGCCCCAATGCCGCTGACCCAAGTCTATGACGCATTGGCGAATGGCCAGATCGACGCCATTGACATGGACCACGAGTCAATTTTGAATTTTGGCTACCACGACCACGCCCCTCACTTGTTGGAAACAAATCACCAGCTCTTTGGTATGGTCGCATTGGTTTCTGGTCGTGTATGGGCGAAACTCTCTGAAGAAGATCAGGGTATCGTACGTGCCGCTGCTCAAAAGCACTGTGATGCGACAATCGACAGTTTCGTCGAAGGCGAAGCAGGCAAATTGGAAAAGCTCAAAGCGATCGACGGTGTATCTGTAACTGAAGATGTCAGCCAAGAGTTCTTTGGCGATATTGTCGAACGCTGGGATGCGGATTGGGCCGAAAAGACCCCTTACGTTGCAAAATTGCGGGCTTTAACCGCAAGCTTCTAAGGCGATCCTTTGAACCGGCAGTAAAATTTGCTGCCGGTTTTTCTAACCCAGATTGGAAGACCTGATGATACCCCGTACTTTGAGCCGATTATCATCGTATATCAGTGCGATTGAGCGCCTGTTGTTGAAATGTTTGATTGGCGGATTGGCTCTGTTTGTTCTGACAAACGTCTTATTGCGCATGATCGGGATAACCCTAGCCTGGGCCGATGAATTGGCGATCTATACTATGGTTTTATCGGGTTTTGTAGGCGCGTCTTTGATGCTGCGCGCGCGTATGGACCCTGCCGTCTTACTCATGCACACATTTGTATCGGACAGAATTCAGCGCGTTCTAATGGGGATTGTCTCGGCGGTATCCACCGCGTTTGGCATGCTATTATGCTATCTGTGTGTGCGTTGGTTTAACCCAATCGCCCTGATGCAGGCAGGCTTTGACGTCACTGCCTTTCAAGCAAAAACATTTAATTTTATCTATACAGACCTGACACCTGTCATGGGGATCCCAGCGTATTTTCTCTACCTGATCGTTCCCTTTTTTGCGGTTGGAATTACAATCCATGCCCTAACAAACCTCTTCGAAGACCTTGGCTTTTTGGAACGTCCACGCGATCCGGCCGGCTTGAATATGGATAGCACCTCATGACCGCATTCGCCTTTTTTCTGTGTCTTGCCATTGGCTTGCCTATTGGCATCGTATTGTGTCTGGCAGCCTATATTTTCATTTTAACATCTGGCAATACCGTGCTGCTCGACAGTTTTGGCCTGCAGATGTTTAGCGTGCTCAACAACTTTGGCCTGCTGGCAATTCCGCTCTTTATTTTGATTGGCGAACTGATGAATGGTGCGGGGATCACACAGCGCTTAATTCGACTTGCCGCTGTCTTCGTGGGCTCTCTCAAAGGGGGCTTGGCGTACATTAACCTCCTCGCCAATATGATGATCGCCTCTATTCTTGGCTCAGCCACAGCGCAGATCGCGATGATGACACAAGTCATGGTCCCCGAGATGGAAGAAGAGGGCTATGACCGCGATTTTTCCACGGCGATAACCGCCTTTGGTGGATTGCTTGGGCCAATTATCCCGCCGTCCATTGTCTTTGTGATTTATGCCGTCTTGGCCCAATTGGCTGTACGTGACATGCTGCTTGCAGGTATTTTGCCGGGTCTTTTGCTCGCCAGCCTGTTTATCGGCACAATTGCAATATTAGGGTATTGGCGCAACTACCCCCGTGGAACCAGCTTGTCATGGCCAGAGCGGTTTAAGGCCCTCTACCAAGCTCTCCCGATGCTGTGCATTCCAGCTGTCATTATTGGCACTATTTTGGGTGGTTTTGGCTCTCCTACAGAAGCTGCGGCTCTTGGTGCGCTCTGTGCAGCAATGCTTGGATTGTTCTTTACCAAAACACTGAAATTTTCAGATTTTGGACCCATCTTATTACGAACGGGGATCAACTCTGCACTTGTGCTTTTCCTTGTCGCCTCTGCCGGTGTCTTTTCATGGGTGCTTGTGTTTGGTCAAATTCCTCAGACAGTTGCCGTCTGGATTCAAAGCGTCGCAACAACACCAGCGACGTTTATGTTGCTGGTCATGGTGATCTTGCTCATGCTTGGGACTATCATTGATGGCATCCCAGGCCTGATCATGGTTGTACCGATTTTGTTGCCCATCGCGACGGAAACCTATGGTATTGATCCAATCCACTTTGGCATAGTTGTTTCCATCACCTTGATCCTTGGGCTGCTTTCTCCACCAGTCGGGATTGGGCTCTATATTGCTGCAAATGTCGCCAAGATTAGCCCTTTGGCTGTCTTTAAAACTGCCCTGCCGTTCTTTGCAGTAACACTGATTGCCTTAATTATCTTGGCGCTTGCGCCACAAATCAGCCTTGTCCTTCTCTGAGGCAGGTACAGTAGTGTTCGCGGAAATTTGGGCCTGCGTTCAAAGACAATCCCATGATGAAAGTGGCCAGTGCAAATGAAGAAAAGACCTTGGCAGAGCGGTCCAAGAAGTGCGGCGTGTATCTCACTTAGATCGGAACTTGGAAGTAGACAGCGATAACCCTTCCCCAAGAATGCCCGACATCAATGACATTGAATAAATAGCGAAATTCACATTATAAGAACCAATAGTACACACACGAACATTTAGGATATCATTCATGAAAAACATCTTCTTATTAGTAAGTTCTGTGACTCTTATTACGGCTTGCTCGATTGGACCTTCTGCAAATAGACCAGTCGCCCCGGACCAGATCGTGGCAGATGTTGTTTCAGGCAGTAATACAATTATAGGAAGATATGACCCAGTAGGTTTCACGACAGAAGAAGCTCGTACGATAGCATCATTTAGTTGTGACAAAGAAACTTTGGCTTCGTATAGTGAATCTGTCGTAGATGGTCAGATAGTATTCGAAGCCACATGCAGCGATTGAACCGTTCATGGTGCAGGTTCCGGTGTAAACTTTCAAAACAGGTCCTAGAGGCACAACCTATTCTTCTATAGGCTATTTGGGATGATCCGTTTACAATGATCGAGGATGACATTTACACTTTGCAGGTCGGCTAAACTGGCGCTGCTCTGAAAGCGTAAACTAAGGATTTGCCCGTCCCAATCGACAAAACGGTACAGATAACGCAAACCTTGGCGTATGTCTCTGGATTATGCACTTGCTTAACTGATCTGACGTAAAAGCTTCAGCAGCGTGGCGCGTTGTTGGGGCTTTAACGGCTCTAGCGTCAGGTCGGAAACATCACTGGCGGCGCCCATGACATCCAAGAGCATCGCGTGACCATCTTCGGTAAGCTCTAATAAAACCATCCGTTTATCAGTGTTGCTTGGCGTTTTAAAAATAAAGCCTCGCTTTAACAGGCGCTGTACGACGCCGTTAATCGTGGATTGATCCATCGCCGCTTGACGGCCCAGTTCATTCTGCGACAGCTGTCCGGTTTCACTCAGACGTCTTAAGACCGCAAATTGCTGCGTCGTCAGCCCAGACGGCATATGTTCTGTAAAAATACTAACATGACGCTGATGTGCGCGACGCAACAGAAAACCAATCTGATTTTCAAGCTCATATGAATCGTTCAACGTCTGCTGTGATCCTGCTGTCTTAAGCCTATCACTCATCGTATCACTCCCCGAAAAACGTCAAAGCCCGCATGAGCTTCGACGTTTTTATATAGTGAGTGTTTACCAGATTAGCCAGCGAGCGGAGTCGTTAATGCATTATGTCCGTAAACCCATGATGGATCTTCGGGCTCTTTGAGCCATGTATTCGCGTTTGAGATTGTCTGAACCTCTGTCGCGCGCTCTCGGCGGGTATTTTCATAAATCTCAAATGCATTCGCATAGTCTTCAATACCCGTTGCACTGAGACACCGGGCCAAAACCACCGCGTCTTCAATTGCCATACACGCCCCTTGCGCCATATGTGGGCGCATTGGATGACAGGCGTCCCCCAGCAAGCAAAGACGACCTTGGCTCCAGAGACTCAATGGATCCCGGTTCCAAAATGGCCATTTGGTCACTTCGGTTGTTGCGTCAATCAACGCGTTCACAACCGGATGTGAGTTGCCAAAGGTCGCTTCCATTTCATCCCGAGAACTCTCAATCCAGCTTGCTTCGTGATCCCATGTTTGATCTGGAACACCCGTCACATAATAGTACTCGGACTCGTCGTTTTTGGTCGCATAAGCCATGATATGCTTAGACCGGTCCCACCACCATTTGACACAGGTTTCAAACTCTAAACCAGAGCTTTTCAACTTATCCATATCCAAAAGACACCGGTGACCAACCCAGCCAGAAAAGCGTGGTTTCTCAACACCCAGCAGCTCTTCTCGGATTTTCGAATTAATACCGTCTGCGCCAATCACCAACTTGGCAATCACCGTACTGCCATTTGTGAAACTCAGTTTTACATCATTCTCGCGTTCTTCAACGCCGCTTAAGCAATGGCCATAATGTAAATAATCTTGCGGCAAGGCTTCGATTTGTGTCGCGTGCATATCGCCACGGTGGATCGTGATATAGGGTGCCCCATATTCAGATTTCGCGTAGTCACCTAGCTTGATCTTTGACCGATAATCGCCGGTATTACCGTCACGCGAAAACCAGAAATCAGGATGCGCACCAATTTGCGCCATACGGTCCTCTAATCCAATTTCGCGGAAAATCTTCATCACATTAGGCCCGATGTGAATTCCCGCACCTAGACGATCAAAGGCAGGGGCTTGCTCGAACAAATGTGCTTTCAAGCCTTTATGATGTAGCAAAGCCATGGCAGCAGCACCGCCTAAGCCTGCACCGACGATTGCGATATCTACCTGTTCTTCACTCATATGCATGCTCCAATATTTGTTTGCACACTAACAAAAATATGATCATTGTCCACTCTTTTTAAGCAACACATCCATAAGAAATCAACGCACCCACGACGGTAAATCGGATGCATATTTTGCACGTAAATAATGCGCAAGGTCATCAATTTGTTGCGCGGAAAACTCTGTCGAAAATGCGGGCATATCGCGCAATTTCAAATTGTTAGGCGCACGAAGCCCTTGGGAAATTACCGTTTTCGCCGTCTCAATCGAGGGCGCGCGAAGCACCATAGACTGAGATAGCGAAACCTGAGCCGCGGTGAGCATACCGTCAAATGCTGGTTCATGACAGCTTGCGCAGGCAGATTCAAAAATACGATGGGATTGCGTGTTCAACATCGCCGCTTGGGTTGGCGCAGCTACAGGCCTTGTCGGCACAGGTTCTGACAAACTGGCAAGATAGGTGCTCATCGCTGCAATATCTGACTGCGGTAAATCCTGAAGGTTTGAAACAACATGCGCCATTGGCCCTGCCGCAGAGGCAATTTCTGCCGCGTGGCCGGTTTGCAAATACGCGTTGAAATTATCTTCACTCCACCCACGCGTAGCAGCATCTGGCCCTGCAAGGGGCGGTGCATACCAGCCGTTGACCATAGCACCAGTGAAACGATCAGCCCCCGTTTTCTCAGCCCCCAACGCATTTCGTGGCGTATGACAGGCGCTGCAATGGCCGATGGTTTCGACCAGATATTGCCCACGGTTCCATTGATCACTTTGGGTTGCTTGTGCTGTTAATGGCGCTTTGACGTCGTGAAACATTAAATTCCACGCGGCATTTGTAGGTCTCAGGTTCGCAGGAAAGGTCATTTGGGCCGTCTTGGCAGGCTGCTCAACTGCTGGCAATGACTGCAAATAGGCGTAAACGGCGAACATATCGTCGTCCGACATGCCGCTAAAAGACGTGTAGGGAAACGCAGGATAAAGGTTTGTCCCGTCTCGACTGATCCCCTTGCGCATCGCACGATTAAAGGCCGCATAAGACCAGCTCCCCAAACCTGTTTTAGGGTCGGATGTAATATTAGAAGAATAAATCGTGCCAAACGGCGTCTCAAATGGTTTGCCGCCCGCGTTAGGGATACCGTCTGCGGCCGTATGACAATCTGCGCAATTTCCAAGTGCGAACACTTGCCTGCCCTGCTCCAGCAAGGCTGCGGAAAAACCACCCGCAGGCGGCGGGCTGGCTGGCGCAATCGCACGATACAGCGGAAGAGACACTGCCCCTGCTGCTAAAACACTGCTCAGTCCCGCAACCGCAAGGCCCGCGCGTTTTCGCAGATTGAATTTCGGCGTGGACTGAACCTCCCCCTGAACCGCATAGCCCGCTTTGCGCAATTCGCTGCGCATACGTTCTGGTGTAAAAGGCACTTCGCGCAATCTGACACCTGTTGCGTCAAAGATCGCACTGGCAATGGCGGATGCGGATGGAACGGCAGCGCTTTCGCCAACCCCAAGTGGTGGATCATCTGGGCGTTCAATGAGCATCGTTTCGATCTCGGGCGCATCGGGCAGAGTCATAATGGGATAATCAGCCCAGCTTTTTTGACTTGGCTCAATTGCATCAAACGTCACCTGCTCACCCAAAACACGGCTTGCGGTTTGATGCACATTCCCATGTATTTGCTGACGCACCCCGTCTGGGTTGATGACCAAACCCTGATCTTGCCCAACGAACACACGTGTCAGCGTGACTTCGCCGGTGTAAGTGTCAATTGCAACATCACAGACCCACGCAGCCGAGGCCGCCGCGACGCCAGGGAAATTCCCGTGGACATAGGTTGCGTATGAAAACCCCTGCCCGAACGCCATGCGCCCTTGGGTGCGCAATTTTGGCTTGTCGCGGCTTTCCCAGCCCGCCGCTTGCGCTGTGCGTTTGATCAAATCCGCCGCACGTGGATCGTCGGTGTGATTAAGGCGAAACTCAACCGGATCAATACCAGCCTCACCCGCCAATTCATCGATAAAGCACTCGTGCGCAAAGGTGTTCGGCAGCGCCGACACCCCCCGAAACCATGACGCCCGCACAATTGGTGCAAGGTCATGAACGCTGATCCGTTTATGCGCAATCGTATAAGGTGGTATGATTGTGCGATCACCCATTTCAACAGGCTGCGGATGGTTGCCCATGACTCCGGTTAATAAAAGAGCGAGGTTCGGGCCGCGGTTTGAGGGATACCATGTATCAAGCGTATAAGCATGGAAACATCCGCCTTTTAAACCACCTTCAACATCCATGATCTGGGCCGCGCCTTTGGGCTCCCATAGGTTTTCTTGCATCCGCGTCAGCTGTACCCGCACCGGCGCGCCAACGGCACGTGACAAAACCAAAGCATCACCCGCAACATCATCAGCACAGTTGCGCCCATAACATCCCGCTGCTTGATATCGACGCACGTCAATAGAACTGGGCTCTAATCCGGTAAGTTTGGCAAGATCGTCGCGCAGCATATGTGGGTTTTGGCTACCGCACCAAACAATCGGCGCACCGTTTTGCCAATCCGCAATCGCACAAGATGGTCCGATAGATCCATGTAACTGGTAGGGCCAAATATAGCTTCTTTTGAGGCGCACATCTACGCGATCCAACGCCTTTTCCACATGCCCCGCGACATCCAAAACGCGCTCGGTGCTTGGTTGATTGCGGATGGTTTCTCCGAGTTGCTCCATATCCGGTAGATCGGGCGGCATCCGCCAATGGACCGGCAGAGCCTCTGCCAATGTGCGGGCAATATCAGGTTCGGTTGCGACGACACCCAGCAAATCCCCTTGCCGCACGATGGCAACAAAACCCTCACGTCCCGAGATTTCCGCCTCGTCGTACCCAATCAAACTGGTGCCAACAAACGCGCCGCTGTCACGCCCCGAATAGGGCGGGCGAATAACGTGACCGTGCAACATGCCGGCCACTGTCACATCGTGGATATAATCAAAATCCCCGCTAAGCTTAGCACGTAAATCAGTGCGACCCGTTTTATGTCCGACAATTTTATAATCAGCGGGATCCTTAAGAGGCGCGCATTCATCAATAAGCAGATCTTCTTCATCGGCCTCAATCAGGCGGCCAATCGCAATACGGTGATCCTGACTGCAGGCGTGACCTTGTCCCAAGGTCACCTCATCCGCACCTGTGTTCAACTGCCGCGCCGCACGTTTAACAATCTCTTGGCGCAATGTGGCTGCTGCATGGCGCAAAGGCACAGCCGAAACTTGGATCGTTTCAGAGGCAATTGTCGGCCCTTGGTCAGGCGTCAGCGCCGTATGTCCAAGCACCATTTCTGTATCGGCAAGATCGTGATCCAGCTCTTCTGCGACAATCTGTGTAAGTGCAACACCTGTACCCTGCCCTAAATCGACATGCCCACAATACCCCGTCAAATGACCTTTGGCGTTCAGCGAAACAAAGATCTGACCTTTGGCATCGCAAATATTCAGGCGTGGCAGGTGGCTCATTTTGAGGCTTCCATATTCTGAGCTGCACGTTTGACTGATGCGATAATCTCGGTATGCGCCCCGCAACGGCAAAGGTTGTGGCGCAAAGCAAGGCGAATTTCCGTGTCGGTCGGAGAAGGGTTTTGCTCAAGTAAAGCAATTGCACTCATGACCATGCCATTGGTGCAGTACCCGCACTGCGCGCCTTCCATCTCTAAAAATGCCGCTTGCACCGGGTGCAGCTTGCCCGTTTCCGGGTCGGCCAGCCCCTCTAGGGTCGTGATTTTATGACCTTCAGCGTGGCGTGTGCGTAAAACGCATGCACGTGCAGGGCTGCCGTCAATCAGGACGGTGCATGCGCCACACTGGGCCAAGCCACAGCCATATTTTGGGCCATTCAAGCCCATTTCTACTCTTAGGCAATCAAGGAGGTTTCGGTCTGGATCTCCGGATGATAACTTATTTAAACCATTGATATTTAATTGTATTGCCGTTTCATCCATCTATAACAATCCAGCACTCATATCGTTTCCCTTCAAACAAACATAAGCAACTTGTGATTAAACGAAAGGCATAATGTTCGAATATATGACTTTCTCGGATGTAGGCATTAGATTACCTTGACTGTTGTTTGTGTACGCACAATATTGAGGCAACTTAATATGCAAGGGCACCAATTCATGACTGCAATGCGCATTGGCCAGATCTCTCTAAACTCAAACAGAGCGACAGCGGCCAAGATCCCCGTATTGCGGCACGCCCCTGAACGTGACGTCTCATGCCCCCGTGACGGCGCATTGCCGTCTGTCAAATAGGAAAAGGACACGCCATGACCACTGGCTACACCATACGTGCCAACGGCATTCGCCATCACCTGATCCACACCAAGGGGAACGGCCCGCAACTGCTGCTCATTCCTGGCATTACCTCACCAGCAATCACCTGGAGTTTCGTCGCCGAAGGACTTGCACAAAAGTTCGATGTGCATACGATTGACGTACGAGGGCGTGGCCTTAGCGAAGCTGGCGATTTGGACTACAGCCTTGATGCGATGGCGCAAGATGCCATTGAAGTGGCCAAACAGATGGATAATCCCGTTGTCCTTGGCCACTCTATGGGGGCGCGTATCGCCGTGAGGGCGGCTGCAATCACACCTGATGTTTTTGCGGGTCTGATGCTTATCGATCCACCTGTCTCAGGACCGGGCCGCCGTGTATACCCGTCACCTTGGCCGTGGTATCAAGATTCCATTCTCATGTCGCGCAAAGGCTGTAGCGGCGAAGATATGAAGGAATTCTGCCCAACATGGACAGACGCGCAACGCGCCCTCAGAGCGGAATGGCTACACACTTGTAACCTCGGTGCAATTCGCATCGCTTATGATGGGTTTCACACAGACGACATCCACGCGGACCTACCCAATATTAAGCTGCCAATGCGTTTGGTCACAGCGGGCGCCGCGCCGGTTATTCAGCCGGAAGACATCGCAGAAATTAAAACACTCGCTCCTGAAATCGACATTCGCACCGTAGAAGGTGCAGGCCATATGATCCCGTGGGATGATTTTGACGGCTTCTTACAGGCCACACTCGACTTCAAAGCATAAGCTCAAAAACGATAGGAAATTCATCATGGACCACGCAAGTTTTACAGAAATCTGTCTGCATCAATTGAAAATGTCAGGTGTCCACGAGGGCGAAAAGTTGATTGTGTTGACCCAAGGCAACGAACGTCTTGATTATGCAGATGCCTTTATGGCCGCCGGTCAACGCCTTGGTGCCAGCATGTATCACATGCGCCTCCCTGCCCCGATGCCAACCGGCGCCTGGGCTGTTGGGCAAACCGGCTTGGCTGCGATGCCAGATGCGGTTGAGGCGCTCAAGGCCTGTGACATGCTGATCGATTGTGTGTTCTTGCTGTTCTCGCCCGAACAATTTGCCATCCAAGATGCCGGCACACGCATCCTTACCGCCGTTGAGCCACCAGAACTTTTGGCACGCATGCTGCCAACAAAAGAGTTGCGCGAAAAGGTCGAGATCGGCGCAGAGTATTTGGCAAAAGCCAAAGTTATGCGCATCACATCTCCGCATGGCACAGATGTCACATACAAACTCAACACCTATCCAACAGTCGCCGAATATGCCTGCACAGATGAACCCGGTCGCTGGGATCATTGGCCATCTGGCTTTGTCTTTACGGGTGGCGATGATGACGGTGTCGACGGCACAATTGTCGTCGCCCCAGGGGATATTTTACTGCCGCAAAACATGTATGTACGCGACCCCATTACATATACTATCGAAAAGGGATGGATCACAGACATTCGCGGTGGCCTCGATGCTGATCTGGTCAAATCTTACATGGACGGCTTTAACGATCCCCGTGGCATGGGCATGAGCCACGTGGGTTGGGGGATGAATCCCGCGGCCAAATGGCATGGGATGACTCCGGGTGAATTCCCCGGCGGTATGGGTATGGAAGCACGCAGTTTCTTGGGCAACGTCATGTTTTCGACCGGTCCGAACAATGAACTTGGCGGACCAAATGACACCGCATGTCACCTCGATATCCCAATGCGCGGCTGTTCCTTATTCCTCGATGACGAAGCCATCGTGATCGACGGCGAATTGGTCATCAAAGAAATGATGATGGACCGCACCTAAGGTGCGCGAAAGGACAATCATGTCTCAAGAGCAAACCTACGCGGCGGCTGGCTTTGGCCAGTCGGTACCGCGTGGCACGCGGCCCGCAATCATCGTTGTTGATTTCACTTACGGTTTCACCGACACGCAATACCCAACGGCGTCAGACATGGCACCGCAAATTGCGGCAACCAAACAGCTAACAGATTTGGCGCGCTCAAAAGGGTTTCCCGTAATCTACACCACGATCAGCTATCATCCCGGTGAGGTAAACCAACTGCCATGGTTGAAAAAAGCAACGGGCATGGCCGCCCTTCTCGAAGGCACGCGACTGGTCGACGTCGATGCCAGCACAGGCATTCAGCCAACAGATACGTTGATCACCAAAAAAGGCGCCTCGGCATTCTTTGGCACTAGCCTTGCAGCCGTTCTGGCGGGATGTCGTGTTGATACTGCGATCATAACTGGCGCCACGACATCAGGCTGCGTTCGCGCCTCGGCAGTGGATGCGGTCCAATCGGGCTTTCACGTTTTGGTGCCAGCCGATTGCTGCGGCGACCGTGCCTCTGCCCCTCACGATGCAGCGCTGTATGACATCCATCAAAAATACGGCGACGTTACGGATGCCGCAGATATATTTACGTACCTAAGCGAACTATAACACCTCAGGCTTAGCTCTGAAAATCAGACATTACAAAATGCATCACATCCGGCGGCATCAGAAAGGTCGCTGGATTGTAGCATTAATTGAGAATGATTATCAATTGCACTTGACAGTTGAGACTGATTTGCATTTACAGAGACCATCGCTCTTTCATAGGAAACACACATGCTCTTCAAGTTCCTCAAAACGACATCTGCTGTTGCGATTACCGCCCTTTCGGCCACTGGCGCCCTTGCCGATGATCGTATGAAAGTGGTGACAACCTTTACGGTGATTGCGGATATGGCCTCAAATGTTGCAGGCGATGCCGCAGATGTCGTATCCATCACCAAGCCTGGCGCGGAAATTCACGGGTACGAGCCCACACCGCAAGATATCGTGCGCGCATCTGATGCAGATCTGATCTTGTGGAACGGCATGAACCTAGAGCTTTGGTTCGAACAATTCCTAAGCAATATGAAAGACGTGCCATCAGCAACACTGACAGACGGCATTGACCCGATTTCGATTGCTTCGGGCAGCTATCAGGGCAAACCAAACCCACATGCCTGGATGAGCCCAAAGAGTGCCGAAATTTATATCGACAATATCGTTGATGCATTTTCTGAACATGACCCAGACAATGCCGAAACCTATGTGGAAAATGCAAACGCGTATAAAGATGAACTGCGCGCGACAATCGAACCCCTGCGTGCGGCTATTGCTGAAATACCAGAAGACCAACGCTGGCTGGTAACATGCGAAGGGGCGTTCAGCTACCTTGCCCGTGATTTCGGCATGAAAGAGCTATACCTGTGGCCAATGAACGCAGATCAGGTCGGCACACCACAACAGGTTCGCGCCGTAATTGATGGTGTTCGCGAAAACAATATCCCTGTCGTTTTCTGCGAAAGCACGGTCAACACCGCCCCTGCAGAACAAGTCGCCCGTGAAACCGGAGCCGATTATGGCGGTGTGTTATATGTCGATAGTCTGAGCGCCCCTGACGGTAACGTCCCGACATACCTTGACTTATTGACGGTAACCTCTCGCACTGTTGCCACGGGGCTTACGTCTTCGGTAGACTAAACGACAATAACCCAACAGACCTGCGGTATCTTGCCCGCGGGTCTGTTGCGTTCACCTTCAATGGCGAGATCGCTAAAGGAAATAGCATGCGTGACGAGCTAAGTTCATTTGACCGCTCTGAAATAAAGCTGGCCGCTGGGATTTCAGCGCAAAATGTTACGGTCACCTACCGCAATGGTCACACTGCTCTTTGGGATGCCAGTTTTGATATTCCACGCGGCACGGTAACCGCGCTTGTTGGTGTGAACGGTGCAGGCAAATCAACGCTATTTAAGGCCATCATGGGCTTCGTTCCTGCTGCCAAGGGGAATATCAAAATCCTCGGGTTGAATGTGAAAGAAGCTTTGTCCAAAAACCTTGTGGCCTATGTTCCGCAATCCGAAGATGTCGATTGGGCGTTTCCCGTGCTTGTCGAAGATGTCGTCATGATGGGGCGCTACGGTCATATGGGATTTCTGCGCCGCCCATCCAAAGTGGACCATGATAAGGTTGATGAGGCCTTGCATCGCGTCAATATGCAAGATTTCAGAACCCGACAGATCGGCGAATTATCAGGCGGCCAACGCAAACGCGTTTTTCTCGCACGGTCATTGGCACAAGATGGACAGGTTATCTTGTTGGATGAACCTTTCACTGGGGTCGACGTAAAAACCGAAGAGCAAATCATCGGCTTGCTGCGCGAATTGCGCGACGAAGGTCGTGTTATGCTGGTATCAACACACAACCTTGGTTCGGTGCCCGAATTTTGCGATCGCACCGTCTTGGTCAAAGGCACCGTGCTTGCCCATGGCACCACAGAAACAACATTTACCCGCGAAAATCTCGAAGATGCGTTCGGTGGCGTCTTGCGCCACTTCACCTTGGGCGGTGATGCGTTACATGATGACAAGGATGCGCGGTCTATCACCATCATTTCCGATGATGAACGTCCTCTTGTGCAATATGGCAACAAGACTCAGCGCACGGATGGAAACGTATAATGGACTATCTGCTGGAACCATTTTCCTACGGCTACATGACCAATGCTATGTGGGTATCAGCTCTTGTTGGCGGCGTATGTGCATTTCTATCCTCTTATTTGATGCTCAAGGGCTGGTCTTTGATCGGGGATGCGCTTTCCCATTCGGTCGTACCGGGGGTGGCTGGGGCTTACATTCTTGGCCTGCCGTTTGCCTTGGGGGCATTCATTGCCGGGGGGCTTGCTGCAGGGGCCATGTTATTCCTATCTGAACGCTCCGGGTTGAAAGTCGATGTGATCATCGGTTTGATCTTTACATCTTTTTTCGGGCTAGGCTTGTTCATCGTATCCATCAACCCCGTCGCCGTATCCATCCAGACCATTACGATGGGAAACATCCTTGCGATCACCCCCCAAGACACGCTTCAGCTGGCAATCATTGGCTTTGTGTCCTTGGCAATCCTGCTCGCGAAATGGAAAGATCTCATGGTGACATTTTTCGACGAAAGCCATGCGCGCACGATCGGATTACGTCCGGGTCTGATGAAAGCGATCTTCTTTGTCTTGCTGTCCGCCTCTGTGGTTGCCGCGATGCAAACCGTCGGAGCATTCTTGGTCATTGCTTTGGTTGTCACACCGGGGGCCACGGCATATTTGCTATGTGATCGTTTCCCGCGATTGATCCTCACATCCGTTTTGATTGGCTCGACCACCAGCTTTTTCGGCGCTTATATCAGCTATTTTCTGGATGGTGCGACGGGTGGCGTTATCGTGACACTACAAACTGCAATCTTCCTGATGGTCTTTATCTTTGCCCCGAAACACGGGTTTCTAGCCGCGAAACGCAAAGCAAAACAAGCGTTACAACGCAGGCCTGGCAACCTTGCAGCGGAGTTTAAATAATCGACATGGAAACACTTTTGCTTCCGTTGCAGTTCCCATTTATGCAGAATGCCTTTCTCATCTGTATGATTATCTCTGTCCCAACCGCATTACTGTCTTGCTTTTTGGTGACCAAGGGCTGGGCCTTGATGGGCGATGCCGTGAGCCACGCGGTTCTTCCTGGGATTGTTTTAGCATACATCATTGGCATCCCGTTGATCATTGGTGCATTTGTTGCAGGCATGACCTGCGCGATTGCAACAGGTTACCTGTCGACGAATAGCCGCGTGAAGCAAGATACAGTGATGGGTGTCGTGTTCTCGGGGATGTTCGGGGTCGGTATCGTTCTTTATGTTTCCGTCGAGACAAATGCGCATCTTGATCACATCCTGTTCGGCAACATGCTGGGCGTAGAAACACACGAGCTGTGGACCGCAGGCATCATCTCAGGTGTTGTTGGCCTCTTGCTAACCTTGAAATGGAAAGATTGGCTGCTGCATAGCTTTGATCCAGCGCAGGCACGCGCGTCCGGACTTTGGGTCAATTGGCTTCATTACGGGCTGCTTGCAATCCTCTCATTGACCATCGTTGCAACCCTCTCCGCTGCGGGTCTTATCCTTGCAATCGGCCTGCTCATTGCGCCCGGAGCAATTGCATTCCTCACAGTGCGCAAATTTTCAACGATGCTTTGGGTCTCTGTGGTTGTCTGCATGTCGTCGATGTTACTGGGAACTTATGCCAGTTTCTTTTTGGATAGCGCGCCTGCACCAACAATCATCCTGATCATGACAACCTTGTTCATCATCGCATTTGTGAGACGTCAGGCACTCACGCGTCGGACCTCTATGCAGCGCGCAGACGACACTCTGCCAGGCAACATTTAAAATTTGATGCAATTGCTCCTTTAATTTTTAGCATCAGCTTAAGAAATGTGATCAATATGTGCCATCAAGGGAGTGACGCAGCCATGACAGAACAAGATCACCTAGAGGATGTGTTCACAATTGAGGGCACCCTCAATCACAGCTGCTTTGTACCTTGGATCAAGCGTCATGCCCAAAAATTGGGACTGCGGACACAGTTTATCTCGATCAATAACGATACCATTGATCTCAATGTCTATGGTCCACCTGATTTGGTGGATGCCCTTGAGATGGGGTGCCTGCTGGGACCCATCGAAGTCTGGGTACAAGAGTTGAAACGCGTCAGCACCTCTGCCACCACTGCTGGTCCCAACGCGTGATTGATTAAATATTAGGCAGTTGCAAATTTATTTGATCAAAATGTCATGCCCGCTCCCAAAGACATTTTTCCCAGTTGGTAAATTATCGCAAATAGCCTCAAGTAAACTGCCCAAACGGCTTTTAATTTGACCGTTTAACAAGGCCCGTGCGACAATAAACCTGAGAAAAGAAAGTAGCCAGCATATGTCGATGCCCGCAACCGCTTGGTGGACGCCCGTGGCCCTGTCTGCGGATGTACCCCCACGTATGGTGATACCAGCCACACTCCCTGTCGGCCCAATCGCGGTGTGGCGCAGTCAATCCGGTCAGGTCACGGCCAACCACGATCGCTGTCCACACCGGGGAATGCGCCTGTCACACGGGTTTGTGCGCGGCGAAAAACTATCCTGCATCTACCACGGATGGAGCTTTGGGAAAGAGGGTGGCTGCACGGCCATTCCCGCCCACCCCAAGGTCACACCACCCGCATCAATCCACTGCGGTGTGATGCCCACTGTTGAACAAGATGGGTTGATTTGGGTGGCAAGCGCGCAACCAGATACCGCACCACCGGTCTTTGACCAGTACCAGCCACTGCGAATGTTGAATTTTTGCGCCTGCATTGACCGGATCAAAACGGTCTGCGATGCTTCCAGTCGCGACCCCGCCACTGACACATATGTGACTGCAACGCTCGCAGGTTTTGTAACGCGCCTGATCGTCACGCCTTTAAATGAGACAGAAACCAACGTCTTTATTTTGGTCTCGCCAGACCTGTCAACGGATCAGAAAATTGCCATTTCACGCGCGGCCGAGGTGTTACGTAACCTCTGTGAACGCCCCTCACCCGAGGGGCAGCAAACATGAGCTTTCCGATGCAAGATGAATGGTATCCAGTTGCGATGCTCAGCGACCTTCACAGGCAGGGTCGGGATACGCTGTTGCTTGGACAACCGATCCATGCGGCACGCGACCCAAACGGCATCCCTATTGTCACCACACAAAATGGGCAGCACTTGGTCACAATAGAGCGTTTTGGCCATTTATGGACATCGCTTGGCACCCCTCGCAAGGATCTTTTTAGTATTCCCGAAGCAGATCAACCCGGGCGAACCTTGGTGGATGTGGGTGTTGTGCGCGTAAAATGTTCGCCCCTGCGTGCGGTGGAAAACTTCCTCGACATCGCCCATTTTCCGTTTGTGCATACAGATATCCTTGGCGCTGAACCTCATACCGAGGTTGAAAACTACCAAGTTGAAATCCGCGAAGACTCCGATGAAGTCTGGGCTACGAAGGTAAAGTTTTTCCAACCTCAAGCCGCCAAATCCGCCGAAGGCGGGATCACGACAGATTACATGTACCGTGTCCCGCTGCCCACCTGTTCTGTTCTTTATAAAACATGCCCACCGCGCCCCGCTGAATGGGATGTGATCTGCCTGTTTGTGCAACCCCTCACCGAAGAACTCTGTGACGTCTGGCCGTGGATGGCGCTCTTTGATGATGAGACGCCCCTGACCGATATGATCCATTTCCAGCAATTGATTTTCCTGCAAGATCGCTCAATTCTGGAAAATCAACTCCCAAGGCGCCTGCCGCTGGATCCCGGAATGGAGGTCCCGACCCGCGCCGATATGACTTCGGTCGCCTATCGTCGCTGGCTCAAACGCCATAATTTCACCTACGGAGCCCAGTTGGTGGCGAAATGAAACTCTACGATTACGTCCTCTCCCCAAGTTGCTACAAAGTGCGCCTGCTTGCCGCGCTGACAGACACCACGCTCACCTTACGGCCGGTGGACTTTCATCCTGGTAAAGAACACCAAAGCCCTGAGTTGTTGACACTTAACCCCGCAGGGTCGATCCCGATCCTTGAAGATGGCCTCTTGGTCCTGACAGAGTCCTCTGCAATTTTGACATTTATTGCCGCCCAAAATGCCCCGCAATGGCTGGGGCAAGACACACCGCAGATGGCGGCATATGTTCAGCAATGGCTAAGCTTTTCACACCGATTGACCACGACATTGGGCAGCGCGCGATTGATTGAGATGCTGCATGGCCACGGCGACCTTGCCGCATTGCAACACCAAGGGATTGCCGCGCTGCGCGAATTAGAAGCCGCCCTTGTGCAACAACACATGAAGGGCGCGACCTATTTGGCGGCCGACCGTATGACCATCGCCGACATCGCCTGTTTCCCTTATGCGGCGCTTGCGCCTGACGGCAGTGTATCCCTTGACCCCTACCCCAAAATTCGCCTTTGGATGCGCGCCATTCGGGCCCAACCCGGTTTTATTGAGATGCCCGGCATTCACCGACTTCATGAACTCAGCAACGACCCTTTGGAGACCACAAACCAATGACGGGAGTACTCCTTAAAAATTGCGCCGCAGTGATCGTAGATCAAGGCCAAGGCACCACCTGCCTGCGTGACGTAGACCTGCTGACCGAAGGGGCCGCGATTAAGGCGATTGGCCCTCAACTTGATGCCAATGGGGTGCCACCCGGCACCGAAATACGCGACGCCACCGGTTGGTTTGTCTACCCCGGCTTGATCAACACGCATCACCATTTCTTCCAGACATTCGTGCGCAACCGCGCGGATCTGGATTGGACAAAGCTCTCGGTTCTGGAGTGGCTGGATCTCATCTATCCAATTTTCTCGCGCCTCACAGAAGACTGCTTTTACCATTCATCCCTCACAGCCATGGCCGAGCTGATCAAACATGGCTGCACCACGGCAATGGATCATCAATATTGCTTTCCTCGGCATGCAGGCAAACGGCTGATCGACCGCCAATTCGAAGCCGCAGAGCTGCTTGGCATGAGATTTCACGCCGGTCGCGGTGGCAACACATTGCCGAAATCCAAGGGCTCAACCATTCCAGACGAGATGCTAGAAACCACAGACGAATTTATTTCCGATTGTGCACGTATCATCGACACCTATCACGACCCCTCAAAATTCAGCATGCAGCAAATGGTGATTGCCCCCTGTCAGCCAGTCAATTGCTACCGCGAGACTATGATAGAATCCGCCGCGCTCGCCCGAGACAAAGACGTGATGCTTCATACCCATGTGGGCGAAGGTGAAAGCCCTGTCATCGCTGAGCGTTATGGCAAACGCACTGTGGCCTATCTCGAAGATATCGGCTTTTCTGGACCTGATGTGTTTTATGCCCACTGTTGGGAACTGACCCATGACGAACTGGCTGCTATGGCCGCCAGCAAAACGGGTGTCTCCCATTGTCCCGAGCCTGTATATCTGGTCGGCGCCGAAATCCCTGATATTCCTGCGATGTCAGCCTTTGATCTGCGGGTTGGATTAGGTGCGGACGGCGCGGCCTCAAATGACAATTCGAACCTCATGCACTGCCTGCACTCCGGGTATATGTTGCAATGTCTTGCGGCCACAACACGCAGCCACCCCATCCCTGAGCCAAGCTATTTCCTAGATATTGCCACCAAAGGCGGCGCGGATCTTTTGGGCCGATTCGATATCGGCCATCTCGCGCCGGGCATGGCGGCGGATCTTTTTGCTATCGACACCCGTCGTATGGATTATGTCGGCACCCGCCATGATCCCATCAGCTTAATCCCCAAGGTAGGGATTGGCACACCCACAGACATGACCATGATCAACGGTCAGATCGTATGGGAGAACGGAGTGTTTACACGCGTCGATGAACGTAAACTGTTCACCCAAGCCGAAGCCGCACTGGCGACATTAAACAGATAAACATAACAACCTGACAGGGAGCCCCCAATGACCAATCCAATGAACCGTCGAAACTTTATCAAAGGTGCCACCATGGCCAGCGTCATGAGCACGCTTGTCAGTCGCGCCGCCGCCGCAACAGCCGAAGACCCGCTGTCCATTGCTTTGGTAATCCCCTCTCCGGTCGCAGATGTGGGTTGGGGGCACGCCCTCGCCGAGGGGTTGAACGTTGTCAAAGCCGCCTATGGTGACGCAGTTCAGCTGACTATTGTGGAAAACATCTATGAAGGCCCAGACGCCGACCGTATCATGAACAAAATCGTGGCCGAAGGCGCAAAGGTTCTGGTCGCAGGCTCCTTTGGCTATCAAAATGGCGCAATGCAAATTGCCCGCCGCAATCCAGATGTCACCGTGTTGCATGCGTCAGGCTTCATGGTTGCGCCAAACTTTTCGCCATTTGCTGCGCAATATTCCCAAGGCACCTACTTGCTGGGCATGGCTGCAGCCGCAGTGTCGAAAACCGGCAAGCTTGGCTCAGTTTCCGCATTTGCGATCCCCGAGCTGATCACCTCAATCAACGCTTTCGCATTGGGCGCGCAGGCCATTAATCCTGACATCGAAGTCTCTGTGGTTTGGCTCAACTCCTGGTTTGATCCTGCCAAAGCCCAAGAGGCCACCAAAGCCCTCGCAGCTCAAGACTGTGACGTGGTCTTTTCCAACGCCCAAGACACTCCCTCCGTTGTTGCGCAATGCGAAGAGCTGGGTATCTATTCCTTCAACTTGAACTCCTCCATGAAGACCTATGCCCCCAAAACCTATCTTGGCTGCGTAGAAACCGATTGGTCGCCGTTCTTCAAAGCGTCGATTGACGCGCATGTCGCCAATACATTTACAGGCGCAAATGCCTTTCTTGGCATGGCCGAAGGTGTTGTCAAAATGGTCGACTGGAGCACAGATATCCCCGCCGATACCATGTCGCAAATCAAAGAGACCGAGGCCAAAATTGCCGATGGCAGCTTCTCGCCGTTCACCGGTCCAATCCTTAAGGCTGACGGCAGCGATGGCGTGCCCGCAGGCAGCGTTATGACCACCCCCGAAGTGATCTCGATGGATTGGCACGTGAAGGGTGTGACAACACCTTTGCCGAACTAACCGATGACAGCCCCTCTGCTTTCCTTACGCGATGTATCGAAAAGCTATGGACAGGTTCACGCCAATCGCGGCGTGAACCTTGATGTGGCCTCTCATTCGATTCATGCAATCCTTGGCGAAAATGGTGCCGGGAAATCCACATTGATGAAGCTAATTTACGGCGTTGAAAAACCCGATAGCGGTCAGATTATGTGGCAGGGAAAGCAGTTGCACCTCAATGCGCCGGGGGACGCCCGTCAATTGGGCATCGGGATGGTTTTTCAACATTTTTCGTTGTTTGAAACTCTGACGGTTGTCGAGAATGTCTCGCTTGTCGTGCCCGGGGATAAGAAAGATCTCGCCCAGCGGATCACGGTCTTGGGTGCGGAATTCGGCCTTGATGTAGATCCTATGGCCCATGTGCATACCCTATCGGTGGGCGAACGCCAGCGGGTTGAAATCATTCGTTGCCTTCTCACCAACCCCAAACTGCTGATTTTGGACGAACCCACCTCGGTTTTGCCACCACAATCCGTGAACCGCCTCTTTGAAACGCTGCGTAAATTGGCTGCAGACGGTGTATCCATCCTGTTTATTTCGCATAAGCTCGAAGAAATCCGCGCTATTTGTGATCACGCGACAATTTTACGTGCAGGCCAAGTGGTCGGCAATGTCGATCCCCGCCTCCATGATGCATCTGCCTTGGCGACAATGATGATCGGTCATGACGTCCCTGCCCCGCTTGCTGCAAAACCTATCTCCACAGGCAACAAACACCTTGAATTGATCGCCGTGGACCATATCCATGACGACCCCTTTAGCGTCCCTCTCAAGCAGATCAACCTGCAGGTGCGCGCCGGTGAAATCCTTGGCATCGCTGGGGTGTCTGGTAATGGTCAAAGCGAGCTTGCCGCTCTGATCTCTGGCGAAGCCCGCCTGCATGGGTCCGAAAAACAGCGCATCATGATGATGAGCCGGGATGTCACACATCTAAATCCTGCCGCCCGACGACATCTTGGCTTTGCCTTTGTCCCTGAGGATCGGTTGGGGCAAGGTGCCGTTCCGGAAATGTCCCTAACCAAAAACAGCCTACTCACTGCGCATTCCAAAGGTCTGGTCCGCCACGGGCTTATTCGTATGCGGCAGGCCACCGCCTTTGCAAAAGCATGTATTGCGACCCAAGACGTCCGCACCCCAGATGAACACGCAGAGGCTGGGGCGCTTTCGGGGGGCAACCTACAAAAGTTCATTATTGGGCGCGAAATGATGCTCGCTCCAAAACTGCTATTTGTGAACCAACCCACGTGGGGCGTCGATATCGGGGCTGCGACGGCCATTCGACAACAGTTGATTGCCTTGCGCAATGACGGCTGTGCAATCCTCGTGATATCAGAAGAACTTGATGAGCTTTTCGAAGTCAGTGACCATATTCAGGTTCTTAATCATGGACGCCTGAGTGCGCGTTTTAAAACCGTCGACACGAAACCCGAAGAAATCGGCCTACATATGATCGCAACCGGAGACGCCGCATGACACTTATCCTGCCCCGCCTTGTTGCACGCGAACGCGCCTCGCTTTCGATGATGATCATCGCGCCCTTTGCTGCGCTGGCTCTCGCAGCTTTTGCCAATTTCACGCTCTATCTGACGCTGGACGTAGACCCTTCTGCAGTATTTTACGCCTTATTGATCGAACCTTTCACCAGCTGGTACGCCTTCTCCGAAGTGTTGCTTAAAACCGGGCCATTGCTGCTGATCGCACAGGGGTTGGCAATTGGGTTTCGCGCTAAGGTCTTTAATATTGGCGCAGAAGGTCAGTTCATCCTTGGCGCAATCTGCGCCTCTGCCATCCCCGTCTATGCGCCGCAAGCCAGCGGGATTTGGATCTGGCCCAGCATGTTGCTGTTGGGCGCCTTAGGCGGTGGTGCTTGGGCGGCAATTACCAGTTTTTGGCGGGTGCGTCTGAATGCAAATGAAATCCTTGTGTCGCTCATGCTGTCTTTGGTTGCAGTTCAACTGTTAAACTACCTCCTACTTGGCCCATGGAAAGACCCCATGGGATTTAACTTTCCGCAATCCGTGATGTTTCAATATGACGCAATGGTGCCAACGCTTTTGCCCGGAACGAGGGTAAATATATCCTTGTTATTTGCAGTTGGATTGTCGCTGGCTGCTTGGGTTTTCATGCAGCGCAGTTTTATCGGTTTCAAACTTCAGGTTGGTGGATTAGCACCCCGCGCGGCCGCCTATGCTGGGTTTTCTCAAGGGGGCGCTATCTGGATGTCGTTGTTGATAGGTGGGTGTGCGGCCGGTTTCGCCGGCGCCGCCGAGGTCGCAGGCCCCATCGGACAATTACAACGATCCATCTCGACCGGATATGGCTACGCGGCAATTATCGTCGCCTATCTGGGTGGCCTACACCCCATTGGTATCCTGCTGTCATCCTTCTTTATGGCCGCGCTATATATTGGCGGCGACACAGCCATGGTCTCGGCTGATCTCCCTATTGCTGGCGTTCGGGTATTTCAGGGCAGCCTTTTGCTGTCCTACCTGATCCTTGCAACATTTGTGCGCCATCGACTGGACTGGCCACGTCCCTCTGCTGAGATAAAGCCATGAACGCAATCGAATTTATACTCTCTGGGATGTTGGCCGCTGCGACACCGTTTCTATTAGCCGCCTTGGGTGAATTGGTGGCCGAACGCGCAGGTGTGCTCAACCTCGGTGTCGAAGGTATGATGGCCCTTGGGGCGGCACTGGCCTTTATCGTTGTCTATAACGGCGGCGGACATTTTGAAGGCTTTATCGTTGCGGCCTTAGGAGGCATCTTTGTCTCGCTGCTCTTTGCCTTCGTCGCATTGGGTTTGCGCGCCAATCAGGTGGCAACCGGCCTAGCAATTGGAATACTGGGTGCCGGCCTCTCGGCCTTTTTTGGCAAATCTTATGAAAGCTTCACCGTCACCGGCCTGAACCAAATCCAGATCCCCGTGTTGTCAAACATTCCTGTTGTCGGCGGCCTCTTCACCCAAGACTGTATCGTTTGGCTCTCGCTTTTGGCAAGCGCCGGTCTGTGGTATATGTTTGCTTATACCAAAATCGGGTTACTGCTGCGTGCAGTGGGGGAAAACCCCAAAGCCGCTCAATCTATTGGCTACCCGGTTATCGCCATCCGTGTGGGTGCCGTCGCGTTTGGCGGCCTAATGGCAGGGATCGCAGGCGCCTATGCTTCAACCGTTTACACGCCACTGTGGGCTGACGGTATGATCGCAGGTCGCGGATGGATTGCAGTGGCGCTGGTGGTATTTGGCACATGGATGGTAGGGCGCGTGTTTCTGGGCGCGTGCTTATTTGGTATGCTGTCTTTGGCAGGAACTGTTGTACAGCTCACAGGTCTCGCTATCCCATCTCAACTCTTGGCCAGCCTCCCCTATCTTGTCACGATCATCGTCTTGGGGATCATTTCCTCAAACCGCCGTCTGCTGAAACTAAATGGCATCGCAAGCCTAGGCGAAACCTACGAACGTTAATATCCAAAGTATTCCTGTCTGCAATCGCTCTTACGGCACCCTCATATTCTGGTTATAAATCCTAACCTAATAATAATGGCGGAAAGCGTATCCATTGAGCCCAGCCGTCAAGAAACGCAATCATCTGACAAAATTTACAACACTACTGACAGCTTAGCCTTGGACAGCGATCAGAGTTTGGTTAGCGCAGCAATTGGTTCAAACCGATGTAGGTAACGCTAATGCTCGTCGACCCAATAAACTGCCAAACGTTTTTGCGATTTGTCGAGTGTTGATATTATCGGATCGGTTCGTAATGCTTTTACCTGCTGCGCTTCTGCCCCGACCCACAAGAACGCCGGAGTGTTTTCTTGAACTGTTTCGACGATACGTGGCCCGAAGGATTCTGGTTCAACCCATTCCAGCGTCACCCCTGCTCGCTTTGGAAGCGGGTAATCATTATCGCTGGTATGTGTTACCAAAATAACTCGCGCTGTCGCATCGTCCGGCAAGGCATTTAATATACGCACCGTCGCCGGATAGGCTGTTTCATCAGCGGCAAGAATGACATCATTGGCTTGGAGTACGCCATTCCCGCCAGGGCCAAGTATGGCGACCTTATCGCCCATTTTTGCCGATTTTGACCATTCCCAAGTGAACCCGCCAACATGATGGAAGATATCAACGAATGCGATATCGCCTCGGATTTCTCGTACAGTATAGACCGGCCGGTGGAGTTCATATTCACCTTGCGGCCATTTCGTCGATCCGTTTGCCGCTACAGTGGGCCACTGAGGTGAGATCGTTTCATTCTTTGGAAACAGAAAACGGAAATGGATGGAGCTGTCATCGAATAAATCGGCGTTTCTGAGCTTTAGTTTTACGCGTGTAAAAGCGCGAGAAGCTTGCGCAACGGATACAACTGTCGCAAATTGAAAGTTCGGCGGAAGCGCACCTTCGTGAATGGTATCGGACCAAGAAATGCTCTTAGCAACATCTGGCAGGTAATGGACGAGGTGATGAACCAGACTGTCGCGCAGGGCATGAAGCTGGTCTTCTGTTTTGGATTCCACATCCATTCTGACCTTACCATCCGGTAGATCTGTAATGCCAAATACCCCAAATTCGCTTTCAATCTGCAAGGATGTTTCAGATTTGGACAAGACAGGAAGATCATGCTCTTGAGCTTCATGCAGCATAAAATTCTGTACGGCCTCAAATGATAGACCTTGAAGTTCACTGAAAGCTTTTATTGTCATTTGATGTACCCACTAGGTTTGGATTTTCCGCGGGCTGATGCGAAGCAGGGGGACATCTGGCGTGCTATCACCTCTAAACCACGGCACATGGCTGAGTTCCAGTGCAGGTTGTTGCTCTTTATGCGAATATTTCTGCCTTAGCCTAAGTCGCCTTACGTACCTTTGTCGGATGCAGTCGCTGTCTTATGATAAATTTTGGGCGATGGCTATTTAAAGAGACTTTCGGTATCAAAACCTTGTGGATGCATAACCAAGGACCTTAGCTAAATTGCCATGACCGTATCAATTTCGCCTCGTAAAATCGCTAAACAACGCCGCTCGCAGCAAAAAATTGATCTTATTCTACAAACGACATTTCAAATGTTGTCCCAACAATCTGCGGCAGTGATTACGACGAACGCAATTGCCAAAACGGCAGGGATCAGTATTGGGACGCTGTATCAGTTCTTCCCTAACAAAGACGCTATTTTTTACCAACTGTATAAAGACTGGCTCGCAAAAACGCGGAAACGTCTTGTGGCATTAGACCAAGCAATCGCAGCGGATCTTTCGGTTTCAGATTGCATCGACGTTCTACTTGAGGCGCTGGCAGGGTCGGACGATGTAAATTCGCGCGCCAATTGGCAGTTACGGCGTGCGATGGCAACGTCTGAGGCCTTGGTTGAGCTGGAGACACAGCATCAAAAAGAAATTCTAGAACGTCTCATTGATTTACAAAAGGTCTTTGATTGCACCGTACCAGCGGATGAACGCACTGCGCTCGCGATGTTTCAAAACCAAGTTACAATCGCGTGTTTGCAATCCCTCGCTTTGGCGGAAAATAGTGATGCTCAACAAGCCACGCGAGTCTGGTGTCGTACGTTACTACAAAGTGTTTTTAACTATAAAAACCTAAATGAAACACCGTAATAAATTGATATTAATGGTATAATCCAAATTAAATGAGCATTTGCTCATTTTTATTGAAATCCTGACTCTTTTTCATTAGTATTTCCCAAAATGCAATGCAGCCCATTCACAGCGGCGGGAAAATGAACTTTACAAAACTGAAATCCGCTCGTGTTGCCCCTTACATGTGTTTGGGGACAGTTACACCCGTGTGGGCTGCGTTAATTGGATTATATATTGCGCAGGCGATCCCGCTGTATTTGGTTGCTGCGGCCTTACCCCCTATTTTGCGTGCAAAAGGTGTTGATCTGTCTGTGATCGGAGGGTTGGGTATTTTAATGCTGCCTTGGGTGCTTAAGGCAATCTGGGCGCCATGGATCGACCGATTGGCCCATTTCACCGTGGGCAGATGTCGAATTGGACGTAAGGGCGTGATCATCGCAAGTCAGCTTGTTGTTGTCGCGTTGATTTTACAACTGAGCCAGATGGACCCGGTTGCGGATGTGAAGCAATTTTTCCCATTGTTAATGCTGATGTCCATCGCTTCGGCGACACAGGATATCGCAACCGATGGATACGCGGTTGAACACCTCCCACCTGTTGCGCAATCCGGCGGGAATGCCATCCAAAGCGGTGCGGTGGCTGCGGGTGTTTTGATCGGGGGAACTGGAACGCTGCTATTATACGATCAAATTGGATGGCAAAATAGCCTGACGATTGTTGCAGCCCTATCCGCACTGGCCGTCAGCCTTTTTATATTGATCCCCGAAGCTTTGGGAAAACGCCCGACTGAATTATACGCCCCACGCGCGTCTTTGCGGGCGTTTTTTCAGCGTCCGCAAGCGCTGGCGATCTTAGGGTTTGCACTGATTTTCAGACTGCCAGAAGGTTTGATCAAAGCATTAGAGCAATCCTTTCTGGTTGATCAGGGGGCATCCCTGTCCTTGATTGGATTGGTGTCAGGCTCCACTGCCGCTTGTGTTGGTTTGGGGGGAGCCTTTATTGGAATGGTGATTATCCGCCATTATGGGCTGACACAGTTTTTCATCGGCTTTGTCTTAGCCCGCGTATTCATTTTTGCAGGCTATGCAATAGCCGCATTTGTCGGGGCACCGATCTGGGTTGTGATCGCTTTAAGCGCGGCGAATACTTTTTCCCGTTATATGGAAATTGTGGGCCTCTACACCGCATTTATGCGCGTCGCATCGTTGTCGCAAGCAGGCACAGATTTCACCATTCTTTCTAGTGCAAACCTCTTTGTTTACATGATCGGATCGATGGTTGCGGGATTTATGGCCCAAGCCTTTGGATATGCTTGGGTCTTTATAATAGCTTGTGGCCTTGCTTGCATCACAGGTGTGTTCGCCCTGCGCCTGCTGTCAAAAACCCATCTCACACTTCAAAACTAATCACTGTTTGAGCCAGCGCATCGCAAGCATACGGACACCAAACACAGGACATATACAATGACACTGCAACCGACGGCTCTGTGGGTAGGTAACACCACAACCGCATTGGTCTCTCTTTCGCTGGCAACACCGCTTTTCGCACAGGAGGACGCAGCGACAGAGGTTATCGCGCTAGACCCAATCTATATTAGCGCCTACCGCAGTAACGCCGAGGCCGCGTCAATACCTGGCACCGTTCAAGTCATCACGGCAAGTGATCTAAAAGACCGTATTCAAACGGGTCGCGGCCTAGAAGCTATTTTGTCTGATCTTGTTCCAGGTCTGTCCGTTTCAAATGGGACAGTAGGGGGGGCATCGCAAAACTTGCGTGGTCGCAACCTGCAGATCCTAATAAATGGGGTCGCTCGCACGAGTGAGTTGCGTAGCTTTGATCGTGAGTTAGGGTTGATTGACGTCAACACAATCAAACGGATCGAAGTTATTAAAGGGTCGAATGCGCAATATGGAAATGGGGCGACTGGCGGTACAATAAATATCGTCACGAAACAAGCCGCAGACATAAGCCAAAGCGAGTTGCGGTTTGGTCTTTCAGCACAAAGTGAAAACGTCTCTGATAGCTTAGGTTATAGCGTTTTTGCGGCGCGGGATTACCGCAAAGACAATTTTGGTCTGCGTCTAGAACTCAACGTAGAAGGGATCGGTAATCAATATGCCGGCAATGGCACACAGCTGCCCTCGGACGCATTGTTGGGTCAAGGCGGCGGTGACAATTTCGACAACTATTCCTTTGGGCTGGCCTCTGATTACACCGTAGGGAACAATCGTTTTGATCTGCGTCTTGACGTAGATCGGTTTCGCCAATCCCCCGAGTTCTTCACCGAATATCTTACAGATGTGGCAAGCATTGACACCACAGCACCTTATACAGGTGAGGACGTCATAGATGACACAAATGCGCTGACGTTGAAATACAGCAACGACGCTCTCGCGATTGGTGAGCTTGAGGTACAGGCTTATGTCACCGATAATACGCGCCGCGCCTCATACGCTTTGGCGGGTGTTGCCAATACCTTATATTATCCCATCAGCACCACGGATCTGACACAAGATCCAAATTCGCAAAGTGAGTTGAACACAACCACCTATGGACTGCGTTCCACCATCCGCAGCACGCTAAGCAAGAATGTTCTGTTAACATGGGGCGCAGACATCGGGCGCGATGACGTAAGCCAAACCACATTAGATGGTGTCGATTTGATTGCTCCGATGACGCAAAACAGTCTAGCGCTTTTTGCGCAGCTGGATGCAGAGTTTGGTAAACTCGAACTCTCGGGCGGTTTACGGTACGAGCGATTTGACCTCAATGTACAAAGCTTTACCCGCCCCACGGCCGCTCTCATCACGACTGCGGGGACATTCGCATTGCCTGCACTTAATGTGACAGGTGGCAACTTTGACTACGATGCCTTGGTGTTTAATCTCGGGGCTGTTTATGAAATTGCACCGACTGTCGATGTCTTTGCCGGCTATTCACAGGGGTTCTCGCTGCCGGATGTAGGGGCGTTTACTCGCCGAGCTTTGGCTGCCAATCCCTTTATAGCAGGGCAAACGGTCTCATACGCGGATATTGCGCCGGAAGCGCAAATTGTGGACACCTTTGAAGTTGGTCTACGCCATCAGGGCGATCGTCTCAGCCTCGCGGCATCCGCGTTTTATGCAACGTCCGACGAGGGAACGGTTTTTGACTCGGCCACCAATACCATAACACAGCAAAAAGAAGAGACTTGGGGCGCCGAGCTGATTGCTGATTATCGTGTGAATTCCGATCTTAACCTAGGACTATCCGCCGCCTTTACCGAGGGGCGTACGGACAGTGATCAAGACGGTGAAATTGACAGCTGGCTGCCCAACAATCGCATCGGAGCACCCGTAAAGATGACGCTCTATGGTGATTATGCTTTTGACAATGGTCTTCGGATGGCATCGGAAATCGTCTATACTGGTGCGCGTGATAAAACCGGGTTTTCCGAAGTTGATGAAACCGTTACAGTCAACCTACGTCTTGCAAAGGCGATTGGCGCAGGTGAAATCAGCTTTGGTGTCGACAACCTCTTTGACGTGTATTCGATCAATCCAACTGGGTCGTCTGTACGTACAAACCCGCTGACAGGTGACAATATACTTGTTGCAAATGAGGGTCGTCGGGTCTGGTTAGAATACGCGATTTTCTTCTAAACGCAGTCCGCTGTCACGTTTGTTGCCAAGGTGCTCTCGTTAGTCTCGAGGATACCTTGGCCTCACAGGTGGAGGCATCTCGTCACGCGAATTGCGACCTGTAGACAATCCCCCGCTCTGCCGTTGAAAATTCTGGCGTGGCCTGGGTGGAATCTACCAGATCGCGATAGGGTCATGTTTATATTTGCCGAATAATCTTTAGAGTTGACGTGTAGAAATGCCGATCTCGTTCTGTTTTGCCCTCTTAAAACTGTGCCACTCCTTATGGATCAATGGCGTTATAAAGAATGGCACGGAAACGGTATTCGGATAAGGATGCGTTGAAGATTTTGCGCGAGGTTGATGTACATTTACACGATGGTTTGGATGTTGTCAGCGCGTATCAGACGGCGGTGATATCCAGCCACATACCGCGCTGCCAACCTCAGCTTCGTATACAAACAATGCTAGATCAGATGTTAGCGAAAGAAAAGTGGCACGGAAAAGATGAATGTGGCGCCACCGGGCAGGTTTTTCGGGGCCTTTGGCATCCGTCCGGCACGATTGATCGTATCCAATGCAGCCTGATTAACTTTGGGATCCGGCGACGATCTAACAATTTTGCTCGTTAAAACTTTTCCAGTACGATCTAGGGTGATGTTTATATCCACACGACTTGGCGTGAAGTCCCCACGTGGCGTGCGTTGACGCTGATTAAGTCTGGCTTGAATCCTAGATTGCCACCCCCGCATGAGGCTTTGGGCTTTACCCGCGCTAAGTGCGGTCTGTGATTTATTCCCACTGTTCCCAATAGCCTTCCCTCCACCACTGCCCGCCGCTTTTTGAGCAGCACGGCCTTGCGAAGTAACATTGCTCTTTTTCGCTTTGGGCTCGGTTTTCTGAGGGGCTTTAGGCGGGGGGTTCTTTTGAGGTTTTGGCTTTGGTTCCGGTTTCGCAACAGGGTCCGGCTTGCGCTCTAACTCAGGGGGCGGTGCGGTTTCCGTGTTGATGAGAGGCACGGAGGGGGAGGCTTCCGTTTCTGAACGTAAATCTGGAAGGGCTTGGATGGCGGCAATTTTGACCTGCGCATCCTGTGACAACGCTTGTGCCAAAGGCGGCGCATCAGATATCGGTGACACCGAAGATAGCGTATCAATTACGGTCACATCTGTTGGTGTTTTAGAAGGCGCCTCCCAGGTTTCGACCATCGTTTCCACCGCATCAGACACTGCCGCCAGCGTAAGAACGTCTGTGCCCCCCACTCCTCCAGTTTCCAAACCATCCTGATCAGACATGGCGAAAAAGGCTAAAACATGTACGGCCGCTGCCAGCCCCAGGAAGGCTCCGGTTTCAAGTATCTGTCTCATTGCGGGGTCACAACCAATTCGACCGCACGCAAAGGATAAGCCGAAAGCGATTTGAGCAGTGCTGCTAAGGCGCTGCCATCAAGTTCGGCATCCGCACGGATCCGAAAAGTTTTGGCCTCGGCACCTGCTCGCGCCGCCTGCGCAACTGCGTCTTGGCCTCGATATTCTTGGTATGCGATATCACCTGTTTTCCCGATGTAAAGCGTCACATCCGTGTCGGTTGATTGGTGAGACGTTGCCGTAGGTGGAGCAACCTCAAAGGGTTCAGGTGGGGCAATCTGTGAGGTCATAAGAAAGAAAATCAGCAGCAAAAAAACTACATTGATCATTGGAACAATAGATTCACCACGAGGGCGCACTGGGGGCGGAGAGAAATCCATTTGCTACTCCAAAAAAACGATTGTCGTGTAACCGGCCGCAGTAAGCTGCTGTGATACCGTGACAATACGTTGGACTTTGGCTCCGTCACGCGCGCGCAGGATAATTGTATCTGTTGGCGCCGACATCAAAGGGGCAAGATCTGCAACGATATCATCACTTTCGATCCCGTTCAGACGAACAGTTTGCAAAGTGACATCCACCAACCGTGGTGGGCCTGAATATTCCCCACCAGAGGACGCCAACGGCAAAGGCGCAACAGCCTCGGCGCCAAATCGCGAGGCGAGCATAAAGAACACCAACAGCAAAAACACCACATCGATCATCGGTGTGAGGCTTGGCTTACGTTTCACACGGGGTACAGTTCCCAGTATCATTTTATTCGGCCGCAACTTTCAACGGTTGTGGCTGAGCTGAGACAAAAAGGCGGGTCACATTATCTTCTAAATCTTGGCGGATACGCTCAGTCACAGATTCAAACCACGTCAACGCCGCCGAAGCCGGGATCGCGACGGCCATGCCCGCTGCTGTGGTAAGCAAAGCTTCCCAGATGCCGCCAGCCAGAATAGCAGGATCTGCACGGCTACCGGCCTCTTGCAAAGCTTGGAAAGCCGCGATCATACCCATCACAGTACCAAGCAAGCCCAGCAACGGGGCAATGGTTGCGATCAATTCCAACGCGCGCAAACCGCTGTTTGCGCGGGAAAGCTCACGTTTGGCAACACGTGCAGTTTCTTCACGTGCGGTGGCCTCTGGGTGCTTCATCAATGCCTCAAGCGCGACGTGGATCACTTTGGAGCGAATACCCGTGCGGCGCATAACATGAGTGCGCGCAGCCGCCGCATCCCCACGTTCGTATAGGGTCACAGCATAGATGGCGCGATTTTTCGACCAAGCGCCAATACAGGCCAGACGCCATATTTTCCACAAGATCAATGCGACAGTGATCACAGACAATGCACCAATCGCCCAGATTGAGGGTCCTCCATCAACGAGAAATTCAACAGCGTCGTCTTTGGCCTGTGTGACCTGTTCTTCAAGGGTTTGTGGACCCGTGGGAAATTGCAGGTCTTGCTCAGATTTGCTTTGAGCCGCCACATCAATTTGCCCTTCAGTTTCCACTTGCGGCTCTGTCCCGCTCGTCTCGGGCAGCCCTGTGGTCACAGGTACGGAAGGGATCGCAAGATCATCAACCTTGGGCACGGCGAGATCCGGAACGGTCGAGGGAGCTTGAACCAATTGAGTTTGATCCGCAGTGTCATCAACAGCCTGAGCAAACGCAGTAAAGGGGCTTGTGATGAGAAAACCAATAGCCAACAGATTTCGTATGGACGGATTTCGCATAGTATATCTCTCAGTGAACAAAATAAGCGCCCCGTCGGACCCCTCACGTTGCAATCTTTGGCTATGCGATACATGGCAACGCAGATCTGGCTGAGAGTGCAATTTAACTTTGCTCTATCTTTACCGATTATTTTTGTCAAGAAAGTGTAAAAGCAACCATCAGACAGGTTCTTGGCGACAGGGTCACTTTAGATCCGTGTACAAAGATTATAAATCACGACGGAACACCCCTCAAGATCAGATCTTGACCGGGTGTGCCAGACAAATGAAATTGTGAAATAACTAATTTATATCAGTGAGTTAGTATTTGATCGAGGAAGTTTCGAGTTCTCTCATTGGATGAGGATGTAAAAAATGTTTCCGGATCAGCTTCTTCGATGATCTCACCCGCATCCATAAAGATGACACGATCTGCGACTTTTCGCGCAAAGCCCATTTCATGAGTTACGCATACCATTGTCATGCCTTCTTTTGCCAAGGTCTCCATGACATCAAGCACCTCACCGATCATTTCCGGATCTAGCGCTGATGTAGGTTCATCAAACAATAAAATTTTAGGTTTCATACAAAGCGCACGCGCGATAGCAACACGCTGTTGCTGCCCGCCAGAAAGCTGGCCTGGGTATTTATGAGCTTGATTGCCGATCTGCACCTTGTTCAGGAACGCCATAGCAGTTTCTTCGGCTTCTGTTTGTGGAATTTTACGTGCTAGCATCGGGGCAAGGGTACAATTTTCAAGGATCGACAGATGGGGAAATAAGTTGAAATGTTGAAAACACATTCCAACTTCGCGGCGCATCTCTTCGATATTTGGGGCATCCCCATTGATCAACTCACCGTTGATACGGATTTCACCAGATTGATGTTCTTCAAGCTGGTTAATCGTACGGATCATTGTCGATTTTCCAGACCCTGACGGACCACAGACAATGATCTTTTCACCTTTGGCGACAGAAAGATTAATATTCTTAAGCGCATGATAGTCGCCGTAGAACTTGTTAACATTCTTCATCTGTACAGCTGCTGTCATAGGCGTTCTCCTCACAAACTTTAGATGCCGGCGACAGGTATAATGGCGTTGCTGATCTGATCAAAGGCGCGGCTCCCTTTGATCACGCTATGTGTCCAATCAAGTTGCGCGCGACCAGCACCGCTTTGATTTCAGTCAAGATCGCCGGGTCATCGATTGCCGCAGGCATTTTAAACGCCTCATCATCTGCAATCTTTTGCACCGTCCCACGTAGGACTTTACCTGAACGTGTTTTAGGCAGGCGTTTGACTTCAACCGCGCATTTAAAAGAGGCAACCGCCCCGATCTTGGCGCGGACAAGCTTAACCAGTTCCGCTTCAAGCTCAGCCTCGTCGCGGTTCGTACCATCATTGGTGACATAAAGCCCAAGCGGCATTTGACCCTTCAAAGGATCAGCCTTACCCACCACCGCACATTCCGCGATGTCAGGGTGCGCACCAATCACTTCTTCCATCGCCCCGGTGGACAAGCGGTGACCTGCCACATTGATGATATCATCCGTACGCGCCATGATGAAAACATAGCCATCTTCATCAATAATGCCTGCATCAGAGGTCGCGTAATAACCGGGATATTCAGCCATATAGGACGAAATGAACCGCTCAGGCGCATTCCACAGTGTTGGAAAACCTGATGGCGGCAAAGGCAGTTTGCACACAATGTTGCCAAGCGTGCCAGCTGGAACCTCATGACCTTCGTCATCAAGAACCTGAATATCATACCCAGGCATTGGTTTGCCGGGCGAGCCCAATTTGATAGGAAACGCGCCCAATCCAACTGGATTACCCGACATTGCCCATCCCGTTTCAGTTTGCCACCAGTGATCGATAACAGGGCGGTCCAGCTTTGCCTGCGCCCATTCTATCGTTGCTGGATCAGACCGTTCCCCAGCCAGAAACAAGGTGCGGAAACAACTTAGATCATAATCTGCAATCAACGCGCCTTTTGGATCGGCCTTTTTGATCGCGCGAAATGCCGTAGGCGCCGTGAACATCGCAACCACTTTGTGATCCTGGATCACCCGCCAGAACGCACCCGCGTCCGGCGTGCCAATGGGTTTTCCCTCGTACACAACAGTCGCGGCACCGTGCAACAAGGGTCCGTAGCAAATGTAAGAATGCCCAACGACCCAGCCCACATCAGACGCAGCCCAGAAAACCTCGCCTGGTTTCACGCCATAGTGGTTTTCCATGGTCCACTTCAGCGCCACCATGTGCCCGCCATTATCGCGGACAACCCCTTTGGGCTGGCCCGTAGTCCCAGAGGTATACAGGATGTACAGTGGATCAGTCGCTGCGACGGGGACACATTCCGTCCCTTCACCCGCAGCCAAAGCCGCATCAACCGCAACCGCATAATCATGGTCACGCCCTGTGATCAAATCGCAGGTCAGCGTCTCGCGTTGCAAAATGACGCAAGCCTCCGGCTTATGCGTCGACAGGTCAATTGCCTCATCCAACAACGGCTTATATGCAATGGTCCGTCCAGGTTCGATCCCGCACGACGCTGAAACAATCGCTTTGGGGGTCGCATCATCAATACGTGTAGCAAGCTCTTGGGGCGCAAACCCGCCAAATACCACCGAGTGAACCGCCCCAAGACGGGCACATGCCAACATCGCAAATATCGCCTGCGGGACCATCGGCATATAGATGACAACACGGTCACCTTTTTCTACACCAAGACCGCGCAGCACCGAGGCAAGCGCACTCACCTGATCTTTCAATTCGCCATAGTTGAAACGCTGCACTTGACCTGTAACGGGGCTGTCGTAAACAACCGCCAAGCGGTCACCGTGCCCAGCTTCAACGTGACGATCGATACAGTTGTAACAGGTGTTACAGGTCGCTCCGTCAAACCAACGTCCATAGACACCGCTGTCAGGATTAAATGTAGATGTGGCCGGCGTCACCCAATCGATCTGTTTGCCGGCGTCTTCCCAGAAGCCGACCGGATCAGATTGCCAAGCAGAATATGTGGCGAGGTATTTTGACATGTTCAATGACCCTAGCAGGTGTAGTTCAAGCCAAGACGCCCGCCATCAACATAGATGGTTTCACCTGTGATATAGCTAGATTTCTTTGAGCATAGAAACGCAACAACATCGCCAATTTCGCGCGCATCCCCTGCGCGGCCTAGCGGCGTACGCGACATGGCCATTTTAAAGGCTTCTGGGTTCGCATTCACGCCCGCCATCATCTCGGTGTCAATAGAACCGGGACCTACGGCATTCACACGAATATTGTCTTTCGCCAGTGCAAGCGCCGCAACTTTGGTCAGCTGCATAACACCGCCCTTAGAGGCGCAATAAGCAGGGATCGCCGGGATCGCAACCTGCGCGTTAATCGAAGACATATTGACGATTGCACCTGCAATTTTGTTCTCCACCATAACACGGGCCGCCATTTGGGTGGCTACAAAAACACCGCGCAGGTTGATATCAATCACCTTTTGAAAGGTCTCAATGTCATAGCTTAGAAAATCACCAGGCATGGCAACCCCTGCGTTGTTAACAAGCGCCGAGATTGGGCCGTAGTCCGCAGCAATCTGTGCAAACATCGCTTTGATTTGATCCAGATCGCCCATATCACAGACAATCGCTGTGGCTCCCAATTTGTCAGCCGACTCCGCGACGCCCTGTGCATTCACATCCGACAAAATGACATTATAGCCATCTTCGATCAAGGCCTGTGCACATGCGAGGCCAATACCTTGGGCTGCACCCGTTACAAGTGCGAGAGGTTTATCGGTCATGGTTTATCCTTCAAATCCGTAATCATTCTTGGCTTGTTCGGGCGTAATCAGCCCAGCCCTTAGGTCTGCTGTGATCTCTTCGCGCGCCCGGGTTTTGGCATCGCCATATCCACCGCCGCCGGGTAGGCTAAGTTTAAGGCGCTGGCCGTTTTTAACAAGCTGTCGTCCTTTACTGCGCAGCTTCGTACCATCTGCGAGTTCAACACGTCCAGCGTCGCCAGTGTGGCCGCCATCACGCCCACGCGCGGGGTTTTCGACACGATCAAACATTGCGTTAAAGAAGAAATCATATCCTTCTCGAGGTTCAATTTCGATGGTCTGGCCAAGACCCCCACGCAGAGCCCCCGCCCCGCCTGATCCTTCGCGCAGATCTTTGCGCCAGACCGTGATTGGACCCACATGTTCGGTGGCTTCGACACTCATCGTAGATACACCGGATGGGAACGCCGTCGCAGAGAGGCCATCAGCCTCTGGCCGTGCACCGGTCCCGCCCGAGTTGAACATCAAAATTTCAGCGTTACGCAAGCCACTTTCGGGATCGCTTGGACGGGCCGAGATTTGGATGTTCCATAATGCGCTCGCGCCCTCTGCAGGAACCGTATTTGGCAACGCTTGATGCAGTGCACCTAGAACAACGTCAGGGACCATATGCCCCAGAACATGGCGAACAGACACAGGGGCCGGCCGTTTTGCTGCGAGGATGCAGCCTTCCGGCGCGGTGATCTCAAAGGGTTCCAAAGATCCTGTATTGTTAGGCACCTGCGGCGCAATTGCACATTTGAGACCGTAACAGGCATAGGCACGCGTATAGACCTCGGGAACGTTGACGCCAAAACGGCTCATCCCTGATGTGCCAGCAAAATCGGCTTTGATCTTATCACCCTTAACATCAAGTTGTACCGCCATCAGCACGGGATCATCATAGCCATCAACATGCATCTTATGGCTGAATGTCCCGTCTGGCACTTTGGAAATTGCCTCCAGCGTCGCTTTTCGGCTCGCCTCAATCACAAAATCCGACAATCCATCCAAGTCAGCAATCGCAAACTCGCCCATCATGGTTTGCAAGCGGCGATCTCCGGCCTCGTTACACGCCGCGAGAGAGTACATATCGCCGACCACTTGATCAGGTTCACGCACATTTGCACGCACGATCCGGATCAGATCTTGGCCGACCACTCCGCGTTCGGCGAACTTCATGATTGGGATCAACAGTCCCTCTTCATAAACTTCGTTCGCATCAGGGCCAAAACCGCGCCCACCAATATCGACAACATGGGCGGTACAGGCAAAAAACCCGATATGTTTCCCACCGCGGAATGTCGGAGACACCACTGTAATGTCATGCAAATGCCCTGTCCCAAGCCAAGGGTCATTGGTGATAAAGACATCGCCTTCAAAAATGTTCTGAGCGCCGATTTCGCGGACAAAATGCGTCACACTTTCGGCCATTGCATTGACGTGGCCCGGTGTGCCGGTCACCGCTTGGGCCATCATCCGGCCTTGGCGGTCAAACAGACCCGCGGACAAATCACCCGCTTCGCGTACCGACGTTGAAAACGCTGTTCGGATCAGTGTCGTTGCTTGTTCTTCGACAACTGCAATCAAGCGGTTCCACATGATTTGATAATCAATCGCTGTAGGGGTCATTTGCTGTCTCCCTTACGGATCAGTCGCAGGCTGCCATCGCCTTGACCAATGGCACGATAACCAGAGGTCACGATAGTTGTTGTTTCACTTTCCACAATAATTGCAGGCCCTTCGACAGCCTGCCCTGCAGTCATCGCAGCGCGTTCAACCTCTTGGGCATCAACGGTTTTGCGCAGAGCCGCGTCAAAGAACTGCCGTTTGCGCAGCGCAGTAACCGGTGTGCCAGACGTATGGCCAACCACCGATGGTGTTTCCGGCAAGACCGATGCAACAACAAGCGACCAGTTGGTGATTTCAATTCCCAAACCATCAATCACACGCCCAAACAACGTTTGGTATGCGGCCTCAAATGCCGTTAGAATCTTCGCAGCATCTGCATCCACAAATGTCTCATAGGGTAAGACAACGGGAATTTCCCAACCTTGCCCAGAGTATCGCATAAACGCCGTTAAACGCGTTGTGGTTTTCGCATCCTGAGCCCCTGCACTGACAAAGGCGGTCGCTTCTTTTTCAAGCTCAGCAAGGGTCGCATTCACAGAGCTTGCATCAAACTGATCCAGTCGCTGGAACAATCCGCGCGTCGCCTCATAGCTAAAGGGAGCTTTTAAAAACCCGATCGCCGAACCCACACCAGCACCGGGTGGGATGATCAATTCCTTGATCCCCAGTTTTTCGCACAGACGGCACGCATGCAAAGGCGCGCCACCGCCAAACCCGATCATTGTAAAATGTTCAATATCGCGGCCATTTTCAACAGTATGAACACGCGCCGCGTTGGCCATGTTTTCGTCAACCATTTCGGTCACGCCAAAGGCCGCATCTGATGCAGAAATTTCAAGCGTGTTCGAAAGTTTGGCATTCACGGCAACTTCGGATGCTTGGGGAGACAAAGGAATAGCCCCGCCTGCAAAATTGTCCGGATCAAGCCGCCCCAAAAGAAGGTTCGCATCTGTCACGGTGGGCTCTTCGCCGCCGCGACCGTAACAGGCAGGCCCGGGTTCGGAAGCCGCAGAACGGGGGCCAACCTGAATGCGCCCTAAGGCGTCAATGGATGCAATAGAGCCACCACCTGCACCGATCTCGACCATCTCAACCACTGGTGTGGACACGGTCATGCCTGACCCTTTTTTGAAACGATACGTGCGGGCAACTTCGAATGTGTTGGCGGTTTTGGGCGCGCCATCTTCGATCAGGCAAATCTTGGCGGTTGTGCCGCCCATATCAAAGGACAATACACTGTCCAACCCGTGGCCACGGGCAAAATCGGCTGCAAAAATAGCGCCGCCCGCAGGGCCTGACTCAAGCAATCGAACAGGTTGTTCAGCAGCTGAGTCAACAGAAATCAGACCACCACCAGAATGAAGCATAAAGACCGGCGCTGTGACGCCATGATCTTGTAGGCGGCTCACAAGCCGGCCCAGATAATCTGCCACCTGTGGCTGTACATAGGCATTTGCAATTACGGTGTTAAAGCGCGGCAGCTCGCGCATTTGTGGCGAAATAACTGAGGATATCGAGATCGACATATCCGGCGCAGCGGCACGCAAAGCGTCTGCCATCTGCACTTCGTGCGCATCATTGGCGTATGAGTGCATCAAACCAATCGCGACGGCTTCATAATCTCCCGCCAGAATGGTTTGCACCATCGCATCGACTTCGGCAGGATCAAGTGCCAGCAACACCTCGCCATTTGGCCCCATACGTTCGTTTAAGGTTAAACGATCTTCCCGAGGAACCATCGGCTTGGGCAGGGTTAGGTTCAGGTCATACTGTTCAAAGCGGTTCTCAGACCGCATCTCAATAACATCACGGAACCCTTCCGTCGTGATAAAGGCCAGCTTTGCGCCACGGCGTTCAATCAGCGCATTGGTGACAAGGGTTGTCCCATGGATCACCTGCCCAATATCACCCATTGCGATGCCAGCCTTCTCGACCGCAATTTGAATTCCGTCCAGAATGGCCTGTTCAGGCTGCGCGTAATTGGTCAAGACCTTACACGTCGCAAACCCGCCCGCATGGGCAAGCGCAACATCTGTAAAGGTGCCTCCGATATCGACACCAACGCGATTAGAGATATTTGTCATTGCCTAAATGCTCTTCAGAACTTGGTTTGCGGTAAATGCTGCCTCGTACAGGCGCGACATAATCGGCGCACTTGGGACAGTCGACATTTTTGTCATTGGCATAGGTAAATCTTCCGGCGACATACCGGTCAAGAGTTCAGACATAGATTTACCAAAGATCGTGCCTGTTGTGATCCCTCGACCGTTGTAACCGATTGCGGTGTATAGGTTTTCATCAAGGTTATAAATCCGTGGCATATGATCCGGCGTCATGGCAATTTGGCCGTGCCATGCCTCTTCAAACGTGACCTCCCCCAGCTCAGGGAATATCCGCGCAAGTTGTTTGCGTGCCCAGCGTTGTGAAAGCCCGCTATCGACGTCACCAACCACCTTGCCCATAGACCCAATAACCAAACGATCAAAAGCGTCACGGCGCAGACTGAACATGATCTGCCCAGTATCCCACAACCCCTGACGGCTCGCAAGAATATGCGCCGCATCTTCGCCCATTGGCTTGGTCGCGAGTTGGAAATAGGGAATGGGTGTAAAAACACGCTTTAAATCAGGCCAAAGCGTATCCGTATAAGCATTTGTGCCCAACACAACATATTTCGCTGTGACAACACCTTGGTCGGTTTCAACTTTCCAAACTTCGCCATCTTTTCGCAACGCTTGGACACGAACGCCTGTGCTAATTTTAGCACCAGCCCCCAAGGCGGCTCGGGCGAGGCCACGACAGTATCCCATTGGATTAATGGTTCCAGCCCGATGGTCAACCAACCCACCATAAAAGGCCTCGGATCCAATGAGCTTGGAGACATCTTCGCGGTTTAACAGGTCAACAGGTTGACCCATCGCATTCCATTCTTTCCAGCGCCCTTCCAGATCAGCAAACCCTCGCATCGAATGCGCGGCATGGATCGTGCCCGTCTTTGTCACTTCGCATCTGATCTGGTGTCTCTCGATAAGCGAAAAGACCAAATCAGGGCCTTCACCGAAGGTTTTTAAAAACCGGGAACCAAAGGACGATCCAAGCTTTTCCTTAACATCTTTTGGCGGCAGCCAAACACCTGCGTTCACAAGGCCAACATTTCGCCCTGACCCGCCATAACCAACTTGCTCAGCTTCTAAAACATGAGCAGACAAACTTTTTTCCGCGCAATGCAAAGCGGTCGATAGACCGGTAAAACCACCACCCACAATCGCAACATCAACAGCAATATCTGTGTCCATTGCTGAGCGATAATCCGGCTCTTGCGCAGATGCGTTCCACAATGAAATGGAATCCTGTCCTGCCATGTTTTGACTCTCCAAATGTGAGATACTCAACTGTATTGGTTTAAGTTGCACCAGCACATTATTCGTGTCAATATTCGAAATAGATGTTCCATATAACAACACGAGAGCCCCTATGACTAAGCTTAAAATTTCATCAGCCGAGATGGTTGCAAATGCCCGCGCTCGAATTGAGGAGGTTGAAACTGCCGCCCTCATTTCCATGGTGAATGACCCCAATGTTGTGATCATTGATATCCGCGATGTGCGCGAACGCCAGCGCAGTGGCTTTATTCCAGGAAGCATTCATATGCCTCGTGGTATGATCGAATTTTGGGTCGACCCTGACAGCCCTTATTACAAAGATATTTTCGGCCAAGAAGACAAGAAATTCGTATTCCATTGTGCCTCAGGTTGGCGCTCAGCCCTTACAACGGCCACCTTGCAAGATATGGGCTTTGATGCGGCACACCTCAAAGAAGGTTTTTCCACATGGGAAAAGCAGGGCGGACCTGTTGAGTTCCCAGAGAAGAAATCCTGATCCAAATATCAAATGCGGTCCAGCTTTGCAGAGACGCTACGGGCCGCATGAACAACCAAACCGCCAAAATGTTCAACGCCGCCCTCTGGCAGATTGATATCTGGTAAGGATATACCCAACGCGCCAACGACCTCGCCACCTGGCAGAGTTATGGCAGCACCAAAACTTAAGATACGATCACGGAACTCACCACAATCATATGCAAAACCGCGCTCCTGTGTCCTTTGTATATCCTCCTCTAGCGAGGCCATATCCGTGATTGTTTTTGGCGTATAGGACGTCAAAGATGTCCTAATCTTCTCTTGAAGCAACGGAAACTCAGCCGCCAACATGGCTTTGCCCGTTCCAACACAATGTATAGGGGCCGAACCGCCAATGGTATTCCACGACCTGATCGGTTTTTGGCTATCTATCTTGTCGATATAAATAACGTTCAAATTTTCACGCACAGCAAGATAGATCGCTTCGCCTGTTTCCTTTGAGAGAAACGATAACTCAGGGGCCGCAATCTCGCGAAGGTTGAAGTTTTCAACCGATGCACGGCCAATCTGCCATGTCTTCAACGTCGCAGCATATAATTTATCTTCGCGACGCCTCACATATCCAAGGGTAGTCAGTGTCTGAAGCAATCTAAAGGTATTCGATTTGGTCAAATCCAGTTCTTTGGACAGCTCTGTCACGCCTTTTGCAGATCGTGACATTGCCAAATTTTCCAGAATGGACAAGCCTTTAGAAAGCGTTGAATCGACCTTTGGCTCTTTTGCTTTTTCGATGCTCATATAGTCCTAGCCCTTGTTTAAGTAACTATAACAGTTCCTCATTGAGATCAAAAGACGGTGGGTCATGAACCTCGATAGGTGGGGGCGGGCTGTGAAAACGTTGCAGTTCAATCATCGTAGAATGTGCCGCAGGGCTTTGTGTTAACGAAGAGGTTCGATGATCATGCGTCAAGACGTTTGGGTTCCCGTGACGATCCCGTGCCTGAGGGGCATCAAAATCGGGATCGTACCATGCCCCTGTCCACAAAAAGACACAGCCTTGTTTAATCTCATCCGTGACCCGCGCGCCTGCAAGACATCGCCCGCGCCCGTTAAGCAACTCAACAACGTCGCCATCCTTGATCCCTCTTTCGGAGGCATCCATCGGGTGTATTAAAACCGGTTCACGGCCGGAAATTTTATAACTGAGACTATAAGCCCCATTATCCAATTGGCTGTGCAGCCGCGTTTTGGGTTGACCCGAAAGCAGTGCAAGCGGGTATTTATGGCTCAAGCCATCTGCACGATCCCGCGGCGGATACCAGGCTGGGTGCCCCTTGCAGTCGGGCAAATCAAACGCAGCGATGGTTTCAGAAAACAGCTCAATCTTGCCACTTGGCGTGGGCAACGCAGCTTTCAAACGATCCGCTCGAAAATCCGCTAAAAACACCTGATCGGGGCTTGGGTCTGGCAGACGAATAGCATCCCCAGCAATGAATTCATCCCAATTGGGTAAATCAACACCCGCCTCCTGCGCGCGCGCGCAGGTGACATCCCAAATCTCGTGCAGCCAATCGTCGCTGGTTTTCCCTTCGGTAAAGGCGTGTTCATGTCCAAGCCTTGCCGCCAGGTCGGCATATATATCATATTCAACCCGCGCCTCTCCGGCAGGTGGAACCAGTCGCGGCATCGGGACCAAAGCATTGTCAGACTTCCCAGCACCAATGTCCATCCGCTCCTGAGCCGCGGCAATTGGCAAAACGATATCCGCATGGCGCGCTGTCGACGTCCAGTTTAACTCGTTTACAATAACCGTTTCTGGCGTCTGAAACGCTTTGTGCAATCGGTTCAGATCTTGATGGTGATGGAAAGGGTTCCCCCCGGCCCACCACACCAGCCTCGCATCTGGAAACGTTAAGGTCTCGCCCTGGTATTCAAAGGGCTTTCCCGGATTCAGCAACATATCACTAATCATCGCGACAGGAATGAATTCCTGAACGGGGTTCTGGCCTTGGGGAAAGTTCCCCCAACGGAATGGGCGCTCCATGTTGCCCACATTGGCATTGACCCCATAACAGACCGTGTAGCCGCCGCCGGGCAAACCGATCTGCCCGAGCATTGCGGCCAAAGTCACGGCCATCCACATAGGCTGCTCGCCAAAATCCGTGCGCTGGACACTTGCCGCGACATTGATCATCGTCCGACCACTTGCCATACGTCGCGCCAACGCTTGAATGTCTGCGGCATCGATGCCTGTCAACTGAGCCGCCCATTGCGCATCCTTGGGCTGCCCGTCGTCTTCCCCCAACAGATGCGCGCGAATTCTGTCATACCCAACAGTGTATTTTTGCAAAAATGCGCGGTCACATAGACCTTCGACCAGCAAGGTATGGGCAAGTCCCATCATCAAAGCCGTGTCACTTCCGGGTTGAACAGCCATCCATTCCGCATTCAACACATCCGCTGCATCACTGCGCAATGGGCTGATATTCACAAACTGCACACCCGCTTTTACGCATTTTTCAAGGTTGGCGGACATGCGATGTTCCGAGACGCCACCATCGCTCACCTGTGTATTTCGCAGCGCCATACCCCCGAATAAAACAACAAGGTCGCTGTGTTTCGCAATAACTGGCCATCGGGTTGCTTGGGCTATGTGTTGACGAAATGGGCCAACAATATGCGGCATCAAGCCGAGGGCTGCATTATAGCTATAATTCCCTTCGGATCGCACAAATCCGCCTTGCGTGTTCAAAAACCGCTTTAACTGGCTTTGGGCATGATGAAAACGACCCGCACTTGCCCACCCATAGGACCCTGCAAAAATAGACGTATTCCCGTGGTCTTTGCGCACACGTGTCAATTCATCTGCGATCAAATCTAGGGCACGATCCCAGCTGACTTCGACAAAACTATCACGCCCGCGTGGAACGGCATGACGCGTTCCGTTCAACCAACTTTTGCGAACAGCGGGGCGCAAAACACGCGCAGCACCGTGCAAGCTTCCGGGGATATTGTCGTTAATCTCAGAGGCCGCCCGATCACTTGGATGCCCCTTCACCGCAACAATCCTATCATCTAAGATCGTTGCAACACCGATCCCCCAATGGTTCGAAGTGATTTTTGTAAGGTCGTCACTCATAGCCGCCTCATTGTGCCGTTATATAATACGATCATGCCAAATATTGACACAACTCACTTTGACCGCTATCTTCTTGAAAGACAATACATGCGAGTCATTAATGCGCGAACCTTCCAAAAATGTAGCAGATATTTTGGTCCAGATGGGCCGCCCTGACCATAAAGAAGGACGGCATGTTAACATGCCTATCGAATTAGGATCCACCAATGTATTCGACACATTAGAAGCCTTTGAAACCGCGCGTGATGCACGTTACGTTTCTGGCACAATGTATTATGGCCGCTATGGAAATGCCGCGACCTTTAAGCTGGAAGAGACTTTAGCCACGCTTGAAAATGCCGATGCCGTCACGCTTACATCGTCTGGTGTGGCCTCGATCACCTTGACGTTAATGGCATTTGTCACGCCCGGTGCACATCTGCTTGTTGCCGATCACGTTTACGGCAACACCCGTGCGTTCTGCGAAGGCGTATTAACCCGCATGGGTGTCTCAATCGAATATTTCGACCCCATGATAGGCGCGGATATTACAAAGCTCATCCGAGAAACAACCTGTGCAATCATGTTCGAAGCCCCCGGATCAGGGACATTCGAAGTACCTGACATCCCCGCAATTGCAAAAGCGGCACGTGCGGCAGGTATACCCACGATTTTGGACAGCACATGGGCAACGCCAATTTTCTGCCAACCCATCACACTTGGCGTCGATATAATAGTGGCCTCGATGTCCAAATATCTAAGCGGGCACTCCGATTGCATGATGGGAATGATCGCCTCTACACATATCTATGCCGAAACCATTCGCAAAACAGTTATGGCTGTTGGGGACAAAACCGGCGGCCAAGAAGTGTTCTTAGCGCTGCGCGGTTTGCGCACCCTCAAAATGCGTATGGAGTATTTCGATAAGGCCGGACGCGAAATGGCGCGTTGGCTCGCTCGCCAGCCCCAAGTCAAAACAGTTTTACACCCCGCCCTTGAAACCTGTCCGGGTCATGAAAATTGGCTGCGTGATTTCAACGGCGCATCTGGTTTGTTTTCAGTTGTTTTCCATTCTTGCCATGATGATCAAATCCGCCAGTTTGTGGACAGCCTACATCACTTTGGCATTGGCGTCAGTTGGGGCGGATACGAGAGCCTTGTACTGCCAGTCGTCCCGCAACGCAGCGCGGGCACCTGGGCCGAAGATGGCCAGCTTGTTCGTTTCAATATTGGTCTTGAAGATCTCGACAGCCTCAAAGCGGATCTTTCGGCCGCCCTCCCCTTCCTCAACACCGCATCGGAGTAAGTTTTGCACAATAAGATTGATCACTTCGCCATTGGCGCTGACACGTTGGAACAAGGTGTTGCTGCAATGGAAACCGCATTGGGCGTGACCATACCAAAAGGCAGCAAACACGACGCCATGAGCACACATAATTGCGTCATGCAGTCAGGTAACGAAAGCTTTCTCGAGCTGATCGCCATTGATCCCGACGCCCCCGCAGATCCCGGTCGCGTGCGTTGGTTTACCCTTGACGACCCTGCGACACAGGCCCGTCTCGCCGATCGTCCACGCGCATTGTGCTGGGTTGTCGGTACTGATAATCTGGATGAAATCATTCAGTCCAGCCCTGTGGATTTAGGCGAAGTTGTCTTATTCACACGTGGCGAGAGATCTTGGCGTTTAACCGTCCCCAAAGACGGCAGCCTGCCTATGTCTGGCCTGCTTCCGGCATTTATTGAATGGTCCCCCGGCCCACACCCAAGCACAGGCCAGCAGGATCTTGCTGTAACCTTGGACAAAGTCCAGTTAAGCTGTCCAAACCCCGAAGAGCTCTCTAACATTCTAAAAATTCTGAATGTCGATCATTTGGCAGAGGTCACAAAAGGTGAGACTGGCCTTTCCTTTGCATTGAATACTCCCAATGGAGCTGTCACGCTCGACTAATCAATCGGAGACCCTGCATGACTGTTTCGTCAACACAGCAAACGAACCAAAGACCCAACGTCAAAGCCTTCTTTGATGATCAATCCAACACGATTAGCTATGTCGTCCAAGATCCTGACAGCAATGCTTGCGCCGTTATTGATGCAGTCATGGAATTTGATTATGCTGCGGGTCGCTTAACCTACGACAGTGCGAATGAAATTATCGCCCATATCAAAGCGCATCAATTGCGGCTGGACTGGATCATTGAAACCCATGTCCATGCCGATCACCTGTCTGGTGCGCCTTATATTCAACGTGAACTTGGCGGCAAAATCGGCATCAGTGAACATGTTCTAACGGTGCAGAATACCTTTGGAAAAATTTTCAACGAAGGCACCGAATTTGCCCGCGATGGATCGCAATTTGATCGGCTTTTCAAGGACAATGATACCTATGAAATCGGGGCTTTGAACTGTTCGACCCTACACACGCCTGGTCACACTCCGGCGTGTATGGTGCATGTTATCGGGGATGCGGCCTTTGCGGGTGACACCCTGTTTATGCCTGACGGCGGATCCGCACGCGCCGATTTTCCAGGTGGGGATGCAGGTCAATTATACGACAGCATCTCGCGCGTCTTAGCCCTGCCCCCTGAGACACGTTTGTTCGTGTGTCACGACTACGCCCCTGGCGGTCGCGAGATTGCTTGGGAAACCACCATCGGCAAACAACGCGAGGCCAACATTCACGTTGGCGGCAATGCAACACGCGAAGCATTTATCCAGATGCGTCAAACCCGCGATGCGCAACTGTCTATGCCAAAACTTATCGTCCCATCCCTGCAGGTCAACATCCGAGCTGGTGAAATTCCCAAGGATGATCAAGGCGATATGATGCTGAAAGTGCCTGTCAACAAACTATGATGCGACAGGCGTTCAGTCTCTTCTGGCTGTGCGATGTGGTCGCAGGCGCTGGCCAAAGCGACACAACATAAGATCACATCACTGCCATAGGCAAAACAAAAAGAGCAAAGTCGGGTGTCCCACTTTGCTCTTTTTGTTTCTGCACATTTTACACGGGTTTGGCCCTAGTGTGATGCAAGGGCCATCCGGCGTTTCAAATATTCGCCATATTGACCAAGCGAGAAAATAAACACCCAGTAGATTGCAGCTACAAAGAAAAAGACTTCGATGTAATACGGAGACCATTCCGGTGCGCCAAATGCGACCTTGCCCGATGCAAGAATGTCAAAGAAACCAATGATCGTTACGATCGCAGTTTCCTTGAAGGTTACAACCACCATATTGATTGTACTTGGCAGGGCGTGCCGAAACACTTGAGGCAAAATAATACGCCCCATGATGCTCCAGTAGTTGATACCCAGTGCCTTGCCTGCCTCGAGCTGACCTTTTGGAATTGCTTGAAAACCACCACGAAAGACCTCGGCTTGATAGGCCGCAAAGAACAGAGCAAAACCAACGATCACCCGCCAAATTTTATCACCGACAAGCCAGTCTGGTAAGAACAGTGGAACAACCACTGCGGCCGTAAACAGTGTCGTGACCAGCGGGAGGGAGCGAAGCGTATCGATAAAAATAACTGCGAACCAGCGAACAACCGGCATCTCAGAACGCCGCATCAGTGCAAAGCCCAATCCCATTGGCATGCCCAGCAAAACAACCGCAGCAAAAAGGAACAAGGTCAAAGATAAGCCACCCCACCCATCTGTCGTGACCCGTTCAAAACCGATCAGACTGCCTTCCATCAAAAGGTAGTAACCTACAAAACCTGCGACCCAAAGAAGCGACAACCGCTTTGCCTGCCACATAGCCGGAAAGCACGACGCGATAACTGTAAGGACTATGACAATTGCGGCAGTGATCGAACGCCATTGTTCGTCAAATGGATATGTGCCGAACAAAATCAAACGATACCGCGCGTCGATCACCGACCAACACGCACCGCCACTATGCGCATCACACATATCCACATTCTCTTTGGACCAAACGGCCTGAAACACAGCCCAGTTCAAAAAGTTCCATAGAACATATGCCAAGCCTGTAAAGACAACAATCGAGATTGCCGTCGCAACCGGAGTACCAAACGCGTTCTTTTTAAACCGAGCACGTGCGACTTCAAATTGGCTCTGGGGTGGCATAGCAGTCCCGACCATTTTAATTCTCCTTCAGCTTCATGCGGGTGTTCAACCAGTTTGTGAACAAGGCAATGGCATAATTGATTGCAAGAAATGTCAGCATCAACAGCATGATCAATTCCAAGGTCTGACCAGATTGGCTAATGGACGTCACCGTGATGTAGAACAGATCGCTAAAGCCAATCGCAATCCCAATGGTTGTTGCCTTCATCATAAAGATCCACTGGTTCCCCAGAGGTGGAATGATGCTGCGTAAGGCCATTGGCACCTTGATACGTGTCCAGATCGACATCCGCGTCAAACCCAACGCCTGCCCCGCTTCAACCAGTCCGCGTGGCACTTGGTTCAGCCCCCCTCTGACGATTTCAGCGATATAGGCGCTGCCATAAAGCGTGATGGAAAGGATCATTGCCAGCAGCTCGATCGGTAAATTAATGCCACCCTGAAATCGCAATCCCTGCAAAACTGGAACCGAAAACACACTTTCGCCTGCTGGTTTAACAATCAGCGCAACCACCAAAGCGACAAGAACGCTCCCGCAACACCAAACCAAAAGCCCACGCCACATGGTTATCTTCGTACACAGTAAAACAATACCAAACAGAATTGACGCAAGAACCAGACTGATCGCCACAGTTGCTGATATGTTCAAGCCCGGCAACATCATCCCGCGCCCTGACAAGAACGCGACGTCCGCGATACTGATCGCTTGGCGTGGCCCCCCCAAATGGATCAAGAGCGCATATAGAAAGACCGCTTGCAAAATAAGCGGGATATTTCGAAAGATTTGAACATAAACATTGGCCGCGAAACGAAGTGCTGGGTGTTGCGCATCGCGCAGTGTTCCAATGATAAATCCGAAAAATGTCGTGGTAACGATGCAAATGAACCCGACAAAAACGGTGTTCAGAAAACCGACAAACAGCGTGTATGAATATCGGTCATTGATATCGCGATCGATAAGCGAGAACGAATAATCCCACCCAGTGCCACGATCTAAAAATGCAAACCCACTTGTCATGTTTAGGCGGGTTAAATTGGACTGCGCATTTGAGACAGCCACCCAAAGGATAGTGAGTGAAAAAACAATCAGCGCGCTTTGGATCATGATCTGCCGCTGCTTTGCTTTCGCGCGCAGTTCTTGTGCCGTTGCCATCGTGCAAGCCTCAAATTGTCAAAACGAATATAGACCGCCCTCTTAAAAAGGGCGGTCTTGTATTTTAATTGATGCCTTAGTCGAGAATCGGAGCGTAAAGAACGCCGCCGTGGCTCCACAAGTTGTTCAAACCGCGCTCCAGATTGTAAGGGCTATCCTTACCAAGGTTACGATCATAAATTTCCCCAAAATTGCCAACTGCCGCGATCATTTCGCGGGCCCATGTGTCGCGCATGCCAAGGCGTTCTCCCATACCTGGTTCAACACCAAGCAGACGTGCCACACGTGGATTTGGTGGAGTTGCAGCCATGTCTTCGACGTTTGCAGAGGTGATACCTTCTTCTTCTGCGATCAGAAGCGCTGCAATTGCCCAGTTGACGGTGTCCACGAAACCTTCGTCACCTTGGCGCATCGCAGCAGAGATTGGCTCACTTGAGAGTTGGTCGCTCAAAATAACATGTGCGTCAGGGTTATCAAGCTCAGTTGCACGCAGAACCGCAAGGCTTGGACCCCATGCTGCAAATGCATCGCAGCGGTTCGCAAGATATGCAGAGCGCAGCTCAGCTGCACTCTCGTATGAGACCATCGTGTGCTCAACGTCGATTGTTTTCAGATAATTTGCAACCAAACGTTCAATCGTCGTGCCCGCTTCAACACAGACAGTTCCGCCAACGAGGCCCGTGGCATCCGTAATTCCCAAATCGCCATGCGTCATGATTTGCGCACCACCAAAGAAATATGGGAGACTGAACTGCAGGCCCAGTTCAGTATCACGACCCATTGTCCAGCCCGTTGCTTTGATGATGATGTCAACATCGCCAGATTGAAGCGCGGGGAAACGTTGTGCCCAGCTCAGCGGAACAATCTGGTTTGCATCTGGATCACCCAGAATAGCCGTCGTCAAAGCGCGGCACAGGTCGATATCAAGACCCTTCCATTCGTTTTGATCGTTGACCTCGACGAAACCAAAATAGCTGCCGTTGTGACCAGAACACAACATGGAACCACGATCCATAATCTGCTGTACCGTGGTGCTCTGTGCCGCAGCCAATTGTGGCGTGAAAATGCTCACCGCTGCCATTGCACTCGCCGCAAATAAATTTTTCATCTTCATCTCCCCGTATGTTCTCTATATTAGCACAAGCGTATTGATATATAAAATTTCTTGAAAGCAGCTACGAGTCAACAGTTTTCCCCACGAGTGTCATTTAAGGTATATTTACCGCACACTATTTGGGCGTCAGGGTCACAAAACGAAAACCCGGCACTTACATATCAAAGATATTCACAGTGATTCATTGACCAGATATCTTGGGGCTAAAATAGTACTGAACACCCAGACATCGGGCGGTTCATGGGTGAATTCCACAGATAGGACGTCGAGGACAGAAGCAAGTCACCGCTCACAGGAAACGAGTAACCACACCTAACTTCGGCAATTTTGATGTAGTCACCTGCCAGCGAGAAATATCACATAGGGCTGTACTGATTGGCAACCAACGTCAGTCACCCATCAGCACCCATTTGGTCAGGCTTGTGCCAGTTGAATAACCATCTCTAGTGCATCTTCAAGATCTTGCGGCTGCTTAAGCCCACGCGAAATCATCATTGCGCCTTCAAGGCTGGAGACAAACATCTTGGAAAACTTTGTCGCATCCACATCTTGGCGAAGATCCCCTGCGGCTTGACCTTCACGCACGACGCTTTCAACCCATTCGTTTTGGGCCTCAAAGAAATTAACGACTTCGTTGCGAACTTGGCTGGGCAGCGAAGCCACATCCGCGGCCAGCATACCTCCGAGACACAAGTGCCCCTGATCTCGCAGAGTTGTCACAAACAATGCACCATATGCGCGCAACCGATCCGGGGCAGATGTGGCCTCGATCTGTAAAACAGCTTCGTTGAAAACCTCGCGATACGCCTGCATAGTGGCCTCGGCCAAATCAGCCTTGGTCGCATAATGATAGTGAATACTTGCGCTTTTGATCCCCACATCAGCGGCGATGTCGCGAAAGCTAAATCCATTAAAGCCACGGTCCATCATCAACACGCGCGCCGCGTGTTGAATATCCATAGCCTTCCCACTTGGGTTTCGTGCTTGCATGACAACCTCGTTACTGACCAAGTATTAGATAGGCTTATGACAGTAAAAATGCAAGACATACGCAAATCAGCAAAACTGTTTAAAATGCATCATCTGACCCACTTCTTTTGCCATAAGGTCGTCGAACGCAACCCCAACGAGAAGATATTTGGCTGCAGGAGCTTAACACATATTGCCAATGTCACTAATTGTAATTCAAAGTAGTAATGCCAATCATTAGTTATGGTTGAGAATACGGGAACAAAGAATACCCGTATTCTCGAATTGATTACGCGGCGTTTTCAATCTCGTTTGTATTCGAGACAGAGAACCGCTGAGCATCCTGCGACAGTTGATTGGCCTCATCGCGCAGACGTTGCGTGGCTGCAGAGGTTTCTTCAAACATTGCCGCGTTTTGTTGCGTAACTTTGTCCAGTTGGTCCGCCGCTGTTGTGATCTCGCTTAAGCTAACCGCCTGTTCTTGGGCAGAGTCCGCAAGCATGACCACGGTATCTTTGACAGCCATAATCAGATTGTTGATTTCAGTTAACGCTTCACCGGATTCTTGTGTCAGTGATACGCCTGTCTCTACTTCCTGGCTTGCACGGCTGATTAAGGTAGCAATTTCTTGCGCCGCATCCGCTGATTTTCCTGCAAGTCCACGAACTTCACCGGCAACAACTGCAAATCCTCGTCCAGCTTCCCCAGCACGCGCCGCTTCGACCCCTGCATTTAGGGCCAACAGGTTGGTTTGGAACGCAATATCATCGATGAGCGAGATAATATTCGAGATTTTTTGCGAACTTTCCTCGATACCTTTCATTGCGGCAATGGTACGTTGTACAACCTCTGCACCGCTTTCGGTACGTTTGCTGACTTGTTCCACACGCTGAGCCGCCATTTTACTGTCAGCAGCAGAGCTTTTCACGGAACCAGACAATTCTGTCAAAGCAGCTGTTGTCTCCTCAAGAGAGGCAGCCTGAGTTTCTGTACGCATGCCCAACTCATTTGAGGCCTCATCCAGCACATTTGTTTCTTGGTGCAAAGCAGATACGCCTGAAACAATATTTGAAATCGCCTCGGAGACGCGACCAACTGCGGCATTAAAATCAGATGCCACTTGTGAAAATTCATCTGGAATATCATCATCAATACGCACAGACAGATCACCTTCTGCCAGTTGCGCCAAACGATGGCTCAGAATACCAATGACCCGTTGGCGATCTTCGTCCTGTTGTTTTTGCTTGTCTTCCATGGCGCGTTGCATCTCTAGCCCCTGTCGGAAACCTTCGACTGACTTCGCCATTGTTCCAATTTCACTTTTATCCAAAACAGCAGGAACATCCGCATCAAGGTCACCTTCACTCATCGAGATCATACGGGCATTCAGTGCCATAATTGGTCGTAACATGCTGCGGCTGATCAGATATGATGTCACGAGCAATAGCGTCAGACCAGCTGCCAGACCACCAAAGGCACTGAGACGCATCACAGCTTGATAGGCGTTTATTTCTGTCGCGTAGGCTCCGGTCCCAATATACCAACCCCAAGGCGCATAAAGCTGTACATAGGTGACCTTGGCTTCAACTTTACCCGTTGCGGGATTTTCAAAGAAAATAGACGACAAGGACTGATTTTCCGAATTCATTCCGCCAAGAATCGCATCAAAAATCAAATCACCATAAGTGTCTTTTAAATCCCGTTTTGACTCCGCATCTTCCCACTCGGGCCGCATAGGGTGAACTTTGTATATGATATCATCTGTAAACGCATACACATATCCACTGTCACCAAAACGCAGATCGCTCAGGATATTGTGCGCCTGTGTTTGCGCCTCTTCGAGGGTCAACTCACCTGCATCAACCCGTGCTTGAAAGCCAGCTATCTGACTGACGGCAACATCTGTAACATGTTTTAGCTCTTTCACCAAAAGGCCGTCCGCCTGGCTTTTCGAACGATCTAACAAGAAAAGCGTTAAACCCGCAGACGTGATAAGAGCGAGCGCAACAATAAGATATATTCGGGCCGCAAGGCCTTTAAAAGCGTTCTTCATGATAGGATTGAACTCCGGTTTAGTTGTTCAAACACTTTCATAGCTTCCCTAAGAAATCCTTAGTTCACGCTTTCCAGACATGCGTAATTTTATGTAACTTTCACTCGCAGACTGGGTCACGCAACATCGCAGCAAATGCGATTGCGAGGCCTGCGAGAACGGCCGCCAACATATAACTGGACGAGAAGTCACCTGAATATTCAGCCAGGGCCCCTGCCAAGGCTGGTCCCGATGCCTGCCCCGCAGAAAAAATAAGCGTTAAGGTCGCCAGCGCTTTGGCAGTGCCAGCAGGCCCAAAATAATCCCCCGCTGCCGCTGACATAACAACAGGTATGCTCCAGGCGGCGGCGCCAAAGAGTACGACAGAAATATACAGTGTGATAAGCCAAGTGCTAAATCCAACACAGGCAAAGGCTATGCCCAATGTCGCAAAGCCCAGCATAAGACCAACCCGCCGACCCAGCCGGTCAGACAAGGCGCCAAAGGCCAACCCAGACGGGATGCACAGAACGCCAAACCATGACCACAGTGCCCCAGCTTGCTCATAACTCATGCCATAGCTGTCGTGCATACTGGTCACGATAAAGGTCACATATAACATATAGGTCGCGCCATAGATGCTATAGATCACCCCCATATGCGCGATAAGCCGAAATCGCGCCCGACCAGTTGGTGGGGTCACACCTGCACGCGTTTTTGTCTTTGCCTGTTTTGTCTTGGCCTGTAAGGTCCCTTGCCCATAGGGCGATAAACCCAGCTGATCCGGGTGGTCGCGCAAAAAGGCAAATGCGATTACGGCCACGAAAACCGTGATGCCGCTAAAGACAAGCCAACCGAGTTGCCAGTCTAGGATACCGTGAAACGCGCTCAGATGGGGGACAATTGTCCCGCTGAAGATGATACCAAATCCCGGACCCGTCATTACAAGTCCCGTTGCAAGCCCACGGGACGACGGGGCAAACCAATTGGCCATCGCACTCATGGATGGAACAACAACAACTCCGCTGCCAATACCCGTTAGGAAATACAGCGCGCTCAGCAGTGGCAAACTCTGTGCAAAGACCATTGAAAACATAGATCCAGCCACCAAAAGCAGCCCAAGCGTCACAGTAACCCGTGTTCGCCAGCGCCCAAGGATTGACGGAATAATGAGCACCGAAACCAGATAGCCCAAGAGATTGGCAAAGCCCAAAAACCCGGCCTGTGCGTAGCTCCAGTCAAGGCTTGAGGACATCGATGGCAATAAGATCCCAAACGCAAAACGCGCCAATCCCAGCCCGCAAAACACCGAGATCCCACCGACAAAAGCCACGATCCAGCCGTAATGCACCCTTGGCCCCAACGCATCCCTTGAACCGTTGGTTCGTACCTGTTTCATAGCGCTCTCCGATGTCCAGACCAGACGGTAACTTAATCAGGTGAGTAAGGCAAACCAGAACCAAGATTCCGACAGATCCGCACGATCTAAAACATACGGTCTGAAATATTATGCAAATTATATTATCTCACGTACATTTAAGACAAATTTCTTGTCAAATCTGATTTTGCCCCCCAGCATGCCCAACAAGGAGGGATCTATGTCACCGCATTTAACTGCGATCTCATGGGAACCGGCCACATTGGTCGTGTACAAACGGAATTTCAAGTGATCAGAGCCTATCTGTTCCGACATCTGATGAGGATCAGCCAATTGAATAGGCTGAATGATGTCCGCACAAAATAACGGCGACGAACAGCCGCATGGTCTGACCTGATCATGGCGGTAACATCCGCGGCGATCACCGGAATATCTAATAATTTTTAGGGAGGAAAACTATGCATTTAAATCTAACATCCGTCCTGCGATCTGGCGCGGCACTGGCGCTTGTTCTTGCAGCGTCCACAGCCACAGCAGAGGATCTGCGTTTCTGGACAACCGAAGAACAACCCGAGCGCCTTGCACGTCAACAGGAAATGGCCGCAGATTTTGCCGCCAAAACGGGCCATTCCGTCGAAGTAATTCCTGTCTCGGAAAACGACTTGGGCACGCGCGCCACTGCGGCTTTCGCGGCCGGTGATCTACCGGATGTGATCTATCACACTCTACAATATGCCGCCCCTTGGGCCGAGGCTGGTATTCTCGATATTGATGCCGCAACCGACGTCATTGAAAACCTTGGCGCAGACACCTTTGCCCCCGGTGCGCTGGCAATGGCTGCCGTCGATGGCGGCTATGCCTCTACGCCGGTCGATGGCTGGACACAAATGGTGGTCTATCGCGCGGATCTGTTTGCAGAAAAAGGCCTCGCGCCTCCGAACTCGTTTGCCAATGTCACCGCCGCGCTCAAGGCGTTGCACAATCCACCGGAAATGTATGGCTTTGTCGCCGCCACCAAGATTGACGAGAACTTCATGAGCCAAGTTCTGGAACATGTGTTCCTCGCCAATGGTGTATCGCCTGTGGGGCCCGACGGCGTACAGCCGCTGGATGAAACCGCAACCATCGAAGTTTTGGAATTCTACAAAGCCATCGCCGAAGCTTCACCACCCGGTGACTTGTATTGGGATCAGTCTCGCACACTCTATTTCGCAGGCGATGCGGCCATGATTATCTGGTCCCCCTTTATCTTGGACGAGTTGGCCGGCCTGCGTGACAGCGCGCCACCAACACTCAACGATGACCCAACGTCTCCTGCCTTGGCGGCGGCGACAGGGATCGTCACCAATTTCTCAGGGCCTTCAAATCCTGCTGGCGCAGCTTGGGCGGATGTGAACTATTTTGGGATCACCGCTGATGCAGCAACAGATGCGGCGATGGAGTTTGTCGAATATTCGCTCAGCGACGGCTACAGCGCGACACTAGCCATCGCCCCTGAGGGCAAATTCCCCGTGCGGCGTGGCACCGCAGAGAATGCAACCCAATACGCTGACCTTTGGGCCACCCTTGACGTAGGTGTCGATCGCAAAGCCTCTCTTGGTGCGCTCTATGATCCTGAAATGATTGATGAAATCGTCAGCGGTCTCGATGTGGCGCAACGTTGGGGTGTCGCCGATGGTCAGTTGGCCGCAGCCTCGGCCATCATCAACAGTCAGGTCGTGAACCGTCTTGTGCGCGAATACATTGATGGAGAACGGGACGCAGCCGCAACTGTCGCCGAACTGAACAGCGCAATTGCCGCCGTCCAGTAACGCATAGGCTTTTGGGCACCCTAGATTGGGTGCCCAACCCATGCTCATCACTTCAGCCGGAGATCCCGAATGACGAAACCGCGTCCTGTGCACGGTGCAGGCCCCCTTGCCAAACGCGAGGCCCGCCTCGCTTGGGGCTTGCTGTTCCCAACCATCGCATCGGTGGCCCTAGTGGTCTTGCTGCCGCTTTTGTCCATTTTTTGGATTTCATTTAAGCCGGTCGAACTGGCCGACCTGCGCGCCCCCGAAGTCGTTGCCCGCGAAGACATCCGCGGCGATACCAAAGCCGTCGGCGATCAGGCCAACATTCGCTATCGTCTGCGAAATTCGTCGCGTGATAAGCCCATCACAGGGGTCACCCTGTCCGACACCCTGCCCTTGGGGTTGATCGTTCAAACCCTAGACCCGCGCTGCACATTAGACGAACGCGCGCTGTTTTGTGATTTGGGCGATTGGGATCCCGGCACGCGCGAAACCTTGACCATCCCTGTCACCCTTGAACAGGCCTATTTGACCAACGGGTTACGCCCCCAAGACAGCCCTGCCACAACCACGGGGACCGGATCTAATGTCCTGACAAATGACACCTTTACCTTGGAAAACTTTGCCCGCATCTTTCAAGGCGACGAGTTTTTCGAAGTCCTCTGGGTCACGTTGTTTTATACCGTCTTCGGCACAGTCGGCGCGTTGCTGGTTGGTCTGTTTGCGGCGATGTTGTTAAATAAATCCTTCCGCGGCCAAGGTATCCTGCGCGGGCTTTATCTATTTCCCTACGTCGCGCCGGTTATTGCGGTGGCCTTTGCATGGCTCATTCTATTTGATCCGTTCTCGGGATCGGCCAATGCGCTGTTGATCCAGATGGGCGTGACCAGCGAAGCCATCAACTTTTTCGGTGAACGTCCTCTGGCCCTGATCATGGTGACCGTGTTTGAAATCTGGCGCTATTTCCCGCTGTCGTTCCTCTTCATCCTCGCGCGGATGCAAAGCATAGATACCGATATGTATGAAGCCGCCGACATGGACGGAGCCTCGCCGTTCCAACAGTTTTGGTACCTCAGCGTGCCGCAATTGTTGGGTATTCTCAGCGTGTTGTTCCTACTGCGGTTTATTTGGACGTTTAACAAGTTCGACGATATCTTCCTGCTGACCGGCGGCAACGCAGGCACACGCACCTTGACTGTGAATGTTTATGAACAGGCCTTTGACGTTTCAAACATTGGCGCAGGTGCAGCGGTTGCGGTGGTCATATTTGGCTGTCTGCTGTCCTTTTCCATTTTATTCATGAAATACATCAGCAGAGAGGAAGGCCTATGATCCGTCACGGCTATATCACTGCACCTGTCCTTGGGGCTTTGTGGATGGTGGTGTTGGCGACGACCATTGCCGTCACGCTCTCCTTTGCCACAGGCGATCCGTTTCGCCCGCATATCTTATGGGCGCTGTTATGGGGCGCGGCCCTTGGTATGGGGATGACCCGCTTTGGCACTGGGCGCACAGCTCAGCTCGCAGTCGGGGCGGCGCTTGCCCTTGTGACGCTGGTCGCAATAGGTCCGATCTCCTTTGGGCCAACCGCAAGCTTACCCGCCAGCGTGATTGCGGCCGCACTCCTTGCCGCCAGTTTTGCCATCACGCTCAAGATGATCCTGACAGACGTGGGGCCGCACAGTCTCTCGCGCCACATATTCGAAGCCGCAATCATCCGGTTTCTCACCGGTTTCGGCTATATCTTCTTTACCGCCATTGTGCTGATCCCGTTTTACGTCATGGTGATGACCAGCCTGAAAAATCAATCAGAACTGATGCAAAATCCGTTGGATTTCTCGATTGACCTAACCCAAGGCACCGCGTTGTTGCGATCCTATCACGAGCTGTTCACTCAGTTCCATTTTGGCACCTATCTGTTCAACTCGTTCTTTATCTCGGTGCTGACTGTGGCGATCACATTGGCCTTTGCCATCCCGGGCGCCTATGCAGTTGCGCGGCTGCGGTTTCGGGGACGCGCTGCCTTTTCGCGCTCGATCTTGCTGATTTATATGGTTCCGATGATCGTTCTTGCGCTGCCAATCTACATCGCCTTTTCCATGACCGGTCTGCGCAATTCGTTCTGGGGCATCGTCATGATCTACCCGGTTACAACCATTCCTGTGGCGCTTTACATGTTGCAGGGCTATTTTCGCGGCCTACCTGCCGAGGTCGAAGAGGCCGGGCTGATGGATGGTCTGTCAAGATTGGCGGTGATCTGGAAGATCACCCTGCCGCTGTCTCTGCCGGCCCTCGCGTCTGTGTCGCTTTATGTGTTCATGATCGCCTGGAACGAATTTCTACTGGCATTTATGCTGCTGGATGATCCATCCAAATTCACCCTCACGCGCGGGATCGCAGCGTTGAATTCGTCAGAAATCCCACGCCAGCACCTGATGGCGGGATCCGTGATTGCAACCGTGCCCATCATGGCACTGTTCTTGGGTCTGGAACGCTTCATGACCAAAGGGCTGACTGCCGGATCGGTCAAAGGATGAGACACCTACCAACCTATTCCACACACTGCCACGCCGCCTGCGTGGCGTTGACGCACCGTGATACTACGCAAAAAGGACGCCCCTAATGTCATCCATCACCCTACGGGCCGTTGAAAAATGGTTTGGCTCCACACAGGTCATCAAAGGCGTGGATCTTGAAATCAAAGATGCTGAATTTATCGTCTTTGTCGGCCCCTCTGGCTGCGGGAAATCCACGCTGTTGCGTATGATTGCCGGACTAGAGGAAACCTCGCGCGGGGAAATCCTGATTGAGGATCGCGACGTCACAGCACAGCCCCCCAGCGCACGGGGGTTGGCGATGGTGTTCCAATCTTATGCGCTCTACCCGCATATGACTGTGCGCGAAAATGTAGGGTTTCCCTTGAAATCCGCAGGGCTGCCCAAAGCTGAGATCGACGCCAAGGTTGGGGATGCCGCGCGTATTTTGAAACTTGACGACTATATGGAACGCCGCCCCAAAGACCTGTCCGGCGGGCAGCGCCAGCGGGTGGCTATTGGCCGCTCCATCGTGCGCGACCCTACAGCGTTTTTGTTTGACGAGCCGCTTTCAAACCTCGATGCAGCACTGCGCGTCGAGATGCGGTACGAGATCGCCAAACTGCACCAAACGCTTAAGTCGACGATGATCTATGTCACCCATGATCAGGTCGAGGCCATGACACTGGCCGACAGGATCGTCGTGTTGGAATTTGGCAAAATCGCACAGGTCGGCACACCACGAGAGCTGTATGAAAAACCTGCAAATCTGTTTGTGGCACAGTTCATCGGATCGCCTTCGATGAACATCATACCCGCCACTGCAGCCACGGCATTTGATCTGCCTGAACAGACGGTTTCAGTAGGCATGCGCCCCGAACATATCGACATCGTCGCGGCGGCTGACGGGAAAATCACAGGCACCGTTGACCTGTTGGAATATCTGGGGGCCGACACCTATGTGATCTGTTCTTGTGGTGATGCCGGACAAATCACCGTGCGTACCCCCGGGTCAATCGCCCTAAAGCCGGGGGATACCGTTGGTCTTTCGGTTCCAACTCATCTTTTGCACGCGTTTGACAGTGCCGGGGTTGCGCTGCGTCAGGAGGAGTAATCCACTGACGCATGGGCCATGGCCGCGCCTTTCAGCCGTTGGTCACATTCTGTGACCACAGGTTACCAGTCTTGTGACACGTGTTATTCTATCATTTCCAAACCAACCCGCTTGCGGCCATCTTCCGTTTTCAAAGAGAAATCAGTTCCTGAAAATTCAACGCCTTCGGGCCCACACAGATATGCTATCGCTTGGGCCACCCATTGCGTTGGAATGTGCACGCTAGGGTCAAGCTGGCTGACCGGGTTGATGCCTGAGGCTTTGATCGCAACCTGCATATCGGTCGCCACCGTGCCGGGGCTCAGGCCTATGACACGAATGCCATCAGCCGCATATTCTTTATGTGCGACACCCGTAAGCCGCAAAACCGCTGCCTTGGTTGCACAATAATGCGACCAGCCTTCCAGAAACGAATTGGCCGCGCCGGACGAGATATTGATTATCGTGCCATCACCTTGGTCCCGCATAATCGGGAGAGCATACCTTAGCCCGTGATAAACACCTTTCACATTCACATCGACCACACGCCCCCAAGCTTCGGGATCACTGTCGGCAATGCGGTCAATTGGATCGATCAGGCCTGCGTTGTTCACCAAAATATCGACGCGCCCATAGGTGTCTTGCGTATATTGCACAAGGGCCGCAACTGCCTGATGATCACTTACATCGCAGACAAAAGCTTTGGCCGCGCCCCCGCCATTTCGAATGTCCTCCGCGATCTCATCAATCTCCGTTTTGGACCGGGCCGCGAGGATAACCTTTGCACCGTGTTTGGCCAAATAACGTGCCGTAGCCGCACCAATTCCACGGCTCGCGCCTGTGATAATTGCCACTTTTTCAATAAGATAATCCATGTCGGTCCTTTTGCGAATAAGAAGAGAAGATACCCTGTTTGAAAAAGCAGCACCGCGATGGTCCCCGATGGTCAAAGCCAACGAAATCGCAGTGCTGCTGTTTGGTCAGTTATTCGTTTGGACCGACAAAGCCCTCGACGCGGCCCCAGTTACACGGAATGTTTGTGTCCGGGGCTCCAGAACAATCAACCAGATCAAAGTTCAGATCGAGATCAATCGACAAACCCGTTGGTGAGCCGAGAAAGGCGATAAAATCCATACCGTGATCCAAACGGAACACTTCGCCTTTTGCTTCAAACCCAATCACGCGCAACTCGTCATAATTCGGGATAAAGTCTGGGTAATGTTTGTCCTGCACCATGGTGAAATCAAGCGTCAGAGGCGCGGTCACACCCCGCATCTCAACATCCCCGTGCAGCTTTCCAGATGTCGGCGTCAACATCTGCACTTCGGTCGACGTAAAGGTGATTTCAGGATGTTCCTCGGCCGCAAGATATTCAGGTTTGCGCAAATGTGTGTCGCGGCCAACATGGTTGGTATCAACCGACGCAGCCTGTACGGTAAAGGTGATCTTCGAATTTTCCGGCGCGTCTTCGTCAATCAAAAAAGTGCCGTCAAAGTCACGAAACTGCCCCACGGTGGGTGACAAGTTCATGTGGTCAATCTCCCAGCCGATATAGGCATGGCCCAGATCGAGTGTCCATTCCTTCACGTCGGCTTGGGCGGCGGACGTGACAACAGATGCAGCAACGGCTGCTTGAATCAAATGTTTCATCGAATGCTCCTTTGGGGTCAATTGAAAGGTCAGCAACGGGCCGTCACCACCTGTTCACTTGGCATAAGCTTGGTCTAGCTAATGTCAGCATTGCGAAAAATGATTGATCTGATATGAGTTTCGTGCGTATTTTGCATGAATGGAAATCACCTCTCTCAAGACAGTTTTGCTTGTCCAAACCCATGGCAGCATAGCCGGAGCCGCACGTGCCCTTGATATTGACCCCTCTTCAGTTTCACGCGTTGTCGCTGCCGTTGAGGCGGATTTGGGGATCAGATTATTTCAGCGCACGACACGCCGTTTGACGGTAACAGAAGAGGGACAAACCTACCTAGGCCGCCTTGCGCCTTTGGTGGCAGAAATGGACGCCGCCCAAGAAGAGGCCCGCGGCCTGCGCCAAAAGCCTGCAGGGGTTCTGCATATGACCGCCTCGGTCGCTTTTTCGCATCACGTCATTGTGCCGCTTTTGCCAACCTTTCAGGCGCTTTATCCTGACATAACCCTCGATATACAAAGCAGCGACGTAAACCTTGATCTAGCAGAGAACGGCATTGATCTCGCGATCCGGTTGGCCCCCGCGCCAAAGGGTGATTTGGTCTCGACCCGTCTGATGCACACCCGATATCACATCGTTGCCAGCCCGCACTACCTCAGCACCCAGCCTGCCATTTCGCATCCCAAAGACCTTGCACACTTGAATTGTCTTCGTTTTGCGTTGCCCGGCTTGCAAGATGTCTGGAGGTTCCAACAGGCTGGTCATGCCCCGTTTGATGTGAACGTCACAGGCAATCTGATGATCTCCAATGCGCTTGCGTTAAGGCAGGCCGCACAAACGGGGCTTGGGGTGGCGATCTTAGCGGATTGGCTCATTCAAGACGACTTGCGTGAGGGGCGACTTGTTGCGCTATGTCCTGACTTTGAATGCACGGCGACCGTCTTTGATACTGCCGCTTGGGCACTTTATTTGAACCGAACATACCTGCCTCAAAAGGTTCGAATTATGATCGATTTCCTACGGGAAAACCTTCAAAAACGCAGCAAACCCGCGATACCCTTGGCATAAACAAGGCATCTGATCGCGGATTAATCGCGATGCTCTGCGCTGCTGTTTAGGGTCTTTGGTGCCAAACTATTCGCATAGGCTTGCGCCAGTGGATGCGTCGCCTCGGTCATAAAACGGTCCATCGGAATATCCTCCACGATCTCAGCGTGATCTAACACCAATACCCTCTGGGCCAAATGACGCAACGGCGCCAAGTCATGACTTGCGATAAGCATTGCAACCCCAGTGGCCTGATGAAGGTCTTTTAACAGATCAATGGTCTTGAGCTGTGTCGACAAATCCAGCGCCGAAAATGGCTCATCCAAAAGTAGCAACTTAGGGCACGCAGCCAACGCACGTGCCAAAGCCACCCGCTGGCATTGCCCACCTGACAAATCATGCGGCCGGCGCTGCTGCATCTTATCTGAAAGCCCAAGTTGGCTCAGCCCACGTGCCGCCACCTCTCGTCGTGTATGTGCAGCCCCAACTCCAAATCCGTTTAATGTTTCAAGAACTGCCTCACGGGCTGTCAGATACGGGCTAAGCGATTGCAGCGGGTCCTGCCAGAGATACTGAATATCCTGGCGCGCTGCTCCCCTCCCGACGGCGACGGGCGTGTTGTCTAATGCAATCTGTCCGGCATCCGCAGTCTCCAAACCAACAAGACACCGCCCCAATGTCGATTTCCCTGCACCAGAGCGCCCGATCAATGCGACCACTTCGCCTTTGGCAAGATCAAACGAGACATTTCGCAAAACATCCTTGCCCTGATACTGCTTTGTAAGACCGGTGACGTTTAACATGATGTTTGCAACACCTGTGCCGCCCGCGCCAAATCTCGTGCGGCTTGCGCTGTCGAAGACCCCAAATGGGCGATAGGTCCGTCTTCAACAAGCTGCCCCGCCTCTAACACCAAAACCCGATCCGCAACCTGACGCACAGCACGCAGATCATGGCTGATGAACACAAGCGCCGTACCCGATTGATCGACCATCTCATTAAGGGCCTCTAGAATGCCGCTCTCAGTCAAAATATCTAATCCAGTTGTCGGCTCGTCCGCGATCAAGACAGCAGGCCGTAAAATCAATGCCATGGCAATCAAGACACGTTGGCGCATGCCCCCCGACAGTTGATAGGGAAACTGCCCAGACACGCTGCGTGGCAGAGACACCATGTCCAGAGCCATATCAATTGTCTGTATGCCCCGCCCCGCGCGACGTGCGGCCTCCTTGAGTTGCGGGCCAATGCGCCGTGCTGGGGTTAGCGCCGTCCCCGGGCTTTGAAATATTTGAAAGATCTGATCGCCGCGCAGCTGTCGCCAGTGACGTGGGCTTGCACGCCTCATCTCTTGCCCATTTAACATCAACGATACGCAGGCACTGACAACAGGCGGGCGCAACAAGCCGGTCAACGCAGCTGCCGTCAAAGATTTGCCGGATCCGCTTTCGCCAATCAAACCAATCCGCTCCCCCTGAGCGAGGTCAAAGCTTACGTTGTCAAGCAACCGCTTACCGCCTTGCACGCCGACCGACAGCCCAGAAACACGCAGTGCATTCACCATTGATAAGCCTGTCTTTTGTCCAAAATGTCGCGCATCCCCTCCCCAATCAGATTAAAGGTTACAACCGCCAAAACCACAGCCACGCCGGGTGCGATCAACATATGGGGGGCTTGTGTAAAGAACGGGCGGGCTTCGTTCAGCATTGCCCCCCATTCTGGCGTTGGCGGCTGCGCCCCGATGCCAAGAAAGCTCAGCGATGACAGCGCCAATAAAACCGAAGCCGTCTCAAGCGAGACAATCACCGCCAGAGGCGGCAGGATCTGTGGCACTATGTGACGCAGGATCACGCGTTGCCGTGACGCCCCCGACAAATAGGCCGCACGCACAAAATCGCGTTCTTTCGCAGAGAGGACAAGTGATCGAATTAACCGCGCCGTAGAGGGCCACCATGCGGCGGCAACACCGATAATAGACGCCTCGAGGGAAGCCCCCATAAACCCGATAACCGCCAATGCCAAAACCAGCGTTGGAAAGGCCATGATGATATCTGCCAACCGCATCAGAACCGTATCTGTCCGGCCTCCGACCAAACCCGCGATACCGCCCCAAGGCAAAGCAATGGCAAGGATCATACTCATCGCCGTTAACGCCGCTCCCAGTGATACGGAAATCGCCGCCAATAGCCGTGCGGCCAAATCTCGCCCCAGATGATCGGTGCCCAATGGATGTGCCGGTGAGGGGGGTGCCAGACGTGCAATCAAATCCATCTTTTCCGGCCCGGGAAGGCCCATAGCCCCGCGCGACAAGAACAGCGCCACAAAACAACCCAGCAGGATCAGGCCAACAACAAGCCCCACCCGCCCCGGCGCGAGATGCCTATTCAGCATTGTGTATCGCCGTGGCATATCAGTCATTTGACACCTTCCGCCGCAATTGAGGGTCCGCAAGGATCACAACAATATCCGCAACAAAGGACATTGCGAAAAAGATCAAGCCCATCAACACAAGATACCCTTGGATCACCGGAAAATCCCGCTGCCCAATCGCTTGCAAAATCAATTGTCCCAAGCCCGGCCAGCCAAAGATGCTCTCGACGATCACCGCCCCACCCAGCAACCCACCCAGCGCGTTGGCCCACACCGTGGTCAAGGGGCCGATGATCCGCGGACCGATGTGACACACAAGAATACGAACCGGCGTAACGCCTTTGGCAATGGCAAGACGCACATAGTCTTCGCAGGCTTCGGCATAGGCACGTTCATAGACAAATCGCCCCAAGGCAGCCCCTGCCCCAAGGCTAAGTGTCAGCGCGGGTAGGATCAGATCATAGACCGTCCCGTCGCCAATCAGCCTTGCCCAACCAAGGTTTAGAATAAAGATATGGATGAACAGCAAGGCCAGCCAAAATGACGGCACCGACACCAACAATATCGTCAAGACACGGACACCGGTTGCGGTAAACCGATGGGCCATAATGGCCAAAGTGCCAAGCACCAGAGATATCACCACCGCGCCAAACAAAGCACTCAGTGCCAATGTCAAAGTCGCGGGCATATACAGGCCAATCTCCGAAATCACACTGCGTCCAGTGGCCACCGAAGTGCCAAAATCAAGATGCAACGCACGCCACAACCATGCGCCGTAGCGAATGAAAAAGGGCTGATCGAGGCCGTACTCCGCTTTGAGGGCAGCGATATCTTCTGGCTTTGGCACAACCCCCATCGCACGCAGCTCCATTTGCACCGGATCACCCGGCGCAAGCGCCACAATCGCAAAGGCAACAAAAGACATGCCCAACACCGTGGGAAGGGCTGTCGCAAAACGGGTGAGCAGAAATTTCAACATCTGAACAAAAGGGGCAGCACGGATGCCGCCCCCAGATCCTTCCGGCCCCTCACTGTGCGAATGTTACGTCGCCGTAACCGATCCAATCCGCATATTCTGACATCGGCACGGTGACACCAGGGCGTGACAAGGTGAAATTGGGCACCAACAAAATCGGTATCGTCGAAGTGTGCTCGTCCACGATGGATTTATAGGCCTGACGCACCAGATCAACAGCCTCTGTGCGGCTTGATGCAACACGCGCGGCCTTGGCCAGCTCGTCTACATTGCCACCGGGCGAGGTGACGGCATAGCCCCAAGGGCTCATGGTTGTGAAGACATTATACAGCAGATAGGTCGGGTCCGTGTTATTGTTTGATGCGAACTCAAGATACATATCCGCGGCCCCGGGGCCAAAATACGTGTCATTGTAGACGCCGCTGTCATCGACCTCGATGATCTCGATATCGACACCAATCGCGGCAAACATCTGGTCCAACATTTCCGGCATAGGCTTAACTGTCGAGACATTGGGATAGGCCGCAACCATGCGCAGGCTAAGCTTGCGACCGTCCTTTTCACGAATACCATCAACGCCTGCGCGCCAGCCTGCTTCGTCGAGCAACGCATTGGATTTGGCGGTATCAAAGCCAAAGCCCTTGGCGTGGTCATCACCCAAATCAAACATCCAACCCGGCAGGATTGTTTTTGCCGCCTGCCCTTTGCCGCCGTATAAAACCTGCGCCAAGGTCTCGCGATCAATCGCATAGGCCAAGGCCTGACGGACCTTAAGATCAGCGGTAATATCATAAGGCGCCTTGCCCAGCATATTGAACATCAGCGCCGCATAGCGAATGGGGCGGCTTTCATTTAAAATAACCGAACCATCTTGTGGCATCGACAGCATCATTTGCGGCGTGACTTCGCCAATCACATCCACTTCGCCGTTTTGCAATGCCAACATGCGCGCATTGTCATCGCCAATAAAATGGAAAGTCAAAGTATCGACCTTGGGCGCCTCGCCCCAATAATCTGGATTACGGGTCACGGTAATCTGTTTCTTGGGTTCATAGCTTTTGAGCGTATAAGGCCCCGTGCCGATCGGATTGTCTGCCATGGTGTCTGATGGCAGAAACAACGACGCCCCGCGATGGGTCATGTTTTCAATAACCAACGCAGACTCAACCTCGGACCGAAAAGAGATCTGATACTCCCCCAGCTTTTCAAAGCTTGCCTGATCAAGCTGCAGGAAATCCGATTTATTTTGATCATAGAGCTTCAACGAAGCAATCGCGCTATCGGCGTCAAAGACGGTGCCATCTGAAAAGGTGACACCCTCTTGCAGGGTCACGGTATATGTCCCGTCACGATACTCCCAATCCTTGAACAAAAGCGGACTTGGGTTAAAATTTGCATCCGGCTTAACAGCCGTCTCCGCGATTTGGGCGGCAGGACGGCGGGTCGTGAATGTGAATTTATCCGACTTAATGCTATAACGGTCAGCCTTCACCGCTACATTTAAATGTGTTTCAGCCTGAACGCTATGTGTAAGTACAAGCGCAGAAACAGCCGCGACGCCAAGGCGTGTCGCCAATTTTGAGTTGAACATAAAAGTGTCCCAAATAAGTTGATTTTTCAGATAGGAAATCAGCTTAAAAAGGGAGGGGCACGCGTCAAATTCGCGTTTTGCGCCACGCGTTCGACCGCGAAATCGCGATACGGCAATTGGTAGGCAAGGTTGGCGCCTTTAACATCAAGGCGCGTATACTCAACGCCCTTAAGAAACGCTGCCACTTGCGCAGAAAAGAAATCACAGCCAGGGTCGTGATGTTGTGGGCCGTCCGGGTCGTCCTCGGCCTCTATCGCGACAGAAATAACTTTGGTGCCAGCTCCGGTGCAGATCTCAAAGACCATCACCCCTTGATCCGACGTCAGCATCACGCCCGGCGCGCGGGCAATGCCTGCAAAAAGCACGAAAAGCACAAGACATGTACTCAACACTCTTTTTGCGCTTGTCACCATCAAGATATATTCTCCGCCGCCCCTAGCTGCCGTATCATGATCGTATATCTGGCACTATCTACTTTTTTATTAAAAAGTATTCAGTGTGCTCCAAGAGTTACGCGACATAATGCGACAAACGGGGGGCTTGGCCCGCCTGACAAAGGCGGCGGGCCTGCGGTTCATTTGGTTTTATTCGGCAATACCCGCGGAAATAATCAGCGGCTTCCATACATCGATCTGCTCTTCAACAAACGTGGTGTAATCGCCCACAGACATCGCCGTATGCGTAATCCCCAGATCGGTCAGGCGTTGTTGGACCTCAGGAAGTGCAAAAACAGCCAACACAGTTTCATTCACCTGATCGGCAACCGCAGGGTCAAGACCCGCAGGGGCAGACAAGCCAACCCAGTTTTCAATAACCACGTCATAGCCCTGCTCTGCAAATGTCGGAACATCAGGAAGCTCAGGGTTGCGTTCAGGTGATGCGATAGCAATCGCGACAGCTTCTTTGTCTTCGATCATGTCGCTGTTTTGAACAACCATATCATAGAAGGTGTCCAAAACACCGGCGCGGAAATCCTGAATTGCGGGCGCGCTGCCTTGGTATGGGACGTGGATTGTCTCAATATCCAACTTCGCGTTCACCGCCTCACCCAGAATGTGAGAAATGGATCCAACACCGCTGGACCCATAGGTGGGTGGGTTTTCTTTCGCATACGCCAGATAATCATCAACACTCGTAATCCCGAGGCCCGGCTGCACAAACAACCCCGGCGCAGACGCCCCGATATAGGCGACATGGGTAAAGCCTTCTACCGGCTCATAAGGAATGGTTTGAAACCGTGTTGGCGCGATGGTGAAAGGCGCATTATTGGCGAGGATAAAGGTCGTGCCATCTGCAGGCTGCGTGGCAACGTAATCAGCAGCCACCGTACCTGCGGCACCGGGACGGTTGTCAACAACCGCTTTTTGACCAAATTCAGTGTCCAGATATTGCGCAACAAGCCGTGCGACCAAATCGCTGGTTCCACCCGGAGGGAAGGTGACAACGATGCGAACAGGTTCATCACTCCAGGCGCCCGGTTCAGCCATAGCAACAGGCGCGCTGAGCAATGTGGTGCACATCAAACTGGCGGCGACGAAAGTTCTGCGTGTAAGTTTCATTTTGAAGTCCTCTGTTGGAGTCGATTTTAAGTTTGGTTTCGGGTCATTCGGTAGGATCGAAAGGCTGCAAAACTGGCACCGATCAGGATCAGCGCCGTGATCGCCAAAAGCGTTGCGCTGATAGGGCGCTCGAGAAAGACCATTGGATCTCCGCGCGACAACAACATCGCACGCCGCAATTGTTCTTCCATGATCGGGCCCAATACAAAGCCGATCAGCAAAGGCGCAGGTTCGAATTTGAACAGCCGCATCACATAGCCCGCGGCTCCGATCACAAGGGTTAGCCAGATGTCAAAGACATTGTTGTTCAGGCTGTACACACCCATGCAAATCAAAACGATGATCGTTGGGTACATGTATTTATAAGGGATTTGCAGCAGTCGCACCCACAGGCCAATCAGCGGGATATTCAGCACCAACAACATGACATTGCCGATGAGAAAACTGGCAACCAATCCCCAGAACAGATTGGGTTGCTCGACCAAAAGACGCGGGCCCGGCGTGATCCCGTGGATCATCAGCGCCCCAATGACCAATGCCATCGGAGGACTACCAGGCACACCCAGCGTGAGCGTGGGAATAAATGCCGTCTGTGTTGCAGAGTTGTTGGCCGCCTCGGGCACCGCCACGCCGGGTAAAACCCCCGTGCCAAAATCCTTGCGTTGCGGTGACACCCGTTTTTCTACTGCATAGGCAATAGCGGCCGCAATGGTTTGACCTGTGCCGGGCAATGCGCCAAAAAACGATCCGATCGACCCACCGCGCAGGATCGGCGCGAACAGGGATTTCCATTCCTGTTTCGACGGGTAGAAATCCGCGTAATCAATCTTTTGGGTCGATTTCCCGCCAACATTGGCTTTGATGGATACGATCAGCTCTGTTACGCCAAACAATCCCATCGCGACGATAACGATATGCACACCATCGCGCAGCTCGGGAATACCCATGGTATAGCGCAGGTCGCCGGTTGTCAGATCAATCCCGATGGTTCCCAGCATCAACCCGGCCACAACCATGCTGATCCCGCGCAACGCCCCTCCGTTTGCCACAGCCGAAGCTGCGACAAGGCCAAGTAGAATAACCGCAAAGTAATCCGCCGGCCCAAAGGATAAGGCCAGTGTCGCAAGGGACGGCGACAGCGCGGCCATGACAATCATTCCAATGATCCCGCCACCAAAAGACGCCGTTGCGGTGGAGAATAAGGCAACACCCGCCCGGCCTTTTCTCGCCAATGGATACCCATCGATACAGGTAATCGAGGCGGCAGGCGTGCCTGGAATATTCATCAGGATCGACGCAATAGACCCGCCATACTCGGCACCATAATAGACACCCGCAATCATCACCAATGCCGATGTGGGCTCTAGATAAAACGTCAATGGCAGGATCATCGCAATCGCCGCAAGCGACCCAATGCCCGGTAAAACACCGATGAATGTGCCAAGGAACACACCGGCGAAACAGTACATCAGGTTTTGCGGCTCAAGGACAACCAGCAATCCACCATAGAAGCTTGATAAGATATCCATGCTACACCCCCACAAAGGCTTTGAACGGCAGGTTCAAGGCTTGGATAAAGAGCAACCACGCCCCCGTGGCGACAACCCCGCCAAGAATAACCTTCTTAAACAGTGGCAGGCTTCGATCTGGCAGGCTGGCCACAACCGTTGTCAAGAACGCCGCAGGCACCAACCCAAACCGTTCAGCCGTCAGTGCAAAGATGGCCAAAGCAGCACTAATCGCAAGAAATCCGATCCAATCCGGCACCTCTGCCAACTGCGATCCGCGCAGATCTATGATAAGGTTCAAGGTCGACAAGCCCGCCAACAAAAGTCCCGAAATAAAGGGAAATGCGCCTGTGCCCAATCGAAACGGCGAACCAAGCCCAAGTTGAAGCCCCCCCAGCATGAACACAAGGCTCAGACCCAGCAGCAGCGCGCTGCCAATCGCCCCTTGCCATCCGATATGCGATGTTTTGTCAGTTTCAGAAACCGCTGCTTCAGGCATTATGGCGCGCCTCCGGTGTCAGTGAGGTTGGGAATAAATTGGCAACGCGCGCCTTTATGATGATGACAATTTGGTCCAACGCGCTGTTCATCTCATCCCGCAGATCTGCGGTGAGACGCTGTTCAAGCTCATTCAGAATACTGTCAATTGACTCGTGACGGACAACAGCCGTGATAAATGGAAATCCAAATTTCTCACGATACCTGCGGTTCATCTCTTTGATGCGTTGCCCAGCCACTGTAGGTGCCCGTGTCAGGTTTAACCGCCCTTGCTCAGCCTGTGACTCTGCGGTCATGGCAAGTGGGTGATCCGACGCCAACTCAGGATGGGCCCGGAAAAACGCAATCCGCGCCATGTCATCTAGATCTCTCAACGCGCCCTCAATGGTCCGCGACAAATCTGCGACATCCGCAAAGGGACGTTTCAACGCGACGACAGACGCAATCTGCGGCGATCGTTCAATCAGCGGCTCAATCATCGTCACCGCCTCGGCTTGGCTTGCGCTGTTCAAACGTTCAAGTGATGTCGACACTGTTCCATATCCTTGGCTGATCTTGTCAAAATCACGCTATGGCTGGCTCATATTGCCGTCTATTTGATTTTATTCACTTTGAAATTCACAAAAACAGAACGCATTCGGAAAGTTGCAACGGCTAGATGCCCCGGATTGACTTGGTAATCTCTGTCAGCTTGGCAACCGCAATCCCAATAACCGTCGTAATCAACTCGGTCTGATGTGTGTTTTTATTCGAGATAACGCTGATGGATTGTTCAAAGGCATTCTCGTCGCGAATAGGAATAAAACGCAGCCGCCCTGCGCTAATTTCAGGGTTTACATCCAGCGCAGAGGTCAGCGCGATATACTCTCCCGCCGCCACCAATTCCTTGATCAAATGGGGCGAATTCACCGTCACCGCACGTTTTGCTTTCTCAAAAATCCAACCATGGCGCACCTCCAGATGTTGGCGGATCGCAATATAATTGCTTTGAAAAACCACTGGATGGGACACGAACTCTTCCAAAAACAACGTCTCCGCTGTGGCAACTGGATGCATCGGGGCCGCGATACAACCAAGGGGAAAGCCTTCTTTCCAATGAAAGATAAGGTCGCGCTCTGGCGGGGCATTGGACACCATAGCGAGGTCATATTCCCCTCTGAGCACACCTTTCGCGGCATTATCTGGGCTGAGAATATCAATTTCAACCTGCACAAAGGGCAACCTGTCGGCCACTTCCTTCAAAAGGGACGGCACAACACCATTGGCCATTGCATCCATCGCAGCCAGCTTGATGCGCCCATGTTCGACGCCGCGGTTTTCCTGAATATGAGTCCAAAGACGGGCCGCTTCCAACCGCCATGACAGGGCCATATCCAGCATAAGCTGCCCCTGCGACGTCACGACCATTCCTTTAGGGGTGCGCTCAAACAATTGCTCGCCCGAGGTCTCTTCCAGCGTGGCAATCTGGCGGTGAATAGCAGATGCCGATATGTTCAGATCCTTTGCTGCTGCTTGGATAGATCCAAGTTGAGCAACCCGTTCCAGATAGATCAACGCTTTTGGTACGAGATTTAGCGACATCGGCTCTCCCTTGCATTCTAAAAAGCAGAATACGCAATTGCCGTGTTCCGCATGGATCGCAGTTCCACCTTTGGTTAAGATGACACCAACCCCTCAGGAAAATAAGCCCGGGCGCATAAGGTTTAAGCACAATGACTAATAAATCGACTTTAGCAGGAGGCATTTCGATCCATGCCGTCGATATTTCCCGAGGCATCCCCGCATCCGGCTTAACCCTGCGCCTGTCCCTGTTGGGCGAACAACCTTACGAAATCGCGGCAGGTGCATGTGGCGCCACCGGACAGTTTGACCACCCAATCACCACAGGCACAGGCGTCGTACGCGGCGTCTATGAAGTTGCCTTTGACTGTGGTGCCTACTATCGCGCCGCCAAAATTGAAATCCCCGATCCGGCTTTTTTAGATATCGCGACCTTTAGATTTGGCGTGGATCGGGTGTCAGAGCATTTTCACCTGCCCTTCAAATTCACACCATGGGGCTTTTCACTGTTTCGCGGCGGCGCTTAACCCCTTACCCCGTTATAAACGTTATACACACACGTGACATGATGCCTGTCTTTTGCATGTCGAAAACGATTGGAAGAACACTATGACCTCGCACGACCATTCTCATCTGACAGAAACCGAAGCCCGCGTTCGGGCCTTAGAAAGTTTACTCAGCGAGAAGGGCTATATTGACAGCGCCGCCGTCGATGAAATCGTGCAGACCTATGAAACGAAAATCGGCCCTCAAAACGGGGCACATGTGGTGGCAAAATCGTGGACGGATCCGGCATTTCGGGAGTGGTTGGAAACCGATTCAACCGCTGCGATCCATTCGCTTGGGTATACCTCGCGCCAAGGCGAACATATCGAAGCCGTCTTTAACAGTGATGCCACCCATCACCTTGTCGTCTGCACCCTGTGTTCCTGTTATCCGTGGTCTGTCCTTGGCCTGCCGCCCAGCTGGTATAAATCACCACCGTTTCGGTCAAAAGCGGTCATTGATCCCCGCGGTGTGCTGGAAGATTTTGGCATCTCCATGCCTGCAACAACCAAGATCGAAGTCCACGATTCAACTTCGGAAATGCGTTATCTGGTCATCCCACAACGCCCCGCAGGCACCCAAGGGTGGAGCAGCGAAGACCTTGCCCAACTGGTCACACGCAACTCTATGATTGGGACCGGTTTCGCACGCACGCCCAAGGTTTCATCATGAATGGCGGCGCCGATCTGGGCGGCATGATGGGGTTTGGCCCGGTTGTCGAAAACCCCAAAGACGCGTTCTTTGATGCCCCATGGGAAGCACGGGTTCTCGGGATCGTTGTGGCACTGGGTGCATGCGGAAAATGGTCGATCGACATGTCACGCGCCGCACGCGAAAGCCTGCCACCCGCTGACTATATGTCCCTGCCTTATTACATCATCTGGTTGGATGCCGCGCTTAATCTCATGTTGGAACGCGGTATGATCACCCAAGAAGAAATCGACACCGCCACCCTACAGGTGCCCCCCGTCCCCGTGGCCCGTACCCTTGCGGCAGCCGATGTAGAAGCTGTACTGGGCGCCGGCGCCCCTGCAAATCGACCCGAACAAGGCCAGCCGTTGTTTGCAGTTGGCGACACCGTGCACACGATCAACAATCACCCACAGGCTCATACGCGCATGGCACGTTATGCCCGCGACAAACGTGGGACAGTTACCAAAGTTCATGGATTTCACGTCTTTGCGGACAGCAATGCCCAAGGCACCGGCGAAAATCCGCAATGGCTATATCAAGTGACCTTTTCCACGCGCACGCTTTGGGGGGACCAAGGCAATGATATCGACACGGTTACGCTAGACCTATGGGAATCGTATCTAAAGGACCCTGCATCATGACTCACCCAGATCTAACCGCCCTCCCTGACATGGCGCTTGAAAACGACGAACCGGTGTTTCGCGAACCATGGGAAGCCCAAGCCTTTGCTATGGTGATTGACCTGCATCAACACGGCGTCTTTGATTGGTCCGAATGGGCGGATTTTCTATCAAAAGAAGTCCACAGCGGTCTTGAACGCCCTTATTACCAACACTGGCTCTGCGCCCTAGAGAAAATCGTCGCCGCCAAAAAGCTGACCTCTGCCGAGGATTTGCATCAACGGCAAAAAGACTGGCACGCGGCCGCCGCTGCAACACCGCATGGCGCCCCAATCGTGCTTGGGGCGCGGTAATTTTAAGCCATAATTTTCGCGGCTAAATCAATCAGCCGCCGATCACTGCCGCGCGGCCCCAACAAACTGATCCCAAAGGGCGCACCATGCACCTGCCCCAAGGGCAACGTGATCTGCGGCAGGCCGCTCAGCGATGCCAGAGACAGCAGCCGGATCATTTGCAACCGGAATATATGCAGATCGTCCTGATCCGCGGTTTTCAAAGGGGCACAGCTTGGGACCGTTGGTAAAACCAGCACCGCATCTTTGCCAACCAAATCGGACAAAGCGGCGGTGATTTGGTTGCGATCCGCATCACCAAGTCGAAACTGCTCTGCGGTGATCGACTTGGCCAGATCCAACCGATCGTTCACCCCTGGCCCAAACTTGGGCGTACGTGCGGTCACCCATTCCCCCAACGTAGCCCAGACATCATAGGACTGGCAGGTCACAAATGTCTGCACCGCATGTTCAAACGTAAAAGGCAGTTGGTCCAACTGGCGTGACGTCGCAAAATTCGCCTTTATTTGCGACAGGCACGCCGCATAGGCTGTGACCTCTTCAGGCCCAAGCAGCTGATCTTGGAAACTGTCCACGATGATCAGGCGCTCCAACGGGGTCTGGTCCGCATCTGCCTCCATCACCGTTTCAGCCACCCGCTGATAGGTCGTGATATCCTTGGCATACCACCCGAAACAATCAAAACTCGGGGCCAATGCCATACTGTCGTCTAACGACAGCCGACCATGGGTTGCTCGCAGGCCAATTAACCCACAAAACGATGCGGGCGCACGTACAGATCCCGCTGTATCTGAGGCCGTTGCGACATCGACCTCTCCCGCGGCGATCAACGACGCGGATCCCGATGACGAGCCCCCTGTTAATCGGTCTGGGGCCGCTGAATTATAAGGCGCGCCGTAGTGTACATTGTTTCCCATCAATGAATAACACAGCTCTTCGCATTGGCTTTTGCCAATACACTCGATCCCCGCGTCCAGCATCTGCTGCACAACGGGCTGTGTCACCGTGTCAATTTCCGCTTCGGCCAGACGCGCAGGGTGCCCCCAGCCATTGGGGTATCCAACCACCTGAAAAATATCCTTCACCGCAAGCGTCAGCCCCGACAAAGGCCCTGACGCAGCATGAGGCACATCTACTTTTTTGTAATCACACCAAGCATTAAGGTCAATTTTTTGCATCATAGGCCCAAGTTAATAAGACTGTAAATTCGCTCCGAAAGCACGGCTCAAAGAGCAGCATCGGAAAGGTCTGGAATGTTCTTATTGCATACCAAGGGTTCGTATCAATGAACAGGTTGTTGAACACGCATGACCTGAAATACATGTGCTAAAGTCACGCTATTACGACAATCTAACCCCGCTGCCCACCACCGCTAAACCAGTCTGACATAGGCACCTTCTGATCACATATTCGAAACACATGCGAAAACGTCTTGCATTACAACCAGTCATCCACACATCTTTCCACAACCATGACTTGCTTTGTTAAGCAGTGCCCCTTTTGGGATCTATGTTAGGTTCTTTAAATTCGTTTTTTACCACAGGTTGTTTTTACATAACCATTTGAAAGGATAGTATTTATGCGATTTGCGCTTGCCTTCATCGCCGCTTGTACCGCAAGTGCGGTCACCGCCCAAGATTGTGGACCCGATGGCCCCTGTGAAATCGATGGCGGAACATATTACTTAAACATACCAGAAGGTAAGGGCCCTCATCCGGTTCTGATTTGGTTTCACGGCGCAAATAACAACGGTTCGTCGATCCACCGCAGCGGCGGGCTGCAACGGGATTTTCTCGATAAGGGTTATGCTCTGCTTGCCCCCAACGGACAAAACAGACCAAACAGAGGCCCCACACAGTTTTTCTTTCCCGGTCGCGATGGCTCTGCTCGCGACGACGTCGCTTTTACCTTATCCGTCCTAGAAGCCGCGCAAGAACGTGCGGATCTTGACTTGGATCACCTCTATGCCGCCGGGTTCTCGGCTGGTGGATCCATGGCTTGGTTGTTTGCTTGCGAAGCTGGCGAAAAACTCTCGGGGATGGTCAGTGTCGCAGGCGCGCTGCGCAGTCCAAACCAAACAGAATGTAGTGGCCTTGTCGATCTGCCAATCATGCAGGTTCACGGCTTTGCAGACAACCAAGTGCCCCTAGAAGGTCGCGCCATTCGTGACTGGCACCAAGGCAGTGTTTGGGACTCGCTAAAGCGTGCCCGCGCAGCAAACGGATGCCGATCTCACCCCGACGAGATTAAAATAAGCGACGATTTCCGCACCCGTTCGTGGGAGGCCTCCTGCTCGGGTGCGCCAGTGCGTATCGACGTCCACAATGGCGGTCACGGCTTACCACAAACCTGGACCGCGCGGGCCAAAGCATTCTTTGACAGAGCAACGTCTCGCGGCTCTTAAATCACGTCTAGGACGGCGTCGTCACAACACTCAAGTTACCGGTCCCCCAACCTTGTCGAAACTGTCCACCAAACGCCCGCAGCACAGCATTGTACTGCGGGCGTTTGATATTGAATTCCCCTCCAAAGCCTACAACATCAGCCCAAACGGTTTTCATCGTCAATCAGCGTAATCTGTGAGTCCGGCCCCGCGCCCCAATGCCAGGCGACCAGATTGACATCATGCCCCCCTGCCCCGCGCACAAAACTGCGCACCAGCATGGCCGTGTAACCTTCGCCGATTAATTCCATCGCAAATTTCTGTGTCTGCGCCAAACCCTGCGTCTGCATTTCATCGCGCCACGTGGGACTATCAAGTGCCACGTCAAACCGCGCCATCTGCACATCATCGCGGGTGTCAAAAACCTGCGCGATACTGCACAGATAAGAGACCAGCGTTGTTGGTTGTAAATGCCCAACCTGATTGGCCTCACGAATGGCCGTATCAGGGGACAATGCCATATACAAAGCCGGCGTGCCTTTGGGGTTAAACCGACCACCAAAACGCGCAGCGCCCTCACCCGATAGGGGCTGACGCGCCCAAATCGGATTGATTGCACGAAATGCCGTGCCTTCGAATTTAGGCATAAACGCCCGCATCCACTGCGTCGATGTAATCCAGAATCTCCAGCGCCCGCCCTTCCCGCACCAGCGCCATCGCTGTTTGACCTGAAAACCCGGCCAGCGGTTCACTGCGATACCACGCATAAGCGATCAACTCAGATCCAAAACGCGGGGTGACTTTATTGATAATTTCGACCATTTCGCGCAAACGCCGCTGCGTCTTGTCCGAAGAGATCCGGTCTTTGCGTTGCACAGCATCACGCCCCAAGCCGACGCTGCGCGCAACCTCTTCGCTTGTGGTGCGCAGCACATGTGCGATCTTTTTCGGAGCAAACTGCCCCTGAGAGGAAAAATCAGCTAACGTCATATAACACCTCAAAAACTGACATATATATGCGTCATTGGGTGTGATATGTCAAGATACCTGTGCGACGCGAGCTCCTGACATCTACACAGTCACACATGGGGTTTCAGCCGAATCGCGGCAGGTATTTGGGAAAAACATGGTGCCAAAAGTTATCCACAGAGTTATCCCAATCGAGGTTCTCACCGAAAATTTCCACTCTGCTTCGGGTTCACAGGCTCATAACACGTTGAAAAATAGCCCTTATGTATTTTCCGCCGATCGTGCCACTGTTAAAAAAAACTTGCCAGGTGGATAATCTTCCGGCAATAGTCACGAAAAGAAGTGCATAAACGCGAAAAAGCGTGAACACGTTGAGCAGAGAAGACACAGTTGAATTGTCTATTCCCACGCATGTGCGTGGCCTAATGTGACATAAACCGTCCAATCTGTCCCGCGTAAAGTAGAGGCGATGGAGACCAAGATGACCACAGGAACACCGCATGAGGATCTGAATAAGCTGATCCGTATGCATTCCGAATGGCTGGCAAATCAGTTGCAATCGCAACGTGAGAGCCTGTTTCCGCCAGACGCCTCGAAAATGATGCGTAAATTCACCTCCGGCGAGGCCGCAGGCCTGTTGGGTGTAAACGATTCCTACCTGCGCAAATTGCATCTGGATGGCAAAGGCCCCTCGCCCGAACTCACCCCCGGCAACCGTCGTCTCTATTCTGCCCAAGACCTGCTTGATCTGCGTCACCTGCTCGAGAAAACAGCCCGCAGCCCCGGCGACTACCTTCCTGGTCGCCGCGAGGGCGATCATATGCAGATCATCGGCGTGATGAACTTTAAGGGGGGGTCCGGAAAAACCACCACCTCTGCGCATCTGGCACAACGCCTTGCTCTGCGTGGCTATCGCGTTTTGGCGATCGATCTTGATCCACAGGCCTCGTTGACGGCACTGCACGGCGTCCAGCCCGAGGTTGATCTTGTCAGCGGCGGCACTCTTTATGACGCGATCCGCTATGATGATCCCCTGCCCATTCGCTCGGTTATTCGCAAAACCTATATCCCCAACCTTGACCTCATTCCCGGCAATCTCGAACTGATGGAATTCGAACACGACACCCCCCGCGCCCTGGCGCAGGGCAACGCTGGTCTGTTCTTTTTCCGTGTCAAAGAAAGCCTCGCGCAGGTTGATGATGATTACGATGTTGTGGTGATTGACTGCCCTCCGCAACTGGGCTTTCTCACCATGTCCGCCCTGTCCGCCGCCACCGGCGTGCTGGTCACCATCCACCCCGAGATGCTGGACGTGATGTCGATGTCGCAATTCCTGCGTATGACCGCTGATCTGATGGATGTTATTGCAGAAAGCGGTGCCGATATGTCTCATGACTGGATGCGCTATGTACTCACCCGATACGAGCCCTCGGACGCGCCACAAAACAGGATCGTTGCGTTTTTGCGCACCATGTATGGCGAACAGGTCCTCAACGCGCAGATGTTGAAATCCACCGCGATTTCAGATGCCGGCCTGACCAAACAAACCCTCTACGAGGTCGAGCGCAGCGCCTTTACCCGCGCCACTTATGATCGCGCGATCGAAAGCCTGAACGCCGTAAACGATGAAATCGCAACTCTGATGCAACAAACATGGGGGCGCACATGACCACAAGCAAAAAGAAACGCATGTCCATGCTGGACACCCTCGCATCCGCAGGGGCTGCAACCACGACACCCTCGATGATGACGTCAAACCGGGCCTTGCGCTCGGCGCGGGATGCGGTTGATTCACACCGCGTTTGGGAACTTGACCCAAATCAGGTCAGCAATCACCGTGTCGAGGATCGCCTGAACCCCGAAGACACCGCCGATCTGCAGGACGCAATCGAAACCAACGGTCAAACCGTTCCCATTCTTGTGCGCCGCGACCCCGCCCATGATGACCGCTATCTGCTGGTCTATGGGCGTCGCCGGCTTGAGGCGATCCGAAATTCGGATAAGGTCACCAAGGTGCGCGCCATCGTCGCCAATATGAACGATGACCAATCCACGCGTGCGCAGATTTCTGAAAACATGGCACGTCGTGATCTGACCTTTATTGAAAAGGCGCTCTTTGCACGCGAATTGATCGACCAGGGCTTTGGCAATCAATCCCAAGTCGCCGACGTGCTGACGGTTGCCAAATCCGCAATCTCTATGGCGCTGGCCATTGTGGACACCGTTACCCCAGAATTGATCCGCGCCATTGGCCCCGCCCAAGGCATCGGCCGCCCCCGTTGGGATGCGCTGGCAAAGGCAATCGCTGAACGCAGTGCAAATATCCCATTGCTGATTGAAAAGGCTGAACGCGTCTACATCGATGCAGACCTTGCCCACGTCGAAGGCCGCCCACCGGAAAACGCAGACACCTCAGCCGCCGCCTTTCAGGCCGTCGAGGCCGCATTGCCCCCTGCCCCATCGGATGCCACGCAAACGCCCTCCAAACGCAGCACCGCAAAATCACGTGCGCTTAAAGTCGAGGGAACGCAAACTGGCACCGTAAAACGTACAGCAAAAGGCCTAACAATTGATCTGGTCCAAGGCGACTTTGCCGATTGGGTTGAACACCAAGCCCAAGACCTGATCACCGATCTTCACCGCCGCTGGCAACAGCAGCGCTAAACGCAACACATAGAAAAGGAGGCACGAACCCGACAACAGAAAAGGCCCCGCAAAGACGACGCTCCACAGGACCCTAACTTGTTTCTCACACCCTCAAGCTAGTGTCAGGACCGCCTAACCGCAAGTCATATTTGATTCGCGGATCGGATTTTCTTTGTCTTCGTGAATAAAATCATGGGATATATGCCCGTCACGCCTTTTGGGCGAACAATTGATGCTGTCCAGATACAAAAAATATCACCTGTATCGACCCCGTTGGACGGTCACGCACCGCAACACGTCACCCCCACCACCCCCC
>CANMPD010000008.1 GCA_947499635.1 uncultured Paracoccaceae bacterium | reverse complement strand
CCAGGTAGCTCGTCAGGCTCATAACCTGAAGGTCGTAGGTTCAAATCCTACTCCCGCAACCAGCTTTTCCTACTACACCTTGAGCAGCTAGCTCAGGGTGGTGGTGGTTAGCTTCCGCCAAAGTCTTCAGAATATCAAAATCAGCATGAATAGGGCTTTCTGCAGGTTTATCACCTACTGACATCGCCAAGATACCCGCCAGATCGCCTTCTAAGTTGACCGTGAGCCGCGACTGTGTCGCATCAGGTGTCAGCACAATCTTGTCGATAAGATTACGAATCAATCCCGCAGCCTCTTCGCGGTGCTCTGGTTCGTTAAGCGTCTTGATCAGTTTTTGAACTTCACGTGCGTACATGTCTGCCATCGCGGGATGTAGAATTGGAGCTGGGGCGCTTTCGCTCTCAAGTTCCCGCTTTAAAACTTCCATACGCGTCGAAATCCGCTGTGCATCATCACGAACCATGTCAGCCGGAAGGCCGTCCTTGATGGCATCGACAATGCGAACGCGTTCACGTTCCAGCTTGGCGAGCTCTTTGCGGTGAGTTGCGGTGGCATCAATGCGCGTACGGCGCAGCCGGTTCAAATGGTCAGTGTATTCTTTGCAAAACAGAGCGCAGAGCTCCGGGTCCATCAACTGGCCCTGGAGCGCGCCAAGGATATCTTCTTCAAGGTAGTTGCGGCTGATTGTCAGCTTGTTGCCGCACGTGCCTTTATTGCGGGCACTGGAGCACCCGATTTGTGTAGCATTGACGGAGGAACACCCGCCGCCGCACTCACCGCATTTGATCAGGTAGGAGAACAGGTTTTTGGGACGACGCGCGTTCCAAAATCCAGACTGCGCCTTCTTAGTGATGGCCCCCTGCTTTTGTTTGACGGCGTCCCATATTGCTTTGTCGATGATCCGCAGATCGGGCACGTCCTTCACGATCCACTCGGATTCCGGGTTGAGCCGAGAGACGCGTTTCCCCGTCTCTGGATTCTTTGCATAGCGCAGGCGGTTCCACACCATCCGTCCGTTGTAGAGTTCATTATTGAGAATACCGGTGCCACGTTCTCGATTGCCGTAGATCGTGCTTGGCCCCCAATGGCGGGCAGTCGGGGCTGCAATACCTTCGTTATTGAGCGCAAAGGCAATCTTCTTCGGTGATATCCCGGCGAGATAGTCATCAAAGATGCGCTGAACGACGGCAGCCTCTGTGCCGTTGATTACGCGCTGGCCTTTGTCATCCTCATTCTTGACGACATCATAGCCAAAGGCGTTCCCGCCGCCCGACCGTCCAGCCTCGACCCGACCGCGCAATCCGCGATGAGTCTTTTGGGCAAGATCTTTCAGGAACAACGCGTTCATCGTTCCCTTGAGGCCGATGTGGAGCTCGGAAATCTCGCCCTCTGCGAGGGTGACCATTCGAATGCCTGCAAAGGTCAGCCTCTTGTAGATAGCGGCTATGTCCTCCTGGTCGCGGCTCAGCCTGTCCAGTGCTTCTGCATAGACAGCATCAAATTTGCCCGTCATGGCATCCTGCATCAGTCTTTGCACGCCCGGGCGCAACAAGGTGGAAGCACCGGAAATGCCATGATCCGCATATGTCTCGACAACCACGTGGCCGTCCGATTTGGCACGCAACGTGCACAGACGGACCTGGTCTTCGATGGAGGCCTCAGACTGCATATCGCTGGAATATCGTGCGTAAATTGCGACTCGCATCATTGGCTGTCTCCTTGCTCTTGTTGCGGGGCCAGTTCTTCTTTGCGTTGCATGGACTTCCATGTCCGCTCGGCGGCACGGCGTGCGAGGAAACGCACAAGACCGCGCAGGTCACCGCGCTTTTTGGCCAAACCTGTGACCCGCATCCTATCCTGCTCCGTCCATTTTACATCATTCTTCATAGATACCGCCTCACGAAATCGGTTTGGATGTGGGTTTATCCACAAGCAGGCGATCGCTACGCATTGAAATCGCCAGCACTTGAACGCGGTCGGCGATGGTGGGCCGGGCGCGTGGAGGGCCACAACAGTATTGGTGAAGTGCTTGGGGCGCACTTGGCACTATTTGAGAATGATCTGACCGGAGATCCGGATAATTTAGAGATAATAGAAAAGATTCGGTCCATATCTGAAGCCTACCGAAACTTCACGTCGGGTGGCTTGGCGAGCTTCAGCGAAGACTTCGAACACGGCTATCAACGCGGCAAGCGCGACGTTCACACTAGCCTCGAAGCAGAGCCAAAGACAGGCCTCGACCCTCGGCGGGATTTTGGCGATAACTAAGTAGTCCTAGCCGCTTTTGTGCTCGGGTCATCGAAGTTTTTTATCTAGGTTGTTGCATGCAGAAAGAATTGGCCAGGCAATACAGTTGGGCGCTCAAGCCAGAGTTCGTACTAGAGGGCAAATTTGTCTGTTTCCACCTAGCTATTGCGACAAAGGCATCTCAACAGCAAACGTTTGGGGACGAGGAGTATCTAGACGTCGTACCTGGCACCATCAGTAGGTGGCTCAGAGGCCGTGCACGAATCACTCCCGAAAGACTCAAGCATATCGCTGAAATAGTGTACCGTGATGAAAAATCCCTCGTAGAGAGGAATGACCAGATAGCTGAGTTTGAGAAAGCCTTCTGGTTTTTAGAGATTTCAAGAAGCCTGGGGCGTGTCGCTCCGGATGACATGCCGCAAATGGCTAAGGAGTTTTTGGAACGCCTAGACTTGCCCACTAAGAGTGGCGAGCCCTTGGTAGAGAAAAGTCCTGACAATCAGGTCTTACAAAATGGCGAGGAGAATCTATCGGATTCTCCTAGAGGAGATATTTCGGATAAGACGAGTGTTGTCGGTGCTATCGAGAAACGAATAGGCGAGGCAGAATACAATCCTGAGCCAAGCACTCCGAGGATCGAGCCACCGCAAGGGAAATTAGGAAAACATGTGAACAAAGGTTTCACCCTAAGAATTATCATACGAAGTTTACTCAATGCAAAGCTGGTCCTTTCTTTTTTCGGCATAGTTTCCTTTTTGTTCGTCTCTGCCTTCAGCTTGCTGCCGGGCTTGTCACATGCTCGTACCTCTCTTGGTGGATATCTGGGAGGCACCTCAGATGTTCAAAACGTTACAGAGCTTAGCCAGTTTGGCACCGAACCCAAAAACTTCGTGAGCGCCCTCCTTTCCAATTTAGGTCTTCTCATTTTGGAAAATGAGGCCCAGAACGGATCAGCCTATGCTATGCACGAGTATGGACTCGCAAAGGTACTTGGCATCAATACGCCTAAGGATCTGGACGCAGGGGTCTCTTTGTTCGCAGATGCACATAACCTTGGATATGGTCCTGGATCCAAAAGCTTCGCCTATTCTTTGCACACCGGTCTTGGGTCTTATTATGATCCAAAGCATGCGTTGGAAATTTATGAAGCATTAGCCGAACAAAAAAATCCGGACGCTTTAAACGCAATTGGAACTTTCTATGAGAGGGGAGAAATCAAGCCGCACAATCCGCTGCTTGCAATGAAGTTCTTTGAGGAAGCGGAGAACCTAGGTAGCCGTGTAGCCATATACAATCGTGGACGCATGCTCCGCGACGGTGTTCCGGGTATATTTGAGCCCAATTCAGAGGCGGCTATCTCTGCTTTCAAGAAAGCCATTTCTTTCCAGATAGAGGGAGCGGCTGGGGCCTTAGCCATTCTATATCTAGATCGCAATGAACCCGCAAAGGCTATTGAAGTGCTTGAAACAGCAATTGCGAAGCAGAACACTTGGGCGATGACCACGCTTGGTTACGAACTTTGGACAGGCTTGTATCTGGATAGAGATCTTGTGCGCGCCCGTGCGCTTTTCGAAGACGCTACAGCTCGAGGTAATCCGCGTGCATCTTTGAGGCTTGCGGAGTTTATCAAGGATATTGGTTTAGAAAGTGAGATGGACCGAATTCCCGAATTGGTTGATTTTGCTAGTACACACGGCGGCCCCCGGACCCTCTTCCACCTTGGTTTTTGGGCTGAGCATGATCAAGATCTTGTGGCTAGAGCAAAAGTTGCAGAAGGATACTACCAACGCGCATCTGATCGTGGAAATGGGCGTGCAGCTTATCGACTCGCGGCCATGATCTTAGACGGGCGTCTCTTTGGTCGGCCGCGTCAAGATGCTATCGATTTGCTGGAAAAATCGGTGAGTCGTGGTGATCCATATGCTCAGTGGAAATTGGCAACAATTTTACTTGACCCGGAGTTTGAACCGACAAACCGCTCAGAGGGATTGAAAATGTTACGCACGGCTGGTGAGCGCGGCAATGGCTGGGTGATCAATGCGGTAGGCAATGTTTTTGCAGCCGGAAAGTTGGTTGAATTAGATGATCTTGAGGCATCCGCATGGTATCGAAAGGCATTTGATAAGAAAGGCAATGATTGGGCTGCATGCTATTACGTCGAGGGGCAATTTAACCTAAACTCGGATGCAGAACTAGCGACGTATGAAAACTACCTTCAAGCTGGTGTTGACGGTGTCAATTCGAACTGCCTGTCATTTCTATTTTCCGATTTTGATAGACTTAAAACCTGGGAGAAGTCGCCCGAGGAACTGAACGAAATACTTGAAAGATATGTTGATTTTGGAAATTTTCACGCAATTAGGTATATAAACGCGCTTCGTTCATCCAGCCTCTTTGCGTCAGAGGAAAAGCGCCTAGAAGCAAAAGATTACTTCGATTATGTGGAACGCGCTGCCAAGAGCGGTTCGATCGATGCTATGATTGGTTTTGACGACCATTACTTTGTCCGAATCGCCACGAACCGTTTGGCTCAGTCAGGCTATCGTCCCCCAATCAAGGAAAGACTTTTCTGGCTTAGGAAAGCCGCCAGCCTAGGCTCTTTTGAAGCTGTAAGTCGCGTTCTTTATCCGGATGGAGTAACGAATGATGATTTAGCTTGGTTGAATGAGTTGATTCAACGTGCTGAAGTTCGGGAGTACGCAAGCGATCAATTTTTGATTGGGTTGATATTTGAAGAGGCTGTAGGAGAGCGGGATCTTGCGAAGGCTGAAAAGTGGTACAGTTTGTCAGCAAAATCCAACGACTTGGCAAAAACTCGTTTGATACGGTTGTTAGTTCAAGGATGTCATAAAGACCCCAACTACGAAGTTGCTCTTGAATATCTGTCGGCGATGGAGGCTGGTGACTTCAAGGACGAAGTTATTCAAGCTCTCTACCTATTTGTTTCCCTTGATGCTCCGAGGGAACAGAGAACTGAAACGGTTCAAGATTTTCTCAGTCGCATTCGAACTCAGGTCAAACACGAGGTTGAATGGGAAAAGGTTGAAGACCACACTTTGTTTTCGAATTGCATAGATCGTCTTTCGACGCAGAGGCAAATACGTCTGATAACGGACGAGGGAATCGAAACTTCTTCTCAAATCGAGTCCTCAACACTCGACGTATTGTATCCATATCCATATTAAAGTTTCGGTCGTAAAAATACTACTACAGGGAGGGGCTATTCATTATTCATATTGCGACTTCTTAGACATCAGCATCATGCAGTTGCTCATGCGCCTGACGATGGAACTTACCCGTGGGTTCCAAAACCACAAGCTGCACATTGTGCATTCTACACTGGCGGATCAGCTTCCGGGTGCCGCGCCGATCATTAGGCACGGTCAGAAAAACATCGCTTCCATGGATGGCGAAATCCAGTTTGTCCTTGCTGACATCAATGCCAGCATAATTCTCTACAACAGGGTGGTCTATCTGGTCTTGCGTTCGAGACATCCTGCGGATTCTCCTTCATCTGTTCAGATCATTAACCGGTGCATGACCCGATCCTGCTTGCGCTTGGACCCTTGATGGCCAAAGATGTGTTCGATCCAGATCATGCGCCAAGCGGTTCACTCGGCGGCTCAACTGTTGCAAGGAATTGAGCTGAGAAGAACATACGCAAGATGTGTACAGCGTAATACGCCGTACTTTCTTGGCAAGGGGAAGTTCTTTCCCCGTTGCATCCCCTTTGGTCTGTTTTTTTACATAAATAACATATGATTAACATAATTTCTGTTGATCTGACCTGGCAAGAAAACTACTACCGCCCCGCGACAGGCCGCCATCCCGCCGCAAGCGCTTCGGCTTCATCGCAGAACCAGCGCTCGCCGTCTTCGACGTTGATTTTGGTGTTGCCGTAGTTCGGCGACCAAGGCGTGTGGTAGATCTTCAGCTTACCTTTGCTCGTGCCGATATTGCCTTTGATCGGGCACTTGCCGTCTGGCGCGTCGGCCAGTGCGCGGTTCCATTTGTCATCCCGGAAATCCCAGGGCGTCTGCGTCTCGGCCTGCCAGACGCCGACTGCACCTGCGCGCGCCGCGGTTTCCATCGCGACATAATCATCGCTGTATTCAACAAACGCCCAAGCCAATCCTTCCGCGATTAGGGTTGCGCCGATGTCGCGCCCGCCAGCCGCGCAGCGCGAAATAATCCGACCATATGGATCGCGATCCAGGGCTTCGCAGGAAATGTCCGCGCCTTCGATCAATTCGCGCACCCGGGTGACAGCAGTTGTCCCGCACCGCCATGTGTCGCCTGCGGGGGTTGTGCAACGCTGCGCTTTTTCGGGCGCATCGACGCCGTGCAGGCGGATCAACATCGGGCCAATCTCGAGCGTGTCGCCATCAAACACGCTGACATCGCCTTGGATTGTCACGGATTGCTGGTCTGGCGGGGCAGCCGCAGCCCCAGCCGCCATTTGGGTGGAGAGGAGCGCAGCCAGCGCCGTCTTCATCGTCGCCCGCGATCTGGGGATCGGATGCGACACCAGCGTTTGCTGTATCCGGGCGGCTGCCGATCCCTGTCGATCCACCATTGAAGAGCTCCTGCGCAGACCGGGACGCCCCCGATTCCAAGCCCCAAACCTGCGTGGTCTTGGTTAAGGCGGTATGAACATGCCTGTATGCTCTCCGGTTTTGATACCGTAAATTTGCGCGGGATCGCCGGTTTCTGGTATACTGGAGGCGAGGTAAAACATGATTGAAGACAAAGCGTTAATCGACCGGCAGCGCCGTGACATGGAAGATTTGAACAACGAGATCGCAGGCCGCGATGTCGGTCGCCGCGCGCGGTTTTTGAACGCAGATGCACGGTCACCGGAGGCTGAACGCAGAAAACGCGAGGCGCGGGCGTTTCAAAACCGCTTGATAGAGATGCTCAACGATCCGGTCTACCGCGCCAAATACGAGCGCGTCCTGCAGGCGCTCTCGGATGCGGAACAGGCGACGCAAGCGGCTATCGATACGCTGACGGAACAAATCGAGACCGCGCAGACAGCGCTCACCGACATGATGGACAACGCGGCCCGTTTGCCGGATGGCACGCGGGTCTTTCGCGACGCGAATGGCGTTGTGCGGCGCGAAGACGGGACGGTTGTTGAGGATCACCTGGCCGACACGATTCTGTGGACCGGAAACGAACCAAGTTTCGAGGATGTGAACGCCGCCAAAACCCGCATTGACGGTTTGCAGGGGCAGTTGGACGCGGCGAATGGCTATCAAAATGATGTTCTCGGCCGCGCGCGCGACAGGGTCACCGACACGGACAACCCGCCGTCTGAAGGCGAGCTGGATGGCATTCAGGACAACATTCAAGGGTCAATGCCAGACGTTGTGAAGGCACAGCTTCCGCAACCCGCGCCGACGGTGGCACCCGATCAAAACCCGCTGACGGTTGCGCTGCCAGACCTCGGCGCAAAACCCTGAGCTAATTCAACGCGCCGCATTCTTCCGTGACAATGGCCAGAATAACCCCGCTTGGATGGTAATCTTGATAGCTGGCAATGGTCTCGCGGATGAAATTGTTGCGCGCGCTGGATTGATTATCCGCAAAATACCAGTCGTTGATGCATTGCGCTTTCACCGGCTGCAACTGCGCCAGAACCACCCCCGCCATCGTCACGGACGTCTGGATATAGCTGTCCTGCGCGCCTGTTTCCCAGTTGCTAAATTCTGCACCCGAAAACCCCTCTGCCACAGAAACCTGTGGATGAAACACCGTAAGGACCCCCAACGCTATTGCCCCACACCATCCTGCTATGCTGTTCATATTCCATGGTTTTTGTACAAGTCAGAGCTTTACGGGATTCCGGCGATGCGGTAAACATCGACGCAAGGAATACAGCAGGTTGCGCGCAGGGGATACCGCGCGAGACGTCGCAAATCGGCTTGATCGGAAAGGATCGTTTTCGATCAGCTGCCATGTCCAAGCCCCGCCGCCTCGGTTACATCCGCGTCTCCACCAAGTCCCAGGCCCCGGACCGTCAGGTCGAGGCCTTGCGCGCGGAATGTGACGAATTGCACATCGAACATGTCTCGGCGGTGGCCGACGCACGGCCGGTTTTTGACGCGGTGCTGGACCGTCTTTGCGCGGGCGACAGCTTTGTGGTCATGGATTTGGATCGGGCGTTCAGATCGTCGGTTGATGCGATCCTGATCGCGGAACACTTGCGCCAGCGCGGGGTGATTTTCCGCATCCTGTCGATGGCCATCGATACCAGCACCCCCGAGGGCGAGCTGTATTACACCATGATCGCGGGCTACGCCCAGTTTGAGCGCCGGATCATTTCGCGGCGCACCAAAGAAGGTTTGGACGCGGCGCGGCGCAGGGGCAAACGGCTGGGGCGTCCGCCTGACCTGACACCTGACACCATCCGCGCGGCGCATGCCTGGATGGTGCAGGAGGATTTGCCTTGTCGCTATGTCGCGCATCTGCTTGGCGTTTCGCGCCTGACGCTGCAACGCGGTTTCCACCGACTGGCGCTGACCTATCCCATTCCAACCGACCTGAAAGGAAATCCACCATGACCAAAACCATCTACGGGTTGACGGAAGAAGAGCTCTTCCGCCTCACCGCAGCCTTCACAGCCATCCGAGACCCCGCCATCCGCGCAGAGTTCCTGCGTACCGTGGAGGCGTGGGCAGAAGATCAGTGGACGGGAACTTCAGCAAGTTAGGCAGGGACGGCCCAAACCGGACCTTTGCCATGAGATCAACATGCCGCGATGCGGCCCGTCAAAGCAGACATTCGTTGTGGCAAAAGCGTTATCAAGGTTAGCGGTGGCTAAAATCTGGTGCAATTTCAATCCTCTTTTCCGAGCAATAACGCCTCAACGCTTTCAATTTCTGGCATTGCACGCCCTGCGATCCCTTGTAAATCGCCGTGCATGCCGACCGTAGACGCGATCACCAGATCAATTTGTTTGGCTCGCAGCGCCCATTGCTTTTCCATGAATACTCGTTCTTTGCGTAGATTGTCTTGCATGTCCTCGAACCGCTCAACAATCGCGTCGACGCGTTGTTTGAATTGCGTGCCGGTTAGATAATCGTAGACCATCTCCATCTTAGTTTCCTGGCCCATGGCGCGTCCTTTCGCGCCAGCTACATCAATCAACGCCTGGCGCAGCGATGTCGCCAGCGGTACAGCAAAACGCGGCGCACAGACCCAGATGCCGTCGACCATACCGAAGCTATCCAGCCCCTCAGGCAAGGCATGGGACGTAATGACCGCAACCTCGCAACCCGACGCCCTTTGGTCATCCCGCAACTTGGCAAGCCAACCAGCAGTCCAGTTCTTGGTGCGCTTGCTTTCCCAAAGAATACTGCCAGCAACACCGTTTGGCCCTGCCACATCTTGGCGTACATCGGCCCCGCTTACCCCTTTGGCCACCGGCACAAATCCATCGATTGGAAACGCTGCTGCCAAGGTTTCCTCAAGAACTATCTCAGCTGCTTCTCCTTGGGTCTGCATTGAACCCTGTTCGGACTTCTGCTTAAGCGCTTCGATCTGGCGTTTCATGCCCTCCATGACCTGCGCTTGTTCGGCCAGCTTCAATCCGGCTTTCTCATCTGCCTCACGGGATAGTTTTTCAGCCAAAGCCGGGCGTTCCGCTGCCAACATCTTTTGGAGCGTCAGCTCCATCTCAGCTTCTTTATCGTGAAGCTCTTGTTCGCGTTTCAGCGCGGCAGTTTGTGCAGCCAGTGCCACTCTTAGTTTTTCGTCTTGGGCCTTGATCCGATCTTGTAATGCGGCCTGCTCAACAGAGCTTTCGGCTTTTGCAACTTCCTTGGCCTGCGCTTGGGCTGCGGCCAACGCCTCGGCTGCTTGCGTGTCCCGCTTGGCCAGTTCATCGTTGAACGATGCTTGTAGATCAGCCAGCATCGGGCCTGCCAGTTGCTCAGTTAGCTCGATTTCGTTGGAACATTTGGGACACTGTATTTTTAACTCTGACACGGACTCACCTTGGCAATTTAGAAAAACCGAATTTATCACAAAGCTAAGTGCTCTAATAGCGAAGTACCCTGATACGACAATACGTGATGCAGGACCTTAGGGCTTTCCCCCCTTGGTTGTATCAAGTAGCTTAAACCAAACTTTTAGGTATCCAAGGCATTTAAGCGGTGAATTCAATAGAAGCATGCGAATATCCAAGAGGTTCCGAATGGCGTGTTTGGGATCTCCACATTCATACACCGGCATCATTTCATTGGAACGGACAACGTTTCGGTAGCGATACGGAAAAAAATAATAACTTAGTGGATCAAACGATTGAGGCTTTAAACGCTGCGGAGCCAGCTGCGTTTGCTGTTATGGACTATTGGACTTTTGATGGGTGGTTCAAACTTCAAGAGAGGCTCAAAGACGCAGATGCTCCGCAGCTAACGAAGACAGTCTTTCCAGGTATCGAACTCAGGATTTGCACGCCAACTGAAGTAAGACTGAACGCCCACGTCATTTTTTCCGATAAAATTGAACATCAATTGCTAAGAGACTTCAAATCGAATTTGAAGTTGGAACTGACCAATCGATCATTGTCAGATGACGCTTTGGCGGACTTCGCCAAGCAAGCTGGTGACGACAAACTGAAAAAGCATGGGCATTCAAAGAGCCAACTGAATGAAAACTCAGATGTGGCGCTTGTCGCCGGTAGCAAGATCGCCGAAATCACTCGTGAATCCTACCAGAAGGCCATTGCAGATATGCCGGATGGTATGGCTTTGGCATTTATGCCGTTCTCTACTCACGATGGATTGGAAAAGGTCGACTGGAACGAGCATTATTCATTTTCGCGAAGTCTCTTTTCTATCCCTCCAATCTTCGAAGCTCGAATGCACGACCAATGGGCAGCGTTTGCAGGTGTCGAGACAGAAGGAAATAAGAAGTGGTTCGGTGCATTTCAATCAGCGTTGGATGGCTGGCCTCGCTTGGCGGTCTCTGGCAGTGACGCTCATCAATTTTACGGGAAAAAGGGTTCAAATGATGAGCGAGGTTATGGCGACTTCCCGTCTGGAAAGAAGACCTGGATCAAAGCAAACCCAACGTGGGAAGGATTGAACCAAGCTATCAAAGAACCAGCTAATCGCTCGTTCATTGGAGCCAAGCCTGCAAAGTTGGAAAAAATTGAATCTAGCAAAACATTCTACATTGATGGTTTGGCAATCTCAAAAGAACGTGCGCCCGCCTATGTACCTAATTGGCTTGATAAGTGTGAGCTTGACTTCAACCCAGATCTAGTCGCCATCATCGGAAACAAAGGGAGCGGTAAGAGCGCGCTGGCTGACATTGTTGCGTTGCTCGGTCATTCACAGCAAAACGATCATTTTTCATTCCTGACTCGTGATCGGTTTAGAGGTAAATCAGGCGAACCCGCGCGGTTTTTTAGAGGGAAGCTCAAGTGGTTGGCAGGTGCCGACGGAAACTTGCTACTGTCCGACAACCCCGAACCAGAGCAAGTGGAACTTGTTCGGTATATTCCGCAGGGTAGGTTTGAGGTACTCTGCAACGATCACGTGTCCGGACGTTCGAATGAATTTGAGCGCGAGTTGAGATCTGTTATTTTTGCTCATGTGCCAGTATCTAAACGCGCCGGGTCGACAAACTTTGAAAAACTTGTCGAACGGTTGGAGGATGATTTTCGCAGGGACCTTGCGGAACATCGCAAAGAGATGTCCGCTTTGAACGGAGAAGTATCTACAGTTGAAAGTCAGCTTCATCCGACCAGCATCAAGAACGTTGATGAGCAGCTCAAGATAATTGATCAACAACGCGACGAGCATATCAAGTCAAAACCTGAAGAAGTTGTCGAACCAACAGATGACCTGACGCCGGAACAGACCAAGGCCAAAGATGCAATATCACTAATCGATGAATGGCTTGACCTTGCCGTCAATCGCGATACCGACCTACGCATAACTGAACGAAAATTAAACGATAAAATTCAATCCATTGCTGCCCTCAGAGCAAAGATGAAAAGAGTGGACCAAGCGTATCAAGATTTTCTAACGAGCGGGCAAGAAGATGCGAACCTTGTCCGTCTTTATGCTTCCAATCTAGTTTCGCTAACAACCAGCCCGCACCTCTTGGACAAACGCGAAGCAAGGTATCGCCAACTTCTAAGTAAAGTTGTTACGGCGCAGGACGAGCGCGCCTTACGAACCAACGAACTTTCTACTCTCCGTGAGGAAAAGGCAAACGAACTTGCAGGACCACAGCAAAAATACCAAACCTACTTAGCCAAGCTAAAGCGATGGAACGACGCCTTGCGAGAAATTGATGGCACAGCTGATGAGCCCGAAACTCGCAACGGAATTCTCGCTCGACTTGATTATCTGAAGAACCTCCCCACCAAACTTAGTGACCTAAAGCTACGTCGTGGAATCCTCACTAAGAAGATTTTTTGCTCCATTGAAGAACAAAGGAAAATTCGCGAAACTCTCTTCGCGCCTCTGCAATCAGTCATCAAAGACGATGTTCTCATTCCCGAAGACTATCAACTTAGCTTCCAATCGAATCTGGATGCCAGGGTGGATGGTTTCTCATCACAGCTCTTCGATTTAGTAAAGCAAAGCAGCGGCAAACTTCGAGGGGAAAACAAAAGCCTTGAGGCCGTCCGAGACATTTTCGAGGCGCACAGTTTGGAAACTGAAGACGACGCAGTGGAGTTAGCCGAGGATTTGTTCGCTCTCCTTGATGAGGCCGCGCGAAACATCAATCCAGAGTCAAAAGGCCTAGAAGAAATATTACGAAAAGACCGGTCCGGTTCAGCTGTTTATGATCACATATACAGCCTAGCATTTGTCGAGCCGAAATATACACTTCTCTTTCAAGAAACACAGATCGAACAGCTATCTCCTGGCCAACGCGGTGCACTTCTGTTGATTTTCTACCTGCTGGTCGACAAGGGTAGAAACCCGATCGTTTTGGACCCGCCCGAAGAAAACCTCGATAACCAAACCATAGTGAGTCTTCTCGTGCCGGTCATACAAGAGGCCAAGAAGACACGGCAGATCTTTATGGTCACCCATAACCCGAACCTTGCGGTGGTCTGTGATGCGGAGCAAATCATCGTTGCAACGTTTGATAGGAAAGGCGGTCCGGAAATTTCGTACAGCTCGGGGGCTGTTGAGAGCAACCTAATTAACGAGTCTGTCGTTAACATCCTGGAAGGAACAAAGCTTGCATTCAACAATAGAGGGGGAAAGTATCTCTAGCTGCCAAGTTGTCATAAGTTGGTACCCGCCTAGCGCCAATGGATGACACCTTATGATATCTGAGGCGAATGGCTGCTTCTGACAAGTCGGACATCCATTTTGTAACTGCAGCGAAGGTCTCCTTCCCGCCCACCTCTCCCATACAAGCGTATGTATTTGTTATATTTTACTTGCAACTATCGGCTGTATTTGTTCTTGATATGTTCCTGTTTGTTGAACCCGTACTGAGTAAGGAGATTTTATGAGTACAAATACAAAAGAAAGAAACGGTGGCAATGACGCCGCTGGACTAAAACGCCCGTTCATGCTGGCTTATACCGTCAAAGCCATTGATGACGGTCGCAATTCCATCTGGAGCAAGATTGGTGCGGCCTGGGCGCACAAAGATGGTCAGGGATATGAAATCCGCATGGATGCGCTGCCTGTTGATGGGCGTGTCGTTCTGCGGATCGTCAAGGACAAGGATGCTGATCAATCCGGCGAAGTCATAGATCGCTCACCGTAATAGAGCATTCCAGTTAACTGCGTGGGGAGAGGGCGATCCGGTTGGGTCGCCCTTTTTTTGTTTGTTACGTTTGCCCGTGTTGGACGTCCCCGCTCGTGCGGGGCGGGCTCGCGTGCACCAAGCCCTGTGGTCTTGGCCCTGCGGGCGTTGATCCCTGACGCGTTTTTGATGCGGCCTGAGCCGCCACTTTCTTGATCTATCGGGGAGGCCGAGAGGCTTTGCCTCTTCTCTCCCCGCAAGAAAAATAGATCGAAGAGATCCTTGTTTTGTCGGCTCCCCCTAAAGGTTGCCCCCAACAAAACAGAGCATCTTTCGCCGATTTGTCTTGTCCCCTCCCATCTCCACTCTCGGCGAGAGCCAAGGGTTGCAGACGCAACCCCTCCCCTAGGGAGGAAAAGGAAGGAAAAAGAAAAATGACAGTTCAACTCCACGCACAACCCTACGACTTAGCCGCCACAGGTTTTTACTTTGAAACCATAGAAGACTACGAGGCCAAGGCCGCCGCCTTGCGGAATGACTATGGCGATCCCGTCGAGGAATTCGAAATCCAATTTATTGATGGCGAGGAGATTGATTGCGCTCTGGCGGGTGCGCTTGGGCTCTATCAAAGCACGATTGCCCAGTTCTTTGATGCGGTTGAAACATGGGATGACCACGAGAAACGCGTTGTCATCATCGCCGTTGGTGACTGTGGTTATGCGTTCGATGCCAGCACGCAACCCAGTGATTTTGATATCGATGTCTATGAATTGGACAGCATGCGCGCGCTTGCCGAACAGTTCGTCGATGAAGGCCTGTTTGGTGACATTCCCGAACGGCTGCAATTCTACCTCGATTATGACGCCATCGCCCGCGATCTGAGCTTTGATTATTCGGAAACCGAGATCGCAGGCAACAACCTGATTTATCGCTGCGCGTGAGGGGACTGTAGCCTCAAGCCGCTCCCCGCGTGGGCGGTTTCGGGGTGCAATCCTGTGCCGATTAAAAAGAAGGAAACTCAATCATGACTTTACAATATATCGAACTTGAAAACCTCACCGTCTCGCCGCTGAACGTGCGCAAATTCGGCGCGAAAGACTGTGATGACCTTGTCACCAGCATCCGCGCTCTTGGCCTCTTGCAGCCCTTGCTGGTGCGCGAAGCGGACACAGGTTTTGAGATCATCGCAGGCCAACGCCGTTTCAACGCCTGTCAGATCATTGCCGAGGACAGCACGATTGATCCGCTGCCCTGTTTGGTGATGGCGGAAAGTGATGATGCTGCCGTCATTGAGGCCAGTCTGGCGGAGAACATCGAACGTCTGCCGATGGACGAGGTTGATCAGTACAAGGCCTTTGCCAAACTCATCAAGGAAGGCCGCAGCGCGGAAGACATCGCCTCCGCCTTTGGCATCACCGAGCGCATGGTCTCCCAGCGGCTGGCCTTGGGGCGGCTCTATGCACCGATCCTGACCGCCTACCGCAAGGATGACATTCACGCCCGTGACATCCGCAATCTGACCATGGCGACACCCATGCAGCAAAAGGCATGGTGGGCATTGGTCAAGGAGGAAGACAGCTATGCCCCCACAGGCCAGCGTTTGAAAGACTGGCTTTTTGGCGGGGCACATATCCCTACCGCAAATGCGCTATTCGACATTGAACAATCAGGCTTGGCGATTGTCGCTGACCTCTTTGGAGAAGAAGCCTACTTTGCCGACATTGACGCCTTCTGGCCTTTGCAGAACGCCGCCATCGCGGAACGGGTTGAAGCCTATCGTAGCGAGGGCTGGGCGGATGTGACCGTCATGGATGTGGGGGCGTATTTTGCAAGCTGGGACTATCGCAGCACCTCCAAAACCAAAGGCGGCAAGGTCTTTGTCACCTGCACTGCGCAAGGCGAGGTAGAATTCCACGAAGGCTATCTCACCAGTGCCGAGGCCAGACGATTAGACAACGTGGAGGCAGGGGCAATTGACGACACGTTCTTTGATCTGATGCGCGACAAGCAGGCCATCAACGGCATGGTTGCCGAAATCGCAGGCGAGACTGCCGCCAAGGAGCACATCACCGCCACCGCCAAAGTGCAGAAATCCATCATCAAGGCCTGTCTTGATGGCACCCGCACCCCGCTGGTCGAGAACTGGACACCGCGTTATATGCAAGTGCCAATGCAGGGCTACACCACCCGCAGCAGGTTCCCTGACCCTTTTCAAGGGAGTGAGGACATCGCTATTGCGGCGGAGTAACAGCTCCCATCTGAGGGTGCCGCCCGTGCCCTCAGATCATTTCCAAAAAAACGCGCGGACAGCCCTGACGGTCTGTCCGCGCCGCATTTGATTTTTAGGGATGAGGTATGGTAGTATAAAGTAGGATAACAAAGAACAGGTCACCCATGTCTATGGTCAAAAAGAGCATCACCGTTACTGACAGTCAGGACGCCTTTATTCAGGCGCAGATTGCCTCTGGGCATTACGCATCCGACAGCGAGGTGATCCGTGAAGCACTGCGCGAAAAAGAACTGCGCATCGCCGAGATCGATGCGCTGCGGGCCAAACTGGCCGCCTCCGAAGCCAGCGGTAGCAGTGATCGCACACCTGCCGATATCCGCGCCGCCGCGAAGGAGCGCCTGAAAACCGCTTTATGAAGACACTGTTCCTCCGCATCACACGCGTCGCGGATCAGGACCTCGACGATCTTTACACGACAGGCTTTACGACCTGGGGCGAGGCGCAGGCCGACCGCTACTATGACGGCCTGCTGGAACGGTTCGAGCGCATCTGTGAAAATCCGAAGATGTACCCCGCCGTGGAGGATATCCGCGCAGGCTATCGCAGGTCTGTATACGAAAAGCACGCAATCTACTATGTGGTCGATGGTGACGCCGTCGAAATCCGCGCCGTGGTCAAGTATCAGGATGTGGGGGATCGACCATAATGGCGATACCAGACATTCGGGCGCGCGGGGAAGAATTCACAGGCTGCGGGACTTTCCGCTCATTGAGGCAATCGACACAGATGACCGGTTGTATGTTGGTCGAGCTAGGGTAGGTCTTGAGTGAGCTCATAGTAGCAGGAAGTATCAAAAATGGCCGGTTATGTTCTCCACCACTACAATATCGTCGACAGGTCCCGGATCGACGAGTTGGGGCCCATGTCGCTCCCCATCGTAGAGGAATATGGCGGCGAGCTTATTGTAGCCAGCCCCGTCAAAACGCTCGCCGGGTCAAGCCCTTATGCTAGCATGGTAATATACAAATTTGAGAGCTTTGAAGCAGCCTTGAGGTTCTATCAGTCTCCCGAAATGGCAGAGTTGGCAAAATTCAGAAACCAGGTGATCGAAGGCTTTGTAACGGTTCTTCCCGATCATCCGGAGACGGAAAACGTGGTGAAATCAGGATAATTCGAGACTAGCCCCGAAGCTTCGTAGATTACCCCAAAGAGGACTTTGGCGCAGCTCACAGCATCGGTGTTTTGGGCTCTTCAGGTTCCTTCGTCGCGTGATCTGCGAACGACGGCTTCTAGAAACGACGCCGTTCGCTGCGCCGCGCACGTACTGGTAGGTTGCGGGACGAAGCGCTCTTTCGCTGCCTCTTCATAAATGGCCGCTATGAAGCGCTTCAGCATTTCTGCTAAACTGCGAGCATGTGGACCTATTTTCGAAGCGACGATGTTGAGTTTGGTATCCCGGACAGTGTTCCGGGCACGCAGCTCAAGCCACATTTGCATGATGTCGTCCAAGTGATGCTGATCACCAAAGGGTCTCGTCAGGTCACTCTTGGAACAGCGACCGTCTGCGTCGAAGCATCATGCGCGTTGATCATTCCAGCCGGTGTCGTTCATGTGGCGCGTGAAGGGGCTTGGACAGGCTTCAATGCATATCTTGAACCAGATCGCCTTTCGAACACAGTCGCGCGCCTTTTGCGAATTGAGAGCCTTCCTTCGTGGATAGTTGCAGGGGACGAAGCGTGCTTGGGCCAACATTGCGATTCCCTTCTCGATCTCATTTCTGATGCGATACCTATTTGGGAAGACCGGAGCATCGAGCCATTCTCCTTTGTTGCTGCTGATACATCAACTTGGCCTGCGAGCCGGGAAGGACAGATCAGGCGGTATCGACGAGAAGCAGGTATCTCGCCCTATGCCCACATGAAGGCAACACAACTCAATCAGGCGCGGCGCAGGATTGCCCACGGAGAGAGTATCGCGTCCGTAGCCGCTGACCTAGGCTTTACCGACCAAGCACATCTGGGGCGTCAGTTCAAAGCGAGCTTTGGCACGTCACCGGGGCGCTACGCTAACAGCTAACCTTTGCAGATCACAAACGTACAATACCGTCCATCAGTCAGTCCCTAGGGCGACCGTTGCTCCTAAGGAGCGCTATCGTCGCCCTCGGCGGGCTTCTTGGAGCGGGTCTGCTCCTTCAAACAGGGGCTGTCGCATTCGAAGGACTGGTCCCGTGGCTGCTGCTAGCAGCGACCTTGCTATTCGCATTTGGTCCCGTACTGGCCTCCGCTTCTGTGCGGATGCGGTCTGAATCACGCTGGCTGACAAGCAGTGTCGAATTTCTGTTTGCCGTCTATGGTGGTTACTTTGGGGCTGGTCTCGGTGTATTATTGATTGCAGCTCTCACGATCATCGGCATCCGTGACGTGCACATGGCCAACGCCCAGAAGAACTGGCTCGCAACGATTATCACAACAATTTCGGTGCTGGTGTTCGCTTTGGCTGGTGCTATTGCTTGGCCTCAAACTATCGCAGTCCTATTTGGTGCGCTGATCGGGGGCTACGGCGGGGCACGCTTGGCGAAGCGCATTCCTGCTAGCGCACTGCGCATCGTTGTCATCATCGTCGGCCTTGTGCTGAGCGCGTATTATTTTACGAGCTAATCCAACACCAAATCTGCCATTCAAACAAAACGCAGCATTGGTGACTCTGAGCTCTCCTGACACCTTCGCCGCGTTTACCACGAAGGGCCGGTTCGGGAAACGGTCCGTTCGCTGCACGATGTACGAACTGGTAAGACGCGGGACTTTGCCGCCATTCGTTTTTGATCTTCGCTGACGCAGCATCGCTTCGCGCTTGCGGCATGTTTATCGCTGCGTTGCAGATCACGTCGCCGATGCGGCCATTTAACCTGGCTCCATGACGTCAAATTCAGACCGCGCTTTCGCTGCGCGGTGTCAGAAATATCGACGCGCGGGGGGAAGTGTGAATTCACTGTATTTTCAATAATCACCGCTTGTCTGATTCAAGCTATTTGGATCGTGGAACACGGCCTTCGCGCAAGCCGTAGCAATTCTAAGAATTCTAGAAATCGTCAAATTCCGGAACATTGCCCAGCCTTTTAAGGAAGCTTGGCGTTCCAACTTCTCCGCTGTTTGGATCCTCAATGACCATGTAAGCGTCGGCACCCGCGCAATCCTCTGAGAGAGCTTCTCGTTCAGCTCTGTTTTGTGCCTCCGACGCTGTAGAATATTCGTGTTGCTTGGCAATTTTTAGGCCAGCCTGTCCATCACGCCCGGCCTTCGTTTGAACATATGTCTGGCAGATATAGTGAATTTTTTCTGCGGTCTGTTCTGAGCTTGTCATTGATTTTTCCTTAAAGGGAGCGGGGGACGATTGGGAAGTTTGGGAGCGGCCTAAGGTCGGCGGTTTTTACGCGCTGCTGTGGCCGTGGTTTGTGAAGGCGTGTTCGCTTCTCTTTCGAGGCGGGCATTGCGAAGTCGGGTAATTTTAGCTTGTCGTTCTTCCGCATCTTCATCAACCATCTTCCTAACAACACGCGTCGTCTTGTCCATTGGGCTCTCTGGTTTGGAGTCATACGCTTTGAACACATTCTCTTTTGTGCGCTTCGCCATTTGTCGATCTCTTTCTGTAAGATTTCAGGTCGGTTCGTCTAGGCAAGGTTTTTCAAACCAGCGTCAGGTGTTCGGGCTTGCCCTGGGCATGTCGCGGTTGTCTTGCGGAGCCATCATGGAGCAGTTTTACTGCGATGTCGGGCGCAGCCATTGCATGCATTAGTGCCGAGTAGTTCATCTGAAACCTCACTTCGGATCCCGTTTCTAGCGCGCATCGGTTCACCCCAACGACGAGATGATCGCTGGTGGCACCGATCAACGTGGTTGCCGCAGGCATTGAAAGCCCCGATATGTCCGTGTCCTGATACCCTATCGCAAGGATAAGACGCGTGGCGGCACCACTGGTTGGTAAGATACGAAGTCTTGCCAAAGTTGGGTCGACCAAGGCAACAGAGAAAGGTGTAGGTTTTGCATCCGTTTCAATAACTTCGGCGACAAGCGTGAAGGCGTCCGTGTGCATTCCTGCGATCCTGTCGCCAGACACCGGTTCAACGCCCAGAAGTATTGCTTCCCCTAGTCTTAGATCGTTGATGCGGCCAGTGGTTTGTTCTCCAAGCGCCCAAGGCAAGTTTGCTGAGTTGCCACCGGACACAGTTTTAAGGACTGGGCCGCACACCCCCTCAACCTCATTCGCCAGGGTGCCAAGCACGACCATTTGAGACGCTGTGGGCGCGACTCCGCTCAGACATGCAAAGTTTGCGCCAATGCCTTTCAATACGACGCCAGGCATTTTCATGACCTGTCGCGCAATGTCAGCCAAGTTCTCAGGTAATATCCCGTCGCGCTGATCGCCCATCTCGACCATCAGTATGATACCGTGAACCTTATCTTTGCCGATGGCAGCAGATGCCAAGGCCGCAATGGCAGCAATCTCTGTATTATAGCTCGCTTCACAGAGCTGAACGACCTCATCGACCTGACTTAACATCGGCGTTCGGATCAGCGTGACCGGGCAGGTGATGCCTGCTTGGCGTAGCCTCTGCACGTTGCTGATACGCGCATCCGCAAGCCCCAAAGCACCCCCGTCGTGCATGGCTTGGCCGATTGCAGGATGCCCGCAGACAGCCTTGGTGACGCCGGTGACACCTATTCCAATCGGACCCAAACGACGAGCGACGGTTTGTGTGTTGCGACGTATCTTGCTCAAATCCACTTCGATGCGCGGGCAGCTCATGTCGCGGCCATCGAAGGCCTTTGCGGCAAACCGGGATATGCGGCCACCACCATCGCAAGCAAATGGGCAGCCGGTCGGGCCAGAGCATCTGTCACAGGTACTCCGAGTTTTTGTGATTGTGCTGAGATGGTGTCGGTGATTTCGGCCTCAGACATCCCCTCGTGATTGAGTGTGACACCGATGACTTTTGTATCGGCGAAGGCTTCGATCAGGGCGATCTCACTTGCGGGGGCAGGCATTGGCATATTGGGAAAGTCGCAGCGATGTGCGCGTTTGGGGGCGTGCTGAAGGATGACAGCATCCGGCTGACTACCGCGCAGGATAAACGCGGATGTGCAGAACGCCGGATGGCTTAACGCGCCCTGACCTTCAATCAAAATGACATCGGGTTGTTCGGCTTCAGAGGCTGCAACAATCGCGCCTTCAAGCTCGCCACAGCAGAACTGGGGCGGTACGGCATCCATTGCGATACCGTATTTCGCGCCCTGCATCAGGCCGGTCTGGCCCGTGCCGACAAGCACTGTCTTAATGCCTTTTGCATTCAGAGTCCGCGCCAAAACGGTCGCCGTTGTCCGCTTTCCAATGGCGCAATCGGTGCCAAGAACTGCAATGCGCAGTGCTTCAACACCAGCCACACTGCCATCGAACAGGCGCAAGTCCTTGCTGGGTTTCGGCTTGCGAATGTCGCGGATCGTAACATTGCGTTCAGATGCCGCGTTGGCTATTTCCGCGTCATAGCTCAGATATTCATGCAGGCCGCTCACAATGTTCATGCCAAGATCTATCGCTTGCAGAACGACGCCTCGGTCTGCAGGTGAAAGCCGTCCTGTTGAGGGGGCCATCCCATAGATCAACGTATCGGGAACGACAGCTTGATGTGCAACTGCAGCATCCAGATCACCAAAGACAGGGATGTGGTTCATTTTATCGTCGAGAACAGATCCGCTGTCTTGTCCGCCATAGGTGCTGTCGATGACAGAAAGGATGCGATACGCCTCCGAATGGCGCACAAGGCCATTCGCAGTCTTGCCATCGATTTGAGCGAAGTTCCCCTCGCAGTAGACGACTGCCGATGGTGCTGCTGCGACCTGCGTGTTTGAATTCGCAAGTGTGGGATTGCCTTTGGTCATTGGCAGCGCTTGCGATCCTCTGACGGGACGGCGGATAGTGTCGACAGTTTCAGATTTGGTTTCCATTGTAATTCCCTTTTTGGGTTGACACGGAGGACAGAACTGTCCTCACCTGCACATTTTGAAGTCCGTGTTGTCGTGCTTTGCGCCTAGTTGTTAAGCACGCACAGCCCCCTTGATTTTTGGAAGTTCTTGTCGCAATCCCAACGGTTGCCTGACCTGTCCAGATGCGCGTTTTCGGGAACGTCGATCAATTCGCATGTCTCGCCTGAGGCTTTGTATCCGCGTTCGCACTTCCACCCTGTGCCGTAGGTTGCGTCGTCAAAATAGGCATTTGCAGGGATCGCGACGGCGGCGCACAGACCAGCCTGTTCAAAGAAGCCACGCTCACATGTCCAGGGCTGACCGTATCCTGATCCAGTTAGGTAGGCGTTGGCCGGAACCGCAATTGCAGTACACTGGTCGCCAGTTGTTTCAAACCCGCGTTCGCACGTCCACGAGGAGCCATACGAGGCATCTGCCAAGTACGCATTATCTGGCAGTACGATTTCCTGACATGTGTCATCGACCTTGATGTAGCCGCGTAAACACCTCCACCGTTCGCCAGAGGGGTCCAAGTACCCACCCTCAGGCACTTCCACAGCAACACATGCAGCTTCATCGGTTCTGCGAAACCCATGCAGACATTCCCACCCGGAACCGTAGGACCGGTTCGTGTCGTATGCGTTTTGCGGCACAATCACGGCCACGCAGGCATTTTCGTTCAGCCGGAATCCAATGTTACATTCCCAACCGTCACCGTAACTTTTGACACTGGCGTTCTCAGGCATGCGCTGAGTGGCGGTTTGGGCAAAAGCTGGTAGTGAAAACAGCAGGACTGCAATAATCGACCCAATAAATAGGGCTATGATTGTTGGTATGTCCGCTGCGATATGGGCAATGTTAAGTTGCGGAGGTCGCGGCTCCGTTAACTGTGATTTACGATCCATCCAACTCAAGCCCTGCAAGACACGCGTCTGCCAGATCCCGGCTTGGGGCATCAGTGCCCGGTAAAGTGGCCCAGCCAGTTTCCATCATGGCTTTGCGCCGCTGAAAGCTTGAAGCTTCTTGAAGTGTTGCCAGTTTTGTCGTGCGTTCCGCATCCGCCTCTGACAGATTTAGGCAAACTGGCACCATCGCCAATGTAACTTCGTCAGCAGCATAGCTTTGGGCCATCTCGTCTGCACTGCCTGCAGTTGTCCAGCCTCCCCAGGTGAAGCCAAGAATAGAGACAGCAACCGCGCCAACCAAGGCACCGTAAACACCGGGTTTCGTCCATTCGGGAAATGTCATTTTTGATCCTCTGACGGAGAAAGCGCCGCCGCACTATTTTTGATTTCGTGTTTGGTCGCGTCGGCCCGATCCTGCGCCAGAGCCAACTCCAGCTCACGGTTATCCACTGCGCGCAGATCTGATTTTCCTGCGTGCCAATTGATTAATAGAAACGTCGCAGTCCGTCGGTATGACGCAAAGCTGTTGCTCAGCATGACGCCTTCGTCTGCCAACACTTCGTATTCGCCCGCGGGCAGTTCATCCGTAAATCCCGCGACCACAAACGGATGAAGAAATGTCACAAGTGTTGTGGTCGTGCGCGATAACATCGGCAACCTTCCCAAACATCAAATCCCTGCTACAGGACGCGACAGTTGAATTTTCATGATGGATGATTGTGGTCCGCTCTGGCAGGCTGATGTACCTATGCCGCAGAGAACCGCAACTTTCGTATCTCCCACATAGTCTCTTAGTGTCGGAAATGCAACGTTGGTGACTCTGGCTCGAGTTATGTCGCTTTCTCGATTCGTCCGTTCAGAAGCTGACATCTACTGCGTTACAGAAATTGGTAGAGAGGGCGCACGCATCGTTTTCACCACTAAATTGTCGTAGACCTCTTCCAAATTGGCGAACGGCAAGGGCCGTCCGCCAACATGGTTTAGATGTCGACACGCTCTGCAATACTTAGAGCATCTTCTAGCTCAACGCCTAGGTAGCGCACCGTGCTATCAACCTTTGTATGGCCAAGCAGGAGTTGCACCGCGCGGAGGTTGCCTGTTTTGCGGTAGATTTCTGCAGCTTTGGTCCGACGAAGTGAATGGGTCCCATAGCCACTGGGCTCCAATCCGATCGCTGTCACCCAATCACGAACAAGTCGACCGTATTGTCGCGTCGAGATATGGGACCGATCGTGGAAACGGCTCGGGAACATAAAGCGGCAGCCAATCATTTCGGGTGATGTGACCCACGCAATGACAGTATCTCTTGTGTTTTCAGTCAACTCGAATTGGACCGGTCGCTTGGTTTTGCTCTGGATGACCGAAACTCGTTCGCGCACGCGATCATCCTTGACCAAATCGGTCACGGTGAGTTTGACCAGATCACAGCCGCGCAGCTTGCTATCGATCGCTACGTTGAACAGCGCAAGGTTGCGAAGATAGCCTGCAATTTCGAGCCGTGCGCGGATGGCCCAAACCTGCTTTGGCAATAGCGGTCGTTTCTGTCCGATGATCCGACCCTTGTTCCAAGCTCGGCGTTTCGGGGTGACTGCGGGAAGTTGGACTCTTGGCATAATTTGCCCTCCAATCCGCCCTCCAGCTTCGCGGGACGAAGGGTGAATTAGCTGCGGCTGCGCGAATGTCGGCTTATTGATAGTTGATCAGTTACTGATCTCAGGTTTCACCTGCCGTGTGCCGATAGATCAGAAAAGTACCCCGTTTGGGGTGTTCTTCTTGGCGCACCAACTTGGCCCCTAATTTTTCTGCGAGGCCAATCGACGCGTCGTTTCCTTCTAGAATACAGCTAAAGACTGCATTCCAACCGAGAGTTTCGAGGGCGTATTGACGCGCTCGTAGTGCACCTTCGTGTGCGAAACCTTTACCTTGCTTTTCTGGGACGATGCTCCACGTGATCTCAGGCTCGGGCCAACCCTCTGGATGCCAAAGTCCAATCATTCCGCAAAAATCACCCGTAGCCTTTTCCTCAACGGCCCAAGTGCCAAAGCCTCGGATGATCCAGTGGCCCATCATTGCTGCGGCGGCGCGCCAAGCCGAAGACCGATCTAGTGGTCCGCCATAGTATTTGGTTTGATCAGTCGCGTAGAACTTGGCATAAGCGTCGAAGTCTCGTTCCTCGCGGAACTCTCTGAAGATCAGGCGCTGGCTTTCGATGGTTGGGATTTCAAATATCGTCATTGACTCATCTCCTAGGAAACTATGCAGTTGCAGCGGTTAAGAGACCTGCGCCCACAAGCCAGCCGGCACCACAACGTGAAACCAAACGTTGCGTTTCTGGGTTCCTTAATCGACTTACCGCCCGATCCGCCAAAAAGACCCAGACGGCGGTAGAGAAAACCACAAGCGCCGCGAAGGTCAGTTCAAGAAGAATGATCTGAGGCAGGATAGCTTGGGTTGGGTTTGAAAACTGTGGAAGAAAGGCAATGAAAAACATGATGTCTTTGGGGTTCAGGGCTGTCACTAAGAACGCATCGCGCAAAATGCGGGTTCGCGATGGGCTGGCGTCGGAGCGGGCGCCCGATGTGGACGCTTCGACGCCAGCCCACATCTTAAAGCCCAAAAAAATCAGATAGGTCGCGCCTGCAAGTTTCAGTGTAAAAAACAGGAACGCAGAGGTCTGCAAGATCATCCCCACACCCAGCAACGAAAGTGTCATGGCGACCATATCGCCCAAAACGACACCGGGGATCGCGGCGGCGGCAATCGACCTGCCGCCACTAACCGTATAGCCCAACAACAGCATGACCACTGGCCCCGGCAGGACCAAGAGTGCGGATGTCGCGACAATGAAAGTAAGCCATACTTCGATATTCATATTTACCTCCACGATCAGTTAGTCTCTATTTTATTTGCTTTATTTTATTTCAGAAATCAAAACAGTATGAATTTCAACATCGAAGCTGAGTTACGATATGAATTGGAAGAACATCCCTTCGTTGCACGCATTGCGCGCCTTCGAAGCCGCTGCTCGCAAAAAGAGCTTCACAGCGGCAGCGAACGAACTCAATGTGACCGAGGCGGCGGTGCGTCAACACGTGCGTGGTCTTGAACAGTGGTTTGGAAAAGACTTGGCTGAACGCAGTGGCAAAGGGCTTTCATTGACCGAAGACGGTCAACTGCTTGCGTCAACCACGTCAGACAGCTTTCAAACACTCGCTCATGGCGTGAACAACCTCATGCGAAAGGAAGAGGACCGTCCGGTCACCATCACCTTGCCCCCCGCATTTGCTGAAATTTGGCTGATGCCAAAATTGGAAAGGTTCTGGAAAGAACATCCAGAAATTGAGGTCAACCTCACCCCGAGCCTCAGTTTGGCTGATCCACGTAAAGACACTTTTGACCTAGCGATCCGGTATGGATTGGGAGATTGGCCCGGGCTTGAGGCGACACCGATCGCTTCAGCTGAATACGTTGTCGTTGCGAAACCGGGATTGGTCGAAATCGCCACTAGAGGTGATCTGAACGACTTGAAAACATATGCATGGCTGTTTGAAACCACGCGACAAGAGCATCGCGATTGGGCAGAAAGGCATGGTCTCAACTTCGATGCGCAAGCAAACCGCCACTATCCGACCAACTCGATGGTGATTGCAGCGGCCCGAGCAGGACATGGTTTGTCTTTACAATCGCGTGCTTTGATCCAAACCGATTTGGAACTAGAGCTGTTAGAAGAACTATACGCTGAAGACAATGCACCTTTGGGATACTATCTTGTTGCCCATTCGAAACTAAGCACAAAGGCAAGAGTCTTTGCAGATTGGGCGCTGCGCGGCTCGAACCACCAATGAACTTGAGGCAATCTGTGCCGTATCGAAAACGGACATTCGAACAAATTGCAGCTTCGGTGATTTTGGGCTCTGAGCCGCCCTTCTCTGCGCGTTGAACGAAGGTCTGCTGTGGCCTCGGAGGTAAGCCTACCCCATTGATGGCCCGGCGTGTGATCGTGTTTGCCTTTGCTGGCGGTGCCGGTGCGTTTGGTGCGCTGCCCAAGTCGGTCGATCGCGATTGTTGATGAAGAGGCGCATGTCGTCGCGATGTCTTGTCATTGCGACGTAGGCGAGGTGCCGATCCATGGAACGGGAGGCCAGCACGTAGGACTGATCGACCGTGGCACCTTGGGATTTGTGGATGGTGACGGCATATCCGTGATCGAAGGCTTTGAACGCGCGTGGGTCAAAGCGGACAAGTCGGTCTGTGTCTCCATCCAATGCAACGGCAATTTCGCTGTTTTGTGCTATCACGACCGTGCCCAGCATGCCGTTTTTGACACCGATGTCTTTGTCATTGCGCGTGAAGACAATGCGGTCGTCGGCTGCAAAGGCGCGGTTCCCGGTTTCCGTCATGAACAAGGTCTCCGGTGGCGCATCTTCACCGGATCGAATTGCCGCGCGAATGGCTTGATTGAGCGCATGCACATCCTTGCGTTTGTGAGCAAAGGCGAGGCGCGACTTTGAGGTGCCGGTGGCAGCGATATCCACGGCGTAGGTTTCGACCAGGGCGTCGATGGCGTCGCCGCGATGATCGACCTGTGTGACCGCATCGCGCTTGCGGTACTGGTCAACGGCTTTGGAGATGTCGCCTATGGCAAGATCGCGGGACGCCTGTTTCTGCCACGCTGCCTTTTGCCGGTGGATTTCCGTGAGGCGTGCCGCGCCGTGGGTTTTGACGACCTGACGGAATGGCGTGCCTGCTTCGATGGGCTGCAATTGATCGGGGTCACCAACGAGCACAAGCTTTGCGCCGATCTCGTTCATCTTGGTAGCAACGCGTGCAAGCTGGCGGGTGCCGAGCATGCCAGCTTCGTCGATGACGAGGACATCGCCTTTGGCAATCGGTGCATTTCCGTTTTTCCACGATAACTCCAATGATGCGAGCGTGCGGCTTTTAATTCCCGATGCGCTTTGCAGTTCTTCGGCAGCTTTTCCCGCGAGAGCCGCGCCATACACGGTGAGGCCCTGCTTTGCCCAAGCCTCCTGCGCGGTGGCAAGCAAGGTGCTTTTGCCCGCGCCCGCAAGGCCAACAACGGAAGAAAGCTGTTTGTCACCCAGAACATGGTGCAACGCGTCTTGTTGTTCGGCGCTCAACTTGCCGCCAAAGGCGCGGCGCACCTTGGCGTTTTGCGCTTTGATCGCGTCCGTGGTGTGCACGGATGCGACGCCAAATCCACCGTTGGACGTCATGGAGTGGGCCGCACGATCCAAGTCACGTTCGGCGCTTTGATAGTCCGTTGTTGTGAAGACAGGCGCGGTGCCGTCATCCGGCAAGCGCACCAGTTGCGGTGCACGCATGGCGCGATCTGCCGCCTGTTGTAGCACCAACGGATCGTCGATCTTCTGCGCCAATGCGCGCAGCACATCCACGCGTTTGAACGAGGCCTTGGTCTGCGAGACATGATCCAGCACCAGCTCCGGCGACTTGATCAGTTGCGCTTTGGAATAAGGCAGCCCGTCATCGCGGAGAACCAGTGACTGTCGTGGATCCACCTGCGCCTTGGCATGGAAAGCAGTGGACAGACCCTGATTTTGACCGTCACGCGTGAGTGCTTGTCGTTCCGCGAGATGTTTGATCACCAGTGCCTGCTGCGCGGCGCGGTCACTTTGTTCTGCGGCCTTGGCATCGGTTTCGATTTTTTGGAGTTTCGCCTGATATTGCCCCGTCGCGCGAGACAAAAGACCGCGCAATCCCGTGGGCAGGCTGGCTTGCCGCGCTTTGATCTCTGCGATGCGCCGCTCTTCTCGCTGCTTGAGAAACGTCGCGCGTTCTTTGCGCTGCGCCTCAACCAGCTTTGCCCGTCGCGCCTCAAATGCTGAATTGGACGGATCAACAGGTTGCTTTGGTAAGTCACGTAGTCGATCTGAGACCTGAGCGACGGTTGGCAATTCTATCTCTGGCCCAATTCGGGCGCGCATCTCTTTCGGCTTCACACCACACCAGCGCGAGAGCGACCAGACCTTGCCACTGGCATCGACGGCGACAAACCCGCGCCGGTCGCCACGCGCCAGAACAAATCCCTGTTCTTTCAGGGCCGCCGCAAATCCAGTACGGGAATCTGATGCTTCCCAGCACCCCTGAAACATCGCCTTGATAGCCTTGGGATCTCGTTTCGCGCGTTTGGCCTGTCCGGCCTCTTCCCGCGTGTAATTCAGCGGCTCGCGCTTTTCCGCGTCCAGAAAGCCTTGCGGCATCCCCCAATCATGGCTGCGGTAAAGCTCGCGCGCGAGACCACCAAGCTTGCGCTTGTAGTGCGGCAGATTGATGGCTTTGAGCTCTTGCCCATCGATCCGCGACCAAACCGCATGCGCATGCCGCCGCCCGTTCTTCTCATGAAAGACAATGGCGCGCGGCTGGCCAGTGAGACCAAGACGTTTCTCGGCCTCAGCAATGGTCTCTTCAAAATCGTCGACCGAGACCTTGGCATCCTGCGGCGGGTTCAGCGACAGCGAGAACAGATACTTGTCGCAGCGCGTGGCGTTTGAAATGGCCTCCGCTTCGGCAAACGCACCGTAAAGATCGTCGGCAACAAACCCGTCGATGCGATGCACCGTGACATGATCATTGTCGCGCGGGTTCAACAAATGCCGCGCGAGCTCCGCTCCATATCCACGTTCGTTGCCTTTCAGGATCATTCCCCGCGTCTCCGGGAAACAGAAAAAACATCATCTGACTGAGAGCGCGTTCGAGCAGAGCGAGAGGCAGCGTTCTCAGTCACCTTTGAACCGGATGACGCGGCCCGCGTTTTCATGGGACGTCCAAGCGCGTCCATCAACAGCGCTCGAATGGCGGCAAGATGCGCGTTGGCTTCGGCGATGTCGGTTTTCTCAGACTCACCAACGATCAACGCCCCGATGTTGGCATGGTAGGCGAGTTGGTTGAGGTTGCTCGCAATGCGCGACTGTCCCAACAACGCCAAGGCCTCCGCCGCTGCTTTCTTATCCTCGATGTCATCGGCAGGCCGTGTCTGGCGCAGCTTGGTGTCTTCAGCAAACAAACATGTGCGGATGTAGGCACTCAGTGTCATGCCAGCCGCCAGTTCCTCCAGCCGCTCGCGTTCTTCTGGTGTCAAACGCAGCGTCAACGGCGATAAGGATGTGCGTGTATTAGGCGATGCCGCCGCCGCCTTTTTGAACGCGGCCGTCACATTGCGATCTTGTCGAGATACCCCCATCATGGCGCTGGTTCCGGATTTGACGCCAGCGGATCAGCATATCCGTTAGGGGGCTTTCTACCTGATTTTGTGCTCTTTGACTCCCCGTACCTCCAACCGCAAACATCGTAGGCGTTGAACAAATGATGGAGGCCTTCGCTACATAATTCACTGGAATCATTGGGGTCTTGAGGATTAGACGAAGGCGAGCTCCCGCAACCAAAAATACTTGATAAGCACCCTCTTGGGTGCTTTCTTCGTCTCTAGACCCCAAATTACCGCTTTCTGTGCGCTAATCGCTGAATCCGTCAGTTGTAGCGACGGAACTGAAGCAAGAGGCGTATTTTGAAAAAGAACATTTTGATAGTCGGAGGCTCGTCAGGTGTCGGTAAAATACTGGCTGAATACTATGTCGCGGAGGGACATACGGTTTGCATCACTGGACGAAAGAATCCGAAATTGGCTGGAGTGCACTTCCAACCTTTATCGGTATCAGACCAATCAGATAATTTGACCCGAGACATTGACCAACTTGTTCAGGAGTTTCCGGCCGTAAACACCTTGATTTATGCCGCTGGCTATCTTCAAAGGGGGTTATTGATGACCTTGATGATAAAGCGCTCCAAACTATGGTTAATGTTGGACTTTTGGCTCCGATGATGCTGGTTCAGAGACTTAAGGCAAGTACTAGCACTCCTCTCAAAATTATGCTGATCACGTCAAGTTCCCAATACATACCTCGGGCACTCGAACCGGCTTATTGTGCAACAAAATCCGGGCTGGGAATGCTTGGAGCTTCACTGGTTCGGGATAGCGATATCGGCAAAGTTCTAGTGGTTGCACCGTCAGGAATTGATACACCTTTCTGGGCTGGCACCGACGAAGACACCTCAACGATGCTGGATGCAGATTGGGTCGCAGAGCAGATTGTCAAATTGAGCAGCGGAGCATTCAAGTATAAATACGCCAAACTGCTTCGCTCCCCCGCGCGCTCAGAAATTACGGAATGCATGGATAGCAATTTCCAGCCAATTTGATCGGTCGCGATACAATCAAACCTTCGAGCATGGCGCAATATCAGTCACTTCGGGCTCGTTCTGGATATTTGCCGAAAAGTCGAGGAATGTTTCCTTACTCGGACATCTTACCAAAACAGTATGCCCACTCTAGTGTCACCGCTGGTTAACACAACGCTCATGAATATTTACAGATTTTCGGGTCTACACCGCCGAAGAGTGTTTTGCTCCTGCTGTGTCATATGCATCGAAACACTTGGCGATCATCCGCGTTAGTGGACGACCTTGAGGGAGCACCCGAAACGATCCCTGACGTGTCTCAACCATGCCGGGAAATGCGACTTCTGCCCGCCGGAACAATGTGGCCAGGACATCTTGAGACGTGCCGAAATGAGATACCATCTGGTTGCTGTTGATCTCAAAGTCGCACATCAAGGTCTCGATCATACGGGATCTCAGCTTGTCTTCATCCCCAAATCTATGGCCACGCGTCGTTGAAAACTGTTGATTTTGGGTGCTTGCGATATACCCTGAAGTCGATGGATTATTCTGCGTAAACCCTTGCGGAAACCGCGAGATTGAAGAGGCGCCAAGACCAATTAGGACTTCGGATGTATCATCAGTGTAGCCTTGGAAATTACGGCGTAAAGTACCGTTTTCCTGCGCGATGGCCAATCCATCGCTAGGCACTGCAAAGTGGTCAATACCAATGTCACGATATCCATCCCATAGAAATAACTCTTTGGCTGTCTCGAACAGTCGAAACCGCTCTTGTGGGGTCGGCAAGGCATCTGTGGGGATCATCGTCTGGCGTCGCGCGATCCACGGAACATGCGCATAACCATATAAGGCGACGCGATCAGGACTGAGCGAGAGTAACTTTTGTACACTCTCTGTCAGCCGGGTGGGGGTTTGGTGGGGTAGCCCGTATAAAATGTCTGCGTTCAAACTGCTAATGCCGGCATCTCTCAATAGGCTGATAACATGGCGGGTCAGTTCGTAAGGTTGAACGCGCCCGATTATTTGCTGAATCTCGGGATCGAAATCTTGCACACCAATAGAGGCGCGGCTCATACCGGCGCGCGCAAGTGCAGCGACGCGGGGCGCGTCGATCTCGTTTGGGTCGATCTCAACTGAAAACTCTCCGCCCTTAGCAAGAGGGGCGACGTTAAAAATGGAATCGGCAAGATCTGTGATTAATTCAGGTGTTAAAAGCGTCGGGGTTCCCCCACCCCAATGGAGGCGTGATAGCTCTATTCCAGAAGGGAGGTTATCGCGTAACAGAGCGATTTCTTGTTTTAACACCTCGACATAGGCGGCCACACGGGCATCAGATTTTGTGCCTTGAGTCCTGCAAGCGCAAAACCAGCACAATCTGCGACAGAAGGGCACATGCACGTAAAGAGAAATTTTACCATGTGGCTCTAGGCTACGGATCCAGTGGGTAAAGTCTTCTGAATCCACATCATTTTTAAAATGTGGTGCCGTGGGATAGCTGGTGTAACGCGGCACCTTAGCATCGAATAAACCGAGCCGGGCCAATTGAGTTTCCTGTGTCATGTGCTTAGGCTAGGAGTAGAAATGCCCTTTTACATTGATGCAGATCAACCATCAGTCACATCATTGAGTGACATGAGGATTTTTATGGAAGCGCCCGAGTTAAAGTCTATTCATTGCGATGAATGTCCGATCCGCCATCGTGCCGTCTGCGCGAAATGTGAGAGCGACGAGTTAGAACAGCTGGACCGTATCAAATATTATCGCACTTTCGAGGCTGGCCAGCCAATTGTTTGGGCCGGAGACAGGATGAGCTTTGTGGGTTCAGTCGTATCAGGGTATGCGACGCTGACACAGACAATGGAAGACGGGCGGACGCAAATGGTGGGTCTGTTGTTGCCCAGCGACTTTGTTGGACGCCCAGGGCGCGATAGTGCGGCGTATAATATTTCAGCGACCACAGATGTCGTCATGTGTTGTTTTCGGAAAAAACCGTTCGAAGATATGATGAGCGATACGCCACATATTGCGCAACGTTTGTTGGAAATGACTTTGGATGAGCTGGACGCTGCACGGGAGTGGATGCTGGTGTTGGGGCGTAAGACTGCACGCGAAAAGATTGCAAGCCTGTTCGCGATTATTGCACGTCGCGAAAGCGTGTTGGCCAATACAGGGCTTGGTGTGAAGAACGTAGCACGCGCTGCAAGTTTCGATTTGAAGTTCACCCGCGAGGCCATGGCTGATTACCTGGGTTTGACCATTGAAACGGTCAGCCGTCAGATCTCCGCACTGAAAAAAGATGGTGTGATCTCGTTGCAAGGAAAACGTCACGTGATCGTACCAGACATGTACCGTCTTATTGATGAGGCAGGCGATGACAGCGATGGCGGTCTTCTTGTTTAAGTCGCCACATGTGAGCCTGTATATGCATCGTTATTTTCTCTGTAACTTGTCAGACCTTTGATACAGATCAAGGCTTACCTTTTGCGTTTCGCACATAACCACTGCTGAAACCCCGTCTGAAATGGGACGATAGGACAGGTGTGTGCAGTCTGCACATCTGCACGTTCTAGAATGGGCGGACATGCAGAGGGGCGTTACATGTCAAACTATCTCAAGCTAACTGTGCTTGGTGTGACTACCATCTTTATGATGATAGCAGCCAATTACGCGCGAGATCTGGCCTATCAGGTACATGCGGTGATCTTGACGATCCTTGCGGGTGGCCTGTTTCTTTGGGTCTTGCGTCAAACGGACGAGCCAGAACCGATCACAACTGGAAATTCCGAACACGAATACTTCGACAGTGTTATCCGTGCGGGTGTGATCGCAACCGCATTTTGGGGGGTCGTAGGGTTTCTGGTTGGAACATTTATTGCCTTTCAATTGGCGTTTCCGGCACTAAATTTTGACTGGTCGATGGGCTTGACCAATTTTGGTCGTCTACGCCCCTTACATACCTCGGCTGTTATTTTTGCCTTTGGTGGGAATGCGCTGCTTGCGACGTCTATGTATATTGTTCAACGCACCTCAGCGACACGGCTGTGGGGCGGTAATCTCGCTTGGTTTGTATTCTGGGGCTATCAGCTGTTCATCGTTTTGGCAGCGACCGGATACCTTCTGGGAGGGACGCAGTCTAAAGAGTACGCTGAACCTGAATGGTATATCGATCTTTGGCTAACCGTGGTTTGGGTCGCATATTTGGCGGTATTTCTTGGTACCATCATCAAGCGTAAAGAACGCCATATCTATGTGGCAAACTGGTTTTTCCTCGCCTTTATTATTACCGTTGCCATGGTCCATGTGATCAATAACCTATCCGTACCCGTCTCGCTGTGGGGGTCAAAATCTGTGATCGTATGGCCGGGCGTCCAAGATGCGATGGTGCAGTGGTGGTATGGGCACAATGCTGTTGGGTTCTTTTTGACTGCAGGCTTTTTGGGGATGATGTACTACTTTATTCCCAAGCAAGCTGGCCGCCCTGTCTACAGTTATAAATTGTCGATCATTCACTTTTGGGCGCTGATCTTCCTCTATATTTGGGCCGGTCCACACCACTTGCATTACACCGCTCTGCCAGATTGGGCGACGACCCTTGGTATGGTGTTCTCAATTATCCTGTGGATGCCCAGCTGGGGAGGGATGATCAACGGTCTGATGACGCTCTCTGGGGCGTGGGATAAGCTGCGCACTGATCCGGTTTTGCGGATGTTGGTGATCTCGGTTGGGTTCTACGGCATGTCCACCTTTGAGGGGCCGGTGATGTCGATCCGCGCGGTCAACAGCCTGAGCCACTACACGGATTGGACAATCGGCCACGTGCATTCTGGGGCATTGGGTTGGAATGGAATGATCACGTTTGGTGCGCTGTACTATCTGGTGCCGGTCTTGTGGAAACGCGAACGTCTGTATTCCTTGTCCATGGTCAGCTGGCATTTCTGGCTCGCAACAATTGGCATCGTCTTATACGCGGCGTCGATGTGGGTCAGCGGCATCATGGAAGGGCTGATGTGGCGCGAGGTCGATGCCAACGGGTTCTTGGTGAATTCTTTTGCGGACACCGTCGCTGCGAAATTCCCAATGTATGTGGTGCGTGGATTGGGTGGGGTCATGTATCTCACAGGATCGATCATCATGTGTGTCAATCTCTGGATGACTGTCCAGCGTACGCCAGCCCGCGAAGCCAATTTGCGCGTCGCGGTCCCAGCAGAATAGGAGGACAGAAACATGTCCATTCTTGATAAACACAAGATCCTTGAGACAAATGCGACACTGTTGTTGCTGTGCTCATTCATCGTGGTCTCGATTGGTGGTTTGGTGCAAATCACGCCCCTGTTCTATCTAGAGAACACGATTGAAAAGGTTGAGGGGATGCGCCCCTATACACCGCTAGAGTTGGCCGGCCGTGAGGTCTATCTGCGCGAAGGGTGCTATGTATGCCATAGCCAGATGATCCGCCCCATGCGCGACGAAGAAGAACGCTATGGGCATTATTCCTTGGCCGCCGAGAGCATGTATGATCACCCTTTTCAGTGGGGCTCTAAACGCACGGGGCCGGATTTGGCACGTGTCGGGGGGCGGTATTCAGACGAGTGGCACGTGGATCACTTGCGTAACCCCCAAGCGGTTGTGCCTGAATCTGTGATGCCCAAATACGGGTTTCTGGAGCGCAAACGCCTAGAGCCCGAATATATCGGCGACATTATGGCGACAAATGCCATCGTTGGTGTGCCTTATACGGATGAAATGATTGAACAGGCGCAACGTGATTTCCGTGCTCAGGCAGATCCAGACAGCGATTATGACGGCTTGGTTGAACGATATGGTGACGGGGTAAACGTGCGTAACTTTGATGGTCAGCCGGGAATTTCCGAGGCCGACGCATTGATTGCCTACCTGCAAATGCTGGGGACATTGGTCGATTTTTCAACCTTTATCCCAGATGCCAGCCGTTAAGAGAGGGGGAATATTATGGAAACCTACACGCTTTTGCGACAATTCGCGGACAGCTGGATGTTGTTGTTCTTGTTCCTGTTCTTTGTTGCGGTGGTGTTCTGGATCTTTCGTCCGGGTGGCCACACTGCACAACAGGAAAGTGCGCAAATCCCTTTTCGTCATGCGGATAAGCCCGCTTCGACCTCTTCGACCCCGCAACCGCCCCATCCGGAGGTAAGGTCATGACTGAACAAAATAAGAAATTTGACACCGATCCTAAAACCACCGGCCACAGCTGGGACGGGATTGAGGAATTCGACAACCCAATGCCACGTTGGTGGTTGATCACATTGTATATTTGTATCGTCTGGGGGATTGGCTACACAATTGCCTATCCCGCATGGCCGATGGTGACACGTGCGACTGCAGGTTTGACAGGTTGGTCTACGCGTGCTGATTTCGCGGCCGAAACCGCTGCGCAACAGGCTGCAAACGCGCCGTTCAATAACCGGTTGGAGACAACGGATTTAGCGGCAATTCCGCATGATCCACAGCTTGGGCCCTATGCGGTATCTGCAGGTGCAGCGGTGTTTAAAACCTGGTGTGCACAGTGTCATGGCTCTGGTGCAGCAGGGGCGGTGGGATACCCTAACCTGTTGGATGATGACTGGCTTTGGGGCGGATCGCTTGAGGATATTCACACCACAGTGTCTTATGGCATTCGTAATGATGACAGTGCTGACGCGCGATATTCGGAAATGCCTGCCTTTGGTAGAGATGAGCTTTTGGATGAGCATCAGATTGAGGCCGTGGTCAACTATGTGATGTCCCTTTCCGGTTCACCGCAAGATGCAACTATGGTGGACGAGGGGGCAACGATCTATGCCGATAATTGCACCGCGTGTCATACGGAAAATGCTGGCGGGGATCGTAGCCTGGGGGCGCCCAATTTAGGAGATGCAATTTGGTTGTACGGCGGTGATTACGATACGTTGATCGAAACTGTTACTAACGCGCGTTTCGGTGTCATGCCCAACTGGAATGGACGTCTCTCGGAAGCTGAAATTCGCGCGGTCACAGCCTATGTTCATCAACTGGGTGGTGGTGAATAACAGTCACGCGCTTGAAAACAACAAAAGGCCTCGCATAGCGCGGGGCCTTTTGTTGTTATTGACTAAGAGTTAGCTGGTTGATGTAAGACCATGTTGCGCAAGGCTCTAAACGGGCGCCACAACGCGCGTGGGCGAGGTGTATCCTGTGCGATCCTCAAGCCCTGATAAGGTGGCAAGGGGCGCAATGGCAGATCGTTGTGCAATGTCGCACTGTAAAAGCTACGTGCATAGATATCAATAAACATGGCGGTCTCCTGTGGCTCTCTAATGTAGGTCAATATTGACAGCCCACCCGGTGCCATGCGAGTCAGGAATAAATCCAATATGTAAGTTAGGATTACATATGAATTGGCGAGATATGCCGTCTTTGTCTACGCTGCGCGCTTTTCATGCATTTGCTAACTCTGCAGGCGTGACCGAGGCAGGGGCGCTTATAAATGTAAGTCACGCTGCAATCAGTCAGCAGTTACGCGCGCTCGAGCGCCATCTCGGGGTGCCGTTGCTGGACCGTTCTGGACGTTCGATGACATTAACCGCCGAGGGGCATATCCTTGCGCAATCGCTTACCTTAGGCTTCGGGGCTATCCATTCGGCTGTGCAAGATATCTCTAGCCGCAGCGCGCAGCGTCCCCTGCATATTACCTGTTCGCCTATGTTTGCGACATATTGGCTGATGCCACGGCTTTCCACGTTCCGCGAAGCCTATCCTGATATTGATTTGGTGATTGATCCTACAGGAAAGGTAGTGCCCTTGGCTGCAGGGGGCGCCGATCTTGCGTTGCGGTATGGGTATGGGACATGGGACGGGCTTGAGACCGAAATTTTACTGTCGACGCCAATTGTTGTTGTCGCCGCGCCCGATTTGCTATCGACGCGAACAATTTCACAGCCAGAGGATTTGATTGATCTACCGTGGCTAGAGGAAATTGGCACGAACGAGGCCTCGGTTTGGCTTCACTCCCGTGGCGTGGATAAAACGATCAAAGCAGGACGCGTTTATTTGCCGGGTAATTTGATGATGGAAGCCCTGCGCGCAGGGCAGGGGGTGGCCGTTGCTGTTCGCGACTTTGTTGCGCCAGATGTCAAAGAAGGCCGCTTGGTCGAGTTGTTTTGTGAACCCGCTGGGCGGGCCTACTATATTGCTTATCGCCCGGGTCCACAGCGTCAAAGTTTACAGGATTTCATTGCTTGGCTCAGACGCGAACGGGATATGGCGTAAGGAACACCGAGCACAGCCAACAAAAGATGTGGATCGTATGCAATTTTAATCGGTGGTGTTTGATCCACGTCAATGCGCATGACCTAGGGATGGCGACACAAAGGGGTTCAGATTAGCCAACCGCAGAGTCCGCCGTGAGCAATTCCGACCAACCCGCAAGCCTCTATACCACACGTGATCCCGTATTTCCGCGGCGCGTATCCGGTAAGTTTCGCTCTCTAAAATGGGGGATTATGGCCGTTTCGCTGGGGATCTATTATCTCATGCCCTGGTTGCGGTGGGATCGTGGACCGGCACTGCCAGATCAAGCCGTGTTATTAGATCTCGCGCATCGGCGGTTCTACTTCTTCTGGATCGAGATTTGGCCGCACGAATTTTACTTCGTGGCAGGTCTGTTGATCATGGCGGGGTTGGGGTTGTTTCTCTTTACCTCGGCGCTGGGCCGGGTTTGGTGTGGATATGCCTGCCCGCAAACTGTTTGGACGGATTTGTTCATTCTGGTTGAGCGCTGGATCGAAGGTGACCGCAATGCTCGCTTACGATTGCATCGTCAGGCCAAAATGGATCTGCGTAAGCTGCGTTTGCGCCTGACTAAATGGTTGGCTTGGTTATTGATTGCCTTGGCAACGGGGGGCGCGTGGGTCTTTTATTTTGCGGATGCCCCAACTTTACTGTGGGACCTTGTGACCGGTCAGGCCCATCTGGTTGCGTATTCCACGATGGCACTTTTAACGGCGACGACGTTTTTCTTTGGAGGCTTCGCACGCGAGCAAATTTGTATCTATGCCTGCCCATGGCCACGTATTCAGTCGGCGATGATGGATGAAGATACTCTTACCGTTGGGTATCGTTCCTGGCGGGGCGAGCCGCGTGGAAAACATCGCAAATCTGTGCAGGCAGATCGGCTGGGTGATTGCATCGACTGTCTGGCCTGCGTCAACGTATGTCCGATGGGGATCGATATTCGCAATGGTCAACAAATGGAGTGCATCACCTGCGCATTATGTATCGATGCATGCGATGATATCATGGACAAAGTTGGTAAGCCGCGCGGCTTGATTGACTATATGGCGTTGTCGGATGAAACACGCGAACGTGCAGGCCACGCTCCTCGGCCGATCTGGGAGCATATTTTTCGTCTGCGCACGATGTTATATACAGCACTTTGGGCCGGGGTCGGCATTGGCATAATCTATATGCTGTTTATACGTGCTGACATCGATCTGACTGTCGCTCCGGTGCGGAATCCAACATATGTCACACTGTCAGACGGTTCGATCCGGAACACCTATGATGTGCGCTTACGGAACAAACACACAGATCCCCGGGAGTTTGTCCTTGGTCTGACGGGTGATCCGGCCATGTATCTTGTACTTGAGGGGGCGCCGGACGCTACGGTGATAGTGCCTGCAGACAGTGCTCAGTTGCAACGGGTTTATATTGTGACCCCACGCGGGACAGCGGCCTCAACAGCAGATCAAACCCCTGTAACAATTTGGATTGAAGATCACATCAGTGGCGAGCGTGCTCATCGTGACAGCACTTTCAACGGACGAGGGCAATGAGAACGATGCAAAATCAGGGGATACAAAAGCACGCGCGTGAATTTACTGGCTGGCATATGCTTGCGATTTGTTTGTGTGCCTTTGGGGTCATAATCGCTGTGAATGTGATCCTCGCAGTAAATGCAATACGCAGTTTTCCGGGGTTGAATGTACCCAATTCCTATGTGGCTAGCCAGGAATTCAACGACCGCCGTTCCGCACAAGAAGCATTAGGATGGACGGTCGAGGCCTCTGCTGATGTTCACAGTCTGCGGATTATGATTACGGATGCTGCAGGTGCGCCTGTGAGTGTTGATCATATGGAAATCATACTGGGACGTACAACCCATCAGCAGGATGACATCCTGCCAGAGATGTCATTTGATGGCCATGCCTATGTGGCGCGAGGACTGATGCTTGAACGCGGCAGATGGGCGTTGAGGCTTAATGCTTGGGCACAAGATGGCACGCATTTCGAACAACGTCTTGTTTTGATTGTGAGAGGATAACGCGATGGATGGTGATTTACGCCACCACACGGCTGTTTGCCCCGGTTGTGTGGCGGCTCCGTCTGAAGCAATTGCTGATGCGCCAACGCAAGCACGCTTGGCTGTGTCGTTACCAACCATCCATTGCCAAGCCTGTATTTCTACGGTTGAGCATGGTTTGTCTGCGTTGCCAGGGGTCGATGATGCGCGTGTGAACTTGACCCTGAAACGTGCCTTTGTTGAGGCTACACCGGATGTCACCATCGCTACTTTGATCGAAACCTGTGAGTCATTGGGATTTGAGGCGCACGAGCTTGACCTTTCAGCCTTGCCCGCAACACAAACCGAGCAGGAAGGGCGCGAGTTATTGATGCGCCTTGCAGTGGCAGGGTTCGCCACGATGAATGTGATGCTGTTGTCTATTTCCGTTTGGTCCGGTGCCAGTGATGCCACCCGTGATATGTTTCACTGGATATCTGCGTCGATTACGTTTCCCGCGATTTTGTTTTCAGCGCAGCCGTTTTTTCGCAATGCGTGGTCTGCTTTGCGCGTGCGGCGATTAAATATGGATGTGCCGATTGTGCTGGCCTTAGTCTTGGCACTGGTGACTTCGTTGTGGGAAGTTACCTTATCTGGAGAACATGCCTATTTCGATGCAGCGTTGAGTTTGGTGTTTTTTCTGCTTGCGGGGCGGTATCTCGACCATCGAACCCGGGCAATTGCGCGCTCTGCGGCAGAAGAACTGACAGCGCTTGAAGCGCCGCGTGCTTTGCGTTTGGAAAATGGTCAGGAGTACGAGGTTTTAATTGCCGATCTGGCCATCGGCGATGACATCCTAGTACGTCCAGGCGGCAGGGTGCCTGTGGACGGGGAAATTATTGCGGGTCAATCTGAATTAGATCGGTCGTTGTTAACTGGTGAAACCTTGCCGGTTCTCGCAACGGCAGGGCAGATGGTTTCCGCAGGTGAAGTAAACCTAACCGGCCCCTTGACGGTGCGTGCGACAGCTGTTGGCAAAGAGACGTCTTTGCATCGTTTGGCCGATTTGGTTGCAATTGCGGAATCGGGTCGTTCGCGATACACATCTTTGGCCGATCGTGCTGCAAAGCTCTATGCGCCTGGCGTACACATTATGTCTCTTGTAGCCTTTGTTGGATGGTATCTCGGTACCGGAGATCTGCGTGTCGCTTTAAACATTGCTGCGGCTGTACTGATTATCACATGCCCTTGCGCATTGGGATTGGCTGTCCCAGCAGTAACAACTGCGGCGTCGGGGCGACTGTTTAAATCCGGATTACTGGTAAAACATGCCACCGCGTTGGAACGTTTGGCACAGGTCGATACGGTTGTATTCGACAAAACGGGAACTTTAACCGAAGGAACACCAGAGTTGGTGAACCTAGGTGATATTCCGCGCGATAATTTGCCACTCATTCTATCCATGGCCATCGCTTCGGCACACCCGTTGGCGCAAAGCTTGGCTCGTACATTAGGGGATGCTGGTCATGAGGCCGTTAGTCTTGATACAGTATGCGAACATCCTGGATGCGGGGTCGAAGCTTTTTATTTAGGTACACGCCTGCGGCTTGGACGTGCAGATTGGATTGGTGTTGCTGCTGCAGGAACTGAAACAACAAGCTGGTTCCAATATGGAGATGCCACACCAATTGCATTGCGATTTATAGACAGTTTGCGTCCCGGTGCGATGGTTACAATCCAAGCGTTAAAAGAGGCGGATAAGAATATTGTCTTACTGTCAGGAGATCTTGTGCCCGTGGTGGAGGATCTGGCCGTGCGTTTGAAAATCCCACACTGGCATGGAGCGGTTCTGCCACAGGGTAAGGCTGCCTTTGTGCAAGGACTCTCTGAGGCGGGACATAAGGTGCTGATGGTTGGGGATGGCTTAAATGATACCGCGGCTCTTGCTGCTGCGCATGTGTCGATTTCGCCAGCGTCTGCGTTGGATGCTGCGCGGGTCGCATCGGATATTGTGTTGTTGGGCAAAGACCTCGCTCCGATTGCACAGGCCTGTGACGTTGCAATAAAGGCTCGGCGTCGTATCCGTGAGAATTTTCGTATCGCGACGCTTTATAATGTGATTGCTGTTCCATTAGCTGCTGCAGGGCTTGCGACACCTTTGATCGCAGCGCTTGCTATGTCTGCATCATCGCTGACCGTGTCCTTGAATGCGCTGCGTTTGTGGAGCGCAAAGCCATGACAGTGCTCTCTTATCTAATTCCGATTTCGGTGCTTTTAGGTGGGGTTGGGCTATGTGCTTTTCTTTATACGCTGCGCACAAACCAATATGATGACCCAGAGGGGGATGCGCAGCGCATTTTATGCGATGATTGGGATGAACACCCACGCCCGTAAATGACAGGAACGTGCGCGAACGGCTCTCGCCGACCGTATTTCAATTGAAAATTGAAACTTGCCTGTTGGGCCGAGCGCCGCGCTGACGCGCGGCGGGGCCTTTGCCGCAGAGGGTATGTTAAGATTTCGGACCAAGTGTATCGCAGGTGACGTTCCGCGATCGTAATCTTTGGCAGGCGATCTCGGCACTTTCGTGGCTCATGCCAAGGAAATGGGCGTCAAAGCCGCGCGGAGATTGGACCACTTTGCGCAGGCTCCCGTCTAGGGTTTCCATCTCAGCTAAGGCTGTCCGAAGTAAGACCTTTTCCGCCTGATAGCGACTGGTATAGCGACCCACATTGATCCCCCAATACCGCCCACCCGAAGTTGAGAGACGGGTCACGACCACGGGCTCTTCGACCTCAATCTGCGCCGATCTTGTTTGGGGACGCGCACGGGGTCTTGGCCCGGATGTCGGAACAGCAGCAAAAGCGACAACCGTTGGGGTAACGGTTTGGGGTTGAGTTGATCCAGTTTGGGGAGTTGCAAGATCAATCAAAGGTTTTGCTCGGGTGCTCAGCGCGTCTCTTGGATTCCCTTTGGGAGGTAGGGTTGTTTCCTCCACGCTAGACTGTTCGTTTACTGCAACTAAAATCGAATTGATGCTGTCTTGGCGGGCCGTATCTAGCACTTCTGGTGTTGCTGCAACTTGTACAACGGCTTGCGGACGCAACCGTGGACGTGGCGCATTTTTCAGCGCACTGCCCACTTTAATTGGTTTGGCAATACCTGCGGCACTTGCTGCGGCGGCAGCCACTTGTACGCCTGCGTTACCTTGATAGCGTGGGAGGGCAGGTTTGCGTAATTTGGCGTATTTGGGGGCGCGGCGGAATCCAAGATCTAGCAATTCAGCAACTTTGGCATTTCGTGCTGGCGTAGACGTTCCGCCAAACACGGTTGCAATAATGCGTTCATCTCCGCGTTTTGCAGATGCAACAAGGTTATACCCTGCGGCGTTTGTATATCCTGTCTTGATGCCATCTGCCCCTTTGTAAGACCCTAGCAGGCGCCGGTTGGTGTTATAGACCACCCGCAGACCTGCATCCGTAGAAGTACGTGAGAACAAATTATAATATTCGGGATAATCATACAGAATATGACGCCCTAAAGTGGTCATATCGCGTGCCGTCGACAGATGTCCTTTTGCGGTCAAACCATGTGCGTTTTTGAATGTGGTCTTCGTCATGCCCAAGGCTTTCGCAGTGCGGGTCATACGACGGGCAAACGCTGCCTCAGAGCCAGCAACGGCTTCGCCTAATGCAGTCGCGGCATCGTTGGCAGATTTAACTGCAGCAGCACGGATGAGATAACGGACGGCCATTTTTTGTCCACTGCGTAACCCCAGTTTTGACGGGGGTTCAGCAGCGGCATTTTTGCTGATTGTGACCTTCTGATCTAGTGATAACTCACCATTTCTGATCGCTTCGAACGTGATATAAAGCGTCATCATCTTGGTTAGCGAGGCAGGGTGTAATCGTGTGTCGGCATTACGTGCATGCAGGACCTTGCCAGAACGTGCGTCAACCACCATCGCTGCATAGGGCGCTGCTGATGCTGGGTTAGTTCGTGCTGCGAGCATCATAAAAGCAAGTGTGAAACACAGCGCCAGCCTTAGGGCTGATTGCCAGACAGTTGGCTGTGTCGCTTTGGAGCGCAGCCGAAGATTTCCGCTATTTTTAGCGGAAGATATATCGAGAGAGGGAATACGCGCATACGTACCCCGCGCGATATGTGTCGCGATGCTTGCCATGTCTGCCTCGTGTCGCCGATTTTCCGACTGACTCTTTGTGATTGCCTTAAAGCTAACACAACATGGTTAAGGAATAAATAACACTTCCCGAGAGGGAAATCGCCTATCGGTTAAAGTTTCTCGATATATTGTAGGTGGCCCTTTGTAGGCCACCATATGCAGCTTTAACCAGATGCGCGTTAATAAAATAAAAAGAAAACATGTTTTCGCGGCAACACTCTGCTGCATCTGATTTGTGCGGCCTAAGCGACCGCTTTTACAGTTGAACACTCTCGTATTGGTCGGACGACCAGTTTAATTCTACTGCGACGTTGCAAGGTGCCGAAACTGTAGGTGTCAGAACTGCCAGTAGTTTTTTCTGTAACTCTGTCATAAATGCCGGATCACGATGCGCCTTTTTCAAAACGGCGACGCGTAAAAATACATGTCGATGATGGGTCGATTCGATAGGAAAGGCACGGCCTTTGCATTGGCCTGCAGTCGAATCATGTCCAGCAATGACAGTTTCGATTTGTGCAAGAACAGCGGATGCATCGAGATTTAGTTCGGCTGAGTAACAAAGGTCAGCTTGTGGCATGAAAAGTCTCCTTGTGGATTATTGCAAAGTGCTGAGTAAATCTGGCAATGCGGCCAGATCGGGAATTTCATGGTAGCGGGGGCTGTGTGTCGGTGGCTCGGCGTGTTCGATTTCCCAGATTGGGCCGTGAGGGACATAGGTTCCCCACCCGCCAGCTTCGATGACCGGAACGACATCGGATCGCATAGAATTTCCAATCATCATGGCGCGATGGACCCCATCTGCGTGGCGTGTAAAGATGTCACGATAGATGTTTGACGTTTTCTCAGACACGATCTCAACGGCGTCAAACAGATCACCTAGGCCTGATTGTGCGAGTTTTCGTTCTTGGTCCAGTAAATCCCCCTTGGTGATGAGAACCACTTTGTAGGAACGCGAGATCGTCTCGATAGCGCTGCGGACATGAGGGAGGAGTTCGATTGGGTGGGCTAGCATCGTCTGCCCTGCGACGATCAGCTCTTTTATTACGGATGCAGGCACAGTTTCCTGGGTCACTTCAATCGCAGTCTCGATCATGGAGAGTGTGAAGCCTTTGACACCATACCCATAACGTCCCAGATTGCGCTTTTCGGCTTCTAATAAGAGTTTATCAAGCGCCTCTTTGTTTAAATAGCCAGGGAGGTGATCGGACAATAGTTCGGTGAAATGCGCCTGTGTCATGCGAAAAAACCGCTCGTTGTGCCAAAGCGTATCATCGGCATCAAAGCCGATGGTTGTAATATTTTGTATTATCGTCATGGCAAGGATTTTCCTCTATATGATCCACACCTATATAAGTGGGTGTTGATTTTCCATAGATGACCGGACTAGTAGGGGCCCATGCAGAATTTTGTGATGATGACAGACAGTCCGGATGACGATAGTGACCTTGGCCTTTTGACCAAAACGCGCCCGCGCACGCAGCGCCCGCCGCGATACAAGGTCATGTTGCTTAATGATGATTACACACCGATGGAGTTTGTGATCATCGTTTTGGAGCGGTTTTTCAGCAAGACACATGCGCAAGCATTCGAAATTATGCTGACTGTTCACAAAAAGGGTCTTGCGGTCGTCGGGGTGTTTACTCACGAAATCGCCGAAGCCAAGGTGGCACAGGTGATGGATTTTGCCCGTCAGCACCAACACCCGCTGCAATGCACCATGGAAAAAGAAGAATAAGCCCTAAGGTGCATTGGCATTTCCGCCGGTAACGAGCTTGCAGCCATATTTCGAATACGATTGAAAGGACATTTGATGTCTATACGTCTGACCCTCGCAGTAGAGGCGGGTGGTTTTGTACTGCCTCAGGCCGGTGAAAATGGCGAAGACGCAGGCCGTGTGGTGGTTTTCCATCCAGATGGCGCGCAGGATTTAACGGCCTTGCCGAAGGATCGTACCTTGATTGTTCAGCCGATGCGCCCTGACTATGAGGCGTTAGAGGGCCAAGGGTGGGATGTTGTGGCAGAACTGCCTACGGGTGCGCGCTTTGCTGCATCGATGGTTTGCGTCACACGTGCTAAGGCCTTGACGCGCCAGATCGTTGCACAAGCTTTGGCTGTGACGGACGGGCAGGTGTTGCTGGATGGGGTGAAAACGGACGGAATCGATTCTGTTTATAAGGCACTTAAGGGTGAAGTCACCGCGACATCGACGCTCTCGGCTGCAATATCCAAAGCGCATGGAAAGGCGTTTTGGCTGTCTGGCGATATGGATCTAAGTCATTGGTTACCAACGGCTGCGCAAGAGATCGAAGGATTTCAGGTGCGCCCGGGAGTTTTCTCTGCGGATGGTGTTGACCCTGCTTCTGCGATGCTTGCGCAAGCATTGCCGGGAAAACTCGGCAAACGTGTCATCGATCTTGGCGCAGGGTGGGGTTACCTCAGTGCCGCAATCTTGGGGCGCGAAGGCGTGGAAACTCTTGATTTGATTGAGGCGAATGCGATTGCGTTGGAGTGCTGCCGTCTTAACATCACGGATGCACGGGCCCGTTTCCATTGGGCAGATGCGCGTGATTGGGGCAAAAAAGCAAGCCACGACACAGTCGTGATGAATCCGCCATTTCACAGCAGTCGCAGTGCAGAGCCCTCGTTGGGACAGGCCTTTATCCAAACCGCTGCACGGCTTTTGGTTGGATCAGGCAAGCTGTGGATGGTGGCCAATCGTCACTTGCCTTATGAGGCAACACTTGAAGCACATTTTGCGCATGTCGAAGAAGTGGCGGGAACGACTAAGTTCAAGGTTTTGTTGGCAGAACGTCCCAAACGCCGATAAACACATTCGGTGCGGGATCCATCACAATCCTGCGTCAACCTGTCTAAGTTTATAGTCGGCGCTTCTAATTGCTATAACTGCGTGCCACTATGCAATGTCCGCACCGACTCCTCCATGCCGGTTTGTGGTCTCTAGGGATGATCGAGGATCAAGACATGAGTTTCTCTCTTGTTGGCAAAACAGCCATCGTTACCGGCGCCTCTACCGGGATCGGGCTCGCCATTGGTAAATTGTTTGCTGATGCCGGCGCAAATGTGATGTTTGTCGATTCTGATGAACAGGCGTTGAAACAAGAATTGGGTGACCAAAGCGATGATAGCAATATTCGTTATTTTGTTGGCGATATGCGGGAACGTCTATGTGTGGCAAACCTGCTTTCAGCAACGATAGACGCTTTTGATGAAATTGACATTTTGGTCAACGGCGCGCGCGATGTGATGATGACGGATGCGTTGGATTCTTCTGATGAAAGCGTGGCGCAGCTGTTTGAGCAAAATGTCCTCACCAGTCTGCGACTTGCACAGCATGTTGCTAACCGAATGATTCGCCAAAAAGAAGAGGCCGGTTATGAAGGTCACAGCGCAGGCACGATCATCAACCTGTCTTCGATTGCCGCACGGCGTACGCATCCCGATCTATTGGCATATTCTGTAGCCTCGGCGGCTTTGGATCAGGTGACACGGTCCCTCGCTTTGGCGTTGGCGCCACATCAGATCCGCGTGAATTCAATTGCTTTTGGGTCGGTTATGAGCGCGTCTGTCCGGGCAACATTGAAAGACAACAAGGAACTGCGTACCGAAGTCGAAGATTACACTCCACTGGGGCGTATTGCGGCTCCGACTGAATTGGCGGAAACAGCCTTATTCCTCGCGTCAGAAGCGTCAAGTTTTATGACTGGTGAAGTGATTACCTTGGACGGTGGGCGTACGTTGCTCGATTCTGTTTCTGAGCCTGTATATTAAAGACGCGATACTAAGAACCTACAGTGGGAACCCCTTCTATGCCTGATACCATATCGGATATGTCTGCTGAAAAATCTCTTGCGGCCAATTGGTTTCGCAATTTGCGTGATGAGATTGTGGCCGCCTTTCAATTGCTTGAAAGCAATCATACCAGTGGTCCTTTTACTGAGATGTCAGCAGGGAAATTTGAGGTCACGCAAACGACACGTGACAGCGATGATGGCTCAGACGCCGGCGGCGGCGAAATGAGCGTGATGCGCGGCGGTCGTGTGTTTGAAAAGGTTGGTGTCAATATTTCCGAAGTCCACGGGCGTTTAGGTGCGCGTGCTCAAAAGGCCATGGCGTCCCGCAAAGGATTGCCAGGCATGAAGGACGACCCTCGCTTTTGGGCATCTGGAATTTCTTTGGTGGCGCATATGCGGAACCCTCATGTGCCTGCAGTTCATATGAACACGCGTATGTTCTGGACGCCTCATGGATGGTGGTTCGGAGGAGGTTCTGATTTGAATCCCTGCATTGAATACGCCGAAGACACGGCACATTTCCACGCGACACAAAAGGCACATCTTGATCCGCATGGTGTAGATTTATACCCGTCGCTTAAAGCCTGGGCTGACGAGTATTTCTATATTCCCCACCGCAATCGGGCCCGTGGTGTCGGCGGAATATTTATGGATGATCGCAACAGCGGTGATTGGGCAGCGGACTTTGCCCTGACACAGGATATTGGTCGGGCATTCCTACCCGCGTTTGTACCCTTGGTTGAAAAGCGTCGGTCTATGCCCTGCGATGAGGCTGACAAAGATGCACAGTTAATCCACCGTGGCCTCTATGCGGAATACAATCTGGTTTATGATCGTGGCACTAAGTTTGGCCTTGAAACAGGCCATGATGCAAACGCGGTATTGATGAGCCTGCCACCTTTGGCAAAGTGGGTTTAAAATTCGCGCCTCTTGAGTCTCTGCTTGTGTAACGGATGACCTACCAGTCTACTGGTTCTGTTACGCAGGAGAGTACAGTGAGATATTGGTTAGCGGCATTTTTTGGTTTTTTGATTGCTTGTAGCCCGTCTGACAACACGTCAGGAAGGACTGTTGTGAAAACTTACCCACGCTTTGCGGATAGCGCGCCACATGATTGGGCGCGTCGTACCCCCTGGTCATATCCGGTGCATGGGATCGACGTATCGCGTTGGCAGGGCGACATAGATTGGCGGCGCGTGCATCGCGCTGGTGTGTCGTTTGCCTATATCAAGGCAACAGAGGGCGGCGATGTGGCAGACCCATTGTTTCGGCAAAACTGGCGCAATGCAGGCCGCGCAGGCGTGGTGCGCGGAGCCTATCACTATTATTACTTTTGTCGTTCACCTGAACAGCAGGCACGTTGGTTCATTCGCCATGTTCCACGCGATACACGCGCCTTGCCACCAGTTTTAGATATGGAGTGGACTCACAACTCCCGCAGTTGCAAGCGCAGACCAGATGGCCGCACTGTGCGACGTGAGGCCGCGCGCTTTATGCGTTTGATTGAACAACATTATGGCCAGCGACCTATCGTGTACACAACAGTCGATTTTTGGCGCGATACTGACATTTCTAAATTGCGCAATACACAGTTCTGGCTGCGGTCTGTCGCGGGACACCCACGGGATGTTTACGAGAACGCGCGCTGGGTTTTATGGCAATATAGCGGAACTGGCCGTGTCCCAGGGATTTCCGGAAATGTGGATTTAAACGCATTTTCAGGAAACCTTGCTGCGTGGCAGCGAGGACCTGGTTTTTGAAGCTCTTTTTACAGATCCACCCTTTGTGGATCTGTTACCCACAGCAGGTAAAGTAACACTTACAGGTGGTTGTGCTGAAGAGAGCTGCCGCAGAAAGCTTAGGTCATCCAGTCGAAAAAGTCAGGTCCGGCTTTTTCGCGCAGTTGGGCCGCCAAAGTGTTTCCCAATTCAGAGGCCTGCGTTACTGGACCTGATATTTCCGCATTCAGGACCTCGGATCCATCAGGACGTAACAGTTCGCCACGTAGGCGGAGGGTATCGCCAGTTATGTCTGCAAGTCCGGCGATCGGGGTTTCACAAGAGCCATCCAATGCCGCAAGAAACGCACGTTCTGCACTAAGGCGCTGGGCGGTTTCATCGTGGTGGATAGCCGCGAGCATATCTTTTGTCCGCCGGTCTTCTATACGCCGCTCGATACAGATTGCACCCTGCGCAATTGCAGGCAGCATATCTGTCGTCTCGACAGCTGTTGCTGGGACCTCGGTGAACATGTTCAACCGCACCAGCCCGGCCATGGCCAAAAATGTACAATCGGCGACACCTTTGTTTAATTTCTCTAACCGGGTTTGCACATTACCGCGAAATTCAACCACGTTCAGGTCAGGGCGTTGGTGCAACAGCTGAGCACGCCGTCGTAAAGACGAGGTGCCAACCGTTGCGCCCTTAGGCAGGTCTGCGATACTGCGATACTGGGGCGAGACAAACGCGTCACGCGGGTCTTCGCGAGGAAGGAAGCAATCGATGATCAGGCCTTGGGGTTGCTGTGTCGGCATGTCCTTGGTTGAATGCACTGCGATGTCGATGGTTCCAGCACTCATGGCCTCTTCGATCTCTTTGGTAAACAATCCCTTGTTACCGATCTCTTTAAGAGGGCGGTCCGCTTCAATCATCTGACGATTGTCACCAGTGGTTTTGATCACTGTAATCAAAAAGGCGTCTTGCGGCAGGTCAAATGCGGCCATCAGTCGGGCGCGGGTTTCATGCGCTTGAGCCAAAGCGAGCGGTGAACCACGTGTGCCAATTTTGAGGGGCGAAGCGGGGGAGGGCAGCGAAAGTGTCATAATTCAACGCTTAATCGCGACACAATGTCATGGCAAGCATCGCGAGCGTGCTCTTGACAATTTGTCGCGAAGTGCGAAGTCAGGAAGAGTACAAAGACAGGATCCGATTATGACCCAGCAAAAGACCATATTACGCGCCCTTGCCGGTGAACGCCAAGACGTGCCACCGATTTGGATGATGCGTCAGGCTGGGCGTTATCTTCCTGAATATCGCGCCACCCGCGCGCAGGCAGGGGATTTCCTATCACTGTGCTATAACTCTGAACTTGCCACTGAGGTGACACTGCAACCGATCCGCCGATACGGGTTTGATGCGGCCATTCTATTTGCTGATATTTTATTGGTACCACAGGCGTTGGGGGCGGATTTGTGGTTTGTGACGGGTGAAGGGCCGCGTTTGTCGACGATCACGGCACAGCGTGATTTTGACCAGTTGCGCGATGTCGCTGATATTCACGAAACGCTTAATCCGATTTACAATACAGTACGTCTACTTGCCAACGAGCTCCCGTCGGATGTGACGTTGATCGGTTTCGCAGGGGCACCTTGGACCGTGGCGACCTATATGATTGCAGGACGCGGAACGCCGGATCAGGAGCCTGCACATGCATTGATGCAGGAAAATACACCGCTGTTCGAAGCACTGCTGGCGCGGATTACGGCGGCGACGATTGAATATCTGAGTGCGCAAATCGAAGCAGGTGCCGAAGTTGTCAAAATCTTTGATAGCTGGGCCGGTTCCTTAAAGGGCGAGACGTTCGAAAAATACGCACTCGCACCGGCACGCGAAATTACAGCTGCTTTAAAACTGCGTCACCCACATATTCCAATTATTGGTTTTCCCCGCGAAGCAGGTGAGAAATACATTGGGTTTGCCCGCGCGACGGGTATTGATTGTGTGGCGCTGGATAATTCAGTGGATGCGAAATGGGCGGCTGAACATATTCAAGTGGACGGCTGTGTGCAGGGTAATCTCGCCTCACGTCATATGGTGACAGGAGGGGAAGAACTGGTGACCGAGACTCGCCAAATCGTGCAAGCTCTTTCGAATGGACCGCACATCTTTAACCTTGGTCACGGAATTACGCCGGATGCGAACCCTGACAATGTGCAGCTCATGATTGATACAGTGCGCGAGGGCGCGTAACACGACGGTCAAGAGCCCTCAGGGTATCGCCTTTGGCAGCTATGTTAGATGCGGTTTCAACAGGCAGCACAGTCCCATGTACCGCGTATAAAAGGTAAAGAAACTCCCGTTACCTGCGCTCTTCTTATAAATCTTTTGTAGGAAGTGCAGGGATCTGGGGTTTCTCGGCGCTCGAGTCTTGTTTCCCAGCGTGTCGCACTCTACATCGGCGTTATGAGCATCAAAAATTTCAAACTCCCGTTCGTAAAACGCCCTACTACTGTTGCGATTGTTCGCTTGTCGGGGGCTATCGGAATGTCTGGTCGTGGCGCGTTAAATGATGTGACGTTGGCGCCGGTGTTGGAACGTGCGTTTCGCCGTGGAAAACCCGCCGCTGTTGCGCTTGAGATCAACTCACCGGGGGGCAGCCCTGTGCAAAGCTCGCTGATTGGGGCGCGTATTCGCCGCCTATCAGAGGAGCTTGACGTTCCTGTTCTTGCTTTTGTCGAAGATGTTGCCGCATCCGGTGGGTATTGGCTTGCTGCGGCAGCGGATGAAATTTATGCCGATGAAAGTTCTGTATTAGGGTCGATTGGGGTCATTTCGGCTGGTTTTGGTGCGCATGAATTTCTCGCCCGACAAGGGTTTGAGCGTCGCGTGTATACCGCTGGCCAAAGCAAATCCATGCTAGACCCGTTCCGCCCTGCACAAGACGAAGATGTTGCACGTCTCAAAGGCGTATTGAATGATATTCACACCAATTTCATTGACCATGTAAAGTCACGCCGCGGCGACAAGTTAGACGATAAGACAGATTTGTTTACAGGCGAAATTTGGTTGGCACGCCGTGCAAAGGAGCTTGGTTTGATTGATGGTATCGGCCATCTGAAACCTGTGTTGCAGGAACGCTTTGGCAAAAAGACCAAGGTACGTCGTTACGGGATTAAGAAATCAGTGCTTAGCCGCTTTGGCATGAATATGACCCAAGATGCGTTTGCTGCAGTTGAAGAACGAGCACAGTTTGCTCGGTTTGGTCTCTAGGTGCTGGTTAAAATCGTCACACTGTTTTTGGCTGCTATTGCGGTTTTAGCGATGTTTGGAAAATTGCGCTTGCCAAGTGGTAAGGCTATATCCCAAGCCCGCTGTACGCAGTGCGGGCGATTTAAAATTGGGAAGGGGAGCTGCCCGTGTAAACTAGGCTCTCAATCAAAAGATCCTAAAGATAAAGGAGATCACCGCTCATGATGCCTTGGTTAATGTCTGGCTTAGGACTGGTCATTTTGCTGTTAGCCGGCGATGCATTGGTGCGTGGCGCAGTGAATTTGTCGTTGCGCCTCGGTGTTCCTGCGCTGATTGTCAGCTTGACGATCGTGGCCTTTGGGACCTCTGCACCAGAGCTTTTAATTGCCATTAGTGCCGTCCTAGAACACTCTTCAGGGATTGCGTTGGGCAATGTGGTGGGATCGAATACGGCCAACATTTTATTGGTTCTAGGTATTCCAGCATTGATGAAAACTTTGCATACCAGCGAATGTGAGACACGTCGCAACTATATCTACATGATCATTGCAACGGTGTTATTCATTGCCTTGGCCTTTTTCGGTGTCTTTACAATCTGGTCGGGGCTTGTGCTGCTGGCGGCGCTCGTCTTCGTCTTGGGGACTGCCTTTTATGATGCGCGGGCTCATCGCGCCGCGGGTGAACCGGATGATCTAGAGGATATTGAGGAAGCCGACCCTTCCATGCCTTATTGGCGTATCTGTGTTTATTTACTGTTGGGGTTGATCGGCTTGCCACTTGGCGCGCATCTTTTGGTCGAGAACGCAACAGTTATTGCTCGTATTTATGGCTTGAGCGAAACAGTGATTGGTCTCACGATGGTGGCCATAGGTACATCACTGCCTGAACTTTCCACAACAGTTATGGCAGCATTGAGACGCCAAGCAGATGTTGCTTTGGGCAATGTTATTGGCTCAAACATGTTCAATCTACTTGCGATTATTGGCGTTGCTACATTCTTTGGCCCACTGCCGGTATCACCAGGTTTCTTGCATTTTGATCTTTGGGTTATGTTGGCTGCATCATTGGCGCTCATCCCTTTTGTGTTTCTTCGCAAGAATATTACCCGTGCGTGGGGAGCGATTTTAACCGCACTTTATGTGGTCTACATCGCGTTGTTGCTCTAGCTTCTGGAAGGAAGGCCCGAGAAGATTGGGTAAGCCTTAGGAGGAGAGTTCAGATGCGAGCATTGATAACAGGGGGCGGTAAACGGTTGGGTCGCGCGCTGGCGATGACATTGGCTCACCAAGGGTATGACATCGCCATTCACTATGGCAGCTCTGCGCAAGCAGCCCAAGATACAGCAGATGAAATCCGCGCAATAGGGTGCCAAGTCGCAGTCCTGCAAGCTGACCTCCTGGTCGAGGATGAAGTCACAACTCTGGTCTCCCGCGCAGCCACGGCTTTGGGCGGCCCGGTGGACGTGCTGATCAACAATGCCTCAATCTTTGAACCCGATAGCCTGTTTGATGCTGACCGGCGCAGTTGGGATCGACATATGGGCAGTAATTTAAGAGCACCGTTGATTTTGACACAGGCTTTTGCCTTGCAGAAGATCGCAACCGGTTTGGTGGTGAACATGGTAGATCAACGTGTCCGAAAGCTAACACCGCAGTTTATGACCTATACATTGGCAAAGTCTGCTCTGTGGACGTTGACACAGACCGCCGCACAGGCGCTAGGGCCACAAGGTATTCGTGTTAATGCGATTGCGCCGGGGCCAACCCTACAAGGCAGCCGTCAAAGCCCTGAGGATTTCTTGGCGCAACAGCAAGCAACATTGCTGGGAACAGGGGGCAGTCTATCGGATATCACACAAACTCTGTGTTATCTGTTAGGGGCGAAAACAATCACCGGCCAAATGCTGTGCGTTGATGGCGGACAACATTTGGGATGGGAAACCCCTGATGTACTGGGACCGGAGTGATCCCAGTACGCCCGACGTTTTCGTAAACTTATGCACGTGTCACAAAGCATTCACACAAGCGTTACAAAAATCCTTTTATTTTCAGATGCTTGGCAGGGGTGTAATTTAATATCATTTAAAAACAATAACTTAATTGTTTGTTTAATTTTTAATCAAATTGATTGAATCCCTCATTTTTAAGGGAAAAACGGCTTTCTAACAAAGATACCCCCGTAGTTATCCACAAAAGTCGTGGATCTATCTTCTCTTGCAATTTGAGTGTGCAGATTGCAGACACCACGTAGAATCAAGTAGCCTGGCTCTTAATGACTGATCACAACATACTCTCTTCTGAGCCGCAGCCCCCCATGCCACCGCGCAGTGGTTATGAAGTGGTACAGGACTACTTGAAAACTCTTGAAACGGCGCCGGGTGTATACCGGATGTTGGATAGTGAGAGCCGTGTGCTTTATGTGGGTAAGGCAAAAAACCTGCGCGCGCGCGTATCTAATTACTCGCGCCCCGGCCACAGCGCTCGGATCGAGAAAATGATCTCGCAAATTGCGTCGATGATGTTTCTCACCACACGAACTGAAACTGAGGCCCTGCTGCTTGAGCAAAACCTGATCAAACAGCTTAAGCCGAAGTACAATGTGCTTTTACGCGATGACAAAAGCTTTCCTTATATTTTGGTAGCAAAGGACCACGGCTTTCCACAGTTGAAAAAACATCGAGGCGCACGCAAAGGTAAAGGTGGATACTACGGCCCTTTTGCCTCTGCTGGCGCGGTAAATCGGACGCTTAATCAATTACAAAAGGCATTTCAGCTGCGTGATTGTAACGATGCTATGTATTCTTCGCGCACGCGACCCTGTTTGCAATATCAGATCAAACGGTGTTCGGCGCCTTGTGTTGGATTGATCACCCAAGAAGACTATGCAGTTAGCGTCCGTGATGCTGAACTGTTTTTATCAGGCCGTTCCAGTAAGGTCCAAGAGGATTTGGCTGCGAAAATGATGGCGGCCTCCGATGAGATGGAATTTGAGCGCGCAGCAGGCTTACGTGATCGCATCAAGGCCTTGACCGAAGTCCAAACAGCTCAGGGAATTAATCCGCGCGGTGTCACCGAGGCAGATGTTATAGGGCTCAATCTCGAAAAGGGTCAGGCCTGCGTGCAGGTGTTCTTTATCCGCGCCAATCAAAACTGGGGCAATCAGGATTTCTACCCTCGTGTGGCCGAAGATATGAGCGCCGCCGAGGTGATGGAGGCTTTTATCGGTCAATTCTATTCGACCAAAGAACCGCCACGCCAGTTGATCTTGTCTGACGACATCGAAAATCTCTCGGTAATGGAATTAGCGTTGGGGGAAAAACGAGGGGACAAGATGGGTCGCAAGGTTGAAATCCTTGTTCCACAACGCGGCGAGAAATCTGAACTTGTGGCAGGGGCTGTACGTAACGCCCGTGAAAGTCTTGCGCGGCGTATGTCAGAAAGTGCGACGCAGACGAAACTGCTACAGGGAATTGCCGATGCGTTTGGCCTGCAGGCCCCGCCCGCGCGGATCGAGGTGTACGACAACTCGCATATCCAAGGGACGCATGCCGTTGGAGGGATGATTGTCATGGGGTCCGAAGGCTTTATGAAAAATGCCTATCGCAAGTTTGATATTAAGGGCGATGACATCACCCCCGGCGATGACTTTGGTATGATGAAAGAGGTCCTGCACCGCCGTTTCACCCGCTTGTTGAAAGAGGATGCTGATCGCTCCAAGGGGTTATGGCCGGATCTGCTGCTGATTGATGGTGGTGCAGGGCAGGTTTCGGCAGTGGATGAAATCATGGCCGAACATGGCGTTCAGGATATTCCGATGGTGGGTGTCGCCAAAGGCGTGGACCGCGATCATGGTAAAGAAGAATTCTACCGGTCAGGAAAGCCCGTCTTTGCACTGCAGCGCAATGATCCAGTGTTGTACTTCATTCAACGTATGCGCGACGAAGCACACCGCTTTGCCATTGGTGCTCATCGCAGCAAACGGGCCAAGGCTATGTCCGCGACACCACTGGATGACATCCCTGGTGTGGGTGCCAGCCGTAAAAGCGCGTTGTTGCGTCACTTTGGTAGCGCCAAGGCTGTGAGCGGGGCAAACCTTGCGGATCTCAAGGCTGTTGATGGAATTTCGGCCGCGTTGGCCGAAAAAATCTATGACTTTTTCCAAGAGCCCTAAGCCCCAAAGACCCCAAGTTTTGGGGCCTAGGATTTGCCGATTTTAGATTCTGTTCCAGCCAAAATACGTGAGATATTTTCGTGATGACGTATCAGCACTATCGTGGTGAGCCCTGCGCAAAGCGCTATGGTGTCTGGATATCCTAAGGCAATAGCCCAAATAGGGGACAGGAGTGCAGCGGTCATGCCCCCTAGCGAAGATATTTTGCTCAGTTTGGCAATGGCAAGCCATGTTACACAACAAGCGATCCCCACAGGCCATGCCAAGGCGATGACAAGCCCAAGGAATGTGGCGACGCCCTTGCCGCCTTTGAATGCCAACCAGATCGGAAAGCAATGACCGATGAAACTGGCAAGACCCGCCAATTGGGCGGCATCTTCGCCAGCGAGAGAGCGCGCCAATAGCACCGCCGCCGCGCCCTTACCGGCATCCAAGGATAATGTCAGTGCCGCGGCGGCCTTGTTTCCCGTGCGTAGCACATTGGTGGCGCCGATATTTCCAGATCCGATGTCACGCAGGTTTCCCAATCCCATGATCCGTGTCAGCAGCAGTCCAAAGGGGACAGATCCCAAACCATAGCCTAGAATGATCCAGATGAGCAGCGTTGAAGTGGGCGACGCAATTGAGGGGAGGAATTCCATCACAGACCCTCGGCAAAGACGGCAGTGCCGCCGACATAAGTCGCTAAGACGCGCCCTTGCATTTTTTGCGTATCATAGGGGGTATTTTGTGATTTTGACCGCAGCTTCATCCGGTCTAATACAAAGGGTACATCAGGATCAAACAATACCAGATCCGCGGGCGCGCCAACACTCAGGCGGCCGCTATCCAGCCCTAACCGTTTGGCGGGGTTTAGTGATAATGCGCGAAACAGTGTCGGCAGATCCAGCAGCTGGGCGTGATACAGACGCAGTGCAGCCGGCAGTAAGGTTTCAAGCGCAACGGCCCCTGCGGCGGCTTCTTCAAAGGGGAGACGTTTGCTTTCCTCATCCTGCGGCGTATGCATGGAAGAGATAATATCAATTAACCCAGTGCGCACCGCGTCAACGACGGCCAATCTGTCGTCTTCACTGCGCAGGGGCGGCTTGACTTTAAAAAAGGTACGGTAATCCGCGACATCCAATTCATTTAATGTTAGATGGTGGATCGACGTACCGGCGGTGATATCCAGCCCATTTGCCTTTGCGCGTTCCAGTGCGGGCAGCGCACGTGCGGTGGTGATCTGATCTGCATGATATCGCGCGCCAGTCATTTCCAGCAGGGCAATATCGCGATCCAGCCCCATACGTTCCGCCATTGGTGAAACCGCAGGCAAACCTCGCAGTGCTGCGAATTTACCTGATGTGGCAGCGGCGCCCGCAGACAGGCCGGGCTCTTGCGGGTGTGCGATGACCAGCGCGCCGCAACTTTTGGCGTAGGTCAGGGCACGCGAGAAAACTTTGGTGCTTTGAACCACCCGATCGCAATCGCTAAAGGCGACGGCACCTGCGTCCATCAAAAAACCGATCTCGGTCATTTCACGCCCATCACGCCCCTTGGTTAGGGCTGCAATTGGTAAAACACGCACCGGTGAATCAGCCTGTGCACGACGGGTGACAAATTCCAATGTCTCAGGATTGTCGATCGTCGGCGTCGTGTCAGGGCGGGTTACCATTGTGGTCACGCCACCTGCTGCAGCTGCCAAACCTGCAGACTTGTAGCTTTCTTTGTGCCGCTCACCGGGTTCGCAGATTTTCACACCGATATCGACAATGCCAGGAGCCAGATGTTTTCCGCGGCAGTCAACGACCTCGGCCCCGTTGGCAGGCGTGGCGTCCACAGGTAAAATCGCAGTGATTGTCCCATTCTCGATGAGGACCGATCCTGCAGTGATGGTCTGAGCCTCGGGATCGACCAGTTGGGCATTTTTAAGCAGGCGTATCATCAATCTGATCTCCGAAGTGTCTCAATCATGTGGCCAAAATCCAGACCAGCAAGAAAATCAATGTCATAACCACTGCAAATAGGGTCGCACCAATTCGGCGGGCTCGATTGCGCGCCGCGCGTGGGCTCTGTGGTTGGGGGGGCGCGTTTTGTGTCATGGATGGATCCGACCAATTGGTTTTATATTCGCCAAGCTGGGCAATCAGTGTCAGCGGTTTTGAAGGCGTCAATGTCGTGCTTTGGCCACCAAAAGCACGGGTGCGCAACAGCAGGACCGGGCCGCGTAGATTGTCCAAAATCAGACCGTTTTCGGACAGGCTGGTTTCATGAATGCCCAAGCCTTCGCTTAAGTAGCCTAACAATCCAAGATCCTCGAGGTCGGCCACATCGAATATCTCGGCATGGGTCATGTCGATGGGTGGTTCGTGTCCTTCCAGTCCCAAGACCTGTGCCAATGCCTCAGGCTCATCGCGTAAAAAGCGCATGTGTTCGGCGCGCATATCCAGCGAGAACACCAAAACCGCATCAGGACTGCCATTGGGAATGTTAATCACCGAAGGAGGCATAGGTTATCCGGCCTCGTTTGCGGTTCGTAAGTTGCGGGCCAGCAGGTCCATTACGGCCATACGTACGGCTACACCCATTTCAACTTGCTCTTGAATGACTGATCGGTTGATGTCGTCGGCGATTGTACCGTCAATTTCGACCCCACGGTTCATTGGTCCCGGGTGCATGACAATTGCATCCGGTTTTGCCAGTGCCAACTTATCCGCATCTAAACCATAACGGTGGTAGTACTCACGCTCTGACGGGATAAAACCGCCATCCATGCGTTCTTTTTGCAAACGAAGCATCATCACCACGTCCACATCGCGTAAGCCTTCGTGCATATCGTCATAAATTTCGGCCCCAAATTCGGCGAACTGGCTGGGCACCAATGTGGGCGGACCTACCAGCCGAATGCGGTTTTCCATTTTACCTAATAAAATCAGATTTGACCGGGCCACGCGACTGTGGGCTACGTCGCCGCAAATTGCGATGTTTAGCCGATGCAAGCGTCCTTTTGCACGGCGAATGGTAAGCGCATCCAGTAAGGCCTGCGTTGGGTGCTCGTGACGTCCATCGCCTGCATTTAGCACGGCGCAATTGACCTTTTGGCCTAACAAATCCACCGCCCCAGAGTGCGGGTGACGCACGACAAGAAGATCTGGATGCATCGCATTCAGCGTCATAGCCGTATCAATCAGGGTCTCGCCCTTTTTGATCGACGAAGCCTGCATAGCCATGTTCATCACATCTGCGCCCAGACGTTTTCCGGCCAACTCGAAACTCGCCTGTGTGCGGGTTGAGTTTTCAAAAAACATGTTAATCTGTGTCAGCCCTGCCAAAGCATCGCCATGTTTCTTGGTTTGGCGGTTTAGCGTGACATATTCGTCGGCCAAATCCAGAATCGCAGTGATCTCTGTCGGGTGAAGTGGCTCAATCCCCAATAAATGCTTTTGACGAAAGCCGGTTCCAGAGGAATGAGGCTGGGTTGATGCAGGCTGAGCGGTCATGGATGTCAGATCTCCCCGAGTTTTCACCGGTTATAGGCCCGCTCTGTACCCACGACAAGGGTACAGCAGACGCGGATTTCCATTTACCTCTGTGTCGGGGGTTAGTACCGTTGTGCATGGATTCGCAGCTGGATTACTGGGGCGCAAAGGCGCTGTTGGAGTGGCACATTGAACTCGGCGTGACCGAGGCGATTTGTGACGCGCCGATCAATCGTTATGATCTGGCCGAGAAAACACCAAAACCACAGGCGGGATCGTCAAAAGGCGCGCAAACGCCCCCACGCGCTCCGCTCCAAATGGACCCCGTTGCAGAGGCAAAACGTGCAGCCAATTCCGCACAATCCTTGGATCAGCTGCGCGCGGCGTTGCAAGACTTTGAGCATTGTGACCTGAAGCACGGGGCACGTAATTTGGTGTTTTGTGATGGACAACCGGGGGCGCGGGTCATGGTGATCGGTGAGGCTCCGGGGCGCGATGAAGATCTTGCCGGGCGTCCCTTTGTCGGGCGGGCGGGACAGTTGCTGGATAAAATGTTGGCCGCGATTGATCTGAAACGCAGCGAAAATGTATATATTACCAACGTTTTACCGTGGCGACCTCCGCAAAATCGCGACCCGCTTCCAGTTGAAATCGCGATGATGGTCCCCTTTTTAGAGCGTCATGTGGCGCTGGCAAAACCAGATGTTTTAGTTGTGGTGGGGAATGTGTCCTGTCAAGCAACGCTTGGCCAACGCGGTATCACCCGTCTGCGCGGAACATGGACCGAGGCGTGGGATAAACCAGTTATGCCGATGGTTCACCCAGCCTATCTGTTGCGCCAACCGCATGCCAAACGTGAGGCTTGGGCGGATCTGTTAGAAATCAAAGCGCGGCTGTTGTCACAGAGCTGATTTTCTGCGGGAACAAAAGCGGGCTGCGTTTGTCTGCCGGTAAATGCACAGTAAGAATACAGTAAGGACATTGACATCAATGTGATGCGACATAACTGCAATGAAGTGATATACACATAGATATCGTATAGCGCTTCTGTGGTGGTATGGAGTGGGGCTTGCGATACGCGATCTTTGGTGTATGCCGATAACAGGCGTGAGAACCGCGTCGTGGTAGAGGACTAATTTGAATATGTCGCCCAGCGAGACATCCCGAGATTTTATTCCCATTCGTATTGCGGTTCTTACCGTTTCTGATAGCCGAAATTTAGAGCAGGACCGTTCAGGGGCCGTACTGGTTGACCGGATCGCGGCTGCGGGCCATTCCCTTGCAGCTCGCGCTATTTTACCGGATGAGCGTCACGAAATCTCGGATCAATTGCGGGTATGGATTGCCGATGACGCTGTGGATGTGGTGATTTCCACTGGCGGTACAGGTTTGACGGGGCGGGACGTTACGGTGGAGGCCCATCGGGATGTCTACGAGAAGGAAATCTCAGCCTTTGGAACTGTTTTCACCATAGTCTCAATGCAAAAAATCGGCACATCTGCGGTTCAAAGCCGTGCGACCGCTGGTGTTGCAGGGGGGACGTATTTGTTCGCACTGCCGGGCAGCCCAAGCGCATGTAAGGACGCGTGGGATGAAATTCTGTGCAAGCAATTGGATTTCCGCCACAAGCCCTGCAACTTTGTTGAAATTTTACCGCGGCTTGATGAAAAACTTCGACGGAAATAGGCAGCTTGTGCGTTAAATAGCGTAGTGCTTTACGAAAGCTGATCCTTTGCCCTCATTCTCCCATCCACAGACTGGCCATGATCGTGGTCTCTGTCGAAAGGAAGCCGAAGATGCGATTTTTGCGACAAAGCGTGATAGGACTGTTTCTATTGTCCCTCACAGTGACCTTGATGTTTTACGCAGGCTATATGGTTGTTTCTGCGGTGTCGGAACAGTTGGCAGGTGATAAAGCTACGCGCCCGGTGCGTGAGCGCGTCTTTACCGTGAATGTCCAAACGGCGCAGGTCGGCACGTATAGTCCCGAATTGGAAACCTTTGGTCGTGTTGAAAGTCGCCGCACTCTGGAACTGCGGGCTGCCGTGCCAGGGCGTGTCGTGTGGTTGTCCGAGGCATTTCAGGAAGGTGGCACCGTTCAGCAGGGCGATATTCTAGCGGAAATTGACAAGACCGATGCCAAATTTGCACAAGACCGCGCCAAAGCTGATATAACCGATGCACGTGCAAGCCTGCGTGACAGCCAACGCGCGCTGGATCTGGCGCGTGATGAGCTTAAAACCACCGAGGCTCAGGCTAAACTGTATCAACGGGCTTTTGATCGGCAAAAAGGCCTGCGTGATCGAGGGGTCGGCACCGAAGCTTTGGTCGAAACCGCCGAATTGGCAGCCGCACAATCAGACCAAGAGGTGATCACGAGCCGTCAAGCAGTCAGTCAAGCTGAGGCAAGCGTAGACCAAGCCAAATCGCAATTGACGCGCGCAGAAATCACGCTTTCTGAGGCCGAGCGTGATTTGGCTGATGCGACCGTTACGGCCCGCTTTACCGGTACTCTCCAAGCCGTGTCTCTGGTCGAGGGGCGTTTGGTTGCGGCCAATGAAATTTTAGCAGAATTGGTTGATCCTGACCGTCTTGAAGCCGCGTTTCGAATCTCAACTTTGCAATATGCGCGTCTGTTGGATACCTCAGGTGCACTGCGGCAAATGCCAGTGTCTGTAACATTGGATGCCACTGGGGCTGCGCTGTCTGTTCCTGGCGAGGTGTCTCGGGCGAGTGGCGCGACCGAGACGGGACAATCGGGACGACTGCTTTATGCGCATATGACCGGCGCACAGGGATTTAAACCTGGCGATTTCGTCACGGTTAATGTCAAAGAACCTCCGCTTGAGAATGTGGCTTTATTGCCGTCGTCCGTTTTGGACGCACAAAACACCGTACTGGTTCTGGGTGCCGATGACAGGCTTGAGACCGTTTCCGTTGAATTGATGCGCCGACAAGGGGACAGTGTTTTGCTGCGCGCGCCGGGACTTGATGGTCGTGAGGTTGTGACGGGACGTACTCCGCTTCTGGGTGCGGGGATTCGTGTGCGCCCTTTGCGTAAAGAAACTGCCAACACCGCTGTTGCTCCGGCTGTCGTACCAGAGTTGATCAAGATAACGGACGAACGCCGTGCGCAGCTTACCAAATTTGTACGCGAAGCTGGCGAAATGGCGCCAGAAGCCAAAGATCGCGCACTCAGTGCGTTAGCGCGGGCCAAAGTGCCCGCCACTCTGATTACCCACATCGAATCTCGCATGGGCGGTTAAATCTTGCCCTGTGCCCCGAGATATCTCCAGTGAGGGAGCTGAAATATGCGTCATATTTCTGAAAAGACCGGCGGTTTGCTGAGTTATTTTACACGCCATGGCACAATCGCGAACCTGCTTTTATTGCTGTTTCTGATCGCGGGCGCTGCGGCTATTCCCAATATGCGGGCCCAGTTTTTTCCCGATGTTGTGGCCGAAACGGTTAACGTTAGGGTCGAATGGGACGGCGCGGGCCCCGAAGACGTGGACAGTGCGATCATTCAGGTACTTGAACCATCGCTTTTGGCCGTGGATGGGGTGACCGATACCGCCTCAACGTCGCGAGAAGGGGCCGGAAGTATCGCGGTTGATTTCGAACCGGGTTGGGATATGAGCAAGGCGACTGATGATTTGCAGGCCGCTGTGGATGGGGTGACATCCTTACCAAATGACGCCGAAGAACCCACCGTCGTGCATGTCGCGTGGCGGGATCGAGTCACAGATATTGTGATCACAGGTCCGATTGAGCCCGCGCAACTTGGGCTTTTGACGGATGAGTTGGTGCAACGTCTCTTTGAGGGTGGTGTGACCCGCACAACCATCCGCGGGGTGGCTGCACCGGAAACGATTGTCGAGGTACCATCCTCCAGTTTGATCGCTCATGACATCACCATGGCTGAAATCGCGTCTGTGATCGCGGCAGAGGTTGAGATTAATCCGGCAGGTGAGGTGTCTGGGGCCAATGCCCGCGTGCGGACAGGCACCCAAAAACGCAGTGCCGAAGAGCTGGAAAGTATCGTCCTGCGATCGCAAGAGGACGGCTCTGTGCTGACCATCGGAGATGTGGCCAAGATCCGCGTTGAAGGAGTCGACCGCCAGCGCAGCTATTTCGTCGGCGATAATCCTGCAATTTCCGTCCGGGTGGACCGCTCCAGCAAAGGTGATGCGATTGGTATCCAGCATCAGGTCGAGGCCATTGCGCGCGAGCTGACGCTAACGGCGCCCCAAGGTGTCGAGATCGAGTTAATTCGCACACGCGCAGGCGCAATTACTGCGCGTTTGAATTTGCTGATCGACAATGGATTGACAGGGCTGGGTTTGGTCTTGGTGCTATTGTTCCTTTTCCTCAATGCGCGTATAGCCTTTTGGGTGGCGGCAGGAATTCCAGCAGCGATGTTGGCGGCGATCGCGTTGATGTATGCGGGCGGATTGACGATCAATATGATTTCGTTGTTCGGGTTGATTATTACCCTGGGCATCGTAGTGGACGATGCGATTGTGGTGGGGGAACACGCCGATTTTCGAGCGCGGCGTCTGGGCGAGTCGCCCGTTGTTGCCGCAGAGCGCGCCGCGCAGCGGATGGCGATGCCGGTTGTGGCGGCCACGCTGACAACGGTCATTGCCTTTTTTGGCCTTACTTTTATCGGCGGCCGTTTTGGCGACTTGATCGGTGATATCCCCTTTACCGTAATTGCGGTTTTGATCGCGAGCCTTGCGGAATGCTTCCTGATCCTACCCAATCACATGTCACACGCGCTAAGTGCTGCGCAGGCCAATCATTGGTATGACGCACCCAATCGATTTGTGAACCGTGGCTTTCGTTGGTTCCGCGATCACATGTTCCGCCCCTTTATGGGCTTTGTCGTCCGAGCGCGCTATGTGATGGCGGCGGGGGCACTGGTTCTCTTGGCCAGTCAACTTGCATTGTTTATTGGTGGGGATGTCACTTGGCGATTTTTCAATGCTCCTGAGCGCTCCTCTGTTGCGGGGAATTTCGCCATGGTTGAAGGTGCCTCGCGTGCGGATACCCTTGAGCAGATGCGCGAATTTCAACGTGCAACCGAGGCGCTGGGCAAAGACTATGAGGCGCGTTTTGGCACCAATCCAATTGGTTACGTCATTGCCGAAGTTGGAGGGAACACTGGTCGTGGCCTGCCCGGTGTTGACACCAAAGACACTGATTTGCTGGGGTCTATCGCGATTGAGTTGATCGATGCCGACCTGCGCCCCTATTCCAGCTTTGCCTTTATCGGAGAGCTGCAGGAACGCGTCGCACAAATGCCTTTAACCGAGGTAATTTCGTTTCGCGGTTTCCGTTCGGGGCCCGGTGGCGATGCCTTGGATGTCGAATTCTACGGAGCGGACGTCATTACGCTTAAAGCAGCTGCCGAAGCGCTCAAGACGGCTGTAATGCCATACCCTGAGGTCTCGGCAGTAGAGGATGACCTGACGTTTGACAAAGAAGAGCTGGTGCTTGACCTCACCCCGCAAGGGCAGGCGATGAATTTCACTATTGAGGGTCTGGGCACCATTTTGCGAAATCGTTTTGCAGGGATCGAGGCTGCGACCTACCCAGATGGTCTGCGCTCTGCTGAAATTCGTGTGGAACTGCCCGAAAATGAACTGACAGCAGATTTTCTGGATCGCACACTGGTGCGCGCTCCGGATGGGGAATACGTGCCGCTGTCGGATATTGTAAGCGTGCAGCAGCGCACCGGATTCTCGACGGTCCGCCGGCAAAATGGTGTCCGAGTTATCAATGTTACCGGTGATATCGCCGAAGATGATGCGGCACGTGCGGATGAAATTGAGACAGCTTTGCAGACGGAAATCCTGCCTAAAATTTCGCAGGATTATCAGGTGAATTACCGTATTTCTGGCCTAGGCGAGCAGGAAAACCGCTTTTTAACCGAGGCGCTGAGTGGATTAACCGTCTGTATGGCCGGAATATATCTTGTGTTGTGCTGGATTTTTGGCAGTTGGACGCGGCCGTTTGTCGTGATGGCGATTATTCCCTTTGGCTTGGTGGGCACGATTTGGGGTCATTATCTGTGGGAGGTGCCGACCAGTATGTTTACTGTGGTGGGCCTGCTTGGGATGACGGGGATCATCATTAACGACTCAATCGTCTTGGTTGGGACAATTGACGAATACGCGCAAGAGCGGGGATTGGTTCCGTCGATTATCGATGGGGCTGCCGACCGTCTGCGTCCGGTAATGTTGACGACGATGACAACGGTTCTAGGGCTTGCGCCGCTTATGTATGAGCGATCACAGCAGGCGCAATTTTTGAAACCTACGGTGATCACGTTGGTGTATGGTCTCGGTTTTGGCATGTTCTTGGTTTTACTGGTGGTTCCGGCATTGGTCGCAATTCAAGCGGATATCGCCCAGCCTCTGACATCCCTTAAGCGGGCTATGCGAGGGGTGCATTTGCGCTTGCCGTTGATCATATCGGGCGTAGTGCAGGTGGTCTGGCTTGCCTTTACCCTTGGCTACGCTATGGCGACTGGATTGCTCCATGCGAGTTTGCGAGCAATGTTACCGTTTACGAACACCATGCCTCCCGTACAGGCTGGGTTGATGATCTGTATTTTGGGGTTTGTGGGGATCGGTGTGATAACCTACGGTCTGAGCTATATGACCCTTGTGCGCACGCGCGCGGCGCGGGCCACGTCGGCAACTTGATCCAATAGGTCCAGCCCTAGGGTGTCGATTTGAGAGACCGGCACCCAGCGCACATCCGCGGCGTCATCATCGGGTTTGGCTGTGCCGCTGACATAATCGCAAAGGCTTGCGACCAGTAAATATTGGCGGGCCACGGTTCCATCTGCATCTCGTAAGAAAACGTCGATGTTTTCCAGATGGGACTGCACGGTGGCGACGACACCAGTTTCCTCAAACAACTCTCGTACCGCAGCTTGCGCTGCGGTTTCACCCAGCTCGACGTGACCACCGGGAAATCCCCATGATCCGGCGTTTGGCTCGGTGGCGCGTTGGATCAAGAGCACGCAATCTTGGTTGTCTATCCTGTGAAGGACAACCGCAATCGCCCCCAAAACAGGGCGCTTGCCCTTTGTTGTCATCCCGCTGTACAGCCTTTGATGTCTACCGCATAGTTCTGACCCAGCACAGTAATGCGCAAAGCCGAACGGTCAATACTCAGTGGTGCATCTGTGAGAGGTAGCAACTCTGAGGAGGCATGCAAGCGGTTCCCCTCGCGACGTGTGGTGGTTTCGGTTGCAAAGGAGCTAAGGCTACCAGATTCGATGATGGCAATCTCAGCCCCGCCGGCAGAAGGCATGTTGATCTGCGCCTCCACGGTCATCCCATATTCGCTGGGGCGCACTTGGCATGTGGTTGATTTTACCTGTGCCTCGCCGGCGCTAAAAGGGCGTTCCGCCAGTGCTGCCACGATCAACGGATTGCGACCTGCGTCAAGGTCAAGGGAATGTTTGATCTTGATTTCAGAGGGGATACAGACCTCGCGGCACAGGCCTAGGTCCATTTTTCCGGCCAGGCGGATCTCGTCACCAGTGCTTTGTGGTGTGATCTCTATGGGTAAGACCAGTTCATCATGATATCCAATGGTACGTAAACCTGCGGTGCTAAAGATTTCGGGTGTGGGCCAGGTTAAGGCAACATTTGCAACATTACGCGATGCTTTCCAGTTGAACCGCGGTGGAATGCCTGCCTCGCCGGGGGAACGCCAATAGGTTTTCCATCCCTGTGCCAACTGCAAATGCAGCGCGGCCTGATAGGTGCCATGATCGGTCCAACCGCCGTCCAACACTTCGAACGTGACGATGTTATCAAACTGTCCCTGTGCAGCAGCAGGGGTCGACATGCAGGCCATAAGGCCCAATGCGGTGGTCGCCGCCTTAAAGAGGGGCATAAAATCGGAAATCTGTCTCATTCGCTATACCTGCGCAATCTTGCTTGAAATGCCAAGTCACGTTCGCGCAAGTTGGTCAAGGTTCACTGACTGGTGATATCAAAATAGGCCGGGCTCTTGCATGCGTGACCACTCGGGGGCAAACTGTAATATCAAAGGCCCTGACAGATCGTATCGTGCGACAGGGGCAACGTCTAACGAAAGCAGAACACATGAATCTGACCGGAAAACTGCTGATTTCAATGCCAGGTATTAGCGATAATGCCTTTGATAACACGGTGGTATTCCTATGTTCGCATAACGCCGAAGGGGCGATGGGCCTGATTATCAATAAAGCGACGCCAGATGTGTCTCTGGGGGATCTACTGGGTCAACTCGAGATTAAGGCGAGCCACGAAACCAAGGCCCAAGCGGTGCTTTATGGCGGTCCGGTAGAACTGAAACGTGGATTTGTGCTGCATTCGCGGGATTATGTCTCTAAGGTGAAGACGCTTGATATTGCGCCATGGGTCGGGATGACTGCGACCCTTGATGTGCTTGAGGACATTGGTGCAGGACAGGGGCCGGACGAAGCGCTGGTGATGCTGGGCTATGCAGGCTGGGGGGCTGGTCAGCTGGAAAGTGAAATTGCGCAAAACGGTTGGCTCACCGCAGATGCAACTCAAGATTTGGTTTTCAACACACCGTTTGATCAACAATGGGGGCGTGCCCTTGAAAGCATCGGTGTCGCGGCGCTGAATTTATCTGCTGAGGCGGGGCACGCTTAATAAAATATCGCTTAATAAACGAGGCCTAACGCGGCGCGGCCGCACGGTGCAGGCGGTCGTTGATGGCAACCCCCAGTCCTTGTTGCGGGATGGGGGCCACAGCGATTGGCGCACCCAGCATATCCAACCGATGTAAATATCCAAACAAATTGGCCGCCGCCTCACCCAGATCACCACGCGGTGACAGGTTTAAATCGCCAGCCTTTAAATCATAACTCATCGCACCAAATCCCAACATTACTTCGTCATTGACTGGTGAGGTCGCATTTAACCGTACCGCTGCATTGGGCGCGTAATGAGACAACAACTGTCCAGGCGCGGTCAGTGGGTCCGCCGTATCGCGTGCGGCTAAGGTCTGTCCAAGTACCTGTTCGATTTTATCCTGCGCCAGTCCCCCTGGTCGCAACAGCATCGGGGTTGGGCCTGCTAGTCCCACAATGGTGGATTCCAATCCCACAGCACAGGGTCCGTCGTCTAAAATTGCTGCGATCTTGCCACCTAGGCCGGCCGTAACATGGTCAGCGGTGGTTGGGCTAATCTTGCCCGAAGGATTTGCAGAGGGGGCAGCAACCGGTCCGCCCACTGCAGTCAAAAGCGCGCGGGCGGTGTCTTGCGCTGGGACGCGCACGGCCAAGGTTGTTAGACCGGCCGTGACCAGTTCAGAGACGCCATGCCCCTCACGTAAGGGCAGCACCAGCGTTAGCGGGCCCGGCCAAAACGCTTGCGCTAGGGCGTCGGCCCAATCGTTCCACTGTACCAGCTCTTGTGCCATTGCCACGTTTGCTACGTGGGCAATCAGCGGATTAAAACTGGGCCGGCCTTTGGTGGCATAAATGGATGCTACGGCCACCCCGTTGCGGGCATCTGCGCCAAGGCCGTAAACGGTCTCGGTGGCAAAGGCGACCAGATTGCCAGCCCGCAGCAACGCAGCTGCATGGGGAACATCGTTTGGGGTCAGGTGCAGGGTGTCAGTCATAGGGCATATCCGATGACGTCACGTCGCTTTGCACGATTGCAAACAGATGTGACGCCGCGTTTTGATTGCAGTTAGGTCTAGGGCCTTTACCTAATGATCTCAAGCCGAGTCCATATCGCGTATCAAAAGAGGTTGCCGTTACATCATGACATTTCGTGCCCGCCTATCCGAATATGAATTCATTTTGAATACCTTACTGAACTATGCCGAGATCGCAGAGACTGCGAAATTTTCCGAAGCTTCCCCGGATGTGGCCAGCGCGATTCTGGCCGAGGCGGGTAGATTGGCAAATGACACACTTGCCCCGTTACAGCGCGCAGGCGATGTCTCACCTGCCGTGCTTGACGGTACTGTGCTGCGCACGTCGCCCGGTTTTGCTGCCGGTTTTCGTGCCATTGCAGACGGTGGCTGGGTTGGGATCAGCGCCGATCCTGACTATGGCGGTATGGGCTTGCCGATGTCGTTGACGACTGCTGTGATGGAGATGTTTTCCAGCGCCTGTATCAGTCTGCAACTTGCACCTTTGTTGACACAGGGCCAGATCGAAGCATTGGAAGATCATGCCAGCGATGCGATCAAGGCGTTGTATTTACCCAAACTCAACGCGGGCGAGTGGATTGGCACCATGAACTTGACCGAACCGCATGCAGGGTCTGACGTAGGGGCGTTGACGTCGCAGGCTGTGCCCAACGATGATGGCACCTATGCGATAACCGGTCAAAAGATCTATATCACGTGGGGCGATAATGACTTTACGTCCAACACTTGTCATTTAGTGCTGGCGCGTTTGCCGGATGGCCCGACGGGCACCAAGGGGATTTCATTGTTCATTGTGCCGAAATTCCTGCCAGACAAGGCAGGCAATGCTGGGGATGCCAATTCATTAAGCGTGGTGAGCGTTGAACATAAACTGGGCCTGCATGGCTCTCCGACCTGTGTGATGCAATACGACGGGGCCACGGGTTGGCTGGTTGGTGCAGAACACGACGGTATGGCTGCTATGTTCACCATGATGAACAACGCACGTCTGGGTGTCGGTGGCCAGGGTATCGGTGTGGCCGAGGCAGCCTATCAGCAGGCGTTGGCCTATGCGCAAGATCGTAAGCAGGGCAAATCCAAAGGTGGCAGTATCGCAGATCATGCTGACGTGCGCCGTATGTTGATGGAAAGCAAGGCTGACATCTTTGCAGCCCGCACCATAGCACTGGATTGTGCGCGCGCCATTGATATGGCCAAGGCGACCGGCGATCGCCATTGGCAAGACCGTGCCGGGTTTTTGACTCCGATTGCCAAGGCATTTGGTACCGAAATCGGCATGCGGGTTTCTGAAACGGGTGTGCAAATCCATGGTGGCATGGGTTTTGTCGAAGAAACCGGAGCCGCGCAATTTTATCGCGATGTACGCGTGACCGCGATTTATGAGGGAACCAACGGTATCCAAGCCATGGATCTCGTGGCGCGCAAGATGCTGGACGGTGGCGATATGGCACATTTGCTGATCGACGAAGTCGAAGTACAGGCCGAACGGGCACGTACAACACACCCTAAAATGGCTGATGCCGTTTGGAATGCCTGCGAATCCTTGCGCGAAACCACCGAGTGGATGGTCGCGCAACAGGATCTAGATGATCGTTTCGCCGGAGCTGTGCCCTATCTGATGGCCTTTGCGCGGGTGTTGGGCGGTCACTATCATCTTGCGGCAGCTATGGCTGATATCGGCGGTCCGCGTGAAACGCTTGCACGCTTTTATATCACGCGTATGTTGCCCCAGCACATCGGGTATCTGGCCCATGCGCAGGCAGGGTCAGAAGGGCTTTTTGATTTATTGGATGAAATGCTGTAATTTCGGTAATTTATTGTTTTATTTAAGGTTATTTAATGACCTTTGGGGAAGTTAGGCAGCGATTTCGTTGCACGTGCGATGACGCATAACAGCGATTTTGTATCTTGTTTCAAACGTATTCCCAAAAGGTGTAGTATGCGTCGTTCTTTATTAACTTTAGTATTCTGTCTTACTCCGTTGTATGCAAACGCTGCAACTATCACGAATGAAGTCAAAATTCTTCCAGACGATGGCGTTGCAAATGATTGGTTTGCAAATACCGTCGATGTGGATGGCGATACTGCTGTTCTTGCCGCTAGAGGGGCTGACACTGGCGGTGTTGCATATGTATTTGATATTGAGACAGGTGAAATAACCCACAGGTTGGTTCCAGAGGATGTGGCTGCCAATGATGCTGTTGGTTACGATATTGCAGTTTCTGGGAATATTGCGGTTGTTTCATCACTATTGGATGACGATGGTGGGAATAACAGCGGATCTGCGTATTTATTTAATACAGACACAGGCGAACAAATCGCTAAATTGAACGCGGAGGATGCCGCTGCGGTTGATCATTTCAGCTCTTCAGTCGCGATATCCGATAGCGCAGTTGTCGTGGCCTCTCGTTATGATGATGACCATGGAGCGAGCAGTGGATCAGTCTATGTTTTTGATCCTGATACTGGTGAGCAGGTGATGAAAATTACGCCTGAAGATGGGGCTGCATCGCAAGTTTTCGGGTCTGATGTTGCGATTTCAGGAACAACGGCAATCATTGGCGCGATCGGTGATGATGACGTGGGGTTCAATAAGGGCGCAGCCTATGTCTATGATACGCAAACGGGTGAACAGCTGGCAAAGCTAACGGCCGGGGATCCAGAAAACGTATATTCATTTGGTAATGCTGTTGATGTGTCTGACACGTTTGCCTTGGTTGGGAATTGGAACAATACTGAGAATGGAGACCGAAGCGGTGCCGCGTATTTGTTTGATTGGCAAACAGGAGAAGAAATTTACAAATTTACGCCAGATGATGCGGCTGAATCTGACTATTTCGGGATTGACGTTGCCCTCTATGGAGATATCGCGGCTGTAGGTGCATATCGTTCTGAGGGGGATGAAGGTCAATTAAATGTTGGTGCAGTGTACCTATTTGATATTAATAGCGGAGGGCAGATTGATAAGATCGTTGCCAGTGACGGCTTGGCCTATAGCGAATTCGGATACAACATAGCCTTTGATGACGGCTCTTTGCTGGTAAGTGCGTATTTAGACGATGATAATGGACGTTACAGTGGGTCTGCATATCTTTATTCTGTGGATGTGGCACCTGTACCGCTTCCTGCTGGTCTGTGGCTGTTGGGGTCCGCACTTGGCCTACTCACGCTGCGGCGTCGCATATCTGGTCGTGTAGCTTAAGAGCTTGAGCTGCACGGGGCATAGCATTAAAGGCTTGTTTCAGCGGCGGAGAATACGGTAAAATGACAGGCCAACATGGCGGGATTGCCACACCTTGGATGACCCCGCCACAAGAGGGCGATGCGATTGAAATCGCATCAGGTGTGCTGTGGATGCGGTTACCGCTGCCGTTCAAGCCAGATCATGTTAATATCTATGCCTTTGACGAAGGTGACAGTTGGACGCTGGTGGACACAGGCATGTCCAGCAATAAAACCCGCCGGATCCTGACCACGTTGATGGCGGGTCCACTGCAGGGGAAGCCCGTATCGCGCGTGCTGTTGACGCATCATCACCCTGACCACGTCGGTAATGTCGGTTGGTTTCAAGCAGAACACGGCGCACAGCTGGTGACATCGCGCACAGCTTGGCTAATGGCACGGATGCTGACATTGGACGTGCAAAGCAGCTATCCTCCTGAAACCGTCGCATATTACAAATCAACAGGCATGCCGGCGGATACACTTGCGGCGCGGCTTGCTGAACGGCCCTATAACTTTGCTGATACCGTTTCGGCGATGCCTTTGGGATTTACACGCCTGCAACAGGGGGACATGTTCACTATGGGGGGGCGACAATGGGATGTGCATATGGGTAACGGTCATGCTCCAGAACATGTAACCCTATGGAGCCGCGACGATAATTTGGTTCTCACTGGCGACCAGGTCATTTCCTCTATCAGTCCAAATCTAGGTGTCTATGCAACTGAACCCGAGGCTGACACAGTTGGTGAGTGGTTCGAAACCTGCACGCGTTTTGCGCAATTGGCACGCCCAGATCAGCTATGTCTTGGTGGCCACAAATTGCCCTTTACTGGCCTGCCGCATCGCTTGCGTCAATTGATCGATAATCACCATCATGCGCTTGACCGGCTTGTGGATCACCTGTCAACACCCCAAGCCGCCGCCGATTGTTTTGCTCCGCTGTACAAACGCAAAATCGGGTCCGGCGAATATGGCCTTGCGTTGGTTGAAGCTGTAGCCCATTGCAATCACCTCTATCTTGCGGGCAAGGTAAGCCGAACGCGCCGTTCAGACGGGGCATGGATTTACCAACGCCTGTAAAGGAGCGATCATGGATAATGAAATCGCCACCAGTGCCGAACTGGCTGAAGCCGCTGCTTTGCCACGTCAGCACGAGGTCCATGTGGATCCGCACGCTATCCTACCCGGTGAACTGCCACTTCCGCTGCGCGATGGAGATCGTGCCAAAAGTGCTGCGCGCTGGGCTTATGAACGTCTCGTGACATACATAAAAAACTTTGAAGAGCAGCTGGATAGCGAACATGAGGTCGCTATGGGTTTTGCTGGTGGCGAAGCTGGCGTGCTACGGATCGAAGGTCTGGGCTATTTTGATCCTGATATTATGACTTTTTACGGCTCTGATAGCAGTGGTTCACGGACACAGTTGGTGCAGCATGTGAACCAGCTCAATGTGATGTTGCGCGCCTTACCCAAGGAAAAACCGGCCGAACCTGCACGCCGTATTGGTTTTCGTTTGGTTTCGGATCTGGAGCATAAGACCTAATCTCATCAAGATTGTCTATTATCTGTGCGGGGATTTTTGTGGAACTATCAGCCTATTTCTACATTACCGCGGTTGTTGCTGTTTTGATAACCGGAGCGTCCAAAAGCGGCTTTGGTGGTGGGCTTGGTGTAATGGCCGTACCCTTGATGTCATTGTTTGTCGCACCGCAATTTGCAGCGGCCGTGATGATGCCGTTGTTGCTGGTGATGGATCTGCTGATCATTTGGCGGTATCGCCATGATTGGAACCGCGCGGTACTATTGGCTTTATTGCCTGGTGCTTTGATCGGGCTTGTTGTTGGTGCATTGGGTTTTGAACATATGCAGGCGGACGCGGTTCGAGGCCTCGTTGGCGGGCTGGCCGCATTTTTTGTTCTGCAGTATCTTCTGCAAGGCCATAGTCAAAATAACCCACGTAAAACGCCCACCCTTGTTGTAAGTCTTTTGGGGGCAACATCAGGGTTTGCCAGTTATATTGCACATGCAGGTGGCCCTCCGGTCAAAGGGTATTTGTTGCGGCAAAAATTTGAAAAGACCGAGTTTGTGGCGACAAATACGATCTTTTTCTTTATTTTGAATGCATTGAAAACCATTGCCTACGGGTCGACGGGAGCTTTGGGGCAGGACAGTTTGATGGCGAGTTTGACACTTGCACCATGCTTGTTTGTCGGCGTGTATTTTGGGGCACGGTTGCATCAGATCGTTGATCAGGTCACGTTTGTGAAGATCGTTTATATCTGTTTGATGATTACAGCTGTTAAACTGCTGTGGGATAGCTTGCCCAACCTACTCTCATAACCCGAGGTACTATGGATTATATCGAAACACTTGCAGATCTAGAGGCTCATTATGGCGCACCAAAAGGGGCTTCTTTGCGTAAAGTGCTGCACCATATCACACCGCTGTACCGTAAGTGGATCATGGCCTCACGCCTATGTATGCTGACCACGGTTGGTCCCGAAGGCACAGATAACAGCCCGCGCGGGGATGAGGGGCCAGTGGTACAGGAACTGGATGATAAAACACTCGCGTTACCGGATTGGCGTGGTAACAACCGTCTTGATTCCATGCGAAATATTGTGCGTGACGGGCGGGTATCTTTGTTGTTTCTTGTCCCAGGTGCCGACAACGTGGTGCGGATAAATGGCCGTGCCCGTATCAGCGTTAATGAACAATTGCGCGCGCGATTTTCCCGCGGTGACAAATTGCCTGCGACGGTTATCGTGATCCAAATCGAGGAACTCTATACGCAATGTGCTCGTGCTTTAATGCGAGCGCGCTTGTGGACCTGCGGTGACGAAAGTGCAGGTCTTCCAAGTGTTGGTGCGCTTTTGGCTGAAGCTACAGGTGGCGAGGAGGGTGGGGCATCTTATGATGACGCTTGGACAACGCGTGCAGAGCAGACCTTGTGGTGATGCTTTCATGCAATGTTGAGATAGGTTAGAAAACAGATTTATTTTGCGACGGAACCACGCTGCTGGAGCGTTTCTATTATCAAGAACATAGTGTCCGTGTTCTTTGCCTCACTCACAGGGCAGGGTCAAAGACCCAATAAAAGGTCGACGGTTGTCCCCCGTCGGCCTTTTTATTTAGCTGCATGTCTAACCGCTGTTAAACGGAAAAGGACGACCCAGTTGGGTCGCCCTTTACAGGTTTTTGGTGTTGCGCCGCGCGCTTTACGCGTGGATGGCACCGTCGCCACAAACCAGCGCCGCTTCGCGAACAGCTTCTGAGAAAGTGGGGTGTGCGTGGCATGTCAGTGCGATGTCTTCGGCAGAGGCGCCAAATTCCATACCGACACAGATTTCGTGGATCATATCGCCCGCCGCGGGACCGATGATCGCTGCGCCCAACACGCGGTCAGTTGCCGCATCGGTGATAAGTTTTACGAAACCTTCCGCTTGGCCCACGGCCTTGGCACGACCGTTACCCATAAAGCTGAACTTGCCAATTTTGATCTTGCGACCTTCGGCTTTCAGTGCGTCTTCGGTGGCGCCCACGGTGGCAACTTCGGGAGTGGTGTACACAACGCCAGGGATGACACCATAGTTGACGTGACCATGTTTGCCGGCGATGACTTCGGCGACGGCCATACCTTCGTCTTCAGCTTTGTGAGCCAGCATCGGGCCGGTGATTACATCGCCGATAGCGTAGATGCCGGGCACATTTGTGGCCCATTTCGCATCCGTTGTGATTTGACCACGGTCTGTCAGAGCAACACCCAATGCCTCAAGTCCGAGACCGTCTGCAAAGGCTTTACGACCCGTTGCCACAAGGCAAACATCGGCTTCGATAACCTGTTCATCGCCGCCCGCTTTGGGTTGGTATTTGACCTTGGCTTTTGATTTTGTCGTGTCCACACCTTGTACAGCTGCGCCCATCACAAAGTTGAGCCCCTGTTTTTCAAGAATTTTCTTGAATGCGCGTTGGACATCAGCATCCATGCCGGGGCAGACGGCATCCATATATTCAACAACAGTGACCTCTGCACCCAAACGTGCATAGACCGAACCAAGTTCAAGCCCGATGACGCCGGCGCCGATGACGACCATTTTCTTAGGAACTTTTGGCAGCTCAAGCGCACCAGTGCTGTCGACAACGATACCTGCGTCATTATCAACGGTCACGCCGGGTAACGAAGACGGTACAGAGCCGGACGCAATTACGATGTTTTTGGTGGCGTAAGTTTCGTCGCCAACTTTAACTTGACCAGCGGCAGGGATAGATGCCCAACCTTTGAGCCAATCGATCTTGTTCTTTTTCATCAAGAACTCAATCCCGCCGGTATTTTGGCCAATAACCTCGTTCTTATAGGCTTTCATTTGGTCCCAATCGACGGATGGGGATTTGCCTTTAAGACCCATTTTAGCAAAGCTGTGTTCGGCCTCATGCAGTTGATGTGTGGCATGCAACAGGGCTTTGGATGGGATGCAGCCGACGTTCAGGCAAGTGCCGCCCAAGGTTTCACGGCCTTCGACGATGGCTGTTTTCAGGCCCAATTGGGCACAACGAACTGCGCTGACATAGCCGCCAGGGCCTGCGCCGATGATGATGACGTCATAAGATGACATAGGTCAGGTTCCTTTGGTGCTACCGGAATAGGTCATTGATGAATTGTACTTTCCGGATCTATTAAACGTTCGATGAGCAGGCAGATGCCCACGTAGTGAATTTTCGTTCTATTTTCCGTCTGCAAACACAATAGATCCATCTCTGTAGCTATAAATATCCTCGGATGGATCGCGTTTGGATTTCTGAACGCCGGCAGCAATACCTCCGATAAGCGCCCCGATTAGCCCATTTGCAGCGGCGTTTGCACTCGCTTGAGAATCTATGTCCGAAATTGTTTTATTGTATGGTTCAAGAATTTTGACTTTCTCTTCTCCATCATAAACACATTCAACTGACGCAACAGGAGTGCGCGTTCCCATGTTAGGTGCGGTTACTTCGGCTGGGGTAACGAAGCTTGAATGAAAACTGCTACTGTTTAATTTACAACCAACACCTGAAAGTTCTTTGCGTGATCCAGATGCTTTGGAGAACGTTCGGAAGGTAAAAGAGGTCGTACCTTTTTCATTCAAAGAATGTTTTGGAGTGTACTCAATTGGGTGTTGCGTAATTTCAGCGCCAGTACATGCAGTTATTGTCCCAATAACGGTAAGCATGCATAGGTTCTTAAAAGTCATAAAATGTCCGTTCGCTATCAGATATTGGGCTCTGCAATCTAATGCAGAACCCAAAATGGTGATTTACAGATCCATCAACAGACGACGTGGATCTTCTAACGCTTCTTTGATGCGCACAAGGAAGGTTACCGCGCCTTTGCCATCTACGATACGGTGATCATAGGAGAGGGCGAGATACATCATCGGACGGATTACAACCTGACCATTGATCGCCATGGGGCGGTCTTGGATCTTGTGCATGCCGAGGATACCGGACTGTGGTGGGTTCAAGATCGGCGAGGACATCAGCGAGCCATAGACACCACCGTTAGAAATGGTGAAGGTTCCGCCCTGCATTTCTGCCATGGAAAGCTTGCCATCACGGGCGCGCTTGCCTTTTTCAGCGATTGCTTTTTCAATTTCCGCAAAAGACATCGAATCCGCGTCACGGATGACAGGTACAACCAAGCCAGTTGGAGTGCCTGCTGCGATACCCATGTTGACATAGTTTTTGTAAACGATGTCAGTGCCGTCGATTTCAGCATTAACCTCGGGAACTTCTTTCAAAGCATGCACACAGGCTTTGGTGAAGAAAGACATAAAGCCCAAACGCGCGCCATGTTTCTTTTCAAACATGTCTTTGTATTCTTTGCGCAGTGCCATCACCTCGGTCATGTCGACCTCGTTGTAGGTGGTCAGCATTGCCGCGTTGTTTTGGCTGTCTTTCAGACGCTTAGCGATTGTTTGACGCAGGCGAGTCATTTTGACACGCTCTTCACGTGCCGCATCCTGAGGTGTGGATGGTGCACGCGGCGCTGCCGGCGCAGGGGCTGCGGTTTTGGCAGCTGCAAGCGCGGCTGTCACGTCTTCTTTCATGATACGACCATCGCGACCTGTGCCTGCAACATTGGCGGCAGACAATCCGGCCTCAGCCATAGCTTTTTCCGCAGATGGTGCATTTGCGACGTCTTTTGCCGCGGCGGCCGGTGCAGCAACTGCCGCAGGCGCAGCAGATGAAGCCGCCGCTGCCGATCCGCCAATCACGCCAAGTTTGGCTGTGGCATCAACAGTCGAACCTTCGGGCGCGGTGATTTCTGACAGTACGCCTGCAGCAGGTGCTGGAACTTCGACAGAGACTTTGTCAGTTTCCAGTTCACAGAGCATTTCATCTTGAGCAACGGTGTCGCCGACCTTTTTAAACCAAGTCGAAACGGTTGCCTCGGTCACCGATTCACCTAGCGTAGGCACCATCACATCGGTGCTTGCGCCGGATGCTGCGGCAGGAGCAGCCACTGCAGGTTCTGATGATGGCGCAGGGGTCGCTGCGGCTGCTTCGCCAGCGGCGGTGATTGTGGCGAGCAAGGCATCAACGCCTACGGTTTCGCCTTCGGCTGCGACGATTTCACCCATCGTTCCAGCCGCTGGGGCGGGAACTTCGACGGTAACTTTGTCTGTTTCCAACTCGCACAGCATTTCATCTGCAGCGACAGGCTCACCTGGTTTTTTAAACCAAGTCGCAACCGTTGCTTCGGTTACGGATTCGCCCAATGTGGGTACACGCACTTCGGTGGTCATGTGTCTATCTTCCTCAGAGGCTAAGCGCTTCGTTCACGAGCGCGGCTTGTTGTGCTTTGTGTTGGCTGGCCAAACCTGTCGCAGGCGAGGCCGATGTAGAGCGTCCAACATAGGTTGGGCGGCTGTGTTTTGCTTTGATGCGGGTTAAAACCCACTCAATATTGGGTTCGATAAAGGTCCAAGCCCCTTGGTTTTTGGGCTCTTCTTGACACCAGACCATATCCGCATCCTTGAACCGTTCCAGCTCTTTGACAAGCGAGATGGCTGGGAATGGATAGAACTGTTCGATCCGCAGCAGATAGATATCGTCAATACCACGTGCATCACGTTCTTCGAGCAGGTCATAGTAGACCTTACCTGAACACATCACGACGCGTTTGATTTTGTCATCTGCCACCAGTTGCGTGTCGGAATTACCTTTTTCGGCATCATCCCACAGAACGCGGTGGAAGCTGGATCCGGTGGTAAAATCCTCGGCCTGCGAGACGGCCAGTTTATGACGTAGCAGGGATTTCGGTGTCACCATGATCAACGGTTTACGGAAGGTACGATGCAGCTGACGGCGCAGAATGTGGAAGTAGTTTGCAGGCGTTGTGCAATTCGCTACGATCCAGTTATCTTGACCGCACATCTGCAAGAACCGTTCCAGACGCGCAGAGGAGTGCTCGGGCCCTTGGCCCTCAAACCCGTGTGGCAACAGACAGACTAGACCGGACATACGCAACCATTTACTTTCACCGGAAGAGATGAATTGATCAAACATGATCTGCGCGCCGTTGGCAAAGTCACCAAATTGCGCTTCCCATAGGGTCAACGCGTTGGGCTCAGCCAAGGAGTAGCCATACTCAAAGCCCAAAACCGCATATTCTGACAAAGCTGAGTCGATAACTTCGTACTGGGCTTGCCCTTCACGGATGTTGTTGAGCGGGTAATAGCGACCCTCATTCTCTTGATCTACGATACCTGAGTGGCGCTGTGAAAACGTCCCACGGGTCGCATCCTGACCTGACAAACGTACCGGGTACCCTTCGGTCACCAATGATCCAAATGCCAGTGCTTCACCGGTCGCCCAGTCAAAACCCTTACCGGATTCAAACATTTTGCTCCGGGTTTGCAAGAAGCGGCCCACGGTTTTATGTACCGGGTAACCTTCGGGAAGGGTGGTGAGACCTTTGCCGATTTCTGCAAGCGTTTCCGGTTTGATCGAGGTTTGACCACGCTGGTAATCGGTGTCTTGTTTGTCGAGATGCGACCAGCGTCCGTCCAACCAGTCAGCCTTGTTGGGTTTATATTCTTTGCCCGCCTCGAACTCTTGGTTCAGGTGCGCTTGGAACGCGGCTTTCATATCCTCGATTTCGCCTTCGGGGATTAAACCGTCTTTGACCAGACGCTCAGTGTACAACGACAACGTTGTTTTGTGGCCTTTGATCTTTTTGTACATCACCGGGTTGGTGAACATCGGCTCGTCGCCTTCGTTGTGACCAAAGCGGCGATAGCAGAAAATGTCGAGAACCACGTCTTTGTGGAACTTTTGACGATATTCAGTCGCAACCTTAGCGGCGTGTACAACCGCCTCTGGATCGTCGCCATTCACGTGGAAAATCGGCGCTTCAACAACCAATGCGTTATCGGTCGGATAAGGGCTGGAACGTGAGAAATGCGGCGCTGTGGTGAAGCCGATTTGGTTGTTCACAACGATATGGATGGTACCACCGGCCTTGTGACCACGCAGGCCAGACAGGGCAAAACATTCTGCAACGACACCCTGGCCAGCAAAGGCCGCATCACCGTGCAACAGGATAGGCAGAACTTTCTCGCGGTTTGTGTCGCCCAATTGGTCCTGTTTCGCGCGAACTTTACCGATCACAACCGGGTTTACCGCCTCAAGGTGCGAGGGGTTGGCCGTCAACGACAAGTGAACCGAGTTGTTGTCGAACTCGCGGTCAGAGGACGCACCAAGGTGGTATTTCACATCACCCGAGCCATCCACGTCTTCAGGTTTGAAGGACCCGCCTTGGAATTCGTTGAAAATCGCACGATACGGCTTGCGCATCACATTTGCCAATACTGACAAACGGCCACGGTGTGGCATGCCGATAACGATGTCTGAGACGCCTAAGTTGCCGCCGCGTTTAATGATCTGCTCCATCGCAGGGATGAGGCTTTCACCACCATCTAGACCAAAACGCTTGGTGCCCATGTATTTCACATGCAGGAATTTTTCAAAACCCTCGGCCTCGACCATCTTGTTCAAGATCGCTTTACGGCCATTTTTGGTGAATTGAATTTCCTTGCCCAGCCCCTCGATGCGTTCTTTCAGCCATGCGGACTGTTCGGGGTCAGAAATATGCATGTATTGCAGAGCAAAGGTGCCACAATAGGTACGTTTAACGATGTCCACGATCTGGCGCATCGAGGCAACCTGCAGGCCCAAAACATTGTCGATAAAGATTGGGCGATCCATGTCGACATCGTTAAAGCCGTAGGTTTTTGGATCCAGCTCTGGATGAGGCTTGTTGCCATGTTGTCCCAACGGATCCAAGTTTGCAGCCAAATGGCCACGGATGCGATAGGCGCGGATCAACATAAGTGCACGGATCGAATCCAGTACCGCGCGTTGCACCTGCGCGTCCGACACTTCAATCCCTGCGGATTTTGCCTTTTCGGCAATCTTTTTACCCGCGGCTTTGGTTTCCACAGGTGCAGGCCATTCACCAGTCAACGCGCCTGTTAAATCATCGTCTGGCGCAAGTGGCCAATCGCTGCGGCTCCATGATGGGCCAGCGGCTTCGGCAATTGCATCCTGTTCTGTATCACCCAGCTGGCGAAAGAACTCAGCCCAAGCCGCGTCCACAGCGTTGGGGTCTTTTGCATATTGTGCGTAAAGCTGTTCCAGATATTCCGCGTTGTGTCCTTGCATAAAGGAGGACGCGTGGAAGATATCGTTTGAGCTGTGTTCGGTCATGTGCATGCCTCTTGTGGGTTTGGACCGTAAGCGATCTGCGTCCGATATGATGGGCGCGAATGGTTTTGTGCAGACTGTTCTGCAATGATTGAACAATCGTGAAGAACAGGTGGATCTTGCGGCGAAGGTGGCCATTTTTGCGACGAGTGACGCGGTGATGCGACCACATTTGCGACAAGGTCACTGGAAATGTTCAGGATTTGATCATAAATGGCATCCACAGCTGCGTGTAGGGCGAGTGACCCGCACTCGCCCTTGCGCCCTGGGCCTCTCGCAAAAGAGAGAGACCCGGCCGGAGAACCATCAGGTGCCATCAGCCCTTGTTGATCGCTTCCATGACAGCTTCGCCCAATGTGGCTGGGCTGTCTGCAACAACGATACCCGCAGATTTCATTGCTTCGATCTTGTCTTCTGCGCCGCCTTTGCCGCCAGCGACAATCGCGCCCGCGTGACCCATGCGACGGCCGGGAGGGGCCGTACGGCCAGCAATGAAACCAGCTGTTGGCTTCCAACGGCCTTTTTTCTTTTGCTCGGCCATGAATTCTGCCGCTTCTTCTTCGGCAGAGCCACCGATTTCACCGATCATGATGATGGATGTGGTCTCTGGATCGTCTAGGAACATGTCCAGAACGTCAATGTGCTCAGTGCCCTTGATCGGGTCGCCGCCGATGCCAACAGCCGAAGACTGGCCAAGGCCCAGATCAGATGTCTGTTTAACAGCTTCGTAGGTCAATGTACCGGAACGCGACACAACACCAACAGAGCCACGCTTGTGGATGTGGCCCGGCATGATGCCGATTTTGCATGCGTCAGGCGTGATAACACCTGGGCAGTTTGGGCCGATCAGACGCGATGTGCTGTCTTCCAGCGCGCGTTTCACTTTGGCCATGTCCAGAACTGGAATGCCTTCGGTGATGCAGACGATCAGTTCCATTTGCGCGTCAATCGCTTCGAGGATTGAGTCAGCCGCAAAGGGTGGAGGCACATAGATTACAGAAGCATTTGCTTCGGTGACGTGCTTTGCTTCGTGAACAGAGTTGAAAACTGGCAGGTTCAGGTGCGTTTGACCACCTTTGCCTGGTGTCACACCACCAACCATTTTAGTGCCATAAGCAATTGCTTGCTCGGAGTGGAATGTACCCTGAGAGCCGGTAAAGCCCTGACAGATAACTTTTGTGTTTTCGTCGATAAGGACTGCCATTGAGGAGTCTCCTGATGATGATGAATGTCGCCCTCCCACATGCTGCTGGGGAAGGAACAAATTACTTCCGCAAGATGCTGACGGTTGAGCGGGTCCCGGACGAACTGTTCGTGGTTACCTGTCCACTAAGTTCGACCGTTATGTTGCCCTTTACCCAGGTCCGCTGGTCTGCTTGTTTAAAACCTTGCTCAATCAAGCGCGCTTCGGCGCCTTCAAAAACATTACGTGACCATGAGTTTGGTGAGTAAAACTCGCAGGCACCTTTCGAACTCATTGAAAACCTTTGGTTGAGCAGAGTCTCAGGAATTTTGACGCTCACATACTCGCCAAATAACCCTTTTCGCTTTTCCCAACCGCGTGCTAATAAGGCCTCTTCAACTTTAGAGGCGTCGGAGCTGTGGGCTAGGCAAATAGAAGCCAATTCCCGTCCTTCCGCACGAAGAAATGGTGTTGCTCCCGGAGAGAGTGTTTCAGGCAAACTATCAACAATCTCGATTGTGCCGTCAGGTTTTTTAACATGAGAAATCTGATTGGTTTCACAGGCTGCTACTAAGAGTACCATACTGCCAAGCACAGATAATTTTGACCAACGTGATCTTAGCATTATGCCTTATCCTTTGACAGCTTTCACGATTTTCTGCGCGCCATCTTTCAGGTCGTCAGCCGCAATCACGTCAAGGTCAGAGTTCGCGATGATCTCTTTGCCCAGCTCAACATTTGTACCCTCAAGGCGTACAACCAGCGGAACTTGCAGACCAACTTCTTTGACTGCCGCCAAAACGCCCTCAGCAATCACATCACACCGCATAATGCCGCCAAAGATGTTCACAAGGATGCCCTTGACGTTGGGGTCAGAGGTGATGATCTTGAACGCTTCGGTCACTTTCTCTTTGGTCGCACCGCCACCAACATCGAGGAAGTTCGCAGGCTCAGCACCGTACAGTTTGATGATGTCCATAGTCGCCATCGCCAAACCTGCACCGTTCACCATGCAGCCGATTTCGCCGTCTAGCGCGATGTAGTTCAGGTCGTACTTGGACGCTTCCAACTCTTTGGAGTCTTCTTCGGTTTCGTCGCGCAGTTCAGCCACATCAGGGTGACGGTACATTGCGTTGCCGTCAAAGCTGAGCTTGGCATCAAGGACTTTCAGATCGCCAGAGTCGGACACGATCAGCGGGTTGATTTCCAGCATCTCCATGTCTTTTTCAACAAAGGCTTGGTACAGCTGACCCATCAGTTTAACGCACTGCTTAACCTGTGGACCCTCAAGACCCAGTTCAAACGCGATGCGACGACCGTGATACGCTTGATAGCCTGTTGCAGGATCAACCGAGAAAGACAGGATCTTTTCAGGTGTTTCTGCTGCAACTTCTTCGATGTCCATGCCACCTTCGGTGGAGCATACAAACGAAATGCGTGAAGAGACGCGGTCAACCAATAGCGCAAGATACAGCTCGGTCTGGATACCAGATCCGGCTTCGATGTAGATGCGGTTGACTTGCTTGCCGACTGGGCCGGTCTGATGCGTGACCAATGTGCGGCCCAGCATTTTCTTGGCTTCTTCGGCCGCTTCTTCGACCGATTTGGTCAGGCGTACACCGCCCTTTTCGCCAGCATCGGCTTCCTTAAAGGAACCTTTGCCGCGTCCACCTGCGTGAATTTGCGCTTTGACAACCCAAAGTGGGCCATCCAGCTCGCCTGCTGCGGTTTTGGCGTCTTCTGCCTTTAGTACAGCGCGACCCTCAGATACTGGCGCACCATAGGTCTTAAGAAGGGCCTTGGCCTGATATTCGTGAATGTTCATACGAAACTGTCCCGTTTGGCTACAATTGTCATGTGTAATACGACGATATAGCAGCGAGAGGTTAAAGGTTTTTTTGTCGGATTGATCAGAAAAAGCAGAGAATTTGATGTTTTGTGATCACAGGTTTTTGGGTGTGATCACAAATTTACGAAGCCTTTACGGCAGTGATTCGTATTCGTCAAACTTGAGGCAAATCAGAGAATAATTTGTACGTAAAGTTACAGAATGCAGCATGGTTAAAGATGTATTTCCACAGGAGCAAAGCTCTAGCCCCTGTGGGCAATGCTGCCCGTGCCAATCGCGTCGCACAGGTTATCTATATCCCGAGTGACTAATTTGTTGGCTGCACATGTGGTTCAGTCGCTAGACTGCGTTGTGCAAGCCGTTGAATAAAATCTTGGATGTTTCTTTTGTTCGGGTGTTCCATCAGCGTTCTTGAGATCTCGTGTACGGACATATTCATCAGCGAAAACCGTAGGAAAATATCGCTGTGGAATTGGTCACTGACCGTCGACAGCACCAACCGTAGCTGTGTGAGCATATCGTCTCCGCGATGTGACGCGTGCATTAATGCAATGGGCTTTGCGATGATTTCGTCGCGAGATACCAGCCAATCGATTGCATTTTTTAATCCACCGGGAATCGCACGAACATATTCTGGGCTGGAAATAATCAGGCCGTCGTGGTTACGGATTGCGTCGACAAAAGCCTGAACACTTGGCGGTGTCGGCATGGTCTCGGCGTCTGGGGAAAAGACGGGCAGAGCCGTAATGTCGTGATAGACTGTGATGTGATGCAGGGGGCGCGCGATCTGCGCAACGTTGTGCAACATCGCCGTATTCGTCGACTGTATGCGGCCGCTGCCGGAAATTGCGAGAAACTTCATGGCGAGGCCTCGTACATCAGAAAGTGTCGCGCCGATCAGAGTGCGCTTAACAAAAAAGGCACCCCGATGCGGGATGCCTTTTCATCTTAATGTATTGCACGGCTTACGCCAGAGAACCGTCGATGTCTTTGCAGGCTTTAACCAGACCCTGAACGGCGGTTACCGACGCGTCAAACATCGCTTGCTCTTCTGCGTTCAGCTTGATGTTCACAATCCGCTCTACGCCGCCGGCGCCGATAACGGTTGGAACACCAACATACATGCCATCCAGACCAAGAGCACCGTCAACATAAGCTGCACATGGCAGGACGCGCTTTTGGTCTTTCAGATAAGCTTCGGCCATTTCAATTGCCGAGGTTGCTGGCGCATAGAAAGCAGAACCGGTTTTCAGCAGGCCAACAATTTCGGCACCGCCGTCACGGGTACGCTGCACGATCGCATCCAGCTTTTCTTGGCTTGTCCAGCCCATTTCAACCAGATCTGGCAGAGGGATACCAGCAACAGTTGAGTAACGTACGGATGGCACCATAGTGTCGCCGTGGCCGCCCAGAACGAATGCAGTGACGTCTTTCATAGAGACGTTGAATTCATCCGCGAGGAAGTGACGGAAACGTGCGGAGTCAAGAACACCCGCCATGCCGCAAACTTTTTCGTGTGGCAGGCCAGAGAATTCACGCAGCGCCCAAACCATCGCATCCAGCGGGTTGGTGATGCAGATAACAAAAGCCTCAGGCGCGTTATCACGAATACCTTCGCCTACTGATTTCATCACCTTGAGGTTGATGCCCAGCAAGTCATCACGGCTCATGCCTGGCTTGCGCGCAACACCAGCAGTCACGATGCAAACGTCTGCACCAGCAATGTCTGCATAGTCCTGGGTGCCTTTGAGGCTTGCGTCAAACCCTTCAGAAGGGCCAGATTCCGCGATGTCCAAAGCTTTGCCTTCAGGTGTACCTTCGGCAATGTCGAACAGTACAACGTCACCAAGTTCTTTGAGGGCTGCCAGATGTGCAAGAGTGCCACCGATTTGACCAGCGCCGATAAGGGCGATTTTGGGTCGTGCCATAGGAAGAAAACTCCAGTCGGTTATAATGTGCCATGATGCCTAAGACACAAGACCGCATCACGCAAGGGCTGTGGGTGGCTCTGATAGCGTGATAGCACATAAATTTGACTGAAATTCATCACAAGGTCGCAACTTTACGCTGAATTGCGCTGAATTAAGTGAATATTTACGCGCGTAAAATTGTGAATTCAGGGCTCGCGATGGGTCTAAATTTCGTGATCATCCAGCGGCTGAGCTTCGGCTAGGATTTCATAGGATTGTCCCGAAGCGACCAGGCAGGTCATGCCTTGCGGTGTGGTTACGGTGATGGTCCACGAACCGGATTCAGCGCTGGCAAAGGTCTCCATCAACATGCCACGTTGACCCATCCCAATGCTCTGGCGCGACTCGCCGTATTTGTCAGAAAGCCGTTTCAAGACAATCTCACGCGGCGCACAGTTTTGCGATTGCGCGAAGGCAGCGGTGTTGAACAGTGCAAGCGAAATCCCTGCGGCGAATGTAACAAGCGTCTTATTCATTGGTTTTACCCCTTTCGGAACGACCTTCCCCAGCAGGGCACTCATAAAGCGCCCAGTTTTCCACGAGAGGGACCGGTTGATTGACGTAACAATGTTGCTGGGGCGCGCCCCGACCGAGATAACCAAGCGGTGAATTTCGCGCAGCTCATCAGCCATGTTTAAATCATGACAAAGATTTCCCAACATCTAGTTAATGGTGCGTTCATATTGATTTTAAACATATATTTCGTTATATGATCATAGGAATTATAACGTAAATTCGTTGGATCCCTGCGAGATAGCGCGTAATTTGTTAAAAATAGATTGAAGACGACTCAGCGCGTTCATATCGCTCGTAGATATCCACCACATACAGGAGCCCTCAATGGATCCGCGCCTTCGCCCGTTTCGCAGTGTACTTTACATCCCAGGTTCCAGATCTCGTGCGATGGACAAGGCACGAAGCCTTGATGTGGATGCAATCATCTTTGATCTCGAAGATGCTGTCGCCCAGAGTGAAAAACTCTCGGCGCGCCAGAAGCTTTGTGACGCGCTGGTGCAGGGCGAGTACGGTGCGCGCTTTAAAATCGTACGTATCAATGGGCTGGATACCCCGTGGGGGCAAGACGATGCGGTTGCGATACAAGGTGCCGATGCGTTGTTATTGCCCAAGGTCAACTGCGCTGCAGATCTGGATGCGCTGAGTCAATTGCGCTCGGACATCCCCTTGTGGGCGACGATGGAAACTCCACAAGGTGTGTTGAACGCCGTTGAAATTGCGCGACATCCGCAACTTCAGGGGATGGTTATGGGCACCAATGACCTTGCAAAAGACCTCGGGGCACGTGACCATCCCACCCGTTTGCCGCTCATGACAGGGCTTGGTCTGTGTGTGTTGGCGGCCAAAGCGCAGGGCAAGTTGATTATCGATGGGGTTTTTAATGCCTTTAAGGACGAGGCAGGTTTGGCACTGGAATGTGAACAAGGGCGCGACATGGGGTTTGATGGCAAATCTTTGATCCATCCTGCGCAAGTCGACATTGCCAACCGTGCCTTTGCGCCGTCTGATGGCGAAATTGAGCGTGCACAGCGTCAAATTGCAGCTTTTGAGGCCGCACAGGCAGCAGGGCAGGGGGTAGCTGTATTGGACGGCAAGATCGTCGAGAGCCTGCATATCGTCACCGCGCGCGAAATTCTTGCAAAACGGGATGCAATCGTGGCGACGAGACCCTAGGTTAGGCGCAGACCTGACCGGAGACCCAAATGATCCTTCTCATCCTAGGCATCCTCATGTGGTGGGCGACCCACATGTCGAAATACGTAGTTCCTGCACAATTGAGCAACACAATCAAACGCCTGAAAATGCCCCTTTTGATTGTGTCGTTACTGCTGATTGTTTTTGGCTTTCGGGCCAGCCCGTTTATTCATATCTGGGGACCGCTTGGCGTTTTGTTCCATGTGAACAATCTTATGATGCTGTGTGCACTGTACTTTGTCAGTCCGGGCCCGAAAAAGGGCGCGCTGTTTTATAAAATGCGTCATCCCATGATGATTGGCATCAGTATCTGGGCCACCGCGCATTTGCTGGTGAATGGGGATTTGGCGTCCATTCTTTTGTTTGGCTCGATGTTGATCTGGGCGATTACAACGATGAGTGTCACCAATAAATTTGAGCCTGATTGGGAACCAAACCCTAGGGGGACGGTGCTCAAAGACATTATGTACTTTGGTGTTGCGGTTCTGTTACTAGGGGGTATTGGCGCAATCCACGGATTGGTTGGCCCGTCTCCTTTTCTTCACTGATCTAGGGTAATACTATGAAATTGTACCGTTTTATCAGCGCCGATGATACATCGGCCTTTTGCCATAAAGTCACCGCAGCCCTCAATAAGGGGTGGGAATTACATGGCGACCCCACCTATGCGTTTGATGCGTCAAACGGGGTCATGCGCTGTGGACAGGCTGTGGTCAGAGAAGCCGAAGGCACCTACACGCCAGACATTAAGCTGGGTGACTATTAACCCGCTATTCTTTGAACCCTATGTTCTAAGTCGGGGTTCCAAGACGGGGTTCCAAGTCGGGCCGAATTAGATATCGCGACGTGACTCACGCGCGATATCCAAAGTCTCTTCTGTCTCATCCAAATCTGAAACAGGAACACTGTAGCCGCCGGTTAGCCACTGCCGCAGATCCACGTCTGCGCAGCGACGCGAGCAAAAGGGGCGAGCCTCTCTACGGGTTTCCTCTCCACAAATCGGGCAAGCCATCACAGCACCTGAGACAAGAGCTCTGTGAGCGGGAGGCGCCCACGTTTACGCTGAAGCTCAAAGTGACCTAAATTTGTCCAGCCAACCAAAGCAGTCTCTTCTGGGTCGTTTTTAAAGCTCGCACGCAAAGCGTTCTCGAAACCTCGGCGATCTTTTTTCGGCATCGGCGCCAAGTCCAATACGATTTGTCCACCAAGGCCGCGAACCCGGAGCGCACGCGCCAGAGATTTTGCGCAGGCCATATTCGTCTTAACCCCGGCAGCCAGTGATGTATCAGCACCCGTATTCACATCCACAGCAACGAGGGCACGTGTGGGTTCAATGTACAAAAAGCCCCCACCATCAAGACGCATTTCCATGCCTTGGGCCTCTTCCAAGGCGTCCAAGACTCCACAGCGTTCAAAGCTACCCTTTTCATTCTCGATTTGTGCGGGTTCGATCCATTCGCGCCATGCGAGCAGATGAGGGGCATCTCCTTCGGCCAAAACCTCGGGGTCGCTGCCTGAATCTTCCATGATCTGTTGCGCCATATTCCGCATAGCGGTGATATCTTCGGCAATTTCATCCGCATCGGCACCCCCACAGGCAGAGCGCAGAATGAGGCCATATTCGCAGCCATCCATCTCTTCGTGTGCAATAACCATTAGCCGGTCGCGTTCGTCGTCATCTCGAATGCTGCGCGATATGTTTAATCCCGGCGCTTCAGGAGTGACGATGGCATACCGACTTTTGAACAGGATTTTCTGCGTGACGGGTAACGCTTTGCCAGCTTCAGCATAGCCGGTTACCTGTACCAACAACATTTGCCCGGGGGACAGGCCTTTGACTTGTCGTAGAAATGCGGGGCCATCCGGGGTGGTCAAAAACATGCCTCCCTGCCCTTTGACAGGTCGATCCGCGCGGGCGCGATAGATTGTTCCGGGGGCAGGTGCGTCGCCTGCGATCAGAATATCCTCAAGCAGCCCATCCACAACAAGTGCGGCGGCTTCAAATTCACCAATATGATCTAGAACGATCTGACGGCCCTTCATGCGACGGTTTCTCCTGATTTATAAAGCGGATAGCCCGCAGATTGCAGTAATGTTGCCGTTTCAGCCAAAGGTAAGCCCACAATACCCGTAAATGACCCGCTTATCCATGGAATGAAGGCGCCGGCAGGGCCTTGAATGGCGTAGCCACCTGCTTTGCCTTGCCAGTCGTTCGTAGCCAGATAGGCGTTCATTTCTTCATCTGACAAACGCTTCATGCGCACCTGACTGACAACATTACGTTGCCACAGTTTCTCACCACGGCGCAAAGCTACGGCTGTAATCACCCGGTGACGCCGTCCAGATAAGGCCAATAGGAATTCCGCCGCTTGGCCTGCATCCTCAGGCTTGCCCATGATACGGCGACCAAGGGCCACAGTGGTGTCCGCACACAGCACCAAATCGTCGGCCTGCGCCGCGACAGCCCGTACCTTGTCACGTGTTACTCGTTGGCAATACGCGCGCGGCAACTCGCCTTTGTGCGGTGTTTCATCCACGTCTGGGGGACATATAGCATCAGGTGTGATGCCCAGCTGTGCGAGCAAATCCAACCGACGAGGACTGCCAGATCCCAAAATAAATGCCATTTACCGTGATCCCTTTATCCTAGGTTAATCCAGCATCACCTCAATACAAAAGCCCGGCACCGGGCCGGGCTATTTGCCGTCTTTGTCGGAACACTGTCAGAAATTCAGTGTTACTTAAAACGATAATTAATCCGACCTTTGGTCAAATCATATGGTGTCATTTCAACTTGCACTTTGTCGCCAGCCAGAACACGGATACGGTTTTTACGCATCTTGCCTGCCGTATGTGCGATGATCTCATGGCCGTTTTCCAGCTCGACCCGAAACGTCGCATTAGGCAGGAGTTCCTTCACAACACCGGGAAATTCGAGCGTATCTTCCTTGGCCATGGTATCTCCATAAATAAGTTTCCCCACCGCTCGCAGATCGCACAGGGTCGGTTGAGCGCCTGAATGAGCCTTTTTCTCCTGATTTTCAAGGGTACTTTCACCACAATACAGGAATTGTGATGCTTTCGTCGGCCCAAAACAGGTTTATGCACACGCATTATAAATCAAAGTGTCATCAGGACAGGCTGTTAGCTGCAGTGTCGCGGTGCGTATTCTAAACACGCCTCGTGGTCTGACATGAGATCATCAGAAGGCTCATAATCTGTGACGCCTGTGTTATTCAAATATATCGTTATGAAAGCTGCGCAATGAATTCCACGCATTTGGAAAGTTGAGCGAGTGCGATTCCTTCGTCGGGCTGATGGCCGTCTTGAGTCATCGATCCAGGCCCGCAGACGACGGTATCCAACCCAAGTTCTGCGAAAAACCCAGCCTCTGTTCCAAAGGCTACTTTTATCGGAGTTTTGGCATCTAAAAACTGAGTGACATGTGCGCACATCTCATTGGATGGGTCTATCATAAAGCCAGGATAGGCGTTTTGTTTTTCTATGCGGACAGTTTTTGGGGCTTTTGTTGCGATCTGGGTCAAAATATATTCAGGGTCATCCGCGGCTAAAAAGCGAATTTCAAAATCGACCTCGGCGTGCTCTGGTACGATATTGAGAGCGACGCCCCCCGACATCTTACCGGCGTGAATGGTTGAATACGCAATATCATATGCATCATCGCGGGGCCCCTGTGTGGCGACATTGGCCTGTACTGTCTGCAGGGCTATAATCACCTCGGCGGCATCGTGCAGGGCGTTCTTAAACTGTGGTGCAAGCGCCGAATGGCCAGCTTCGCCGGTACAAATCGCCTTATAGGCCGCTTTGCCCTTGTGTCCGATGCACAACTGCATTTCGGTCGGCTCTCCAACTATGACAAGATCAGGTTGGCCAAGGACTGGAATGATCTGATCAACCATATGAGGGATGCCACGGCAGCCGATTTCTTCGTCCCAGGAGAGGGCAATCATAAACGGGCGGTCCGGTGGAGACGTGTTTAAGCGTTTTGCTGTGGCCAAAACACAGGCGAGAAATCCCTTCATGTCTGTGGTTCCACGGCCGATCAAACGATCTCCATCTGGGCGTAATATGAACGGATCCCCTGACCATTCTTGTCCTGCAACGGGCACTACATCGCTATGCGCTGAATATAGGACACCACCATCCCCGCTGCCGTATTTCGCCAATAGCCCGGCCTTTGTGCCGCAGGGGGATGGAATGCGGGTGACTGCAAAACCCGCGTCGTTCAAAAAGCCCTGCACCCAATCGATCATATCAAGATTTGGCCCGTTCGTGATGGTTTGGAAACCAACGAGGTGGGTCAAGATTTCGATGACAGGTTCGATTTTAAGACTGCAGGGCGCCATGGTTTAGAACTTTATCCAAACCGTTTTTAAGGCGGTATATTTGTCAAAGGAATGGATCGAGAGATCGCGCCCGAATCCGGATTGTTTCATCCCACCAAAGGGTGTCATCGGCGACAAGGCATCGACTGTGTTGACCGAAACAGTGCCGGCATTCAACGCATCAGACACCGACATCGCACGCGTGAGATCCGAGGTCCAAACCGAAGCCGCCAGACCATAGATGCTGTCGTTTGCCATGGCGATGGCTTCCTCGTCTGTGGAAAAGCTTTGGATTGCCAAAACCGGGCCAAAGATCTCTTCTTTGACTATGGTGGCATCTGCCGCCACATCGGTGAAAATGGTTGGCTGGATAAAGGCGTCGCTTGTCCCGATCGTACAACGCGCACCACCGGTCACAACGGTCGCCTCGGCTTTACCTTTTTTCAGATATGCCTCTACGCGGCTTGCATGTTCGGCATCAACCATGGCCCCCATTGTCGTTGCAGGGTCAAGGGGGTCTCCCTGAACGACCGCTTCGGCGAGAGTTTTGAGCTTGGCGACCATCTCGTCTTTGATGCTTTCGTGAACCAATAGCCGTGAATTGGCTGAGCAGACTTCGCCTTGGTTAAAGAAAATGCCAAACGCCGCCATATCAGCGGCCTGATCCAGATCCGCATCGGCAAAAATCAGGTTCGGGCTTTTGCCTCCGGTTTCCAACCAAACCTGTTTCATGTTGCTTTCGCCGGCATAGCGCTGGAACATTTTCCCGACATTGGTTGAGCCCGTGAACACGAGGCAATCAACGTCATTATGACGCCCCAGCGCTTGGCCTGCGTCTTCGCCAAAACCGGGCACCACGTTTAATACACCATCAGGAAGCCCGGCTTCTTTTGCCAGTTCAGCTAAGAACAATACAGAAAGCGGCGATTGTTCTGCAGGTTTCAGCACCACGGAATTGCCTGTCGCAAGGGCTGGGGCCAATTTCCAGGTCGCCATATCAAGTGGGAAGTTCCAAGGCACCACAGCGCCGATCACGCCAAGGGGGACGCGGCGGATCATGGCAATGTCACGCCCACCGGTTGGCGCCACTTCATCGTATAATTTGTCGATGGCTTCAGCATGCCACTGAAAGAACATTGCTGATCCGGGGGCATCCACGTTTACGGTCTCGGAAATGGGTTTGCCCATATCCAAGGTGTCAAGCAACGCCATCTCGGTTAGGTTTTCACGGATCAGATCGGCAAGCTTTAGCAGAACTTCTTTGCGTTCGGCCGGGGTTTTCCCCGACCAGCGACCGTCTTCGAAGGCTGTGCGTGCAGAGATTACAGCGCGGTCGATATCCGCCGCGCCGCCTTTTGCGACGTCGCACAATTTGTGGCCGGTGGCAGGGTTGATAGATGGGAAGGTTTCACCGGATAGGGAGGGCACAAACGCGCCGTCGATCCAGCAGCCCGTGCGAAACTCCAAGGCCGCTGCCTTGGTTTTATAATCGGTGTAACTTAGCATGATTGATCCTCTTATTCGTCGCCGGGCACGCCATAAGATGGTGCAGCTGTTGGGTTTAAGGCGCGAGTGACATAGTCATCAGCCTGCGGTTTATAAATGGACCAGGCGGCCGCAATATTTGCGATAGGGCAGTCTTGTGACCAATCACAGCGCAGTTCCGCATAAGGCCAGTCTTGTCGATCAACGATCAAAAGGCCTGCGGAATGTACGGGGCCTGCTTCGCCACCCGCGGCCAAACCCGCTTGCATGGCAGCGATCAGCCGATCTCCGAGCGCACCTTCGGCGTGTTCAAACCCTTTAATCAGCGCATCAGGAATGGTGTCATTGGCCAGCAAATTGCCCCCTGCAGCACAGTCTTTTCCTTGGGCCGATGTCCAAATCCCAAGTGCATTGCTGCCGGAATGAATGGCCGTTTGGCCCGCTTTGTCGATGGCCAAAACCTGTCTATAGTCGGGATGAGCCTCGCCTGCGATTGCCTTGGCCAGTGCATCTTGTGCGGTTTCCCCATCTGTCAGATAGGACAATACAATCGGGCCAAGCGCTGGATTGGTGATGTTTTGCGTCGCAACCGCACCAATACCTGCCTTGGCAAAGGCACAGCGCGCGGCAACAGCCGGTGAAGATGACGAAATCGCCATTCCAAACATTCCCGTCTCAGCGCAGCGTGCGACAATGGAAAAGGTCATATCTGCTCTTTACTCTGGGATCACAAATGTAGCGTCGATTTCGACCAACCAGCTTGGGCGGGCGAGGGCGACAACACAAATACCGGTGGACACTGGGTGGATGCCTTTGATGTATTCACCCATGGTGCGATACACGGCTTCACGGTTTGCCATGTCGGTGATGTAGACGACGACTTTGCACATGTGCTCCATCTTGCCGCCAGCTTCGCCAATCAGCTGTTGGATATTTTGCATAACTTTATGGGTTTGATCCACAGGGTCGTCACTGCCCAAATCAATGGCGGTGTCCAAATCCTGCGGGCATTGACCACGCAGAAACACTGTGGTGCCACGCGCGACAACCGCTTGGCACAGATCATTGTCGAGGTTCTGTTCTGGGTACGTGTCGGATGTATTAAATTTCCGGATGCGAGTATGGGTCATAAAGTGTCCTCAAACGCCGTTAATGATAGGCTCAGCCGAACCTTTATAGGCGAGATAGCCCTCTTGTTTGATGATGTGATCTGCGACGAATTTAGCATCGTGCCAAACGCCCCAAATAAACGATGAACCGCGGCGCGACTGCCAAGGAAGACCTAGAAAATAGACGCCTGGTTCTGTTGATACGCCGCGCGTGTGGGATGGTTTTCCTGCTGGTGTCAGCGCTGCCTCAACATTGAGCCAGCTATAATCCGTATCAAATCCAGTGGCCCAAATGATCGTCGTAATCCCTTCGGCCTGTAAATCAAGCGAGCGGATAGGGGTGGTCATACAGGCAGGATCTTCTGGAATGACGCGTGCGTCTGGGTCGTCTGGCAGATCCAAACCATTGCGTTCGACATAGGCGTCCGCAAGATCAAGGGTCGCAAGGTAGTTCGCATCTCCTTCGCGCACGTTTTCAACCAGATTGTCCGCAAAGGATAAAACGCCACCTTCAAAAGTCTCGGTCAGCCCTAACAAGGTCAGGCCTTGGTTGGCGAGTTTGCGAAAATCAACGGTTTCGCCGCCGTCGGCACCGGATACCGCAATCGTGGTGTGGGTCGACGTCGCGTTGGCTTCAACGTCCCAAAGATTCAAAACACCCAGCCACCAGACAAAGTCACGACCACGATAGCGCCGCGGTGGACGATCGTGTGAGCCCACGGACAAAAATGTTTTGCGGCCTGATTTCATAATTTCTGTCGCGATTTGCGTGCCTGAGGATCCGGCACCGACAACCAGTACATTCCCATCAGGTAAATCCTGCGGATTGCGGTAGCCAGTGGAATGCATTTGGGTCAAAGCATCACTTTCGGGCACGATCTTTGGGTAAACCGGCCTTTGAAAGGCCCCCGTTGCCGAAACAACATATCGTGCCTCAACAATCCCTTCAGATGTTGTGGCAACAAAACCTGCACCTGTCGATTTGCGGCGCAGATCCGACACTGTAACCCCTTCGCGGACAGGCATCTTGAAATGCTTGGTATAGTCTACGAAATAATCTGCGACCTGCTCTTTGGGTACAAAGGCATCGGGCGAATGGTTTGTGAATTTCATGCTTGGGAAACGATCGTGCCATGCGGGGCCATTGGCAACCAAGGAATCCCAACGCTCAGACCGCCATCGCTCTGCGATCCGGCCACGTTCTAAAACGATGTGATCGATGCCACCCTGTATCAGGTGTTCGCTGGCCGCGATGCCGGCCTGGCCTGCGCCAATCACCAGAACATCGGTTACTTCATTCTTCATATTGTCGTCTTTCACTGTCGCGAGCTTGAGGAGGAGGGCGCGCTACAGCGCATCCTGGACCTCTTGGATGCTTTCACGCAAAATTTCTGCAATCTTGTCGATCATCTCTTCATTCATGATCAGTGTCGGAGACAAGATCAGGATGTTGCCCAGTGGACGCGCAACCAGACCGCGATTTTGACACGCACGTGCGATCTTTAGCCCGATCTGGTCTTCAGGCGTGAATGGGGTCTTTTTCTCTTTGTTTTTGACAAATTCGATACCCATCATAAAGTGGCTGCCACGAACTTCGCCGACAATATCAAGATCAGCCAAGTCCCGCAAGTTTCCTTCAAAGCGTTTACCTGTCACCTGAACCCGCTGTGGAATTTCCTCCTTTTCCATCAATGCGATATTGGCAAGGGCAGCTGCCGACGCCGCTGGGTGACCGGAATATGTCATGCCATGCAGGAACATCGCACCTTCGCCAGAAATCACCTCGTGGATTTCATCGCTGATGATGGTTGCGGACAGTGGCTGATAGCCGGATGTCAGACCTTTGGCGGTTGTGATAATGTCAGGTTGTACACCAAAGACATCTTTTGAGGCGAAGAAATGCCCCAAACGACCAAAGGCGGTTACAACTTCGTCGGTAATATATTTGATATCATAACTTTTCATCAGATCGCCCATCAGGCGATGATATCCCTCAGGCGGGACGATCAAGCCGCCAGCACCTTGGATAGGCTCCGCGATAAAGCAGGCAATGTTTTCCGCGCCAAGGCTTTCGATGCGATCTTTCGCCTCTTTCAGGAGTTCAGCCAAGAACTCAGCCTCTGTCAGGCCCTCGCCCTCGCGCCAGTGATGCGGGCAACGAAGGTGGTGTACAAGACCTTCGGCCTTGTCCCAACCATCGGAATAGGCGGGCGTAGTCATCGCCATCGCAAGATGGGTTGACCCGTGGTATGCGCCTTCGCGTGCCAAGATCAGTTTCTTGTTTGGGCGGCCTAAGCGGTTGTTGTAGTGATGTAAAACGCGAATAGCCGTGTCATTGGCCACAGAGCCGGAGTTGCCGAAATGCACAGCATTCAAATGACCCGGCGCAAGCTCAGAAATCTTCTTTGCAAGCGCGGCCGCTGTTGGGTGGGTGAAATTATAGAAGGTTGAATAGTAATCCAGCGTGTTCAACTGATCGGTAATTGCATCGATGATCTCGGAGCGGCCATGGCCGACGTTCACGCACCAAAGCCCACCAATGCCATCAATCATGTCATTGCCTTCGCTGTCCGTGACATAGGCGCCTTTGGCACCAACGATAGCAGTCCGTGCATCATTCTGCTTAAGCGCATTGAGATCGGCAAAAGACTGAACAAGATGCGTATCGGCTGTGAGGACACCATCGGTGGAGGTATCGATTGTAAGAGACATAGTTAAGCCTTTCGGTAGTCAGAAAGTTGTGTTGATCGGAGACAGTCAGGGATCTCGTCGTTGAATTCGACAACCATCAAGACTTCTGTGCGACCCGCCTTGGCAGAAAATTTTGCATCGGGGCCAACCAACAACGACGCACCTGCATAGGTGACGTCTCCTTCGCTGCCGCAGTAATTGCAGTATAAAATCGAAAGCCCCATCTGAGCGGCCTGTGCGGGTAATATGTGATCTGATACGTGCTCGAACCCAGCAGGGTTGGCACAGGGAACAAGGATGAGACGAACACCCTGTTCGGCTATCGCATGAATGTGCTGGGAAAACTCAGCATCATAGCAAATGAGCAGAGCGGTAGAGATACCTTCTAGGTCAAAGGTGCAATAGGCCTCTCCGGGGGTGAAAATACGGCGTTCCATTGCACCGTACATTTGAATTTTTCGGTGCCGACCAAGCAATTCACCTTGGTGGTCAAATGTGCTGACGGTGTTGTAGATCGCGTCACCTTCGCGCTCGGCCCAGCCAAAGGTAATCCCACATCCTGTTTCAACGGCATATGCGCGCACTTGCTGCTCCCATGCTCCACCTGCTGGCTGAGCAAGACGCGCATGTAGATCTGGTTGATTATAACCGGGTAAGAAAAGCTCTGGTACAACAAGCATCCGCGCGCCAGCGGTGGCGGCGGCTTGGGCTTGTTGACGCAGAACCGCCAGAGCTGAATCAGGATCGCCTAACGAAGGCGATCCTTGGAAAAATGCGAGTTTCAAGGTCACTTTTTCACATTGGTCCAGATTTGATCATAGACGGCTTGCGTGGCCTCATCACACACTTGGATAAAGGCACCTGCGCCAGCTGTTGCCGGTGGGTTGGCTTCTGCCAGTGTGGCAAGTTCAGGATCCATGAATTGTTCCGCACCGGTGATACCAGATCCATAACGCGCAAAGTTGGACACAGCCGCGATGTTTTCCGGTTCAAGAAGAAAGTCCATGAATTTCAGAGCGTTCTCGCGGTTAGGCGCATCCTTAAGCAGCACAACATTATCCATCCAGACAACATAACCCTGTGTTGGGAACGCGTATTTCAAAGTGCTGCGCTCTGCACGCGCTTTTGCGCCGAAACCGTCATAGATCTGGCCGACGACTGCGTCGCCAGACACCAGAACGTCTTTGGAGGTATCTGAGTTGAAAGATGACCAATGCGTCTTGGCCTCTTGAAGCAAGGCGTTCAGTGCTTTGAGCTGATCACGGTCAGTCGAACATTGTGGAATGCCAAGGTGCAACGCGGCCATGGCCAGAACTTCGCCTTGGCTGTCGAGCATGTTGATTTTGCCGGACAGTTCAGCTGGCGGTGAAAATAAGATATCAGTTGTGTCGATGTTGCCTGTATATTCAGCCGTGTCGACCATGAATGAGGTTGAGCCCCACTGATACGGAATGGAGTGCTTACGCCCATGGTCATACGAAACGTTCAACCAGTCGTCTGCGATATTGCCTTTATTCGCCAATTCGCCGTCTGCAATCGTATCAACAAGGCCCTCATTGGTCATGATTTCGACCATGTAGTCACCTGGAACAGACACATCATACGTGCCGATGCCGCCGGCCTTTAACGACGCAAGCATGGCTTCGTTTGAATCGTAAGTGTCCATAACCACTTCGATGCCTGTTTCGGCTTCAAACTTCTCGATCAACTCTTGCGGCATGTATTCGAACCAGTGGTAGACGACCACTTTGCCGTCTGCGGATGCCATGGATGCGGTCATTGCGAGGATAGAAGCCGCAGTTGCTGTTTTGAGTATGTTTTTCATGTGTACTCTCCTGTTGGTTAGTTTGTTTTGTCTGATTTGCTGATGAAGTATGAAATGGTGACCATCACCACCGAGACCATCAAGAGCATCGTCGAAATGGCCATGATGTTTGGTTTGATGCCTTGCTTCACCGCGCCGAAAATCGCTGTTGGCAGTGTTTCTACACCGGCCCCTTTGACAAAGTTTGTGATGATGAAATCATCAAGCGACACAATAAAAGCGAGTAGAAACCCCGAGATGATTCCAGGCCCCATTAGGGGCAGCAATATACGGCTAAAGGCCAGTTTCTTGGACGCATAAAGATCAAGTGCAGCCTCTTCAAAGGTGTTCTCAATCCCCTGCATGCGGGCAGAGATGGGCAGATAAGCGAAGGGAATGCAAAACGTGATATGGGCAAGAATGATTGTCGCAAAACCACGTTGAAACCCGATCGAATTGAAGAAGATCAAAGTTGCAACCGCGAGGACAATTTCCGGTACCATGATGGGCAGAGAAATCAGACCAAAAGACAGGGGGCGCAGTTTGAATTTGCCCGCTCGGATCATGCCTGTGGCAGCCAATGTCGCGATAACCGTAGAAACGGTTGCTGCAATAATTGCGATAACAAAGGAATTCCAGGCCGCCAACTTGAACTTTGCGCTCTCGGGGCCGACAAAAACATCTGCGTACCAGCGCAGTGAAAACCCCTCCCAAACGGTGATCGATTTTGAGGCATTAAAGCTGTATACTGTGACCACCAATAAAGGGGTGTACAAGATGATTAAGCATAAGATGGTGACCGTTTTAAAACCCAAATAGGATCGGACATCGTGCGTTTGGGATGACTTGAACATTGTCTACTTGGCTCCTTTTTCACGATGCGCCTGTGAGCGGGCAAAGATGATGAGAACGATCAAAACCATGGACAATAGGATCATCGAAGCAGCTGCGCCAAACGGCCAGTTGCCTGCGTTGCCTTTGAACTGTTCTTCGATCAACGAGCCGATCATGTAGTTTTTAGCGCCGCCCAAAAGGTCAGGGGCGAGAAACGATCCAAGAGAGGGGACGAACACCAAGATACAGCCCCCCACAACGCCCGGTTTAACCGCAGGCAAAAGCACACGACGCAGTGTTACGAATTTGGATGCGTAAAGATCCGCGGCGGCCTCGCTGAGACTAAAGTTATACCGTTCCACGGCTGCGTAAATCGGCAACACCATGAAGGGCAGGTACGAATAAAAAAGACCCAATTGCACCGCGAAATTTGTGTTCACCAACGTAAGCGGAGCGTCGATGATGCCCAAACCCATCAATGTATCATTCAACGGCCCTTGGTCACGCAGTAAGAACTTCATTGATACTGTGCGGATCAACAGATTTACCCAATAGGGAATGGTGATCAAAAAGACCCATATCGCGCGGCTGTGGGCTGGGCGTGTTGCGATGAAATAGGCGGTTGGAAACCCGATGAGTAGGCTCAGCAATGTTGCTGCGCCAGCTTGCCAGATAGACCGCCAAAAGATCGTGATATAGGTCCACTCGAAGGTTGGTGGGTCGTCGCCAAACAGACCACGATCAAAGAAAAACTGATCATAGGCCGCAAGGCTAAAGTCCCAAATGACCCCTCCACGAAATTCTTTCGTGAGAAAGGAATAGACCAACATCAAAATAACTGGGATCAATGCGAGGAACGTCAGAACCACCCATGATGGCATCAAAAGCCAGGTGCGTGCGTTTTCGTATGTATGGCTGACGGCATCGCCGCTTCCTTGTGTGCCTCCTGCCATCAGTTCGCCATGAGGCGCGCGGCCCCATGCTCCATATTGACAAACACTTGGCTGCCGGCTTCAAAAATACGCTTGTTACCGCGATCTGAATTTGATGTGCGCACGGTAACGCGTGGCCCTTCCGCAAGGTCTACAATTGTGGTGATGTCCGTCCCGGCAAAGATGTTTTCGACGACGGTGCCGCTCAGGCTTTCACTCTCGGTTGCTGTGTCAGAAATGAACAAGCGTTCAGGGCGCAGGGACATGTGCACATTGGCGCCAACACCTATGCCGTCGACGGCGTTGCAGGTCAATTGATGCCCGCCGCCCAAATGACATGTGGCGCGGTCATTGGCGATGGTGTCTACGGTGACTTCCAATAGGTTGGTTTCGCCAATGAAATCAGCGACAAATCTGTTTTTAGGGGTCTCGTAAATTTCCCGAGGCGAACCCAATTGCTGTAATTCGCCCGCCGACATGACGGCGATCCGATCAGACATGGTCAAGGCTTCTTCTTGGTCATGGGTCACAAAGATAAAGGTGATGCCAGTTTCGCGTTGCAGGTGCTTCAGTTCCAATTGCATGGCTTTGCGCAATTTCAGATCAAGCGCGGACAGCGGCTCGTCCAGCAGCAAAACTTTGGGTTGCGGGGCGAGGGCACGGGCAAGGGCAACGCGCTGTTGCTGTCCCCCTGACAGCTGGGAAGGTTTGCGTTTCGCAAATTGCGAAAGCTGCACCAATTCAAGCATCTCCATGGCTTTTGCTTGCGCTTCGGACTTTGATGTCCCCTTCATCTCCAGCCCAAAGCCCACGTTTTCAAGAATGGTCATATGTGGAAATAGCGCGTAGTTCTGGAATACGGTATTGACTGGGCGCTTGTTTGGTGGAAGGCTTTCAATCTCTTGGCCAAACAGCTGGATCGAGCCCTCTGTGACGTCCTCGAACCCTGCAATCATGCGCAGTAAGGTTGTTTTCCCGCAGCCAGACGGCCCCAGTAACGTGAAAAACTCATTGTCGTGGATGGTCAGTGAAATTTCTTTTAGTGCTGTAAAGGTGCCATATCGTTTTACAGCCTGCTTTACTTGAATTGCGACGTCGTCCTTGTTCATATCCACGCTTGTCCCATACCCCTGTATTCGTGCAGATACTTAAGAGAAATGAGATTTCAGGGGTATATACCCCTAAAGGGGTATGACGTTGCATTTACCGAACTCCACCGAGGCAGATTTAGCGCGCGCTATTGCTGCTTTAGGAACGGATGATTTTCCGGCCAGACTGTACAGGTGGCTGAGGCATTGCTTTGAGATTGATAACTGTACTGTTGTGGCATTTTCACAAACGGGTCAGCCTGATATTTTGTTCAGCCAATCCAGTGTGAAACAAGTCCATGATCGTCTAGAAATTGATTATATTTCAGGTATTTATCAGCTAGACCCCTTCCACGACTTACATGTTAAAGCGGCACCCAATGGGCTGTATCGGCTAAAAGACTGCGCCCCGGATCACTTCCACAGAAATGAATATTACGCCCAATATTTTAAGCAGACGACATTGACCGACGAGGCCTGCTATCACGTAACTCTGGAGCAGGGTGTGTCAATCCAAGTTTGCCTGGGCCGGGACATCAGTTCTGGTCGTATGTTTTCTGCCCGTGACCTGAGGATTGCTGAAAAGTTAAGCACAATTGCGTGCAGTCTGATCGCGCAGCAATGGAAAGACATTCAATCGAAGGTGAAGCGCAGACCAGAACCCCTAACGTCACATCTGAAGAAACAACTCAATGAACACCGCGGTATCCACCTCAGCCAACGTCAATGCGAAGTTGCTTTGCTTATTTTACGGGGGCATAGCAGCATATCCATCGGGCTGCATCTGGGGATCAGTCCACAAACGGTAAAGGTTTTTCGCAAACAGCTCTACCGCAGGTGCTCGATTTCTTCACAAGCGGAATTGTTCTCGCTGATGAGTGAATTCTTAGCGTGGTAACCGCGCGAGCAGACCCGCTTTGGGAATTCGCGAATGCGCTTGAGTGCTATAATGGGTCTTCTTTGTATAGGACGTGTCGGCAAATGAATGACATCAAGCTGCAACAGGCTCACAGTTGGTCTGGTATCTTCTCTCTAACTCGAAGGGGCACGTGACATTGCAACTGAATACCTTCATGACCCCTTACAAGAGATGTTCCATCGGTTGGGTCTCTTGCTAAATACTTTTCCTCAGTATATCCCGACTCGAAGTGTTATAATATTACACATCAAGCAACCCGCCGGAGACCCTTCATGCGACACTCAGTCCCAAGCTTGCCAGCGTTGCGTGTTATGAAATCTGCCGCACTTACCGCAAATGACGTCAGTTGGAGGCCTGCTAAATCAAGCGACCCCGTGCTGCATCCTGTAAGTTTCACTGTGACGAGTGGCCGGGTCTTAGGGGTGGTTGGCCCCAATGGGGCGGGGAAATCCACTTTGTTGCGGCTGCTTTATCGGTTTCAAAAGCCTAGCACAGGGCAGGTCCAGGTTGAGGGCCAAGATATCTGGTCCATGTCCGCTCGTGATGCAGCGCGCCGGGTCGCAGCGGTTTTGCAAGAACAGACATCGGCGTTTGGTTTAACCGTTCGCGAGATCGTTCGATTGGGCAGAACACCATACCGCTCGGGCGGCTTTGCATCGCGTGCAGCGGATGAACAGATTGTCGATCAGACGTTGGAAACCTTAAACTTGCGCGCCTTGGCAGAGCGTGATTTTGGCACGTTATCTGGTGGCGAACGGCAACGGGTCATGGTGGCCCGGGCCTTGGCCCAAGAGCCGCAAGTTCTGATACTTGATGAGCCCACAAACCACTTGGACGTCCGTCATCAGCTTGAGGTCATGGCCTTAATTCAAAATCTAGGGCTGACAATTGTTGTATCCTTGCACGACCTCAACATGGCCGTTGGTATTTGCGATGATGTATTGATCCTTAAGGATGGGCAATCACATGGCTTTGGGCCACCGCAGACTCTTTTGACGGACAGGCTTGTGTCAGACACGTTCTGCGTCGACGCAAAACATGAACAGCTTCCCCACAGTGGCGCCAGCCACTTTTCTTTTTCCTTGCCGAATTAAACTGGACGATACCTATGAAACTCATGCTTACAACACTGCCGGCTGTTTTACTGGCGGGCACAGCGATGGCGCAAACTACGGTGCAAAGCTGCAACCGGCAGGTGACATTTGACACGCCGCCAAAGGCCGCAATTTCCAATGATGTGAACCTTACCGAAATGATGCTGGTGCTGGGGCTTGCTGATCGTATGGTGGGCTATACTGGGATTACAGGTTGGAAGACACTCGACGAAGAGATGAGAGCGGGTATCGAAGAACTGCCTGAACTGTCGTCAAAATATCCTTCAAAAGAAGTGTTGATCGGTGCGGATGCCGATTTTTACTTTGCGGGGTGGAACTATGGTATGAAAGTCGGAGGCGAAGTGACGCCAGAGACATTGGAACCTTTTGGAATCAAGGTCTATGAATTAACCGAAAGCTGCATCCACATAGGTGAAAAAGATGCGGTGTCTATGGACGACATGTACAATGATCTGCGCAACCTAGGCGCAATTTTTGATGTGTCCGAACGGGCTGAAACCCTGATCGATGGCTATCAGACAGAGCTGACAACATTCCTAGAAGACCAGCCAGCACTAGAGGTCGCCCCACGTGTCTTTGTTTACGACAGTGGCGAAGACGTGCCGTTCACCGCAGGGCGTTATGCCATGCCCAATGCGTTGATCGAGGCCGCGGGCGGCACCAATGTCATGAACGACGTTGACAAAAGCTGGACCACTGTCGGTTGGGAAGCTGTCGTCGAACGTGATCCTGAGGTTATCGTCATTGTAAACTACGGCGAAGTCACAGCCGAGGAAAAGCGCGCTTTCATGATGTCCAATCCTGCGTTTGCGGATTTGGATGCCGTGCGCAACGACCGGTTTGTGGTGCTTGAATATGTCGAAGTTACACCCGGGCCACGTAACATCGAAGCGGTGAAAACCCTCGCGGCGGCCTTTCGGGACAAGTAATTCAGAATGAAGACGACACTGCAGGCCGCGGCAATGCGCATCCGAAATTCCACGAGCGTATCAGGTATTGGGATTATCGGCATTGCGATCCTCATAGGATCCCTGTCGGTTGCCATCAGTGTCGGGGCCATTGGCGTTCCCCTTGAAACGGTCTGGGGCATCTTGATGAACAAGGTTGCCCCAGACACGATCACGCCAGATTGGTCTAAGGGGCGCGAAGCCATCGTTTGGAATATTCGCGTGCCCAGGGCCATCCTTGCCTGTCTTGTTGGGGCAGGGCTCGCTATGGTTGGTGCCAGCCTGCAGGCCGTAACACGCAATCATTTGGCGGATCCCCATCTTCTGGGCATTTCTGCGGGGGCTGCGTTTGGCGCTATTTTGGCTTTGTTGCACACAGGGCTGTTTCTCGGGCTGCTTACCGTGCCGCTGATGGCATTTTTAGGATCACTTGGGGCAACACTTATCGTGCTCGCCGTATCGCAGTTTGCCTCTGCAACCAGTGCCGATCGGTTGGTGTTGGCAGGTGTTGCTGTGTCATTCATCGTAATGTCAGCGGCGAATGTTATGATTTTCCTCGGCGACCCGCGGGCCACGCATACTGTCGTGTTTTGGATGTTGGGGGGACTTGGATTGGCGCAATGGGATCAACTGGTTTACCCAGCCGTCATTCTCGTCAGTTGCGGCACGTATCTTTGGCTTAAATCAGATATTTTGAATGCGATGACCATCGGCGATGAGACCGCGACGACCCTTGGCATACCTGTCGCGCGGTTCCGGCTAACGATTTTTGTCATAGGGGCTCTTATCACAGGTGTGATGGTCGCATTTTCTGGGATTATCGGTTTCGTCGGCCTTATGGTCCCACATATTGTGCGCTTATTGGTGGGCGGGGATTATCGACGGCTCTTGCCGATTTGCGCCTTGTGCGGGGCTGTCTTTCTTCTCTGGGCCGACGTTATCGCACGCACCATCATGGCGCCTGATGATATGCCGATTGGAATTGTCACAGGCCTGATCGGCGGCGTGGCTTTTGTGTGGTTGCTGAGACGGCGGCAGACATGATGCGATCAAGGTCTTAAGTATATCCGCAGACTGTGTGTGACTAAGCGATAAGCTATTTTGCGGTGCCTATGATCAAAAGACTGTAGATTCAGGTGGATAGCTGATTGTCTGCTTAAGTACATAAGGGATGTTCAAACCGGTATCGAACAAGCAAAAACCGCGCCCCAAGGGGACGCGGCGGACCAACACAGAGTTGGGCGTAAGACTGCGAAACGCTTAGCGGCGGATGCCGAGGCGCTCGATCAGGCTTTGGTAACGCGCAACATCTTTGCTTTTGGTATAGTCCAGAAGCTTACGACGCAGAGCAACCATTTTCAAAAGGCCACGGCGACCGTGGTTGTCTTTTTTGTGGGTTTTAAAGTGCTCGGTCAGGGTGGTGATGCGGGATGTCAGGATCGCAATTTGAACTTCGGGCGAACCAGTGTCGCCTTCTTTCGTTGCGAATTCTTTCATCAGGCGTGCTTTTTCTTCAGGTGTAATCGACATCGGGGTCTCCTTTAAAAGGTTAAAGTGGATGGCGCAGGCCGGGATGTCGTCCAGCACAGGCCCGTGGAGTAATCTGGCTATGATTCCATAACCAGATGCGCGCTGTTACGGTATTTATCCACAAAAAGCAAAGGTTATCCGGTGTCATTTACGCTGGTTGTTGTGATCACGGGCATCAATGATAACTCTTGGGTGGTGAGACCCAAGAGCTGAACATCTTCTAATGATAAGTTGGGAGCACCAGTGATCCGCATTGTTTCGACGCCGTCCAACAAAACCACGGTCTCTTGAGTGTGCGTTTCAAGAGAAAGCTCCGGCGCGCCGGTTGCGATATCATAAACGAGGACCAAACGATCTTCGTCTGGTGTGAAATCAACGAGGTCAACCGTACCCCCTTGTATCCAGTCCCCGACCAGAAACTGGTCTGCGCCTTGACCACCGGTGAGCGTGTCGTTCAATCCGGCAAATAATGCATCATCCCCTGTGCCGCCATTGACGTAATCGCCGACTGTATCGTCAGCTCCGCTGACCGTATCATTTCCAACACCCCCAAATAACGCATCGTGACCTGATCCTCCGACGACAGTGTCATCGCCGTCATAGCCGTGAATCGAATCTGAATCTGCGCCGCCGTCCAGACTGTCATTGCCCTGACCACCTTGGAGGGAATCCGTACCTGCGCCACCAGACAGGGTATCATCGCCAAAATGGCCAAACAGGACGTCATCACCCAGGTCGCCCATCAGAAGATCAGCCTCATCTTCTCCGTGCAGGGTATCGTCACCGTCGCCGCCGGAGAGTGTATCAGCCGCAGCGCCACCAAACAGCTGGTCGTTCCCAGTGTCACCAAACAGGGTATCGGCGCCGTCGTAGCCATTGATTTGATCATGGCCGTCTTGGCCATGAATTTCGTCAGGGTCTTGGCTGCCAGAGATAAAATCGGCCTCATCACTGCTTGAGGGGCTTGTGAGTGGAGGAGGGTCGACAGTTGTCGTCGTGTCGGCCTCTGATGTCTCTAAAAAGGTATCAAGCGTTGTCTGCTCTGTATTTGTCGCGGTGTTATCGGCGTCTTGCTGGCCTGTCTCTGCATCGCTGTCTTCTGCGTCGTCGTCAGATAGCAACAAGCTGCCTGCCGCAAGCGCTCCAAATATACTCACAAACCAAATCATAAACAGTCTCCAACATCATGATGGAACATATAGAGAACATATGTAAATGTTTCCTAAATGGAGACAATGCTACCATGGAATCGGTTGTTGTGCATATGCGATATAAAGCGGGTGCTTGGGATGGCCTTCTTTGCTGAGGCCCAGATGATAAAGCGGTTTGTTACAATCGCGTAACTTAGCTTCGACCAATGGGCCTTGGTTACGAAAAGCTCCATGAGTGCCCCAAGCGCAGATCACCTGATCGGCCCAATTCATGCCGTCACGTAAAACAGACATATTATCAGGACCTTCGGGATCTTCTGCTGCCCGCATGTCGCGGGGATCTGTGGCGCGATAGGCAAAGATATTGGTGGCACGAAATCCACCAAACCCCAAGGTACGCGCGCGGCGTTCGCAGCGCTCTATTGTGGGATCATTGTCCACTTCGGTTGCTTTGGATGGGTTTAACATGACGAACATCACGAAAGGCCCCGCATCATGCCAGACACGTGTCAGGCTATAGCGATAGGTTTCGCAATCGGAATAGCCCGCCCACGAGCGAGCGTCGCCTTTGGTATGGTGACGTGTGATCATTCGGCGTGCCTAGCAGATGTTTTAAACAGGGCCAACGTAAACAGGGCGAACGGAACAGACCCACTGGCAGGTGATCAACACAGCGCGTGCCGATAGATAGGGCAGGTCATCTCTGACAACGTCTTAGACGGGGATGACGTCGCCTAGGAGAGGTTGAATGTGCCGGTTGTCGTGATCCGAAATTATCCTTGGGGTTCGACAAATACGCGCGAGGGGTGCAATTCGCCGGATTTGTAAACACCGACGGCAACCGCCTTGCCCTCTAGTGCGGCCCAGGCTTCGTCGCCGTATTCCACATCGGTCGCAATCACCATACCGGGATTGCCATTGCGCATGCGAGTTGCGCCTTCGGGTGTACAGTTGAGCTTGGGCAGATCGGCCAAACCTTCCTCAAGGGGGCGGAGGTATTGGTCAATCTCGGGGGATTTCGCCAAGGCATCCAATTGTTCCAACGTCACGCCGTCTTCAACGTCAAACGGGCCAGACCAGATACGACGCAGGTGGTCAACGTGGCCAAAACAACCCAGCTTTTCGCCCAGATCCCGTGCGATAGAGCGGACATAACCGCCTTTGCCACAGGTCATCTCTAACACCACATGATCGGCATCAGGGCGGTCCAGCATTACCAGTTCTTCGACCCAAAGAGGCCGAGCCGCAAGTTCGATATCTTCACCGTCGCGGGCTAGCTTATAAGCGCGCTCACCGTCGATTTTTACTGCAGAAAATTTGGGCGGGACCTGTTTTATATCGCCGATAAAGCCCAACAAAGCCTCTTTTATTTCTGCGTCCGAGGGGCGGGATTCGGATGTCTTGATGACCTCGCCTTCCGTATCATCGGTGTTGGTTGCCGCACCAAGCGTGACGGTAAAGACATAGGCCTTCATGGCGTCGGTGATATAGGGAACGGTCTTGGTGGCTTCGCCCAGAGCGATGGCCAAAACGCCAGTGGCTTCGGGATCCAGAGTGCCTGCGTGGCCCGCTTTTTTGGCGTCAAATGCCCAGCGTACTTTGTTGACCACTGCAGTTGAGCTTAGCCCGGCAGGCTTGTCCACGATCAACCAGCCAGAAATATCGCGGCCCTTGCGTTTGCGTCCCATCGTCGTCCCCAATGATGTCAGAAAGAGGCGGCGGTCTAGCCCGTGTGCGGCGGTCTGTCAATTCCGGAAGCACCTAGGGGGTGTCGATACTCTCAACGACGCCAATCACAGGCCCCATCGAGAAACCCGGATCCGAGCGTCCCAGCGATGGCGTGTGAAATCGCGAGATATTGCCGTCGAAATACAAGGCATTGGGGAGATTAAGGTGGTCGCGGAATAATCGGCCAAAACTGTGGAAATTTACCCGTTGCCGCGAAATGGCAAAGACTATCTTTTGGCCGTCAGCGCTGGTGCCTACGCCATTTCGGATGTGACGCGAATCTGATTCGCGTAAAAAGCGCGGGTGCAAGTTGCCGTTGATCACCAGCATTGGGCCGGATTGGGTGGCGCTGGTGCATTGCGTACCCGACGTTTCGAAAGTTAAGGTCTCAAACACATCCGCGCGTTCGTCGCGCAGGCAGAAGACACCGTTTGGCAACAGTCCGAAATTGCCAGGGCCGGGGCTTGTGACCAGATGCATTTCCTGTGCGCCGTCTTGGATATACAATCCCACAGGTGCGCGATCATTGTGATACATGCCCGCATTTGAAGCAAAGGACAGCCGCTGTGCGGTCTCGGAAAGCGCGCTATTAATCGCGCTGAAACTGCCAAGAACCTCGCCTTGGTTATCGCGTAAAAACAGCTGCAGTTTGTCCGTGCGAGCATCCACTTCACACAGAGTATAGACCGCGCCATCAAAATTGTCGTCGCGGCACTCCAGTGCCGATAGAGGGGCTGACGTGCTGGTTAGAATCAGACTGACCAGAAGTAAACCGGCCACACGAAGGCAGATCTGTCCAAGAGTGCCAAAGTTGCAGGGCAGGTTAGGACACGACAGCAAGGGTTTCATGCGCCGTCCAGATCACGCCGCACGGAATCTTGGTTCAGCATCCGGCGGGTCTCGTCCATTTGGTCAAACGTCTGATCCAGCTGGAACCGTAAATCCGGGGTGAATTTTAGACCTAATTTCTTACCCATGGCACGCCGCAGCTCGGATTTGTTACGGCTGAGCAATTTGAGAACGTCTTCCTGACCCTGTCCGCCGAGGGGCAATACATAGGCGGTCGCGATTTTCAGGTCCGGCGAAGTACGGACTTCACCGACGGTGATCGACATGCGATTCAATTCGGGATCGTGCACGTCTCCGCGTGCAAGAACCTCAGATAAACTGCGACGGATCAGTTCGCCGACGCGAAGCTGACGCTGGGAGGGGCCGGGCCCGTCATGAAACTTATTCTTTGCCATATATCCGATTTACGCTCAAAGCTGCCCTTTGCCAAGCGGACAAGACCACTGTAGGAGACAAACTGCAGGATTTAGCAAAAGGACAGGATCATGGCCGAGCAATCAGGATCGCAAAAACCAGGTATCGTCATCGTTGGCGCAATGGGCCGTATGGGGCAGATGTTGTGTAAGACTGTGATGGAAAACGACAACGCTCGCCTTGCGGGCGCAGTCGAGCGGTCTGGAAACGCAGCTATCGGTCAGGATATCGGCACCGCGATGGGCGGCGCGGCGATTGGCGTTACTGTTACAGACGATGCTGCCGCAGCGTTTGCCGCCGCAGATGCGGTGATTGATTTTACGGCGCCGCAGGCGACGATTGCCTTTTCGCAGTTGGCAGCAGAGGCGGGCATCGTCCATGTGATTGGCACCACGGGTATGAGCGACGACGAAATTGCACAACTTTCCCCCGCGGCCGCGAAGACCCCGATTGTGCGCGCGGGCAATATGTCGCTTGGTGTGAATTTGTTGGTGCAGCTCACGAAAAAAGTGGCGGCTGCATTGGATGAGGATTTTGACATCGAAATCATCGAAAGCCATCATCATCACAAGGTGGATGCGCCCTCGGGGACGGCGTTGATGTTGGGCGAAGCCGCCGCTGAAGGACGTGGGGTTGCGTTGGACGCGGTCTCGGATCGGGCCCGCGACGGTATCACTGGGGCACGTAAACGGGGTCATATCGGTTTTCACGCAGTCCGTGGCGGCGATATCGTGGGCGAACACGATGTGCTCTTTGCTGCCCAAGGCGAACGCATCGTCCTGCGACACTTAGCCACCGATCGTGCGATCTTTGCCCGCGGCGCCATCAAAGCTGCGCTTTGGGGACAGGGGAAAGCAGCCGGTGCATATGATATGCTGGATGTGCTGGGTTTATAAAACCAGCCAGAACACGGGTCGCTTTAGAAGTCTATCGCGATGCCTTTTTTCTCCCAGTCGCCATAGCGGGCCGGGTCGGGGCCGTCGCGACCGCCCAATTCAACAGGGGCATCGGCTGTATCTGCGGCGGCTTTGCGGCGGGCTTCGGCCTCTTGCAGGGCGCGCTGGGCGGCAGGGGGGAGATCTGTTGAGACCTCTGCAGGGACGTTGTGGCTGGTATCAGACATGAACGGGTTCCTTTATCTTTGGGCTATGATATACGCACCCAGTCCGAAATGGACAATAAACCTGGTCCGAAATGGACAATATTTCCAAGTAAGCGAGTCCCCTTTCATGTCTGACACCCCAGTCGCCCCAGTTACCCCTGTCGCGAATGCCACCAATGCCCGTCGCGCGGCTGTTGCGCTTTTGGACAAGATTCTCGGCGACGGGCGGTTGATGTCAGAGATTGCGGGGCCGGTGTTAGAGCGCCTGAACGCCGAAGATCGCGCCCGTGCGCAACGGTTGGCTCTGTCGGTGCTGCGGTCGTTGGAGCGCGTGGATAAGATCCTTGCCAAACATTTGCGTAAGGCCCCCGCGCTGCACGTGCGCAATGCATTGCGTCTAGGCACGGTCGAGCTGTGCGATGGCGGTGCAGCCCATGGCGTGGTCAATGATGTGGTGACGCTGGTAGGGCGACACCGCCGTCATGGCCAGCTGAAGGGGTTGGTCAATGCGGTCTTGCGCAAGGTGGCTGCCGACGGTCCAACAGAATGGGCCAAACTGCGCACGCCACGCTTGCCCAAATGGTTGCGCGCGCCCCTGCAACAGGCCTGGGGGAACGAGGCAATGCACGCGATTGAGGCGGCGCATTATGCAGGGGCACCGTTGGATTTGACGCCCAAACCCGGTGCAGATCTGTCTGGTTTAGACGGCGATTGGCTGCCGTCGGGCAGTTTTCGCCTGCGCGATGCCGGTCAGGTGTCGACCTTGGCTGGATATGCAGCCGGTGACTGGTGGGTGCAAGATGCCGCCGCTGCAATTCCCGCGCTGCTGGTCAACGCACAGGCGGGCGAGGCCGTGCTGGACCTATGCGCCGCGCCAGGGGGCAAGACCATGCAATTGGCCGCAGCTGGCGCGGATGTCACGGCGGTTGATGTCTCGGAAAAACGGCTTGCGCGGTTGCGGGAAAACCTGGCCCGGACGGGGCTGTCGGCCACGCTGATACAGAGTGATGCGCTTGAGGTCGCAGGCCAGTTTGACGCGGTCCTGTTGGATGCGCCTTGTTCCGCCACTGGAACGATTCGCCGTCACCCGGATTTACCTCACGCCAAAGATGGCGCGGCCTTTGGTGAATTGATTGAGCTTCAGGCCCAAATGTTGGCGCATGCTTGGTCGCTGGTCAAACCCGGCGGGCGATTGGTTTATTGCACCTGCTCACTGCTGCCGGATGAAGGCGAGTGTCAGGTCGAAGATGCGCTAGAAATGTTCCCCGACATGACAATTGGCACAGGCCTGAACGCCCTCAAAGGGCTGGAGCCCGATTGGATCACCGAGGAAGGGGGGCTGCGTCTGCGGCCTGATTTTTGGGCTGACCGGGGCGGTATGGATGGATTTTACATGGCGGAGTTGTGCAAGCAAAAGTAACCGGCCAGCCACATGGATACCGAATTTGCGAGGTAATCTTGTGAAATCGGTGCGAAACTGCCGCAGTTGCCACAGGAGTTAACGATTTGGGCGTGATCTTCTCTGGTATCAGGACGCGCTTCATGTGAGGCAAGGGCATGTCCCGATACGATCGCGTGGCGAGTCGATGGACTCGTCTAAAAAATCGCTACTATGCGCACAAGTCGCGCAAAGTTCCCGCTGCCACAGGATTTGTGTCGCAGCCCGAGCCCCGTACGATTGGCAGTATGGCGCGTGGGCGTCAGCTGGTTGCCGGTAATCTGCTGTTTGCAGGCTACCTGGTGGAAAGCAAAACAACGGCCCTGTGGGATGTCGAGGCCCCTGATTTGGCCTTTGAGGCTGAACGTCAGGGATGCACATGGCTGGATGATCTGGCTGCTGTCGGAGATATGGCCGCACGCCAAAAGGCACAGCACTGGGTGTGGGGGTGGATTGATACCTACAGCGACGGGCGCGGCGGCGGGCCGATTTGGTCGCCTGATGTGACAGGGCGACGACTGATCCGTTGGATCAATCACGCGTTGTTTCTTTTGAGCGGGACCGACAAGGCGCAATCGGATGCCTTTTATAAATCTCTCTCACAGCAGACATGGTTCCTCTCACAACGCTGGCGCGGGGCGACACCGGGCTTGTCGCGATTCGAGGCACTCACAGGGCTGATCTATGCGGGTTTGGCCCTCAAAGGCTGTGAAGCCATGGCGGATCCGGCGGTGCAGGCTCTGGCTGAGGAATGTAACCAACAGATAGACGACCAAGGCGGTTTGCCGACGCGCAACCCCGAAGAATTGTTAGACGTTTTTACCCTGTTGATCTGGGCCGCTACAGCGCTGAACGAGGCCGGCCGCTCTGTGTCACCAGCGCATCAGGCGGCAATAGAACGCATTGCACCAACCCTGCGGGCGCTGCGCCACAGTGATGGCAGTCTTGCGCGGTTTCATGGCGGTGGTCGTGGACAGGATGGCTGGCTAGATCATGCCCTTGCAGCCAGCCATGTGCCCGCACGTCTGCCAGATGGGCCTGCGATGGGGTTTGTGCGGATGGCCGCACGTCGAACCTCTGTTCTTTTTGATGCGGCGCCGCCACCTGTGGGGGCGGCATCGGTGAATGGGCATGCCTCTACTTTAGGGTTTGAGCTGACGTCGGGTCGCAGGCCACTGGTGGTCAACTGTGGATCAGGCGAGCAATTCGGGCAGGAATGGCGCCGCGCAGGGCGCGCCACCCCGTCGCATTCGGTGCTTTGTCTCGAAGGTCAGTCCAGCGCGCATCTTACAAAAGCGCAGAAACACACCGGTTACGAATTCCTGTCAAATGCGCCAGAAGACGTGCGCTTAGAGCGTCAAGAAACCGTTGACAGTCTCGCCTATCAAGGGGCGCATGATGGGTATAGTCGCAGGTATGGGCTGACCTATGCACGGGCGCTTGGATTGGCCACGGACGGGCGATCCCTGACGGGTGAAGACATGTTGCTTTGTTTGGATTCCGCCGCCAAGCTGCGATTCGACCGGGCCGTAGACAGCAATGCCTTGCAGGGACTTTCCTACAATTTGCGCTTTCATTTGCACCCGGATGTGGACGCAGCCCTTGACTTAGGCGGCGCAGCAGTATCCATGGCGCTCAAGAGCGGGGAAATATGGATTTTTCGCCACGATGGGCAGCTTGACCTGAAACTTGAGCCCAGCGTGTACCTCGAGCGAAACCGCCTAAAGCCGCGCTCCTCACTGCAGATTGTTCTGTCTGGGCGGGCGCTCCAACATGCCACCCAAGTACGCTGGACATTTGCAAAAGCCAAAGACACCGCCGTTGCGGTTCGTGATATGAACCGGGACGAGCCCGACGTTTATGATGATGACTGAGCCTGCGTGACTCACAGGCTTAAGCAAGGGACCACTTTGATGACCGATCTCCACCCTGTCCGCCGCGCCTTATTGTCTGTTTCAGACAAAACGGGCCTGATTGATCTGGGCAAAGCCCTCGCCGCGCGCGGTGTTGAGCTTCTCTCGACTGGCGGCAGCGCCAAAACCCTGCGCGAGGCAGGTCTGACAGTCAAAGACGTGTCTGAGGTCACAGGCTTTCCGGAAATGATGGATGGCCGCGTGAAAACCCTGCACCCGATGGTTCATGGCGGTCTGCTGGCGCTGCGCGACAACGACACCCATGTTGCGGCGATGGATGAACACGGCATTGGCGCCATCGATCTGTTGGTGGTGAACCTATATCCATTCGAGGCGGCCCTGAAACGTGGTGCGGCTTATGACGAAATGATCGAAAATATCGACATTGGTGGCCCTGCAATGATCCGCGCTGCAGCCAAGAATCATTCGTTTGTGAATGTGGTTGTGGACGTCGAAGACTATGACGCGTTGCTGGCTGAGTTGGATAAAAACGATGGTCAAACCACATATGGCTTCCGCCAGTGGTTGGCGCAAAACGCCTATGCCCGTACGGCGGCCTATGATGCGGCCGTGTCCAACTGGATGGCGGGCGCGCTGGCGTTGCAAGCTCCGCGTCGTCGCGCCGTTGCGGGCCAGTTGGCGCAAACCCTGCGCTATGGTGAAAACCCACACCAAGACGCGGCTTTCTATCTGGATGGCTCTGACCGTGCAGGCGTGGCCACTGCGACGCAAATTCAGGGCAAAGAACTGTCCTATAACAACATCAACGACACGGATGCCGCGTTTGAGCTGGTGTCTGAATTTGACCCAGCCGATGGCCCTGCTGTGGCGATTATCAAACACGCAAACCCATGTGGCGTTGCCAAGGGTGCAACCTTGGTCGAGGCATACTCAAAAGCATTTGATTGCGACCGCACCTCTGCTTTTGGTGGCATTGTGGCACTGAACCAACCACTGGACGCGGCGACTGCGCAGGAGATCACCCAGATCTTTACCGAAGTTGTAATCGCCCCCGGTGCCTCTGATGAGGCAAAAGAGATCTTTGCCGGCAAGAAAAACCTGCGTCTGTTGATCACTGACGGTCTACCCAACCCCAAAGACACCGGCATGACCACGCGTCAGGTGTCTGGCGGGATGCTGGTACAGGACAAAGACGTGGGTCACCGCGCGATGGACGATTTGAAGGTTGTCACTGAAAAAGCCCCAACCGAGGCACAGATGGCGGACCTGTTGTTTGCATGGAAAATTGCCAAACACGTCAAATCCAACGCCATTGTTTATGTCAAAGACACCCAAACTGTAGGTGTGGGCGCGGGCCAAATGAGCCGCGTTGACTCTGCCACTATTGCTGGCGTCAAAGCGCAACGTATGGCAGAGGTTCTGGAGCTTGACGAAAGCCTGGCCCAAGGGTCCGCCGTGGCCTCTGATGCGTTTTTCCCTTTTGCGGATGGCCTGATGGAAGCGGCCTCGAATGGGGCGACATGTGTGATCCAGCCGGGTGGTTCCATGCGCGATGACGAGGTGATCAAAGCTGCAAATGAAGCTGGCCTTGCCATGGTCTTCACTGGCATGCGCCACTTCCGTCACTAAATAAAGGCGCGGGCAATGTACCCTTTGTTGATAGCAGCAGCGATTTCGCTGCTGCTGGACCAAGCCAGCAAAATCGGGGTCGTCTTCGGCCTCGATCTTGTTACACGCCTCCATATTGATGTGTTGCCACCGGTGCTTAATTTCCGTTACGGCGAGAATACGGGCATCAACTTTGGCCTCTTTGATGGTGATGCTGACACCGGACGTTGGGTGCTTGTTGCCGTGTCGCTTGTGATCAGTGCAGCCATTTGTATTTGGGCCGTACGTCACCATCGGCAAAATCTTGCTATGCAGATCAGTGCTGGCTGTGTGATTGGCGGTGCGTTGGGCAATGTTGTGGATCGGGCCCTGTATGGATATGTGCTTGATTTCTTGAACATGTCTTGCTGTGGTTTTCACAATCCATTTGTGTTTAATGTCGCGGATGTGTTTATCTTTGCTGGGGCGGCGGGATTGATCTTTTTTGATGGCCGCGTGAAAAACCCTGCGTGACCTCTGCGGAGAAACACGCTAGGTCAAGGCGAACTTTGCAGGAGGAACCCGATGCGGGCTTCGTTGGTAATCACTGGTTTATGCGTTGCGGCAGCTTTGACAGGCTGTGGCAAATCAGAATTGCGCCTGTTCGAAGAGCGTAAAAACGCGCCGGACGAATTCTTGCTCCTGCCAGCCGGTGCGCTGGAAGACCCGGCCGATTACACGACATTGCCCAGCCCGACACCCGGCGGGAGCAACCTTACAGACCGTGACCCGCAAGCCGAAGCAATCGCGGCCCTTGGTGGAAACGCGGCTGCGGCGGGTTCCAGCGGGGACAGCGCGCTTTTGACAGCGACCAATCGCTATGGTGTCCAAGGCGACATTCGCCAAGAGCTGAGCGAAGAAGACGAAAAACTGCGTAAACGCAATGCGTTTCTTATCAACCTTAAGTTGTTTCCAACGGACAAATACGCAGAAATCTATGAAAAACAAACGCTTGACGCAGAAGAGGCGGCTATCGTCTTTCAAAATGCGGGTATCCCAACCCCCAATGCGCCGTTTGACAAATAATAAGCTGTCACTTTCTTGATACTGGTGCTTGTCGCTGGGCCATTTGCTTGTCATGTAATAAACAGGCTTTAGCGGGTAGATAAGCGTCTCCCGTAACAAGTGCGTCAATACATGCCCCGATGTGGGGTGGCTTCGACCTTCTGTCGAAAGCCGCTGCTGCACCGGTTCTATCAGGAGGTCATTTGATGATCCTACGGATCTCTCTCCCCAGCGTTTTACGCCAGTTTATGGCGACGACTGCTATATTTGCAGTCCCGATGATGGCGACAGTCAGCCTTCCCGCTCTTGCTCAAGAGGCCGCGCCAGTGGCGCCCGCCGCGAAAACGGCATCGCAAGATTTGGTACAGTCGTTCACCCTAGACAATGGCATGCAGGTTGTGGTGATCGAAGACCACCGCGCGCCAGTGGTGCAGCAAATGGTTTGGTATCGCGCCGGGTCCGCAGATGAACCACCGGGTGAATCTGGGGTGGCGCATTTTCTTGAACATCTCTTGTTCAAAGGCACGGATACCCTTGCACCAGGGGAACTTTCGGCAATTGTGGCGCGCAATGGCGGGCGGGACAACGCCTTTACCAGCTATGACTACACGGCCTATTTCCAACGCGTCGCCTCTGATCGGCTTGAGTTGATGATGCAGATGGAAAGCGACCGTATGCGCAATTTGCGTCTCAGCGAAGACGACATCAGAACCGAACGCGAGGTGATCCTAGAGGAGCGCAACCAGCGCACCGACAGCGATCCCCGCGCATTGTTTGGCGAACAAATGCGTGTGACGCAGTTTCTGAACCATCGTTATGGTCAGCCTGTCATCGGTTGGCGTCACGAAATGGAAGAGCTGTCGCGCGAGGATGCCTTGTCGTTTTATGCGCTGAACTATGCGCCCAATAACGCGATCCTTGTGGTTTCAGGCGATGTGACCACCCAAGAGGTGCGCGATTTGGCGGAAACCTATTACGGTGTGATCCCTGCCAATCCAGACCTGCCAGCAGAACGCTTTCGCAGTCAGGAACCACCGCAAATCGCGCCGCGGCGGCTGACCTATACAGACAGTCGCGTGGCGCAGCCTTATGTCCAGCGCACCTATCTCGCCCCCGAGCGCAACAGCGGCGAGCAGGCCGAGGCCGCCGCCCTGTTCCTGTTGTCCCAGCTTTTGGGCGGTGGAAACACGTCCTATCTGGCCAATGCTTTGCAATTTGACGAACAACTCGCCGTCTATACCGGTGCATTTTATTCCGGCGTCTCGCTGGACCAAACCACCTTTGGTCTGGTGATCGTTCCCGCACAGGGTGTCTCTCTTGAAGAGGCAGAAGCCGCGTTGGATCGGACGTTTGAAACATTCTTGGCTGATGGCGTCGATTCGGAGCAATTGGAACGGATTAAGCTGCAATTGCGCGCGTCTGAAATCTATGAACGCGACGATGTGGATCGTATTGCCAATCGCTATGGCCGCGCATTGGCCTCTGGCTTGACGGTTCAAGATGTCGAAGACTGGCCGCGCGTGTTGCAATCCATCACCGAGGACGAGATCATTGCCATCGCCAAAAAAGTGCTGCGCCCCGAGGCTTCGGTCACCGGCTACCTGATGCGTCCCGAGCAAGAGGGAGAAAACTAATGTCTGTTCTCACATTAACATCTCGCCGAACTCTGCGGTCCAGCGTTCTTGCCAAATTCTGCGGCGCTGTTTTGATCACAATAACAACCGCCTTTGCCGCCACCGCGGTACGTGCAGAGATTGATATCCAAGAGGTCACCTCTCCTGGTGGCATTACCGCATGGCTGGTCGAAGATCATTCCATCCCCTTTACCGCGCTTGAGTTGCGCTTTCGCGGCGGCACTTCGCTGGACGCCGAGGGCAAGCGCGGTGCAATCTACCTGATGTCGGGCCTTCTTGAGGAAGGGGCAGGGGAGTTACAAGCACAAGACTATAGTCGCGCCCTCGAAGAGCTGGCGGCAGGGTTTTCCTATGATACAGGCAAAGACACCGTATCAATTTCAGCGCAGATGCTGACCGAAAACCGCGAAGAAGCGCTGACACTGCTGCGCCAGACCATCATGGAACCACGCTTTGACCAAGACGCGCTTGACCGTGTGCGTGCGCAAGTTCTTGTTGGGCTTGGCGCGGATGCGAAAAACCCTGACACCATTGCCGGGTTAGAATTCGCGGCGGAAACCTTTGGGGATCATCCCTATGGTACCGACGGCAAAGGCACGCCCGAGAGCGTATCAGCCCTGACACGTCAGGATATTTTTGCAGCGCATGAGGCCGTTTTCGCCAAAGATCGTCTCTATGTCAGTGCCGTAGGCGATATCACACCAGATGCTTTGGGATTGCTGCTGGATGACCTGCTGGGCGAGTTGCCGGAGACAGGCGCAGCGATGCCGGAACCTGTGACACCTGAAATCGAGGGCGGTATCACGATTGTTCCCTTTGATACCCCGCAATCCTCGGCGTTGTTTGGTCAAGTTGGACTTGATCGCCATGATCCAGATTTCTTTACGGCCTATGTGCTGAACCAAATCTTGGGCGGCGGCAGCTTTGAAAGTCGCCTGATGACCGAAGTGCGCGAAAAGCGTGGGCTGACCTATGGGGCCTATTCCTATCTGGTCCCACGTGATTTGGCTGCCACCTATGTGGGATCCTTTGCGTCAGCCAATGAAAAAATGGCCGAGGCGGTCGAAGTTGTGCAAAACGAATGGCAGCGCATTGCTGACACTGGCGTCAGCGAAGAAGAGCTGGCGGATGCTAAAACCTATCTCACCGGCGCGTATCCGTTGCGCTTTAACGGTAACAGCCAAATTGCGTCGATCCTTGTGAATATGCAGATGAATGATTTGCCGATCGACTATGTGGTGACACGTAACTCAAAAATTGAGGCTGTAACCCTAGAGGATGCCAATCGCGTTGCCGCGGAACTATATGCCCCCGATGCCTTGCATTTTGTTATCGTGGGCCAACCCGAAGGCATCAGCCCGACACGGTAAACACCACGGCAGTCTCACTCTCCAGCCCTGCCACATCGGTTAAGATACGATAGGCAGGGCTGGGGTGCAGGCATTTTGATCAGTGTGATATAGCAAGTGCTTTGTCTTGAGGCGCTCGCATTGTCATTTACCGTATGTATAACATCGCGCCATTTTCAGAACTTGAATTTCACCCTGCTCTGACGGATGGTGCGAAAAATTTCTCTAACTAAGGATACTGTCATGATCGGCTACACAACAATCGGCACTTCAGATATGGAACGTGCAAAGAAATTCTACGTCGACCTGCTTTCTGCCCAAGGCGCAGAGGTTCTGATGGACGGAGGACGTATTGCCTTTATCGGGACAGACTTGGCCAAACCATCGCTGGCCGTTTGCACACCTCATGACGGCAATGAATGCACCCCGGGCAATGGCGTAATGGTTGCCTTTCCAGCGGCATCCAAAGACGACGTCAAAGTTATGTATGACAAAGCGATCAGCCTAGGTGCTGTTGACGAAGGCGAGCCAGGACAGCGTGTCCCTGACGTTTTCTACGGCGCATATGTGCGCGACGCCGATGGCAACAAGCTGTGTTTCTACGTCTTTGGCTAAAGATCAGACAGGCTGACAGTTTGGTGTCCCAAGCTGTCTTGCAAATTTCAGGGCGCGGGTGAGAGATCTCCGCGCCCTTTTTACATGGTTTCATCCCCAAATACGCCTGTCCCCTTATGTTGAAAGGATGACGGGTTTTCGCCAGTTTTGCAGGCCTCTCTTTGCCAAAACCTGCCGACCGGCGTGGAGGCATGTAACTTCAGCATTTTGGGCCAATTCGCGCTGGCGCTTAACCTCGAAATGGGCAGCAGATCGCAACTTTGAGGGGAAAAGCGACCTGGGCGCTGACAGGGGCAAATAGGGTGTTCATGGTGTTGAGCAGGCCATTATTCGATGGCTTGATGACTTAAACAACAGACCACAGGAGACCTGATATGAAAAAGGTTTTGATCACAACGAGCGCATTTTTTGTTTTCTCAGGGGCTGCGTTTGCAAGTGTTGCAAATGTGGATGCAGATGGCGACGGTGTTGCCTCTTTTTCAGAAATTCTGGCGGTATATCCGACCCTCACCGAGGGCGGATTCAGAGCCATGGACACCAATGGTGATGGCGTCGTTGACGATACGGAAATGACCGCAGCGCAAGAAACGGGCCTTCTGCCGCAAGGTTAATAATCTCCTGTGCAGAGAGGGCGACCTGAACAGCCCTGTATCCAGACTCTGCGCATGAGGAGAAGGCGATCCCGTAGATGACGGCTGCGGGATCGTCTTGGGGGGCGCCACGATCTCCCCGGGGCGTCCCCATAGGATTTACATATATCCGCGTTGAAAAACGTGCCGGCCAGAGTGGATGTACCCCTCTCTGGCCTTTTCGCGTTTTATGCGATCTATTCGGGCCTGTGTCTGTTATAGGGTGGGGTCAGGAATAGGATCCTGTGTTGATATTTTGCCCACGTCGGGTCACAATGAATATGCTAAATTTCAAGGATTTAACGATGACGAAGCACAGGCTGGCCGCACTATATGGTCTGCAGCAACGGGTTTTGCGGTTCACGCAGGTCGCGTTTTAATGATCGCTATCTTACGTCGTTATCTGCCCGTGCTGGACTGGGGGCGTGGCTATAATCGCGCTATTTTGTCCCAAGATCTGTTGGCTGCGGTGATTGTGGTTGTTATGCTGATCCCGCAATCACTGGCCTATGCATTACTGGCAGGTTTGCCGCCCGAAGCAGGCATCTATGCGTCAATCGTACCCATCTTGCTGTATGCTGTGTTTGGCACCAGTCGTACTTTGGCGGTGGGGCCGGTGGCGATAATCTCGCTGTTGACGGCTTCGGCCATCGGGCAGGTGGCACAACAGGGCACTGCGGGCTATGCGGCGGCGGCCCTGACGTTGGCGTTTTTGTCGGGCGGGTTTCTGGTGTTGCTGGGCGTGTTGCGGTTGGGGTTTCTGGCGAACTTCCTCAGTCACCCGGTGATCGCAGGCTTTATCACTGCCTCGGGTGTGTTGATCGCGGCCAGCCAGTTGAAACATATCCTTGGCGTGTCTGCACAGGGGCATACATTGCCGCAGATGTTGATCTCATTAGGTGAGCACCTGCGGGACATACATATTTGGACGCTGATGATTGGTGTCAGCGTTGTCGGGTTTTTGTTTTGGACACGCAGCGGGTTAAATCCGCTGCTGTTGCGTCTGGGCTTGTCGAAACCTTTGGCCTCAGCCCTGACCAAAGCCGCGCCGGTTCTGGCCGTTCTCACCACGACCTTACTGTCTTGGGCTTATGACCTGCAGGGGGCAGGCGTCGCAATCGTTGGTCAGGTGCCTCAAAGCCTGCCGCCCCTGACCTTGCCAGATATCTCTGGTGATCTGGTGTCTGCACTGGTGTTTCCTGCAATCTTGATCTCGGTCATCGGCTTTGTTGAATCCATGTCCGTGGCGCAAACCCTTGCCGCCAAGCGCCGCCAGCGCATTGATCCTGACCAAGAACTCATCGGCCTTGGCGCGGCCAACCTTGGTGCGGCGCTAACCGGGGGCTATCCGGTCACGGGCGGCTTCTCCCGCTCAGTTGTGAATTTCGATGCCGGCGCACAAACCCCCGCGGCTGGGGCCTTTACGGCCATTGGCCTGGCGATCGCGGCTGTGGGCCTGACCCCGTTGATCTTCTTTCTGCCCAAAGCCACCTTGGCAGCAACAATTGTTGTGGCTGTGCTGGGGCTGGTGGATCTGTCGATCCTCAAGAAAACATGGGACTATGCCGTGCCCGATTTCACAGCAGTGGCGACGACGATCCTGTTGACCCTGACCTTTGGTGTTGAAATTGGCGTTGCCTGTGGGGTGGCAGTGTCGTTGATGCTACATCTCTACTGGACCTCGCGCCCGCATGTGGCCGAAGTGGGGTTGGTGCCGGACACGCAACATTTTCGCAATATCCACCGTTACGAAGTGACCACCACTGCGCATCTGCTGATGTTTCGCATCGACGAGAGCCTGTATTTCGCCAATGCCCGCTACCTCGAAGATCTGATCCAGAGCCGTGTTACCCAAGGCGGCGCGGTAAAACATGTGGTGTTGATGTGTTCAGCGGTGAACAATGTTGACTACTCTGCGGTCGAAAGTCTCGAGGCAATAAACCTGCGCTTGGGCGAGATGGGGATTGGCTTTCATTTGTCGGAAATCAAAGGCCCTGTGATGGACCGTCTGCACAGCTCTCATTTGATGAAACACCTGAACGGGCATGTGTATCTGTGCCAATATGATGCATGGGCGGCGCTGTCGGGTGAGGATCAGAACAAAGAGCATCTGACCCCCCCTGTTGCGTGACACACCCGATCTGCGCGCGCTGGCCTAGGGATTTCTCAAACACGATGGGCTAACATTATCCCCGTCGCGACACCTGAAGACCCAAACCGGAGACGAGCCCCAAAGACCACCTCTCCCAAAGGTGCAGGGGTAGCCCGAAGTAACGTTATGACGGACCCCGCAGGGAGGCCTGCGTGCATCTCCGCCCCCTCAGGCGGTACCGCCCGTTTTCAGCTTGGAACCTGCCAAGCACCGTACAGAAAAGCCTGTAAGATACAGCGCAGGAATAGGACGTAAAGCCAAGAGAACACAGCAGCACCCTCAGGGCTCTCTGAGGGAGCAAATACGCCTGCGCCAATCTCATGCACTGTAAGGCACGCAAATGCGGGGTATGTGGACTTTTCTGTCGTTCGGTTTTGTGCAATGCAGTGCTATGCCTCGAACAGTTCGCTACCTATCTCACCCACAGATCCAGATCGATCCGCACAAAGCGGTTGATAAATGGTCGCTTAATGATTTGGGTCGGTCACGCGTTCTCGCACTTTCTCAATCGGATGCGCTTGCCGGCACTGAAATCATTATCAGTAGTGCGGAGACAAAAGCTGTCGAAACCGCCACTCCAATTGCGCAGGCGCTTGGGTGCCCTTTGGACATTCGCCAGCAGATGCACGAGAATGACCGAAGCGCGACCGGTTTCTTGCCGCCTGATGAATTTGAAACAGTTGCGGATCAGTTCTTTAAATACCCCGACACGCGTATACGAGGGTGGGAAACTGCAACATCTGCACAGGCTCGCATCGTTGCCGAAGTCCGAGAATGCCTTAGCTTGTATCCTGATGGCGACATTTTGTTTGTAGGACATGGAGGGGTTGGTACGCTCCTTTATTGCCACCTACCACGCGTGGAGATCAGTCGTGATTTTGATCAAGGTGCGGGTGGCGGAGGCTGCTTTTTTGAGTTTCAGAATATGCAAAGCAAACCTGTATCCTCGTGGCGACCTCTTGAAGACATGATTGCTGATTGAGGTTCGGTTTTCATGTAACGCAAGACGCGTATATACGGACCTTCAACGAAGGTCCGCAAAGTACGTTCCAGCAGCTTTATGCTGCAATCTCTATCTGGACTTCGCCATTATGTAGGAAGCATCTCTTATCAAAAAGCGACAGGTCGACTGGATTTGGCAACCGAATGTCATCAATGCTTGGCAAGCCACTTAAGGATAGCTCAAAGGCGCGGTCAATCTGCGAGATCATGACCACAATTGCACCACGCTCTGTGGCAAATTTCTTGAGTGCCCGTACTTGTTTATCAAGCGGCGGATTGCTTCGTTTCTGATCCAATAGCTGCAAGTAATCGACAACGACCAACGCATCACTGTGCGTCTTACTGAGGCAGTCAACAATATGGTCTGCGCAGATGTTGTCCGAGGTATCAACGACAACGGGACGGTCGAATTCCTTGGGGTCGAAGCCAAGTTTTTTAAACCGATCCCAAATATCCGTTTCATTGTAGTCTAAGGTGAACACATAACCTGTGCGATTGATTTGTTCCGCCAATGCAATCAGCTCTAGCCCTAGAAGGGTTTTACCATGCCCTGGGCGCGCTCCGATAAGCACCATATCGCCTGAACTCATCTGTCTCATGATGTGCTGGGCAGGTGTTGATTTGGAATAGTTGGATGCCAAGTGGCTCCAGTCTTTGAAGCCTTCTTTTGCGGCAATCTGGTTAAGCGCCGCGTGGAGCTTAATGCCGCTGTCGCGCGCTAGCAATTTTGCCTGACGCTTTAGTTTGTAAATTGGGGATGACAGTTTCATCTTGAACCTCCTCTTTCGAGCAGTCTCCGCAATCCCTCCTTATGCGTGAACTCGAACAGGTTTGGTTCGAAAGTGGATCGCTCTGCATGTCGAATACTGCCCCAATGGAGGGAGGAGGCCCGAGCAAGGCCATATGCGAATATTAGTCGGATCGATTGAAACACGCAATTGGAACTCGATCACTCGCTGCAGGCTGACAAAAGCTCAGGTTGGGCGGTCCCTCATCATTTTCTGGTGGGAGACCGCATCTGTGGTTTTGATTAAATTGAAACGAGACTTACACCTCGGATGATCTAGGCGTTATGATCTGCAGCAGTGCAACCAATACAATCCCGTAAAGAACATGCCCAACCAATGCGACCCAGGTGATGCCGGTGAAATTCAAGAAGAAGGGTAGACCAGCAATTGTCGTGATCCCACCAATCGCAAATACCCACAATCCGACGCCATAAACGGCCGAAGATACAAACCAGTTGAATTTATTGCCTGTAACGCGGGTCCAGATAGGTTCAAAGACAAAGAGCCAACCAATTGGGTATCCGATCAATCCGACAAGGTAAAAGTGGAAAAAATAGCCTGCGTAATTACTGTTCGGCAATCCAAACTTACCCAGAAAGCTCTTGGCGAGCCCATGCGGTGAGAGGGTCGCAAATCCCAGCGAAGGACTAATAACCTGTCCCCATAAATCGAAGGCATTCGTTGCCATGAAACCCGCAATAAACATCAGTCCAACTGTCGCAATGGAGAGTTTAGGGATCAGGCTTGTTGTTTGATCTGGATGATCTTTTAACATTATATGTTCCTTTCACTTTTCTTGCCCTGCGCCGAGATGCGCAGCCCAATAAGCTTGAAACGAGGATAGGCGAGTCTTTACGGGAAGCACATGCATTAGGGCGAGATGTAATCTAAAATGCCGTAATGTTGTAGGCGCTGTAACGTTACGGGTGATTGCTTTGACAAGTGGTCATTCATATGCCACGCGGCATCTGTCACCCTTGGTTCACAGCGGATTGTAATAAGTATTCCCTTCTTTGGCATGGTCACATGTTACCAGCCTGTATGGTGTATCAATGGTCCTGAGGTTGGCGGTTCTAGGCTAACAAGAATTTTTTCTGCTCGGCGTCCCATTCCAAGACACCTTTGATCGCCATTTGCGCAAATCGAGTGTTTAATTGATTTTGATTGAGTGACTTAAACCATGCACGCAGAGGAAAGACGGTTTTGTCGCCGTAGCCATCAATCACAACAAACCGGTTTTTAACCTCGTCCAGAACAATGTTTAACGACCGCAGGTCAGGGACGTTGACGTTCAGACTGAACAGGGTGTCAGCAAGATCATTTAGCAATTGCACACGTTGCCTGTCCAAGGCCCCCTCGACAAGAAGTGTCCCAAGCGTTTTGGCCAAGCCTCCTGAGGAATCCGTTACCTTTTCACAGACCTGCGCCAGCCCGTGATCGGTCAAAACCAGCCCACCAATTTCCGCAATTGGATTGGGTCGATGCGCTTTGGCACATTGATAAGCCGTCTGAAGATAGCATTGATACTCAACTTTAAATGTCGCGTAGGGGCCAAGACGTAGGTTGTCGATGACCCTAAGCGCAGCATTTCGGTTTTCATATTTGCGCCGCTTGCGGGGCAGAATGGTTTTGAGAAGCTGATCGGGGTGCTCAGGGCGATTCCAAACCTGCCGAACATTGCCTTCGGCAATCGGCGTCGTACCGGCCAAAATCGTGACCCATTTGTTGGTTTCATATGTCATTATGCACGTCTCGTAAGATTTTGGTCGAAACACAGGACAGAAATATCGGGTTTTGTCGCATAAGTTTAAATAAAACTGTTACATGGCGCAGATACAAGGCTGAGACTCTGTTTAACATACAGGCAGTTGCTACGATTTTTGGCAGCTATGTCCAGCCAGAGCGTGTCACTTCACCGTGACAGCCCAATGATTTTTGTACAGTGTGTGATTTTCAACGAGGCTTGGCCAGCCAAACGGGGTGCTGTGTCACCGTTTGGCTGGCCTTTGCTGGTGGGGCTATTTATTCGCCGTAAGGCACCCAGACAGTTTTCACCTCAACCGCAGCATCGAGAAAGCGTTTGCTTTGATCGCGAGACCAGTCAAAGCCAAAGCCGTGGTTGACCCATGTACGTTTAACATTGCCTGCTGCGGCGCGTTCGATGGGTTCGGATAGGCTGGCTGCGCCAAAGCTCCAGACCGCATCGACGTTCAGGTGTTTCGCCAAAGTATCTGCCAGATCCGCATGTGGCCCTGTCAGGATATTGACGACGCCTGCAGGCACGTCTGATGTTTCAAGGATCTGATAGAAATCTGTGGCCAGCACAGGGCAGACCTCAGAGGCGGCCAAAACCACGCGGTTTCCCATTGCGATGGCGGGTGCCATAGCGGAAACCAACCCCAGCAGCGGGGCTTCGTCGGCGCAAATCACACCGATTGTTCCCACTGGTTCCTTAAGTGCCAGTGCAAGGCCGCGCATCGGTACACCACTGGCAGCGCTGTCGACTTTATCCGCCCAAGCGGCAGCGGAAAACAGACGTTGCAGGGCGGCTTCGACCTCGGCTGTGCCGGTGTCACCTGTCACCAATGCGTCAATTCGCGCTGCGAATTCAGTGCTGCGCGCGGCGAGGTTTTCCGCGATGTAATACAGGATTTGCGCGCGCAGGTGACCTGTGGTCTTGGACCAGGATTTCGCGTTTGAGGCAGCTTCGACGGCATTGCGGACATCTTTGCGGCTGCCGCTGCCCACATGACAGACCAGCGCGCCGTTGGTGTCATAAATGGGCTTGGAATAGCCGCTGTCTGGGCGGGTTTGCTTGCCCCCGATATACATTTTAGCCGTGCGGTCGATGTCGGCGGTGACAACAGCCTCGGTGCCTTCGTTTGGGGCGATAGGCACAAGCGGGGCTGGTGTCTCCAGCGGTGCGGTATAGGCTTTTAACCCCTCCCAGCCGCCTTCGCGACCAAAGCCGCTTTCGCGGACACCACCAAAGGGGGCGGCGGCATCGAACATATTGGTACCATTGATCCAGACCACCCCGGCCACCAGTTTGGGGGCAACGTCCAGCGCTAGGTTGATGTTCTCGCTCCAGATCGTGGCGGCCAAGCCAAAGCGGGTGTTGTTCGCAAGCTCAATGGCCTCAGCCTGGGTGCGGAAGGTGGTCGAGACCAGAACAGGGCCAAAGATTTCATCCTGCATCAATGGATCTGCAGGGGTGAGACCCTCGATGAGGGTCGGTGCATAAAAACAGCCACTCGCGGGGAGACCACCGATTTGATAAACTTCGCCGTCGTCGCAGGCGGCAACCATTTCGCTGATGCGGCTGTGTTGAATAGGATCAACCACAGCGCCGACATCAATACATTTGTCCAGAGGATTGCCAATGCGCAGCTTGTCCATCCGTGCGCGCAGGCGTGTGTGAAAATCGGTGGCGATCGTTTCCTGAACCAACAACCGCGAGCCTGCGCAACAGACTTGGCCTTGGTTGAACCAGATCGCATCCACCAGACCTTCGACTGCGCTGTCGATATCGGCGTCGTCAAAGACGATATAGGCTGACTTTCCGCCCAACTCGAGCGTCAGGGCCTTGCCTGACCCAGCGGTGGCTTCGCGGATTTTCTTGCCCACAGCGGTCGAGCCGGTAAAGGCGATTTTGTCGACATCGGCGTTGACGATCATTTCCCCCACAGCACCATCGCCGGTCACGATATTGACCACGCCCGCAGGCAGACCGGCCTGACGGCAAATATCAGCAAACATCAAGGCCGTGAGCGATGTGTATTCAGCGGGTTTCAACACCACGGTGTTGCCCATAGCGAGTGCTGGTGCGATCTTCCATGCCAGCATTAGCAGGGGGAAATTCCACGGGATGATCTGCCCGCAAACGCCCAGAGCTGTGCGATCTGGAAGTTCGCTGTCCATCAATTGGGCCATGCCTGCGTGGTAATAAAAGTGACGCTGGGCAAGGGGGATGTCGATATCGCGGGCTTCGCGGATGGGTTTCCCACTGTCGAGCGACTCCAGCACAGCCAAGAGGCGGGCGTGTTTCTGCATCAGCCGCGCAATCGCATAAATATAGCGCGCGCGGCCCGCGCCCCCCAATGCGCCCCATGCGGGCTGTGCATTTCGGGCCGCAGCAACGGCAGCGTCTACATCTTCTGCGGAAGCCTGTGTCAAGGTTGCCAGAACCTCGCCGGTGGCGGGGTTTTTACTGTCGAACCCGTCAGCTGGTGCGGTGAAAACACCGTCAATGAAATGGCCAAACCGACTGCCTTGGTCAACCAACCACGCAAGGGCATCTGCGGCGCTTTCAGGGGCGGTGCCATAGTCCATGGTGTCGAAAATCTCTTTTATTGTCATTGTTTTAGATCCTTTGGGCCGCGATCAGGCCAGCGCGTGTCGATGGCCTGCGGAATAGGCGCCGGTCAGGTGGTGTTCGAGCTGGCGTTCGATGTCGCCCAGCAGGCTGGAGGCGCCAAAACGAAAGAGGTCAGGGTGTAACCAGCGGTCACCGAGCTCCTCTTTGATGAGGCTGAGGTACACCAACGCATCCTTGGCTTTGGAGATGCCACCCGCAGGTTTGTAGCCGACATAAAACCCTGTGCGTGCATGGTAGTCACGAATCGCGCGGATCATCACAAGGCTTACGGGCAGGGTGGCATTGACGCTTTCTTTGCCGGTTGACGTTTTGATGAAATCCGCCCCAGCCATCATGCAAATCATCGAAGTGCGTGCCACATTGCGCAGCGAACCCAGCTCGCCTGTGGCGAGGATTGCTTTGACATGGGCGTCGCCGCAGGCTTCGCGGAAGGCTTTCATTTCGTCATATAGGTCTTGCCATTTGCCCTCGAGCACCAGACGGCGCGAGATCACGATATCGATTTCTGCAGCTCCGGCGCGTACGCTTTCGCAAATTTCCTCGACCCGCAAGTGAAGGGGAGACAGGCCGGCGGGAAAACCAGTTGAAACGGCCGCGACGGGAATGTTGCTGCCGTGCAATGCCTTGACCGCGGCAGGGATCATATCGTGATAGACACAAACCGCGCCAGTGGTCAGGTCGGGCAGACCCAGTCTGTCCAGCAAATCAGCACGCACGGGTTGGCGGGCTTTCGCACATAGGCGGCGCACGCGGGCCTCGGTGTCGTCACCCGATAATGTGGTCAGGTCAATGAGGCTGATCGCCTTAAGCAACCAAGCGGCTTGATAGTCTTTTTTAACGGATCTACGGCCGGGCAGGCTGGCGCAGCGGCGTTCGATTGCAGAGGTATTGGCCTGCATGCCAAGTGCCCAGTCCAGATCCAGCGCAATGCCGGGGTTGCGGGGCAAGCTATGTGGGTGCGCTGTCTGTGTGGTGTCGCTGTCCATTGGGGATCCTTAAACGATTTGTGCCAAAATCGCATGGCTGTGGTCAATTTGGCAAGCGGTGCACTGTTTAAAACCGTCTTTAAACTGGGGGTATCTGGATATTTTTGACCATATGGACAAAATAATTCCTATTTCGCAATCAGTATAATTTTATTCCCCCGTGTTGTGGGTGCTTGGCTGGTCGAAGCACGCGTTTGGAACGAGGCGTATCTTGCGTTGGTTGAACCGCATCGGGGCTGTTACGATATCAGCGATTGATCGGCCGGTTGCGAATGTAACCCATGTGAGTACTGGTCCGGGAATGTATAGCAACGAAGCGGTGCTGATGGTTGCATAGCGGTTGATTGCTGGTGGTCGAATCGTCGGTATACGTGCTAGATCTAGCGTTATGGAACCGAATGCCCCCCAAACCATAGATGTTGCATCAGATCGACGCCCTGTGATCCGTCAATTGGATGACAGCGCCATCAATCGTATTGCAGCAGGAGAGGTGGTGGAGCGCCCGGCCTCGGCTGTCAAAGAGCTGGTCGAAAACGCGATTGACGCTGGTGCGACGCGGATCTCGATTGAAATTACGGATGGTGGCAAGACATTGATTCGCGTGACCGACGATGGGTGCGGGATGAGTGGCGCCGATTTGCCGCTGGCCTTGTCGCGCCATGCGACGTCCAAGATTGATGGATCAGATTTGCTGAATATCCATACATTCGGGTTTCGCGGCGAAGCTTTGCCCAGTCTAGGCGCGGTTGGGCGACTCACGATCACCAGCCGTGCGGCAGGTGCAGGACAAGAGGCTGCGATGATCCGTGTGTCGGGCGGACAGACCGAGCCAATCCGACCTGCCGCCCTGCACCAAGGTACGATTGTTGAACTGCGCGATCTGTTTTTCGCAACACCCGCGCGACTAAAATTCATGCGCTCGGATCGGGCAGAGACGCAAGCGATCAGTGATACAGTGAAACGTCTGGCGATGGCAGAACCGGCAATTGGTTTTACCCTGCGTGATGTGTCGGATACTGGAAATGGGCGCGTGCTGTTTCGTGCGGATCCGATGTCGGGGGATTTGTTTGATGCGCTGCATGGCCGGCTGGCCGCGGTGATTGGGCGCGAATTTGCAGAGAACGCGTTGCGGATTGATGCCACGCGCGAAGATCTGCGGCTTTATGGATACGCGGCGCTGCCGACTTATTCGCGCGGTGCAGCTGTGTCGCAATTCCTGTTTGTGAACACACGACCGGTCAAAGACAAAATGCTGACGGGCGCGCTGCGGGCCGCCTATATGGATTTCCTCAGCCGTGATCGCCATCCGGCAGCGGCGCTGTTTATCGACTGCGATCCAACGCTGGTTGATGTGAATGTACACCCGGCCAAATCCGAGGTGCGGTTTCGCGATCCTGGGCTGGCGCGTGGGTTGATCGTGTCGGCCCTGCGCCATGGCTTGGCCGAGGCAGGGCACCGCGCGTCATCCACGGTGGCGGATGCCACACTTGGGGCGATGCGGCCAGAACAGCCCACAGCGACGGGGCAGCCCCGAGTCTATCAAATGGATCGCCCCAGCTATGGCGCACGCCAAAGCTCCTATGCGGCGCAGGCCCCAGATCAGCCGCAAGAGGTGCCTTTTGAGGCGCCGCGTGCGACAGGGTTTGCGGAATTCCAACATCAGTACAGTGGACGGACGGTGGATGCCCCTGTTGCTGATACAGCCGCTGATACTGGGACTGATACTGCGGCTAATACGGGGGTCGAAGCTCCGCAACATCTACCGCTTGGTGCGGCGCGTGGGCAGGTGCATGAAAACTATATTATTGCCCAAACCGAGGATGGTATGGTGATTGTGGATCAACACGCGGCGCACGAGCGGCTGGTCTATGAGAAGCTCAAAACTCAGATGGCACAAAACGGCGTTGCTGCGCAGGCTTTGTTGATCCCTGAGATTGTAGAGCTATCAGATGCGGAATGTGCGCGCCTTTTGGAATACGCCCCGCAGATGGCGCAGTTTGGTCTCGGGATCGAACCGTTTGGCGGCAGCGCCGTGGCCGTGCGTGAAACCCCGGCCTTATTGGGAGAGGTCAACGCCGAGGCGATGCTGCGTGATATTCTTGATGAACTGGCAGATCTAGGAGACAGCCAGCTGTTGCAGGCCAAACTTGAGGCGATCTTGTCGCGGGTTGCCTGCCATGGATCGATCCGATCAGGGCGGCGGATGCGCGGTGAAGAAATGAATGCATTGCTGCGCGAGATGGAGGCCACGCCTCATTCCGGGCAATGTAACCATGGGCGCCCGACCTATGTGGAATTGAAACTTGCCGATATCGAACGGCTATTTGGACGGAGCTAAACGTGGATATTGCCGCAATTCTTCAAAATCCCCAACAGCTTGCTATGATTGGGGCCGCAGTTGTCATATTGGTGCTGCTGCTCTTGTTATTGGCGTTGCGCAGCGCTGGGCGCACGGCGCGGGCACTGGACCCTATGGCGCAGCAAATGGGGGCTTTGGGGCAGGTGGCACAGCAATTGGCGGCGGGCCAAGACGCGCTGCGTGGCAATTTGCAATCGCAGTCTGATAGTCACGCCAACGCACAGTTGCAGATGATGACGGCAATGGAGACGCGCTTTGCTGATGTGCAACAGCGGATGAATGACCGTCTGGGTGACAACGCAATGAAGCAGGCGCGCGCTTTGGCCGAGATGCAGGAACGCCTTACCGAAAGCCTGCACGGCAACTCTAAACGCACAGTCACCTCGTTGACGCAGTTACAAGAGCGGCTTGCGGTGATCGACAAAGCGCAGGACAATATTACCAAATTGTCCGGCGACGTGTTGTCGTTACAGGATATTTTATCAAACAAACAAACGCGCGGAGCCTTTGGTGAAATTCAGTTAAACGACATCGTATCCAAAGCGCTGCCGAGCGACAGTTATTCGTTGCAACACACGCTGTCGAACGGGAAGCGGGCGGATTGTTTGATCCATTTGCCCAACCCTCCGGGGCCGATTGTGATTGATAGTAAATTTCCCCTGGAGCCCTATGAGGCGCTGCGTGCAGCCCAAACCCCCGAGGAACTGGCACAGGCGACGCGCTTGTTGAAAGGGTCATTGCGCAAGCATATTCGCGACATTTCAGAAAAATACATTCTGGACGGCGAAACCGCTGATGGCGCATTGATGTTCCTGCCATCCGAGGCGGTCTATGCAGAGCTGCATGCCAATTTCACGGATGTGGTGCGCGAAGGTTTTGCGGCTAAGGTCTGGATCGTGTCGCCCACAACCTGCATGGCGACATTGAACACGATGCGAGCTATTTTGAAAGATGCGCGGATGCGGGAACAGGCGGGGGCGATCCGTAAGGAATTGGGATTGCTGCACAAAGATGTCGAGCGTCTGGGCGATCGCGTCAGCAATCTGGATCGACATTTTGGCCAAGCGGCCAAGGATATTTCCGAAATCAAAGTCAGTGCAGACAAAGCAGGACGGCGGGCCTTGCGGTTGGATAATTTTGATTTTGAGGAGGTCGCCTCGGATACGGTGGGGCAGATGGTGTCTCTGGAGGAGCCGCGCAAGACATAGTTTGTGCTAATCGGCCGCTGTGAACGTACCGGGCAGAGAGAAAGAGATCAGAGCGCCGCTGTCTTTGGCATTTGCAGCCGTTATACAGCCACCACGTGCATGCAGTAGGCGACGCGCACCAACGATCCCAAACCCCGTGTCGGATTTAAATTCACCACTGTTCAGATATTTGATGCGCTCAGGAGAGATGCCGCGGCCATTGTCTGTGACATTAATGCGAAAGAAGCCATGCTTGGTGTCGGGCTGCGCAGTAATGGTGAGTTTCAAGGCGTCATCGCTGTGTTTATCGAGGGCATGTTTCAATGCGTTGTCTATCAAATTGCGCAAAATGATTTGTGTTGCCGCCCGGTCGCCCGTGATGTGACAGGCGGTTGCCGTACAGTCGCAGCGTTTCATTGGATCGAGCATAGCGACGATGCTTTTGACCATTTCGGAGAACTCAAAGTGAACAACATCGGCTTGTGTTGATGTTGCACTGGCATGAGCTAGAACGTCTGAAATCAAGCTCAAGGTGCGGGTCGAGATGTCTTCAAGTGCGTCCACCAGTTCCAGTTTGCTTTCACTGGAATCTGTCAACTCGTCGCGTAACAGATTGGCGATCATACCTACATTCAATATTGGCGTACGCAGGTCATGGGCCGCGAGGCTGACGAAATCTTCGATTTCGGAGCTCAGTTCGACCTGTGGTACCAGGCTGTGTTGTAGGTCTTGACCCAAGGCTGTCGCATGTGTCTGCAGCTTTTGGACTGCGGTGTTGTCAGTGACATCAATCGCCATGCCAACCACATGTGTCACGATGCCTTTTTCGTCCAGAACAGGTGTCAGCGTGGTTTGTAATTGCGACATATGTGAATTGTTTGACGGAACAGAAATCCGGTAGGTGTTCGTTTCGCCAGTTTCAAATGCACAACAATGGTGTGCATAAACCACATCGCCATAGGGACTTGAATAGACGTCGCGGCAGCTTTTCCCAATGAAATCAGTTTCGGGTAAGTTGGCGAATTCTAAGGTCGATTTATTGACAAAAGTGAATATCGGAATGTGATCTTGGTTTTGAACCAAGACAAAAACGGGATGCTGTATGTGATCATAAACTGAAAACTTACTCACTAACATTGTGAGGTTACCTTTGACGCAAATTTACTATTTATAAATCTGATAGCAGGTTTTGATTACAAAATAATAAAATTTTGCCAGTTTGCCTTGAGGCTGCTCTGAGGCTGTATGCGTCGGGCGCTATGTTGATGAATTGTGCTATGACAAGCGCCTGTATCAGCTGCGCCCATAGCCGCGTCTCAGCAGTCTGTTCCGATGGCGGTCAGCGGCCACCGATGCATCACGCAGGTTGTCAAAGGTATTGATTTTACTTTGGCCTTTTCCGCCTGGCACACCCCATTCACGCATCAACGAGACTTGATCGAACAAGTTCATCACCAGTTCGATACGATAAAAACGAGGCGTTGTGCGGGCAGACGCACGGTACAGCAGGCAGCTTGACATAGGTACAGTTTAGGCAAGCTGGCACAGGGCTGCAACTCATTTCACGTCTTGCACCACGCATAATCCAGCGGCCCCCGGAAGGGGCTGCAGACATGGTGCAAGTGTGATTTTGGGTTCATTTACGGACGCGCATTGTCCTTATCTTCCATTTGCTTAAATGAGGATACTAAAAGGGCCGCGCAAACCGTTAGCGATAATGTCGCTGCGATCATCATGTCTCCAATAATTTTGCCTAACAAAAGGGTCGCGATCAATGCCGCTGCCAGTCCTAATAGAACCAACCCGAACAGACTGCCCAGTGACATGACCGGGTCTTGAGTTGATTTGTCATGCAAGCTTGGATGTATGACAGGCCCTGTGTCGACTTTGTCTTGGGCTGGCGATTTGGCAGTTTTTATGGCTGCTTTTGCCGTGCTGTCTTGTGTATCCTGCTGTGTACTGTGTTCTGTCTCCGATTGCGTGTGTGATGCGGCAGCGGACTTGGTCTGAGATCCAGTCTCTGACCGCGTTTGGTGCTGGCTTTGTGACGGCGCCGCGGCTGTGTCTTGCTCTGGCGCATCGTCGATGTATTCGACCTCTGTTGCATCCTCGATTGAATCGAGCATGCGATCTTTAATTGTATCAAATTCCTCTTTTGAAATTTCCCCAAGTTTTAACGCAGCTTCTAACTGCCGGAGATTGCGTAAAATCGCCGTCATAAGTCCCACTCCTTATACCCAGGAGTAAAATCGCAAATGGAATGGGGCGAAATGTGGCAATTTTCGGGTAGTCGGCGCGAAGGTTACCAAATGATTAATCACCCAAAGCAGGTGTGTTTGCGCTGGAAAACTGCGCTAAAATACTGGAAACATGCGGTTGAGCGATCTGAGTGAAAAATATGACGCAAGTACAGCCCTCGACGGAAATAAGGCAGAGCCGCCCGAAATTACTACAATTGTTAGGAATTGGGGCACCCGCAGGGCGGGCTAGGCGGCCTGGACGTGGTTTTGCAGTGGTGGGGTGGCTCGTAGCTGGGGCTTGTTTGTTGCCGATGCTTGCGGTGGCGCTGGCGGCGCTGACGGGCGGGACCGAGACATTGGCGCATTTGGCACAAACCGTGTTGGCCAAATACACGCTTGCGACGGCCTATCTGGTTGTGTTGGTTGCCATGGGCAGTTTTGTGATTGGCGTGGGCGCAGCGTGGCTGGTGACGATGACGGACTTCACCGGGCGGCGGGTGTTTGAAGTGCTCTTGGTTTTGCCGCTGGCCTTTCCGGCCTATGTTTTGGCCTATGCTTATACCTACCTGTTGGATCATCCCGGTATCGTGCAAACCACGCTGCGCAATGTGACGGGCTGGGGGCCACGCGATTACTGGTTTCCCGAGGTGCGCTCATTAGGGGGGGCTGCGATGATGTTGGCCTTTGTGTTGTACCCCTATGTGTATCTGATGGCGCGGGCTGCGTTTTTACAACAAAGCGGTGCGGCTTTTCTGGCGGCGCGCGCGCTGGGGAACACCAGTTTGCAGGCCTTTTGGCGGGTGAGCCTGCCGATGGCGCGCCCTGCCATTGCGGCAGGCGTGTTATTGGCGGTGATGGAGACCATCGCGGATTATGGGACGGTGTCTTATTTCGGCGTGCTGACGTTTTCGACCGGCATCTATGACAGCTGGTTTGCGCTGGGGGATCGCACGGGCGCGGCGCAATTGGCGCTGTGTTTGTTAGGCTTTGCCCTGATGTTAGCGGTGAGCGAGCGGATGAGCCGGGGACGTGCGCGGTATCATCATGCGGGCAAACAGCAAATGACGATGCCACCGACGCGCCTTAATCGGCTGCAATCGGCCGCGGCGATTGGGTTATGTACGGTGCCGGTGTTGATTGGGTTTGTGATCCCGTTGGTGGCCTTGTCAGTGATGAGCTTGGACAGTGAACAAAACCTGCTCAGCCGTCGTTATATTGGGTTTTTACGCAATTCACTGACGTTGGCATCCCTTGCGGCGGTTATTACGCTGACGGCAGCAGTCTGTTTGGGATTTTACCAACGTCTGCGTCCGGGGCGATCTGCGGTTTTGGCGACATATTTCGCACGGCTGGGCTATGCGGTGCCCGGTGGGGTGATTGCCGTTGGGTTGATTGTGCCGTTTGCCGGATTTGATAACGCGCTGGATGCCTTTATGCGCGAGACCTTTGGCATTCGGACGGGGCTGTTGATTACCGGATCGATCTGGCTGTTGGTGATGGCCTATGTTGTGCGGTTTATGGCGGCGGCGCTGGGGGCATACGAGGGCGGGCAATCCACGGTGCATGCCAATATCGACGCGGCGGCGCGGTCTTTGGGGCAAAGCCCGTTAGGTCTGTTACGTCGTGTGCATTTGCCAATCCTGACGCCCAGCTTGCTGACGGGATTGTTGATTGTCTTTGTCGATGTGATGAAAGAGCTGCCTGCGACGTTGATTATGCGACCGTTCAACTTTGACACGCTGGCGGTGCAGGCGCACCGGCTGGCGGCGGATGAACGTCTTGAGGGCGCTGCTGTGCCATCGTTGGTGATAATGGCAGTCGGATTGTTGCCAGTGTTGTTGATCTGTCGTCAGGTCGGCAAGCGTAAATAATCAGGGTACAAAAAACGCGCCCATGAATGAGGGCGCGTTTGTTACGTTTTGCCGTTGTTGCGCTTACTGCCAACCGACCTCGTTAAAGATCTTCAGCGCGGTGGGAAGATTTTCGGCCACATCTGACAGCAACACGTCATCCGCCTTGAAGGATCCAAGTGTCGAAACCGTATCAGCCAGTGGAACACCGGGGACTGTTGGGAATTCGTCATTGCCCTGCGAGAAATATACCTGTGCAGAGGAGCTGGAGAGGTATTCTAGGAACTTGATTGCGTTTTCTTTGTTGGGCGCATGGGCGGCAACGCCTGCGCCGGACAGGTTCATATGCGCGCCTGTGGTCTCTTGGGACGGAAAAATCCAACCGATATCGTCGATGTGTTCAGAAACACCTTTGACGTTTTTACGCATGGCGCGGGCAAAGTAATAGGTGTTGGAGACGGAGAGTTCGCATTCACCGGACACAAGACCGCGCAGCTGGTCGATGTCGCCACCTTTGGGTTTTCGGGCCATGTTGTCCACGATCCCTGCAGCCCAGTCTCGTGCGGCGTCTTCGCCGTGGTGGGTTACAATCGATGCCAGAAGCGTTTGGTTATACGTGTTTTTCGATGACCGGATGCAGACCAGACCTTTGTATTTCGGATCCGCGAGATCCATATAGGTTTCTGGCAGGTCGATGCTGTCGGTTTTGTCGTAGAAAATAATCCGCGAGCGGGCAGAGAAGCCAAACCATTGGTTGTCGGCGTCTTGCAGGTTGGCGGGGATGCGCTCTTCGAGGATGTCGCTGTCGATGGATTGCAGCACACCGGCCTTTTTGGCGCGGGTCAATCGAGAGGTATCAACAGTGATCAATACATCCGCAGGAGAGTTCTCACCTTCGGATTGCATCCGCGTCAACAGCGAGTTGGCGTTGCCTTCGATGCGGTTGATCGTGATGCCTGTGGCCTCTTCGAAATCGGCGTAAAGCTGTTCATCGGTGTCATAGTGGCGGGCGGAGTAAATGTTCAGCTCCTGTCCTGCGGCCCAAGCCGAAGTTGCGGTGCTGAGGGCCAAAAGCCCGGCCAAAGCTGTGCTGCGTGTCATCATCTGTCCTCGTACGTTTCAGGGGCTAGAAGTGCCGCCCTGTGGGAGAGTCCTGCTCAGGGTAATGCCCAAGTTAAATACTCAGATAATACTTGTGTGCAGACATGCAAGATCTTTTGACAAAAGTGACGACGAAAGCTGTACCAAGGTGGTTAACCCTTTTCGCCCCAGTCACAACAGAGTAGACACAAGGACATGACTTGGAACCTTCCTAATATCCTCACGCTGTTGCGTTTGTTGGCCGCCCCCGGCCTTGCGCTTGTGTTCATTGTGCTGCCGCGCCCCTTTGCGGATTGGTTGGCACTGATGCTGTTTGCCAGCGCTTGTATTACCGATTGGTTTGACGGCCACCTTGCGCGCAAGTGGAAACAACAGACCAAGATTGGTACGATGCTGGACCCGATTGCCGACAAGGCGATGGTGGTGATTGCAATTTGTGTCCTGATGGGCTTTGCCGCGACTGGGTTGACGGGATGGCTGGTGTTTCCGGCAGGGTTAATCCTGTTCCGCGAGGTGTTCGTGTCGGGTTTGCGCGAATATCTGGGGGACACGGCAGGCACGCTTAAGGTGACCAAACTGGCCAAATGGAAAACCACCGCGCAGATGGTGGCAATCTCGGTGTTGTTTTTGGCCGGAATTTTCGAGCACCATCTGGGAATGAACGCATTTGGCATGGACCCCGGACTGATTGACGAAATTCTGCGCGGCGAGGTCGAAGACGTGAACGGCGTGCGGTTTTATTTTGATGGCATGGTTTGGGCCAGCTATGGTGGCTTGGCGTTGTTGTGGATTGCAGCCGTGCTGACGTTGATCACCGGTGGGGATTACCTGCGCAAAGCTTTGCCCTATCTGAAGGAGAGCAGTTGATGGATATTGTCTATTTCGCGTGGGTGCGCGAACGCATTGGCCTGCCCAAAGAACGTGTCGAGACCCAAGCTGTGACCGTGATGGATCTGGTCACTGAACTGAAAGCCCGTGAACCACGTTATGAGGCGGCTTTTGCCGACATCAGCGCGCTGCGGGTGGCTTTGGATCAGGAGCTGTCCGAATTTGACGCACCGCTAGAGGGTGTCCGTGAAGTGGCATTTTTCCCACCTATGACGGGGGGATAATCCATGCGGGTTATTGTTCAAGAACAAGCATTTGACTTTGCTGCAGAGGCAGATCGTTTTTCCCAAGGGGCCGGTGGTGCAGGGGCGATTGTGACCTTTACCGGTGTTGTGCGTGATGCAGATGCTGGCGGATTGGCGGCGATGGAGATCGAACATTATCCCGGCATGACACAAAAAGCGCTTGAGGAGATCGCGACCCAAGCGATGACCCGATGGGATTTGTCAGATGCGCTGGTGATCCACCGTCATGGGCGATTGGAGATTGGCGCGCAAATTATGATGGTTGCCACCGCGGCCCGCCATCGTGTTGCGGCCTTTGAGGCGGCGGAGTTTTTGATGGATTACCTGAAATCCCGCGCACCATTTTGGAAGAAAGAAATTCTGGCCAGCGGAAATACGTCTTGGGTTGCCGCAAAGGATGCGGATGAAGACGCATTGAACCGTTGGTCGCAGGATTAGACGTGCTGGCCGCCGTTGATTTCGATTTCTGTCCCATTCACATAGCTGGATTGCTGCGAGCATAGGAAATAGATGACATCTGCGACTTCGGTGGTTTGGCCAATGCGGCGCAGGGGCAGTTGCTCGACAATTTTATCCGTACCCGGTGACAGGATCGCGGTTTCAATCTCGCCCGGGGCAATGGCATTGACACGTACGCCCAGTGGTCCGAAGTCATGCGCCATTTCACGGGTCAATGCTGTCAGGGCCGCTTTGGAGGTTGCATAGGCCGCGCCGGCAAAGGGATGCACCCGCGAGCCTGCAATGGATGTCACATTCACCACGGCCCCTTGGGCGGCAACAAGTTCGTCCTTTAGGCCCCGCGCAAGGGCGATAGGGGCAAAGAAGTTCACGTGAAATACGCTGCCCCAGACCATGAGATCGGTGTCGATTGCGTTCAAACGCGCACCGTCTGCTCCTTTGGGCGAGATCCCCGCGTTGTTGACCAACCCGTCCAAGCGACCATCCAAGCGATCACGGATGATTTCGACAGCGTTGATGGTGTCTGCGGGGTCTGACAGATCAATCTGGATGTGGTTTTCTTCGCCACCGGGCCAGGGGCAGTTTTTGTCAAAAGCATTGCGCGAGCAGGTGATGACACGCCAGCCTTCTTCTGAGAATTTTCGTACGGTTGCGTGGCCAATGCCACGGCTTGCGCCCGTCAATAAAAGACATTTCGCCATGGTCATGTGATCCTAAGAGAGGCTTTGACGCAAGATAGCAGTGTGACGTGGAAAAACAAGTTTAGAACGTGGGTGTATCGTCTTGTCCGTAGGCCAGCGCAGTTTTTATCAGATAATTCAGCTGCGCTTTGTAGGTGTCAACTGGGGTGTCGACCATGGCGGGCAGCTGTAAAGAGTGCCGCACGATCGAGGCGCCGGTGATGGCTGCGAAAAACAGCGCCAGCCGCGTGGCAGCATGCGGGCCGGTCATACGACGTTCCAGCGGTGCGATAATGGCGTTGTGCAAGGTGGTGCGGACCAGATCACCGACTTGGGGGTCGTTGGCATTTATGATGATCATACGGGTGGTCGAGAATTTGTGATCCTCAGTGGCTGGGTCGGTAAATTTCGCAATGATCGCCGCCACAGGGTCGATGTCTGGATCGTGAAGTTCGGGCCATGCAAACCCTGCTTCAAGCGCTGCGGTGAACAGCCCAAGCTTGCTGCCAAAGTAACGCGAGACCAGTGCCACGTCGACCTCTGCCGCCTGTGCAATCTGGCGCAGAGAGGTGTTTGAATACCCCGCATCCCAAAAGGCCTGCGTTGCTGCATCCAATAGCTTTTGGCGTGTGATCTGTGATTTAACCATTCCACAAGCATATAAAGAGGTTATAAAAGTCTACAACTGTTGACTTTCAGGTGTGTCGCCCTTACCTGAGTGTCAACGCTTGTTGACAAATGAGGTTTTTCATGTCGAATACGGCTCTTATTACTGGTGCATCGTCGGGGATTGGACGTGCCTTGGCGCAGGTTCATGCCAGTAAAGGCGGGGATTTGGTTATCACTGCGCGGCGGAGTGAGGCGCTTGAGGCGCTGAAACAAGAGCTTGAGACGCAGCACGGTATTTCAGTCACGGTGGTGGCGCTGGATCTCGCCCAACCAAATGCAGCGCAGACTTTGTATGCTGCGATAAAGGACGTTCAGATTGACATTTTGATCAACAACGCTGGCTTTGGCGGGCATGGGGCGTTTTTAACCCGTGCGGTCCAAGATGATATGGCGATGATTGATCTGAATATCCGTGCTGTGGTTGAGTTGTGCCATTTGGTCGGCAAAGACATGATCGCGCGCGGCAAGGGGCGGGTGTTGAATGTCAGCTCAACTGGTGCCTATCAGCCGGGCCCATTACAGGCGACGTATTTTGCCTCAAAAGCATTTGTGAGCAGCCTGTCTGCGGCGCTTGATTTTGAATGGCGCCCCCATGGCGTCACGGTCACCGCGTTGGAACCCGGTCCAGTGGCAACAGAGTTTGCGCAAGTGGCCGCGATGGATAAGTTGGCCCTGATGCAAGAGGGCTCTGCGAGTGCTGAAAGCGTTGCTACGTTTGGCTATGATGCGATGCTAAAGGGGAAGTTGCGTGTGATTAACGATCGTAAAATGCGATTCTTGTTGAAATGGGTTACCCCATTGCTGCCGCTGCGCATGGTGATGACGATCGTCTATGATATGCAAATGAAACAGGCGCGTTAAATATCTGATATCTGTCTGGGCCGATGTATGTTTACTGTTCTATGTGATTGCGCAAGAATTCGGCCTCTTGGCGGGCATCTCGCAGGCCTTCCATGGCCGCGCGCAGCTCCGCTTCGGTTTGGGTGAGCTGGTTGGTCAGCTCGGCTTCGCGCTGTTGCAGATAGGTGATGGCCTGATCGCGGGTTTCTTCGGCTTCGTGGAGTTCCTGGCTCATCCGGTCCAGATCCGCGACGTCGCTTTGGCGGACGCGGGTAAAGCGGTGAACCAGCCAATTGGCGAACCAGCCCATGCAGAAAGCCACGAACAGGATGATGGCTGTAACGATGATGAACTCGGTTCTGTTCATTGGTCTGTGCTTTCTTGGTTGGTGTCTTGTGCGCCCTGTGGTGTGTCCTTTGAGGCGATCAAGCGGAATTCGATGCGGCGGTTGGCTTCGCGGCCCTCTTCGGTTGCGTTGTCGGCGATGGGTGTGCTTTCGCCATACCCTTTGGCAACATAGGTTCTGGTGTCAATTCGGCGCGCGGTTAAGGCGTTCAGAACCGATTGGGCCCGTGCCTGACTGAGGTTCTGGTTCATGCTTTCGCGGCCTTGACTGTCGGTGTGACCTTGGACCTCAAGCGGGGCGGGGCCACAGTGTTTGAGGGTCTCGCTTAGTTTATCCAGCACCCGTGCCGAGTGTTCAGCCACGGTGGCCGAGCCAGGTTCAAAGGCGATTTTCTCGTCGCGTTGAATGCCGGCCAGTTCAAGTTCGCAAATCGCGGGAGAGATCAATTCATCGGCGGGGCGGGGGGGCTCTTCGTAGGTGAGCTCTAGCATGTAGTCTTTCGCGCGACCTAGTTTGTCGGACAAAAACCGGCTGATGTGGGCGGTGGCCTCTTTGTTATGACTAACCCCACGCAGGCTAATCTGGTCAGGCAAAACGGTGACTACGCCGCGTTCTAGTTGGGCCAGCGCCTCAAGACCGGCAAGCACGCGCAGAGGCCAGTCGTTTGGCAGCTCGTCAACATTGCGGGTGGCGAGGTAGATCTTGTCACTGCCAAAGCGCGCCTTTGCATAGCTTTCCACGGCTTGCTTGAGCGTGTCATCCGTAAGACGGCCGCGCAGTTGCACTTGACCTTCAGGGCTAAGGGTGGCGGTGAATTCGGGAATGGTTTTGCTGTCTTGTGTTTCGGGTTTGGGTAACACGGCATGGAGCGCAAAGGCTTGCGGCAGCATGCTGTCCAATTCGCCGGTGGTGCGTTCGAACAGGGCTTGGTCAGTGCCTTCGGCGGCAACAAGAGTGACGTCGGTGTTCGAAAAGGTCAGGCTGCCGTGCCCCAATGTTGACAAGGCGTCGATGCCTGCAACCACGGCGCGGGTCCAATTGCTGGACGGCACACCCAGGCCGATGGTGCAATCGGCTTCTGAGTTCAGGCCAGCCTCTTGTGCTGCTTTGAGGATTTTAGCCTGATTGAGCTGCGAGTCGACAGAACACGCATCAAAGGTTCCACCCTGATCCGACAGGACATAGCGCAGGGTAAAGGGCGAAATCACTGGACGAGGGGCCGCGATGTCGATTTTTGCAACCACATTGCGTGGCGTCATGCGTGTCAGTTTGCGTTCATAGTCGGCTTTGGCAGCTGGGCTGTCGGCAATGGCGGTGATGATCACCTGACCGGGCATGACGGATATCTTGGACCGTGGCAGCAGGGCTAGGGCGTCCAGCCCAAAGGACAGGGCGGCATCCCAATGACGTGGCGGGGTATAGGTTGCGGTTTCCAGAAAATCTGCGACGGAGGACACGTTTGTGATGTCTTCAAGCTGCGCCATAACTGCGCCGTGGTCGCTGCTGCTGGGAATCAACCCAATGATTGAGATCCCTGTATCGTTGCGCAGGATTTCTGTAGAAAATTGGGGCGGGGCAATGCCTTGCGAAGGAAGGATCTGAATTTTGTCGATGACACGTGCAGCATCGACCACACCGCCGATATGAGAAATCACACTGAAGCGGCTGGCTTCGTCTGGGGCGGTGCCCGTCAGCTCGACCTGTAGCCCGTTGGCGGTGACTTCGGCCCAATCATGATCGCTTTGATCCAAGGCGTCGCGCACAGCAATTTCGGTGCTTTGTTCAAGCCAGTTGGCAGAAAACCCTGCGGCCACCAAGCTGAGACTGGCTGCCATCGCAAACGTCGTGGCGAGGATCAGAAGTGAAGACAGGCGCATGGGGGATTTCCATAAATGATCTTGTCATTCGTCATAGCGTTGCCTGCGCAGGTGATCAATCACATGCCAAGCCATACGGAGCCGATCAAGGCTAAAACAAGGAAAATCAGCGGAATCAGGCCGGTGTCGCGATTGAGACGGAAAAGCTGTAGCAGGCGATCAGGTTTGTCTGCATCAAATCCCCGCAACTGCCATGTCATATGCCAACCCATGCCCCAGGGGGCAAAGAGGGCAAGGACCAGCATAAATGGGCTGACGTGGTCTTGAACGGCAAGGATGATGGCCAGAGCCATCAAGCCAACAGTGGCGATGATAAAGCGGCGCAGCCAGATAGGGGTGTTGGTGCCAAACAGGCGCGCGGTGGATTTCACCCCGATCAACGCATCGTCTTCGGCGTCTTGGTGGGCATAGATGGTATCATAAAACAGGGTCCAGGCGATGCCTGCGGTGTATAAAATGATTGCGGGCCACCCAAGGCTGCCAGTATGGGCAACCCACCCCATAAGCGCGCCCCAGTTAAAGGCCAGCCCCAAGAACATCTGTGGCCACCAGGTAAAGCGTTTGGCATAGGGGTAAACCGCCACGGGCAGCAAGGCGAGCACCCCCATTGCAATGGCCGCACGATTGAGGGTCAACAGCAGCACGGCAGAAATGGCGATTTGTACGATCATCCAAACCACGGCCATTTTGACGCTGACCTGTCCAGAGGAGATGGGCCGCGATCGGGTGCGTGCGACCTGGGCGTCGATCTTGCGGTCGGTGATATCATTCCATGTACAGCCCGCGCCACGCATGAGCCACGCGCCTTTGGCGCAAACCAACATGATCCAGAAATCTGTGAGGGCAATGGTTTGATCCGAGATCATGGCCAGCGCCAAGGACCAGAAGCAGGGAATCAGCAGCAGCCATGTGCCAATTGGACGGTCAGCGCGTGACAGGCGCAGATAGGGGCGTGTCCATGCAGGGGCGTGTGTATCGACCCAATTGTTGGCAACAGCGTCTGCGACATGGTCGTTTGCGACGGGTCCATCTGGTGTTGGCGACGGCTCTTGCATATGTAGGACCTCATGACAGCAAAGATAAATGCGAAAATCAGACTCTATGTAGAGCACTCACTGGGGGCAGGGCAATCTCTTCCGCTGGATCGTGACCAAGCACATTACCTTTTTGGGGTAATGCGTCAGGCCGTGGGCGCGCATGTGGCGTTGTTCAATGGACGGGACGGCGAATGGCAGGCCGAAGTGGTGGAAGCGGGAAAACGCGGTGGCGTGTTGCACTGTGTTGCACAGTCGAAACCGTTACAGCTGCCGCCTGATTTGTGGTTGGTCTTTGCGCCGATCAAAAAGGCGCGTACGGATTTCATCGTCGAAAAAGCCACCGAAATGGGGGCTGCGCGTATTTTGCCAGTGGCGACAGAGTTCACCAATTCGGATCGTATCCGCCAAGACAGATTGCAGGCCCATGCGGTTGAGGCAGCCGAGCAATGCGGGGGGACTTATGTGCCGGAAGTGGCCGAGCTGCAAAAGCTACGCGCGCTGCTGGACTATTGGCCGCAAGAGCGACAGGTGATGTTTTGTGATGAGGCCGAAGTGGGCAATGCGCTGGAATTGGCAGCGGATGTGCACAAAGGCGGGCCATGGGCGATTGTAATCGGTCCAGAAGGCGGGTTTTCTGATGCAGAACGTAAGCGATTACACGCAATGGAGCAGGCGCATGTGGTCAGCCTTGGCCCGCGTATCCTGCGGGCGGATACGGCGGCGGTTGCGGCATTGACTCTGTGGCAAACGGTGCTCGGAGATTGGTGATGTCCGCGTGTGTGGCAAGGACGCAAGCGCCGCGTCAGAGAGCGCCTTTCACGAGAGGTCAATATGCGCGGCGCTGTGCAGATGTTGTATATGGTGGAGAGGTAAAAGTGGCATGAGTTTTATCCGTCCAGAAGTCCAAGCGCAATTGTGGCGTTGGCGCGAGGTGATCGCAGCAGTTTTGCTGGTTTGCATCGGATTGCGCTGGGCCGTGACCGGTGTCGGGCTGGTGATGGCCACCGGTTGGGCGCTGATTGCCTTAGCCATTGTCATGGGCGTTGTTGGAACGCAGCGAATGCGGTTTCGCGCACGGGGGCAGGGGCCGGGAATTGTGCAGGTTCTAGAAGGGCAGATCAGTTATTTCGGCCCATTGACCGGTGGGGCCATCGCCGTATCTGAGCTGGAGCGGGTGCGATTGGATCACACGGCAAAACCCGCCCATTGGTTGCTGGAGCAGCCAGATCGCGGAATTTTGGCCATCCCAGTCACCGCACGCGGGGCCGAAGATTTATTCGATGTCTTTGCGGCTTTGCCGGGCCTAAAGACCGAGCGGATGTTAAGCGAATTACACCGCAGCGGGCCTCACCAGGTTGTGATCTGGCAACGTGCGGGTGCAGAGCCTGCGCAAGTGCGTTTGCATTAATATCCGTATGAGAACATATCGCGACCACATTGACAGGGAACTTTTTTGAGAGCATCGGTAGGTACTTGGCTTGTAAATACAAAGTCAGTCTATATTTGGTCCCTAGGGCACAGCCTCAGACATAGCGGGAGACACAGATGTCTATTCCTCAATCCGGCGGTGGGCCGATCGAACGTCACGAACAATTGGCGGAATATTTGGCTTCGGGCTGCAAGCCACGTGCGGACTGGCGCATTGGCACCGAGCACGAGAAATTCGGCTATTGTAAAGACACACTGAAGCCGCTACCTTATGAAGGCACGCGGTCTATTCTGGCCGTGTTGGAAGGTCTGCGTGATCGCCACAATTGGGCCCCTGTCGAAGAAGGGGGCAAGCTGATCGGGTTGACCAAGGGTCTGGCCAATGTCAGCCTCGAGCCCGGTGGCGCCTTGGAACTGTCCGGCGCTCCGCTTGAGACGATCCATGAGACCTGTGATGAGGTCAACGTACACCTGCGTGAAGTCAAAGACATCGCTGACGAGATCGGTGTAGGTTTTATTGGTCTGGGTGCCGCGCCACTGTGGAACCATGATGAGATGCCGCTGATGCCCAAAGGGCGGTATCAGCTGATGAACGACTATATGGATCGTGTCGGCACCACAGGGCGTTGGATGATGCGGCGTACCTGTACGGTGCAGGTGAACCTCGATTTCGGCTCCGAGGCGGATATGGTGCAAAAGCTGCGCGTGGCCCTGGCGCTGCAACCGCTGGCAACGGCCCTGTTTGCCAATTCACCGTTCTGGGAAGGCAAACCAAACAAACACAAGTCCTGGCGCGGCTATATCTGGCGCCACATGGACAGTGCGCGCACCGGCATGCTGCCGTTTGTATTCGAGGACGGCATGGGGTTTGAGGCCTATGTGGACTATGCCTTGGATGTGCCGATGTATTTTGTCTATCGCGATGGCAAATATATCAACGCCTTGGGGCAGTCGTTCCGTGATTTCTTGAAAGGCGAATTGCCTGCGATGCCCGGCGAGATGCCGACCCTGTCGGATTGGGCTGACCATCTGACCACGGCCTTTCCCGAGGCGCGGATCAAGAAATACATGGAAATGCGTGGCGCGGACGGTGGCCCTTGGCGGCGATTGTGTGCCTTGCCGGCGTTCTGGGTTGGCTTGATGTATGACCAAAGCGCGCTAGACGCCGCTTGGGATTTGGTCAAGGGCTGGGATGCGGAAACACGCGAAGCCTTGCGGGTGGAGGCTTCGGTTGCGGGGCTTCAGGCGCAGGTGAATGGCATTGATATGCATGGTCTGGCGCGGGAGGTTCTTGAGATTTCTCAGCAAGGTCTCGCAAGACGGATGCGTGCAGGCGCGGGTGGTCTGGTGCCGGATGAGACCCATTTCTTGAATGCGCTGCAAGAAAGCGTCGAGAGTGGAAAAGTTCCCGCGGATGAGCTGTTAGAACGCTATCACGGTGATTGGAACGGAGATCTGACGCGGATCTACGCTGACTACAGCTATTAAACCTAAATCTTATGTTTGAAATTTAAAAAGCGGCGCAGCCATCGGCTGTGCCGCTTTTACGTCTGTTTCTTATATCTGTGATTTTGACACGCCATGTCTGCCGCTTCGACGGAGTTTTACAGGGGGAAATCACGGCGAATTGTAAAGAGGAGCATCAAAACAAAAAACCACATCCGAAGATGTGGCTTTCTGGAGGTCCACTGCGACCTCGAAGCTTATAGCAAGGGATTAACCTTGGCGTGCTTTGAAGCGCGGCTGTGTCTTGTTGATCACGTAAACGCGACCTTTACGACGTACGATCCGGCAATCACGGTGCCGGTTCTTCAGCGAGCGGAGTGAGTTCTTGACCTTCATGGACAATCTCCTTTTTACTGCGGCGCGAACCAGCGCCTGGGTTTGCGGGCATCCTAAGGTCGAAACCTTAAGACAATGAAATCATGGTGGGCGGTACAAGGATCGAACTTGTGACCCCTTCGATGTCAACGAAGTGCTCTACCGCTGAGCTAACCGCCCATGATACCATAAACAAAACGCATAAGCTGCTCCTTGCGGTGCGACGTCTCATGTTGGTGAAGGGGTCTATAAAAGGAGTCGTGAGAGGGCGCAAGAGCTTTTGACCTAAGAAATTTAAACTATATGGTGTTTTATAAGCGAACAGGCAGGGCAGGGTCATGGCAGCGGACAGTTTTTATCTTTCTCAACCGCAAAATGAGCGGTCTGCGGTGGTTTTATCTTCGCCTCACAGCGGTGCCTACTATCCAGAGCCGTTTTTGGCCCAAGCGATTCTCGACCAGCATGCCATCCGCAGCAGCGAGGATGCGTTTGTCGATCAGTTGATTCAATCTGGTCCGTTGCAGGGCATGCCAGTGCTCGCAGCGCGATTTCCGCGCGCTTATGTGGATTTGAACAGATCGGTCCAAGAGCTGGATCCAGCCTTAATCGAAGGTGTGCCACGGCTGGGATTAAACCCGCGTGTGGCTTCGGGATTAGGGGTGATCCCACGGGTGGTGGCGCAGGGACGCGCCATTCAGTCAGGTAAAATCAGCCTCTCGCAGGCGCAGGGACGTTTGGCGCAGGTCTGGCATCCGTATCATCAGCAATTACAGGCGCTTTTGGATCATGCGCAGCGCAGACATGGGTGTGCTATACTTGTGGATGTGCATTCTATGCCGCGCGAAGCACTGGATGGTTTGGTGCAAAGGGGCAAGAATCGCCCCGAGATTGTGTTGGGCGACCGATTTGGCGCTTCGGCGGATGACGCCATAGTAGAGCAAATCGAGGCGTCTTTTGTCGCGCAGGGCTTTGTGGTTGGGCGCAATTCGCCGTTTGCGGGGGCCTATATCACGCAAACCTATGGACGTCCGGCACGTCAACAACATGCGATTCAGATTGAAATCGACCGCAGCCTTTACATGGATGAGGCAACGATTGTGCCGCATGCGGGATTTGCGGATGTGCAGGCGCGGTTTGCAGCGGCTTTGGTTGAAATTGCGGATATTGGCCGTCAGACCAAAGGTTTGGCCGCGGAATAGTTTTATTTGATCGGGCGATTGCGTAGGGCACGGCCCTTGATGATAGCGTCCTTGCCAAATCGTTCGCGGATTTTATCGGTGGCCCGTTCGGCATCCGCCCGTTTTTGAGCACCGGGATCAAGCAGATCGGCGATTGCAGAGCTTTGGTTGTGAGTGCTTTGCGGGTGCAGATCGCTTAGTCCACAGCCCAACAGGCGAAACGGACCTTGGTCTATTGCGTTTGCTAACAGATCAGATGCGGTGCGATATATGGTATCTGCCATTTGCGTCGGCTCGCGCAGTGTGAGACGCCGTGTCAGGCTTTTGTGATCGGATTTCTTGAGCTTTAAAGTGACAACACGGCCAGATAGGCTGCGCGCCTTGGCACGGTCAGAGACTTTGACTGCCAGATGCCAAAGATACCCGTCTAGGATATCTGCCGTCATGGTGTCGGTGTTGAATGTGGTTTCATTTGAGATGGATTTGATCGGACGGTGGGCCGAGATTTTGCGGGTATCCTGGCCACGTGCGAGATGCCACAATCGATCGCCCGTGCTGCCAAACCGTGCGTTCAGGTCGGCCCGCTCCCAGCGCAATAGATCCGCAAAGGTCCGGATGCCTGCCGCTTCCAAGTTGTTTTGTGCCGCGGGGCCGATGCCCCAGATCAGCCGCACAGGGCGATCGTGTAGAAATGCGGCTGTATCTGATTGTCCGATCACGTAAAATCCCCGCGGTTTGTCCATATCAGAGGCCACTTTGGCGAGGAATTTGTTGTGGCTGAGGCCGATGGAGCCGGTGATGCCCAGATCGTCCTTCATTTGTTTGACAAGCCGTGCCAGCAGTAAGGCCGGAGGGGCACCATGCAGACGGGCGGTGCCAGATAGATCAAGGAATGCTTCGTCGAGTGACAGGGGTTCTACATCGGGCGTCAGGTCTTGCATCAGCGCGCGAATGCTGCGCGAGACCTCGGCATAGGTGTCCATGCGTGGCGGTAAAACCACGGCATCAGGGCACAGTTTCATCGCTTGAAACATTGGCATGGCGGATTTGACGCCCCGGATGCGTGCGATATAGCAGGCGGTTGAGACCACGCCGCGCGTCTCACCGCCGATGATCAAGGGTTTGTCCACCAGATCTGGATTGTCGCGTTTTTCGACGCTGGCGTAAAAGGCGTCACAATCCATATGGGCAATCGACAGGTTGAACAGCTCTGGGTGCGAAATCAGGCGGGGGCGACCACATTGGGGACAGCGGCGCGTCGGCGGTGCGGTCTCAAAGAGGGTTAGGCAGTCGCGGCACAGAGTTTGAGCAAGAGATGTCATGCGGGGCGTGGTGAATCATTTTCAGAGATGTCATGCGGTGGCATAAGCGTATCTGCGATACTACTGCTTTGATAGGGTCAGGAACAAGCCGTGAACTGCGATTCTCAAGATCAGGGGTTTGATGACCCCACGACGCCCTGCTTGGGGGTGAAGCTGGCTTTGTTCGTTGGCGCGGATTTAGTGGTGTTATTGCGCGATGACAAGCCAGATATCCCGTTTCCTGCGCATTGGGATTTCCCGGGTGGTGGGCGAGACGAGGGCGAAAGCCCCTTGGAATGCGCGTTGCGGGAAACCCGCGAAGAGGTTGGATTGGTTCTGCGAAAAGAGCAGGTCAGCTATGGCAGGCGATATGTCCAACCCAATGGTGTATCATGGTTTTTTGCGGCTCATCTGACGGCTGAGGTCGCGCGAGATATCGTGTTTGGTGATGAAGGCCAATGCTGGACATTGATGTCACCAGCGCAGTATTTGGCGCACCCCCAAGGGATCGGAAATTTTCAGGTACGGTTGCGGGAGTATCTTGAGAGATAGTGACTGGCAGTGTGGCTAAACCTGGCAGTGAGGCTAAACAAAGTCCCCCGCCAAATGTTGAGGCGGGGGCAGGTGACGTTCGCCACTGAGATTGCGCAGTGATCCGCGTACGTCTTGGGGAGTTCAGTTATCTACAGCCTGCGTCATCAAGGCGGCTTTGGCAAAGGATAATTTTCTACCTATGCGGTAGTTTACCTTAAGTAACGCACTTCATTTAGGGCTTATTCTTATAATTATCTTGTGCAGACAACTACTTGCCTATCGGTAAGTTCGAGCGTGACCCTATGGAAAGGTCAGGTTTGCAGACGTTTTTTCGGCGATTTGTTGCCGGTTTGTGTGCTTACATATTACGCGATTTTGGGGTAGTGAGGGCGCGCAGCCACAGGATTTGGTGTGCCCGCGCGTTTGATAGGCTACATTTCGGCCAGAATATCCAGCGCAGCCTGACGCGGGTTCGCCGCCTGCCAGATCGGACGACCGACAACGATATGGTCAACACCCGCTGCCACGGCTTGGGCAGGGGTCATGACACGTTTTTGATCTCCAAGGGCGGCACCGGCGGTCCGCACGCCCGGGGTGACGATCAACTTGCCTTCGGCTTGGGGGAGGGCACGGATCAGGGCGGCCTCTTGGGGGCTGGCAATCACGCCGTCTGCCCCGGCCTCAAGCGCGCGACCGGCGCGTTCTTGCACCAGATCAGTGATGTCGCCGGGCTTGATCAAGGCGCCATCCAGATCCGCACGATCCAGAGATGTCAGGATCGTTACGGCAAGGATCTTCATATCTTTGCCTGATGCGCCCTCTTTGGCGGCTTTGACCACATAGGGATCACCGTGCACAGTGAGGAAGTCCAGATCAAACTGCGCCAGCCCCCGAACGGCGTTTTCCACGGTTTGGCCGATGTCGAACAGTTTCATGTCGAGGAAGATCTTTTTGCCGTGTTCTTCCTTTAATTCGTTCGCCAGCGCCAGACCGCCGCCAGTGAGCATCCCAAGACCAATTTTATAAAACGACACCGCATCGCCCAGTGTTTCGGCCAGTTTCAATCCGGCAAGGGCATTGGGCACATCCATGGCAAGGATCAGGCGGTCATCTGGGGTTTTGGTCATTGGGTGGTCTCCGGTGTGTTCAGGTTTGGCGCGTTTATGGCTTCCTACCCTTATGTGTCTGTGCAGAAAAGGGGGGCAGGGTTGATCGGGATCAATGCCTTGGCAAGATTGTCGCGTTACAATGCTCTTGAAGATTGCGGGAGAGTTCCCAAATCTGAAGGCGAGGCCCAGCACGGGGCGTGCCGCAAAGGCGGGCGCTGCCATTTTATACTGGGCGCTTAAGAAGGAGAGACGACATGGACTTGAACAAGTTCACAGAGCGGGCGCGCGGGTTTGTGCAAGCGGCCCAAACCATTGCCCTGCGCGAAGAACACCAACGGTTGGTGCCAGAACATATCCTCAAGGCGTTGATGGATGATGATCAGGGTATGTGCGCCAATTTGATCACGGCCTCGGGTGGGGATGTGACACAGGTACGTATGGCGGTTGATACTGCTGTGGCCAAACAGCCAAAGGTCAGCGGTTCGGCAGCGCAGATCTATATGGATAACCAAACGGTTAAGGTCTTGGACGAGGCCGCTAAGGTCGCGGAAAAAGCTGGCGATAGTTTTGTGCCGGTGGAGCGCCTGTTGATGGCCCTGTGCCTGGTGAAGTCGAAAGCCAAAGAGGTGCTTGATGGCGCGGGCGTGACGGCGCAAAAGCTGAACGAAGCGATCAATGATATTCGTAAAGGTCGCAAAGCCGACAATGCCAGTGCCGAAGATGCCTATGAGGCGCTTAAGAAATACACGATCGACCTGACTGCGCGTGCGCGCGAGGGTAAGATTGACCCGATCATTGGTCGCGACGAGGAAATTCGCCGCTCCATGCAGGTCTTGTCGCGACGTACCAAGAATAATCCTGTTTTGATCGGGGAGCCGGGGGTGGGTAAGACGGCCATCGCCGAAGGCTTAGCCCTGCGGATCATCAATGGCGATGTGCCCGAATCGCTGCGCGATAAATCTCTGTTGTCGCTGGATATGGGGGCCCTGATTGCCGGTGCGAAATATCGCGGTGAGTTTGAGGAACGTTTGAAATCTATTCTCACTGAGGTCGGAGAGGCTGCAGGCGAAATCGTTTTGTTCATCGACGAGATGCACACGTTGGTCGGCGCGGGGAAATCAGATGGCGCAATGGATGCGGCCAATCTGATCAAACCGGCGCTCGCCCGTGGTGAGCTGCATTGCATCGGTGCGACGACCTTGGATGAGTACCGCAAATACGTCGAAAAAGACGCGGCTTTGGCGCGGCGGTTCCAGCCTGTGCAGGTGCAGGAACCTACGGTCGAAGATACGATTTCAATTCTGCGTGGTATCAAGGAAAAATACGAATTACACCACGGAGTGCGCATTGCAGATGCTGCATTGGTGGCAGCTGCAACCCTGTCGCATCGTTATATCACGGACCGGTTTTTGCCGGATAAAGCGATTGATCTGATGGACGAGGCGTCGTCGCGCTTGCGGATGGAAGTGGACAGCAAACCCGAAGAACTGGACGCGCTGGACCGTCAGATCCTGCAAATGCAGATCGAAGAAGAGGCGCTAAAGCGCGAAGATGATGTGGCGTCAAGCGACCGGTTGGAACAGCTGCAAAAAGAACTGGCCGATCTGCAGGAGCAATCGGCGCAGATGACGGCGCATTGGCAGGCGGAACGGGACAAAATGGCCTCGGCGACTGTGCTTAAGGAACAGTTGGACAAGGCACGGGCAGATCTGGAAATCGCCAAGCGCGAGGGCAATTTGGGTCGCGCGGGTGAACTGTCTTACGGTGTTATTCCGGGATTAGAAAAGCAATTGGCCGATGCCGAAGAAAGCGGTGCAGGCCAACCCCCGAAAGAGGCTGTGCGCCCTGAACAAATCGCCGCTGTTGTTGAGCGTTGGACAGGTATTCCCGTTGCCAAAATGCTCGAGGGTGAGCGCGAAAAGCTGCTGCGGATGGAGGACGATCTGCACGGGCGGGTCATTGGTCAACAGGCGGCAGTGACAGCTGTGGCCAATGCGGTCCGCCGTGCGCGGGCTGGTTTGAATGACGAAAACCGTCCGCTGGGCAGTTTCCTGTTTCTCGGACCAACCGGCGTCGGCAAGACGGAACTGACGAAAGCTGTGGCGGAATTTATGTTCGATGACGACAGCGCCATGGTGCGGGTTGATATGTCTGAGTTCATGGAAAAACACGCGGTTGCCCGCCTGATTGGCGCACCTCCCGGGTATGTGGGGTATGACGAAGGTGGCGTGTTAACCGAAGCTGTGCGGCGCAGGCCTTATCAGGTGGTTTTGTTTGACGAGGTCGAAAAAGCACACCCAGATGTGTTCAACGTGCTGTTGCAAGTATTGGACGACGGTGTCCTGACGGATGGGCAAGGGCGTACAGTGGATTTTAAACAGACGCTGATCATCCTGACGTCGAACCTTGGGGCACAGGCGCTCAGTCAGTTACCGGATGGGGCCGACCCGACAGAGGCACGTACACAGGTGATGGAGGCTGTGCGGGGACATTTCCGCCCAGAATTCCTGAACCGTCTGGACGAGACCGTGATTTTTGATCGCCTGGCACGTGAGGACATGGGCGGGATCGTTGATATTCAGCTGGCGCGCCTGCTGAAACGTCTGGCAGGGCGTAAAATCGATCTAGATCTGAGTACAGAGGCCAAGGTTTGGCTGGCCAACGAGGGCTATGATCCCGTATTTGGTGCGCGTCCGCTGAAACGCGTGATCCAACGGGCGTTGCAAAATCCGCTGGCTGAGGCCTTGCTGTCCGGAGATGTGAGCGATGGAGACACGGTGACGGTCACGGCGTCAGATGCGGGACTACATATCGGCGACCGTGTGTCGGCCTCTCAGCGGGTTTTACAGGTGGAAGCCCCCGTTCATTAAACCTGTCTGAGCATATGAGAAACGCCCACATATCCGTGTGGGCGTTTCGTCTTATTGATCAATTGCGCTTTCCCATTCTTGGGTAAAGGCGCGGCGTTGCAGGCGGTCGAGATAAATCATGATCGAGGGCTCAAGCGGGATCATACGCCGCGCGTCTTCGCCATTTTGATCGGTCAGCAGCGGCAACCGCAATGTATCAGGCGCAGGCGCTCGGGCTGAGGCGGTGAGCAGAAACCGCACAAATGCGCTGGCAAATTCAGAGTTGTCTGCTTTGTTTGATACAAAAATCGTGCGCATCATCGTGGTGGCAAAATCGTCTGGGATGATGATTTCGATCTGGTCGTTATGGGCGTATTGTGCCGCCGCATAGCTGCCGAGCACATTATAAGCGACGAGGATTTGACCATCTGCAACGGCGTCAATCATCTGTGCAGAACAGCAGTAAAGCTTGGTGCCAAGCGCGCCCATGACCTCGGTGAGACGCCAATATGTTTCAGAGCTGCGCGCATCCTGTGCGGCAAACAGGTATCCAAGGCCAGATCGGCGGATGTCATAGGTGGCAATCTTATCTTGAAACATCGCAGGGTCTGCACGCAGGCGCGTGATAAGCTGCTGTCGTGTCTGCGGAATTGATTTGCCTGCAAAAGCGGCTTTGTTCAATACAATCGCGGCCGGTTCCGCGGTGAACCCAAACAGGCTGCTGCGCCATTGTGTCCAAGCAGGGGCTGAGATGTCCTCGAGACGTGAGGCAAAGCCGTCATTTACCAGTTTGATTTGCAAATCCATCGCGCTTGAGATCACCAGATCAAAGGCCGAAGGATCTTGGAGCACCAGATCATAGATCTCTGCCGTGCCCGTGACAAAATATTCAACCTGTATGTCCGGATAGGGGGCCACAAAATCGGTGATGATAGGGGCGAGATAGGCCGCATCGGTGCTGGATAGGATGCGCAGGGTCACGCGGGCTGTGTCATTGCCAAATGTTTGGTGATCTTCCCACTGCTGCGCGGTGCTGGTTGTTGCATGCGACAGCAGCGTCGCAAGCATCAGGATCAAAAGGAAAGTTCTACGCATGCGCCACCTCCCGGCTGATTGTTGAGTGTAAGTGTGCCGTCATGCGCGGTTGCGACGTCCTTGACAATAGTAAGCCCCAATCCCGAGCCAATGACACCGGCGACATTCGAGCCGCGCGTGAACCGCGTCGCGACTGTGTTGATCTCTGCGGTCGGAAAGCCCTGACCCTGGTCTTGGACGCGAAAGGTGGCGGGGTTGTCAGTGACCGTGACGGTAATGCTGCTTTCAGGGGGCGAGTATTTCAGTGCATTATCCAAAATATTGCGCAATGCATTTTGCAGCAAAATTGCGTCACCGTTGACGGCCACATCTTTCGGGGCGGTGAGGGTGAGTTCGATATCTTTCATTTCGGCAATCGGGCCCATGGAGCGGACCAATTCGCGGGCGAGATCGCTTAGGTTCAGATGCGTCTTTGTCAGGTGATCCGCGCGAAAGGTGATCATCGCGTGATCCAGCAATTGCCCCGCCGCGCGCGAGCTTTCGTCGATGGCGCGGACCATAGATCTGAGGGCTTGGCGGTTTTCCAGCTTATCCACCCGTTGCAGCGTTGTTTCTGCATAGGTGCGTACCGTCGCAAGAGGGGTGCGTACGCGGTGGGCCGCCTCGGCGATGAATTCTTCGGACTGGTTGAGCGAATGATCCAGACGCCGCATCAGATTATTGAGCGAACCGACCAATGGGGCCATTTCGCCGGGAACGGGTGACACAACGGGGCGCAGGTCTTCGGGACCGCGTCGATGGACCGACGCTGCAAGGCGGGTGAGCGGCAAGATTGACACTGCGGTCAGCCAGATAGAGAATAACGTCATCACCACGAAAAATCCGCCGCCCAAGAGCGCTGCGTGACCTGCAATACGGTTAAGCACCCCGGCGAGGCTCTCTTTGGTTTGGCCGACAACCACATTGAGGGTGACGGGGCCGCTTGCCCCGATCAAGCGGCGGGCTCCAACCGCTATGCGCACTGGGGCGTCTGCGAATTCAATGCTTTCAAAATGCATTTGCCCGTCTGGCAGAGGTAGGTAGTCGAGGTCGGAGTACCCTGACAGGAAGTTGCCATCTTGGTATATCGCATAGAAAAACCGGTCATCGGCGGGTGTTGATAGAATAGAGAACGCCGCATAGGGCAGCTCTACATCTAACGCGCCATTTCGAATGGTGGCAGCGTCGAGAATGCTGGTGACAGAGGCGCTGAGGATGCGATCTTGTGTTGTCTGCGCAATCTGCGCGGCATAGCTGCGCACCACGATGTACAGGATTGCCGCCAAAATCAACGCAGCCCCTACAAGCGAAATCATCAATGTTCTGCGCAGAGAGCCGGCAACTGCGACGTTTTCGTTTTGGGTGTCTTGTGATCCGTCACGCACGCCAAAATCGCTCATTTTAAATCAAGCCTATAGCCAAGCCCGCGATGGGTTGAGATCGTCACATTTGCCCCTTCAAGGTGTTTGCGAATACGCCCTACATAGACCTCGATTGCATTTTCTGATGCGTCCTCGTCATAGGAAAACAGGCGATCACAGAGCTTTTGTTTGGAAAAGATCTGATTGGGCGCGTTGATTAACAGTTCGAACAGACGCAATTCGCGATTGCGCAGTTTGACGGGGGTGTTGCTGACGTACATTTGCCCGGCCACTGGATCATAGCGCACGTCGCCAAAGGTGACCATTGGTTGCGAGGATCCTGTGTTGCGTCGTAACACCGCCCGGCAGCGCGCTTCTAACTCGGCGTGGTCAAAAGGTTTGGTTACATAGTCGTCAGCGCCCAGATCCAGCAGGCTGATTCTGTCAGAAACCTGTGACCTAGCTGTCAAAACGATGACAGGTGTGTTGCGTTTATGCGTGCGGTGGTGTTCCAGAAAGCTGCGCCCGTCGCCATCTGGTAGCATTATATCAAGCAGGATCAGATCATATTCTGATGTGTCAGCATAGACGATTGCATCCTCTATTAATTCTGCAATATCAACGACATGACCGTCTATTTGCAGGCGTGAAGCGACTGCATTTGCCAATTCTCGATTGTCTTCGACTAACAAAAATTTCATTAATATTTTCGACTTTTTAAAGGACGCGTCAGGTTTGTGTCAGGTTCGTGTGGATGTTGCACCTCTGACTATGTCGCCTAGCGACCAGTTGTCAATTTGGGAGGATATCATGACAACATTCAAAATGGGCCGCCGCGCCCTGATGGCTACTGCTGTTGCTGCACTGAGTTTTGCACTGCCGGCTGTTGCGGAAGAAAAAGTTCTCGACAAGATTCACTTTTTGATCCCTGGCGGTGCTGGTGGTGGCTGGGATGGTACAGCCCGCGGCACAGGCGAAGCGCTGACAAAATCTGGTCTTGTTGGTACTGCGTCTTATGAAAACATGTCCGGTGGTGGCGGCGGTAAAGCGATCGGTTTCTTGATCGAAAACGCTGACAGCAGCGAAGACACGCTGATGGTAAACTCAACCCCTATCGTGATCCGTTCGCTGACAGGTGTTTTCCCACATAGCTTCCGTGATCTGACACTCGTGTCTGGCACCATCGGTGACTATGCGGCGATCGTCGTAAGCAAAGACAGCGCGATTAGCTCGATGCAGGATCTGATTGCAGCTTATGAGGCCGACCCGTCCTCTACAGCGATTGGTGGTGGCTCTGTTCCTGGTGGTATGGATCACCTTGTTGCGGCCATGGTTATGGAAGCGGCAGGCCAAGATGCACTGGGCGTGAAGTACATTCCTTATGACGCTGGTGGTAAAGCCATGGCGTCACTGCTGTCTGGCGAAATTGCTGCTCTGTCGACAGGGCTTTCCGAAGCAATCGATCTGGCAGATGCGGGTGAGGTTAAAATCATCGGTGTTACCGCACCTGAGCGCATTTCATCTGCGCCAGATGCACAGACCATGATCGAGCAAGGCATCGACACGACATTTGTGAACTGGCGCGGGTTCTTTGGCGCACCAGGTCTGGCCGAGGAAAAGGTTGTCGCGTTCCAAGCGGCGATTGATAAAATGTACGACACCCCTGAATGGGAAGAAGTGCGTGCACGTAACGGTTGGGTCAACATCCACAATTCTGGCGATGACTTCAAAGCGTTCTTGGAAGACCAAGAAAAAACAATGGGTGAGCTGATGAAGAAGCTGGGCTTCCTCTAAACTCCACCGTCAATGTACGAAGTGGGCGGGAGAGAGTTCCCGCCCTTTTTCCATCTTATGGGAGGCCACGATGGCACTTGATCGTTGGATCGCACTTATAATACTCGGGATTTGTCTCGCATATGGCTATGCCGCGTGGTTTACGATGGATGCAGGGCTTGCACCCTTTATGCGCCGCACGCCAATTTGGCCCAGCACATTCCCTAAATTACTGTCCATCATCGCGATAGTTTCTTGTTTTATCATCATTTTTAACGTCGAAAAATCTGATCTTAAGATCGGTGAAATCGATTATCGCCGCTTGCATGAATACCATTTGGGTCAGGCTATTTTTCTACTGGTACTGATGGTGGCTTATGCGCTGTGTCTGCGTCCGCTGGGCTTTTTGTTTTCAACCATGGCGTTTTTGATCCTTGGATCGGCAGTCTTGGGCGAACGCAAAGTGATCTTGATGGTCATTGTCGCCGCCATTGCGACCTTTGTCGTGTGGTATCTCGTGCAGGAGGTGCTGGGCATCTATCTGCGTCCCCTACCTGGATTTATCGGAGGCTGATATGCTTGAAGGACTTCTGATTGGCCTGCAAACGGCCCTGTCTATCCAAAACCTGTTGATGGTGATTGCGGGATGTCTGATCGGGACATTCATCGGGATGTTGCCGGGCCTTGGCCCGATGTCGATTATCGCGATTATGATTCCTGTGGCGATTTCCATGGGCGACCCGTCGGCAGCGCTGATTTTGCTGGCCGGTGTGTATTACGGTGCGATTTTTGGCGGCTCGACCTCGTCTATCCTGCTGAATGCGCCGGGGGTTGCGGGTACCGTCGCCAGTAGTTTCGACGGCTATCCTATGGCCCGACAGGGCAAGGCCGGTAAGGCGCTGACAATCGCAGCGATCTCTAGCTTTGCAGGCGGCACCATTGGTGCGATCCTATTGATGATCTTTGCACCTGCTTTGTCATCTGTTGCACTGCTGTTCCACTCGTCCGAGTATTTCGCGCTTATGGTCGTGGGCCTGTCCGCGATTGCAGCCTTTGCGGGCACGGGGCAGGTGGCTAAGGCGTTGTTGATGACGACGCTGGGTCTGATCATGGCAACCGTTGGTGAGGGCGCATTGTTTAACCTACCGCGCTTTACGATGGGTATTTTGGATCTGCAGTCTGGGTTTGGGTTTATCACGCTTGCCATGGCGATGTTTGCCTTGCCTGAAGCCTTGTTTTTGGTGCTCAAGAAAAAGGAAACGGCTACGGATGGCGGTGAAATTTCCGATCTGCGTATCTCAGGGGCCGAGGCACGTGCGATTGCGCCTGTGATTGGTCGTCAGTCGCTACAGGGCTTCTTCATTGGGGTTCTGCCTGGCGCTGGTGCAACAATTGCGAGCTTCTTGGGCTATGCGGTTGAACGCAATATCGCCACCAAAGCAGAGCAGGATGAGTTCGGTAAAGGGTCGATCAAGGGTCTTGCCGCGCCAGAGACCGCAAACAACGCGGCCTGTACGGGGTCCTTTGTGCCACTGCTGACCTTGGGGATCCCCGGGTCCGGCACCACGGCGATCTTGTTGGGGGCCTTGATTGCGTTGAACGTGACGCCGGGACCACGGTTGATGATCGACGAGCCACAGGTGTTCTGGGCGGTGATCATGTCGATGTTTATCGGCAATTTGGTTCTGTTGATCCTGAACCTGCCACTTATCCCTTATATCGCCAAGGTTCTTTCGGTTCCACGCAACTTCCTGATCCCATTCATTTTGTTCTTTACTCTGATGGGGGCCTATATCGGGCAGAACAACGCGACAGAACTGTTGTTGCTGGTTGGCTTTGGTGTCTGTGCGACAGCGCTGAAGTTTGCGGATTACCCGCTTGCGCCGCTGTTGATTGGCTTCATTCTTGGCGGGATGATGGAAGACAACTTTGCCCGCTCAATGCAGTTGTATGACGGGGTTGCGTTTATTTGGGAACGTCCGATGACACTGGGTCTGCTGATTATCGCAGTGGTGTTGGTGGCATTGCCGAGCTATCGCGCACGTCGTGCCCGGTTGAATGCAGCTGGGGTTGCTGACGGCGATTAAGATCGGCTTCACAGATCTGGAAATAAAAAACCGGCCAGAGTTGATGCTCTGGCCGGTTTTGTTTGGGATGTTGAAAGGCTCTGACTGTGGTGTGAGCAGCGTGTTGTTCTAGCCGTAGGTCGGGTGGAACATATCGCGCGGCGAGAGGGTAAAGATATCGGCGCCGTCGGCTGTCACACCGATTGAATGTTCAAACTGCGCCGACAAGGATTTGTCACGCGTGACGGCGGTCCACTCATCTGCCAAAACTTTGGTTTCTGCACGGCCTAGGTTCAGCATGGGTTCAATGGTAAAGAACATGCCCTCTTCGAGGATGGGACCGGTGCCGGGGCGACCATAGTGTAGCACGTTTGGTGGTGCATGAAACACCTGGCCCAAACCGTGACCACAGAAATCGCGAACAACGCTGAGGCGCTGGCTTTCGGCATAGGATTGGATCGCATGACCAATATCCCCAAAGGTATTGCCGGGTTTCACGACCTCGATGCCCTTCATCAGGGCGTCATGGGTGATCTGGATCAGACGCTCGGATTTGCGCGACAATTTGCCTGCAACATACATACGGCTGGTATCGCCAAACCATCCATCAACAATCACAGTGACGTCGATGTTTAGAATATCGCCTTCTTTTAGTGTCTTTGGCCCGGGAATGCCGTGGCAAACAACATGATTTACAGAGATGCAGCTGGCGTGTTGGTAGCCCTTATAGCCGATCGTTGCAGATTTCGCGCCCGCGTCATCCACCATTTGGGTAATAATACGGTCAATTTCGCCAGTGGTCTGACCTGGAATGACATGTTGCGCGATCTCGTCCAAAATCTGGGCAGCCAAGGCGCCGGCCTTGTGCATGCCTGCAAAATCGGCTTGCTCATAAATACGGATGCCGTCCTTGGTTGTGCGGCCATCTTTGGATTTCATCTGAATCGGCTCCAGTGTGTCGTGTATGTCAGTCTATTTATGATCAAATGCACCAAAGAACCAGAGGTTGAGGGCAACCGCTGGGTGTCAAATGTCGAAGGCATCTGCAATTTTTACGCTCTCAGGGGAAATATGAGTGCCGTAGACCAACCGTTCAACCCCCTGCGCTTGTGCTGTCTCAAACGCCGCAGCATAGGCAGGGTCAATATCAGCGGCGAGGGCAAAGCGGCTGCAATCGGTGCGTTGCACAAGATACAGCATCACCGCGCGGTGACCTGCGCGTGCCATTGCCGCCAATTCACCCAGATGTTTGGTGCCGCGTGCGGTCACGCTGTCGGGAAATTCCGCCAGACCTGCCTGACGTGAGAGGGTGACGGATTTGACCTCGACATAGCAATCGGGCAAGCCGTCTTGGGTCAACAGAAAGTCAATCCGACTGTTTTCGCCATATTTGACTTCGGGACGCACGGTTTCATAAGCGGCCAGTTCGGGGAGGGAGCGCGCCATCAATGCAGCTTTGAGCGCACGATTAGGGACCGACGTATCCACGCCCGTAAAGTGCCCACCTTGATGTTCGATCAGACGCCAGCCGTATTTTAGCTTTTTCTTAGGGTCATCATTGGGTTCCAGCCAAATTTTCGTCCCGGGCTCAGCAAGCCCCATCATGCTGCCGGGGTTGGCGCAATGTGCGGTCAATTCACGTCCATCGGCAAGGCGACAGTCGGCCAAAAACCGTTTATACCGTTTGATCAGTGTTGCGGGAATAAGAGGTGTTGCAAAATCCATGAGGTGTTCATGGCAAATTGCGCGGTGAAATCAAAGAGGCTGTGACGCCGCGGCCTTGCAGTTTTTGCACTTTGGCATAGGTAATGGTCCCAAAGACCGCCGCAGGAGAATAAAATGACCAACCCAACCGCCGCCATGCTTGTGATCGGGGATGAAATCCTTTCGGGACGGACGCGGGATGCGAATATGTATCACCTTGCGAATGAACTGACCGCACGTGGGATCGACCTCAAGGAAGTGCGGGTGGTCAGCGATGACGAGGGCGCGATTATCGCGGCGGTGCAGACGCTGTCTAAGGGATACGACCATGTCTTTACCTCGGGTGGGATTGGACCGACCCATGATGATATCACGGCTGACTGCATCGCGCGTGCCTTTGGGGTGGCGATTGACGTGCGCGAGGATGCGCGTGCGATTTTACAGGCCCATTATGATCGCAGCGGCAAAGAGCTGAACCAAGCGCGGCTGCGCATGGCGCGTATCCCTGATGGGGCGGCGTTGATTGACAACCCTGTATCCTCGGCGCCCGGTTTTACCCTAGGGAATGTCCATGTGATGGCAGGGGTGCCGTCGGTGTTTCAGGCGATGGTTGCCAGTGTTTTGCCACAGATGACCGGCGGCGCCCCGCTGGTGTCGTGCAGCTTACGCGTCGAAAAAGGCGAAGGCGATATTGCCGCACCTCTGGCGGATCTGGCCGAACGTTACAGCGATCTGTCCGTTGGGTGTTATCCGTTTCAGGACAACGGTATCCATGGTGCCAATGTCGTTGTACGTGGCAGCGACGCTGCGCGTGTGGATGCGGCGATGGGTGCACTTAAACAGATATTCCCGGCCTAGAGATGCCATGTCTTGCTGATCTATATGAGGCGATAGACCAGACATGGCCCGCTGCACGACAGTGGTGCGAGGGGCCTGTGACTTTTCGGGTCGCTCAGGAGGGCGGCAGCCGTGTGAACGCTGCAACCGTTGAGGGCGATCTGAGCTGCGCGCAATTGGCGCAGGCGGAACACACGATGGTCGGCCTAGGGCAGCGCCTTTTGTTTATGGTCCGCGAGGGGCAGGAGGTTTTAGATCGGCAATTAGCCCAAGCCGGATACAGGGTGAAGGACCCGGTTCATATTTGGTCCTGTCCGGTCGATGTATTTCAGCATATGGAGATCCCGTCACTGACCACCTATTGCATCTGGCCAAGTTTGGCGATCCAGCGCAGAGTTTGGCGGGATGCTGACATTGGACCTGCGCGCATTGCGATTATGGAACGTGCCTGCGGCCCTAAAACCAGCATCCTTGGGCGTCTGGGGGATGTGCCTGCGGGGGCCGCTTATATGGCGATGTCTCATAACGACGCGATGCTGCACGCGCTTGAAGTTGCACCGGAGCAGCGGCGTCAGGGACTGGCGCGATGGATGGTGGTGCAAGCTGCGCTTTGGGCACGCGATCAAGGGGCCACGCATCTTAGCCTTTTATGTACGCAACACAACACGGCTGCCAATGCGCTTTATGCGGGATTGGGTATGACGCGTGTTGCAGGATACCATTATCGCCTTAAATCTTGAGCAGATATTAAGTTTGGCATGATAACAACTGTCTGCAACTGAAAGACCCAAAATCCGTTGGGTGGTGTATTCGTTGTAGGGGGTGTTGTGCTGATGACACTGCAAATCCGTATCATATGCGTTTTAGGCTGGGTATTTTGCGCAAGTGTTGCGCAGGGCGGTATTGTGGCTCTGCCTCTTGTTCATCAAGGTGAAGTGCTGCGCCACGAGGTGCAATCTTTTGACAGTTTGCAGATCCCGACCGCGGCAGCCGTTGCTGACAACGTCCCCTCACGCTGGGTCGAGGGGCAAGTGGCGCGACGCAGTTGGCGACTGGATGCGCCTCTTGCCAGTCGAGAAGTCTTTGCGATGGTGCGCAAGGTGCTGCAGGATGCGGGTTTTGAGGCTGAGTTTACCTGCGAGACAGATCGTTGTGGTGGGTTTGAATTTCGCTATGGAATCGAAACCCTCGCGATCCCTGATATGATTGTAAACCTGTCGGATTTTGATTTTCTATCTGCGTCTCGCGCACAGGACGAGGCGGCGGCGACGCTTTTGGTGTCACGTAGTGGCGACGCGACGTATGTACAATTGTTCGAGGTCTACAGCACGCCTGTGGCAGCAGATGTGCCTGAAACACTGCCTCATGCAGAAGAAACATTGGACGTCGCGCAAGCGCCTGCCTCTGCCAGCTTACGAGAACAGTTGTTGCAGGCGGGGACAGCTGTTTTGTCGGGGATCGAATTTGCATCAGGGGCCGCAGATATTGTGCAGGCGTCGGTTGCGGGGCTCGACGCGTTGGCCGAGATGTTACACCATGATCCCCAGATGGAGGTTTTATTGGTGGGACATACCGACAACAGGGGCGCGTTGGCGCAAAACATCGATTTGTCTCAGCGCCGTGCCGAAGATGTGCGCGACTATATAACAACCGTTCATGATATTCCAAACAGCCGTATTCAGATTGCGGGGGCGGGTTTTATGGCACCGCGTCACCCCAATGACACCCCTGCAGGTCAAGAGGCCAATCGGCGGGTCGAAGTTGTGTTGATTAGGCGTTAATTGCGTGGCCAGAACCAAAGGGGGGTTACCACGCATCGACCCCTTTGTCTGCAAAGGCATGGACGAGAAAATCGATGAAAGCGCGCACTTTGGGTTGGGTAAAGCGGCCGGGGGGATATACTGCATAGATCCCCTGTGTCTCTGAGGGCAGAGAGGGCATGACATCTGTCACAAGCCCTTTGGACATGGCATCTGCGTAGAGATAGCTGGGCAAATATGCGATACCAAGGCCAGATACAGCCGCATTGAGTAGAGATTGCCCATCGTTCACTGACAACCACCCTGCAGAACGCACCTGACGTTTCTCTCCAGATGGTGCAGTGAGTTTCCAGACATTTCCGCTGGATTGGTTTGAATAATGGAGCAATTTATGATCGTTCAGATCGTCAATTCGCACGGGATGACCGTATTTCTCTAAGTAACCAGGAGCGGCAATCATCCGTTTTTTGGTGTCACACAGTTTGCGCGCCCGTAAAGAGCTATCCTCGAGTTCACCTACGCGGATAGCCATGTCGAAACCCTCAGAAAGCAGTTCGACAAAGCGGTTGTTCAAAACCATATTGACCTTGATATCGGGAAAATCTTGTAGAAATTCAGAAAGAACCGGTGACAGGTGGTTCACGCCAAAATCCGTCGCAACCGATATCCGCAACAAGCCTGAGGGGGCGGCCTGCATGGAGGTCACGAGCGCGTCTGCTTCACCAGCATCATTGAGCACCCGGCGTGCGCGGTCGTAATAGGCCAAACCGATTTCAGTCGGAGAGACCCGTCGTGTGGTGCGATTTAAAAGGCGTGCACCCAATCGCGCCTCGAGGCTGGATATATGTTTGGAGACAGCAGATTTTGAAATCCCCATCTTTTTGGCCGCATCCGTAAACCCGCCTTGGTCTACGACGCTGGCAAAGGCTTCCATTTCGGTTAGTCGATCCATCCGCATTCCCTCGTTTCGACGTTCGATTACAGTTTTGCTAGGGAATTCGGGCAAGAACGGGGCAGGGGTGAGATAATTGCGGGGTTTCTTGAGGATCGTTTTAATTTCGGAAACAGCGAAGATCGCCGAATTAAGTGGTGACTGTGCATAAAAGCCTTGAGACCCCGCGCAAATACATGCTTGGCTGCGTTAGATAGCCAGCTGTCCTACCACAGCGAAAAATATGACCTGTATAGGAACTGTTATGTCATCGCAGAAAAAAACTGATCATGAGACAATTCTCGAAATCCGTAACTTATCGATTGCGCTGCCAAAGGGTGGCGACCGTAAATATGCGGTCGAGGATGTGTCTCTGACGTTAAAACGGGGCGAGATCACTTGCATTGTCGGGGAGAGCGGGTCCGGGAAATCTGTGATGACCAGTGCGATTATGAACGATGTATCCCCACGGCTGACAATCGAACGCGGAGAAGTTTTGTTTGATGGGCAGGACGTTCTTGGCTTTAGCGCGAAAGAGCTGAATGAAATGCGCGGTGCGCGGATTTCTATGATTTATCAAGAACCCATGGCGGCGCTGAACCCGGCTATGAAAATTGGTAAGCAAGTCGAAGAGGTTTTTAAGCTACATCGCCCTGAGATCAGTAAGGCACAGCGCTACCAAGAGGCGCTGGGCTTGCTGGAACAAATGAAATTACCAACACCAAAGCGGATTTATGACAGCTATCCGCATCAGGTTTCTGGCGGCCAGTGCCAACGGGTGGTCATCGCGATGGCTTTGGCGTGTAAACCTGATGTTTTGATTGCCGATGAGCCGACGACCGCATTGGATGTGACCACACAGGCTGAAATTCTAAGCCTGATCAATGATCTGAAACACGTCTATAACAATGCCACGGTTTTCATCACGCATGATTTTGGCGTGGTGGCTGATATCGCGGACCGTGTTGCGGTGATGTGTTGGGGCAAGGTGATCGAGGAGGGCACAACCGAAGAGGTGCTATTGTCTCCGAAGGAAGACTATACCAAGCTTTTGGTCGATGCGATGCCGTTGCTTGAGACCACCCGCACGCCAGAGCCAGCACGCGATGATACGCCAATTGTGGCGGTTGAAGCGTTGCACAAAACCTATAGCAGTGGGAATAAGCAGGTGCACGCGCTTAACGGTGCACATTTCGCTTTGCGCAGAGGAGAGACCTTGGGCGTGGTTGGCGAAAGCGGGTCGGGTAAATCCACGCTGGCCAAAACGCTCATCCGATTGACAGAACCGACCAGCGGGACTGTGATGATCAACGGGCATGATTTCCTTGCGTTACAGAATGCCCCCTTGCAAGAGGCACGACGTCAGATTCAAATGATTTTTCAAGATCCCTATGGGTCTTTGAATCCCACGCAAACCGTTGGTGAGATCATTACGCGTGGCCCGATTTTGCGCGGTACCAGTGCGAAAGAAGCCAAAGTGCAAGCGATGGAGCTGTTGGAACTGGTGGGGCTAAAAGCCGAGGCTTATGACCGTACGCCGCGCAATTTTTCCGGTGGTCAACGCCAACGTATCGGGATTGCACGCGCTTTGTCGATGAACCCAGACGTTGTGATCGCAGATGAAAGCGTCTCGGCGTTGGATCTGTCGATTCAGAAACAGGTTTTGCGTTTGATGAATGATTTGCAGCGCCAATATAAGATGGCCATCATTTTTATTACCCATGACCTTAGGGTTGCCGCACAGATTTCCGATTATATCACTGTGATGGAAAAGGGTGTGATGGTTGAATTTGGTACGGCCGAAGACGTTTTTGCCAAACCCAAGCATCCTTATACTCGTAAACTGTTGGATGCGGCACCGGGACGTGATTGGCATCCACCGCGTCTATCTGACGACGAGGCGCAACGGATTGCGGCGAATATTGCGCGTTTTTAATTCCAGACGCGGTGGTTGTATTTTATTATAAATCACGCGACCTTAAAATGGGACCTCGGTGCATTTATTTTTATGTTTAAGTATGAAAGGTAATATAAAAATAAACCTGAGTTTTAAGAATAATTTGAAACTTATATCTGGGTGGTATTTGTGGTTTGTTTACGGGCTCGCCGTAACGTAATCTGATTATTGTGTCGCAGCTATGCGCGTCTCCTTGTTCAAAGATGCGATTATGAAATATATTCTAAATACTAGTCGGCTAAAGTATAGATCACTGCGGGCTACGGGTCTGGCAGCATTAGCTGCTGTAGCTATGAGTTTTGTGACCATTTTTGTGGTCCAGTTAGACAAAAAACTTCATATTGAACAAGAACGTGTCGCGATTGAGCAATATGCCAGCCTTTATCGATCGCGGATCGAAGGTTTTTTGAACGGGCATACGCAATTCCTAAGGGGTGTCAGTGTTGCACTGTCGTCCAGAACCTATTGGGATCAAGAGAGTTTTTCCTATCTGTTACGGGATGTTGAAAATACGCATCCTGAAATCCGTCGTATTGGTTTTGCGCCTGATATGGTGGTATCAATGGTCGCTCCTTACGAAGGCAACGAGCATGTCATTGGAATGAACTTTTCAGCTCCCGAATTCTTAAGGTTGCGCCTTAGCGCGTTTGCGGTCCGGGATAAGAACGATGTGGTGGTAACGGGGCCCGAGGATCTGGACGGTTTAGGGCCGGCGCTTTTGATGCGGATTCCGGTGCAGAAAAACACGTCAAATGGCCAAGAGTTCTGGGGTGTCTTATCCGGGGTCATTGACGTTCTAACATTTTGTAACGCTGTGGGGTTTATGGACTTTGGCTTACCCGTCGAAGTCGCATTGGTATCCGCCGATCCTCTCACCGGTGAAAATGTTATTTTTCACGGTGGTTCAGAAGTTTTAGATGACAATCCAGTTATAACGGATGTGGTATTTCCCGGCGGATCTTGGCAACTCGCCTTACGTCCTATTGGAGGTTGGTCAGAAGAGCATCAGCATGGCATTCGTGAATATATCATCATGGCCGCAGCGCTGATGATTATTGTGTCGGTGTTTTTGGTTATACGCCTTTCACAGCTGCGAAAAGAAACAATTTATGAATTGCAGCGACGTGAACAGCAATTGCAGCTCAACCAGATTGAACTTCAGCGTTTGTCCGTTGTTGCGCGTCATACGACGGATGCCATTTTGTTATGTAATGATGGTGGGGAAATCATTTGGGTGAATGATGCGTTCAACAGTATTCTGGGATATACTGGCGACGATGTATATCTTAGATCCCCTGGTGATTTTTTGATCGGTCCCCATACGTCTGCCGATGTCGGAGCTGCATTTGGAGCAAGCGTCGCGAAGGGACAACAATTTCATGCTGAGATGCTTTCTTATGCGCAGGACGCGAGGGAGATATGGACAGATTGTGACGTTGTTCCTGTTGTAAATGATGATGGCCAGCTTGAATTGACCGTTGTCATCATTCGGGATTTGGCAGATGCAAAGCGCCGTGCCCGTGAGCTTGATCAAGCTAAGAAAACGGCGGAACAAGCGGATCGTGCAAAGTCCGAATTCCTAGCGAATATGAGCCACGAGATCCGAACACCGATGAATGGTATCATCGGAATGTCTGAGCTTTTGACTGAAACGAAACTTGATTGCGAACAACGCCATTTTGCCGATGTGATTCAAACATCATCACGGGCATTGTTGAGTTTGATAAATGATATCCTGGACCTGTCGCGTATGGAAACGGGGAAATTATTACCGGACGAAAAAGAATTCGAACTGTCGCCTTGGCTTACCTCGATTGTTGAGATGTTTACGCATCATGTGAAGACGAAAGATATTGAGTTTAAATTTACCATGGCACCCTCTTTGCCAAAGTTCGTTTATGCGGATGATGCGAAAACGAGGCAAATCCTGACGAACTTGATTGGGAATGCGATTAAATTTACGTCCAGTGGTTATGTTTCATTGAATGTAGGGGATCTTGGCTTTGATGACGACGGTCGTCAAAAAATTAGCTTTGAAGTTGAGGATACGGGAATTGGCATTGCATCTGAACACATGGACCAGGTGTTTAACCGTTTTAATCAAGCGGATACCGCAATTACACGGGCGTTTGGTGGAACAGGGTTAGGGCTAACTATTTCCCAACATCTAACTAAGTTACTGGGCGGGGAAATTTCGCTTAATTCTGAATTGGGTCAGGGAAGTACTTTTATGGTTGTATTACCTATGGCCCCTGTAAAAAATATATCGTTGCCAGAAAATGTGGCAAAACAGTATGATCTTTCAGAATTTAAAGAATGCCGTATTTTGATTGCAGACGATAATAAGACAAACCGTTTTGTGGTTCGCAAATATATCGAAGATATTGTTGCAGATATCGATGAAGCTGAAAATGGGTTGGTGGCTGTACAAAAATGCGCGCAAAACTCATACGATGTTATTTTTATGGATATGTCGATGCCGGAGATGGATGGTTTGACCGCAACCCGTGAAATTCGTCTGGGCGAAGGTAAGCAGCCAATTATCGTGGCACTTACGGCGAATGCGTTTCACAATGATCAAGAAAAGTGCCTGAACGCAGGGATGAATGCTTTCCTACCAAAACCTATTACAAAAGAACAGGTTCGTAAAACTCTGCGCGAGCAATGTGTATCGTCTGCGAGATAGCCTGAGGTTTCAAAGGATGAACGGGCTAATGAAGCAACGATAGCCATCCAAGAATTGTTACGACGCTTAATGCTGTGGCAAGCAGAACAGATGAAGCGGCAACACGTTTGGCACGCCCGTACATATTGGCAAAAACGTAACAGTTTACTCCAGGTGCCATTGCAGCCGTAACGAGGGCGGAACGGAATAAATCATGTGGAACATTTAATTGGGTTCCCAGTATCCAGACGATGGCAGGTTGTAAGACCAAAACAATAGCACAAACCATGGCGATGGTACGCAGATCGCCTTCGGGACGATAACGGACCATGACGCCGCCTAGGGCAAATAAGGCCAAGGGCAAGCCAGAGCGTGCAACCATGGCCAGCGCGTCATCAATTGCGCTTGGCATTACAAGTCCGCTGAAATTGAAGAGGAAACCGCATAAGATCGCTAGGATCAGCATATTCTTGAACATCGCCTTGAACACGGCAGTGGCAATTCGCAAGCCACCTTTATCGCGATTGCGCAAGACCTCCATAGCAGTGATACCAACGCCATAACAAAATGGCGAATGCACTGCTAAAATTGCGTAATTTCCGGTTAAGCTATCGGGCCCAAAGGCGCGTTCGGTGATCGAAACACCCAGAAGCAGCGTATTGGCAAACAGGCAGCAAAATCCAATGACGACGCAATCTTCCCATGGACGTTTAAAGAAGATACGGGCCCCAAGGGCACCTGCAAGAAACCCTATAGAGGCGCTGGTGTAATAGGTGATAATCAGCGAGGCTTCGAAACCGGCGTTCAAATCAAAGGACGCCATGGCGCGAAACAGTAAAATCGGAATAGCCACGCCTTGGGCGAATTGCATTAAACCGTCAATTTGTGGCGCGCTCAGGATTTTACGATAGGTTAGAACGTACCCCAACCCAACGACGATAAAAACTGGAAGGACGACGTTGAGCAGGGTGAAAAACATCTATGACGTCCTTTGGGTTTAAACGACTATCTAGGCGGAGTTGTAAAAACCATTCCGTCATAGGCCGGGGTAATATGATCTGAGGTTTGAGCATCAAGTGCGTCATAATCGAGATCGATATGCATGTTGGTCAAAACCGCGCGCTTAGGCGCCATGCGTTCGATCCACGTCAGGGCCTGTTCTAGATTGAAATGGGTTGGATGCGGCGCATGGCGTAATGCGTCTAAAATCCAGCAATCTAATCCTTCAAGATATGGGAGGGCCTGATCTGGGATTTCAGAGACGTCTGGCAGATAGGCAATATCGCCCATTCTAAAGCCTAAGGCGTCGATGCTGCCGTGGTTCACCAAAAACGGCTGAAAGGGGATTTCGCCACCGGGGCCGTCGACTGTAAAGGCTCCGTCGATTTTGTTCAGATCCAGAATTGGCGGATAGCTTGATCCTTCGGGTTGGGTAAAGGCATAAGCAAAGCGCGATAGCAGATCATGCTGTGTCGGGGTATCGGCATAAACTTGTACGCGTTCTTTCATGTTGAACACGATCATGCGCAGGTCGTCGATGCCATGGATATGATCCGCATGGGAATGGGTATACACCACCCCGTCCAACCGCCCGACATTGGCCGCCAAGAGCTGCTGACGCATATCTGGCCCTGTGTCGATTAAGACGGTCGTCGTGCCTTTGGGGCCGACACGTTCGACAAGCAATGCACAGCGACTGCGACGGTTTTTAGGATTATCCGGATCACAAGCCCCCCAATGTCCCCCTAAGCGTGGCACTCCGCCGGATGAGCCACAGCCCAATACGGTGATGCGCAGCTGCATCATTGCCCACTGTCCTGACCTGTTGTCGCTGCTTTCCAGAACAGACGGTCAAAGTTCGCCTGAGTCTGTGCCGCGAAATCTGCGTATTCGAGACCAAAAACATCGGCACCAACCTTGGCGGTCAAAGCACTATAGGCAGGTTCATTCCGTTTGCCCCGGTGTGGCGGAGGTGCGAGATATGGGCTGTCTGTTTCGACCAAAATTCGATCCAGAGGCGCCGAAGCAAAAATATCGCGAACCTCCTGACTTTTGGGAAAAGCGGCAATGCCGGACATGGACAGGTAGAACCCTAAATCCAATGCGGCACGGCCCAACGCGGCAGACGAGGAAAAGCAGTGCATCACGCAGCTATAGGGTTTGGCTTTATGGGCCTGTGCCAAAATTGCAGCCATATCATCGTCGGCGGCACGGGCATGAATGATCAGCGGCAGACCGGTTTCTTGGGCGGCAGTGATATGGATCTGTAGGCTTTCTTTCTGCACCTCGGCGCTGTCGGCGGAATAGTGATAATCGAGACCCGTTTCACCGATGCCAACAAATTTTGGATGTTGGGCCAATGCCACCAGCTGGTCCACCGTTGCCATGGGTTCTTCTACCACGCTCATAGGGTGGGTGCCGGCGGCATAAAAGACTGGGTCATGCGCTTCGGCGATGGCGCGGACACTGGGTTCATTTTTGAGACGCGTGCAAATTGTCACCATACGCGTTACGCCAGCAGCTGCGGCGCGGGCGATGACATCTGGCAGTTCGCCTTCAAAATCGGGGAAATCCAGATGGCAGTGGCTATCGGTAATAGCGGGGGCGGGCGGTGTTTGCTCGGTCATGTTTGGGCCTTGTTTTGCCTGCTGCGGGACCTGCCTCAAATGATCAGGGGCGAGCGGCAGTCTCTTGCATCTTAAATACCGTATCTAGGACCAAAGCGGCAGGGTCAAGGTTCACGGCTTGTCCATGGCGTGTCCGATCGCTGACCAAGGTCGCAAGGTCTGCCCACGCGCGTCCTTTGTGCGCTGTTGGGGCGAGGCGCATCAGAATTTCGGCTTCGCCGGTTGCGGCCTCGGCTGTGGGAGGGTGACCGGTTGCGCCAGTGCGGGCCAGTCGCGCGAGTAGGATATCAATCAGGTTCAGCATGAGCTCAAACCGGTCAGCAGCTTTGGCGCCGACAGCGCTTTCGGCCAAGGCCATGGCTGCCTGTCGATTAAGGCGTGGCAGGCTGTCGGCCAGACGCAGCAAGTCAGTATAAAGCTCGAGACCTTGCATATTAATCAACCGCAATGCCGCACCGACGGACCCTGCTGCCAATGCTGCCAAATGCGCAGAGTGTGTATCAACATCCGCCTGCGTTAATGCGGCCTGCATGTCTTGGGCGGATAAGGGGCCAAGGCGGAGGCTGCGACAACGAGATCGGATTGTTGGAAGCAGACGAGACGGTTGATGAGAGATCAGCAGTAATGTGGTGCGTGCTGGCGGCTCTTCGAGCATTTTGAGCAGTGCATTTGCCGCGCTTGCGTTCATGTCATCAGCGCTGTCCACGATCACCACGCGACGTCCCCCATCCGTGGCCGAGAGGCCAAAGAAACTGTGGAGTTTGCGAATGTCATCGACAGTAATGTCATTACGCAGCTTACCCCTGTCATTATAGCTGCGGGTTATCGCGGCAAGTCCCGGTTCGGCAAATGCTTGAATACGGTGACTGACCGGGTGGTCTGGCGAAATGCTAAGGGATGTGGGCGGCGGAGGGGCGCCAAATAAACCGTCATCTTGTTGCGGTGGGGTGGCCAGTAAAAATCGCGCGATCTGCCATGCGAGTGTTGCTTTGCCGATGCCCTGCGGGCCGGTGATCAGCCAGCCGTGATGCAGGCGGCCTGAGGTGAACGCCTCTAAAAATGTTGTTTCGGCAGCAGCGTGACCAAACAGTTGTATGGTTTCGCGCGGGTGCGGAGCGCCTTCGGCTTGATCGGCACGGGCTAAATCAAGATCACTCATGACGCTTTGGCGGGTTTGACGCCATGGTCTTGTAGGGCAGGGGCTACTGTATCTAGAACTGTTTGGGCGACGGTTTCGATCGGGTGTGCACCGTCAATAACGGCAAATCGATCCGAGAATTCTTGAGCGAGGTCCAGAAAGCCGCGCCGCATTTTCTGCTGTAAATCTAGTCCGAAATCTTCAAAGCGTTCTTCATGGGTTTGCCGTCCCTTGGCACGGGCTAGGCCGATTTCAGGGGGCATATCCACGAGTAGTGTCAGATCGGGTTCATGACCAATCATCAGGTTGTGTAACTGGTCGACACTTGCGCGCAAATCTCCGCGAGACAGCCCTTGGTACATGCGTGTGCTGTCTGCAAACCGATCACATATGACAATTTTCTCGGCGTGGAGCGCGGGTAAAATCAACCGTTCCATATGATCGCGCCGCGCTGCGGTGAACAGCAAAAGTTCGGTTTCGGCGGACCAACGATCTGGGTCACCCTCAAGGACCAGACTGCGAATTTCTTCGGCCCCAGCCGAGCCGCCGGGCTCGCGGGTGAGCATCACATCATACCCTTGTTCGCGCAATGTCTGTGCCAAAAGGCGACATTGCGTTGATTTTCCAGAGCCGTCCACGCCTTCAAAGGTCATGAACAGACCGGGTCTTTGTCTTTGTGTCACTGCTGTGCCTCAGCCGTTTCTGTTTTGGGGCCGTTTATAAAACGATCTATCAACAGACGCATAGCGGTCATTGTACGTACAGGAAAGCCACCTTTGGCAACATCATTCCCAGCAACGAGAGGCAGGCGCATTTCTGGCAGGTCAACAGGGTGTACCACGAGTTCCGCCAATTGCTGACCCGCTTGGATCGGGGCCTGGATCGGGCCGCGATAGACAACCTCGGCCTCAAGTTTTCCGGCGGTCAGGGTTGGTAACAGGATTTCAAAATCTTCCGCCGGAACAAGGTTTACGGTCGGCGCATTCCCAAGCCAGACTTCTGCGGTCTCTATAGTTTGGTTTTTGTGCGCGATGGTTTTCTTAGCGAATTGGCGAAAGGACCAATTTACAATAGCTTCGCTTTCTTCGGCACGTGCGCGGTTGCTGGCAAGGCCAGAGACAACAAAAATGACACGCCGGTCGTCTTGTTTGGCTGATCCCACAAGGCCATATCCGGCCTCTTCGGTATGACCGGTTTTCAAACCATCCGCACCAATATCGAGGCGCAGCAAGGGGTTGCGGTTTTGAGTATTTGACGGAGCGCGTCCGTCAAAGGCAAATTCGCGCTCGGCAAACATAGGGTAGAAATCAGGAAAATCTTCGATCAAACGTTGAGCTAAGATTGCCAAATCATGCACCGACATGCGGTGGCCGGGCGCGGGCCAGCCATTGGAATTTGTAAAGGTGCTGCTCGTCATGCCCAAATCCCGAGCGCGGCGGGTCATGTAACGGGCAAAACCGGCCTCGGTCCCATCTGGTGACAGGGCCTCTGCGATTACGGCACAGGCGTCATTGCCGGATAATACGATAATCCCTCGCAACAGGTCCGCAACTTTGACCCGATCTTGTGTGTCCAAGAACATGGTGGATCCACCATAACTCATGGCGTGTTCACTAACGGGCAGGCGTTCTTCCATGGAAAGGCGCCCGTCGCGAATGGCTTCGAACGCGACATAAAGCGTCATAAGTTTGGACATCGAGGCGGGCGGGATTGGCTCGTCCGCATTCTTAGCCAGTAAAACCGTATCGGTTGCTTGGTCAATCACATAAGCCGCGCGCGCCGAGGTGTCATAGGCGAGCACAGCACTAGGCATTCCGCTCAGGAAAAGGCCCGATACCAATATGAGGTGTGCCGTAAGATGAGACAAATGTTTCACGTGCTTCAGCATAGTCGAGTCCTTTCTATAGCAGCAGGAAGGCTGCGTCGCACAAATTAATTGGTTACGGCATAAGCATCAGAAAAACCGGCTGCTTTCACTGTTTTCAAAAGCTGACTGCGTTCACTTTTGGATTGGGCAGGCCCGACCACAACACGCCAGAACGGTTTTCCATTGGAGGATTGCTCATAAATGGTTGGAATAATGCCAGAGTTCCGCATTTGATCTGCCGTGCGTTTGGCGTTGTCTTCAACGCTGAAAATGCCAATTTGGATAAAAGGTTTGTCTAATGTTGTCGCTCGGGCGATAGGTGCAGCAACAGGTGCTGTTGGTGCTTCAATAGCGGCGGCAGCTGATGCGATAGGATCCGTCTGCAAAGTCGGAGCGTCCAATGCGGTTGTTGCTACGTCAATAGGCGCATCCAGATCACCGACCAAGATGTCATCGGGCGCAGTGTCAACTGTGGGCTCTGGTGCTACAGCTTCACGGCGCAGGGCGGTTACGTTCAGTTCAACAGGGGCCCCAGCTAACATGCCCAATGCGGCGGCTGCATCCGATGAAGCTTGCAACCGTGGCCCAGGCAAAGCGCGTTCGCGACGGAATAATGCGCCGATAACAAACTTACCGTTCGAGTTGTTGCGAATAATCACACGCTCGGGTTCACCAACATCAGGATGCGCAACCCAGACGCCACCGATTGAGGGACGCCCATCCCACAGGCCAGCCTCAGTCACTTGAAACGCATCTGGGGCTTCTACGTCGCGCTCTACTAATTTGGTGCTGGTGCCTGTTGAGGACGTATTATCCTTGGCGCGTAAAAAGGCAAAAGGAGAGGCCTTATCTGTACCTTGCGATGTGCCACCACTTTCACAGGCGCTGAGCGCAACAAGAGACAACAGGGCGACAGCTGCTGTTGTGCGGGGTAAAAATATCTTCGAAGATGTACGAACGTTTGCTATGTCCGACAGTCTGTTGCTCATGTCCTGTTTCCGCCTGTTTGTATTTTATGCGATAAATCGCATGAGTTCGAAGGCTTGCTCGCCCCTCGTTTTTATTAAGAATAGCATAGCCTCAGCATTTTACTATGAAAACCCTGCGACGATAACGACCCAATGTAATTGGCGATCAATTGCGCGTTAGGGGGCAAATGTTTCCTGATTGTCCGATTTTTGAGAGAAGTTCAGAAATCCTGTTGAAAATACGCAATTTTACACTTGCCTCTGCGGCATTAGCATCTTAAACCCGCGTCATTCGATTTGTGACCGGGGAGGTGGCAGAGTGGTCGAATGCGGCGGTCTTGAAAACCGTTGAACGTTAACGCGTTCCCAGGGTTCGAATCCCTGTCTCCCCGCCATAAATTCAATGACTTACGGTGAAATTCTTTTCCTATGGAAAAGCGCAACTGCAAAAGTTTCCCATAAATTTTCCCATAGTCACGTTTTGTTTTTGTTCTGTTCTCGAAGGGTTTGAGCTCGCTTGGCGAGTTTCTTAATTGGACCACGTGAGTATTTTGGGATCATAGACAGGTTCTTGTGACCTGTAATCGCCGCGATTTGGTGATCGGTACATCCAGCCTCTGCAAGCTCTGCAGCGGCGATATATCGCAACCCGTGAATTGTATAGGCGTCAAGGCCAAGTTTCTTTCGCAGTTTTATTGAGTGTTTTTGGAAGTAGTCATAGCTAACGGCATGATCAACTGCATCAGCCAGAATGAAATGAATGCTGGTGCGGGGCGTCTTATTCTAATGTTGCGCGTAATCTCTTGGTGAAGGGTATCCATATGGTCCGCCTTACCGGACTTGCTTTCCGTTATCCAGCTAAGGAGACATTCGTCGACTGTGCAGCGGATTCGACGAACGAGCCCAAATTGACGATCGCTTTCTAACAAAGCATTGTACCGACCAAAGCCAGGTTGGTGAGGGGTTGGAAGGAAAATGGTGGCTCGATATCTTCTTGTCTTTGTGCTCCCTCTTCTGGCATTATTGCTTTTGTTCTATGGCAGCCTCTCTCTCAGAACAGAGGCTCATCAGATCTCCCACAGTTTTTTGAGCTTGGCGCTGTCCTCGAACGAGAAGGACAGAGACGCTGCCTTTGCAGTCTTCAAGAGTGGTGAACAGGCTAATGTTATCAAGATGGCTGAGTATCTTGATATTTCCACCGTCCTGCTCACCAGCTTTGTTTGTGCCTTAATCATCCCACCTAATCTCTCGTCTGAGGGGAAATTAAATTTACTTACAGCGACGGTGGTTGGGCTTTGTGCTGCAAAATTGGTGATCGGTTTCGGGTTTCTGAACTGGCAGGGTTTTGGAAAGGCGGCGGTGGCCGGATCGGTTCTCGCAGGCTCGGTTGTCTGGCTGCGAACTGCTGTCATGGATAAGGTGAACCGCTGACACGCACGACGGCTTTGTCCGCATTGCTGTCATCGATTGCCTCAATCATTCGCGACTGTTTAGAGTGGGGGTGCCCAAGTAAGGAGACATTCGTCGAATGTGCGGTGAATGCCGGGAATGTCTTATATTCTACAAATTGATGGGACGCTGCTCCACTGGGAGAACGTATTGCGCAGCATGTGCCTAGCTTATAACTTGAGCGCTAGGCACATGCTATTGGAAACTAGACAATCCAGATGTCATCCGATATTGCGTCCAAGGAATTCACGCCATTGATTAAAAGCTGATTTCCCCCTCCAAAATCGAACAAGATATCTCCGCCAACCACCGTCCCATTACTCAGAATGTCGTTGGCATTACCATACCCGGAGAACAAGAGCCTATCCAGGCCGTCCTCAAAATCAACGATTGTATCGCTTCCTGAAGTGAAGACAAAGTCGTCGGTACCGCTTCCTCCCACCAGAACATCGTCTTCCGTGCCACCGGAAAGCGTGTCATTGCCAGTGCCGCCCCAGAGGATATCGTTGCCG
>CANMPD010000007.1 GCA_947499635.1 uncultured Paracoccaceae bacterium | reverse complement strand
GTTTTACCGTGGTCAACGTGGCCAATGGTGCCGATGTTGACGTGTGGCTTATTACGTTCAAACTTTTCCTTAGCCATGATGGCCTCCTTTTACTGTCAGAGGGAGCGCGCGGACCGCGCCCCCTCAATATTAAATAACGCTTACGCGTATTTCGCTTGGATCTCTTCCGAAATATTGTTCGGAACAGGGTCGTAATGCGAGAATTGCATGCTGAACTGCGCGCGGCCCGAAGACATGGAACGCAGGGTGTTGATGTAACCGAACATGTTGGCCAGCGGTACGTTTACATCGATTGCAATCGCGTTACCACGTGGCTCTTGGCCAGATACTTGACCACGACGGGAGGTCAGATCGCCGATGATACCACCAGTGTACTCTTCTGGTGTAATCACTTCGACTTTCATGATGGGCTCCAGAAGTTTCGCGCCCGCCATTCTCATACCTTCACGCATGCACATACGGCCTGCGATTTCAAAGGCGAGGACAGAGGAGTCAACGTCGTGGAACTTACCGTCGATCAGGGCAACTTTAAAGTCGATGACGGGGAAGCCAGCCAGAGGGCCGCTATCCATAACCGATTTAATGCCTTTTTCAACACCTGGGATATATTCTTTCGGAACCGAACCACCAACGATGCGGGATTCGAAAGAAAAACCTTCGCCTGGCTCTGTCGGGCTGATGATGAGTTTAACCTCACCGAACTGACCTGAACCACCGGATTGCTTCTTGTGCGTATAGCTGTGCTCAACCTCATGAGAGATTGTCTCACGATAAGCAACCTGCGGCGCACCGATGTTTGCCTCAACCTTGAATTCACGCTTTAGACGATCCACAAGAATATCGAGATGAAGTTCGCCCATGCCCTTCATGATGGTCTGACCAGATTCAAGATCTGTCTCAACACGGAAGGATGGATCTTCTGCTGCCAGACGGGCAAGACCTTGAGACATTTTCTCTTGGTCGCCTTTTGTCTTAGGCTCAACAGCAATCTCGATAACCGGATCTGGGAAGGTCATGGTTTCGAGAACAACAGGTTCTTTTGCATCGCAAAGCGTATCACCCGTTGTGGTGTCTTTCAGACCACCCAACGCGATGATGTCGCCAGAACCGGCCCATTCGATCTCTTCACGGTTGTTTGAGTGCATCATCATCATACGACCGACGCGCTCTTTTTTACCCTTTGTCGAGTTCAACATCGAGTCGCCCTTAGTGAGCTGACCTGAGTAGATACGGCAGAAAGTAAGAGAGCCAACGAAGGGGTCGTTCATGATTTTGAACGCCAAACCAGAGAACGCCATATCATCATCCGCACGGCGGGCAATGTTACGCTCTTCGGTTTCATCGTCAGGTGAGAAGCCCATGTAATCAACAACGTCCATCGGAGATGGCAGATAGTCGATAACGGCGTTCAACAGAGGCTGGACACCTTTGTTCTTAAATGCAGAACCACCAAGCATCGGAACAAATGCCATTTCCAGGCAACCTTTACGCAACAGGGCGCGCAGGGTTTCGACGTCAGGCTCATCGCCCTCAAGGTAGGCTTCCATCGCAGCTTCGTCCATATCAACGGCAGCTTCGACCATCTTTTCACGCCATTCGTCGGCTTGGTCTTGCAACTCAGGGCGAATATCCGCGAGTTCCCAAGATGCGCCGAGATCTTCGCCTTTCCAGAGCCATTCCTTCATCAGGACAAGGTCAAGCAGACCTTCGAGCTCTGTTTCAGCGCCGATAGGAATCGCAACAGGCACAGCACGTGCGCCAGTACGGTCTTCAACCATCTTGTGACAGTTAAAGAAGTCCGCACCGATTTTGTCCATTTTGTTAACAAAAACGATACGTGGAACCTTATAGCGATCAGCTTGACGCCATACGGTTTCAGTTTGCGGTTCAACACCTGCGTTTGCATCAAGAACACAAACAGCACCATCGAGAACAGCCAAGGAACGTTCAACTTCAATTGTGAAGTCAACGTGGCCGGGTGTGTCGATGATGTTGAAACGGTGCTTAGGCGTTTGAGCCTCGGTACCGTTTTCTGTGCGTTCCCAGAATGTGGTTGTCGCAGCAGATGTGATGGTGATGCCGCGTTCCTGTTCCTGCTCCATCCAGTCCATGGTGGCTGCACCATCGTGCACCTCACCAATGTTGTGGGATTTGCCGGTGTAGTACAGGATGCGTTCGGAGCAGGTTGTTTTACCTGCATCGATGTGCGCCATGATACCGAAGTTACGGTATAATTCGAGCGGAAATTCGCGTGCCATTTGGATTAGCCCCTAAAGAGTTTACCAGCGATAATGCGAGAAGGCTTTGTTAGCCTCAGCCATCTTGTGAGTGTCTTCACGCTTCTTAACGGCAGAGCCACGGCTTTGTACAGCGTCAAGGAGCTCACCAGCGAGACGTTCTTCCATTGTGTTCTCGTTGCGACCACGCGCAGCGTTAATCAACCAACGGATCGCAAGCGCTTCACGGCGCTCAGGGCGAACTTCGCAAGGAACCTGATAAGTTGCACCACCAACACGGCGAGAGCGAACTTCTACAGCAGGTTTTACGTTATCAAGCGCTTCGTGGAACACTTCCACTGGGGCACGCTTAATTTTTGCTTCAACACGATCAAACGCGTTGTAAACGATTTTCTCTGCGACCGACTTTTTGCCATCGATCATCAGGTTGTTCATGAATTTTGTCAGAACGCGATCACCAAACTTGGCGTCGGGCAAGACTTCGCGCTTTTCAGCGGCGTGACGACGGGACATCTGTTGTTATCCTTCTTCTTACTTAGGACGCTTCGCGCCATACTTGGAGCGACGCTGTTTACGGTCTTTAACGCCCTGAGTATCCAGAACACCGCGTAGGATGTGATAACGAACACCTGGAAGGTCTTTTACACGACCGCCACGGATCAGAACCACAGAGTGCTCCTGAAGGTTGTGCGATTCACCAGGGATGTAAGAGATAACCTCGAAGCCGTTGGTCAGGCGAACCTTCGCAACTTTACGCATCGCAGAGTTAGGTTTCTTAGGTGTAGTTGTATATACACGAGTACATACGCCACGCTTTTGCGGGCACTGCTCTAGGTGCATTGACTTAGAGCGTTTGATTTTAGGCTGACGCGGTTTGCGGATCAGCTGTTGAATCGTTGGCATTCCGGATATTCCCCGTTTTGCAACTGTATGTCATGCATAGCAAATGCTATGCGGCGAAGTCATTTCTGGAATTGACGCATGCAACCGAAAAAACCGCATACGTTCCCATTCCGAGGTGAACGTCGCGGTGAGGTTACAGAGGGCCGGGTGTAAAAAGTTCCCAGACCGTGAGCCACTACAGATATGATAACGGCGTTAAACGGACTAAGTCCATTTGCCGGATATTGGGCGTATATGAGGAGTCGTCTAACATGTCAAGCACAGCGCAAGGATAACTTCACGGAACATCTTGTTCCATCTTTATCTCTGCCTCATAGTGATCGCGACCGTCCTTATAAGGCAACTTCTGTTCATGCAAATCATCGGCCTGTGCCGCTTTTCATATCCTGCCATTGGCGGTTTTCAAGTGTTACATGACACCATTGAGGAGCGTATCGCCTTTTTATATGCCCCCCAACGCATGGAAGAGCGATTTAAGCTATTTGAAACGCTAACCCTCCCTGCCCTGCGCGCGCAGACGGATCCTAGGTTTGATTTAGTCATCGTAATCGGCGATCAAATGCCGGCAGTATATGAAAATCGACTACGTGATCTAATTGCGGATATTCCCCAAGCAATCATCGTTGCGCAGCCACCACAGCAGCATCGGCCAGTTATGAATCGGATCATAAACAATGTCCGTCGACGTCCTGATGCGGCTTGTTTACAATTTCGCCTAGACGACGACGATGCAATTGGCGTCGACTTTATACACCACCTGCGTGAACAAGAAAAAGCCAGTCGCCGGTTTACGCAACAATATAAAACCGTCGCATTCGATTACAGCCGTGGTTTGATCCTACAACCAACTCAGGACGGCATCAAAGTCGAAGATGTCTTTCAGACCTATATGACCGCAGCTCTTGCAGTACGTGTTGCTGGAGGCTGGGATAAAACAGTGATGAATTTTGCGCATCACAAAATCTTCCACAAAATGCCCACGCTAACGTTCAACACACCGCTTATGTATGTGCGCAGTTATAATGGATTTAATGACTCGCGTATGAAAAAGCGACAAAACCAAACGTTACCCCCTATTACGGATGCACATTACATCACCCTCTCGGACAGGTTTGCCATTGATCCAAACGCGTTAGATCAACTCTGCCTGTGACGGTGCGAGACAACGGTGCGGGACAATCGATTGACATCAAAAAATCCCTAGCTCTCTTTGTGCAGATACAACATAAACCATTTGGCGTCCTTGAAACGGAGACTTAGCATGCCTGTCATCACCAATATCGATGATCTGAAGCGCCTACATGAGCGTCGCGCGCCACGGATGTTTTATGATTATGCAGAAAGTGGCAGCTGGACAGAACAAACATTTCACGACAACACCCGTGATTTTACAGACATTCGCCTACGTCAGAAGGTCGCCGTTGATATGTCTGGCCGCTCTACTGCAACGCAGATGATCGGGCAAAATACATCCATGCCTGTTGCAATTGCCCCAGTCGGACTATTGGGCATGCAAAGCGCAGATGGTGAAATCAAAACAGCACGCGCCGCAGAGCAATTTGGCGTCCCCTTTACCCTCTCGACAATGTCGATCAATTCGATCGAAGATATTGCCGAGGCAACAAGTGCACCATTTTGGTTTCAGCTTTATACCATGAAGGATCAAGACTATGTGCGCCGCCTAATTGACCGCGCCAAAGCCGCAAAGTGTTCAGCTTTGGTAATCACATTGGATCTACAGATCTTAGGACAACGTCATAAAGATCTAAAAAACGGCCTCTCTGCCCCTCCAAAGCTTACCCCTCGAACGGTCGCTAACCTGATGACAAAATGGCGTTGGGGGATCGCAATGCTTTCGGCCAAGCGGCGACATTTTGGGAATATTGTAGGACACGTTGACGGCATTTCGGACACGGCATCTCTGGGATCTTGGACCACAGAGCAATTTGACCTCACCCTCGACTGGGATAAAATCGCCAAATTAATGGACATGTGGGGCGGTAAAGTCATCCTGAAGGGGATTTTAGACCCCGACGATGCCAAGATGGCCGTAAAGTTAGGTGCGGATGCAATTGTTGTATCGAACCATGGTGGACGTCAACTTGATGGCGCCCTGAGTTCAATTCGAATGCTGCCCCGGATTATGGATGCTGTTGGTGGCGACATAGAGGTTCATCTAGACAGTGGCATTCGCTCGGGACAGGACATTTTAAAAGCCATTGCGCTTGGGGCAACAGGAACAATGGTTGGTCGTGCTATAACCTATGGTTTAGGAGCGATGGGCCAATCCGGCGTACACACAGCCTTGGAAATTCTCCACAAGGAATTGGACACAACCATGGCTCTGTGCGGTGAAAAATCAATTGCGGATCTGGGTCGCCACAACCTACTTATTCCGCGTCATTTCTCGGGCGATTGGCAAGACTAACCATCTCGACACGCTGTAAAAGCGGCACAAGAACCAGGCCGCTTATCAAAACAAGCAGGGCCATCATACTAAACGCGACGGGAAGCCCAAACAGTTGGGCTAACACGCCCAGAACCGGCGGACCTATAAAAAATCCTATATATGTCAACGCGAGCACCCGTGAAATGACAATGCTACGCTGATCGTCCTGTATCATGCTTCCGGCCCATGAAATTACTAAGGGCCCGACCACGGAAATTCCCAATCCAAACATTCCAAAACCCAGGTAAGACAAGCCGATCGATGGGGCCCATCCCCCCAAGGCCATACCTACGGCTGCAGTCACAGCGGCAACCTGCACGACGCGTGCTGCAGACACGCTTCCAAGCAGAACTTGCCCAAAGAGACGACCCAATCCCATAGTCAAACCTAAGATAGCCGGCCCCAGTGCGCTTTGATGGGCCATAACATTAAATGCCCGCTCCAAATGCAAAGCAGACCAATTGTCTGTTGCCTGTTCCGCCGTAAAAGCAATCATCGCAATCCCCCCAGATAGAATAATCATAGCCCATGGCAGTCGCTGCTTTGTACGGGATTGATTGCAGTCTTGAGGACTGTCTAAGGCACGATCTCGCAACCCAAAGCACAGACACAATGCAATCAAAATGAATACTGCAAAAGAATGTAGGGCTGACCACCCTGCACTTCGAAGCAATCCTGCAAACACTGCCGTCAAGCCATAAGAAAATGAATACAGCGCGTGGTTGAGATTCATCAACTTACGTCCCGTCTGTGCCTCTACCATACTGAGACGGGTGTTCATAATCACATCCAGCAGTCCGGTGCTTCCCATGGTCATGATCATTGCAAGTGCCATCAACCACCAACTTGTCGCTATTGCGGGCAAAAAGAACGACAACGCCATAGCCGTACCAGACACAATCAGCGCCCAACCTCTAAAGCGTCGATCCAGAATTGGCGCCACCCACATCGCAAACAGGGCCCCAAGCGCGCCACAGAACATTGCAAATCCAAATGGACCATCCTCAAGGCCCGCTTGCATTTTTACCTCAGGCACATACACGCCAAAGGTTCCCCACATCAGCCCCATCGCGACAAACGCCGGTGCCGTTATCCTGCTGATATAAAGATCATTCCGAAAACCCATGCGGCATCTGCGCCGATATACGGAACACTGGCAAGGTCGAAGTTACCCTCCGCCTTGCGTCACACGTTCTTGGAACCAGATTAGGGAAGGATAAGCACAGAGCCAGATCCAGAAAAAGCGGTTTAAGCCGAAAAAACATGCATTTGAAAAATGGAACCACGCGGTGCAAAGCAAAGCCAGCTTAAGCGTCACAGGGTGTAGCAATGTGAACGGAAAGATGAGCTCAAGCAAAATCACGGCCCACCCCATTGCCAACAAAAACCATGGATGATCCGCAAGGCCACGCAACTGTTCACTCACCGGATAAGCCGAATATCGAAAGACATCACGCAAGGCTTCGCCACGCCGCCACGCAGGATTAATCACCTTGATCCAACCAGATACGAAATAGGACAACACAAGTTGCACAGCCAGGTAAGACAACGCCATTTCTGACCAAAACATATTAGGTGCAAGATGTGCAGCCGCCAGACAGGTCAAAATCAATACGGTCATTTTATCGCTGCCGCCGTTATATGGCCCCTGATAACGCCACAGCTGAACGAGTGCCAAAACCCATAGTCCAACAAGCGTCATTTCAACCGTAACCCCAAGCCCGAGCAAGACGCAAAGGCTGAGCCGCGACACATGAAGCAGGGGGTCGACCCAACGGTCGCGGTGGATAAGATGCTCCAAACTCTGCTGAACCAGCGCAAAGGCCAATAATAATTCGCTTATCCGGAGGGTCGCTTCCAACGTCATAACGACCTCGACTTCACAGTAAGCAAATTTACAGGCACACTTTCGTATTCGATTTCTTGCACAAGTTGCCCATCTTCTCGCGACCAGAACACAAGGCGAAATTGCAATTCCACATCGTCCTTCGCAGTCTCCTCCGCCACCAAAAAGCGCGCGATCCGCAAGTTTAACTCATCAATACTATGCTGCGACGGCGCCTCCACAAGGCGCTCAGAACAACTCACCATAAACAGCTGTTCATTCCAGTGTGGGTTCCAGAACAAGCGTCCGATCATTGTTTTAAAGGTCATAATGTCTGGCCTGGGTCGATCCTCGCACCATCCCTCAGACTGACCTAGGCGAATAAGGCGGTATTCAACGCGCGGTGACGGCGCAACCGTCTTAAAGAAACGCCACGAGGGAATCAAAGCTGGTAGTAAAAGCCCAATCAATCGCAACACAGCCGACTTTCCCCTTAAGACCGATGCCTATTCACGTATAAATCAGCCTAAACAACAGGGTTTAACATCCAGTTGTCGCGTTTTTGCCAGTTCGCTTGCATTCCCTCTTTCCAAAACGGCCTTTTCCATATAAGGCAGCAACTTCATCGGGGTGGCAGCCTTGGAGGCACCCCTCTAAATTTATGGAGAATTACTATGGCGAATGAGATTCCTGATCTTGTGTGCCAGGAACGCGTGGGGACAGGCAAGGGCGCCGCTCGCGCTGCTCGTCGTGACGGCATGGTTCCTGGTGTTGTTTTTGGTGGCGACGTAGAGCCTTTGGCACTGCAGATCCCATTCAACGAACTGTTAAAGCGTCTGAAAGCCGGTCGTTTTAAGTCAACTCTGTTCAACTTGAAAGTCGAAGGCCAAGAAGACGTACGTGTCATCTGCCGCGACATTCAGCGCGACGTTGTCAAAGACTTGCCAACACACTTTGACCTGATGCGCCTGCGTCGTACGTCAAAAATCAACCTGTTCATCCCAGTTGAGTTTATCAACCACGAGGAAGCACCAGGTCTGAAACGCGGCGGTGTTTTGACCGTTGTACGTGCCGAAGTTGAATTGGTTGTGACCGCTGGTGACATCCCTGAAAAGTTAGTTGTTGATCTGACAGGCAAAAACATCGGTGACGTGATCCACATCTCCGACATCGATCTGCCTGCTGGTTCAAAACCAACAATCGATCGCGACTTTGTCATCGGAAACGTCTCTGCACCTGCAGGCCTGGGATCTTCTGACGACGAAGATGAAGACGAAGTAGAAGCAACAGCAGAAGCATAAGTTTTACAACTTTATGCCTATATTGAAGCGGGGCCTCAGGGTCCCGTTTTTTTCGTTTACCCCAGCACATTTTGCGCGGTATTGAGATATCAGCCCTAAAAAGAGGTATGAATATGCGACTGTTTGTAGGTCTCGGAAACCCTGGTGGGAAATATGAACGCAATCGCCATAATATCGGTTTTATGGCACTGGATCAGATTGCAACAGATCATGGCTTCAGCCCTTGGAAATCAAAGTTCCAAGCTCAGGTTAGCGAAGGCAAGTTTGGAAGCGACAAAGTTACCTTACTCAAACCACAGACATTCATGAACAATTCAGGCCAGTCCGTTGGCGAAGCTATGCGGTTTTATAAATTAACACCGGCTGACATCGTTGTCTTGCATGATGAACTTGATTTGGCCCCCGGTAAATGCCGTGTCAAATCAGGCGGAGGTCACGCAGGTCATAATGGTTTGCGATCAATCCATGCCCATATAGGAGCCGATTATGATCGCGTTCGCTTGGGCGTTGGACACCCTGGTCACAAAGATGCGGTCTCTGGCTACGTGTTAAGCAATTTCCCAAAGGCGGACGCGACCTGGCTCGACGATTTGATGCGCGGTATTTCAGATGGGGCTGCACAGCTTGCACGAGGCGATGGCGGTAAATTCATGAATGCGGTTGCCCTACGCACGGCCCCTCCACGCAGCTCCACCTCACAGAACACCGCGAAGACCAACAGCCCTCAGAAAGCACCAACAGAAGACGCGGTGCCTCAGCCAGACACGCGCAACGCAATGCAAAAGCTTATGGATAAATTCAATTAAGCCATTGCGTTTAGCGACGGTGAAGCCTTCAAAAAGATCAGTGCCTCAGTATCGACTGCATCGTTTCCGTCTGAAACTGCGATTGATTGTGCCTGATCTATACCTTCCAGCACAATCACGCCCCCATCCTCAAACCGTAATAACATGGCATTATCAATCTCATAGACCTCAGTTGGAACGTCATCGATCACCAACTCCACGCCATTGTTTAGCTCGACAACGTCAATACCTGTGTCTCCGTCTTCACGGTTTAATGCGATCGTTCCACCAGATAAAATAATGTGATCATTTCCTGTTCCTCCAGAAACTGATCCGCCATACGTGGTCGCGACAACAATCCGATCATCACCAGCGCCGCCCTGCACACCCTCACCCGTAGAAGTTAGCGCAGATTGCATGCGGGCCTCGGTCGTGTTGCTTTCATGATTTTGCCAATCATATCCATGTAACGTGGCAGCCCTGACAGTCAGTGAGTCATTGCCTTCTCCTCCAGCGATAAGGCCAGCCACAACGGCCTCAACTGTGACGCTATCATCCCCAGTACCGCCATTAACACCCGCGGCATAATCCGCCTTTACCGTAACCTTATCATTTCCGGCACCACCTGAGACACCAAGGGCATATTCAGCAGAAATTGCCAACACATCGTCCCCACCACCCGTGTTCAGATCAGATGCAATTTTCGCAGCAACCTCAAGATAATCGTTATTCGCGTATGTTCTCTCGGCTTTGATCTCGATTACTTCATCGCCAACCATCTGAAAAGCCGTGACTGCAACATCAGTATCCGTTTTGATATCGATGACCATCTCGCCTGAGATTTGTACGAAATCAGCACCATCCCCCGTACGCCCACCAATCACTGTACTTTCGCCCGTAACGGACACTATGTCAGCGCCTGATGTTCCATGTAGCGTAGGCATGTCAAACGAAAGCCGCTTAACACTTTTGTCATCCGTCGTCATATGAATTGTACTGAGAACTGCATCAACGAATTCATTACCAGTCTCGTAATCAGCCCCCAACATCTGTGCAATGTAATCTGGAATTTGGTTTTTAGCATCATCACCCCGGGCGAGTGTGGTCAGTGCTTTCTCCATCCCCTCAGCGATAAATTTATAATGTTGAATTTTATACGAAGCCCCGCCACCGCTGCCGTAATTACTGACTTCGGTTTTGGTTTCATCTTGCGTATTTATCTCATTAGCAACATCTTTAACCGTATTACCGGCACCAAGAATTAACGAGCTTATAGCGCGCTCATCGGCCTCTTGATACGAGAGTTGGTTTTGAGATGCAGAAAACACTGATGCAGAGTTAGAAATCATGACACACCCAAAGAAAGATTAAAATAATACATTCAGCATGGGATAAATCTCTTAACAGCACACAAACAAAAGGCCCCCGAAAAGGGAGCCTCTCAAAAATTGGCGTTAAAATATATACCGTAATAACGACGATTTAAGCTGAATCATCGAGGTCTCGCCCTTCTTCGGTATCCGTCATGTCAAACCCAAGGTGGCGTGCAACCGTAAAGACATCCTTGTCCCCGCGCCCACACATGTTCATGACAATGATATGGTCCTTTGGCAGATCAGGTGCAATTTTTGTCACATGTGCTAAGGCGTGGCTCGGTTCCAATGCAGGGATGATCCCCTCGAGCGCGCAAGACAACTGAAATGCTTCCAAGGCTTCCTTGTCAGTGATCGAAACATATTGTGCCCGACCGATATCATGCAGCCATGAATGTTCAGGACCAATTCCAGGATAATCCAGTCCTGCAGAAATAGAGAAGCCTTCCTGAATTTGGCCATCAGCATCTTGCAGCAGATAAGTGCGATTTCCATGCAAAACACCCGGACGTCCACCGGTAAGAGACGCACAATGCTGCATCTTGTCATCAACCCCTTTACCGCCAGCTTCGACGCCGATGATATTGACCGATGCGTCATTCAAGAAAGGATGGAACAACCCCATCGCATTAGAGCCACCCCCAATTGCGGCAATAACGGTATCAGGTAAGCGCCCTTCGCCCTCTTGCTCTGCAAGCTGCCAACGAACCTCTTTACCAATGATCGATTGGAAATCCCGCACCATTGCCGGATAAGGGTGCGGACCAGCCACAGTACCGATGCAATAAAACGTATCATTCACGTTGGTTACCCAATCGCGCAACGCGTCATTCATCGCGTCTTTCAATGTGCCTCGACCTGACGTTACGGGAATAACTTCGGCGCCTAAAAGGCGCATACGGAACACGTTTGGAGCCTGACGCTTCACATCATGCGCACCCATGTAAACAACGCATTTCAAACCAAACTTGGCACAGACAGTTGCTGTTGCGACACCATGTTGCCCCGCACCCGTCTCAGCAATAATACGGGTTTTGCCCATACGTCTCGCCAATAAAATCTGACCAAGTACGTTATTAACTTTATGCGCACCTGTATGGTTCAACTCATCACGTTTGAGGTATACCTTAGCCCCACCTAGGTGATCTGTTAAACGTTCTGCAAAATACAAAGGACTGGGTCGGCCGACGTAGTGTTTCCACAAATCATCCATCTCGGCCCAGAAGTCTGGATCCACTTTGGCCTTTTCGTACTCAGCTTCCAGACTCAGGATAAGCGGCATCAAGGTTTCGCTAACAAAGCGGCCTCCATGAATACCGAACCGGCCCTGCTCATCTGGGCCATTCATGAAGCTATTGAAAAGATCGTCGGCCATTTCTGTCTCCGTCACCGTATTCTCTGGTTCTAGTGCGCTGCGCCAGTAAGAGAAATAGATTTTGTAAGAAAAACATCTATTTTCGCATAGTCATATGCTGCATCAATGCTTTTGTTCGGGGTTTGCACTGTGAGTGATCAGATGGTGTCGCAGTCCATCAAGGTTTACACCGATTGGGACGCAGAGACAAAAGCCTCGATCAACTCTGGGGACTTTTCCCCAGCCGTACGTTCTACTCCTGAGGCAACGTCGACTTGGGTTGCACCTGTTTTACGTATCGCCTCGCCAACATTTTCTGGCGTTAAACCACCCGCAAGCATCCATGGGCGTTGCCAGTACTTCTTTCCTGCAAGCAAGGACCAATCAAAAGAAATGCCATTCCCGCCCGGTAAGACAGCATCTTTGGGCGCTTTAGCATCTACCAAAATTTGATCGGCCACTTCCATATAGGTATTGATGGTCTCGATGTCTTCCGGACCGGACACGCCGATAACTTTCATCACTGGCAACCCGTATCGTGCTTTAATTTCGGCAACCCGTTGCGGCGTTTCACCACCGTGGAGCTGTAACATATCGAGCGGGACATCAGCGGTTAGTAGGTCTAGAAAATCATTACTGACATCCACGACCAGTCCAACCTTGCACAACCCGACAGGGCATACGACAGAAAGCTGTGCTGCCGTTTCAACTGTTACTGAACGGGGGGATTTAGCAAAAAAGTTAAATCCAGCATAGGCCGCTCCCGCTTTCGCCGTCGCATTGACATCACCAGACGTCTTAAGACCACAAATTTTGGCCCGTACCTGTGACATATGGTATTTCCTTGGTCTGTACGTGCGTCGTGAAATTAAGTCGCATCATCCAAGAGCGCTAGAACTTCGTCTTTGCCGTGGTTCTTTTGTGTCTTAAGCTTTTTCACTTCACGCGCCAACTTACGCGCTTCGCCACGTTGCACACGTGCTTCCCGGCGATGCTTGTGTTCGCGAAGATATTCACCAAGATAACCGATTGCCAAACCAACGGCGACACCACCAAGCCCAACCAAAAACAATGGTAAGGAAATTGAGAAATTCATGCCAACGAGTTCAGCAAGTGCCTCGGGCAACAGCTTCAGCTCAACAACTCCATGATTGGCAAGACTTACAGAAACCAAACCAACAGCAATAGCAGCTAAAATTGCATAGCGGATGTAACGCATTTATTCTTCATTTCCATTTAATCGATCGCGGAGAAGCTTGCCCGTTTTAAAGAAAGGAACATGCTTTTCTTCGACTTCAACTGTTTCTCCGGTACGAGGATTACGTCCAACCCGCGCGTCACGTTGCTTCACTGAAAAAGCACCAAAACCGCGAAGTTCAACACGGTCACCCCGTGACATTGCACCGGTCATCTCGTCGAAAACCGTATTTACTATCCGCTCAACATCCCGCTGATACAGGTGCGGGTTTTCGTCTGCAATCTTCTGGATCAGTTCCGAACGGATCATAAATATGGCCCTCCCAAAGCCCCGGTTTACACACAAAGAGTATAGGAACTATAGGATGAAAAGCGAGGGACGAGAACAGGGGCATCGCCTTTTGCCGGCGGTTTTCTGCAACCAAATGCAAAGTTTATTGCCGTTAGTCCAAAAAATAGTGCTTTTCCGCCCTCACCTTCGTGCCAAACCGGCATTGGAAGACCGCACATCACACCCGAAGTCTTTGATTCGCAACGCGCATCCTCGCTTATAATCCTGTGATAAAAAAAGCCCCGCATAAAATGCGAGGCTTAATATTTATAATGGTGAAACTGAACCTTAGTCGTTGTTCAGAGCTGCACCCAAAATGTCGCCCAAAGACGCGCCAGAATCAGAAGAGCCATACTGCTGGACTGCTTCTTTTTCTTCTGCGATCTCACGTGCTTTGATCGACAGACCCAAGCGGCGGGTCTTAGAGTCGATATTAGTCACACGAACGTCAACCTTGTCACCAGCGTTGAAACGCTCTGGACGTTGGTCAACACGGTCACGGGCCAGATCAGAGCGACGGATAAAGGACTTCATGCCTTCATATTCGACTTCGATGCCACCTTCTTCGATTGCAGTCACTTCAACAGTGATGATCGAACCGCGTTTAACTGCACCAGTTGCTTCGGCGAACTTATCGCCACCCAAGGCTTTGATGGAGAGAGAGATACGCTCTTTCTCAACGTCAACTTCGGATACAACAGCAGAGACCATATCGCCTTTGCGGTAGTTCTGGATCGCATCTTCGCCACGCTCGTCCCAAGACAGGTCGGACAGGTGAACCATACCATCGATGTCGCCTTCGAGGCCGATGAACAATCCGAATTCGGTGATGTTCTTGACTTCGCCTTCGACCTCGGTGCCCTCTGGGTTGGATTCTGCGAAAACTTCCCATGGGTTGCGCTGAGTCTGTTTCAGACCCAAAGACACGCGGCGTTTGCTGCCGTCGATTTCCAGAACCATAACGTCGACTTCTTGCGAAGTAGAAACGATCTTGCCTGGGTGTACGTTTTTCTTGGTCCAAGACATCTCAGAGACGTGAACCAGACCTTCAACACCAGCTTCGAGCTCAACAAATGCACCGTAATCAGTGATGTTGGTTACGCGACCTTTGTGAACAGAGCTCAGCGGGTATTTCGCGCCAACAACATCCCATGGATCTTCTTGCAGCTGCTTCATACCCAAGGAGATACGGTGTGTGTCTTTGTTGATCTTGATAACCTGAACTTTGACAGTTTCGCCAATTGTCAGGATTTCGGATGGGTGGTTTACACGACGCCATGCCATGTCTGTTACGTGTAGCAGACCGTCAACACCGCCAAGGTCAACAAACGCACCATATTCAGTGATGTTTTTAACAACACCGTCAACGGACTGACCTTCGGAGAGGTTACCAATAACCTCAGCACGCTGCTCGGCGCGGGACTCTTCGAGAATCGCACGGCGCGATACAACGATATTGCCACGACGGCGATCCATTTTCAGGATTTGGAACGGCTGCTTCAGACCCATCAATGGGCCTGCATCACGGACCGGACGCACATCAACCTGAGATCCTGGCAAGAACGCAACTGCGCCACCCAGATCAACAGTAAAGCCACCTTTGACGCGGCCAAAGATTGCACCTTCAACACGAGCGTCGTCAGCATATGCTTTTTCAAGACGATCCCAAGCTTCTTCACGGCGCGCCATCTCACGAGAGATAACTGCTTCGCCGCGCGCGTTTTCAGCGGCACGCAGGTAGACTTCTACCTCGTCGCCAACTGCAACTTCTGGGGCTTCGCCAGGATTTGCGAATTCTTTAAGATCAACGCGGCCTTCCATTTTGTAGCCAACGTCGATAATGGCCTGACCCGCTTCGATTGCGATGATCTTGCCTTTGACAACGGACCCTTCTTCGGGTGTGTCCATTTCGAAGCTTTCTTGCAGGAGGGCTTCGAATTCCTCCATGGTTGTATTAGCCATCTGGCGTGTGTTTCCTTTATGGTTTTTTACTGGCCGTACGGTTGTCTCCGTCGGTCTTAGGGTTGGTCGCCCGAGATCATCTTCGTGGCAGGTAAAACACAAACAAACACAAAGGGTCGAGGTGTGCCCCGACCCTGCTTCATCTGCCTCAATACGATTCTGCATCTCTGTTGACACGCGCACTATAGAGATAGTTCTCTACTTAAGCAAGACTATGACAAACAGAAGACCACGCTATAAAACGAGTTGCACAAGACGCCAGCATTCAATCTGTACACACTCAAGAAACAGCGCAACGCCCCTCTTTAGAACTTGCGCTGGAACAAGTTACTCGATTTCCGTGACGAGTGTTTCTTTAGATTTACGTACTTTTTTCATTGATTGCAGCCAGTCACCATCCTGAGCTCGATACCCAAGTGGCAACAAAAGGACTGATTTCAATCCTTTATTTTTGAGCCCAAGAATATCATCCAACGCTTCTGGATCAAACCCTTCGATTGGCGTGCTATCAACTTCTAACTCTGCTGCTGCGGCCAAAGCAAACCCAAGTGCGATATAAGCCTGACGTGCTGCATGTGCGTAATTCTCTTCCGCGGCACGTGGCAGGTACGCCGATTTTAGATTATCAAAATAACCTACCAACGCGTCATTCAGACCACCACGCTCGTCTCCCATTTGTTGGGTCACGGCGTCAATGCGTTCAGCTGTATAATTGTCCCAAGCTGCGAACACCAAAAGATGTGATCCGTCTGTAACGACACTTTGGTCCCATGCTATCGCCCGGATTTCCTTTTGAAGTGCTTTATTGGTAATCACGAACAACTCAAAAGGTTGCAAACCCGATGACGTTGGAGCCAAACGTACGGCCTCGACAATTTTCTGCACCTTTTCAGTAGGCACAACTTTACCCGAGTCCATCTTTTTTACAGCGTAGCGCCAATTGAGCCGTTCTAAAAACATTAAATTACCTAGCGTTTGATCCATATTCCTAGCTGAAATATAGGTGTACGCTAGAAATTCAAGTCAACACGTTCGCCGATTTACGTTTCTCAACCACAACAGAAATCGCATAACGGATAGCGTCCTCGACGTTTAGCTCGCTTGTATCAATACGCACAGCGTCATCCGCAGGTTTAAGCGGGGCTTCGATGCGGTTCATATCCCGTTCATCGCGTTGCCGCACATCTGCCAAGACCTCCTCTAGGGTTGTCACAGTTCCTTTTTGCGTCAACTCAAGGAAACGCCGTTTGGCACGAACTTCTGCACTGGCAGTTACAAAAAGCTTCACCTCAGCCTCTGGACAAATCACGGTACCTATATCGCGACCATCCAAAACAGCCCCCCCTGCCCGTTGCGCAAAAGCACGCTGGAAATCGGTAAGTGCGGCACGCACCTCAGGCAAAACTGCAACTTTTGAAGCGGCCTGTGCCACCCCAGCAGAGCGCAGATCTGAACGCTCCAAATCCGTTGCCGTAAGCGTTTGCGCCGCAGCAAGCGGCGCCTCACCTGCCAGCATTTTTGCGCCTATAACACGATACAACAAACCCGTATCTAAATGAGCAAGATTAAAATGCGTCGAAATTGCACGGGAAATTGTCCCCTTGCCTGCCGCAGCGGGCCCGTCAATCGCAATGGTAAAGGACATTTAAAATTCCTTAATTTATAGGTCTTTAGTTAGTAATTATTCACGCATCAGGTAATGCGCGACAGACAGAACTATACTATGTCCTTGCATGAACTGTTAGACATTTTCACGCAGGATATGCGCACCGAGGTTCCCCATTAGGCTCTCAAATATCGGGAAGGATGTCGCAATTGGGCTTCCGTCGTCAATCGAAACGGGCTTTTGAGATCCCATCCCCATAACCATAAACGACATCGCGATGCGGTGATCCAAAAAGCTCTCGCAAGTTCCACCCCCTGTCACACCATCAGGCCCACAGCCCTCAACCGACCACCAGTCGTCACCTTCGTCAACGCTGATCCCGTTCGCGCGTAATCCACGAGCCATAGCATCAATACGGTCACTTTCCTTAACACGCAGCTCTTTGACGCCCGCCATCATAGTTTTACCAGTGGCAAATGCGGCGACCACCGACAGAACTGGGTACTCATCAATCATCGACGCCGCACGTGCAGGTGGAACCTCAATACCCGTCATATTGGGTGAGTATTTGGCGCGCAGGTCTGCTACCGGCTCGCCTCCTTCTTCACGTTCGTTTTCATACGTTAAATCTGCACCCATTTCGCGCAATGTTGTGAACAGCCCAGCGCGCGTTGGGTTCAAGCCAATACCCGGCACCAACACATCAGATCCCGGAGTCACTAAGGCAGCGCACACAGGGAAGGCTGCGGACGATGGATCACGCGGCACAGCAATTGTCTGTGGTTGCAATTCTGGCTGCCCTGTCAGAGTGATAACGCGCCCCTCGTCAGTATCCTCAACCGTAATCTCAGCACCAAAACCCGCAAGCATTCGCTCGGAATGATCTCGGGTCGCTTCTTTTTCGATCACTACAGTTTTTCCTGGCGCGTTTAACCCTGCAAATAACACCGCAGACTTCACCTGTGCAGAAGGAACCGGAACATTATAGCGCACCGGCACAGGTTCTTGCGTTCCAACAAGTGTCATAGGCAACCGTCCGCCAGACCGTCCAACCGCCTGAGTTCCAAACAAAGCCAACGGATCGGTCACCCGTGCCATTGGCCGTTTGTTCAGAGATGCGTCGCCGGTAAATGTGGCTGTGATCGGCATTGTCGACATGACGCCCATGATCAGGCGCACACCTGTGCCGGAATTCCCGCAGTCGATCACATTATCCGGCTCTTGAAAGCCTCCGACGCCAACACCAAAGACAGACCAGTTGCCCTTGCCATGGTCGATAACTTCGGCACCAAAGGCGCGCATCGCTTTTGCTGTATCCAGCACATCTTCGCCTTCGAGCAAACCTGAAATCTTGGTTTCACCAATAGCCAGTGCCCCAAGTAACAAGGACCTGTGCGAAATAGATTTGTCCCCTGGAACTTCGGCTACCCCCGTAAGTGGGCCAGCTCGGCGAGACGTCATTGGCATTGGGGTCGCATGGGTAGACATGGGCGGGCATCCTCTCTCAAAGTCGCCTTGCTGTTACCGCATGATACGCACATAGTCCACGGCCTAAGCGCCGCCAATAGTTCTGTACATTAGTCACCCGTGCGGCAAAATGTAAGATAGTGCGGCATGCGCCCTTCGCGGAGCGCTTTTTGCTCGTAACGTGTCGAAATCCAATCATCCCAAGGCTCGCGCCAATCTGTCGGCCCCTCTGCAAGCCAGCGAAAACCTGCCTTGGGAACTTCTTCCAAAGTTTGACGCACATAATCTGGAATATCTGTGGCAACCCGAAAAATCGCCCCCGGCTTTAATGCACGTGCCAGCGGTGCAAGGTGCTCTTGTGTTACAAAGCGGCGGCGGTGGTGACGTGCTTTAGGCCAAGGATCAGGATACAATAGAAATGCTTTGGACAGAGATTGGGGCGGTAAAACATCCATCAAATCCCGTGCATCCCCCGGGTGCACGGCAACATTGCTGACATCACTGTTTCGCAGCTTCGTCAGCAGCATGGCGATCCCGTTGATATAGGGTTCTGCCCCAATGATACCAACATTGGGATTATTGCTTGCCTGATGAACAAGGTGTTCCCCACCTCCAAAACCAACTTCAAGCCATACATCACGCGCGCCAAAAAGCGTTTCTAAATCCAGTGGCGTTCGATTTGGATTCTCTTCCCACGTTACAGCGCCGGGACTTAGACCTGCCAAGTCTTCTTCGATATAGCGTTCCTGGTTGGGCTTGAGTGCCTTCCCTTTAAAACGGCCATAAAAGTTCCGCCAAGGCGCACCGGTATCATGTGTCTGCGACGTATCAGCCTCATTTGGCGTCTTAGAGGGGGATGAGTCAGACATATCAGCTTCCTACAGGAGAGTGTGGCGTTTTCGCCATCTCCTGTGCCGTATGACATCAGATAGGTCAAGTCATAGGTCACATCATCGCGTATTGAGACCATGGCTCACATCATCGCAATGTAATAAGGCGGCGCATTCGCACCGCCCCATCATTTTGGAATAAAATATAGGATCACACTGATTTTTTCAGAGCTGCAACCAAGTCATCCCGCTCCCACGAGAACCCGCCGTCAGCTTCAGGCGCTCGACCAAAATGACCATAAGCCGCAGTGCGCTGATAGATAGGTTTATTAAGCCCCAAATGCGTACGAATACCCCGTGGTGTAAGATCAATAACCTGAGGGATAGCCGCTTCGATCGCAGCCTCATCTACCTGACCCGTTCCATGCGTATCCGCATATATGGACAACGGCGCAGCAACGCCAATTGCGTATGACAACTGAATGGTGCAGCGTTCAGCCATACCAGCTGCAACGATATTTTTCGCCAGATAGCGCGCAACGTAAGCCGCAGAACGATCTACTTTAGTTGGATCTTTACCCGAGAATGCCCCACCACCATGTGGTGCAGCCCCGCCATAAGTATCAACAATGATTTTTCGACCAGTGAGTCCTGCATCTCCATCAGGACCACCAATGACGAATTTACCTGTCGGGTTCACATGCCATACAGTGTCTGCACTCAACCAGCCGTCCGGTAAAACTTCGGTGATATAGGGCTCAATGATGCCCCGAATATCAGCTGAGCTCAGGCTTTCATCCAAATGCTGTGTCGACAACACCAAGGACGATATGCCAACCGGCTTACCATCTTCGTATCTCACCGAAAGCTGAGATTTGGCATCCGGCCCCAAAGCCGGTTCGGTGCCATCCTTACGCACCTCAGCTAAGCGACGCAAAATCGCATGCGCATATTGAATAGGCGCAGGCATCAGATCCGGGGTCTCATTTGTTGCGTAACCGAACATAATGCCTTGGTCACCAGCCCCTTCATCCTTGTCCACCGCAGCATCAACGCCTTGCGCGATATGTGCCGATTGCTCGTGTAGAAGATTGGTGATTTTTACAGTTTCATGGTGAAACTTATCCTGCTCATACCCGATATCCTTGATGCAGGCACGGATAATAGGATCAATCTTACCCATATATTCGGCAAGCTTACCTTGATCGGAAAGGCCAACTTCGCCCCCAATAACCACCCGGTTTGTTGTGGCAAATGTCTCAGCAGCAACGCGTGCTTCCGGCTCTTCTGCAAGAAAAGCATCGAGAACAGCATCCGAGATGCGGTCACAGACCTTGTCTGGATGCCCCTCAGATACGGACTCGGAAGTGAAGGTATAATTCTTACGGCTCATGAAAAGTGCTCCATTCAGTTAAACCGCCACGCCAGGAAGCCGTTGTGGCAGCAATCTGTACGCCATACGTGTGCAGCGCCCTAGGGTCAATTGGATACACGCCGTGTCTTAATATCCCGTGACTAAGTAGACCGTGAATGATCCCGCACAACAAACCCAGCCAACACACATAACGTAGCCAAGACCAAAGCTGGCCAATCCCCAGTTTGACTGTAAACAGTTTTTGGCAGCGCTGCGGGTAAAATCGCGTCCACAAACCCTGCTTGCTGCTGCGGGATTTGTTCAACTATGCGTCCAAACGGATCAATCATCGCAGAAATCCCAGTATTTGCAGCCCGCACCATAGGCAAGCCCTGTTCAGCGGCGCGCAGTTGCGCCTGTACAAGATGCTGCTGCGGGCCGGAACGTGTACCAAACCAAGCATCATTTGTAATAAGTATCATCACCTCAGGTCGCTGTGCACTTCGCGCGACATCCTGTGCAAAAACCCCTTCGTAGCAAATTAATGGCAAAGCCATACCGATGGGTAAATCCAAAAGACCCTGCTCTCCACCGGCCGCAAAACCGCTCTGTGTGCGCGCAGCCAGACCAAAGACGCCAATCTTTGACATAAGCGTGGCCAACGGCATGTATTCCCCAAATGGAACCAGATGCATCTTGTCATAAATGTCGAGGTCCGTGACCGAGTCCTTTAAAACCACCGCGGAATTAAAATACTCACCGCGCTCCTCTCGTTGTACGCCGAACAGAACGGGTGTTCCCTTTGCCGCATCAAGCATTTGCAACATAGGGTCATGCAAGTAATTCAACAGTCCTGGCGCCGATGTTTCAGGCCAAACCACCAGATCAACATCACCTTCCGCAGCGGTATAGTTCAACAAACGATCAAAAAAGATCCATCGCTTTTGCTGATCCCATTTTTCATCTTGCGGGGCGTTGGGCTGCACAATGCGGACTTTATGTTCCGTCATTTCCACAACAGGCGGCAACCGCTGGCCTATAAAACATATGACACCGAGAGGAAGAAGAGCGAGTATTCCGACCCATTGCCGCCGCAGCACAAGTGATAACGGCAAAATAGAGGCCATCCACCACAGTCCCAGGCCCTGCGCACCGATCCAAGGCAATAAAACCAAGCCCCCTTTATTCAATGCCAACTGCCCCAAACCTGCCCAGGGGAACCCAGTCAAGACATAGGCGCGTGCAAGTTCAAAAAGACCCCACGCGCCGATAAGCGTTACAATTCGCATCGCCCCACGCCCGGCAAACTGCCCAAGGGCAAACCCTGCCCCCCAAAACAGCGCAAGCCCGCCAGCCATACCTATAAGAGCAAAAGGTGCCATCCAGCCAGTTTGCGCAGCATCGACCTGAAATGGCTCCACGATCCAGGCAAGACCGCAAGCAAAGTAACCCACCCCATAGAACCAACCGACCAAGCTCGCCTGACGCACGGTGCTTGACTGCAGGAAGACACAGGCAATCGCCAATAATCCCGCAGCCGCCGCAAGAGCAGAATTCACAGGAGCAAGTCCCTGCGCCGTCAGAATCCCAGCTGCGAGTGCAGCCAATGGCCATTTCACACGTTCAAAACTAAGTTTCATTCCGCCGCGACATCAGGCAGACGCACGCGAAGACGCTTAATCCGTCGGGGATCAGCATCGATCACTTCGAATTCTGTACCTTCAGGATGTTGGATGACCTCGCCACGTGCCGGCACGCGTCCCGACAACATAAAAACCAATCCGCCTAATGTATCGATGCCTTCTTCATCAACATCCTCGTGACTGGTCAAAGATTGACCAATCTCTGCTTGGAACTCCGGAAGTGATGTCCGAGCTTGTGCAAGATAACACCCTGGTTTTTCCTTGATCCAAGTTTGATCTTCATCACTGTCGTGTTCATCTTCGATTTCACCAACAACCTGCTCAATCAAATCCTCGATGCTCAAGATACCATCGACCCCGCCATACTCATCAATCACCAATGCCATATGCCGTCTCTCGGCTTGCATCTTCGTCAACAATACGCCGATTGGCATCGATGGCGGCACAAAAAGAAGAGGTCGTAACATGTCCCCAAGATCAAACTTACCGCCATCCCCGTTAAACCCATGCGTTAGTGCAAAATCTTTGAGATGCACAAAGCCAAGTGGTGTATCCAAGGTCTCTTGATATACTGGGATGCGAGTAAAACCGGACTCGCGAAAGACCTGAACTAGATCATCTTGGCTGATAGTGACCGGAACTGCTTCAATTTCTGCAGCTGGAATCGCAACATCCTCAACCCTCAGACGTCGCAGGTTCAGCACACTCGGTGAACACGCAGCTTCAACACCCTCAATATCAACTTGAGCATTACGGCCAGACTCCTCGAGTGCCCCTCCTCTGGGTCGCATAAAACGCCCCCAAAGCCGCGCCACGATACCAGTGCCCAAAGCATTCGCTACTTGTTTGCTTGGTTCATCAAAGCCTTCACTTTTAATATCACCAAAATCCTGCAGCGCGCCTTGCGCTGCTCTAGAACTGCCGTCTGCGTCGCCCATTGATCCTATCTATCCAAATCAGCCCGGGTTTGAGCCTATCATTTTATTGTATATGGGTCCGAGATACCTAATTTGCAAAGTACCTCAACCTCTAAGGTTTCCATAATTGTGGCATCCCCATCACGAACGTGATCATAACCTAAAAGATGCAATATTCCATGAACAAGAAGGTGTGTCAGATGATCAGAGAATTCTTTTCCCGCTTCTGCTGCTTCGCGTAGGCAAGTCTCATAAGCAATCGCAATATCACCGAGACTTGTATCCCCCATAAAATCAGCTTCTGGCAGCAAAGGGGCGTTACCTTCAACGTCCGCAGACAAATCTTGTGCAGGCCAGCTTAAGACATTCGTTGCACTATCTTTGTTGCGAAACTCAGCATTCAGCACGGCTATACGCGTATCACCACAGCCCATTACGCTAATTTCCCACGCGCCATCAGATAAGCCCAAATGCAACAAGGTTGCCTGTGCGGCAACCTTAGCGTGCTTTTCCAAATCAGCATCATTCCAACGGGAATCTTCTATTATCACATCCAATATCATGTCATGCACATATCCGGCCCTACCACCAAACAAAAGGCCGAGATGCACCAATGGCGGCGGGGAATAAACGGCTCAGAGGCTCATGCTGGAGTTTCATCAGCCTCATACGCTTTAATAATTGCTGCAACAAGCGGGTGGCGCACAACGTCATCAGCCGTGAAATAATTAAAGGATATATCATCTATCCCTGCCAAAAGGCGCTCTGCATCCCGCAATCCAGACGTGACACCGCGTGGTAAATCAACCTGACTACGGTCCCCAGTGATAACCATACGCGAGCCTTCACCAAGACGTGTCAAAAACATCTTCATCTGCATTGTCGTCGCGTTTTGAGCTTCATCTAGAACGACAAAGGCATTGGATAGCGTTCGACCACGCATGAATGCCAGTGGTGCTATCTCGATGGTCTTTTCCTCTTTGAGTTTGGCAAGTTGCTTACCTGGCAAGAAATCATTCAATGCATCATACAAAGGCTGCATATAAGGGTCGACTTTTTCTTCTTGGGTACCAGGTAAAAAACCCAACCGCTCCCCTGCTTCCACTGCGGGGCGGCACAGGATTATTTTATCGACATGCCCTTGAATGAACATTGAAACCCCAACCGCCACTGCGAGATAGGTTTTACCAGTTCCAGCGGGACCAATCCCGAACACCATTTCGTTCTCAAACAGGTTTTTTACATACGCTTTCTGGGCGTCAGTCCGCGGCTCGACTAGCTTTTTCCGTGTCTTAACCTCAACGGGACCTCCACCGAACATTTCAAGCTGACTGTCGGGGGTTGCATCAGTATCTTCGTCAGAACGATCCAGACGAAGCTCGCGGTCTATATCGGCGATTTCAACAGGCTTTCCCGTTACCAATCGTTCATAGAGCGCCTCTAACAATTGGGCTGCGCGTTCAACCAAAGCCTCATCATCGGCCATGACTACCAACTGATTTCCACGCTGTGGAATTTGAACATCTAGACGGTGCTCAATTTCGGTAAGATGTCGCCCATGCTCTCCACAAAGGCTTACAAGCAATCGATTATCAGGAAATTCTAAAACAAGCTCAGACATTTAAACTGCCTTGCCAGTCGGCCCATATATTTAATTGGGTCAGGACATAAATTGCCAAACGGCGCTCCTGTCATTTTGAGTTCCCCTCTATCTTGCCTGTCCAAATCCTGTCGCGCAAGATAGCCAATGTGAATTTCACACATTTGAAACAAAAACGGGCACTCTCACCAAGAGAGCGCCCGATATGTCTGGAAAATTGCTTATCCCGTTAAATCGGATCAAAGAATGTTGACCCTTTTTTGAACGCACCATTGGCCGTGTTCTTAGGCAGAGTACTATTGCAAACAGGCTTTCCATCAGGCGTACGACGCGTATCAAGATATCCTTCGACACCATCGTCAATGATCCAATGCTCACAGCCGACCGGATCCACCCAAATACCCGCTGTCAGGTTTGATAAATCACCCTTACCGCCATCGAAAATATTCTGATCAATGGTTTTGTTTTGAATATCACCACAGGCAGAAACACCCGCGACAAACCCAAGCGCTACGATAGGCTTAATAAAATTCATCTGTTCTCTCCCTTAGCGCAAGCAATAGATTTCAACACGGCGATTCTCCGCCATATTCGCAGCCGAGGTATTTGGCTTGCGTGGATCACGTTCACCATAGGCCCGAACTTCAGAGACTCGCACGCCGCCAATACTGCTTGCGACATCGGCAACCGCATTTGCACGCCGCTCGGAGAGACCGATATTGTATTCATCGGATGCACGACTGTCCGTATGGCCTGCGATTACATAGGAACGGGTGTCATCTTTCGTCCGGCGGAAAAATTCTTCTAAACGCTGACGTCCTGTCGCATTAATAAAAGACTTATCTGTCGCAAAAAATTGATCAGTTTGCAGCATGCCGCACATTTGCCCCACACGACACACAGGCTTACCGTTTGGTCTTAAGTGCGTCGTCATATAGCCTTCGGCACCATCGTCCAAAACCCAATGCTCACAGCCATCAGGATCTACCCAGATCGTTGGAACATAACTTTCCTGATCCCCAATTCGCGACTGAGCAGCAACTGGCGCTGCCAGAATTGAGCCAATAGCGGCAACAACAGCGATCATCGACAAACTATTTTTCTTCAATTTATCCGGCACAACAGACATCCTTTTAAATTCCACGCCCCGGCCAACCCTTCTTGCAGCCCGCAGGTTTTACATATTCTTAAACTGCCGTAAGTGAAAATACGAAGTAAATTTCCGCACGAAACACTGCATTCTAAAAATAAGTATCAACAAACCCACAGTAACACGATCATTGCACTTGAATTGGAAACACTGCAGTAAACACCTCATTAATCACTCAGATTAATCACCCAAGTATAAGCACAAATCACTGCACAGCTTTACTAGCTTACTAGTTCGCCTTTCAGTGAATTTGTTCCCGACGACACGACACGCACGCGCACCAGATCTCCGATAGGCTTATCGCAATTGGCGACATGGACGGAATGAAGATAATCCGATTTTCCGACCATCTGCCCCTCAAAGCGTCCTTTCCGCTCCAGCAGGACCCCTACTTCACGCCCGATCATGCTATCTTGTATCTCACGCTGTTGTTGCATTAACAACGCTTGCAACCGTTGCAGACGTTCGTCTGCCTCCTTTACATCTACTTGAGGGCGTTCCGCCGCAGGGGTACCCGGTCGCGTAGAGTATTTAAACGAATAGGCTGTTCCATATTTCACTTCCGAAATCAGATCCAAGGTTGCCTGGAAATCCTCTTCGGTTTCTTCAGGAAACCCAACAATGAAGTCTCCTGAAATCAGGATATCGGGTCGCGCGGCACGGATACGTTCGATCAAGCGAATGTAGCTTTCAGCAGTATGCGACCGGTTCATACGTTTGAGAATTTTATCCGACCCTGCCTGCACCGGCAGATGCAAATATGGCATGAGTTTGTCACAGGTACCATGTGCTTCGATCAGATCGTCAAGCATGTCATTTGGATGGCTTGTCGTGTATCGAATGCGCTCAAGGCCATCGATTTGATTTAACTCCCAAATCAACTGAGCAAGCGTGAGGTCCCCGTTCTCACCCGCACCGTGATATGCATTCACGTTTTGCCCCAACAATGTAACTTCACGCACGCCACGCTCTACCAAATCCTGTGCCTCGGTCAAAATACGTCGCGCTGGACGAGACACCTCGGCACCGCGCGTATAAGGAACAACACAAAACGCGCAGAATTTGTCGCACCCTTCTTGCACCGTTAAAAACGCGGTTGGACCTCGCTTGGCTTTGGGGCGTTTCTTAAGCTTTTCAAACTTATCTTCCTCAGGAAAATCCGTGTCGATTACTTTTTTACCAGTGCGCGCTTTGGCTTCCATTTCAGGAAGGCGATGATAACTTTGCGGCCCAACCACGAGATCGACCAAAGGCTGCCGACGCATAATTTCTTGCCCCTCAGCCTGCGCAACACACCCTGCAACGCCAATCTTTAGATCCGGCTTTTCAGCCTTCAATCCTTTAAAACGCCCAAGTTCAGAATACACTTTTTCCGCCGCTTTTTCACGAATATGGCATGTATTGAGCAAGATCATATCTGCGTCATCAGGGCTTTTCGTCTCGACATACCCTTCGCCCCCCATTGCTTCAGCCATACGTTCACTGTCATAAACATTCATCTGACACCCGTAGGTTTTGATAAATAGCTTCTTAGGAACAGAGGATTTCGGCGCAGTCATAGCGGTAGTTACCTTATATCGAGCGTTCAGAGTGATCAGCGTTGGCACATAGCGTGAAAGCGACCCACTTGCAATGCAGCGCAAATTAGCCAATTTTGCTCCTAAAAGCCAGAAATGGATGATAATGCAGAAACGTGTTTCACCCATGGACGGGATAAACTTAGGACGACCATGATATATTCATCACTTAACAATTTTCTCTCACGTGGTCGCTCGCTTCTGATTAAAGGTCCGGTTGCTCTCATTTTCGTTGAAGACAATGTAGAGGTTAGCTCGACCTTAAAACACCACCTGAGCCTTGGCTTTAGATCAGTCGTGGCATTCACCTCGCCAGAAATCGAGATCGACCCAGAACTAAGTGATCAAATCCATCACGTGATATATCCCTGCGGCCAGTCACAGCAGGTCCAAAATGCTGTAAATGCCGTAATTAAAGCATCAACACCGTCATGTTGGATCTACTATTGTTTTAACGCGGAATATCTATTCTTTCCATTTTGCGAAACGCGCAGTGTAGGCGAAATGCTGGTTTTTCACAGAGAAGAGCGGCGATCAGCCATGTTAACCTATGTCATCGATCTTTACGCAGAAGATTTAGATGCATCACCTGACGCCGTCTCCTTAGAGCATGCAATGCTTGATCGCGCCGGTTATTATAGCACTGGTCGCCAAGTTCCAAACTCGGCTGACTACCTTGAGCGTCAACGTAATTTTTATGGCGGGTTGCGGTGGCGATTCGAAGAATTCATCCCAGCCGCTAGCCGTAGAATTGATCGGATCGGCATTTTCAGCACGCAACCTGATTTGAGCCTACTCCCCGATCACATAATGAGTGATCCTGAATACAATACGTATTCGTGCCCTTGGCATCACAACCTGACTGCGGCCATTTGCTCATTTCGCACAGCCAAAGCCCTGCGACGCAATCCAAAATCTCGTGATGCTATTCAAAACTTCAAATGGCACAACTCAGAACCGTTCCAATGGAAATCTCAACAACTCCTGGACTTAGGATTTATTGAGCCGGGGCAATGGTTTTGAAACAATCAAGACGACCACGCACCCCGTGAACCGCTAGGTTTTGCGCAATCGAATAACCACATCAACCGAAGCAATCTCGGTACCCTCAGGTGGCTGTGGTAAGCTTTGTATCACAAGCTCCTCCGATGGCGCATCGGTTACACATCCATCACCTTCCCAGTAAAAATGAGGATGATCATGCACATTCGTATCAAAATACGATTTTGCACCATCAACCGTAATCTCTTGCAAAACCCCTGCACTACAAAACGCGCGCAGCGTATTATAGACAGTCGCAAGCGAAACCGCAGCGCCCTCATCTTTGGCAGATTCGAATAGGCTTTCCGCAGTTACGTGACGGTGTTGACCATCCCCAACCAGTAGCGCAGCAAGAGTAACCCGTTGGCGCGTCGGGCGCAGCCCTGCCTCCGTAAGCCATTCACTCGCAATTTGTTCATAGGTCGGCATCATTCTATTTATCCTGCCTTATCGAAACTCACTCTTCAGTATATGGTAGAATGCGAATGATTTTCAATTAGATTCCTGCACGTCAGACAAGAACTATGTTTCAAGCTGTTATTTTAACCACGCCAATCAATCCGAACCAACCAAGTGCCTGAGGCAAAGCGAAACACCATATTTAATAGCGTTGAAACTCATTTTGCCTTCCTTAAGCTTTACCAGCGCTTTGTCACTCTTGCAGGACCCTTTCGTGCAGTGTTATTGGGTGCAAAAAGTAAATCAGATGACAACTGTCAGGAGGCACGCCGGAATGGCCAATTATCCAACCAGCTTCGACAAGGAAGACTTGCTAAAATGCGCCCGTGGCGAGCTGTTCGGCTCCGGTAACGCGCAGCTTCCTGCTCCTCCGATGCTAATGATGGACCGTATCACCGATATAAGTGACGATGGCGGCGCACATGGCAAAGGTCATGTTTTAGCCGAGTTCGATATCACACCTGATCTGTGGTTCTTTGAATGTCACTTTCCCGGCAACCCTATCATGCCCGGCTGCCTGGGTCTTGATGGACTGTGGCAATTGACAGGTTTCAATTTGGGCTGGCGCGGCTGGCAAGGCCGCGGATATGCACTTGGGGTTGGTGAAATCAAACTCAAAAGCATGGTTCGCCCTGAAAGCAAACTTTTAACCTACGAAATCGACTTTACAAAGGCAGTGCAAACGCGTCGCCTCACCATGGGCGTTGCAGATGGTATTGTTAAGATCGATGGCGAGCTGGCTTATGAAGTGAAAGATATGAAAGTGGCTCTATCTGAAGCCTAACTCTAGGCACAGCCACGAAACGATCATATCTGGTTTATAACATTTTATTTCGGGAGTACGCATATGCGTCGTGTAGTCGTAACCGGTCTGGGCATTGTAAGTTCCATCGGCAACAACGCAGAAGAAGTTCTCGCCTCTTTGCGTGCAGGAAAATCTGGTATCGAAGCCAGCCCCGAGATGGCTGAACATGGCTTTCGCAGTCAGATCGCGGGTACGTTAAAAATCAACACCGCTGAGCATATCGACAAACGCGCCCTGCGTTTTATGGGGGATGGCGCTGCTTATGCACATATCGCGATGCAACAAGCGATTGCGGATTCAGGGCTAAACGAAGGTCAAATCGTCAATGAACGCACGGGCCTTGTTGCAGGATCAGGTGGTCCATCGACATCAGCCCTGCTAACAGCGCATCAAACGGTTGCCAAAACCGGCGCCACCAAACGCATTGGACCGTTCGCGGTTCCAAAGTGCATGTCATCGACCATCTCTGCCAATCTCTCGACAGCGTTTAAGATCAAAGGTGTTAACTATTCGATCACCTCCGCTTGCTCGACATCTTTGCATTGCATCGGAAATGCTGCCGAGCAGATTATGATGGGCAAACAAGATGTCATGTTTGCAGGTGGTGGTGAGGAATTGGATTGGACGTTGTCCTGTTTGTTTGACGCCATGGGCGCTATGTCCTCCAAGAAAAATGACGACCCAACCAAGGCTTCGCGCGCGTTCGACCAAGATCGCGACGGATTTGTAATCTCTGGCGGCGGCGGTATCGTTGTCCTTGAGGATCTGGATCATGCCTTGGCGCGTGGTGCAAAAATTTACGCCGAAGTAACCGGGTTTGCCGCGACATCTGACGGTCATGACATGGTTGCCCCTTCTGGCGAAGGTGGAGAACGCGCGATGCGCCTCGCCTTACAAACGTTGCCCGAAGGCCGTAAAATATCCTACATCAACGCACATGGCACATCTACGCCTGTTGGTGACGTGGGCGAGATTGAAGCCGCGCGCCGCGTCTTTGGAGAAGGCAAGGTTCCGCCAGTTTCTTCAACAAAATCAATGACTGGCCATGCGCAAGGCGCGGCAGGTGCACTTGAAGCTATTTTCTGCCTGCTGATGCTAGACAATGACTTTATCACCCCCTCGATCAACGTTGATACCCTTGCAGAAGGCATCCAAGCCGGTGAAGTGGTAACCGATTTTGTCGAAAATGCAGATCTTGACAGTGTCATGACCAATAGCTTTGGTTTTGGCGGCACAAACGGCTCGATGGTTCTGAGCAAGTATAGAGGATAAGATCATGACTGGCGTGTTAACCGGAAAACGTGGCTTGATCATGGGCGTTGCGAACGAGCGCTCAATCGCTTGGGGCATTGCAAAAGCCTGTGCAGAAGCCGGGGCTGAACTCGCATTCACCTATCAAGGCGATGCCTTTGGCAAACGCCTTGAGCCATTGGCCCAGTCTGTTGGCAGCGACTTTATGGTAGATGTAGATGTCACCGACGACGCCTCGTTGGATAATGCATTCGCACAGCTACAGGAGCGCTGGGGAACAATTGATTTCATTGTCCACGCGATTGCCTACTCAGATAAAAACGAACTCACGGGTCGTTTTCTTGACACCAGTCGGGCAAATTTTGCGAACTCTATGGATATCTCTGCTTATTCATTCATCGAAGTTGCGCGTCGTGCCTATCCTATGATGAAGGACAATGGCGGTACGCTATTGACCTTGACCTATCAAGGTTCCAACCGCGTTGTTCCCAACTATAATGTCATGGGTGTCGCAAAGGCTGCTCTTGAAAGTGCGACACGTTATCTTGCAAATGATTTGGGTCCAGAAGGCATTCGTGTAAACGCGATTTCACCCGGTCCGATGAAAACCCTTGCAGGTGCGGCTATTGGTGGGGCACGTAAAACGTTCCGCCACACCGAAGAAAACGCGCCTCTTCGCTCCAATGCGACACTCGAAGCTGTTGGTGGCACTGCCGTTTACCTTGCATCGGATGCGGGCGCATACACGTCCGGTGAAATTATTCGCGTTGACGGAGGGTTTCACGTCTTAGGGATGCCCCAACAAGACAGTCTTTAAAAGTCAGTTCGCCTGTCCAGCTCAACCCGAGCTGGACAGACTTCTTTTAAAGGGTGCTAATGCATCACCCTTTATTGGCCACCTATCTACCTAGCAGCACCCGCAACCATTTCCGTGTTCGACTGCTTTAGGTGCATTAATGGAAACCAGTTCAACATCAAAAATGAGGTCTTCTCCGGCCAATTGATGGTTTGCATCCAGCGTGACTGCCGCTTCAGCGACTTCGACAACGGTTACCGGCATCACATGTCCATCTGGCGATTGCATTTGCAGCTGAATTCCAACTTCAAGCGGAATATCCGCTGGAATGCTCTCACGTGGGATAGTCTGGCGTGCTTCGGGGTTTACCGGCCCATAAGCCTCTTCACATAAGATTTCCAGCAGCTTGGACTGTCCGACTTCCAAGCCCAACATTCCATCATCCATTCCTTTAATCACATGCCCTGCACCGACAGTGAACTCTAAAGGCTCCCGCCCTTGGGAACTGTCAAAGACGGACCCGTCCCGCAATTTGCCGGTATAGTGAATACGAACAACGTCGCCTTGTTTTACTGCGGCCATCCGAGCCATCCTTTCAACATTTTGAAGGCCCGCACACTATCTGCTAAATTTACGGTGTAAACCCGCACCCTTTTACTTTTCCGCTCTGTTTCAGGGAAAACCTGTGCAAAGTTAGAATAAAACCGCATCCGAGGAATATCATGAGTACTTTTAAAACAGATGACGATCTCTCGTTATATTTCGAAGATAGCGGCCCACAAGATGCCCCAGCCGTCATATGCTTACCGGGTCTTACGCGTGACGGGCAGGATTTCCGCTACCTCCGCCCTCATCTCTCAGAGTATCGCGCCATTTATCTTGACCCGCGCGGCCGTGGACGGTCGCAATACGCCACCGATTATACGACCTATAATGTGTTCCGTGAGGCTATGGATGTTATTGCACTTATGGATCATCTCAATCTCGAACATGCAGCGCTCATCGGCACGTCACGTGGTGGATTGGTTGCAATGTGTCTTGCTGCGACTGCGAAACACCGTCTCTCAGCCATCATATTAAACGATGTAGGACCCGACCTTGATAGCACCGGGTTAGAGCGCATTTATGACTACCTTGGGCGTAGACCAGCCGCGAAAACACACATCCAAGCAGCCAAACACCTTGAACGCGCACTCGGTCAAGATTTTCCAAACCTACCGCAAGAGCGCTGGCTTGAAGATGCCCGTGTATTCTACGACGCGACAGAAAGCGGCCTTGCGTTGCGTTATGATCCCAAGCTACGCGATGCGTTTTTAGAACAAGCCGCGGCCGTAGCGGAACTGCCCGAACAACCAAGTCTATGGCCGTGGTTTCAAGCATTGGATGGGCTGCCAAGCGCTGTTATTCGCGCGGAAAACTCTGATATTCTTAGCCAGAAAACCTATAATCAGATGCAAGAAAAACTCCTATCTTTAAAGGCTATTGAATTGCCAGATCGTGGACATATTCCATATTTGGATGAACCTGAAGCTATTACGCTCATTCATGACATACTTATACAAATCACACGCGAAACCGCGGCCTGAAATGGCAATTTGCCATCCTGACTAAGTTTACATAGTGTAACCCAAATTTTTAAAGGACACGTCAATGCCAATTGCTGATTTGGGTAACGTACAATTAAACTACCGTATCGACGGCCCAATCGACGGCGCACCGCTGGTTCTCGCGAATTCACTCGCAACGACATTGGCAATTTGGGACGACGTCGTCGCGGCTCTCCCGGCCAACTTGCGAATTTTACGGTTCGATATGCGGGGGCACGGTGGCTCATCTGTTCCACCAGCGCCTTATTCTATGGGATCTTTAATTCGAGATACAGAGCGTCTCCTTGATTTTTGCGAAATTCAGGAAGCCGTATTTGTCGGGATTTCCCTTGGTGGGATCATTGGCCAAGGGCTGGCAGTAAAACGTATGGATCAAATCCGTGCGCTGGTTCTATCCAATACTGCAGCCAAAGTTGGCACTCCAGATATTTGGCAGCAACGCATCCAAGCTGTTGCTGATAAAGATCTCTCGACCATTGGTGCGGCCACAATGGACCGTTGGTTCCCTGCCCCGTTTCGCAACAGCGCGGCCTGCAAACGGTGGCAGGAAATGTTCGAAACCCAGCCTCTTGAGGGATATCTTGGCTGTTGTGCGGCTATTGCCGGCACTGATTTTTACACACCAACATCAGGGTTACGACTTCCAACACTTGGTATTGCCGGCAGCCATGATAAGTCAACACCCCCTGATTTAGTCCGCGAAACCACGGATCTTGTTCCAGGTTCGCGCTTTAAATTGATCAAGAACACGGGCCACCTCCCCTGCATAGATCAACCTCAAGCCTATGCCGAGATAATTACATCATTCTTGCAGGACACCGGCCACATCAGCGTAGCCACACTGTAGGTATGGGGTTAACGAATTTTTGGCATTACAGCGCCGATTGATACAACGCAATCAATCTTGAGACAGCTGATGCAGTCATTATGCCAGCCGCGGATGTATCTCACAGAAAATACAAAAGGCCATCCGCAACAATCTACCGCGCGACATACCCCGAAACAACCTGTAACAGTTTAAATGCCGTATGTGCGTCATTTTCCACAACAGCCAGAAACTCTTCTTCACCGATACGCAAGCACGTAAGAGCGCTTTCAGCAACCATCGTCAAAGCCCGTGGTTCTTTGCGAATCAAACCAAGCTCACCAACGAGCATCCCAGCATCAACAGTTGTAATTAATCGGTTTTCCCCATCTTCGCCCGGGAGATAAAGTCCAGCATCCCCATCGATGATAAGATAAGCACCATCCGATGCTGCATCATCCTTATTAAAAACAACAGTGCCCGCATCCGCAGAATACCAACGTGCCCCAAATGCCAACAGACGTAATTGACGACGCGTGAGGCTAGAGAATAATTGAGTGCTTTCTAACGCTCGTAGTTTACGAGACAAATCAATCGATGCGGCGCTGTCTTCCGTCTCACTTTGAAGCGCTGGAGTATCTGACAACAATCGCCCATGCCGCAATTCAAATACGGCATCGAAACTGTCAGTGTCAGAAAATTCCGACTGCAGAAAAATTATGGTTGTATCAGGCAACAACTTACGCATGTTGCGTTGCATCAGTTTGCGCGTACTTGCTTTAAAGCTTTTCAACGGTTCATTCAGAATCAAAATATCGGGCTTTTTAATCGTTGCCCGACAAAATGCTAATGGTTCAGCATAACTGGCCCCAAGTCCTTGACCACCCACAGCGACAGGCAAATCAAAAATCAACTCAACAATCGCATCCCCAAGCCCAGCTTTGCACAATACCTCTCCGATCAACCGGCGTATGTCTTCGCCGCGCGCACCTGCGGAATCTGAAATCTGCCCAAACAGAGCATTTTCGTAAACGTTGAAACGCGGAACAAAACGGTCATCTGACAAAGGTTCGAACAGATCACCCAAAGTAGACAACAATTCAAACCCATGAGAGCTGCGTAACGACAAAATGCGCTCTTCCATTGCATCGGTAAACGCTGGGCCAATCGACTCAGCTGACACAGAAAAGGATACAATCAGCATCTGCGCTAACTCATCCTTTGACAGAACATCAGCCCCCTGCGTCCGCAACTTTTGCAAGACCGTAAGAGCTGCTTCAAAATCACGTGGGTCTAGACCAATCTTCTGGAACAACGGATGATCCGTGCCATCAATACCAAAAATTTGGCGCAGCATATCCAGCACATCTTGCGCGAGGTTTAGCAAGTCTTGTTCCAAGCCAATTCTGCGGATCGTACTTAAAAAGCCTGTTTGTTGGCGCAGTTGTTCAAAGGAAACATCACCACGCGGTGAAGCATACAATAGGTTTTCTGCAACAGGCAAAGCAGGGTTATATCGATCGGGTGCGTTGAAATAAACAAACTCCGCCAGCCCTGCCTCTGTAATCGCACTCCGAACCTTTGGCCGCAATTCAATGAGAGCTTCAGCCAGCTGCGGATGATCCAAAGCTTGAAACTCAAGATCTACGCCACGACGAAAAAGCACATCTCGTGCGCCGCTGCCTGCAATCAACTGCAACCACCATGCCCGTAATTCATGCTTTTGCGTAAATCCGGCGAGTTGCGGATCAATCCAGTCGACTTCGAATGAATCTTCGCTGTTCCCTGCCCGTTGCGCATCTAGCAAAGCCGATTTGTCAGGCGCAGCTTCAAGCGGCGCAGTTCGCATTGGCATCATAACGTTTTCGCCAAAAGACCCTTTAAAGAGAACAGGTCTCGACGATGCATAACCAAGACATGCCGCAAGAACACTTTGGTGCAGATCACGGACATCACGTCCGCCCAAAGAGACCATTCCGTTGGTCGGGAGTACTTCTCGCATCAAAACATCTGCAAAAGCACGACGATCTTCCTCAGAAGGGGCTGTTACTGCAATCGTATGACCTTGCTGAAACGTCGCCGTCAGATCTTCTAGAACCAGGTTTCCATCCGTATCCCGAACGTTCACATGTTTTAAAAGGATATCCCCTTTTAATCGCGTTTCCGTGTCAGCGGGCCCAAACAACAAATCTTCGTCGACCATGCCCGCAGGAGCGAAACGTTCCAGAATAATTTCCCATCGCAACGACATATCTTGTGTCTGATTGTAATAGGTCAGCAGTTCCTTCCAGGGCGAAGCAAGGTCTTTATAGGCAGCTAACGCCGCAACTAACGCGCCTAGAGAGACATCGCCCATCAAAACAAGATACCCACCAACGGAATAAAAGAAGAACGGCGTCAACTGCGTGATGAAGTTGTTTATAAACTTCATAAAGAACTTTTTCTGATAGATCTCAAAACGCAGATTATACAAGCGACCCAGACGATCAGTCATCCGGGCCATACGATATCGCCAGCCTCCATTGGCTCTGAGAGTCGCTGCACCTATTGCTGTCTCACCAATTTCTGATGCCAACATGCGAACTTGGTGAATTCTCTTTTTATTCAGTAGATTAATACGCCTCTGCAGCATTGGGATCAACCAACCCTGAAGTGGGATTAATGCAACTGCGGCAAGGCCAAACCAAACGCTTTGAGAAAACAGAAAATAGAGAATAGTCGCCATTTGGCCTGCCTGAAGCACTGGTTGGCTAACGGCATCTCCCATCAAGCCACCCATTGGCTCGCTTTCGGCGGTCACCATGGACACCAATTCGCCCTGACTTACCCGTTCAAAATAAGGCTGAGGAAAACGAACGATACGCGCGATAAGCTGAAAACGGAACCGACGTAGCAAGCGTTCAGCCAGCACACCTTTCATGGTGTTGATCCGCATCTTAAGCAAGCCGTGTGCTAGTACAGCGAATAAGAACGCGCCACAAAGCCCCCACAGATAACTGAGCTGAGGAACCTCAATACCAAAAACGGGAATGATATCGCTTCCCGCTCCGATTGCATCATTGATAATCCGCTTAGGCAATTCCAGTGTAAGATACAGTAAAGGGAACAGGCATGCTGTTACAGCAAGCAATATCAATTGATCTTTGCGCGAGTATTTCCAGATAAATTGGAACAAATTACGTTCTATTTGACCACTCCAACCGCAAAAATTCCTATATATCCAGCAGATAGCCTAAAGTACAACCAACACGCAAGATTCACGCCAGCGGACCGCCACGAGTTACCCCTGTCTGTAAGCTAGATCACAGACTCGAGAGGTTTACGTTGCAATGCTAATCTTACATAGTCACTCTAAAGCGTTAAACTAGACCAGCAACCAACTTCTCCAAAGGAGACCCACGTGCCCGACCACGTAGGAACAGTTCTTCTACTTATCCTTTTATTAGAACTCAAACACATGTTCGCGGATTTCTATCTGCAAACCGAGAAAATGTTATCAGGTCGGTGTGACTATCTTCATATGGGACGCGCACAACATGCGGCTGTGCACTCTGTAGGATCAGTTGCAGTGCTTGCAATTGTGGGATGTCCGTCATGGGTTCTAATTGCGCTTGCTGTTCTGGAATGGGTCATTCATTTTCATATCGACTTTTGGAAAGGGTATCACTCACACTGTAAACAGCTGCAGCCCAATCAATGCCAATACTGGCGCGCTGTAGGCTTTGATCAGTTTTTACACCACGCAACGTATGTAGGCATGGTTGCACTTTGGGCGGCCGCGGTATTTTAAATTAAGTATCACCGTCTATTTTTACGAATTATCACGAAATTTTTTTTACAGTTTTAGCTCGTTCTCTAAATGATGTTTGACTACGCATGATCCACTGGTGAATGTAGTAGGAAATAACAACAAAAGGTTGGGGCTAGAATGGACGTAACGATTACACCCATTGAGAAACGCTGATGTCGGCTTTATTGTCCGTCAGTGACCTCAGTATTAGCTTTGGCAATAGCCCTCCCGTGGTGAAAGATGTTAATTTTTCCGTCAATCGCGGTGAAACTCTCGCTTTGGTTGGAGAAAGCGGTTCAGGCAAAACCATCAGCTGCCGTGCCTTACTACGGATTCTACCAAAAGCAGCACGTCTGCGATCCGGCACAATGCTGTTCAAGCATAAAGCTCAACTTTTGGACCTCGCCCAGATAGGGGCGCGTGATCTACGAAAAATTCGTGGCAGCCGGATTGCAATGGTGTTTCAAGAACCAATGCGGTCTCTGTCTCCATTACACCGTATTGGGAACCAAGTTTCAGAGGTTCTCGCGCTTCATGAGAACATGTCTGAAGCCCGTGCCAAGTTTCAAGTTCTAGACACATTCGAGCGTGTAGGATTTCCCGACCCCGAACGCACATACCGTTCCTACCCTTTTGAACTCTCTGGAGGAATGCGACAAAGAGCCATGATCGCGATGGCTATGGTCGCCAAGCCAGATCTCCTCATAGCGGACGAGCCCACCACTGCCTTGGACGTCACAACACAAGCCCAAGTTCTGGGCCTTATGAAAGATCTACAGCGCGAAACAGGTATGGGTATGATCCTTGTCACCCACGACCTGGGTGTTGTCGCAAATATGGCTGAACAAGTCGTCGTTATGCACAAAGGTCGCGTTAAAGAAGCCGGCCCTGCAGCATCTATTTTGCAAGCTCCGGCACACCCTTATACAAAACAACTCTTTGATGCAGCTCCCAAGATACCTGCTCCGGTGCCTCAAACTGATGAAAAACCGTCGCAAGACTTTATTCTTGAGATGCGCGAAGTGAACAAAACCTTTAGCCTTAGATCGGGTAAGGCTTGGGGGTATTCCTCGCAGATTATTGCCTGCCAAGGCATAAATCTATGCCTACCACGCGGTAAGACACTTGCGATCGTGGGCGAAAGCGGATCAGGAAAAACTACCGCAGCGCATATTGCACTTGGCTCACAAATACCGGACCCAGGCAGTAAAATTTTATTCTCCCCTGCCTCGGGTGCATCGCCCATCTCCGTACATGACATGGATCCTGCAGCTAGGCGAAACTTCCAACGCCAGGCCCAGATGGTTTTTCAAGATCCTTATTCATCCCTTAGCCCACGTATGCGGATCGCAGATACGTTAGTCGAACCGCTCGAAATTCATAATATCGGCACTAAAGCAGAGCGACGCGATAAAGCGCGTGCAATGTTAGAGTTGGTTGGTTTGCCACAAGATATGCTGTTACGTTTTCCCCACGCTTTCTCGGGTGGACAACGTCAGCGGCTTTCTATCGCGCGCGCATTAATGTTAGATCCCAAATTGATAATCTGCGACGAACCAACCTCGGCATTAGATGTATCCGTCCAGGATCAGATTTTATGCCTGCTAGAAGATATACGCGACCAGAAACAATTGTCCTATCTGTTCATCAGTCACGATCTTGCTGTGGTGGCCCGTATCGCCGACGAAGTCGCCGTAATGCGCCGTGGTCTCGTTATTGAACAGGCCCCGCCAGATGTTCTGTTTCATAATCCTATCCATCCCTACACCAAAGCGCTTATTGCCGCACAACCGACGCCTGACATGTCACAGCCCATAGATTTGGGCATGGTATCGCAAGGCGCAGGGGACCCGCAAAACTGGCCCGAAGAGTTCCGTTTTGCGGACATTGCGCCAGAGCTTATCACTGTCTCATCCTCGACGAGCAGTTCAATTCATAAGGTCCGTTGCCATGCTTAACGCCATAAAGTCAGTTATTTATATTTTTGTAACTTACCTCTCCACCTTATGCGCAGTTAATGCTGAAACGGTGCTCCAGGAAACCATTTTCTGGCAACACGAAGTCGAACAAGGCCACCTCCCTTCAATTGAAAACCGCGTACCTGATGAACCTATGGTTGTTGATCTAATCGCCAAGGGGCGAACGTTAGGTACACAAGGTGGTACACTGAACACCATGATCACCCGTTCAAAAGATATTCGCCAGATGGCCGTTTACGGGTACGGTCGCCTCGTCGGATATAATGAACATTATGACTTGGTCCCAGATTTACTGTTGTCCTACAAAAATGAAGGACAGCGTAAGTTTACATTCAAACTCCGCCCGGGACATAAATGGTCAGATGGTACCCCGTTCGTTTCAGACGACTTTAAGTACTGGTGGGAGAATGTCGCAAATAATGCCACATTGACGCCAACAGGCCCTCCCGACTTTCTACGCGTGGACGGTGAACTCCCGCACGTGAGCTTTCCTGACAAGACGACCATTATTTATGAGTGGTCCACGCCGAACCCTAGCTTTCTACAATACCTTGCACAGGCGGTTCCCCCATTCATATTCCGGCCTTCAGCATATTTGAAACAGTTCCACGCCGATTTTGCGAAACGTGCCGATCTTCAAAAAGAAATAGACGCTGCGCGCGTAAAAAGCTGGGCAGCCTTACATAATAAACTCGACAACATGTCGAAATTTGACAATCCTGATTTGCCGACACTTCAACCTTGGATGAATGCGACAGCGGGCAAGAAAATTCGCCACCAGTTTGTTCGCAACCCATTCTACCATCGCGTCGATACCAACGGTGTACAGTTGCCTTACATCGATACGGTCGAAATGGAAATTGTCTCTGCAGGGTTGGTCGCGGCAAAAGCCAATGCTGGCGAAACAGAACTACAAGCACGTGGATTAGATTTCCGCGACATCGCTATTTTGCGCAAAGGCGAAGCAGAAGGCGGCTATCGAACACAACTCTGGTCAAATGGTACAGCTTCGCAAATTGCAATTTATCCGAATTTAAACGTGACTGATCCCGTTTGGCGGAACCTTTTTCGTGATGTGCGTGTACGACGCGCGCTCTCTGTCTCCATAAATCGCGCCGCCATCAATAAATCTCTTTATTTCAAACTCGCCAAACCCGGAGCGATGTCCGTCTTGGAACAAAGCCCATTTTTCGAGCAGTCCTTACGTGATGCATGGGCACAATTTGACCCCGAACTTGCCAACACGCTGTTGGATGATGCTGGTTTGACTGAACGCGATGGCTATGGCATCCGAAAACTCCCAGATGGGCGCCCTATGGAGTTGGTTATTGAAACTGCCGGAGAGCGCCAAGAAGTCGAAAATGCACTTCAAATCATGACCGACGATTGGCGCGACATTGGTGTCAAACTCATTATGCGTCCTTTGGATCGTGACATTTTACGTAACCGCGTCTTTTCCGGAACAACAATGGCTTCTGTCTGGTACGGATGGGATAATGGCCTACCCCAATCATATACGTCCCCGATTTATCTAGCACCAACTGACCAAGTCTTTTTATCTTGGCCGAAATGGGGACAGTTTTACCAAACATCTGGTGCAGCTGGCGAAGCCCCTGACATGCCTGCGGCCCAAAGGCTTATGGATTTATTTCAGGATTGGACTGTTGCAACCGACGCCAATCAACGAGCTGCCGCATGGCGAGAAATGCTAAAGATTCATGCCGAAAATGTGTTTGCCATTGGTCTCATTGCAGGAGCGCCTCAACCAGTTGTCGTTTCCAATCGATTGCGGAACGTTCCCGAAAAAGCCATGTGGGCGTGGGATCCAGGTGCGCATTTTGGCATACTTCGCCCAGATGAGTTTTATTTCGAGGATGGAAGAGGGTAATGGAGATTATTCGTTATACCGTCTTTCGCTTTGCAACGATGATCATGACATTAGTTGTGGTGTCGGCACTCATTTTTTGGATTATTAACCTCCCCCCCGGAGATTATTTATCAAATCAGATCGCAGAATTTCGCGCATCCGGTCAACAAAGCCTCGTTGCAAAGGCCGAATTTTTACGTACGGAACACGCATTGGACCGGCCACTTTGGCACCAATACTTAATCTGGATGGGCTTTGCGCCTGGGCCTCACGGCTTTTCAGGCATGTTACAGGGCAACTTTGGCTGGTCCTTTGAATTTGACCGACCTGTACGCGAAATCGTTGGCGAGAGTCTGTGGCTTACCGTGTTGGTCAATATATCAGCTGTCATTTTCGTCTATGCAGTGGCCTTGCCACTTGGGGTGCTCGCTGCAGCAAAATCTCGGACGTTGATAGATTATACGGCCGCCTTTATTGGATATCTCGGCCTTGCTACCCCTAACTTTCTTTTGGCGCTTATTCTTTTCTATTACGGCCACAAATATTTGGGACTGCCAATCGGAGGCTTGATGGGGCCAGAATACGAAGGTGAGCCGTTAAATTGGGATAAGATAAAATCTATCCTCTTACACCTCATCGTTCCAACATTTGTGATTGGTACCTCAGGTGCATCTGCAATGATGCAGAGATTGCGCGCGAATATGCTGGATGAATTGGGCAAGCCCTATGTTGAAACTGCAATTGCCAAAGGCATGCGCCCCTCTCGCATGTTGGCCAAATATCCATTACGCGTAGCTTTTAATCCCTTTGTTGCGGACATCGGGAACCTGCTGCCCGCCATGATTTCTGGGTCTGTTCTCGTGTCTGTTGTTTTAGGTCTACAAACGATCGGCCCCGTGTTGCTGCAAGCTTTAAAAAGTCAGGACATGTTTCTATCCGGATTTGTCCTTATGTTTGTCGCGCTATTAACCCTAATTGGGACAATGATTTCTGACGTCCTTTTGGTTCTTTTGGACCCACGAATACGGTATGGGGCACGTGATCAATGACAGACCAAACCGATACAAAACTCGAAGATGGGCGTTACGTAGATACATCTCCATTCGATCCATCAGCGTCTTTGCGCGATGTTGAACGCGAAGATTTAGATGCACCAAACTGGTTATTGGTGTGGAGACAATTCCGCAAACACAAACTGGCGCTGATTTCAGGAACCTTCCTACTGCTGTGTTATCTTGCGTTACCTTTTATCGGCTTTATCGCTCCCTACAGTCCAAATGAACGCGACAGTGAACATCTATTCTCTCCTCCGCAAGGAATTCACTTCTTTCATGAAGGTGAATTTATAGGCCCATTCGTCTACCCGCTAACCTCAGAAGCTGATTTGGAAACATTCCAGTGGATCGTAAAACCAGACCTTGAGAACCCTCAAAAGATCCCATTCTTCTGCGAAGGAACCCCCTATCGACTTGCTGGCTTGATCCCATCAGAAACACATCTTTTTTGCCCCCCTCAGAACGCAACGTTGTATTTATGGGGATCAGACAGGTTAGGACGGGACATTTTTAGCCGTATCTTGTACGGGGCTCAGCTGTCACTCACGGTTGGTTTAATTGGCATTACTGTGTCATTTGTATTGGGTATTTTCTTTGGTTCCTTAGCCGGTTATTTTGGCGGCCCTATTGATTGGTTTATAAACCGTATCATCGAAGTCCTACGATCTTTACCCGAACTACCGCTATGGCTTGCTTTATCCGCTGCGGTTCCTTCGAACTGGTCTCCGGTCGCAGTGTTTTTTATCATTTCCATTATTCTTGGCATTCTCGACTGGCCCGGTTTAGCACGATCAATACGCGCGAAATTCCTCTCTTTACGAGAGGAAGAATACGTCCGTGCAGCCGAAATGATGGGTGCCTCGTCGGGCCGTGTGATCCGTAAACACTTGTTACCCAACTTTATGAGCCACCTAATTGCATCAGCGACTTTGTCTATTCCCGCAATGATCCTCGGAGAGACCGCATTGTCGTTCTTAGGCCTTGGCTTACGTGCGCCAGCCGTAAGTTGGGGGGTTATGCTAAATGATGCCCAGAATTTGGCGAGCATCGAAATCTACCCGTGGACGGCGATTCCGATGCTACCAATTATTGTCGTTGTTCTCGCGTTTAACTTTCTCGGCGATGGTCTACGAGACAGTCTGGATCCCTACGAACAGTGATATATTGCTACAATGAAGGCTCTTCAGCTTAGTCGCCGGAAGAGCCTTCATTTTCTTCAAACTCTTCCTCAAGGGCAGCATGAGCAGCACCGAGGGCCTGATCACGTCTGTTATTATCGGCGCCTGTTTCTGCATTATCGACAACACGTACAGTCACCTCGCGGTGCGCGAACTTAATGCCGTTTTGCTCAAACAGGTCACGAATTTCCTGGAAGACACGTTTACGGATGACCCATTGATCCCCAGGTTTCGTCATAAACTTAACCCGAATAATCATAGCAGAATCCTGCATCTCGATTACACCTTGAGATTTAAGTGGCTGTAAAAAGTCATCGCCGATTTCGGGATCTTCGCTTAATTTGACCCCAAGTTTTTTGATCAATTTACGTACTTTATCCACATCCGTGTCGTAGGTCACACGCAGAGGTAATTTCATCATGACCCAGTCACGAGAATGGTTCGTCAATACGTGGATTTCACCAAACGGAATAGTATGAAGAGCTCCAAGGTGATGGCGTAGCTGGAAGGATCTGACGGATATTTTCTCAACAGTTCCTTTTACCTCACCCGTATTAATGTACTCTCCACGCCGGAACGCGTCATCCAACAAAAAGAACGCCCCAGAGAACATATCACGTACTAAGGTCTGTGCGCCGAAGCCAACAGCCAAACCGACGACACCTGCACCCGCGAAAAGTGGACTTACGTTAATTCCTAATTCCATGAGAACAATCAGGACAATCGTGATAGAGAGCACAGATAAAATTGCCCCGCGAAACAGCGGTAAAAGCGTTGCCAGCCTGCTGGCGCTTGCTGCGCCTCCTTCGTCTCCCAACTCGCCTACAATTTCGTCCTGCGTTTCTTCGGCGATTTTACTGTCAATCCAAATACGGACCAGTGAATGAACAAGATAGCCTACGAATAGAACCGTTATTACATCAATCACACGACGCAGCAGGCTCTCGCTCTCTAAATTAAGATCAGAATATCCCAGCGCTAGAAGAACAGCTCCGCCAGCCAAAATAGCCACAATACCGGCAGCCCTCCGGGCAAGACCTTGGTAACTCGAGATTAAGCCATCCGCGTCGACATCATCCTCGATAGGCTCCATTTCCGAAAAACCTTCACCTGTAGCCGCTTCATCACTGCTGCTAAGGTCTGTTATTTTTCTAAAACGCCGCGAAAACGCATGCTCGATACAATAATTGATAACACCGTAAATGACCAATATCGTCATAGTTACGAGATAAAGTCGTGCCGTCATTGGTATAGTCTGTGTGTTTCCGGCAAGAAGATCCGTTGCCAAATCGAACCAACCGACCAGCAAAAACAAAATAGCGGCAGGTATCCAAAGCAAGGATAACATGCGGATAGAGAGTGAACATTGGCTAACATGTTTTCCGCCACGAATAGCGTTGGATATAGCACGTCTGTTCACAAATAAACCCACGACATTTGCAATAACGGACACAAGCATCAAAGATGCATAAACCAGTACATACAGGTTTTGATTGAGACCAAAGTCCCCCACCCACGTAGCGAAAACAACTGCAACAATGTCATAAACGGCCAGTGCCGAAGCCCAATAATAAAAGCATTTAGCTTCGCGGTCTTCAAACTTAGGAATACGATATTGGCTCAGATAAGGAGATAATACCATTCGCCATAAATCAGATGCAGTGCTTGATAAGAAATATGCCGTATAAATTGCAATTGCAGTCAAACCAATGGAACTATCACCCGCGTTCCCAAAAATGACCATTGTGACCAAAAACGCAAAGATCATTCCAAAAATCGTACCGCCCATCCCAACGAAAAAACGAACGACAAGGAATGGCATTTTCTCAATGTAGCCTTGGGGTTGATCTTGAATGCGCGGCATCATCACACGGCGCATTATTCGCTTACCGTATAATTCAGTGGTCAAAAACCGCCCTACGACCAAAAACAACAAGGTCCAGACAAGAACGCGAAGATAGATCGAGATCGTATTGTCAGGGCTTGTCGCCCGTAAAACAAATAAAACCTGCACAGTCGAATCTGGAACATCAGAAATGCGTTGCCGCAGTTCTTTCCAAAACCGCTTAATCTCTGATTGCGCCATTACCATAGCAGACGTTTGCATTTCGCCGCTCTGCTCGTCCTCGGCGTCATCCTCACTAAGACTTAAAGGATCACCCGTTCCGTCGACCACAATAACGCTTATGCCTTGCTCTGCGGCTTGCTTAATTGCTTCGACTAACGCGCTATCGTCCTCTTGCGCCCATGCCACGCTGGTGAGCGAAAAGAATGAAACAAGGATCGCAATATGCAATTGTATTGTAATTCTTAATAAAAAGTCTGGAAATTTCAAACTTGCCGCCTCCTGGCTTAGTTTTGCACGCAGTTCTTCACATACTTGAGCGCATCTGTATTTTATAATCTATTTAATACCACGTCGCATGCGCTTTATTCTCCCAGCAATACTGGAACACGACAAACGTCCATTCGTTCGATAAACTTTTCGCGACCGCTATAACTTTTCGCGACATCCATTTAGACATCACGTGAAACCTGTCTTTCAGAACACATGAAATCCAATATTACACGATAAGGTAAATAGCTTTTGAACTCATAGGATTGATACCGCCCAGAAACATGATGACAAAACGGAATTTATTGGATGTATAAAAAGTATCAAACTGTGATCAATAAAGAGATCAGCGAACCTTACTCTTGACCACCTCGCAGCAGAGCGTTAGCCCAATGTTAATGCCTCTTGCATGAGACGTCGATGACTGCCAGCTTTTCAGCGCCCGCCCACCGCGCACGTATTTTATTCTACAGCCATGACACCTTTGGTCTTGGACATCTGCGACGCTCGCGGGCTTTAGCGGCGGCGATTACCTGTGCGGTTCCATCCGCATCTGCCATGATCCTGACCGGTTCTCCTGTTGCGGGTCGGTTTACCTTTCCCAGCGGCGTAGATCACATTCGCCTTCCTGGTGTGATCAAGCGTGCTGACGGGTCTTATGGATCTCGCACGATGGGCATGAGTATAGATGAAACCACCGATCTGCGGGCGGGTCTCATTCGCTCGACGGCGGAACAATTTCGGCCCGACATCCTTATCGTAGATAAGGAACCTACCGGTTTTCGCGGAGAACTCCTCCCGACGTTGGATATGCTACAGCAAACGCAAAACACAAAACTGGTGCTTGGACTGCGCGATGTTTTGGACGAACCCGAAGTTCTGCGCGCCGAGTGGGACCGCAAATCTGCACTGGATGCGACAGAACGCTATTACGATGAGATTTGGGTTTACGGGTTGCAGGATGTCTATGACCCTACCGCCGGATTGGACCTAAGCCCCCAAGCGCAATCGCGTATGCATTGGACAGGTTATCTGCGCCGTGACTTAGGACAGGCAGCCACTCCCCCGGAACAACCCTATGTCCTCATTACACCTGGTGGTGGGGGCGACGGTGCCATGATGGTGGATTTGGTTTTGTCAGCCTATGAACAAGACACAAATCTTTCGCCTCGTGCCCTATTGGTTTACGGGCCGTTCCTATCAGGTGATACCCGCGCCGCATTTGAAGAACGCGTCGCCCAACTAAATGGTCGCGTCACCGCCGTAGGCTTTGAATCGGAGATTGAAACCCTCTTCAAAGGCGCACAAAGTGTGGTCTGTATGGGGGGGTATAACACATTCTGCGAAGTCCTGTCCTTCGACAAGCCTGCCGTAATCGTTCCACGCACCACCCCGCGTCTCGAGCAATGGATCCGTGCCAGTCGCGCCGAAGAACTAGGCTTGGTCACGATGCTGGATGAAACACGTGACGGATGGACACCAGATGCGATGATCAAGGCTATTCGGACCCTTGAAAACCAGCCTCCGCCGTCATTGGCTATTTCGAGTGGCTTGTTGGATGGCTTAGAATACGTCACTCAACGGGTTAATACTATGCTGGCTCCAGCATCATCAGAAAGTTCAACATGAGCACTGCCCCCTCTACGCGCTTGGCGATTGTTGTCAAAGGCTGGCCGCGTTTGTCGGAAACCTTCATTGCCCAAGAACTCGTCGCACTGGAGGAGGCTGGTTTAGATTTCGAAATTTGGTCTCTACGTTATCCGACAGACACCAAACGCCATCCGCTGCACGACCGACTGACTGCTCAGGTGCGGTACCTGCCCGAGTACTTACACGAAGATCCTGAACGTCTGAAGACTGCCAGAACCCAAGCTCAAAAATTACCCGGTTATAAGGCTGCTTACAAAATTTGGCGGGCCGATTTACGACGTGACCCAAGCCACAATCGAATTCGTCGCTTTGGTCAGGCATGCGTGTTGGCAAGTGAATTACCCTCGAGTGTACAGGGCCTCTACGCACATTTCCTGCACACCCCCGCCTCAGTGACTCGCTATGCCGCGATCATGCGGGGCCTTCCATGGAGTTTTTCGGCCCATGCAAAGGACATTTGGACCACACCAGATTGGGAATTACGTGAGAAACTCTCCCCCGCGCACAAAGGCGCGCAATTTGGTGCGACCTGTACCGGCTTCGGAGCGCAACACCTGCAAGATCTCTCGTCAGGCACACCCGTAGATTTAATCTACCATGGTCTTGATCTCAAACGCTTCCCATCCCCACCTAAGCGAAACATCCGCCATCAAGGTGATCCTTTCCAGATACTCAGCGTTGGGCGTTTGGTCGAAAAAAAAGGGTTTGACCGGCTACTGCACGCCCTCGCGCGCCTGCCCGATAATCTCGACTGGCACTGGACACACATTGGTGGTGGAACCCTTAAAACTCCTATGCAGGCGCTCGCAGCAGAGCTGGGTCTGACAAAGCGGATCACCTGGCGGGGCGCTTGTGATCAGCCCGAAGTGATTGAAACAATGCGCCAAAGCAACGTTTTCGTTTTACCCAGCCGTATCGCTGCGGATGGAGATCGTGATGGCTTGCCAAATGTTCTGATGGAAGCCGCCTCACAAAAGTTGCCGATCCTCTCAACAAATGTCTCTGCGATCCCTGAGTTCATTACAAGTGGCACCCATGGCGTGCTCAGCGATGACACCCCAGAAGCTCTATCAAAAGCAATAATCGATATGGCACATAATCCCGAGCAAACTCGCGAGATGGCTGCGGCTGCTTTTGATCGCTTACAAAATAGTTTCGATATGACCCCTGGCATCACGAAACTACACCAGCGGCTCAATAACTTGCTGGCTCAGCCTCCACAGATCATATGAAAAACCTCGACGGTAAAGTCGTCGCGTTTTACGCGCCCATGAAGTCCCCTCATGACGACAAACCCTCAGGAGATCGGGAAATTGCCCGTAACTTAATGGCATTAATAACCTCCGCTGGAGGAAAGGTTGTGCTTGCGTCCACCTTATGCACCCGTGACAAGATCGGTGATCTAGAGGCACAGGCGCATCACGAGGCTGCCGCGAAACAAGAGATCGCGCGCCTGCTTGCACAGCCCCCTTCCATAGACTTATGGGTCACTTATCACAATTATTACAAAGCTCCGGATTTGATTGGACCTGCGGTAACCCAAGCTCTTCAGGTTCCTTATGTGCAAATCGAAAGCACCCGCGCGCAAAAACGCCTCAAAGGCCCTTGGTCAAATTTTGCAAAGGCCGCACATAGCGCGGCGGATCACGCCGATGTCATTTTTTACTTCACGCAACACGACTACATTGCCTTAGAACGAGATCGGGCAAACGGACAGACATTGGTTGAGCTACACCCTTTTTTACCGCAAGATACCTTGCCCCCCTTCCTTGAAAGCGGAGGAGGCATGTTAAGCGTCGGCATGATGCGTAAAGGTGATAAGCTCGCCTCATATCAACTTATCGCCCAAACTCTGCATCACCTAGAACAACACGAACAATCAGTCGACTGGCAGCTTTCCATTGCTGGAGACGGTCCGGCGCGTGTAGAAGTCCAAGCGTTAATGGCGCCCTATGAGAGCCGGGTTAAATTTCTTGGGCAGCTTTCAAGGGAAGAGCTCTCTAAAGCTTATGCTCACGCTGATCTATTCTTTTGGCCCGGTGTTAATGAAGCTTTTGGCATGGTCTATCTAGAGGCTCAGTCCTATGGACTGCCTGTGATTGCACAGGATCGCCCCGGTGTACGTGATGTTCTGTCACCAAGCACGCAGCCCTCAACACCAGAACTTGGCCCGCAAGGGCTTGCTGCGCAAATTCGCGGACTTTTGGTAGATCAAAACTTGCGTTCACATCATTCTCAAGCCGCACGTGCCCACATCGCTCGCAAACATCTTGCCCCTGTTGCAAAAGAAATCTTTACCTCATCAATAGGCCCGCTTTTGAAAGAAGCACAATAATGATACGACTTGCCCTTCTTCGTCATGGACACACCCCGTGGAACCGGCTGGGACAAATTCAGGGGCGTAGTGATATCGAATTGGATGCTGCTGCACGCGATGATCTTCAACTGCTGAGCCTACCTGAGCCCTGGGACACTGCGCAACTTTGGGCCAGCCCATTAAAGCGCGCAACTGAGACCGCTCATCTGGTCACAAACCGTACACCGCAGACAGATACAGCATTGATTGAAATGAACTGGGGAGCATGGGAAGGGCAACGCGGCATTGAGCTGCGTTCAGATCCGACATCTGGATTTCGCGACATTGAACATTGGGGGTGGGATTACCGCCCCCCACAAGGGGAAACCCCAGCCGAGGTATGGACACGTTTAAGCCCGTGGGTTGAAAGTCTCAATCGCGATACGGTCGCAGTGTGCCATATCGGAATTATGCGCGTTATTTTAGCCCGAGCCCATGGCTGGGACTTCTCGGGACCTGCTCCGTTTACAGTCAAACGTAACCGTTTGTATATTGTCGAAATCGATGGTCCGTCCTTAAGTCCACAGAGCGAACCTGTCCGATTGGTCACTGGAAAATCTGCATGAAACTCCTTATCGTTGTCACGCATCTACTTGGAACCGGCCACCTCGCGCGGGCGCTTACTCTGGGACGTAGTTTTGCCAAATCCGGCCACAAAGTTACGGTCGCCTCGGGCGGCCAACCTGCACCGCAACTTGATGCACAGGGTGTCGACCTCGTACAAATCCCAGAACTTCGGTCAAATGGTGTCGATTTCTCACAGCTCTTAACCTCTGATGGCGTGTTGGCAGACGAAGACTATATGGCATCTCGGCGCCAAAAACTTTGTACCATCTTTGAACAAAACGCACCTGATGTTTTAATCACTGAACTCTACCCTTTTGGGCGGCGTAGCCTACGTACAGAATTTCAAACCCTGCTAGACACAGCAAAATCACATCCCAAGCCTCCAGTAATTTTTTCCTCAATCCGTGACATCCTCGCCCCGCCCTCGAAACCAAAAAAAGCTCACGATGCGGAGACAATGATCGACAGCTATTACGATGGTATCTTGGTACACTCAGATCCAGTGACCACCCCGCTGGAGGCAAGCTGGCCCGTGTCCGATGCTTTGCGTAAAAAACTGCACTATACAGGGTATGTCACCGCCCCCGCGCCTGCACCACATCCAGACGGCGCAGGTAAAGGCGAAATTTTAGTAAGTGCCGGCGGCGGAGATGTTGGCAGAGCTCTCTACGTCTGCGCCATTGAAGCAGCCAAGATCATGCCAGACTATCGATGGCGTCTATTGGTCGGCGGAGGGGCAACCGCACACGCGCGGATCGCAGACCTTTCGGACCCAACCTCTCCCGCCATTTTAGAACCTGCACGCAGCGACTTTCGTCAAATGCTGCCACTGGCCGCCGCCTCTGTAAGCATGTGTGGTTACAACACAGCGCTTGATCTCCTTCAAACTGGGACACCTGCCGTATTTGTTCCCTTTGATGCAGGCAATGAAGTCGAGCAAGGACTGCGCGCTCAAAGCCTCGCCCCTTTGTCCGGAATTGATATCATTCGCTCATCTGAGCTTAACCCTCAAAACCTGTGTGATGCACTAAGGTCGGTGATTGCTGCACCACCCCGGGATCGTACCACCCTTAATTTTTCCGGGACAACTCGCAGCGTTGAAATCGTAACAAACTTTCTGGAGCAATTCAGATGAAGGCCAACTGGACCGAATTAAAGACTGAGATGGCAATTTGGGCCGATCTAGACATGACCTTCCCTCTGTGGTGGCGCGACGACGATGCCATTACAGTCACACCACAGTTAGAGCGGCTCAGCGAAATGGCCGCTACATTCAACCTGCCCGTACATCTCGCCGTCGTTCCTGAAGCGGCCGACCAAACACTGGCGTCATACGTTACCCAGTGTGACATTCTGCGTCCTGTCGTTCATGGTTGGTCGCATACCAATCATGCCTCTTCCGGCCAGAAAAAAGCCGAGTTTGCGGCCAGCCGCCCCCTCGAGACCATGCGCGCGGATCTCACACAGGGTATGGCCCGTCTCCAAACCTTATTTGACACCAAGCTACAGCCAATGTTCGTCCCCCCTTGGAACAGAATAACGCCGGATCTATACTCTGTTTTACATGATGTGGGCTTTAAAACTCTATCGACATATGGCCCGCGGAAAATTGAGCATGTCTGCTCCGGCCTTCAGCAGATCAACACGCATATTGACCCGATAGATTGGAAAAATACACGCTCTCTTCTGCCTGAACAAATGCTTGTAGACCACACGACGAACCTCTTGATACGTCGCCGCTTAAAACAAACTGACAACCAAGAGCCGTTGGGGCTTTTGACACATCACATCATTCACGACACACGCGTTTGGGATTTTTGCGACCAACTTCTGGAGCATCTCCTCAGTGGTCCCGCAACCATTTGGCGCAGTAGTAAGGATACCATAATATGAGCCGCCTAGAATCTATGCTGCGCCGTCTTTCAGCTCAGCGTGATGGCCTGAATTGGGCCGCAACTGAAATTTCAAATACACAAGGTGATGTGCTGGAGATTGGATTGGGAAACGGTCGCACCTATGATCACCTACGTGAACTCTTACCACTGCGCCGGATCTGGGTCATTGACCGTCAGCTAAGCTGCCATCCCACTTGCACTCCGCCCAAAGCCGATTTTTTACAAGGTGAAGCAGAAGACATGTTGAGGAACCTCAGTGAAACTGAACATCGGGTGTCTCTTGCACACTATGATTTTGGTATTGGCGTCGAAGAAAAAGATCAGGCCGAAGCTGCGCATCTCACGCCACTCATTGCAAAAACGATGCGTCCCGGTGGGATAATTGTCTCCGGACAACCTCTTATAGGATTACCACGCATAGCAGCCCCTGCAAGCATTCCTAAGGATCGCTATTTTTTCTATCGTATCGCTTCATAACAGAAGACCCACAGTACCTTGGTAAAAACAGAGCACAAGACACAGCGAGCTGCGTTGTTCCGACAAACACTTTAAGGAAGAAAGCAGTGTTGTTTTGCAATCATGAAAGCATCGTAACGAGCATTATTACCACAATCACTGCTACACAGCAGGCAAGCGACGGCCTTTAGACAACACGAGGTCAGTGTATCGGCGAAAATCAATTAGATTGTCGCCGATACAGCGTTATTAATGCAGCAGTAAAGTTGTTATTTCTGGGAAAGCCATCATAACGCCTAAGATAAGAAGTTGGATGCCAATAAATGGTAAGAAACCCTTAAAAATATCCGCTAAAGAGATCCCCGGAGGTGCAACTGACTTCAAGTAGAATGCAGCTGGACCAAATGGAGGACTAAGAAAGCTGACCTGCATGTTAATGCAGAACAGAATTCCAAACCATACCGATACATGTGCCGCAGACAATGTCCCCAAGAGACCAATATCCGTCGGATCCATACCTTTTACGATAGGTAAGAAAACCGGCATGACCAATAACACAATCCCGATCCAATCTAGCAGGGCACCTAGGAACAAGAAGATTACCATCATTACCAGAATGATCACCATAGATGGGACATCAAGCCCGAGGATCAGACCGGCAATAAATGTTGGGCCACCCGCCAAGGAATATGCTCCGGCGAGCGCAGTTGCACCAAATGTAACCCACATGATCGTACCCGTGGAACGCATCGTACGCTGCAATGCTTCGAGAAACAGTGCCCACGACAATTCACCGCGCAACATAATTAAGGTTAAGGTTCCGATACAACCGATTGCGGCGGCTTCGGTAATCCCTGTAATTCCACCGTAGATTGAACCAAGAATTGCGCCGACCAAAATCATTGGAGGCAAGAGCCCTTTAAGTGCAATGATCTTGTCTCGGAATGTGACCTCAAAATCCAGTTCCGGTAGCGGAGCGTCTTGTGGGCGTAGATGTGCACGGATTGAGATGTAGACAATATAGCTAAATCCAAGAAGCAAACCTGGGATCAACGCCGCCTTAAACAACGAATGGATCGAGGTCTCCGTCACGACACCGTACATGATCAGAACAATGGATGGCGGGATCATTGTCCCCAGAGAGCCAGCCGCACAGATTGTGCCACACGCAAGATGTTTATCGTATTTAAGGCGCAGCATCTGCGGCAGAGCGACAAGACCAAGCAACACAATTTCACCGCCAATGATACCTGACATTGCTGCCATGATCATCGCCATAACAGATGTTACAATCGCAATACCGCCCCTGGTTCTGGACATCCAAACGCTCATGGCATCGTACATATCCTTGGCGATATTACTGCGCTCCAATAACATAGCCATGAAAATAAACAGAGGTACAGCAAGGAGCGCGTGTTCGATCGTCAGATCATACATCCGTTGACCAAGAATATAAAACCCGCGATCGCCAAGTTTCCAGTACGCGACAAGAACACCCAAAAAGCCAGATGCAAACCCGAGCGGGACACCAATCGCCAAGAGGACAATAATCCCCAAAACGAGTAAAATTGAAAGTTCAGCAATACCCATTTAGCTATCCTCAGCCGGAGCCAAAGGCTCGGTCCGGCGCCAGTCAGCGATCAGGTTGTTAATTGCTTGGATGCTCATCCAGGCGCAGACGAGGCAAATTAATGGCTTCATAATTGCTGGAATGGGCGGGTTCCATGCAGATCCGTATAGCTCCCATGAACTAAACTTACGCAGTGCATTTTCCCAGTACCCCCAGGAAACCGCCCAGCAAAAAGCACAGACGAGCATGGTGCCGATCGCATCCATGATCCGCTGTGTAGAGCGACTGACAATATCGTAGACAATAGTGACACGAATATGCGTGCGCTGTTGCATCGCATAAAGTCCTGCGACAAGAAAAATAATCCCACCCAACCAACGAGACATTTCTTCGACCCAAATTGTAGGGCGTGCAAAGACATATCGCATGATGACCTCAAACAACATGATGCCCATGATGATGGCGACGACAAACATCAACAATGACGAGATGCGTAATGTGATATGGTCTATTAATGTGAGGGGTGGGCTATCGGCGTTATGTAGTCTGCGCGAGAGCATTGGGATGAATTTTGGCGCAATGAATAGCATCCAAAGCAGTGAAGCACTGCATAAGGAGGCCACCCAGATGTAACCGGATGGGTCGAGTATAGGCATGAAATTTGCTTTCTGATGCAAGTCGAGGCGGGGATGACCACCGCCTCGTTTTGGTACTATTCGGTGATAAGGCCAATTTGCGTCATAAACGCGATATGACTATCAACGAGCGCACCCGCCTGATCAGTACGTTCACCCCATTCTTCCCATTTCGCACGAGAGAATGTACGGAAAGCTTCGCGTTGTTCTGCATTCCAATCATACAGTGTCACACCTTTTTCGCGAGCTTTCTGTGCGGCTTGCCCTATGACAACAGAATGGCTCAGAGTTTCACGGAAGGCCATTTTTTCCATCGCAACTTCGATGATCGCTTGGATATCATCAGGCAATGCTTCCCAAACATCTTTATTGATTGCGAGGTGGTCTGCAGGCATCGAGTGAAAACCAGGATATGTTGCGTGTGTTGCAATATCATACAAACCGATTTCAGTATTGGTGGCGATGTTAGACGCATCCGCACCATCGATGATACGTGTTTCAAGCGCCGTAAATACCTCACCAAAATCCATTACAATCGGGCTTGCCCCGAGATCCGCGAAGATTTCTGTCTGAATTCCCGGAGGTGAGCGAAATTTCCAATCCTTGAAATCAGCCACGCTGGCAAGTGGGCGTGTAGATGACAAAGATTCCTGTCCCGAAATCCACCACCCCACAACATGCATACCGTGTTCATTGTAAAGCGGCTGTGCAGCTTCAAGGCCACCACCGTAATAGAACCAAGAATACATTTCCCATGGTGTATCGTAGCCTCCAAGTATGTCGCCAACAAATTGGAATGCTGGATCTTTACCGGTTTGATAAGCCGCGCCAGTCATATCACCATCAATGATACCATTTACAGCCGCGTCAAACGTCTCGGTCGCTTTGACCAAGGACGCAGAATAAAACATTTCAATGTCTACCCGCCCCCCTGACATGCGTTCGATGTCATCGACTAAGCTTTGGACGTTTTGGCCTTTAAGCGATTCAGCACTGAAGTGCGTTTGAATACTAAGTTCATATTCAGCAGCACTAACGCCACCTGCGCCAAGAACTGTTGCGATAATCGCTCCAGATAACGTTGGTTTAAAGTTCATGTTCTTCCTCCCTAGATTGTAATCTGATGCCAATTTACATTTCCTCCCAGCATCATATGTTGTATGTTGTATGATGAATTTACGAAAAGCAACCAGCAAGGCTGTGCTCACTACGAGTTGAAACGTTCGCGCAATGGCGTAAGGAGAGGCGAAATACTTTTAGAGGACATGATAAATGGCAAAATCTAATCGCCCAGCTTTAGGAATGCGCCCAAAGTTGGGAGCACGTGTTGCCAAACAACTACGAGAGCGCATTCAGAAAGGTGATTTTGCCCCCGGCACGCAGCTTCCCACAGAGAATGCGCTTGTTGACCAGTTCGGGGTTAGTCGAACAGTTATCCGTGAAGCTATTTCATCCCTGCGGGTTGATGGTCTTGTCACAGCACATCAAGGGCGCGGTGTGTTCGTTTGTGAAGACATTTCTCAACAACCATTTCGTCTGTGCAGTCAGAACTTGAATGAAAAAGAACATATCGAGCAAGCGATGGAACTGCGTATGTGCATGGAGGTTTCCAACGCAGAACTGGCGGCTCTACGCCATACGGCCACCGATATTGAAAATATTGACGCTGCTATAAAGGCGCAGCATGCAGCACATGTTGCGGGTGAATTGGGGCAAATTGAAGATTTTAAATTTCATATGGCCATCGCGTCAGCGACTAAAAACTCGTATATTGTTGATTTTTTACGGTTTTTGGGACCTTTTATCATCCCCGCGAATGCTATGAACGAGATGGATAACGACGCGCGACCAGTATATCAAATTGGCCTGCGTGAAGAGCACATGGCAATATCAGAGGCAATCAGATTTGGCGATCCGGATGCCGCAGCAGAAGCAATGCGCAATCACCTTAGTCGCGGCTTAAAATTCAACAAAGGGGAACCGGATCGGTGATTAAAATTTATCGTCCTGCCCTCTTGCAATACCGCTATCCTTAATCCGCTTCTAGAAATTTACACCGCCTGAATAAGCTAAAACCTTACCCACCTTAGTATGAATTGCTTGACTACACCCGTGCTGTCTTCTGCCTCTATAACTATGTCGGAGAATACATTCGTCAGATCATCAACTGCTTCTGTCTCACAAACCAATAAAATACCGCTCGGGTGTTATAAAATATAAAACCTATCACTTTACCCTTGCACCACCACATTTATGCGTCTAAAGACCTGCTCAACGGACCGATAGCTCAGCTGGATAGAGTACTTGACTACGAATCAAGGGGTCGGGGGTTCGAATCCTCCTCGGTCCGCCATACCCTCATTTGTGAGACGACACATAGTTCTGCCTTTTGTGACAGACCTTTGCCTTTCACGACGCATAGCCTCTCCTTCTTCATTTAACTTAGTCCAGTGGTTCATTCTCTCGCCTTTCAATCAGTGCAGGTTTTCGAGACAACCGCTTTAGCGGCTTGATCTGAAACCTTGCCACTGCTCCGTCTCCGGAAGCTTTGCGATGTCCCCCAGCCACATGACTAAGAGGCTGTTCTCATTGATCCCGAACGAAATGTAAAAACTAGGTTCTGTGGAGTAGATCGTTCCGTATGTCGCGGAGGCAAATTTGACTTCGTAGTTTGGGTGGTGCTCGAATTTCAATAGTGCGTCACGTTTGAAGAAGACTGGTGTCAAAAACCCGTCATCCCATGGGCGCATGAGTCCAGGGATGTTCTCATAGTCATCTGAATCGTACTCGAAGGGCACATTTGAGAATGCGTATTTTTTGTTTGGCTTTGTGCGCGTTGAAGTGACACGACCAGTTTCCTTCTCCTTCGCCTTTCGATGGAGTTCGAGTATTGCGAACTTTGATCGATCTGGCCATTCGAGATTCCCGCAGCTACATCGCAGTGCAGGTATCCCCACAATGTCAAATCGAACACCTGTTATGCGCTCTTGCAAGTGTACGAAGTCGAGGTGCATCAGTTTTTCGCAACGGCCGCAATATAGGCGTTGGGGCCGGTCAACGCTCCCGAAGTAGTCCAGAATAGATTTTTCGGTCATACATTTACTCACTATGCAACTTAGGTCTTAAGAGACAGGGTACCTATTTCGTCGAAAAGCAACATGTTTGCCTTGCTGCGGATACCCTCTTTTGCGTAGCCCATGGGGACCTGACCGCTAAAAACGAGGCAATCCTCAAAAATAGGATCGGATATCCCGGTGAATTTTTTTAGTTCATCAAAATTTGTGCGAAGGGCAGATGCTCGTTTGAGGTGCTTAAGCAAGAGGTCCGGTTTGCCTTTTGCATCCAATTCGCCCCGAAAACTTGACAACTGTTCAGCAATTTCTCCTGGAGTTTTTCGATACATAAGATCCTTGCACTCAATAGCAATCACACGGCGGCTTTGGTCGTCCCATGCAAGAACATCCACATCACCTAATCGCTTAATGTTGCCGAGCTTCTCATCTTCAGATCGACCTAAAATCTGTGTAACGCCAACATCTGATTTTGCTTTCCAACCCATTTCACGGAGCCTTCCAGCCACTTGATCGTTGAAGCTACTCTTATCCTTCACCGAACCATTCCACCGAAGCATTTCTTTCGTGCGAATTTGAATTTCGCGAAATTCGGCTTCCCAGTACCGAACGAATGTATACTCACCCCCGTCACCGACCATTCCCGGCCAAAGATAGATCTCAGGATCATCAGCGTCGTCGAGTTGGATCAGTGGACGCCGAAGGACACTTAGCAGACGACGGAACTTCCAAGGTTGGCGATCCAGATCAGTAAATCCTGCAGGAGCGACCCTCCAGTCTGATCTTGGGGGCAGAGAAAGCTCGTGAAGGATTTTATCTAAGTGCGGCTCCAGCTCCGGCTTCAGGTCCAGAACCCTCCGCCTAAGGTCTGACTTTCGAACCACAAAACACGCTTTTTCCTCGGCCAGCCCCACCTCTTCACAAGCAACTACAAAAGCTCCATGTGCTTCTATAGGGAAGCCAAGCTCGCATTCCCATGCCTTTGAAAACTGTTCTTTTTCGGCCAAAAACTTCTTATCCGGCTCGCCAGTCTTCTCCTTCGGTGCTGAGAAGTGATCCCCATAACCTTGAATGCTTCGCTCAACTCTTGATGTCATGCCAGCTTGACCGAACGGGACGACAACCTCCTCGAAAAAGTCGTGGTTCGCGAGAACATCGCCGAGTGCGGCCACTGCAAGTGTAGGTTCCATCGCGCCGTAATGAATTGCATCAGACCATCCCCCAAATTCGATAATCTCAATCATCATTGCCATGGACTTTGCGAGATCAAACTCACCAAATGCATCGCCATCGTCGAAACAGCAAACGCAGTTAGCAACTTCGACTAGCACACGCGATGACTGAAAAAGTGCGTTCAGCTTCGACTGGTGCTTGAGCATCTCCTCCAATGCGCGTCCTTTGTCTTCGTGCAATGCACTGACTGCAGCGGCGGTTCTTTTCCAAGTCTCTTGGTCGCACATTGCAGCTTCATGGTTAGTGATAAGCCTTTGCAAAACTGACTTCTTCTCAAACTTTCTTAAGAAACCGATCAGCTTATTTTCAAGATATTCAACTAGTCGGCGCAGATAGGTCGTACATTCCACTTTTCCTTGCACAGTTCCGCCCAGTTTGCGGTCACGGACCTTCCAACCAAGGAAAAGCTTGAGTGTGCTCGTGTCGGCATCGTTTATGAACACTGGTTTTCGTGGGAGTTTGTGATGAACAAAATCGCGAAAACTGACCGCTGGGAAGGCATGTGTTTGCCGGACACGATTGTTTGGAACAATCGAGATCATCAGATCCTCAAATTGCTCCGCGGGCAACGGCTCAGGTGCGAGTTGAGAAACTCCGAGGCAAACTGCCCTCACCAACTCTCTTTCGGCAACATTATCTTCATTGAAGAAGGCATCTTCAAATCTGCGATTGGCCTTTACAGTTACCACCGCTTCCTCGGTTTGAGCACTTATTGAAAGAGTTTCCCTCAGTTCATTCTCTGAGAACGGCTTAGGCTGCTCAGCCAGGCCAGCCATTGCACCATCAAAGATTGCATTGATTTGCAATGGATTTGGCGGCTTGTACTGATCTTCAAGCGCACCAAATGCACGGGCAATTCGAGGCAACCAAGTAGAAAGCATCCTCCAACGTTCGAAAATCGCCTCTCTCGGACTCCCCACAACACCACTTACCTGTGTCCACCATTCGGTGTCTCCACCCTCGAACAGTAATGCTGGAAGGCTCTCGTTGCTTAACATGTCTGCGTATAGAGAAATGGATCGATCTTCTTCGCTCAATGAGCTGGACGTGCGTCTGACCAAAGTCCAACTGCCATCAAGCTTGCAGGCAGAATGGACATCGGCTTCTTGTTGCGATTGATGCCGCAATGTGCGCAGCGCGTTCTGATCGACCATGATCAAACCGGCTCCTCCATCTCCGAAGGAATCTGGAAGCTGATTGTGTGGTACCAAGTGACCACCAAGTTGCTCTCGCCACGCAATCAAATTGAGCAGTCCATTGATATTTATGAGTTCAATTCCAGCTTCCGAGACCTGCCGTTCAGCATCTTTCAGTCGCCATAGTGAAATCGGTGAAAAGCTGTTCTTGTTCGAAAGAACCTCAAAGTCGTGCACCGAGAGAAAGTCTACGTCCCAGTCTTCAAGTTCTAAGACGCTGACATCATGCATGACGCCTCGTCCGACGCCACAGCCTACAACCAAGCTTATGCCAGATTTGAAGTCACCACTTTCTTCGGCTTTCGCTTTGGCCAACTTAATGTGATCGAGGATCGCGGCGGATGTAGATGGCTGGTCTTTGTCCCAACCGCCAAACCCTGTTTCTTCAAAGCCCCTCAGATTGTCCATAAAGAACAGAATGTGAAGCGCTCTCCCGTCGTCCACCCAGCGAAACACACTTGCCATGAGAGTGTCACCAGCGGGCGTAAATTCTAGCTGAACTCGACCAAATTCTCCGAGAAAAGGTATCAAGTTCAGTCGCTTTGAGTATTCATGAGCTAGAGCCTTCAAGAAGGTGTCCAAGCCATAGGCTTTGACAACCATCTCGAAAACAAGACGACGAATGCCACCGCTAACTGCAGTCGGAAGCAGAAGGAAAGTCTTGCCGTCCTTATAGCATACGGGGCAACGTTCGAGGTCGTTGTGAAGTAGGTTCTGTTTGAGGATTTTTGCTCTTGCTGATGGATCAAATCCAAAGTCGCCAAGGTCGTCGAGCTTTATACCCAGATCATCAAGATCAGACGAGCTGAACGTAAGACACTTTCTCAGCTCCGCTATTCGTTCAGCGTCTTGTGGATTGAGCTTTGCTTGGGGTATATCGTTTCCAAGCTGGTTTCTGGACAAACCGGCGCGTTTGCAGGCTTCATCCGACAAGGTCAACAGTGCATAGACCGGATCCCTGATCACATCGTAGCTTTCGTTCTTGGGAAGACTGTCGACCATTTGCATGAATACCTGCAGGAAGTATCCAGCTCCTTCACTTAGCCCCTCAAGTACGAGGAAATTGCCACGCATAGTGCTAATGTTGCTTACGAACACATCTTCAGCTGGATCTTCTTGTCTAGCGACGATGCCCTTTTCCATGTCCCCATAAAGTCTGCGGAACTCCTTCTGTTTGAGCCTGTTTTTGTCGCGACCAAGCGCCAAAGCCAAATTGACCAAGGTCTCGATCCGATAGGTCGAGCTTTGGAGGTTTTCATTTAGCAGAAGAGCGGCAAAGGAAAGTGCGGTTGCCAGCGGGTCCGAACCTTCCAAAACAGCAAAAGTACTCTTGTATTGCTTTCTTAAATCTTCAAACGTTCCAGTGCTTTGGCTCTCTTCAAGTTTTTTGGGCATTGGAGATAAAGGAATCATAAAATCTTCCGTTGAAATGAAATACCTCCCCACAACTAGCACATGAGAACCGCCAGATGTCTAAGAACCAATCCCTTGTTTTCACTAATTTGGATAGCGCGCCATCAAGGGACTGTGAACGTCTGCTTTGGGATAGCTTACCCTTTCCGTTGCGCACTGCAGCGAAGGTCAGCTTCCCGCCGCTGGCGCCTTTTCATCTTACCGGTCCATTTTGGAGGTGTCTCTATGTGGTCTTACGTTTTTCAATATCGGAAACCATATCTTGCAAGACGGCAGCTAGAAGCAGGAAAAATACTGTTAAACTCCCAACACCCACGGCATTTGCGGCATCTGTGAAGATGCCTAATGGAATGCCAAGCTGAAGGCATGTGACCCACAAAAATGCAAAAATTGCTGAAACAAAGAAACTGGCATCGCGCCACTCGCAGTAAAGCCGCCGGAGTGGGGAAAATTCTCGCCTCTGGGCTTGCAGATAGTTCCGATTTTTGCGGCTGATGTCCAAAAGGTTTAGATTAAGCTGACCCCGTACAGGTTGAGATTTTCTCAAGTGTTTTTGCCCGGATGGCTGCTCTGAAGCGGCGATCCTTGGCCAGAGTCGCTTCAGTTCGCCATCGAATTCTTCGTGTTGGGCGCGTCGCAAGACAGCATAGATTTCGTTTGGATCTTGATCCGGGTTCATCGGCAGGATGTCGACTGGCGACAACGAACCAATCTTTCGCCTGACTCTTGTAGGAATAGGATGTCGACATCCTTCGTACGCTCTGTAGCTGGATACTGCGACTCCTAATAGGTCTGCTGCCTGTTTCTGCGTAAGATCAAATATCGAACGAAAGTACAGCAACCTCAAGGTATCGTTTGGATGAGTGTTCGATTCGCTTTTGCGCTTCGGTTTGGGTTTCACTGACGCCAATCTCCCCCATTTTCGGTGCTTAGCATAACTCAGGCAGAACTAATTTTGAAAATACTATCCGCATGACATCAAACTGAATATCAGAAGATGTGTCAACATCCTGCGCGTACAGATCCAGAGCTATCTACAGATAGTGCTTGCCTTGATGCAAATGCTCATCTTGTATGTCGTGGATGTGTATCACAATCGAACGCATCCTGGTCTTGGTGGCGAAACGCCGAACAACTGCTGGACACGGCTTGCACAGGAAAAAGGAGTCGTAGCGGATGTTCCGGAACGGACGCGGCGACGGGCGTTTGGTAAACTCTTAAACCGAAAGGTTACCGGTCGCGGTGTCCGCGTGTTCGGCGTCGACTATACCTGCAAGGCTCTTCGACATTTTCATCTTCATGACCACGAAACGCATGTGGACCTCAGGATTGATCTTGGCGACCTTGGTTGGATTATGGTGCGGGTTGGGGATGAATGGTTTCCTGCAATGTCACTGCAGAAGTGCTTTGATGGCGTATCGTACGACGAATGGCAGGCCGCGGCCCTTGAATTGAGACTCAAGTTCCGTGATGAAGCTATGCTGCAGGAAAAAGTTGTGGCGGACGCTCTCGCGAAAATTGCTGCCATCAATGCTGCCGAACAGAAAACCTTCGCTACACTCTTGCGCAACGTCACACCGGCTGGCTTGGCGCGTGGCGTGGGCGTCACAGGCAAAGGAAGTTCGCGCAATCCTTCTCACATATTTAAAGAAGGCCAATTTAGAGAAATGCGATGATCTCGATCTGGATGACGTACTTCAACGCCTCGTGCATGCCGGCGCAAACGAATTTGGGTTAACAATACAGATGCTCCTGTTTGCGCTGGAGGAGGCCTTGTTAGTCGGTGCTGACAGGCTCGCGCTCAGTCATTTCGCGGAAGCGTTTCGGCGAAAATCTGGCTGTGTTCCAGCTCTGAATGTCTTCCTTTGCTCAGATTATCTCAGCATCGATGCACGCGAAGCGCTTTGGTCCCAGTCTTCCAAATTTGGAGGCATCGATGTGCACAATCGAAAGTGATCATCATAATCTCGCGCTTCCACTCAAACACTTTGAGACGGCAACATCCTATATCTCGCGGCTGACACGATACTGCGGACTGCAGGAACCTACCGTTTTATGTTTGGATTTTGGTTTTCATTGGCGGGACTTTGTTCGCGGTGACGATTGCCTCTTTGAAAAAATTGCGAAGATCGGCGGTGCATGTCCTACCGATCTCAAACGTTGGGCAATCCGCACTGTCGACAAAAATAGGTTTCAGGTTTCCGGCCAGAAGGCGACCAAGACGTCATTGGTGCGGTCGCGCCTGCGTGTCTGTCCGCGATGCGTGATCGATGATCATTGTAACGGCGGAGAATACGGCGTTTTTCGTCGTGTTGGATGGCATTTTTGGTCGATCCGAACCTGTGCAATACACAATACAGCTCTCGTGGTCATTCCTCCTGAATTGCACACGATCCACAACTATGACTTTGTCGGACAGGTCCGCAAAAACTGGACATTTATCATTTCTCAAGCGGACAATGCGACTAGTCACAAACCAACAGAGTTTGAGGGCTATATCCTAGATCGTCTTGAAGGTGCGGTATCGAACCCTTTCCTTGATAGCTTGCCTCTCTATGTCGCCGCACGGCTATGTGAAGTTCTGGGGTTTGTGATGCAAAATGGCCCAAAGCGCAGGATATCGGAAGCGACAGATGATGACCTGCGCCTAGCTGGTCAAGCTGGGTTTGAAGCATTACGGCGCGGCGAAGAAGGTTTGTATGCAGCTTTGGAAGCGATGGTTAGCCCGGTTGCGCTGCGCACGGTGCGACATCAGTCGGACTTTGGAGCGTTCTTTGAATGGTTGCGAACGTCCTCAATGGGTGACGACTTTGAGATGTTACGTGACAAGGTGCGGGATTTCATCTTTCGCACCTATCCTTTTCGGGAGGGCGATACTGTCCTTGGCAAAACCTGCCCATCGCCGGCAGTCTTTACTATTTCTGGTGCTTGGCAGTCGTTGGGCATTCAACGGCACCGGATGAATAGGATATTACTAGCCGAAGGTTTGGCACACACGGATATTGCGGACAAATCAGTGCGGCTTCATGAGGGGCTGAAGTCAGAGGCTATAGATGATCTGAGGTGCCGCATTTCGTCCCGTCTGAACGCGATTGATGCCCAATCGGTGATGGGAGTAAGTTTGGAAGCACTCAACCAGTTGCGGGACCATGGGTTAATCACAACCACCCTGGACGCTCTCGATCAAATCCCTAAGTTTGAACGTGACGAGTTGGAACGACTATTAGCACGCCTGAATGCTCGGGTCACGAAACCGAAGTCTGGTGGAAAAGATATGGTGTCCCTCATCGAAGCAACACAGCGTGTTAGATGTCCGCTTGTAGATATTGTTAAGCTGTTACTGCGCGGAAAGCTCACGCATCTATGTCGGGATGCAGAGGTGCGTGGCCTAGCAGCCTTCCGTATTAACCTTTCAGAATTGCGAGCAGCCCTTCCCCAATTTGAGATGCCAGGGGTCACAAAAGGGGATGCGTCGAGACGGCTTCGGGTCAACTATCCGACAATAAATTTCTTGATTACTGATGGCGTGTTAATTGAGCGGCGGTTATTTCAGATTGGCCGAACGACAGGATCTCTTCATGGCGGATGAACAGGGAGAACGGTTTGTGTTGATATCAATTGATGCTTTCAATCGCCTTACAAAGTCATGACCGATGACGACGCACCATCCTAAAGGACTGAGAGCCCAAACAACGGGTTAACCCGAAAGCGGTCGTTGATGCAGGATGTGGCGAATGGCGGGTTTGAGCCCAAATTAACCTAAGCGCGAGGGTGTCGATAAACTAAGTCAGTTGGGTCTTGCCTAGGTGCTGCATTGTCCAGTTTAGCGCCCAACCTCTCGGCGAGTGAGCGGGATCGAATATTGGGCGGATCGACATAACTGACCAATGTTTCAAGTTTTCTTTCTTGAAATGCCCAGTTCTTCAGAGCCAATGCAGCCTCGTAAGCATACCCTTTGCCTTCTGCATGTGAATAGAGAAGCCAACCCAATTCATCCTCTGGAAAAAGCGGACCCGAATTAATACCGACTTGTCCCAAACATATGCCAGACAGACGTTCCTCGATCATCAGCGCACCAACTCCCATTAAGGCCCATTGCGCGACATCGTTGCAATAAAGGCCCCAGGCATTACCTAGAGAGAATGGGCCGCCCATGAAAATGGACCGCTCCGACATCATTAGCCTAGAATACTCTGGCCAGTCTTCTGCCGTTGGTGGACGTAAATTGAGGCGGTCAGTTTCTAGAGTTGGAATTAAAAACATAATCAAATTACCTTTTGACCGATGCTGCACGATGCACGAACGTCTTACTTACCTATCCTGAAACATCAGTGTCGCAAGATCGGAAATCTCACTTTGTGACAATCGGTTGTTAGCGGGAAACGGAAGCATGAGGCGACCGATCACCGCCCAATATAATAGCTTCGCTCGGACGATTGCGGCTGATTTTGGTACACCACCATCAATGAGAAGCTTCTCTGCGACCTTGATACGCTTTTGATCAACCTGTTCAACAGCCTTGGCAACAGGCGTTTGTACAGTTGACCAAGATCGAACGGCACGCTCCAATTTCTCGCCAGACTGGAGTGTCTTTTGTAACAATTCATCCAGTGCTTGGAGAGGGTCATCGCGCCCTTGCGCCGTTTGAATAACTTGATCGCTTGAACGTTCTGACCAATGAGAAATGACAGCCGTATGAAAGTCGTCGAGGTTTTCGAAGTGATGGTAGAAGCTTCCCCGAGTTACGCCGAGCTTCTTGGCCAAAGGTTGCGCCTTCAAGGCACTGTAGCCGTGGTTCTTTAACTCGACCAGAGCAAGGTCCAACCAGTCATTTTGTGTCAGCAAGGATTTGTCCATACGCTAGACATACACATATGTATGTATTACTCAACATACATATGTGTATGTTGAGTAATGTGACTATGGAGATAGAAATGAACCGAGCCTTTACAAACATCCTTAGCGGCGATGTTGAGAAGACGGCAGGCTTTTACCAAGAGCTTCTCGGCATGAAACGCGCCGGAGATTTTGGTTGGTTTATCGTCCTGATGCACGACGACATGCCCGGATTCGAGATGGGCGTGTTAGACAAAGATCACGATACTATCCCACCTGACGTCTCGCTTAACCCAGCGGGTTACATCTTGACGTTTGTCGTGGACGATCTTGAAGGAGTGTACGCTCGGGCGATTTCAATGCAGACCGAAATTCTCCAAGAACCAACAAACATGCCCTACGGCCAACAGCGCTTGATGTTGCGCGATCCAAGTGGGTCAGTCGTCGATGTTAGCTCGCCTATTGGCTAGTTCACAGAACAGGTCATTGGCGCAAGCGCAGCGAAAGTTGGAAAAGTCCGCGCAGTAGACTTTGCTTTAACCTGCCCAGAAAGTCCGCTTTGCGCTTTCCTGACTTTCGTTGGGTCACGGCTCCTGTCCGCCCCCCGCCGGAATCTAGTGCGGGCAATCTTGGCTACATTTCGCGCGGTAGCGGCACTAGGTTTCAGCGATGCCACCAATATCGACAAGCCTGTTACTTTTAAGTCGGACCTCAATGCCGTGCTCTCTGTCGAGCTTGTATCGCATAGGTATGACAATCTCCTTATCGCTCAACACGCGGATGAGTAGAATTTCTTCGATGAATCGGAAATGCTCTTGGCGTGTCGCTACGCCCAAAGGCGGCTTCCCAGATTGGGCGCTGTTCTCGTAATGCGGTGCGTAGAGCTTTAAGTACCTTTGAAAGCACTGCTCTTTGATCTGCTTAAAGATGTCTTTCTCAAGAGTTTTGAACTCCTCGAAAGTGGCCTGAAATAAGTCAAGATCCTCAAGGGACGGAGCGGCTTCGACCTCCTCTCCATCCTCGTCGAACTCTTCCCCTAAAAAGATGCTAATGCGCCTACTAGGAAAGTCGGGCGGGCAATAAGTCAACTCCGCTGAAAACCCAGCCCAGTCTTCTTCGACATAGCCCCAAAAGCAATGCTCGATCATATCAGTTCCCTGTCAGTACGTGATTTCTAGAATGCATTAGATACTCGGACAGGTATGATAAGCAAATTGATGGGTATACTGAACGGCGAGCCGAACTTCCGCTTCTCCGACCGCGAGCTTGTACCAAAATTTCGCATGTAGTGAGCATAAGCTGACTTTTTCGCAGTGTGCAGTATTTAGTAGATATGGGCGGCGATCTCAACCGGTCGACGCAAGTGGCCCCATATTTTTGACGAAAAGGGTGCGTTAGCAATGCAGCCATTCGCCCATTTTGCAGCATCGGTGAGTCTGGGCTCGGAGGAGACCTTCGCTGCTTGCTGCGCCGACGATCGCTTTCTCAAAAATGGTAAAACTATGAGTCGTAAAAGGTAAGAGTAATGCGTTGGCCAAAATCGGATTGATTCAAAATCAACGGTTTAGCTTTATGAAAAAAGTAAAACTATGTGTCGCCCCACATCATTGTTGAACGTCACACGAACCTGACCCAACCGTCACAGTTGGACCAGAATCGCTATGACATTCGTCTGCTAGTAATAACTCCAAGATGAGAATTCGGTTGATGCGGTCGCCGATAGGGCGCCCACTTAAAGGTCTCTTTGGACTGTTGTGTTGTCTCGCTAGGGGAAGTCTAGCAATGCTCGTGCGCGCTACTATCTCAAGCCCGTGCCTGCGCCGCCAAGCCAAGCACCTTGGGCTGACGGTCTATTCCGGCCCTAAACGGGCATCCGTTGAGATCTGACGATGCTGCGATTGCAGCCCGTAAAGTGGCCATTCGTCTTGCTGCCGCACATGCTATTTGGGAAACAGTCCGAAACGGCCACTTTCTTTGGAGCCAGCAAATTCGATGGTTTGATCAGATCGCGCAATTTCTGCGGTGGGCGGAACATTCTCGACAATGATGAATTGTCGGTCGTCACTCGCTCCGTTTAAGTCATTGTAGAAGGCTTCTTTCAGACCGCTATCACTAAGATCGTCATCAACCGTATCAGGCTCTTTATACGAAAGAAGCGGCGAGTCCAGAGTAACGAAGCCAGGGTGACGGCCTTCATGTTTTTTACAGTAATTCAGCAGGCTGACTGAGAACGCCGCCTGTGTGATCGCTCGCAGGCCTTTGCCATAGGCAATACGATCTTTGCCACCGATGACCATATCTTTTGACTTCATATCAAAATAGACGCTCGGTGGGCTGTGATCCATTTGTTCAGCGTCGACATTCCGACACCCAAATCATCAGCTACCTGCTTGCGCGTCAGCCCGCTGGTCAGTGCGATACCTACCGCATCTTGCAGGAATTCGTCCGTCCGTTTCAGTCTCATAATCAATCTCCTTTGTGGCAAAAATGCTATCAAAGGAGCGACATCAAACCGTGACAGGTCCAAAAACCGCATTCGCAAGTTGAAGTACCGTAATTCAAATACGATAGCTTTACCTGTTACCCACATTCCATAGTCGCAACGGCACGATATAATTTAGACGTTTCAGGAGCTTGCCCGCGAAACATATGAGCTGTCTGGAAAGTGTTGATAAAGCCAAGGCCACATAAAATGTTCATAAGCTCGGTCTGGTTGTCAGGTAGGTCCACAATGACTTTCTGCGTGTCGAATACACCTGATGCTGCTGTAAGAAGTGCCATGGCGTCTTGATCATCCCGGGCCACAATCGGGCCGATTTTTACGCCATCATGACACATACGTACCGTCGCAAAACCTTCCACTGACCCAGCATGTTCAACGACAACCGTCTGCCGAGTGGGAACTTCGGCACCGACCCATTGAGATAAAAATTGAGGACGTGTGTAGCCGATAGCTTGGGCATCAAGCTGCGCAAGTCTTTCATAATCCCGCGTCACGTCTACCATGCGAGTATTGCCCTGCACAGCCTGAGGACATTTGCCTTCTAGGCGCGTAACAGTCCCCTGCCGTACAAAGCCGGATTTAACATAGTTTGCCTCTTGTGCTGCGACGCCATCCAAACCCACACATCGAGTATCTGCATGTTGCAAGGCATGGTTCCACAACCCAAATCCAATACCCTGCCCTCGAAACTCCGGTTTGCAGAGGTATAAACCTAGAAATGCCATTTGTTCATCGTGGTTCACCACCGAGATCGCAGCGACCATTTCATCTGCGACACGGGCGATGAAAAAACCTGACTTATCTGCACTCCAAAATGCTTCCGCATCGTCGATACCAGGATTCCAACCTTCTTGAGCTGCCCATTCCATCATTTGGTGCACATCATTAAGTGTCGCTGTGTGAAAGCTAACCTTAGCCTGCGGCGAATTGCTCATCGTGATAAAGCATCCTTAAGTGAGAGCGGCGCTGAGGTTTTGTTGCGCAAATCAAGAGATGTGACGAGATCAACCAAATGGCTTTTCATCAACTCCTCTGCGAGGGGGCCATCATGGGCGGCAAAAGCTGAAATTAATGCATCATGCGCATGGCTTTCACACATTGCCGCACGGCGCTGCCAATAAAGTGCAACAATCAGCGATGACCGCGACATCAACTGTGTAATAAAAGATTCAATGGTTTCCTGATCAGCAATTTTCGCAATTTCAATATGGAATTGCCCCGATAAATAGAGCGCACGTCCATAGTTTTCCGCGTGGAGCGCCTCATGCTCCGCATCTATATGTGTTTGTAGTTTAACAATATCTTCTGGAGTAGCCCGCTCTGCGGCTGAATAGGCTGTACGCGGCTCTAGGAGTGCGCGAGCTTCAAAAACTTCGCGGGCTTCACGCACCGAAGGCTGTGCGACAAAGGCGCCTCGGTTACGTTTGTGTTCAACTAGACGCTGATGTGAAAGCGTCTGCAGCGCCGCGCGCACGGTTGTACGGCTGACACCATAAATGTCCCCGATTTCATCTTCACCTAGTTTTGTGCCCGGAGCCAGATGATGCTCGTGAATGGCAAGCTCTAGCTTCTCGAACAATTGCTCAGCAGAGAGCGGTATGGCGGAAACTTCAGTCATTGGGCCTTCCTTTGAAACCATAATGGGTTCGCAGCTGCGTTAATTCAAGTCGCATTATGTTGACTTCATTGTATACAATAACGCGCACAAAATTAAGGACACTTCTGCACACATGCACAAAAATGCGCCGCCGCTCGTTATTTCGTTAGCATAATTGAAGAAAAATCTAGCCTGAATCTGCTCAAGCCACGTGAAGTCAAAGAGCGGCACCATGATAGCCGCTGATGAATGGAGCGAATATGGGCAACGGTTGCGATCTCGAATTGATCTCTCTCACAAAGAAATATGGCGACGCGCTCGCTGTAGATCAGATCAATGCCCGCTTTACAGCTGGGAAATACGTCTGCCTGTTAGGCCCATCTGGATGTGGTAAATCCTCCACTTTACGTATGATTGCCGGGCATGAAGATGTCACAGAAGGGTCTATACTGTTGGATGGTGTCGACGTTTCCCACCTGCCGCCTGCCAAGCGCGGAACTGCTATGATGTTTCAAAGCTATGCGTTGTTTCCGCACCTAAATGTACGTGACAACGTAGCTTTCTCTTTGCGTATGAAGGGACAAGATAAGGCATCCCGCCATGCAACTGCAAACGAGTTGTTAGATTTGGTCGACATGATGGCATTGGCGGATCGCATGCCGGCGCAGCTTTCGGGTGGACAACAACAACGCGTTGCTTTGGCACGCGCACTGGTCACAAAACCCAAAGTTTTGCTACTCGACGAACCGCTTTCCGCTCTAGATCCATTTCTTCGCATTCGGATGCGCGCAGAATTGAAGAAGCTGCAACGCGAACTTGGTATAACCTTTATTCACGTAACCCATGGTCAAGACGAAGCTTTGGCGCTTGGTGACGAACTTGTCGTTATGAACAACGCTGTGATCGAGCAATCAGGTCCGGCACGCGACGTTTGGTCGGCCCCCAAAACCGAATTTGTCGCGCGTTTTATGGGCGGGCACAATGTTATTAACTGGAACGGCACGAAGGTTGCCTTACGCGCTGACGATGTACATTTAGGCGCGACGGGCCTGGCGGCAACCGTGACCTCCGTAGAATATCAGGGCAGTCAAGTTGCTCTGAATACAAGAACCGAGACCGGAGAGGCCGTTCTTGCGCTTATTTCCGATCAAACGTTCTTTGACACACCCAAAAACCCAGGAGATGCAGTCTTGTTGTCCTGGGACGAGGGGCGGCTGCACCGCCTCCAAGCTTAACTAAACTTCAACAATAAACTTCTGACAACAAGGGATACCACATGTCTAAAATGCGTTATAGCCGCCGTACTCTTTTGAAAACGGGCGCAGCTGCAGCTGCCTCAACACTTGCTGCGCCGATGGTCTGGGCACAAGAAATCAAAGATATTAAGCTCCGCCAATTTGGCACAGGGGTATCAAACCTTAACGATGTCGCAACAAAGGTCAAAGAAGACCTTGGTTTCACACTGGAGATGACAGCGCTTGATTCAGACAGCGTCACACAGCGCGCTGCGACACAGCCGGACAGTTTTGACATTGCGGACATTGAATACTGGATCTGTAAGAAAGTTTGGCCAACAGGCAACTTGCAAGCGATGGATGCGTCTAAAATCGCCAACTACGACAAAATCGCCGGTACATTCCGTTCTGGCAAGCTGACACCAGAAAGCGTTATTGCTCAAGGGACCGCACCACACACTGTGGGTTTTGTTGAAGGCCCAGGCAGCACCAAATTCGCCACGGACGAATCCGGTTGGATGACGCTTATCCCGACCATCTACAATGCTGATACGCTGGGTATTCGCCCTGACTTGATCAATCGTCCCATCGATAGCTGGGCTGAGCTTTTAAACCCTGAGTTCAAGGGTAAAGCCTCCATCCTCGACATCTCCTCTATTGGCATCATGGACATGGCGATGGTGTGCGAAGCTATGGGCGAGATCCAGTACGGCGACAAAGGCAACATGACCAAAGAGGAAATCGATAAGACTTTCGCGATCTTCACCGCGGCCAAACAAAACGGTCAATTCCGTGCCTTCTGGAAATCTTTCGACGAGTCCGTGAACTTAATGGCTTCTGGTGAAGTTGTCATTCAATCCATGTGGTCTCCGGCGATTACAGCGGTGAAATCACGTGGCGTTCCATGTGTGTATCAACCACTTAAAGAAGGGTATCGTTCATGGGGCGGCGGTTTAGGTCTTTCCGCCAGCCTGTCAGGCATAGAGCTTGAAGCAGCTTATGAGTATATCAACTGGTACCTCTCCGGCTGGGTCGGCGGTTACTTAATGCGCCAAGGTTACTACTCCGCTGTGCCTGAAACCTCCAAAAACTTCATGACTGAAAACGAATGGGGTTACTGGTACGAAGGTAAAGCTGCGACAGATATCATCACATCTCCAACAGGTGATCAGCTTGCTGTCGCTGGCGATGTGCGTGATGGCGGCTCCTTTACGGATCGTATGGGTGCTGTGGCCTGCTGGAACTCTGTCATGGACGAAAACCAATACATGGTTCGCAAATGGAATGAATTCATCGCGGCCTAAGCCTCACATTCATTTTCGGGGGCGCAAGCCTAGCACTTGCGCCCCGTTTAACACTGCACACAAGAGACACCTGATGCGCACACCTCGCAATATAATTGCTTACTTACAAGCCGCCCCTTTGATGGCCGTGTTGCTCACGTTTCTGATCGCGCCCATTCTTATGATCATTGTCGTAAGTTTTTGGGGCGCAACCGAGTTTTCGATCTACCCAGCTTTTCAGTTCGATAACTATGCATTCCTTTTCGGCTCACCCGTCACCTACAAAGTGTTTTTTGCGACTTTTAAATACGCGCTCATCACTTGGGTGTTCACACTAAGCATTGGCTTTACCGTTGCTTATTTCCTTGCGTTTCACGTGCGCACGCAAGTGATGCAAACAGCTTTGTTTTTATTATGCACCATTCCATTTTTGACCTCGAATATCATACGCATGATCTCGTGGATCCCTTTCTTGGGCCGAAATGGTATCGCCAACCAAACGCTCATTTCCTGGGGCGTCATTGACGAACCGCTTGAGTGGCTACTCTACTCAGATTTCTCTGTCATCCTTGCGTTTGTCCATCTCTACACGCTCTTTATGGTTGTGCCTATTTTCAACACGATGATGCGGATTGACCGATCTCTTATTGAAGCCGCCTATGACAATGGTGCAAGTGGCCTACAAACGCTGTGGCATGTTATCGTACCCCTGACAAAGCCTGGCATAATGATCGGGACCATATTTGTTGTGACACTTGTGATGGGGGATTTCATCACGGTACGCTTCATGTCGGGCAGCCAGAAAGCCAACGTAGGCAGGTTGATTTCAAATGATATTTCGCTACTCCAATACCCATCTGCCGCTGCCACGGCCGTAGTTCTCTTGTGCACTGTTCTACTCGTGATTGGTATATTGCTGCGTTTCGTCAATATTCGTAAGGAGCTTTGAGATGGAAAAGCGATCTCGTTCATTTTACGTCTTGGCTGGTTTTTTCTGCCTGTTCTTATTGTTTCTTTATGGGCCGACGCTGACTATTGGTTTGTTGTCATTCCAAGGTCCAAAGGGCGGCTTAACATTTCCGATGCAAGGTATGTCGCTCAACTGGTTCCGCGAGCTCTTTGAGCAGCAAGCCGTCGGAGACATTTGGGGATCTTTTCGCCGTTCTCTTACACTTGGCTTTATGGTCATGATGACCACCGTGGTCGTCTCGGTGATGGCAGGCCTCGCCTTTCGAAAGCGTTTCACAGGATCAGGTGTCCTATTTTACTTTGCCATCACATCCCTGGTGATCCCGTCCATTCTGATTTCCCTTGGTGTTGGGCTTATTTTCAATCAGCTTGGCCTCAAAGTACATTGGGCAACCTCAGGTTTTGGTAGCCAGCTCACATGGACATTGCCCTTTGGTCTCTTGATCATGTTTGCCGTCTTTAATCGTTTTGACAAATCCTACGAAGAGGCCGCACGTGACCAAGGCGCATCTTCATGGCAAGTTATTCGACATGTGATCCTGCCGATCATCGCACCCTCCTTGATCGGAGTTGCCCTGTTTGGTTTCACATTATCATACGACGAATTCGCGCGTACGCTCCTGACATCTGGCAGTTACAACACCTTACCGCTAGAGATATTTGGGATGACAACAAATGTTACAACGCCAGTCATCTATGCTCTGGGAACATTTACGACATTGTTTTCTCTCATCATCATTGGCCTCTTTCTTGTTATCGCTTGGGCGATGAAAAAACGACGGACCCTATCTGGATCTGATGCAGGAAAGGCATTGTGATGCATCTGGTTTACATCAACCCAAACGCAACGGTAACGATGACCGATGCAGTCGTTCGCGCCGCACGCGAAGAGTTGCCGGATGCAACAATTTCTGGCCTCACAAACTTAGACGGCCCCCCTGCAATCCAAGGTCCAGAAGATGGCGATGCAGCGATACCGGGAATGTTAAAGTTATTGGACGAGGCACAAAACCTAGGTGCTGACGTCGTCATCATTGCCTGCTTTGACGATACAGGCTTGGCGCAAGCACAAGCTGCTGCAAACTGTCCTGTTTATGGAATTGGTCAAGCCGCTTACATCATGGGCGCAAAAGCAAGGGGAGGTTTTTCGGTCGTGACCTCTTTAGCAGTATCAGTACCTGTGATTTCAGCAAATATTGAAGCACAGGGCTTTCAGGCGCAGTGTGGCGGCGTCTACCCCAGCAATTTACCAGTGCTAGATATAGACACAGGTACAGAGCGTGTGCGGGCAATCCTTGCTGAGACAATATTGACTGCGGTCCAACGTGATGCGTCTGGCGCTGTTGTACTGGGGTGTGCAGGTATGTCACCGCTCCTAAAAGACTTAGAACGCCGTACCGGGGCTATACTCGTAGATGGTGTAAGAGCTTCTGCCCGTATCGCGATCACCGGGCCGCACCTTTAGAAATGTCATCCGGTGACTGAGTAGGACTTGCACATGTTAACTCATTTCAAGCCACGGCTCTAACCGTCGAGAAAATCATGCTGCATGGGCGGGTATTCGGTATCAACACATCAGACCCTACTTGACAGACCTGCCAGTATAACTCGCCGTAGAGTACAGACACAAAGTGCTCTGGTGTTTTAAAAAGCGCGGAATAAACACGTCACGCCAGACAGGATCACCAATGATAGTGAAATTCTTTGGCCAAGTTTCGGGTTAACGTAACTGTGTAGTTTTTCACCCACCTGCCCTCCAATAAGTACAGGAGGTAGTAAAATCGCGGATAGCATGAATAATTCTCCGCTGACTTGGCCTTGTGGTATCGCAATTGCAAGAGAGACGCAGGCCAATGCGGAAAAGGTGATAATGAGCATAGCACGGCGTCTATCAGCTGCCATATCTGGTTGCCCTAAAAAGTAAATCGCAACTGGCGGACCAGGCATTCCAACGCTGCTACTTAGGGCGCCCGCAACCATACCGCACGCCATATTACTGGCTCTGCTTGGTTGAACACGTAACAGATTGGGGGCGAAACCCAGTATCATCGACGCGAATATTACGACCAACCCCAAAACAAACAACAACACCTGAGGGTCTGTATGCGCCAACAGCCATGCCCCCAGTGGGGCCGTTAAGACCCCACCAAATGCCAACTGCCGGAGTGTTGACCAATCGATTTGACCACGAAACTCTGACACCGCAGGCACACCCAGAACAACCTGCAGCAACAAGATAATGATTACCAAATGCTGCGGAAGCATTGTCAAAGACAATAACGGTGCAGCCAGTAACGCAAAGCCAAAGCCCGTCAATCGCCGTGCTGCCGCAGCGACAAACACAGCAAAAGCTGCAAAAGCAAGATCAGGAAAGGTCAACAGGGTCATTGTTATTCCACTGCTTCACGTGATGTTGCTGGCGCAGTGTCTAACTCGTTGGATGCTTTACGACCACTATCATGGAGCGGCGCAAGGCGGTCACGATTGACTTCGACATGGAACACGTCGTGACGGTTGTAATATCCCGCCATATCATGGTGCTGTTTCAGCTCTGTAAGAATGGACAGATCAACATCCGCCATGACCAACCCTTCAGTATCTGTAAGAGTGCCACCCGGAGTTGAACCATCTGGTGTCACGATCATCGAAGACGCGCGGGCACAATTACGGATCAGGCTTTCTGCCTCGGCATCACCATCTGTGATGGCTGCAATGCTTGCATCATCAAGAAGAGCGGAGGAAACAACAGTATAGGTCTTTGCCTCAAAGCTATGAGCTGCGGCACGAATACGGATCGCTTCGCCTAGATCATATGGTGCGCCTTGGTTGGGGTCGCGGAAAGGCCAAACAGAAGGATAGCAAGCACAGTGGATTTGCTCGCCTTGAGCCATCAGAGAATACCGCGCGAGTGGGTTTCCGTTTTCGCCGCAAATTAAACCGCCGACACGCCCAAATGGAAGCTCTTCAACCTGCAGGCCATTGCCGTCACCGCGGCTCCAGACCAGTTTTTCATAGAATGTGGGCACCAATTTACGGTGATGGATGCAAATTTCACCTTCAGCGTTGATTAGAACTGCACTGTTCCACAGACATCCTTCGGAATAGCTCGCGCGCTCCGAAAATCCGAGCCAAACAGCTATGCGCGCAGTGCGCGCCGCATCTTGAATACGTGCAATTTCGGGGCCGTCGATACGCAAAGATGCCGCTGCAAACCGTGCGAATTTCGCATGTGCATCAATCGGACGAAGAAATGCGTGCCAAATTGGGAAACCAGGCAGATAACTTTCAGGGAAAGCTATAAGCTCGGCCCCATCTTTTGCGGCAAGATTAATGTAACGTATCGCTTTTTGAACACCTGTTTCGATATCAAAAAAGCTGGAAGCAACATGAGCGGCTGCGAGGCGAGTTGTCATGATAAATTCTCTACATGTGAGGTGGTTAAGGCGTGCAAACGCAGCAAGGCGAAAGTAGCCAGTCATTATGATGAACAAAGCAAGAAAGGCTCTAGGCGGGAGAAGTAACAGTGCAGCTGTCGTGCGACTTGGCACAATACCTTACCACCTAAGATGAGTGCATTGATTTAAAGCTTAAATTAATACAGTGAGTCACCCTTCCAGTTCAAAATTTGGGAATGGGTAGACCATAAGCGGGGCTAGCGAAGAGGAAAAGAATATGTTAACTTTAATACATATAGAAAAAATCTATATTGATAAGGTAAGATGTAACTCGTGATTCGTTGCCAAGCGATCACGCATAGAGTGTCATTATAATGTGCATCGCGGTAAATATTTCATCTTGGAAGCGTTTTAACATCCGCTTGTTCTAATCTAGAAAACCGGATGTCATGAAGTTTGGCCTCAGATCATAATCACCTAGATCCGCGCTAGAGCCCTTTACCTTGGGGTCTTAACAAGCGCTGGAATCATTCTTGAGGCGAAATCTGCAAACAGGCTTAAGGCCGGGCGCATTCGGAGGCGGTTGTTGCGCAATAAGACCACCTGAAGCGGACGCAAGTTTTCCCTGATCGGGCGCATCACAACCGGATGCCCGCTATACGTATCCTCAAATGCCGGACGGGTGTTCAAAATTGAAACCCCCAAACCACTGGCAACGAAAGACCTGACGGCCTCAAGAGAGTGACATTTGAAATCGATGCGTGGAACAATACGTTGTTCCAAGAACAGGCTATGAAAATAATCGCGGGTATGAGGCAAGTCCATCAAAACAAACGGACGGGTTGCCAAGTCGTGAATCGACACCGAGGGCTCATCTGATAGTGGATCCTCGGGCGGAAGAAGTACATGAGGCGGTAAAGTGGCGAGGGTTGATGCACTCAACCCGCTTTGCAGCGCTAGATTAAATGTGACGGCCAATTCAACTTTACCAGTTGTCAATCCACTGAGGATGTCATGCTGATCGAGATCAAGAATATTGACTTGAATATTTGGATGATTCTTCTGAAAGGCGCCCACCAGCTCCGCAGTGATTGTAGGCGTGATGTTAAGAAATGACCCTACGGTGATTTCCCCCCCCAATGTGTGCGAAATGACATCCACATCATGCCTGAACTGATCCGATTGAGATAATAATAGGCGCGCGCGTTCAAGAAAACCTAAGCCTTCAGTCGTCAGTTCGATCCCTTTTGTCGGGACCCGGATAAACAACTGTACTTGATACAGGTCCTCAAGTTGTTGAATCGCAGCAGAAACACTGGGTTGAGAGATATTTAAGCGCCGTGCGGCTTCTGAAATTGTGCCCGCTTCGGCGCTCATCACAAAGTAGCGCAGAGCACGAAGATTTACATCCATTTATCCACTCACCTCCCCTGTATAGAATTTACCTATGTATGTAAGAGTAATTATATGTTTTTCTTGGTCAGGTAAATGGCCGTAGATTAAGGGCGAGAAGTTAACGTCACAGGACGTAGGAAATGAAGGCCCGCATGACACAAATCCAGAAACCGCGCGTATTCAAGATGAAAAAGCCGGCCGGCCATACCCCCGTTATACAACGATATTCCTCACAGGTTGAAGAAAGTGTTGAAATGATCCGCATGGCGGTGCTGGGATTTCAGGAAGATCCAGCGGCACCGTGCGATTCTAAAGCCTTCTTAACTTACCTTGACGAGGTGTTTTCTAACGCAGGAAAGCCAAACCACTTTGACATCGCTACATTCGTTGATGACCAAGGCTATAACAGTTCTATGGCTGTTTGCTATTGGCTGGATGAGGCAAGCTTTGCTGCATGGGCCGAAAAATTTGATCTTTGGTGGAAAGCTCAAGACGCTGCTGCCCTGAAACATGGTCTGTGGTTTGAAAGCTTTGCGGTTCCCCCGCCCTATAGGGAAACGAATGCATTCAAAGAATATATTCGCGGCCTGTCTGCCTGCCCAATGTCACAAATCGAGTCGATGGACGAAAGCGGTTATTGGGGCGCAGCCAGAGATCGTTTTTCGGCCTCTGCATATGACGATTTCGCACCGACCCAAGATCGCGAACTGCAACATAACACAACAAATGACACCTTCGGTAAACGTATTGCGGTAACGGATATACCTGATCGTCTTTGTGTTATTCGATCGGGTGTAACTTGGCAGAACTGCGGTGACGAACAGCTTGAGAGTTACGAAAACAATCTCAAGCCCAAGCTGGACGCGGGTATGTCTTTCCTACGCCAAAATCCCGAAGAAACAGGTTGCTGTAGCCTGCGCCAGGTGACCTGCCTTGATCCCGAAGGGGTCCCACAAAAAGAGGCATACTCTCTTGGTATCTTCTTGACCTATGGCCATTTGGAACGGTGGGCACACGATCACCCAACCCATTTGGCTATTTATACACGCGCCCTCGCGGAGCGTAAAAAGTACCAAGAAAACCTAGAGCTTTTAACCTATCACGAAATTTACGTACTGAACGAAAACTTACGTTTCGAGTACATAAACTGCCATCCAGCGACAGGTCTACTTCCCTTTTTCACGCAAGAAGTCGCGTCGTAGGACATCCCAGAACCTTAAACCAGATACGGTCCCTCGCCGTAAACAAAGTGGTTCGCGCGAACCGCGAGCCGCTAAAAACTACAACTTGGAGAGTATAATGAATAATTTCAATCAGACACGCCGCAAGTTCCTCAAGCAATCGGCAACCGCATTTGGCTCAATCGCATTGGCATCACCTGCGTTGATTACATCTGCATCTGCAGGTGCAAAGCACACTTTGACATTTGGCCACACATTCGGTGCGGCCTCTGATGCATATATGATCACTGGCTTGTCACAATTTAAAGCCGCTGCAGAAGAGTATTCTGATGGCGAATTGCTTGTGGACATCCACGAAGCAGGCAGCTTGGGCGGGCAAAACATTCTGCCGCAAAAGGTACTGACTGGTGCGATCCAAGGGTGCCAATTGTCGACTGGCAACTTTGTAAACTACTCCGAAGTCTACAACATTCTTGATTTCCCGTTCCTATTTAAGTCAAACGAAGCCTTCGAACACACGATCGCACAAGAAGCATTTCTAAATTCCGAATTCATGAGCAAGCCTGCCCAAAGCGGTTTCCAGGTTGTGCCTGGCATGTGGGCCAACGCAGGCTTCCGTGTGTTGGGGATCAGCAAGCAAGTAGATCGCGTTGTGCGCACACCAGAAGATCTTGCTGGATTGAAAGTCCGTACAAACGGTACACGGGTCGAGGACGTGATGTTCAAACTGACATCCGCCAGCCCAGTATCGATTGCCTGGGGCGAAGCTTACCAAGCTATCCAACAAGGTGCTGCAGACGCCCTAAGCGTAGGTTTGGGACCACTGACCGCCACCAAAATTCACGAAACACTGTCTAGTGCAACACTTTATGAATTGAACTTTAACAGCCACATCACAACCCTCAGCAAACGCTGGTTTGATGGTCTGCCTGCAAACGTTCAAGAGGCAATTATGCGCGCAGGACGTGACAGCTATGCATTCCAAGTCGCTGAGCAAAAGAAAGCAAATGACCTAATGCTTAAAGAATGGGCTGCATCTGGCATCGAAATTGTAAACCTAACAGCCGCAGAAAAAGATGTTTGGGTTGACTCAATCGGTCACCAGCGCAGTGAATACGATGGTCTTAAAGATGCATTCGGTCGCGACGCGTTGAACACAGTTGTCGGCCTTCAGGGGTAATTCCCCCCACAGATGCGCGGAGTTTCCGCGCATCTAACTCCCTCTAAGAATCTCAGGTACTCCCATGCAGTCAAACCACGCAGCCCAGCGATTGATGCGATTTCTGGACGGTTATTTCGTCCGTTATGTCGTTATCGCTGCCTACGCATACTTCTTCCTCATCATCCTCAGCGAAGTGGTACAGCGTTACTTTTTCTCACACTCGACAACATGGGGTGAGATGACAGCACGATATGCCTTTGTTTATTTCGCCTATTTGGCAATGGCGGAAGCTTTTCGTCACGATGAACATATCCGCATTGATCTAATCCCAAACAGACTGGGCCCGACTGCAGCCAAAGTATTAGAAACCTATATTGATCTTCTGTGCGTCTTTATTGCAGTGATCGTGATCTGGTATTCGATCCAGCTGATGCAGATCCAACAGATGGCGAATATTCGTATGCACGCTTTGCCTGTGAACATGTCTTGGGCACAGCTCGCCTTACCACTTGGTTGGGTCGTGATGATCATCCGTATCGGCCAACGCCTTGCTCGCCGATTTGGAGGACAGACCGCTTCCGAACCAATGGGACAAACTAAAGAACAGAGAACGTTTTAACGATGGAACACGCAAATATAACTTTTCTTATCGTCACCTTGATGGTTGTCCATTTGGTGATCGGTTTACCGCTATTTGTCGTGCTCGCGATTGGATCTTTATCACTGATCCTCGTAACTGGTGCATATTCGCTTAGCAGCCTTGGAACCACGCTCTTTGCATCCTTGGATAGCTGGGCTTTGCTTGCGATGCCTTTGTTCATTCTGGCCGGGGAAGTGATCTCACGTGGTCGGATTGCGAAAGATTTGATTGGTCTGGGTGAAGCCTTGGTCGGTTGGATACGTGGCGGCTTGGGCATGGCGACGATTTTTGGCTGCTTTTTCTTTGCAGGCACAAGTGGGTCGAGCTCTGCTGATACAGCAACCATCGGTAAAATCATGATCCCGGCACTTAAGAAAAAGGGATATGACCCCAGCTATGCGGCATCTCTTGCGGCCTCAGGTGGTATTTTAGGTGTGATTGTTCCTCCAAGCCTGATTTTCATCATTTACGGCGTCGCGACAGGTACATCCGTAGGCGATCTGTTTGTTGCAGGCATTGTTCCTGGCTTCTTGGTGGCTTTGGGTTTGTGTATCGCCAACTATTTTGTCTGTCGCTTTGGAGTTTGGGGCGCGAGTGAAAGAAACGCCTTTTCTGGTAATGGGGCTCTTCGTGCCCTATGGCAGGCGCGGTATGGCTTTGGCGCACCAGTCGTCATTCTTGGCGGAATATATGGGGGTATCTTCACCCCAACAGAGGCGGCAGCTGTCGCTGTGGCTTATGTTTTCGTGATCGAATTACTTGTCGTCAGAGAAGTCCGTTTCAGTGAATTGGCTGACATCTTTACATCCGCTTCACGCACAACAGGTATCTTGGCACCGATCATCGCATTCTCGATCCTGTTTGCAGAGGTTTTGGCAATCCTGCGTGTTCCCGAAGCAATCGTGCAAAGCTTCACATCCTACGATGTAAGTTTCATAGGCTCCGTTGCTTTGATTGTTGTGATGTTGTTGGTTATCGGTTGTCTGTTAGAACCAATCGCTGCGATCTTGGTTGTGATGCCGATTTTATTGCCAATCGGTATGCAGCTTGGATTTGACCCGGTACACTTTGGTGTATTCGTTGTAACAACCTTGTCGGTGGGCTTTATCACACCGCCCGTCGGGATTAACCTCTTTGCTGCCGCAGCCGTCAGTGGTGAACCCTTCATGCGTATCGCGACCCGTGCCCTACCGGCATTTCTGGCCCTGATTATGATCTGCTTTGTCATAGCTCTCTCACCATCGTTAATCCTGTGGTTCCAGTGAGACGAACATCCCATACTGTTATCGGCATCGGTTGACGCTGACGGTTGTGATGATGATCGGGCTTATACGCTAAGTTCGGCATATATGAGAAATTTAGCGCGCTCAGAGCAATCTGAGCGCGCTATTGCTTTCAAGAGCTCATAAATCGCTTAAGCTGGTGCCTTATCAAATTTTTACACAATGCTAATTCCACCAGGGATGATGCTGCGACCGGCTTAACATCCGTTATGCACAACACGACTTGCCTTCTTAGGTCGATAGACAAGGTACTGTTACGTATAAACAGTATACGCAACAGTACCTTCGAGCGGTTTCACGACTGTCTGATAAAATTTGCATTCAGAGAACCACTGACAGGCGTTGGAAAGCATCATTTCAATCTCGACCTGCAAGCAAAATGGACACGTCAGCGCCGAGCCGAAAACTATTTTTGCTTCTTTTACCGCAATATCGCGTACCCTGTAAGAATAAGAAAACCTACAAGCGCCGGCAGTAAAATCACATCATTGTAGAGAACACCAAGTAATCCGGTCAGGCCAAGTGCCGGAAGAACAGGGATAAAGCAACACAATGCGGCCAATACAGTTCCAACCAGTCCGAAAGATAAGAGTTTGTTCTTCATATCGACGTGGCTCTCAATTGGAATGGTTTCTAAAGGAGTATAGATTATCATACCAGACTGTGAAACTGATTAATTCGATAGCAGCTTATCCATACAGGAGACGCTTTAGATGCGACGGTTATCACGAAGGGAAAGTCTGCCCAGAGGATACCGCACAATGGTGGTTGTTCGAGCAACTTCACCACCAATCTGATCGAGCATCCGGCGATCTAACTGCGGCATAGTAGAAGCCAACCATTCAATTTTATCTGAGTATACGATAACATGTGCTTTAAAATCAGCACTCAATTCCATTATGACTTCTTTACTAGCGCTCTGTGTAAGAGGCTGTGCTGCTTTTCGAGCAAAGATATACCGAATGGTAAGTCATTAAGGTGCATACACACATGTACTTGGAACTATTTTAGAAACAGCGAAAACCGAATGTATTTCTCTATCTGTTGGCTGTCTCGCCGCGCGCACAAAATGCGCACGGCGATGTTTGTTTAACTTTTCGGGAACAAGAATAGATTCTGGATATCGACCAAGCTCGCTGCAAGATAAGACGGATAACGACCCAAGATCGCGCTTTTCAGCTCCTCACCGGTAGCAGCCTTTGCATAAGCATCTTGTGTGTAATCAAGATAGACCAATGCATCATCAATTGCTTGACGTGATCCTGCCGTTGGACCGTGACCAGGTAAAACAAGGTCAAACGACGTGTCCTTTTGCATTTCAACAAGACCAGCTTTCCAGCCATCAAAATTACCGTGTCCGCAGAACAGGTGACAATTGTTATACAACATATCCTGTGCGATCAGGACCTTCTGATCTGGCAAATAGATTGTCATCATGTTGTCAGATTCAGCATCTGTCACGTGACGGAATTCGAAGGTTACGCCGTCGATAACCTCAGTTGCGCCATGTTCAATCAGGCGGTTTGGCACAACTTTGGTTGGTGGCACGTGGTTGCCCAGCGACTCGATACTGATTTCGATGAAGAAATCACCCAATTGCTCAATCTCAGCTTGGGTTTCTGCAAAAGAATAGATCGGCACATCGCGGAATTGATACGCACCGAACCAGTGATCAGGGTGCAAATGTGAAATGATCATGCGATCAACAGGTTTACCTGTCGCTTCAGCATAATCGCGGATTTCTTGACCATAGATAACCGAACGTTGGCCATCCACAAACACAAGCCGTTCAGGTGTTTCAATAACATGCGTTGTAACACAGCCAGTCAAGTCCGGGCTTTGATAACTGTGGATTTTTACGTCACCAAAATCGGCCACAGTAACCACACCGTGCTTGAGCGGAGTCGTTCCCTGACCAAGTGGGCCACCGCCAAGGATATTTGCACTTACGATACTGGGTGCGGCCAGCGTTGTTGCTGCACTGCCGATCAATAACGAACGCCGGTTGAGTTTAAGATGTGACATATTCTTCTCCTATCTATCAAGTACTAGGTAGTTATCAATTAATGAGCAACACCTAATATGTCAACAAGCTATCTAGTACTTGGTAGATTTAACTTTTGCAGGTGAGGATATGTCTTGCCAATCCTTTCGAATTACCCATGCCCAAAGCATCGGAAATAACTAACTCGCATTGGCAGATACCAAACAGGTGGATGTCCTACGAAAATAAAGCCTCATCTACCCCATTTGCCATCAAGGGCATTCGTAAGTCGCGGGTTGGAATTCGTAAACGAATTGACAAATTCAACCCAGTTAATATCTATGGTGCCTAAGCATAGCACCAGCTAAGCTAAAATTAGGAGAGACCCATGAATGTCAGATCACTGACGCGGGGTCTTTGCTCCGCTGCCGCAGCGACGACGCTTACACTTGCGTCCGCCACGATCGCCACTGCAGAGACAGTTACCGTAACAGATATTGCAGGACGCGTTGTAGAACTTGAACGCAACCCATCCAAGGTTGTTATTGGCGAAGGACGGATGATTTATTCACTCGCGCTTTTAGACCAAGAAAACCCATTTGAACGTGTTGTTGGCTGGAAAGACGACATGATCAATTTTGACCCCGATGCCTACCACGCCTACCTAGATGTCTTTCCCGAGATTGCAGACTTACCCAGCTTTGGCAGCCCCTACTCTGATGAATGGAACCTAGAGGCCGTCATTTCATTGGGCACCGAAGTGGTAATCATGAATCTTGGCAACCTTTTGCGCGCGCAAGAAAGCGGAATAATCGAGAAGTTGGACGAAGCTGGAGTTGCAACTCTTTTCGTCGACTTCCGTCAAGACCCAACGCAAAACACTATCCCTAGTTTGCAATTGCTGGGCCGCGTGTTGGACCGTCGTGAGGAAGCAGATGCCTTTGCTGATTTCTACCAAGAACAGATGAAAGGCATCTATTCACGCGTTCAGGGAATCGCGGATGAAGACAGACCGGTAGTCTTTATCGAACGTGCGGCGGGGTATGACCCTACGAAGTGTTGCAACACATTCGGTGGCGCCAACCTTGGTCGCCTTGTTGACCTTGCTGGTGGTCAAAACTGGGGTACATTAAAAACCCCTGGTTATTCTACAGCCGTCAGCCTTGAGGCAATTTTCACGGATGACCCTGATGTAATCATCGGCACTGGCGCGAATTGGTCCGAGGCGAGTCCAGCAACAACAGCCGTTTTGTTTGGCTATGACGCCGATGAAGCAACAGTCCAAGATCGTTTGGCGAACCTTGCCGCTCGCGAAGGTTGGCCGGAGCTCTCTGCGGTTAAAAACGGACGTTTTCATTCGGTTTACCATCAGTTCTACAACAGCCCTTATCATTTCGTTGCAATGCAAGCTTTCGCAAAATGGCTACACCCGGAACTGTTCGAAGACGTCGATCCAACGGCAACGATGCAGGAACTTCACGATAAATTCCTCCCCATTGATTACTCAGGTGTATTCTGGGGCACTCTTGGTTCGGGAAGCTAACCTCATCTAGTTCACGGCCCCCATAACGCGGGGCCGTCACCGCCATTAGAGGAGCTTTTCGTGATAACAGACCTAACCACTGCGCAGATGCGGCAAGCTTACGGCTCGCAAACCGCACGCAGATACACCATGATCGTAATCGTTTCTGGATTGCTTTTATTGAGCTTTTTCTTAGACATCGCCACCGGCCCGGGAAAATATAGCCTGTCCACTGTGTTGCAAGTTTTTACAGATCCGTTGTCACATGGTGTCCGCCTAAAAGTTATCGTTTGGGACTACCGTTTGCCAGTTGCCATAACAGCCGTTTTGGTTGGTGCGTTGTTGGCTGTAGCTGGAGCCCAAATGCAGACGATTTTGAATAACCCCCTTGCGGAACCCTTCACTCTCGGTGTCTCAGCGGCCGCCAGTTTTGGCGCGTCCTTAGCAATTGTCTTAGGCGTTAGTGTTATCCCCGCAATTGGCCCATTTCTGGTTACAGCAAATGCCTTCGTCTTCGCTGTATTGACCTGTGGCTTCATTTTGATGGCAACCCGCCTAAAGGGTGTAGGGTCAGAAACAATGATCTTGTTCGGGATCGCGATTTTCTTCACGTTTTCAGCGCTTTTAGCCTTGATGCAATACATGGCATCCGAAGATCAAATTGCACGGATTGTATTTTGGATGATGGGATCATTGAGCCGCGCAAGCTGGGAAAAGATCTCGCTTGGTGCACTGCTTTTGTCCATCGCTATCCCCTTCAGCCTGTTGCGGACATGGCCTATGACCGCCCTGCGGATGGGAGAGGCAACAGCAGAAAGCATGGGTGTCGACGTAAGCCGCCTGCGCGTTGAAATGCTGATTTGCATATCTTTGTTGGCCGCAACGGCCGTGTCATTCGTGGGTACGGTTGGATTCGTCGGTCTTGTTGGGCCCCACATCGCTCGGTTGTTGGTCGGAGAAGATCAACGGTTTTTCGTCCCGCTTTCGGCCTTAGTCGGAGCATTGGTTTTATCGCTAACGTCATTAATCTCTAAGTCAATAACACCGGGCGTTATATATCCGATTGGGATCATCACCTCCTTGATAGGGGTGCCTGTTTTCATTTCGATTATCCTCAGCACACGACGGGAAAAACTGTCATGACCTTAAGCATTCAAAACCTCAGATCAGGTTATGGAAAGAAAGAGATCTTGCATGATGTGTCGATCCCTACCGTAAAGGGAGGGGGTTTTGTCGGATTGATTGGCCCCAACGCATCGGGAAAATCAACGCTGTTCAAAACCTTAGCCGGATTAGTATCCCCCACCGCAGGGTCGATCATAATCGGTACAGATGATATAACACATTTGCACCGTAAAGGTCGGGCACGTCGGATCGCTTATATGCCACAAGCCTTTGGCTGCAACGCATTGTTAACGGTGTTTGAAAGCGTTCTTTTGGCATTAAAGCAGACAACAGGTTGGCGTGTTAAAGACGAAAACCTTGAGCGTGTGTCAGATACCTTGAGCGCTTTAAATCTGTCTCACCTTGCAAATCGTGGCATCTCGGACCTAAGCGGAGGCCAGGCCCAAATGGTAGCGGTTGCTCAAACAATTGTACGCTCGCCTGAGGTGATCTTGCTTGACGAACCCACCAGCGCACTGGACCTACATCACCAACTGTCGATCTTGACCTCCATTCGAAATGAGATGGATCGTAAAAAGCCGGTTATCATGGCTGCATTACATGATTTAAACCTTGCAGCAAAATTCTGCGACCGATTGGTTCTTTTACGGGATGGCATCATCCTTGCCGACGGGGCACCCGAACATATTCTAGGTCTGTCAGAAATTGGCGAAACCTACCGTGTTAAAACCGAACTAGAGTACACGAAGCGAGGCTCGATTTATGTAGATGCAAGGCTGTCTGCATAAACCGAGATAAGTAGCCGATTAGGTACCAATAGCGGGTCACTTATGACCGATATCTATCTCGACAAAGCGATTGTCAGTCATTCAAAACAGCCGGCTTTCATCACCTTGTTCTGAAATCCCTTCAGCAATTTTTATGCGAACCGCTTGCAGATTGTGTTTGGGAAGGGTATTCCAAAGCCGCGCGCCGCGCCACTCAAGCCATCCAGCCAGAGAATTATCAATGAGCTGCCCCGTCTGATCGAAAGATTGTGCGGAGTAAGTCAATTTGGAGATTCAGGTTTGAATTACGATTTTTCACAAACTGGACTTTACGACCACACTCAAGAACACAGCTCTTGTGGTGTTGGATTCTTGACGCGCAAAGATGGCAAGCAAACCCATGACGTTTTAAAACGCGGTCACGAGGCACTCTGCGCCGTACCGCATCGCGGTGGCATGTCATCCGAAGGTGTCGGTGATGGCGCAGGCGTTTCCGTTGATCTGTCAGTAGAGTTCTTTCGTAAATTGACAGGCCGCGATCTAAAGACGGGTAAATTTGGTGTCGGTAACTTTTTCCTTCCCGCGGATGTAACCCAACATGATCATGCCACCCAACTGGTTGAAAGCTGTTTAACAGACGCAGGGTTTAGCATCGTTACACAGCGACACATGCCCGTAAACAATGACGCAATTGGTGAACGTTCGGTGCAATATCAATTGCCCATCGCACAGTGGGTTTTTGAGGCCCCTGAGGGGGTTGACCGCGCAACGTTTGATCGCCGCATTCATTTGGCTTTGCTGGCCATTGAGGCCGAAGCCTACACCAATCCTGTCTTTGAAGGGTTTTACCCGCTTTCCATGTCATCAAGGATGCAGGTTTTTAAAGGGCGTTTGAACTCATGGGAAATCGTTCCTTATTTTGATGATTTATCCGACCCCAATCATTCAGTTCACACACTCTATTTCCACACACGATTTTCAACAAATACAGATCCTCATCCATCAATGGCGCAACCATTTAGGCTGATGGCTCATAATGGCGAGTTGAACACAGATAAGAAAAATCGCTTATCCGAAGCCGCGATCGCCTTGGCTCGCAATAAGGCGATTATTCGCCCCAAAGGGCAATCCGATAGCTGCCGTTTGGATCAAACACTAAACGCGCGAGTTTATGACGAAGGTTTAGACTTGGTCACCGCTGTCGTCGCAATGATGCCGCCTGCGTGGGAAAATGATCTGTCATTGTCCACCGACGTTCGGGCCATGTTAGAGTATCTGTCGTTATCCGAAGAAAAAAACGACGGCCCAGCCGCATTGGTTTTCGGGGATGGGGATATCATTGGCGCTCGGTTGGATCGCCTAGGACTGCGGCCGATGCGATCGACCGAAACCAGCGAATATTTAGCAGTAATGTCCGAAGCTGGCCAAATTGACTTCCCACCAGAGGATGTGATCCGCAGGGGGCGCGTTGAAGCAGGCGGGATGATCTATTTTGATCACAGCACGGGCCGCGCCTATGAGACAAAAGAAGCATTGGAAATGCTTGCCTCTGCAAAAGATTACCCAGCTTTGCTGAAGGACGCGCAGATCAATATTGATGAACTGCCTGAAGCCGAGATCACAAGCACTTCGGCGGCAGCTGTCTACGAAGGCGATCTGGAACGCCCTGCGCGCTATGTTGGATACACGCTCAATCAAGAGAGTTTTAAATTCTTGATGGATCCAATGCTGCAAACCGGCGTCGAGAAAGTATCGGCAATGGGATATGGTAATGCGATCAATGCCTTATCTGATAACGAAGGCGGCGTGGCCAAATATTTCAGTCAACGCTTTGCTCAGGTGACAAACCCGCCGCTTGATTCAATCCGTGAATCTGACGGTATGACATTACGGGTCGCACTGGGGGAAAAGGCGCATCTTGGACATAGTCGTTCGCGCCAAATTGTCGTTAATTCGCCGGTTCTTCGCATGATCGATATGTTAAAGATCAAAAAGCAAACCGACACCCCTTGGCAGGCATTCAATACGCTTTACCGACCTGTTTTAGAAGATGCCGCCGCCAACGAAGCAGCCCTTATCGCAGCGATTGACGAGGTAGCTAATGACGTTGTGACATTCGCACGTGAACAGGGCGGAATCGCGATCCTGACCGACCGGCACTTGTCCAGCACATATGCGCCTTTACCGATGACCTTGGCCGTTTCAGCCATTAACCAACGTCTGATTGAAGAAGGCATGCGCTTCAAGGTTAGCCTCGTGATCGAAAGCGGGCAAATTTGCTCCTCTCACCACATCGCATGTGCGTTAGGTTTTGGCGGCGCTGCGGTGTACCCCTTGGCAGTGCGTTTGCGCGCAGAAGAACTCTTCGGTGAGAAGGCCGGTTCAGCCTACATGAAGTTCAAAAAGGCGGCTGAAAAGGCACTGATGAAAACCATGGGTAAGGTTGGCCTTTGCACAGTCGAAAGCTACTCTGGTGGTGAATTCTTTGAACCCAATTTTTTAGATACAAACGACCCTGTTTTCGCCAAATATCTACCAAACATGAACACGCCGGTAGGTGGCGTTCGGTTTTCTGTCGTCGCCAAATCAATAGCCGACTGGCACGAGCGAACATTGTCGGTGACCACTGATAAAGACATCCCAATCCTTGGCCTCTTTAAAGAACGGGCCGAGGGAGCAGGACACAGCTACGGTACGACGGCCGTACGCGGGTTCGTGGATTTGACCGAAGAAAAGATCAGCTTTGCAGAAGCCGAGGGTGAAACTGATCCATTCCGATTGATGACCTTGCGACAAATGGACGACGCATTTGGTCTTACAGAAACTGGCTATGTGAACACGTCTTTTGACAAACTGACGAAAGAGCAAATCGACGGTTTTAAAATCACCCCTGGTTATCGTGATTTCAGCCGTTCCATGACCGAAGAACGTCACCGCCGCCCTGCAGCACTACGCGATATTTTAGCGTTCCCTGCGGATATTACTTTCCTTGAGACCGTTCCGGAAATGAAGCGCGAAATGATGCTCTTCAATCGCGCGGGAAATAACGACTTCATTATTCGTGGCTTGGATGTTGAAAATCTAAATGATGGCCAGTTCATTCTGACCTTAACTGGACCAAAGGCGGATGACCTTAGCCGTCTCGATGTTCTTGCCGAGACGCTGGTTGAGCGGTTTGGGAAAGACATCGAAGGGCATTATATCACCAAAGGCGCGCTGAGTGTTACAGCCAGTGCTATGGCGTTTGACTACCTGTCTCGCCTGCGCTCGGCACCCGTACGCATCGATTTGGAGAACGTGCAACCTGCATCTGAAATCACTTGTCGATTGGCATCTGGCGCGATGTCGCATGGCGCGCTTGTTGCATCCGCGCATGAAGCCGTGGCCCATGGTACAAACATGGTTGGCGGTATGTCCAATTCTGGTGAGGGCGGCGAACATATCACCCGCTATGGCACAATCCGTGGGAGCCGGATCAAACAATTTGCGTCCGGTCGCTTTGGCGTTTGGGCTGGGTATTTGGCCGATCCGAGCCTTGAAGAGATCGAAATTAAGATTGGCCAAGGTGCAAAACCTGGCGAGGGCGGCCAGCTGCCAGCGGCCAAAGTGACCGTAGAAATTGCTGCTGCACGGGGCGGTGTGCCAGGGGTCGAACTTATCTCCCCTCCCCCGCACCATGATACCTATTCTATCGAAGACCTTGGTCAATTAATCCATGATGCTAAGGCCGCACGTGTACGGGTCATTGTCAAACTCGTAAGCTCCGAAGGTATCGGGACGATCGCCGTTGGGGTCGCTAAGGCGGGTGCTGATGTCATCAACATCGCCGGTAACACAGGCGGCACCGGTGCTGCGGCTGTTACATCATTGAAATATACGGGCCGCGCTGCAGAAATTGGCATTGCCGAAGTGCATCAAGCGCTGTGCGCCAACGGCATCCGTCAAAAAGTATTGCTGCGATGTTCAGGCGCCATGCAAACGGGATCTGACGTTGTCAAAGGGGCCTTGTTAGGTGGCGACAGCTTTGAATTCGGTACGACAGCATTGATGATGTTGAAATGCGTTATGGCGAAAAACTGTAACATTAAATGCCCTGCTGGCCTCACCACAAATCCCGAAGTGTTTGACGGTGACCCACGTGCCTTGGCACAGTATCTGTTGAACATTGCCCATGAGGTTCGGGAAATTCTTGCTTCTCTCGGACTAAGATCGTTGCAAGAGGCGCGCGGTCGTTCCGATTTGCTTCATCTTCTTGATCACCCGTCGTCAGTCGGAAAACTTGATCTGCGGGCAATGCTGACATGTGTATCTGAAAAACGCGTCGCCGACCCGATATACCTTGAGAAAGACTTCGAGATCGATGACGCCCTGCTCGATCAAGTGAAGGCGCGGTTGTTTGACGGCAAAGAACACCATATCGAGTTGCGTCCGAACGCCCCCCTCAACAACCGCAACAAAACAGTTGGCGGTCAGCTTGGGATTGATATCGAACGCATGCTGAATCACGAATGTGATGTCCTCCCCGCCGCCGCCTTTGAGGACAGTCGCGGACGTCGATACTTGGATCAGCGTAGCGTCCGTGTTGTGACAAACGGATCCGCGGGACAGAGCTTTGGTGCATTTTGCAATGATGGTATGGTCATGGATCATACGGGCACTTGTAACGATGGTGTCGGAAAAGGTGCTTCCGGTGGTGAAATCATCGTGCGCAGCCCGGGCGGAGCCAAAGGTCGTGAAAATGTGTTGATCGGGAACTTTGCACTGTTTGGTGCGACCGGTGGACGGACATTTATCGAAGGTGAGGCCGGTGACCGCTTTGCCGTGCGAAACTCTGGCGCAACCGCTGTCGTCGAGGGCGTCGGTGACTTCTGTGCTGAATATATGACAAACGGCGCGATCTTAAATCTTGGTGGGTTTGCCAATGGCATTGGCAATGGGATGTCCGGTGGGTTTGCCTATCAATACGACCCCGAAGGCCGTGTACCGGACATGATTAGCCGCGATTCCGTGTTAAGCGGTACATTTATCGACGGATCCGACCATGCAACAATCCACGAAGACGCGGTTAAGCAGCTGCTTGCATGGCATATTGAGGCGACGAACTCTGAATTAGGTCGCGCTCTTTTGTCGGATTGGGATACGACGCGCCAGCATATGGCATGGATTATGCCTAAGGCGTTGCTACAGTATCAAGACACAGACGAAATTCTAGCAGCGCGATCTCGGAAAGATTTGGTCGACGAGTTATCGACCGCTTTAGCTGAGCATCAAATTTCAGAGCTAAAGCGCGCCTGGAAAAAAGGGCAGCCTGTACATCAAGGCGCTGTACCCAATTACGGCGACATGGACACAGATGATATGTTCCGACTGCTGAGCAGCTATGTTGTGCTAGAACAAGCACAAACCATTGCGACAAAACGTACTAGCAGCTCTGATCGCATGGCCCGTGACAAAGCCGCACGTAACCTGATCCTGACTGAAGATTTTGGGTTGATGTCGTCACTTGCCAAACACGCCAAAGCGTCACTTGATGCCTATAGTGACACAGAGCTTGCCGCCCTTGTGGCCAACAAACGCTTGTCTGATTTCAAACGCGCTCTTTCGTTGCGAAATATCCTAAGTATGGACAGCCCAGGGACCTATGCCTGGATTTTACACCAGAGTGCGAAAAACCGAACCGTTCTGGGTCATGTACCCAGTTTTGATGCCCTCTTTGCCGAACATGCGATTCCGGATGTGATCGCCCGGACCGCCGCGGAGTAACCGATGACCGATACCTTAACAAAAATTCCTTACATCCCAGAAGATGCTCCGTTTTCGGGAGAGCAAAAGCAATGGCTGTCGGGCTTCCTTGCAGGATTGCATTCGCGTTTGGCTGTTGGCGGCGGTTCTGCTGTTCCGGCCGCTGCGGTAGAAACCAAACCTCTTGATATCATTTTTGGAACTCAAACGGGCAACGCAGAAGCTGTGGCCGAAGATGTAGCAGCACACGCGCAAACAAAAGGATTTACGCCACGCGTCGCGGAGATGGATGAAATCAGCATGGAGCAGCTTGCCACCATGCAAAACCTGATTGTCGTTGTCTCCACCTATGGCGAAGGCGAAATGCCCGACAATGCCCATCAATTCTGGGAGGCCTTGTCAGCCAGCACCGCTCCACGTCTTGAGGCACTGAACTACGGTGTCCTCGCCTTGGGAGACACTAGTTATGATGAATTTTGTCAGGCCGGAAAATTGGTCGACACACGTCTAGAACAGTTGGGGGCGAAACGATTAACTGATCGGGTTGATTGCGACGTAGACTTCGAAGACGCTGCTGAAAGCTGGATCGCGACGGCTATTCCAGATGCAGGCTCCGTCGCGGTAACACCTGTCGCCGCGACACCTGCGAAGGATACCGCAAAATCAGGCTGGGGTCGCAAGAACCCATATGTCGCGACAATGATCGATAACCGGATTCTATCGGGTTCAAAATCCGCCAAGGAAATCCGCCATATAGCATTCGATCTGGGTGATAGCGGATTAACCTACGAAGCCGGAGATGCCTTGGGCGTGATGCCTGTCAACGCGCCTGATCTTGTGAAAGGGTGGATTAACCGCCTTGGTGCAAGCGCAGACACTGATATTGACGGCACCGCATTGGGTGAGCTGCTGTCAACCAGCCTTGAAATCATGACGCCTAGCCGCGATTTGATCCGTGCAATTGAACCATTGGCTAAAGATGATGAACTCACCCATGTGGTCAGCAATGGTGACAAAGAAGCCTTGGATCATTACCTTTGGGGCAAAGATACGCTTGACCTGTTGAACCTGAACCCAAGCCTCACCTTTGATGTGACTGAAGTCATCAGTTGGCTCAAGCCATTACAGCACCGCGCGTATTCGATATCGTCTAGCCCAAAGGCATACGATGGCGAAGTTCACCTAACTGTCGCAGCCGTACGATGGATGCATGAGAGCCGTGCACATGGTGGCGTATGTTCAACATTCCTTGCCGATCACGTGCCAACAGGTGCAACCGCGGGTATCTTCATGTCACCGAACAAAAGCTTCCGCGTACCCGAGGACAACAGTGTGCCAATGATCATGGTTGGTCCCGGTACCGGAATAGCCCCATTTCGTGCCTTTTTAGAAGAACGGCGTGCACGTGGCGCGACCGGTTCCAACTGGTTGTTCTTTGGAGACCAACACCGTGCAAGCGATTTCATCTATAAGGATGAAATCAACGCATTCAGCACTGATGGTGTCCTAACTCGTTTGGACCTCGCCTTTTCTCGTGATCAAGCCGAAAAAATCTATGTCCAACACCGCATGACTGAGAATGGAAAAGACCTTTACGCTCAACTTCAGGAAGGTGGTTATTTCTATGTCTGTGGCGATGCGACACGTATGGCAAAAGACGTCGATGAGGCCCTGCATTCCATTATTAAAACCCAGGGTGGCATGTCCCCCGAGGCGGCAACCGAATACGTGAACCGCCTTAAGCGTGAAAAACGCTATGTGCGGGACGTCTACTAGGGACGGACAAAATGCCTGACCGCTTTATGTATTGAACGCACCAATTACATTTGACCTTGCACAGGGCACGTCTTGCCTATGTTTGGGTAAGGAAACTCCGCGTTCACTAAAGGACCTCGAAAGCCAGGGGGATCTGCTGCGATTGGAGTGCGACCTCGAGACCCTTGGGTTATTGGGAACTGCCTTATCCAATGCGATTGTCAGCACCCGGAATGCAGCCGCGTTTATCACTGGAAATGGAGGCTATGGGCGTTTCCAAACAACGGCCATGCCACATCATTTATCACATAAACGGATCAATCTAAGAGTCGCGCCTGATGCTCCGATATGCGCTGCACTTTGCAAACCAACTCTGAATGGGCGGCAGTCACTCGTCATTGCAAATAAAGAGGGTGACATTATTCATCGGATCGAAACGGCTGATGATTTTGACAAGGCGTTGCTGCAATCAATTGACCAAACAAAGGTTGGCTGGCCTGAACCCGAAGCGACCCAACAAGACCCGAGCGTGATCTCACTCTCTGCGGTCCGCTGCGCCCGCCAGAACTGGGACGAGCACGATACCGGTCATCACCTGAATGATATTATGAAGGATCGCGGTTTTACCCGCCGCATGACCCTGCCCCATATCAGTCCAAACAAGGCACGGCCTGTGCTACGGCAAGTCTTGGTCAGTTTCCTGACCTATATAAACAAGACAGGCGTCAGGCATGTTCAACAGGTGCCCGAGTATGGTTTGATACAATCTGCCTTAACGCACCGCGCAGAGGTAGAGCTCCTGAAAAACGTGATTATCACCCGTTCTGGCGACCAGACTCTTGCGTTAGACCTTGATCAGATTGAGACAGTTTGGGTGACATGTTTCGGTAATTTATCGCAACTGGAAATTTACGGCCACGATGGACATACGATCGCAATCTTCGCTGCAGATCCGAACAGTGACATTTCCCGTTGGAACGATCTTTTAGCATCGTTACCACCGCCGTCTCACGCAATTTGACCTCGCAGCATTTAGATTTTGACTAGGTAAAAATCACGCGCAACAAAACCGCTATCCGCCACATGCGCACATCCCAGCGCACTCTCCCAAGGTCAGTGTTATTTCAACCGACTATTTGAGCGTCGTCTCCAAGCGCTTTCGTTAACCAGAGATGTTAGCCAGAAGTCGTAGCAGAGGCTCGGAAGTAATCGCGCATTGTTTCTGGCGGGTTGCTCATGAAATCAGCTGTCGGTACCGGAGAGAAAGCCCTTCCCTCAGCCACGCCTATCACCTCATCTGCAATGCGCTCTGCATCGGCCGGATTATGCGTTACCATAATAACCGTACGATTGGATGCGAGAGAAACCGATAGATCCAACATTTCATCTTTCAGCGCTGGACCAAGAGCACTGAAAGGTTCATCCATTAACAAGATTGCCCGATTTTGTAACAATGCCCGAGCCAGAGCGACGCGGCTTTGTTGCCCACCAGACAGTTCGGCGGGCTTGCGCGCAGACAATCCTTCTAAGCCGACCTGTGAAAGCATATGTTCAACTTCTGTGACGATAGATTTTTTCGGGCGCAGTTTAGAGGTCAGCGCAAGCGTAACATTCTGCAAAACAGTCAAATGCGGAAATAAGTTGTTGTCCTGAAAAAGCATCGAAACTGGTCTCTTTCCCGGAGATAGATCACAGATGTCTGCTCCCGCGCAAAACAGGCGGCCGCTAGTTTGTTGTACAAAACCCGCGATGCCATGCAAAAAGGTGGACTTGCCTGCACCAGATGGACCGATGACCGCCGTCACGTTGTTTTCAGAAACGGTTAAATCGGCACCAACCGAAAAGCCACCCTGTGTGAAGACAACCTGTTCAAATGTCAGCATGCGTTCGCCCTGCCCGATCAAATACCCAAAACAACGCAAGTGACAACGTAACCAAAAGAAGGGCTGCAGCATAGGCGGCCTTCATCTGATAGGCGCCCATTAACTGATACATAAACAGCGGCAAAGTGCCCTCGCCGGGGCGTGAAAACAGTGTGATCACCCCTAAATCTCCCATCGCAAGAGCCGCCGTTAGCCCAGCCGCAAAACCAAGCGGCTTGCGAAGTCGAGGCAGGTAAACAATGCGCCATAATGCCCATCCCTCTAATCCCAGCGCCTGCCCTAACCTGCCAAAATCTGACTGAGCATTCTCAATTCCCGGTCGAATGATACGTAAGACAAACGGCAAAGACATCAGCACATTTACCAAAAGGGTCACTGGCAGAGCAATATCCTGCGGCCTGACAAAAGGCTGAAGCAGCAAAAACATCCCAGTTCCCAAGACTAATCCTGACACCGAAATTCCAAACAAAGAGGCGATTTCTCCAGCCCGTGTTGCCAAAGGCAATGCCAATACGATCGTCAAAACAGCTGCTGTAATAGCAATTGCAAGCGACCGTAGCGTTGCCGGCCATATGCTATCTGGTAGGCTCAATATCCCGGGTAACCCAGCAACAACCACCGCCCCCAACGGCAGTAAGAGGAACAGTGCCGCGCAGCTTATCCACAACCCATCAACCCACGCTGACCCATCCCATCGCTGGACCACACGGTCCAATCCCGCCCCTAAGAAATCCCCCTGCGTCAGAAAAAGCGCGATCAGCCCTGCAACGCCACCCAGTAAAAGCTGTATCACAGCCAAAGACGCGGCCTTGGCAAGATCAAAATCAAACTTAAAGGCCTGATAGATTGCAAGTTCTACAGTGGTCGCCCGCGGCCCGCCACCAAGCGTTAAAGCAACAGCAAATGACCCAAGACAAATCACAAAAATTACGGCAAAGGCCCCCGGAATAATCCGTTTCAACATGGGCCATTCCAGCAGCCAAAAGACAGATGCACTCAGTGATGCCGCAACCTGAAACCTCTCGGATGGAATGGCCAGCCAGCCTTGTAAAATGAGCCTAACAGCCAAAGGCAGATTGAAAAACACATGCGCAATGACAACACCGTGGGGGCCATAGATATTCATTTGATGAAGGTTGAGCTGTTCTAGGGCCAGATTGATTATCCCTTTGCCACCAAACACAGATAATAATCCAAGGACCGCTACAATCACGGGAAGAATAAAAGGCGCGCCCATCACCGAAATCAGTACAGAACGCCCCCAAAACGCCCTGCGTGCCAGAGCGCGGGCCACAGGTATCGCCAAAAGTACACTGATCGTGGCAGACCAAAATGCCTGCCACACCGTGAAGCGCAACGCGCTCCAATCCGCGGCGGAAAGACTACCTAATCCACCACCACGCCACAAAACGGCGACGACAGGTACGACCACTGCCGCCGCGACAAGAAGAGCGGCTATTATTGTGAAAGCGCGCTTCGCCATGCCTCAATCGCCGTCTCTCGCAGCGCTGCTGCTTCGTCTTCAGAATAAAACAACACGTCCTCAGGCATCGGCAACTGCTGGAAACCTTCTGGCCACTTGTCTTCAGATAACGCTGCTGGGAAAGACCAATTGGTGGTTGGTATCATTGTTTGAAATTCTTCTGTCAGAATAAATTCCATAAACTGATGTGCGAGTTCGGGCTTATCTGTGCTGGCGAGTTTTGCGGCGGATTCAACTATAAAATAATGACCTTCCTCAAAAATCGCAGCCGATTTTGTCAGATCCTCTTCTGCAATAATATGATAGGCTGGCGATGTCGTATAGGAAAGGACCACATCTGCTTCGCCGTCAGTAAACAGACCGTAAGCTTCAGACCAGCCCTTGGTCACAGTAACAATTTTAGGTGCAAGTCGGGCCCAGGCCTCTTCAGCTTTTTCACCGTAAACTGCGTTCACCCATAACACCAAAGCCAGACCAGATATAGACGACCGCGGGTCTTGGATCACGATCCGCAGATCATCCGGTGCGTTCAAAAGCGCTTCAAAACTATCGAAGCCTTGGGTTTTGGTATTGTCATAGATAAAGGCAACATGGCTATAGTTGAACGGTACAAACGTATCATCATGCCACTGCAATGGCAAAGTAAGAGCAGACGTGTCGACAGCATGCGGCGCAAACAACCCGGTTTCGCGGGCGCGTTTCATGACGTCGGTGTTAAAGCCGATTGCAACATCTGCTTCTGTTCTGGACCCTTCCAACAACAACCGAGGCAACAGATCACCGGTTTGATATTCCAAGTCGCAGCCACAGCGCTTTTCAAAGGCCACCTCAATAGACGGCCCAGGTCCCCACTCAGAGCCAAAATAGTCGGGGGCATAGACCGTCAGGACAGGCGTCTGCGCAAGCGCAGCATTCGCAAATAACAATCCTGCGACAGTGAGTAGATAATTTCGCATTTTACATCCTCTCAAGTGCGCCGGGCGGAAAAAGGATGCATGGCGTGTCTGCCTTTAACCTTCCCTCCGCCGGTGTTAACCGGTTCAGGTTCAACGGGTTCGCCGATCTGGCATCTCAGCTTTTGCAAGCTCCCCGAGGTGAATTGCAGACTAAGTCAGGTCTCACTGCTGTGCAACCGTATTGCACATTCAAACGGCCACAATACGGATCTGACACGCACAGACATCGTACGATTTCCGCGCAGTCTGACCTGTATAAAAGACATCTTGGCACGTTATCGAACGTGCCCGAGCATTTTGGTGGCCCAACAAAGACGCTGATCAAACTATGTAACGGTAATTCACCCCAAACGCTTGAAAGATCACACGTTACACCATGAAGTTGACATCAAAATGCAAAGCCAATTCAATATTATCACCCAATCATATGCACCTGCATCAAACCCCGTGAACACCATTTCATCCGAAAGGTCTGGCTCACCACGTATAGACTGCAACCCAATAAAGCGCAAAGTTATGCTGGTCGAAAGCTATGTCCCAACTGCAAACAGATCTTACTGTAATGGCCTTTGATCTTTTCGATCAGATATCGATCTGCAAACTGACCTTAGTGCGGTCCATGGTCACGAAGGTTTTGAATTTTTTGATGGTCTCATTGGAAAAGAACAATCGTTGGGTCAACGCCTCATATTCTGACATATCTTGCACGATAATGATCAGCATAAAATCGGCTTCTCCTGTGACGTAGTAACATTGTTGTACTTCGGGTGCGTCCACAAAGCTCTGTTTTACGAGATCAATCGCGCCTCCTGTTTCGACGTTCAATTCCACTTCGACAACAATAGTCAAAGCCCGATTGAGACGCATTGGGTTAATGATTGCGCTTTGTGCAGCAATAACGCCCGACGCTTCGAGCCGCTTGATCCTTCGTTGAACAGAAGGGGCAGATAGATTGACCTGCTCTCCGATCAATCTCTGGGGAACAGTGTTGTCCTTTTGAAGAATCCGTAAGATCGCCAAATCAAACTCATCAAGTGCTTCTGAATTTTTCACTCACCCTACCCTCACATAATGCAAATTTATTGCATTTATTGACACAAATAGGAGCACAAATTAGCGCAGTGATGAACTAATTTCTCATGACTTTAGACAAAACGATAAGAAAGAGATCCTATGTTCACACCATTTGAAACCGCTTATCTTGCCCACCATGAAAGCAATCCCCCCTTTGACGGGGCTGTAACAGATATCTTAAAAAGCGCTGATTTTGATAGCGCAGAAACCGAAATCTCCAGTTGGGACGGATATGTCGAAACGCCATTAATCCCCCTTAGTGGCCTTGCAGGAACGCTGGGTATTGCAGACATCCGCTACAAACATGAAGGGCCGCGATTTGGGCTTGGCAGTTTTAAAGCACTAGGCGGAGCCTACGCCGTTTTGCGCACTGTTCAGCGCGAATTGTCTAAATCAACAGGATCTGCCGTGAGCCTCGCAGATATACGCCGTGGCCTATACGCAGAACAATCGAAAACTATAACTGTGATTTCAGCCACGGATGGAAACCATGGCCGTTCTGTCGCATGGGGGGCTGCACAATTTCACACAAATTGCAAAATCTACATTCATGCTGATGTGAGCGAATATCGCGCCGAAGCAATGCAGGCGCTAGGGGCTGAAGTAATCCGAATTGATGGCGATTACGACGCTGCGGTCGCGCAGACCCGTATCGACGCAGCAAAGCATGGCTGGCTGATTGTATCAGACACGTCATGGCCTGGCTATATCCAACCGCCGCTGGACGTGATGGCTGGTTACGGAGTGATGGCTCGCGAGATCGTGCACAAGTATGACACGCCTCCAACACATGTGTTCTTGCAAGGCGGAGTTGGTGGTTTGGCGGCAGCAGTCACCGCCGTGTTTCATCAATCGTGGGGGACTAACGCCCCCCGCGTTGTCGTTGTTGAACCAGAGCTCGCGCCATGTCTGCTCACCAGTGCAAAGGCCAATAGGGCAACAAACGTGGTAATAGCCAAAGAGACCATAATGGCGGGCCTATCTTGTGGTGAACCATCGAAATTGGCTTGGTCGGTCCTTGCGGATGCGGCGCAGGACTTTGTTACGATCCCTGAATGCCTTGTTGCGCCTACGGTTCGATTACTGGCAAATGGCGTCGAAGGAGACATTCCTGTAGAGGTCGGTGAAAGCGCCGTGGCAGGGCTATGTGCTGTTATTGCGGCGGCCAAACAACCTGTTTTAAAACAGGATCTGCATCTAGATACCAACGCGCGCGTCATCGTCATCGGGTCTGAGGGTGTCACCGATCCAAATATTTATGCTCAGATAATCGCTGGCGAGATGTAGCGCCACAGCCACCTCATTTATGATGGCAATGACATAAACAGGTCTGGAACCTATTCTGCAGTACTTCTTGCGATTGTAAACTTTAGCTGCACCACGCTCTGGTGGTGCGGCTTCCAGCGGTATCAGACCTTAAGTGAGGTTGACAAAGCACGTGAGCAAAGAGGTTGATCCCTCTCCATAGTTGCTTTGATCCTCACCATGCGTGCAATGACCTGCTATCGCGGCAAGCGTATCCGTGATCAAGACACGCGCTGACCTGCGCTCCAGGTTTCGTGAAGAACAGGTATCTGATCTTTGATCGCGAACCGGATAAGATCTGCACGTTGACCAACCGATAATGTGCCACGATCCAAAAGGCCTACGGCCTGAGCTGGTGTGTCTGTTACAGTCCGCATACCACGGGCAAGATTTCCCCAGATATCCCCAAGCTGCACTGCCGCCATGAGCAAACCAGCAGGTACGTAATCCGACGAGAGAATATCCAATCGGTCCATCTGTGCAAGTTCGGCCGCAGCCACATTACCCGAATGCGACCCGCCACGGATCAGATTAGGCGCCCCCATAATCGTGGCAATACCGTTGGCATGACAAGCATCGGCTGCCGCAACAGTTGTCGGAAATTCAGCAACACGGACACCGTAGCCATGACTTGTCATCACTTGGTCAACCGTTGTGTCATCGTGGCTTGCCAAGGTCGCCCCAAGCCGTTTGGCCGAAGCCACGGTTGCGGTTTCATGACTTTTACCCACCCGCGCCTGAAGCGCATATAAGAATTCAAGATATGCGTCCCATTGCACATCCGTATACGACCGTTTGCCGCGGACATAAGTTTCGAACTTTGACAAATCACAAAACTGACGCTGCCCTGGTGTGTGATCCATCATCGACACAATGCCAATGCGGTCATCGCTCGAAAACTCATCAAGTTCATCAATCAAGGTTTCCGAACAAATTTCCGCGCGCAAGTGGATGTGATGACTTATCCGTAACAGTCCAGCAGCGCGCACCTTCATAATTTCATCTGTCATCTGGCGGGCATATTTGGGGTAGCCTGCCCCTGTAGCAGATACGATTGATCCCACTCGGATTGCATCAAAAACCGTCGTAATCCCCGCGCCTGCCAACTCACGGTCATGGGCTAGAATAGCGGCACGAAATGGCCAGTTAACTTTGGGGCGCGGCTCCAGATGTCGCTCAACGTTATCAGTGTGCAATTCCATCAACCCCGGCGAAAGGTAATCACCTTGCAGGTCAACCGCCCCTTTCGGAACATTTACCCCTTGGTTGATATCTGTAATAAAACCGTCTGCAATGACCAGCGACCCTGCGACTACTTCGTCCTTCAAAATCAAACGTGCATTGGCGAAAATTGTCTGTTCTGTCATGTGAGTGTCACTCTGGTTTGGCGGAGGCTGTGCTGTGATCAAGCAAGCGCTCCAAAAATACGGGTTTCGTGGCACGTCGAAAGGAGTGTCTCACTACATTCATCCTTGCGCCTTGATAGGGTATAGTTGACCAAGTACGGCCTGAACGGTCTGCTCAAGCGGCCCACTATTGTCAAAATTTCTCGCCTCAATGCCGACAGGCAAACGCGCCGTCGCACGCTCAAGTCGTTTTGCAATCTGCATTGAGCTCTCGCGACCACGCGCAGCCAACCGTGTCGCAAGGACGTCATGGTCAGCCGTGAGATTGATGACATCAAATCGCGCAAAGCTAGCCTTGGCAGAAATCAAGACAGCCCGTGACAGGTTTGCCAACACATCGCGACCCTCTTCCAGATGCGCTTTAACCGTTGTGGGAATTGCGTAATGCAAACCATGTGCTTCCCAATTCAGTGCAAAAGCCCCTGTGGTTTCAAGTGATCTAAATTCTGCGAGTGTTATACCATCAAAATCTTCGCCAACCGCATCACTGGGTCGTGTGATGACCCGGCGGGCGAGGATAAGACGTTTATCACGGGCTGCCATCGCCTGCATAACGCTGTCTTTGCCCACACCTGACGGTCCAACAACTGCAATAAAGCGCCCCATCATGATGCCAACCCCGGCGTAAACTGTGTCACATCAAATTGACGGTCACAGATTTCATCACGAGCAGCATGGTCGTGAAATATTCCGATGATTGCCGTACCACGCGCTTTGGCTTCGCCGATCATAGACAGTACCGTAGCACGATTGGTCGGATCGAGACTCGCCGTTGGTTCGTCTAGCAACAACGCAGGGTAAGGAAAGGCAAAACCGCGCGCAATATTCACCCGCTGCTGTTCCCCGCCTGAAAACGTGGTGGGGCTTAGGTGCCAAAGGCGTTCTGGGATATTCAAACGGGTGAGCAACACTTTGGCTTGTTTCAATGCTTCATCCTTTTGAGTACCAGTTGCCAGCAATGGCTCTGCCACCACATCCAGTGTCGACACACGTGGCACAACCCGCAAGAACTGGCTGACATAGCCCAATGTTTCACGGCGCAAACGAAGTATACTGCGCGGCGCGGCGGCGACGACATCAACATCGCCAACCATGATCCGTCCAGAGGCGGTAAGGTAATTGCCGTAAATCATACGCATGAGTGTTGACTTACCCGCACCAGACGCTCCGACTAACGCCACGCATTCGCCCGCTGCAACCTTGAGCGACGCCCCCTGCATCACCGGAATTTCAGCTAAACCTTGATTGTACAACACAAAGGATTTTGAGACATTTTCAACTGAGATCATTGGATCATACCTGCAAGACAGAGGAAACAAGAAGCTGCGTGTACGCATGCTGTGGATCGTCCAGAACCTGATCCGTTAGTCCTGTTTCAATCACGTGACCGTCCTTCATCACCATCAACCGGTCCGCCAAAAGACGCACAACGGCGAGATCATGCGTAACGATAATCGCACTCAAGTTCATTTCGCGTACAAGCCCACGCAACAGATCAAGCAACCGTGCCTGCACCGAAACATCTAGTCCCCCCGTAGGTTCATCCATGAAAACCAAACGCGGCCCTGTCACCAGATTACGGGCGATCTGTAATCGTTGCTGCATGCCGCCCGAGAACGCCGTCGGGCGGTCGTCAATTCGGTCTTCACCAATCTCCACTCGCCCTAACCAATCAATGGCCTTGTCACGAATTTGCCCATAATGGCGAGCGTTTACGGCCATCAGCCGCTCGCCCACGTTGCCGCCTGCACTCACATTCATGCGCAACCCGTCACGGGCGTGTTGATGTACAAAGGCCCAATCCGTGCGGCTCAGCATTCGACGCTCGGGCTCTGACATGGTAACCGTATCACGCAATCCATCCGCACGCGTGTCAAAGCGCACCGCACCGCGATCCGGTGTCAAATGCCCTGCGAGACAGTTCAACAAGGTAGACTTACCTGACCCGGATTCACCTACGATCCCCATAACCTCGCCAGGATAGAGATCAAAGGACACATCCGTACAACCGATCCGCGCGCCGTAGAATTTCGCGATATTTTCAACTTGCAACAGCGGTGTCATGCTTGGTCCTCCGCATAGGGCACACCTTGGGCACCCACATGGCCCTGCTTACGACGGTTCGCGCAATAATCCGTATCCGAGCACATAAACATGCGCCCACCTTCGTCATCCACGATCAATTCATCCAAATAACTGTCCTCAGCCGCACATAAATCGCAAGCGTGATCGGCCTTGGTCGGTTGAAACGGGTAGTCATCAAAATCAAGACTAACGACCTGCGTATACGGCGGGATCGCGTAGATGCGCTGTTCGCGCCCAGCGCCAAAGAGTTGAATACCTGCCATTTCCAGCTTTGGATTGTCAAACTTTGGGATTGGTGAAGGGTCCATCACATAGCGCCCTTCGACCTTGACCGGATAGGCATAGGCGGTGGCGATATCGCCATGTTGGCTGATGTCCTCGTACAGTTTAACGTGCATAAGCCCATATTCCTCGAGCGCATGCATCTTGCGGGTTTCCACCTCTGATGGTTCAAGAAAGCGAAGCGGTTCGGGGATCGGCACCTGATAGACCAAAATCTGGTCGGCGCGCAGGTTTTCTTCGGGGATCCGGTGGCGTGTCTGTATAACACTTGCTTTTGATGTGGCCTCAGTAATCGCAACGCCTGCGGTCTTTTGAAAAAACCGTCGGATCGACACCGCGTTGGTTGTATCATCGGCCCCTTGGTCGATCACCTTAAAAGTATCATCTGGCGTCAACACAGCAGCTGAAACCTGCACACCACCTGTGCCCCAACCGTAAGGCATAGGCATTTCGCGGCTCGCAAATGGGACCTGATAACCGGGGATAGCAAGTCCTTTCAGGATTGCGCGGCGGATCATGCGTTTGGTTTGCTCATCCAGATAGGCAAAGTTGTAATCGCTCATTCCGAAACCTCCCGGTTGATGTTTTCCTGCGCTTCACTGCGCAGCTTACGGATCAGTTCCAGTTCAGATTGAAAATCGACGTAATGTGGTAACTTGATATGTTCCAAGAACCCGGTCGCCTGAATGTTATCACTATGATACAAAACGAATTCTTCATCCTGCGCAGGCGCGCCAACATTATCCTCGCCAAGTTCTTTCCAGCGCAAGGCGCGATCCACCAAAGCCATCGAGATTGCTTTGCGCTCAGTCATTCCGAACACCAAGCCATAGCCACGCGTAAATTGCGGCGGTTGTGATTTTGAGCCTTGAAACTGATTGACGGTCTCGCACTCCGTCACTGTTATCTCACCAACCTCGATGGCAAACCCAAGCTCCGGAATGTCCATTTCAACCGCCACTGCGCCAATCCGTAGTTCAGCCACAAAGGCGTGGTTGCGCGCATACCCACGCTGTGTGGAATAAGCCAAACCAAGGAGGAAACCTTCGTCGCCACGCGCGAGAGATTGCAAACGCAGCGCACGATTGGCGGGGAGTTCCAACGGAGTGCGGGTCAGGTCATCTGGTATGTCGGCACCTGCCGGTTCCTTCTGGATCAAATCCTCACGATCGAGAAAAGACATAATATGCGGCGTCGCGATTGGTGATGGTGTAGAGGCAGGAGCCGTACCGACATCCCCATCAGCCGCCAGCTTAAAGTCAATCAGCCGATGGGTGTAGTCAAACGTTGGCCCTAGAATTTGCCCACCAGGTGCATCCTTAAAGGTTGCAGAAACCCGCCTATCGCAGGTCATATCTTCGGTTTCAATTGGGTTGGAGCCCCCAAACCGTGGAAGAGTTGTGCGATAGGCGCGGATCAAAAAGATCGCCTCAATCAGATCACCACGCGCCTGTTTGATCGCCAAAGCGGCAAGGTCAGGATCATAAAGCGAGCCTTCGGCCATGACGCGATTCACTGCAAGGGCCAATTGTTCGCGGATTTGCGCGACACTCAGTTCAGGAACGGCCACATCGCCGCGGCGTTCCTCGGCCAACCAAGCATGGGCATTATCAATAGCACGCTCACCCCCTTTGACTGCAACATACATTAGCGAACCCTCGTCGTGCGCGGCAATGCCGCAAGGCGGTCGTTGCACGTGAAAATAAAATCTAATCCCAATGGGAAGAGCTCTGTGTTGGTTTGGAAAGTTTCTGTTTCTGGCAAGGACAGTTGGGCATGATCCTTGATCCCCGGCCCGTTCAATACCGCGCCAGTATTGGACAATGTTTGGCGCTCGACAATTACTGTGGTGGACCTGTCGGGGTACTCAGCCGTGCCGACTGGAAAATCTGAAATAGGCAGATCGTTCCACACGCCCAGCGCAAACGCAGCCCTTTGCGCTGAAGTAAAGGGCGCACCTGTGTGAAACGTGATCCAATCGCGCACCTGCGGCATATCATGGCTGGGTGCCAGATAGATCGGTGTTTCGGAATCGCATAATGTGAGGAGAACAACACCCGCTGCCACGCTCATCGGCGCAGGAGGCCGTGCTCCAGACACACTCGCGATTTCACCTGGTCGTGCCATCGTAGTCATCACTGCGCGAAAAGCATGAGAGGCCTCAACCGGCAAATCAGAAAAACCACCTTCAAAAACATGGGATTGCATCAGTCTTCCCCCCGCACCATTGTAAAGAAATCGACCTTGGTTGCTGCAGCCTTGGCAGCGCGTGTCGTCTTTTGATCCGTGATGGTTTTGCGCAATGGGGCTAAAAGACACCGATCAACCGTGTCGGCCGCATCTGTCTGCATCAGCGCATCCACCAATGCCGCCTGTAACGCATGGTCTTTGCTCCGACCCTGCACATAACCGTGCCCGACAGTCCCGTCAGACAATTTAACCGAGGCCCGAGTGACCGTCATCTCACCCAGATTAAACGCCGCCCCGACAGCACCAGCACGCCCTCGCACCATTACACCACCAATCTCTGGGCTGCGCAAAACAGTGTGATCAGGTGCCAGATCCAGTGCCTCCCAATATCGTGCGACATCAGCGGCAGGGGATTTTGCCAGAAGGCTCAACCAGCCTTTACGCTCAGCGTTCGGGTCGCTCATCATATTCATCTAGACAGCTTTCGAAAATAACTATACAACTAGACAAATATTAATCGATAGCCGAAATTCTGCCAATCCCCCAAAGCATGAAGTTTTAATGACATGACCCGTCGTACGCCGATCTGGAAAGCCATCGTCACATCTTTGAGCAACGACATTGCCGAGGGTATTTACCAACAAGGTGATAAGCTCCCCACAGAAGCCGTCCTTGCCATGCGCTTTGGAGTCAATCGTCATACGGTTCGGCAGGCAATGAAAGCTTTGGCGGATGAAGGTATTGTGCATGCCCGGCGTGGGGCTGGCGTATTTGTAACCATGAAACCGACGGATTACCCTATAGGTCGCCGCGTTCGTTTCCATCAAAACCTTGCTGCTGCGGGACGTATACCCACCAAAGAGGTTTTATTATTGGAAACGCGCACAGCACACCTATCTGAGGCCGAGGCATTGTGCATTCCAACCGGAACATCCGTTCACGTCTACGAAGGTTTGTCATCAGTGGAAAACACACCCATCGCCCTGTTTCGTAGTGTCTTCCCTGCCGAACGGTTCCCAGACATGTTGGAGCATTTAACTAATGATCCTTCTATCACATCAGCTTTGGCCCAATCTGGTGTGGCTGATTATACGCGGGCTTCGACACGGGTGAACGCAAAACACGCGACTGTGACGCAAGCACTTCACCTGCGGATCGCCGAACATGCGCCAATCTTGCGGACAATCAGCGTGAATACAGATACGAATGGCCACCCCATTGAAGTTGGTCGTACCTGGTTTGCAGCAGACAAAGTCACACTGACGTTTTCCGATCCTGAGTGACCCCTTCATAGCGCTCCAGAAATGCCTCAGCGCTGAGGGCACGGAAATCCTCAAGCGCTGTTCGCAGTGCAGCATGAGGCCAGTCCCACCAAGCTAACGCCATGAGCCGATCTGCGACAGGAGCGGAAAAGCGCGCCCGCAACGGCACCGCAGGAATACCTGCTACGATCATATAGGGTGGAACATCTTTGGTCACAATTGCACCACCGGCAACGACAGCACCATGGCCAATCGTGACCTCTGGCCTGACCTGCGCACCATGTCCCAGCCATGTGTCGTGCCCAATGATCGCCCGCCGTGTTCGCCTATAGGCGAACCAGGCATCATCGTGATCAGCATCGTCAAAGTAGTCGCCTGATCGATAGTGAAAATGGTGCAAGCTGGCCTTGTCCATTGGATGGTCTGTCGCCCCGACCCGCACGAAAGCAGCAATGTTAGAAAACTTACCTACGGACGCATTAGCAATGTCGCAAGATCGGTCGCAATAAGCGTAGTCGTCGAAATGACAATGCGCCAATCGCGTGCCACGTCCGATTTCGACAAATGCGCCAAAGGTTGCGTCATTCACCTCGCAATCAGGGTGTATAAAAGGTGTGTCAGCTGCCAGTCGCGCCATCAGTGTCCACCTTCGTCACCTGTGATCAATTTACGTCGCAACCAGCCAGACAAAGTATCCATCGCCATAACCAAGACGATAATCAAGACGATGTAATAAGTTACTTCTTCCCAGTCCTTTTGGGTCGCAATCGCTTGGGTCAAAAGCAGGCCAATTCCACCACCGGTGATCGCCCCGATGATTGTCGCTGAACGGGTGTTTGATTCCAGATAGTATAGGATTTGGCTAAGCAAAACTGGCATCACCTGCGGGAAGACCCCAAAGCGATATCGTTGCGCAGGATTCGCGCCTGTGGATGCAATGCCCTCGATCTGTTTGTCATCGACATTTTCCAGCGCCTCGGAGAACATTTTCCCAAAAGTCCCTGTATCTGTTAACAAAATGGCAAGCGCACCTGTAAGTGGTCCCGGACCAAAGGCCCGGCTGAGCACAATTGTCCAAATCAATCCGTCAACACCGCGCAAAAAGTCGAAAACCCGCCGCGCGGCAAAACGCAAAGCCCCCAAAGGCGAGAAATTACGCGCCGCGAGAAAGGCCAGCGGCAGCGCGACCATAGCTGCGCCAAACGTGCCCAAAAATGCCATTAACAGCGTCTCAAACAATGCCCAAAACACATCACCATGCCGCCACATCTTATTGGTCCAGAAATCTTGCCAAATGGCAGAAACTTCTCCGCTAAATGCCTTACCAAGTAACTGAGTTGGCCCCATCCCGTGATATGGGCTGTCGAGCGTAAAAAAGAACAACTCCCACCCATAGCTGTATTTAAAGACTTCGGCGCGTGCGCGGGTGATGGTGAACCGCCCCGCGTCCGTCGCGATCATAACCCGGTTTTTAGATGCGTTGATGAACGCGGGCACATCTCCGTCAGGAAACACAGCATTAACACCCGTGCCGTCAGGCCGCGCAGTAATCACTCCATAACCGGGAATATCGTAGCTGACTTGCTCGCCCAGAGTAATGATGTGGCCTTCGCCCAGATCAACCACTGTACGGTCCCCCAGACGAACCCAATCAGGCGCGCTACCTTGAGCGTATTGGCCTTTACGTTCCCCTTCGATTGAGATGGCAATTGATCCATCACGGTTGTCTTGCGTAACATGGGTCTTATAACTGTAACTGTCTGATACCAATGTACCCGCGTTATTTAAATTGACCCGTTCGCTCAGGCCCGCCACATCAAAGGCAACAAAGATATAGGCAAAATAAGCTAGAATAGCCAACGGTATGGCAATGCTCGTATATGTTCGGCGGCTGAATTGTGCGATAGTCGCATTCTGCAAAAGTACGGTATTCATGCGATCACCTGTGTGTTTGCTGCGCCATGCGTCAAGCGGTTGCGCAAAAGGCTTGAAAGCTGATCAACGACGACAATCGTCAAAAACAACAAGATAAAAATCGCTGCGGCTTCGTCGTATTTACCCACACCCCAGCTCATCGTGTTGCGCAGATCATAACCAATCCCACCCGCGCCCACGAAGCCTAGAATAGCCGAGGCGCGAATGTTGATCTCAAACCGCAAGAGTGCGTAACTCAGATAATTCGGCGCGACTTGCGGAATAACCCCAAGCCACATGCGCTGCGCCCAACTGGCCCCGACAGAGGACAGTCCCTCAACAGGTTTGGGCGATGCATTTTCATTAACCTCGGAAAAGAGTTTACCCAAAGCCCCGATGGTATGCAGCGCAATCGCGATCATCGCCGGTACAGGCCCACCGCCCAACATAAAGATCAGCACCAACGCGATAACGATTTCAGGGATAGCACGTAGAATATCGAGCACCCGTCGCAGCGGACCTACAAGCCAAAGAACGGGTGCGAGCCTGCGTGTAACCAGCAAAGACATCAACAGTCCGAGCAACGCACCAAGCAGCGTTGCTGCGGCGGCAATATTTACGGTTTCAATCAAGGACGGAAAATAATTCGCCAGATACCCCGGCATCAAAGGCGCACGTTCAATAGCTTCGCTGAAAATGGCAGCCGGAAAATCAAAGATATTGGAGAGCCCATCCCAAAACCCGCCCGCGTTGCGGCTATCTGCAGCGTAGAACCCTGACCCAAGTAAGGCCAGAAAGATCACCAACACGATAAAATTCATCAACCGCTTGGTCTTGATTTGCGCAAGATAAGCGTCACCTAGCTTGATGTCATTCCTGCTGCTTACTGTTCCATCTGCCATGCTGCACTCCAAATAAATAGCTGGCCCCAGAAATTCCGGAGCCAGCGAATGTTATGAAACCAATTGATTTAATTCGATTTTTCTAAACGAGCTGCGATAATCGAGGTATAGGCATCATGCGTGATAGGATCGAAGCCACTGACTTCACCGCCGGCAAGAGCCGCAGCACAATCAGGATCAGTCTCGCCCATAGTGTCGATAATACCGGTAACTGTCGCACGCACATCGTCAGGCAAGGCGTTACGCAGCACAACTGGCTCACCCGGGATCAATTTTGAGCGCCAGATTTCGGTCATATCGTTCATATCGACCAGACCTGCATCTACTGCCTTGCGCAGCGCACCAAAGGTATACCCGTCTTCCCAATTGCCTTGGCCGTCGGTCCAAGTCACACCACCATCGACGTCACCATTATTGACGGCCACGATAGTCTGTTCATGACCACCAGTGAATTTCACCTCACCAAAGAAATCACCGCTTTCCATGGAAGCGTTGATCAGGTCAGGAATTTCAACAGATGGGATCAAGTAACCTGATGTAGAGTTTGGGTCGCCAAAACCAAATACTTTATCCTGCATATCGTCAAGCGAGGTCACGCCGCTATCGATCCGAGCAAAACCAACCGAGTAATACCCCGTAGAGCCATCAACGTTCACTTTAACAAGGATCGGCGATACAGCCGTCTCATCAGCAATGTGAACCGCAGCATAAGAAGATGGACCCATCAACGATAAATCAATGGTACCACCCAAAAGGCCTTGGATTACGCCGTTGTAATCCGCAGGTGCAAACAACTTTGTCGGCACACCAAGTGCATCTTCGATTTTGCTGCGCAGGCATTCGTTGCTGTTCATACGGTCTTGAGCGTTTTCCCCCCCCAAGATACCGATGCGGAATTCGTCGATGGCATGGTTATCGGCGAGGGCTGCGCTCGCCAAGGACGTCGTCAAAAGGGCAAGTGTGATCGTCTTTTTCATCTGAAGTCTCTCTTGATTGGTGCGCCCCGCAGTGAGGCGCTGGGAAAATCGTTAAAGGCTACTGGGCAACAACATCAGCCAGCAGTTGTTCAACCGGCGCGGAGGTCTCAATCTGAGTGGAAGTGGTCGCTTCGGAAAAACTCGCATCCGCACCATAGATGTCTCTGGCAACGCCAGTGGTCAGTTGTTCAGGCATGCCATCAAAGACAATTTTTCCGCCCCGCATGCCAATAACGCGGTCACAATAGCGCCGAGCTGTGTCAAGCGTGTGCAGGTTAGCAATCACCATTCGGTTGTCTTGTTCATGAATTTCACGCAGCGATTGCATCACGACCTGTGCGTTCATCGGATCAAGGGACGCAATCGGTTCATCTGCTAAAATGATCCGCGGATCCTGCATCAAAGCACGCGCAATAGCGACACGTTGCTGTTGTCCACCTGACAAAGCTTCGGCACGTTTTGATGCATGCTCTGCAATCCCGAGGCGTTCCAGAATGCCGATGGCACGATGGATGTCCATATCAGGATAGAGGTTGAGCATCGTTGAAAACGTTGACCGTCTGTTCAAAGTGCCATGAAGGACATTGGACACAACATCCATCCGAGGCACAAGATTGAACTGCTGAAAAATCATGGCGCATTGGGACTGCCAATTACGCTTGGCCGCCCCCCGCAATGCTGTGACATCCAAACCTTCAAATGAAATCTTGCCCGATGATGTATCTGACAATCGATTTAGCATACGCAAAAGCGTCGATTTACCCGCACCAGAGCGTCCAATGATGCCGATCATCATGGGCTTATCGACAACGAAACTCGCCGAATCCACTGCTGTGTTCGCACCAAAGGATTTTGTGACTTTATCAAATCGCAGCATTGCAGCCCCCTTAATTTGGGGCGTGGATATACAGCCAGAGATTCACTTTTGTGTTGGTTTCATTAAGCTTTTGTAACAAAGCTAAAATTCGAAGTCACAAAGCCAACGCCTCAAGATATTGAAAAATAAAAACTTAATAAGAAATATTCATTCGCCGATGAAACAAAGGGAGACTGAAGCAATGTAAAATCAATGCTACGTTTCAACTTCAACTCCGAAACGCCGCCTAAGATCACATCTTAAAACATCTAATATGTAGGATCACTTTAAGATATACGTACATGCACATCGACAGAGGGCAATTACATTAGCCCGCCTGCGATGTCTCAACCAAATGATCCTGACCAAGGGCCGTCAGGGCTGCAGTCAAACTTGCACTTTGGATGTCAGCATAAAGCGCCATCTCGTCAATCACAGATACCCCTAGTGCCGCTTCAAATGCATCTTGGTTCGCATTGGCTCTATAATTTGATTGATCCTCTGCACCCAGATTGGACTGGAAAATTCCCGCAGCAGAAACAGGTAAGAAATCCTCGTAAACCTGCGGATCCGCAACCAATGCTCCTGTGGCGATAAGATCATCTATTGTTGTAGCTTTGTGGTTTACCGTACCGGATACACGATATCGAAAAAAGGCCAACCCGTCGCGGCGCAGACAATCTAGATCATCTGGAAAAGAGGAAAACTCAGCCTCTAGTACGGTCTCATACGTCGGCGCATCAGCTTGAGCCGCAGTGTGACGAGCATTCGTTAAGGCTGCATCATACAAGGCGCGCCCTGCAGGTGTTAACGCAACGCCGCGTTGTTCAATCTCACCAAAACGTGCCGTGTGGCTGCCTGTCTCACCGTGAAAAACCACCGTTTCTTCAAGAGCCTTGAATGATGTTTGGCGCAACAGAATATCTGTCTCACGGCGTGGAGGTCCTTCGATAACTGCCTTAGGCGTAATTCCATAGCTTGGCATTTTCGCCTGGACCGCATCAATATTCAGCGTCCGTGGGGTTAGGTGATTGATGTGCGGCCCCTTAAAGCTAACAACATCTGCAATCAACCGATGTGCATCAACCAACGCGTTGTAGGTTTGCGTACAAACAGTTGCTTCAGAATGCCAACGAAAGGTTTCCAAAGCTTCATGCACAAATGTATGTGCTTGTTCCTTGGTCAAGCCCCCCTGGGCTTCTGACAATTCGATTAATGCCTTGGCCTCATCCGTCACGATTTGGCGCAAAGTTAGGATATTCTCAGCCTTGGCTGCCAAGTCACGATCCTCGACCAAATCAAGCCGAAGCAGCGACGTAAAAACACGAAACGGGTTTTGCTTCAGAGCCGCATCTTCAACAGGGCGAAATGCGGTGGAATGGACAGGAATGCCCGCAACAGACAAATCATAATACCCAACAGGCAACATCCCCATGACTGCAAACATGCGCCGGATCATGCTGAGTTCCTCAGCCGTACCCAAGCGAATTGCGCCGTGGCGTTCAACGTCTAGTCGACCCAACTCGCCTGCAGCGTCAAGCCGCGCATTTAACTCAGGGTCAGCCTTGAGTGTTGCCGCATTTACATCACGAACAAGATCCATAAGCGTGCCATATTGTGGTACTTCTTTGCGATACATCTCCGACATCGCTTGTGAAAACAGCGATCGAATGTCGTCGGGCGCACTGAAATCTTGCATCGCTTTAACTTTCCTCAAATATCGAAAAAGACATCACGGCCTATCTGGCAGAGCAATTGAAGCGCTCATGATTGATGTCTCACACAGCGTATAACCTCTTGATGCATCAGTGTCACCTTCGTCCAACCATTGTTTTTCACTGCTGAACAAACCAATACTGACACTCGCAATATGATAAACTGAGCCAGCAGTAGGGATTAATATCTATTGTTCACCACGAATGACCTAAACAAGTTCCGAGATAATCTGGATGGCCTGCTGAATTTGTTTTTCATCAAGCGAAGAGTAGCCGAACACCAAAGCATCCTCTCGGGCATTTTCATCGAAATCATATGCTGCGCCACTGGAAAACGCATAAACCCCGACCCCTCTTTCTCGGGCTTTTTTTTGTATTTCACGCGCAGAAGGGAAATTCTCAGGGAGGTGCCACACAAGATGCAAACCACCCTCGTAGCCTGACAGTTTCACATCCCCGAAATGCGCACGAAGCGCAGAAATTAAGCAATCTCTTCGCGTCCGATACACTTTGGTCAATTTCCGTAGATGGCGATCAAAATGCCCTTCTAGCAAAAATACCGTAAGTGCACGCTGTTCCATCCATGACTGCCCGTTGCTCATCCGTGCTTTGAGCAACCGTGCTTCACTCCAATAACGGTGCGGAACAACCGCAAATCCTACCCGTAAACCTGCGCCGACAGATTTGGAAAAGGTTCCCACATAAAAAACGCGACGGCCTTGGTCTAACCCGGCGAGCGCCATCAAAGGGGGGCCATCATAGCGAAAGTCACTATCATAGTCGTCCTCGATAATAAAACTGTCCGTCTCTTCGGCCCATCTAAGCAGCGCCAACCGTCTATTGAGTGGTAAGGTCGCACCCGTCGGAAATTGATGTGAAGGGGTTACATAGATTAGGTTCCGTTTACTATCGGGCAATTTAGCCGTGTTTAGACCTTCACGATCAACCGAAATGGGATCGATACGCAGCCCTTCAGCTTGAAACACCATCGATGCGCCAACATAGCACGGAGTTTCGATGCATAATTTTTTGGTTTTAGGTCTAAGTAACTCAGTAACAAGGTTAAGCGCCTCTTGCCCACCCGATGTTATAATAATCTGATCTGCGTCCACCGACACGCCCCGACTGCGGCCAAGGTAGTCAGCAATAGCCCCACGCAGTTCTTGTAAACCAGCTGGGTCACTATAGTCCGTCAAATACTGGGATTCATGTTCAAGTAGGCGCCCTATAATACGTCGCCAAACCGCCAAAGGGAAACTGCTTGATGCGGAACGACCTACCCAAAAATCTAATTCCGGCCGGTCGCTCTCTCCTCCTGGCTCTCCGGCAAAACACAGTACAGCCTCATGTGCTTCATCAGGTACTGGCCCATTGCTTTCTGGGGTGCGCTTGCCAATAAGTAACAGATCATCTGGGGGGATTTCCGCGACAAAAAACCCCTTGGTGCTACGTGGTTCAATATAGCCTTCCGCGACCAGTCTCTCATATGTCAAGCTAACCGTATTACGTGACACATTATAGCGCATGGCAAGGTTACGCGTCGGAGGTAGAGCAACCCCCGCGGCCAAACGGCCATCAAGTATCATCCCACGAATTTGGTCAAAAAACTGTGTTTGTAGTGGCTTTCCTGAGTCGACGTTCAGAACAAGTTCCAATTTTGACACCTCTTCTTTATCCGTACCGTTCCCGGTGATTCTGAATGGTCGTTTCATCCAAAAATGAATGCGCATTTTGCATTTCAGCGCATGAGACCAATGTACACGATGCTATAATTTGCGCCGCTCTGCATTCTTAACATGAGTATATTTGGGGCACTTTTTCTGAGTTTTGCTCAGGAAATGCCCATGACTGCAACCAAATATTTGGAAAATTTGGCTCGTTTCTTTGGCACCATATTTTTTGGTCCAATTGGTCCTTTTGGCAACCAACTCCTCGTTCCTATGCTTTGAGAGCAATCAAAAACGAACCTCAAAACAGATTACTGGATAATAACTGCAGCCCGGAGAACACTATGAACGTCCAAGCTAAAAAGAAACAATTCTTAGGTGCATGCCCTCAAGACTGCCCCGATACATGCGCAATGGTGTATGATGTAGAAGACGGGAAATTGACGAAAGTCACCGGCAATAAAAAGCACCCGATCACGCGCGGTGGTTTGTGCGTTAAGTTGAAAGATTTCGCAGATCACCACTACAATCCTGACCGTATCCAATACCCGATGCGTCGCGTTGGCGAGAAGGGCAGTGGTCAATTTGAGCGGATCACCTGGGACGAAGCGCTAGAAGAAATCCGTAGCCGTTGGACGGATATTATCGACGAGTTCGGCTCAGAAGCCATTATGCCTTATAATTACCTAGGGCATGAGGGAACAATCAATGGTCTCTTTGTTGGAGACGCTTTCTTTAACAAACTCGGGTCAACCGTAGCCGAAAAGACATTTTGTGCTTCTGGATCATCAACAGCCTGGCTGATGACTGTGGGCCCAAGCGGCGGCGTCGACCCTGAGAGTTTTGCACATTCCAAGTACATCGTGCTTTGGGGCGTGAATTCAATGACAACAAACCTGCATCACTGGCCGATCATTCAAGAAGCGCGCAGTAATGGCGCTAAGGTTGTCGTGATTGATCCTGTTGCGACACGTACGGCCAAAGCTGCCGATCTACACATCCGCCCGAAACCTGGAACGGATGCTGCGCTGGCACTGGGCATGATGAATGTTATCATTAACGAAGGCCTCACAGATGATGACTGGGTTGCCAAGCACACACACGGTTATGACGAACTGAAAGCTCGGGTTCTGAGTGAATACTCTGTCGAGCGTTGCGCCGACATCACAGGTGTACCTGCGGACGTCATTCGCGATTTTGCTCGTGAATATGCGACGACTCAAGGTCAAGCGATCCGTTTGGGTGTTGCTCTCGAACGTAACCACAATGGTGGCCAAGCGATCCGCGCGATCACTTCGCTGTCAGGTCTTGTTGGCGCATGGCGCTATCCTGGTGGTGGTGTTTTAGAAATGCCGCTTTGGGAGTTCCCACTGAACTATGACCAGATCTGCCGCCCAGATTACATCAAGCCGGGCACGCGCGTGATCAACTTAACCAGAATTGGCGAAGCGTTAACAGAGCCAAAGGACGGTAAGCCGCTCAAATCGCTGATGGTTTACAACGCCAATCCGATGTCTCAAGCACCAGAACAAAATAAAATCCGTGAAGGGTTGATGCGCGAAGACCTCTTCGTCGTCTGCAGCGAGCTTTTCATCACGGATACCGCCAAATACGCCGATATATTGCTGCCCGCCTGTATGCAGGCAGAGCAAGAAGAGTTGATGTTCTCGTGGGGGCACTTCTATTTCACCTATAACCACAAGGCGATCGAAGCTCCCGGCGAAACTGTTCCCAATACAGAGCTTTTCCGCCGCTTGGCAAAAGTCATGGGCTTTGAAGGGGAAGAATGGCAACGTTCTGATACTCAATTGATCAAAGATTACGTCAATTGGGACTCGCCTCTCATGGACGGCATTACATATGAACTTTTGCGTGAAGAAGGCTATGCAAGACTGAAAATTGGTGACGTCGCAACACGCACGCCTCATGCGGAGGGCAATTTCCCAACGCCGACAGGTAAGCTGGAGTTCATGACCACGCAGGCTGACGACGGCAATTTCGTAGCCCCACCATGGCGCGCAATGTACACAGAAATGCAACCTGGCGAAGCTGTGGACAAACTGCCAAGCCATAGCGAACCCTATGAAAGCACAATCTCTACACCTGATTTAGCCAAGAAATACCCTTTCAGCATCATTTCACCTAAATCACATGGCTTCCTGAACTCGCAATTTGCCAATGAGACGACGCAACAGCTGCGTCAAGGTGAGCAGATTGTCATCATGAATGAAGAAGATGCCCGCGATCTTGGCATTGTAGAAGGACAAATGGTCCGTGTCGGTAACGATCGCGGTGAGTTTGTTGGCCGAGCACGGGTTGGTACAGATGTCATTCGTGGCGTTGTCTCTGCCTCTTTGGGGTACTGGCCTGGGCTTTCATTGACTGGCTCTGCCGTGAACTGCGTCAGCTCAGATCGCAATGCGAACCTTGGAATGGCACCAACTTATTCGGACAACCTTGTTGGGGTCGTTCCGGCCAATCTTGATAACATTGCCCCAGGTTCAGATGCCATTCCAGCAATTGTGGATAAGGCAACCGTGCACGCTTAACGCGTGCACGACCAAAATAATTTACGACGACACTAAAGGAAAATAACATGACTCTCCAGAAATTCGCCGACATCATTCCAGCCGATTTACCGGCGATTGACGTGCCCGGTGTTGATGCTTTGATGAAAGATTTTGCAACGAAGAGCAGCAACGGCGCCCCCATTACCTTTGGAATGTTTCGGATGAGCAAAGGCGAGCCTTTGCCTTACGAATACGAGTTCGATGAGTACAAATTGGTACTTGAAGGCGAACTCTCGGTGGAAGACGAAAGTGGTACGACGACAACATTTACTGCAGGCGATGTGATCGAATTCGCCAAAGGCACCAAGGCGGTTTTCTCCTCACCGTCAACAGCTTTGACGTTTTACGTCGCGCAACGCTAAGCCAGAGCTCCTCGATGCCACATATTGTTACTGATAACTGCTCCAGCTGTCGTTTTACTGACTGTGTATCTGTATGCCCCGTGAATTGTTTTCACGGGGATGCAGGTCGACTATATATCGATCCAGATCTTTGCATCGATTGCGGTGCATGCATTCCTAAGTGCCCTGTAGGGGCAATCGTCGAAGATATTGATATCCTTGGGTCTCCCCTAATCGATCTCAACGCTGAAAAAGCAGCAAGTCTTCCTGTGATTATGACAAAGCAATCCCCCCTTCCCGGTGCGGATAAACGTCGCGAAGAACTTATGGCGGAGGGATTGGTGTGATTAAGTCAATCGCAATCGTTGGCAGTGGGCCTGCAGGTTTCTACGCCGCAGAAGCCTTGTTGAACGCTGATACAGACGTCCGGGTTGACATGTACGAGCGCCTGCCTGTGCCGTTTGGCCTGGTGCGTTATGGCGTCGCTCCGGATCATCAAAAGTTAAAAAGGGTTACGGCTGTCTTCGAAGGCATCGCCGCCCACCCCAACTTTCAGTTTTTCGGCAATGTCACGGTTGGACAGGACGTATTAATCACAGAACTAGAGACGGCTTATGATGCAATCATCATTGCCTCTGGTGCTATATCAGATCGCAAGCTGGGTATTGCTGGCGAAAACGTAAGCGGCAGCGTGTCAGCCACTGAATTTGTCAGCTGGTACAATGGCCATCCAGAGTTTCGTGACCACAACTTTGATCTTTCGCATCCCTGTGCTGTGGTCATCGGAAATGGCAATGTCGCATTGGATGTGAGCCGAATTCTTGCAAAATCTCCGGAAGAACTTGCCTCTAGCGATATCAGTAAACACGCTCTAGAAGCTCTCTCGACCAGCAAAATCACTGATATTGTCGTGGTTGGACGGCGTGGACCTTTGCAAGCCAGCTTTTCTATTCGAGAGCTGCGCGAACTTAGTACACTAACGGGTGCAGAACCGGTTTTTGACCCGTCCGAATTGGATACAACTGATATTAGCCCAGAAGAATTGAAAGACGCCGAGCGGATGCTTGGCATCTTAAAGGGTTTTGCACATCCAGACTCTTCACGGCAGGCTCCAAAACGTATTCATTTCCGGTTTCTACTTTCACCTCAAAGCATTCAAGGTACAGAGGCCGTCGACAGCATAACCTTCGCACGGTGCAAATTAGAAGGAGAAGCCTTTAACCGACGTCCGGTCACAACCGAAGGTCGCGAAACTATTCCTGCTGGACTTGTTCTGCGCAGTGTTGGGTACCGCGGCAGTGAGATTCCAGGTGTGCCTTTTGACGATGCAGCAGGTATCATTCCGTCTAAAGAAGGGCGCGTTGTTGATCTTGAAGGTCAACTGAAGTCGAAACTCTACACTGCGGGCTGGATCCGTCGTGGGCCTAGCGGCATTATTGGTACCAATCGGGCATGTGCGAATGAAACAGTCGAAGCAGTGCTCGCTGACTTGGGCACATCCTCAATTGCCTGTGACCCTGCATTGCGAGAACAGCTCCTCGTAAAACTGAAAACAATCAAGCCGACAAACGTAGATTTTTCAGGATGGCAACGTATTGATGATCTCGAACGCAAAGCTGGTGAAGCCTGTGGCAAACCACGTGAGAAAATCACGTCGGTTTCCGAAATGTTGCTTGCTGCAGGAGCAACTTAACCACGCGTTTAATGCGCAATGAAGCCTCAGTAGTGTTTAAGAAATTAAACGTTCTTTTACACGAGGTTTCAACTCGCGAGGCGCATTTTAAAACCACCTGATGCGTCTCGCAAACGACCTTAGAAAGACGTCGACGAAATGACCGTGCAAGCACAATCCCTAGCAATCTGCGATCTCAATGGGCGTAAAAACATTCAGTTCGAAGACGCGCTCACTTTGGCCAAATCTTATGCACCTCGCAGACCTAAAGCTGAGAAAATCTCGTTATATGCGGGTAATGGCCGCATTTTATCGGAACCTCTTTTTGCTGAACATTCCGTACCGCCTTTTGCAAATGCGGCAATGGACGGCTACGCTTTAGCAAGACGCGATCTTGAAAAAGCGACAAGTGGATTACCACTTGGCCCTAGAATTTTAGCCGGCAGCGCTCCTCGTGAATTACTCTTGGGAACGGCAAGCCCGATCACAACAGGCGCCCCAATGCCGTTGGGCGCAGATGTGGTGATCGAGCAAGAACGCTGTAGCGTACATAATAAACGCGTGTTTTTAAATGTCCCGCCATCGGATAAATCACATATCAGAGTGGCAGGTGAAGACATCCAAGCCGCAGCGCAACTCGCGCCCGCAGGAACGATTGTCACACCCAGACTGGCAGCCTTAGCTGCCTCAACTGGGGTCGGTGAGATAAACGTACAGACCCCGTTACGTGTCGCGCTTATTTCGACCGGAAACGAACTCGTCGCTGCTGGAGAACCTTTGGAGCCCGGAAAAATCCATGAGTCCGTGCGCATGTTCCTCTCAATGGAGTTGCAAAGACCCAACCTTCAACTGGTAGATTTTGGCATGCAGCCGGATAATGCCTTATCCGTCGCAGAAACACTCAAAAATGCAGTCGCGTCTGCGGATTTGGTTCTGACAACTGGGGGCGCTTCGGTTGGGAGCGCAGATCCAATCCGAGCGGCATTACAGCAGATAGGCGCAATGGAACTTTTTCATGGCGTCAAGATGCGTCCTGGAAAACCACTGGGGCTGCATTCTCTAAACGACGTGCCAATCGTAACATTGCCCGGCAATCCCTTTGCCGCGGTCGTTGGGTATCATTTTGTTGTACGTGCCATGATCGAAACCTCTCTGGGTGCGCGCATTTTTGGCTCTCGTGAAATTGAGGCCAAGTTGTCAGCTGATTTCACAAGACGACGTGAAGTTTTGGAATTTGTGCCTGTGATGCTTGACCGAAACTCGGTTGGTTCAATCCCTGTCGCAAATGTCATTGGACGCGGCAGTTCGGCACGCCTTTCTCCTTTAGCGGCAGCAGATGGTATTGCGGTAATCGGCGGACACGGAACGGCACTGCCAGCCGGTACAACGGTCCCTGTTTCTCAACTAGGGCCAATCCCTGTTTAGTTTTTGCTCTCGGCTCAACTCAAACAAAGACCGATCTCTCGTGATTGCGTTCTATCTTTGAACCTATCTCAAGATCGGCTTTCCTGCGCGATCCTCAGCCTCTCGATAAGGCTCTGTTTCGCAAAATCGATAAAAGCCCGAACCTTAGCCGGTGCACGGCGCCCTTCAACATGAACGAGGTGGATCGGCAGTGGAGCTGGTTCAAAATCTTCTAAAACCGTTTCAAGCGCTCCTGTTTTAAGGTCAGGTCCTACTTGGTAGGATAATGCACGACATATCCCCCAATCGCTTTTGACAATGGACATCGCAGTGGCAACACTGCTCACACGAAGGCGCGGTACAACCCGGATTGATTGCTGCATATGTTTACCAAAACGCCATTCGGATGTTGGGCTAACAGGTGCCGCTGATACGATCCGATGTTTCAACAGATCAGCGGGGATTTGGGGACGTCCGTGGTTGGCAAAATATTCTGGAGATCCACAGACGACACGACGGACCTGGCCCACCCGGACCGCCGCAAGATTTGAAGACGTCAGTTCTCCAATACGAACAGCAAGATCAAAGCCTTCTTCGACGATGTTAACAATACGATCAACCATCAAGACATCGGCACTCACAGACGGGAATGCATCAAGAAATTCGGTCAAAAGAGGCGCCACGTAGATCCGGCCAAACTCATTAGAACACGTGATCCGAAGCTGTCCAACAGGAGATGTCGCAGCGCCTTTAACTGCGTCATCAGCGGCTTGCATTTGACCAAGTACGTGGCGTGCATCCTCAAGATAGGACCGCCCGACATCGGTTAACCTCACTCTGCGAGTGGTTCGCGTAAAAAGGCGCACTCCAAGACGTGCCTCCAGTGCATTGACGCCACGTGTGGCAGATGGAGAGCTGAGCCCACACTTCAACGCCCCCCCGACAAAGCTCTCGGCTTCGGCAACGGCGATAAAAACTTCTAATGTTTGGAGGCGATCCATCTCAATAATCCACCATTATCATCATTAATCAAAATAATGAATTTCGATTTAGAGGCATTAATTTGATATTTGAATAAGATTATCAAGTTAAAACACTGCAACTGCACATAGGTATTCTGAATACGTGGCCGTGCGAAGGACACACGATCATAAAAGAACCTCGAAAACTTCACCATCCGCTTGCTTGGAGCTCAGATAATTCCCTCAGCTTAAGTGCCCTAAACTTATAAATTCATACCCTGATTGGAAACGAAATGACCCCCATCAAACTGTACCGAAACCCGAAATCCGGTCATTGCCATCGTGCAGAGCTGCTGTTGGCGTTATTGGGTTTACCCTATGAAACAATCGATCTGGATATGACGAATGGTGCACATAAAGCGCCTCAATTTCTGAAAATCAGCTCATTTGGTTTGGTTCCTGCAATTGATGACAGCGGGTATACGTTGGCAGATTCCAATGCGATTCTTGTATACCTCGTACAAACCTATGCCAAAGGGTCGACATGGATGCCACAGGATCCCAAAGACGCTGCGGATGTGCAGCGCTGGTTGACTGTCGCTGCTGACAATATTTATTCCGGCCCCTGTGCTGCACGATTGGTTAAGGTGTTCGACGTACCACTTGACCATGACGCAGCCGTTGCAAAATCACATGCCCTGTTCAAGATGATGGATGCTCATTTAGACGGGCGCGAATGGTTGGCAACTAACACAATTACCATCGCTGATATTGCAGGGTACAGCTATATCGCACACGCTCCCGAAGGCGGTGTTGATCTGACGCCATACCCGCACATCCGTGCGTGGTTAAAGCGCATAGAATCTCAACCAAATTTTGTTGGTATGCCAACCTCACCTATTCCAGAATTGGCGTAACCTTATGACCAATAATACACCATTTCACGCAGGCGAACTCGAAGCGCACCGTCGTACCGGTGTTGGCGATGTGGCACAATGGGCAGGTGGCTTCATCCGTGATCACCTACCTGAACAGCACCGCGACTTTCATACCTCTTTGCCCTTTCTCGTACTGTCAGGTGCAGACGATGAAGGAAAGACATGGGTAACGTTACTGGATGGGAAGGACGGTTTTATTCAGTCCCCAGACCCACGCAGCTTGACGCTTGAGACCAAGGTCGACCCACAGGACCCCCTTGCTGCAGCCTTTGCGACGGGAACAAAAGTTGGCGCAATTGGTATTGAGCTGGCAACCCGTCGGCGCAACCGCTTTAGTGGGAATATTCATCCTCACGGCGAGGGGTATCAAATTGAAATGGCGCAAACCTTTGGGAATTGCCCTCAATATATTCATGAACGGTCTTGGACGCGGGTAGAGCAGAACACCCCTGCCCCCGCATCAAGAGCCGCGCAGTTGTCCCCTGCTCAAATAGAAGTTATCCAAAAAGCAGATACGATGTTTATCGGATCTGGTCACAACACAGGGGCTGACATCCCATCGCGCGGGTTTGATGCATCCCATCGCGGAGGCATCCCAGGGTTTGTCCATGTTTCCGATGCTCGGCATCTGCATATCCCTGATTATGCTGGCAATAATTTCTTTAACACAATCGGCAATCTGATCACCGATCCACATATTGGCTTAGTCTTCGTAGATTTCGAAACAGGCAGCTTGCTGCAAGTTTCAGGCCGTGCAACGATTGATTGGGATCCTAAGAACGCCCATGATCATGACGCTTGGCGCATGATCAACGTCGAAATCGACGCCGTGATTGAACGCCCTAGTGCCATATCCTTACGTTGGGCAAAGCAAGAACACTTGACCCAGCGCTTAAAAATCACACGGCGCGTTAAAGAAGCAAGCAACATAACGTCATTTTATCTTAGCACCGCTGATGGCCGATTGTTGAAACCGTTTAAGGCCGGTCAACATTTGCCAATTGAGGTGCAAATACCTGGACAGGTTGGAACCTCAAAGCGCAGCTATACACTTTCGGGCGCCCCTGATAGCCTGATCCAATACCGCCTAAGCATCAAGCGCGAAGATAAAGGTCTTGTCTCGCGCTTCCTGCATGACATGCTACCAGACGGTGGCGTGATAGAAGCAACGGCCCCAACCGGAGACTTTATCATACCAGAGGATGACCGTCCGCTGGTTCTGATAAGTGCCGGGGTTGGGATTACACCAATGCTGTCAATGCTACACCGCGCTATTGCGGTTGGTGGAACGCGGCCGATCTGGTTCGTTCACGGCGCACGAAACGGCCGGGACCATGCCATGCGCGATGAAGTAAACGCGTTGCTCGCCAAGTCATCAAAGGCACAGCAAAAGGTGTTTTATAGCCGTCCTGAAACCGGTGATACATTTGATCTGGAGGGCCGTATTAGTGCCGATGCCTTGCTGAACTTAGAGGCCGGTACAGATGCACATTACATGCTGTGTGGCCCCGTGCGTTTTCTATCTGAGATAAAAACTGATTTAGAGGCCGCCAATATACCTGCAGAGAATATCCATTTTGAAACGTTCGGTCCCTCAGCTTAGGTGTACTTAGCACGACAATATCAAGCGCGGCCTCCTTATGAAGGTCGCGCTTGAGAACAAAACATTCATCAGGACTTAGACATAAGACCTCGCGCTCATGCCGTTAAATAACGGCTAAGTGGCAGCGTCGCAGTTGTACAAATCCATGATCCCCACAAGAGATGGCTCCCTCTCTCCAAGACTCAAGCTTGGCAAAAGCTTGTGAGCCTGTTGATCAGAAACGCCAAGTTTCAAGTAAGTCTCCCAATGAGGGTGGAATTTTACGGTATCGCCCACCGATGCTCTCTCGCCATATCGAATTTCGCCATTTTCAAATCAAATCATTGCGGATATATTTCCACCATGACGGAAAAAACAAACGCTATTTTGGCGGCTCTTCCTGCCCGCCTGAAAGACGCCCGCAAATCGCAGGGGCTTTCGCTCGACGCAATCTCAAACCTTAGCGGCGTATCGCGGTCAATGGTCAGCCAGATCGAACGCGGCGAAAGCAGCCCTACGATTGCAACCTTATGGAACCTGACCCGCGCGTTGAATGTAGATTTCGCCGGTTTGTTAGAGCAAGGCACACGAGGCGATGAAATTGATGTTTTGAAAGCTGCCGAGGTTCCAACAATCGACAATATAGGCACCGGTTGCCGTATCGCGATCCTGTCACCCCCCGAAGAAGCCGGCGGCCATGAAGTATATGACATTACTTTTTCTGCTCAGGGGAACCTGAAAAGCCAACCCCATGCCCATGGCGCGATAGAGCATCTGACAGTGCTTGAAGGACAAGTTCGCGTGACCTCGGGCACGGCGACAACCACTGTAACTACAGGTGACACAGCGCGTTACGCGGCTGATGTTCATCATGAGATTGCTGCAATCGACGAAAAAGCCCGTATTTTTCTTATCGTGAAATCAACGCCATAGGCGCTTTGGTGGAATTTTGTACGTTATTACGGAATAATAATATTGCGGAATTAAATCCGTTATGTAAGATATTAGGTATCAAAGGAGATACCTTATGTCCAATTCATTCCTTGACGACATCGCTAACACTCTTTCGCAGATAGAAAGCGAGGGTCTTTATAAACGCGAACGCCTCATCACCTCACCACAGGCGGGATCCGTGACGGTTGCGAATAAAAAGGTGATAAATTTATGCGCGAACAACTACCTAGGGTTGGCCGATAATCCCGAGCTGATTGCAGCCGCCAAAGGTGCGATGGATGAGCAAGGGTTTGGCATGGCCAGCGTCAGATTTATCTGCGGCACCCAAGATCGGCATCGGATCTTAGAACAACGGCTGGCTAACTTCCTAGGTAAAGATGACTCGATCCTGTTTGCTGCGTGTTTCGACGCAAACGGAGGTGTGTTTGAGCCATTGCTCGGGCCAGATGACGCGATCATTTCCGATAGCTTAAATCATGCGTCGATTATCGATGGTATCCGTTTGTGTAAGGCCAAACGTTTTCGCTATAAAAACAACGATATGGATGATCTTGAAGCCAAGCTGAAAGAGGCAAAATCGGCTGGCGCACGACATATCATGATTGCCACCGATGGGGTTTTCTCGATGGATGGCACCTTGGCCAATCTGCAAGGCATCCGTACCCTAGCCGATGAATACGATGCCATCATAATGGTTGATGACTGCCATGCCACTGGCTTTATGGGACCAAACGGAGCAGGCACGCCAGATCATTCCGGTGTAGATGTCGATATCCTTACAGGTACGCTCGGCAAGGCACTTGGTGGCGCCATTGGCGGCTATATTGCAGGACCGCAGCCTGTAATCGATCTATTACGTCAGCGCGCGCGGCCTTATCTGTTTTCTAATTCTCTGCCACCTGCAATCGTTGCAGCGGGTATTGAAGCCCTTCGTCTTGTCGAAGAAGGCGCTGATTTACGTCGCAAGCTGTTTGAAAACGCCAACTATTGGCGCGCAGGGTTGAGCAAACTTGGGTTTGAACTCTTGCCTGGTGAACACCCCATTATACCAGTCATGTTAGGAGAGGCTCATCTGGCGCAGAAAATGGCGTCTGGGTTGTTCGATGAGGGCGTCTATGTCTCTGGGTTTTTCTTTCCAGTTGTACCACGCGGCCAAGCCCGTATTCGCACACAGATGAATGCGACCCTCAGCACGGATGACCTTGACCGCGCGCTAACAGCCTTTGCCAAAGTTGGACGCGATCTGGGAGTGATTTCATGACCCAAAATACTATGAAAGCGCTCGCGAAATCTAAACCCGAAGAAGGGTTATGGATGGTTGATGCCCCAGTTCCAGAAATTGGACCGGATGAGGTTTTAATCCGCATCCATAAGACCGGGATCTGCGGTACGGACATTCATATATGGAACTGGGATGAATGGGCTGCCGCGACGGTTCCTGTACCAATGATTACGGGACATGAATTTGCAGGCGTCATTGTTGAGATGGGTCGCAATGTCACCGGCCTGTCTCTTGGCCAGCGGTGCTCGGGGGAAGGCCATCTGATCGGGAGTGACAGCCGGCAGTCGCGGGCAGGAAACTTCCACCTTGATCCAGGGACACGCGGCATTGGGGTGAACGAACAAGGGGCATTTGCGCAATATCTTAAATTGCCAGCATTCAATGTGGTCCCATTGCCGGATGACATCCCAGACGAAATTGGTGCGATCCTTGATCCACTTGGCAACGCAGTTCACACCGCCCTAAGTTTTAACCTGCTGGGGGAAGATGTCTTGATCACCGGCGCCGGCCCTATCGGTATCATGGCAGCTGCGGTGGCGCGTCATGCGGGTGCACGCAATGTCGTGCTCACTGATATCAACGCAGATCGACTGGCTTTAGCGGAACACGTGGTTCCGACTCTTCGCTGCGTGGACGTAACAAAAGAAGACTTAAACGATGTCATTCACGCGCTCGGCTTATCCGAGGGTTTTGATGTCGGACTTGAAATGTCCGGAAACCAGGTGGCTCTTGATCAGATGATTGAAGCGCTTGTTATGGGTGGGAAAATTGCGATGTTAGGTATCCCACCAGGTCAATCCCCCGTGAACTGGAGCCGCATCGTGTTTAAGGCAATCACAATCAAAGGCGTCTACGGCCGCGAAATGTTCGAGACTTGGTATAAAATGATCGCAATGCTTCAAAACGGTTTGGACGTCAGCCGTGTTATCACGCATCGTTTTAACGTGACCGATTTTGCAACTGGCTTTGCGGAGATGAAATCAGGTCGTTCAGGGAAAGTCGTGCTGGATTGGACTTAATCAATGCCAAACGGACATGGCTCACGGAACTCTTTTGTCCCACCTTGTAAAGCTTCATAAAACACTGCGAGCGGGGCGAACCGCATTTACTTGTATGTATCGTCCCCCGCAGAAATCTAAAATGCGCATATACAACACATAACGGATATCGAAAGGTATTGAAAACGTTACGGTTATTACCTCTTATAAGGGTGCGAAAACCGCGGCGACACTGCTAGTGGTTCATAAGCTGGGTAACTTAGGTGACGCCATGATAAACAAGGTCATAACTGAGCGGGAAATTTCGCTGCCAGACGACCTGCGGGTCGCACGAGCTTTATCCGCTCCGCATTTAGGACCGCGTATTTTGTTTTTCAGCGGCGGCAGCGCGTTAAATGGCGTATCGCGGGTACTCAAAAGGTATACATTTAACTCCACGCATTTGATTACACCTTTTGATTCCGGTGGAAGCTCTCAAATATTGCGACAGGCCTTTGACATGCCAGCTGTGGGGGATTTGCGGTCCCGTCTTATGGCGCTGGCTGATGAAACTGATTTGGGTCAACCTGATATCTACGCCTTGTTTTCTCATCGTTTGTCGAAACAAAAGCAACAGGCTGACTTGCACGAGAGTGTTCTAAACATGACCGCCGGAACACACCCGTTAACCCGTGCGATACCCCAACCGATGCGTCTGTTGATCCAAGGCTTTTTGTCTAAGTTTATGGACGCTGCAGGCACAGATTTTGATTATCGGGGCGCCTCTATCGGGAATTTGATTTTGGCAGGAGGGTATTTGGCAAATGACCGCCAACTCGAACCGGTTTTATTTTTGATGTCGAAAATGGTGGATGTACGCGGCACCGTACGCGCGGTTGTTGATGTGAACTTACAACTGGGTGCTGAGTTGGTAAATGGACGTCACATCATTGGTCAGCGCGAAATGAGCGGCAAAGAGGCTCCCCCTCTTGAATGTGCGATCAAACGCTTATTTCTTAGCAATGGCGAGCATGAAATTACGGCCAAAGATGTACCGCTTTCCAAGCGCAATCGTAAATTAATCGGGCAAGCAGATCTGATTTGCTACCCACCGGGAAGTCTGTACTCCAGCGTGATTGCCAACCTCCTGCCCGCAGGTGTAGGCCGTGCAATTGCAGCACGTTGCGTGCCCAAGGTTTATGTCCCTAGCTTGGGCAATGATCCCGAAGCACGCGATTTGCGGCTTGTCGATCAAGTGCAAGCTGTGCTGCACCCTATGGCCGAAGATTCTGGCGCAGCGAGTGAGCCATCCCGGTTAATGACACATGTTATATGTGATGAAGCGACCCCAGAGGATGACTGTAAAGAGGTTTCAAAACGCTACGGCATTATGTGTTTACGTCTGCCTTTAAAGCAGGTTGATAGGCTACGGTATGATCCAGAAAAACTGACAAAGACCCTACTCAGTTTTATCTAGAGCATATCACAATGAGGGTCTGGGACCGCCGCCACTGGCGTCTGTTAGCTGATATATCAACTGAAAATCACATATTGATGTAATCACCTGATACAGCTTTAGTAGGCGCTTGCCTTTTCTGATTATTTTTGTCAGATATTGTACACCCAGTCATATCCTGTTGCCAAACCAGAGATTAACCCGGTCATTCAAAATGCGCTCTTACTGGGTGCAAGGATATTGGCCAGGAGACATACAATGAAACCAATACGGCAATGGGCACGCGCAGAGCGCCCCTCACAAAGACATCCGTCAGCACGAACAACCTGTGATCGCCAACTGACACCTAAAGAAACAACTCTTACTCAAATTGGAGCGGATGACGTCGAAGCCACCTGCCTCAAAATCGCACGCTATTTCTTTAGCAACTTCACCAACCCGCACAGTCATGACTGGATGCAGGCGCTCTCTGCGGGAGAGGATTATTTTGATCACCAAAACGGTCCCATCATCGCAACGCTGATTACCAAAACCATTCAAGCAATCAGAGTTTCACGCAGATCCTGTTTGGTTTACAATTCTCCCGATTGCCCTGACTGCTCTCAGATTCTAACCGAACATGAACGGCATATCGTCGCTGCGTTGATTGCCATGCGGCAGCACCGCTTAGAACGTGCCCAACTCGAACTGATGCTTTTGTGCGAGGGCAATGACACCGCAAAAGTTACTATGTGGCTCCGTGAATTAGCCTTGGCTTTGCCTTCACGTCACAACAGCCCGAGAAACTAAGGTGAAATATGAAGATATCATCCAACACCCCACATGACGTTAATACATTAAGTACAAGCGGGCTCGACGACTTTGAATGTGCTTTACTACCTCTCGCGCGCCATTTCTGGGATACTCTCACTCAATCTCAGCCATTGGGTTGGCATCGAGCTGGGCAAACCGCATCTGAACACTGGGGTGAAACGATAGGTTTATCCGTTGCGCACCACTTATTTAAAGTCACGCAAGCTCTAGACGACTGCCGCTCAACTCCTCTGCAATACAAAGATCCACTTTGTATAAGCAGCCGACAGCACATTAACGAGGACGAACTACAGTTTTTGCTCATGTTGCATCACATGCGCCGTGATCAAACTGTGCAGGCGCGAGCCGCAGTGATGTATCTCACCGACGGGAATATGGACCCATACTTTATCAGAAGTGCAATACAGTTCTCAACGCGGTTTTCATGCGGACATCAAACGATAAGACAGTCCGGTGCACCACAACCCGTTTTGCGTGTCGTTACCTAGCCCGCTCAAATGGGGCTTAATGGTAACAAATGACCCAACGCGACAAGGCACTCTGATACAAACGACCAGCCAAGGTCAGAGTTGCCCCCTACAGATCTACTGACTTTTGATTTTACCCTCACACTGGACGTCCTTGTTAGCTTGAATTATCTATAATTCATGACAGTCGCCCTGCGTCCACATCACCTTCTTTGTATTCTGACCCATGTCGGCGAGGGATATTCTCGTGATTTTAGTGCAAATATGGCATCAATCATTGAACGTATAACCAAAGGTGAAGGCATCGAAATCGTTGATGGCCCCGATGATATCTGCTCTCCTCTGGTTGATAGTCAGATTTCTGGGAGCACCGCCCATTGCCATCGCGAGAATGTGGTTGCTATGGATCAGGCCGCTTCGAGTCAGATTGGTAAGTTATTGTCGCTCTCAATCAAGCCTGGGCTACACATGAAATTGGATTGCGCCTTGATCCAAACTCTTCGTATTGAGTTTGCTGCTATGCGTGTGAGATCCGCTTGCCAAGGGTGTCAGTGGAGCCCCTTTTGCAGCTCCATCGCCTCGGCAGAATATGCTGGTGTATTACTGTGACTACGGACGTTCACCGATTACGCGTGGTATTTTGTTTTAAGCCACTGCTCACAGAAGCTGCACACAGCGAAACCATGCAAAAGTATGATGGGATTTTTCAATAGTCTAAGGCGCCCTGATACAGAGCGCCTTAATTGATTGTGTTCAAACCACAGGACGCCTTATAGACCTTTGGCTTGATAACTGGCTGCGACTTTTCCGATCGATACCAAATAAGCAGCGGTACGCAGATCTGTCACATCATCACGCGAATGCCAAACCTCGCGCATCGACTGGTATGCAACACGCATGGTGTCATCTAAACCAGACCGTACAAGTTGCAATTCATCAGCACCGCGCAGGTATTTTTCCTTGAACTCTGGGTCCAAAGACCACGCGTCACCCATGCTGGAAGACAGCCCCTCCAACTGGTCAACAACCAACTGGTGACGTGACTCTTCTTGGCGCCGCTGCATACGTCCAAAGCGGATGTGACTAAGGTTTTTCACCCACTCGAAATAAGATACGGTCACACCACCGGCGTTTGCATACATATCTGGAATGATCACGCAGCCTTTTTTACGCAAGATTTCATCGGCGCCCGCAGTCACAGGACCATTCGCAGCCTCGATGATCAAAGGCGCTTGAATACGATCAGCGTTGTCTAGGTTGATCGTTCCCTCAAGAGCCGCAGGGATCAAGATATCACAGTCAGCTTCGAGATATTTAGAACCGTCTTTAATGTACTTACCACTCGGATAGCCGTCGACCCCACCATGTTTGGCAATCCATGCCTGTAGGTCATCAATATCCAAACCATTCTCATCCAAGATACCGCCATCGCGTTCAATGACTGCAATCACCTTAGCACCATCTTCCTGTGTCAGAAATTTAGCGGCGTGATAACCCACATTTCCCAAACCTTGGACAACGACGCGTTTCCCTTCAAGTGTACCGCTCAGCCCAGCTTTTGCGATATCTTCAGGATGACGGAAGAATTCCTGCAGTGCGTATTGTACACCACGTCCTGTCGCTTCGACACGCCCCGCAATACCGCCTGCGTTTAGCGGTTTACCTGTCACACAGGCCTTTGCGTTAATGTCAGTGGTGTTCATTCGGGCGTATTGATCCGCCATCCATGCCATTTCACGTTCTCCCGTGCCCATATCTGGCGCTGGGACGTTTTGAGAAGGGTGAATAAGGTCACGTTTGGCCAATTCATAGGTAAAGCGGCGTGTGATACGTTCGAGCTCGTGTTCTTCATATTCACGCGGGTCGATGCACAACCCACCCTTGGAGCCACCAAAAGGCGCTTCGACCAACGAACACTTGTAAGTCATTAGTGCTGCAAGCGCTTCGACCTCGTCTTGGTTCACGCCAAGGGAATAACGTATCCCTCCTTTAACGGGTTCCATATGTTCAGAATGGACCGAACGGTAACCTGTGAATGTCTTCACCTCTCCGCGCAAGCGCACACCAAAGCGCACCGTATACGTCGCATTACAGACACGAATTTTTTCTTCTAAGCCCGGAGCTAAATCCATTAGAGCAACTGCCCTATTGAACATTAGGTCCACACTTTCGCGAAAACTTGGTTCTTTGCGATTAATCATTGGCTGATCTCCGTCCTTTTGGCACGACTCGAGAGAGTAAAACAATTTCCTCTAGTCAAACTTAACGCATGGTATCCACCCTATTTCCATCGCTAAATAGCAACTATTTTGCATCTCTGTTCTCGTTACCGTGACAATCATAATTTCTTAGTGAAATTCCTATGAATAGTTAGCCCTGCTATCATTTCGTTTACTATTTCACATTAGGATATGTGCTTCGTTCAGAAGTCTAGTTTGAACGCTAAATCGTCATTTTCTTGCCGTGTTCTTCAATCAATTGTTTGCGTGAAGCCGCCCAGCGCCTTGTTGGGAGTTTGCAAATGGGCATTCGACCTGCCCTTGGTCACGCGTTTTGCTTGGGAAACGCATTTCTGGAAACAGCACAATGAACGATGACTTTAAGAATACAGCAGCCCAAACTAAAATAATGCGATCTTCTCTGTTTCATAAAGCACTTCGCCGCTTCCTGCGTGACGACAAGGGGGTACTGGCCGCACCGACATTACTGTTCATGTTAGCTATGTTAGCAGTTTGCGGCATCGGTATGGATTTGGTCCGTCTGGAACGAGACCGGACACAGCTGCAGTATACGCTCGACCGCGCCGTTTTGGCTGCCGCAGACCTAGACCAAGAATTAGAACCTGCGGCTGTAGTTCTGGATTATCTGACAAAAGCTGGCCTAGAAGAATATTACAATACCCCTGAAACGGAAATCCTCCCGGAAGGTGCAGTTAACCCGACGTCCAAAAAGGTGAGTGTAACTGTAAATGACGCTTTTGAAATCTACTGGATGGGCTTTGCTGGTCGCGAAGACAATCTGCCTCTGAATGCCGCGTCCACTGCGCAAGAAAGTATCGACAGAGTAGAAATTTCCCTTGTCTTAGATGTCTCAGGGTCGATGGCCAGCAACAATCGCCTCACCAATCTTAAGACAGCGGCAAAAGAATTCGTAACCACACTTGATGAGAATACCGAAGATGGGAATTTATCATTTTCCATCGTCCCCTACTCTACGCAAGTCTCAATGCCGCAGGAGTTTTTAGATAACTACGACGTCGAGATCGAAAACCGCACCTCTGGCGCATCATTTTACGACGCGGTCGATGAACCATTCTTATCTAACGCTCTGACAAACGACGGGACAGATCCAAGTGGCGCCGTTGTCGTTGTGGACGATAACAACCACTACTCCCATTGCGTGAATTTTGAATCCGACGACTTTGAAACCACCGCGTTTGAGATCGGAGAGTCCTATCAAAGGACAATGCATTTCTCGCCTTGGCGCACAAACGACTACCGCACCAGCAGCTCACATGTGGCACTGGCAACTTGCGCCTCTCACACGGATTCTCCAGAGCGGACAGCATTGCTGTTTGAAGATGACGAAGACACCCTTCATGATTATATTGACGCGTTCGAAGCGGGGGAAAACACGTCGATCGACATTGGAATGAAGTGGGGCACGGCGTTGCTTGACCCATCCATTCAGCCGGTTATCGAAGACCTGACTGATGGTGAAACCCCTTACATTGCATCGACGTTTTTTGATCGACCCACTGCATATAATGACAGTGACACGCTAAAAGTTATCGTTTTGATGACAGATGGGGCCAATACCAGCCAATTTTACGTCGAAGACGAATATCGCGAAGGATATTCAGGTGTTTGGTACAATGCAGAGGAAGATGTCTATTCCACGTATATTTACGACGAAAATGACAGCGACTATCAAAAGTATTATAACCATGACACACACGAAGTCCTAGATCATCCTTACGGTAACGGAGAGGTAACGACCACAACATGCAACAGCTATAGGCGCAATGGGTCCTGCCGCAGCGTCACTGAAACCACCGAAGATGAACCGGGAACTGCCCTGCCTCTTAGTTTCGAAGATCTTTTGGCCGAAACCACGATCAACTATGTTGCTTATGAAATTTACGAAGACTGGCTAGGCCGTAACGATGCCGAAGATGACTGGCGTTTTGACCTGCGCAGTGCTTACGGCACATCTACGAAAAATAGTCGAACCACTAACATCTGTCAGGCTGCGCGCGACGCGGGGATTACAGTCTTTACCATTGGTTTTGAGGCTCCAAGCAGTGGCCAAACGCTTCTCCAAAATTGCGCCAGCTCTGACTCGCACTATTACGATGTAGATGGCTTGGAAATTTCGGATGCCTTTGCATCAATCGCAACCGCAATCCGCCAATTGAGATTGACAGAATGACACAGCACATTTTAGTTCAGGCCCTCAAACAGTTTCGCCGCAAACAAGACGGAAACGCCACCGTTGAATTTGCGATTATCGTTCCGCTGATGTTTCTTATTCTCTTCATGGCGGTCGAAATTGGTATTTATCATATCTATGCCACCATGTTGGATCGTGCGATGGATATAACCGTGCGGGATATTCGCCTTGGAACCGGCACAAACTGGGAACACAATACGATCCGTGACCTCATTTGTGAGCGCTCAGGTTTTATCGACGATTGTGCAAACTCATTAAAACTCGAGATGCGCCAAGTAGATCCGTTCGCCTGGACCGAGATCCCAGCAGCCGTTGATTGCATTAACTCCACAGCAAACGTTGATCCTGTCGTGACCTTTGTCAACGGTGACAGCAATGAATTAATGTTCCTGCGCGCCTGTATGACTTACGATCCATTGATCCCGACTTGGGGACTTGGCGCGGCTCTCACGGACGAAAACGGTTTGATCAAAATCTCTGCGGCAAGCGCTTTTGTTCAGGAGCCTCAATAATGTTGCGTCGACATAAAACACTGGCACATCTTTCCCGATTTCGTCGTCGTCAAGAAGGCAGCGTGTCTATCGAAGCGGCATTTTATCTGCCACTGCTGTTGTTTATCGTAGCGATTGTTATAACGCTATTTGATGCATTTCGTCAGGAAACGGTCAACATTAAAGCCGCCTATACCATTTCCGATCTGATTTCCCGTGAGACATCAGAGTTGAATGACGATTACGTCGATAGCATGTATTCCCTAGCACAACTTTTGACGCGGACTGACAGTGATATGTCCATGCGCATGTCTGTTGTTAAATGGGATGGCGATGATGCACGCTACTATGTGGACTGGTCTGTCGAGCGCGGTCCATCTTTTGATATTTGGACTGATGCCACAATCAGCGAAGTTGAAGACGATCTCCCCAACATGCCAGACCAAGAACGAGTCATCCTGGTCGAATTATGGAACGAAGTCACCCCTTTTGCCAGAATTGGGTTTGAGGTGTTTGACATCTATAACTTTGTCTTCACGCGCCCACGGTTCGCAGGACAGGTCGCGTTTGAAGGCATGCATACGTCAGATGGGTCCACACATGATGACGGTTTTGACGACGACGCCTAAATCGCGTCTTCTTAATAAAAACTGGCTGGGCGAAAGGTCGCCAAGCCTAACTCTCAAAACTAAAAACCGCAGATATCACGATTCCTCTTTATTATCATGATCCTGCGAGCTTTGCGCCAAACGCGCCATGATCAATGCCGCGATGATCTCGGACATTGCTTTTGCTTGACCTCCCGGGGTTACCCCACCGATTGCGACACGCTTTCCGAAACGCCACCATAGACCTGGATACCACTTAGGTGAATTGCGCGTTTCGGCCCGCACAATAAAACCATTGGAAGGTTTAAAAGCGAACACGCCGCGATCCACGTGTGTCAACGCATCGATCCGAACTATTTCCGTCCCGTCAGAGCAGCGCAAGACATCCGTTGTCAATTCGATACGATGCGCAGTCGCGTGCCACATACGCCATGACATCGTTAATGCGGTGACGCCGATCACGATCAAGAAAACCAACCACCCCAGACTTGGCGGCGCCAGTACCGAGATATAAAGGACCATAAGCCCCAACAATGCCAATACACTCACGCCAAAAACCCGCCGTGCTTGCGTTGCTTCCACCGTCGCCAAAACGTCCTGTTGTGGTTCTGTCACGTCTCGCCTCCCCTATTTGATATCAAGTGTTTTTCCTGACCTATCTGAAATGGGTTCAAAGAACCAGACAGCAGGCCAAGACCACAGGCAAGACTTGTCTAAGGGCCTGCGATTGTGCATCAAGAGATGCAACAAAGGAAATCAAATGCGTTTGCTACCTCGTCTTTTCGCCGCACCAGCCCAGTCACCATTGGGGAGCGCGATTCTTATCTTATGCCTAAGTCTCATCACCAGTGCTTGTACCCGTGTACCACAGATCGAAGACCAAATAGATTCGGACTTGCGTGGCCAGCCATACCCAGATTTCGTCCCCCTAGATGCTGTACTCGCGCCCCATGCGTTACCTCAGAAGCAAAATGCCGAAATTAAAACCGATTTAGACAAAGCCGCAGCACGCTTGCGCCGCCGTGCAGCCGCGTTACGCCAGCGCACGCTGTAACAAACTCGCCGGTTTATCTGTCATTTTACCTCACGCTTTCTTGCATCTGATTGCACCACACATCGGAACCCGTTAAGGCGAGGCAACGCATTAAACAAAAGGACCTCCCGTCATGACACAACCACTGCGCCTTGGGATTGCGGGTCTGGGCACTGTCGGCATCGGCCTCATCAAAATCATTCAACGTCATGCAGCCATGCTAGAGGCGCGCACGGGACGCCCCATTGCAATTACTGCCGTCTCCGCACGCGATGCCAATAAAGATCGCGGTGTGTCCCTGTCCAGTTACGCCTGGGAAACCGATCCGGTCAGCTTGGCAAAGCGGGACGATGTAGATGTTTTTGTTGAGTTGATGGGGGGCCACGAAGGTCCTGCCAAAAATGCAACCGAGGCTGCACTCGCGTCCGGAAAAGATGTCGTCACCGCCAACAAAGCGCTGCTGGCGATACACGGTCAGACCCTCGCGGAAATGGCAGAAGATGCAGGCAGCGTCATCCGCTTTGAAGCCGCAGTCGCTGGCGGTATACCGATCATCAAGTCCTTAACCGAAGGTCTTGCCGGAAATGAAATCACCCGCGTCATGGGTGTGATGAACGGCACATGCAACTATATCCTAACCCGCATGGAAGCCACAGGCCAAGGTTACAATGCCCTTTTCGACGAATGTGCCGAGCTTGGATACCTAGAGGCTGACCCAAACCTTGATGTGGGTGGAATTGATGCCGGTCACAAACTCGCTCTGCTGGCATCCATTGCATTTGGAACCAAACCTGCCTTTGACGATGTGAAACTGCAAGGCATTCAAAATATTGCCCTCAAGGATATCGCTCAGGCGGCTGACATGGGGTATCGTATTAAGCTTTTGGGCGTCGCCCAGCGCACAGCAGGTGGCTTGGAACAACGTATGACACCATGTCTCGTTCCGGCGAGCTCACCGTTGGGTCAACTGGAAGGCGGCACAAATATGGTTGTCGTCGAAGGCGATGCGATTGAGCAAGTGGTCCTACGTGGTCCTGGCGCCGGCGAAGGCCCTACCGCAAGTGCGGTCATAGGGGATATTTGCGATATTGCGCGCGGCCTTCGCATTGCGACCTTTGGCCAACCTGCAAAAAACCTCGAAACAGCTTCTGCGGCGCAGGCCAGCCTACCTACAGCGTATTATGTGCGTTTGACTCTTCTTGATAAACCGGGCGCGATGGCAAAAATTGCGGCAGCCTTGGGTGAAGCAGGCGTCTCGATCGACCGCATGCGACAATATAGTCACGAAGACAACGCAGCACCGGTCCTCATTGTTACCCACAAATGTGTAACCAGCTTGATGGATCAAGCGCTTAGCAATTTATCACAGACCAACGTTCTACAAAGTGACCCTGTCGTTTTGCGCATTGAAGATCTCTGACATAGAGCACTGAAACTCGAAACGAAAAGAAAGCGATCCTAGTGGGTCGCTTTTTTATATTCTCATCCCAATGCGGTCGTAACATCGCCATACCATTCGGGAATACGGGTATGCTTTACAAATTCTTACAATGTGAGCGCAACCATACTTGCCCCTTAGGGGAGACCACAGCTATTTGGTGGAGGGAATGACCCAAGATTGAGATAGGATTTTCAGGATGACTTCGACCACCGACGACGCGACCTTTCACGACCGTATGCTCTCGCTGGGTCTCGCGCGTGTAGCCGAACAGGCCGCGCTTGCCTCTGCACCGCTTGTAGGGCGTGGCGATGAAAAAGCCGCAGACCAAGCAGCCGTAAACGCGATGCGTGAACAGCTGAATTTGATGGACATCGCAGGCGTTGTTGTCATCGGCGAAGGCGAGCGGGACGAAGCACCAATGCTTTTCATCGGTGAAGAAGTCGGCACAGGCAAAGGCCCCGGCGTCGATATCGCGCTGGACCCTCTTGAGGGCACCACACTCACTGCAAAGGACATGCCAAACGCATTGACCGTCATCGCAATGGGACCGCGCGGATCAATGCTACATGCCCCAGACACATATATGGAAAAGCTGGCTGTTGGTCCGGGTTACGAAGATAACGTTGTAACGCTCGACATGTCTCCGCGTGAGCGCGTAGAAGCCTTGGCCAAAGCCAAAGGTTGTACTCCGGCTGATATCACCGTTTGCATTCTTGAGCGCCCCCGCCACGAGACAATGATTGCCGAAGTTCGCGACACCGGTGCCTCTATCCGCCTGATCACTGATGGCGATGTTGCAGGTGTTATGCACTGCGCCGAAGCCGAAATCACAGGTATCGACATGTATATGGGATCCGGTGGAGCGCCCGAAGGCGTCCTTGCTGCGGCGGCTTTAAAGTGTATGGGTGGCCAGATCTTTTGCCGTCTGTTGTTCCGTAACGACGACGAAAAAGCCCGTGCTGCCAAAGCGGGTATCACCGACCTCGACCGGATTTACACCCGTGATGAACTGGTCACGCAGGACGTTATCTTTGCCGCAACCGGCGTGACAGGCGGAACTCTGCTCCCTGCCGTCAAGCGCGAGCCCGGCTGGATTGAAACCACCACATTGTTGATGCGATCCAAAACTGGTTCCGTACGTCGCATGTCTTACCGTACACCACTGTCCTCATAAGGAGGAATTGCGGTTCTTGAAAAGCCCGCGTAAAACAGCCCAGGTCGGATCATAAGATCCGGCCTTTTCTGTTGGAGCAAAGATATGAGCTTTCTTGGCGTTGAGACCTCTCTGACGGGGCGGCGATGGGTTGGTCCAAGCCTCGATTTGGATCGCGCAAGTGAACATATTGCCCAAACCACTGACCTTCCTCCTGCTGTCTGTCAGGTTCTCGCACGTCGTAACGTTCCAGCGCATGAAGCCACCGGTTTTTTAAATCCGCAGCTCAAAGAGCTTCTTCCTGATCCACGTAAAATGAAAGACATGGAAATCGCCGCCGCACGATTTCTCGAAGCGGTTGAAAAACGTCAACGCATCGCAATATTTGCCGACTATGATGTTGACGGTGGCTCCTCGGCAGCACTGTTAATGGTCTACCTTCAAGAGGTTGGCCAAGAGGCAACACTGTATATCCCTGATCGTATAGACGAAGGTTATGGCCCAAATGATGCGGCTATGTCTGGATTGGCGCGGGATCATGATTTGATTATCTGCGTCGACTGCGGGACCCTGTCTCATGGTCCAATCGCAGCGGCCCAGGGTGCGGATGTCGTCGTTCTGGATCACCACCTCGGCGGCGAAACCCTGCCCGAATGTGTCGCCGTCGTGAACCCAAACCGTCAAGATGAAGACGGCGAACTGGGGTATTTCTGCGCCGCTGGTGTTGTGTTCCTCATGCTTGTTGAGACACGCAGGCAAGCCCGTGAAAAGGGTCTCGGCACTGGCCCGGATCTGATGGCTTTACTCGACCTCGTCGCATTGGCCACCGTGGCCGACGTGGCTCCACTTATTGGCGCCAACCGTGCCTTGGTGCGACAAGGCCTCAAAGTGATGGCAAGGCGCCAACGTATTGGCCTCGTCGCTTTATCCGATATCAGCCGGATGGATGCCTCTCCCTCAACCTACCATCTAGGCTTTCTGCTTGGGCCGCGGATCAATGCCGGTGGGCGCATTGGCAAAGCAGACCTTGGCGCACGCCTTTTGACAACCACGAATCCGCATGAAGCACAGGCTTTGGCCGAACGCCTTGATCAGCTCAACACCGAACGACGTGACATAGAAAACGCCGTACGTGCGGCAGCATTGGAACAAGCCGAAGAACGTGGTTTTGATGCTCCCTTGGTCTGGGCTGCAGGCGAAGGCTGGCACCCCGGTGTGGTTGGTATCGTCGCCTCTCGCCTCAAAGAAGCAACAGGCCGCCCTGCCGTGGTGATCGGTCTTGACGGTGATGAAGGCAAAGGATCGGGGCGTTCAGTCTCCGGCATTGACCTTGGGGCAGCCATTCAACGCTGCGCGGCAGATGGCGCCCTACTCAAAGGTGGCGGACACAAAATGGCGGCCGGCCTGACAGTTGCACGAGATAAGCTAGACATGGCAATGGCGCGCCTCTCTGATTTGCTCGAAAAACAAGGGGCTGGCGATCTTGGTCCTTCAGATTTGAAACTTGATGGCATGTTAATGCCCGGCGCCGCATCTGTGGATTTAATCGAACAAATCGAGCGTGCGGGCCCATTTGGCGCTGGGGCGCCTGCCCCGCGATACAGTTTTCCTGACCTCGCCGTGCGATTTGCAAAACGTGTCGGGGAAACTCATCTAAAGGTCTCTCTGACAGACGGGCTCGGAGCTAATATCGACGCCATCTGTTTTGGCGCATTCGATACCCCCCTTGGTCAGCGCATGCTGGACCACGGCGGCGCGCGCTTTCATGTTGCGGGTCGCTTAGAGGTTAACACCTGGGGTGGCCGACAAACTGCTCAATTACGCCTAGAAGATGCTGCCGAGGCCTAAATATTTTCCCTCTCCCACCATTTTTTCTCTTGCGATTATACAACGAAACTCTTAGAACCCGCTTCACGCACAGAGTGTCCCGTTCGTCTATCGGTTAGGACGTCAGGTTTTCAACCTGAAAAGAGGGGTTCGATTCCCCTACGGGATGCCATTTAAGCATCTGATAAGACTACTAAGTTAGCTGAATTCGCAAAGCTTACATACTTTGGAATTCGAAGTACTTAAACGTTAATTTCCTCAAATTTTATTGACTTTGACCAATCAAAGCGCGTTCGCAGCTTGATATTTACGTAATATTTATGCTGCACGATCTAAATGGTATACCAAATAGCCTTCAAATTCACTTCCTAATTGGCGGTGACTGCTTTTATGGGATATCCAAATGCAATTTATACATAGAGTACCGGCGCGTATTTTTGCCATTGTCGCTTTGTCCTTAATGATCACATCCGGCCTGACGCTTTTCTTCCTGAATCAGGCAACCCAAAGCGCCTACGCACAGCGTGAAACCAAATTGAAAGAACTGCTGACAAACAATCTCAGTTACTTTCAAAGCCTTCAGGATAAAGTAGACGCGGGAGAATTAACCCTCCAAGAAGCGCAAGCGACGGCGATCGACCTCATTAAGTACACAAGATATAATGAAAACGGGTATTACTTTGTGTACAGCCTCGAAGGTTACGAACTGATGCATGGTGTCAAACATGACCTTGCCGGTTCTTATGCAATGGATACCCAACACAAGGCCACAGGCCGCTTTCTTAGCCGGGAAATGGTCGAGCTTGCCAAAGCTCAAGGCGAAGGAAAGGTTGAATACCCCGCGACCGCCCCAGGGCTTGAGGGCGAGCACGCCAAAATGACCTATGTTAAACTCTTTGAACCTTGGGGTTGGGTCCTGTGTACGGGTGCGTATTTCATCGATATCAATGCAGACATCGCAAAGCTACGTAATGTTCTTATTGCTGTTCTTATCGTATCCCTTGGCGCGTTGACGTGTATGTCATCCTTGTTGGCACGCTCTGTCACGAAACCTCTCAGTGGATTAAAAAATCGCATGGAAGGTCTGGCAAATGGCGACACCAACACGCCAATCCCTTCCACGAAAAGCAAATCAGAGGTGGGCGATATGGCGCGTACCCTTGACGTGTTCCGGGGCTCACTTATCCGCCAAGAAGAACTTGAAACAGAAGAACGTGCACATGCGCAAGAACGCGCGGTTGTCGTATCCAAACTCTCGGAAAACCTTGGGAAACTGTCATCCGGTGATCTGAATGCTCAAATTGACACGAAATTCTCAGAAGAATTTGAGCCCTTACGTCACGACTATAATGCAGCCGTTGACCGCATGGCCACATTGCTGAGTGAAATCGTAAGCTCTGTTAGTTCGATCAACAACGAAGCCCATGCCTTGGATAAATCCTCTGAAGAATTGGGTATACGTACAGAAACTCAAGCCGCCTCCCTAGAGCAGACAACCGCGGCGTTACAGGAATTGTCGACATCTTTGAATACCTCAACAAAAGAAGCAGACAACGCGGCAGCTAAAGTAAGCCAAACTCGTGACCAATCACAACACGGAAGCGAAATTGTCGCTCAAACCATCAAAGCGATGCAGGATATTGCCGAAAGCTCTCAGAAAATCTCAAATATTACAGCGATGATTGATGATATATCTTTCCAAACCAACCTATTAGCCCTGAATGCAGGTGTCGAGGCCGCGCGCGCTGGTGAAGCCGGACGCGGCTTTGCAGTTGTCGCATCAGAGGTTCGCGCGCTCGCAGCAAAATCTTCGGATGCAGCCCAGGATATCGCAGTTCTGATTGCCGAAGCTTCGAAACAAGTCGAAGTTGGTGTCTCTATGGCGACGAATTCAGGTGAAGCACTGTCCACAATTACGAATAACGTCTCAGAAATTGAAGAGATCGTTCGCCAGATGGCATCAGCGACCAAACAACAGTCATTGGGCATCAGTGAAATTTCCACCGCAGCAAATCAATTGGATCAAGTCACACAACAAAATGCCGCTATGTTTGAAGAATCTGCAGCCTCGACACAGCGCTTGCGTGACGAGACGCGAGAACTGGAAAAAAGTTCGCACAAATTTGCTATCCCTCAGGAGGCCTCACAGCCCAGTGCACATGGTGATGAATCATTTGCATCCGTAGCATAGGCTCGTGATAATATGATTATGCGCGCTCTAGCTCTTCAAAAATCACGCTAGAGCGCGCAGTTCACGGTGCTGTAAGTCTTTCAAAATTTCATTGATGGACGTTGTCGCAAAGAAAAGTGAAATTAACTGTTTTTTGCCCTTGCACCAACATACTGAACCCCCTAGAACCCCCTCACGCCAAGAGCGTCCCGTTCGTCTATCGGTTAGGACGTCAGGTTTTCAACCTGAAAAGAGGGGTTCGATTCCCCTACGGGATGCCACTGGTCTGCCGCATGTTCGATAGAATATCCGGTTCAGGGCATTAAAGTTTTCTTCCGATAAAATAGTGCTCTGTACGACGAATAAGACCGGCTCCGTTGGTCTATTAAATTATAGAAAAATTCCCAATATTACCGGGCAGTTTGAAAACAAACGACGCCTGCGTTGGCCGCTGCTCTACCCCCCCTCCAAAACACCTAGATCACCGATTGCGGCGTCCCATAGCTGATTGGCTCCTGAAAGTTTCTAACTCTTATTTTGCGAATATCCCGTGAGTCGAGAGCAAAGCCCTGCGATCCAGACAAAAACCATATAATACAGTGGTTCTCCCGAACCAAATGACCTCCGTAAGAATACGCAATACAATACATGTTATTGACTCTGTTGTCCTCAAACAGCGAGACTCTGTTTCAAGCGTTTGCAATGGGAGATTTCGATGAAGAAAATTTATGGCTCAGCCGCCGAGGCATTGGACGGGCTGTTGCAGGATGGTATGTTGATTGCCGCAGGTGGCTTTGGGCTTTGTGGCATCCCCGAACTTTTACTTCAGGCGATCAAAGATGCGGGCACCAAGGATCTTACATTTGCGTCCAACAATGCGGGCGTGGATGACTTTGGCATCGGCATTCTCCTGCAAACACGGCAAGTGAAAAAGATGATCTCGTCCTACGTCGGCGAAAACGCCGAGTTCATGCGACAGTATCTGTCTGGTGAATTGGAGCTTGAATTCAATCCTCAAGGCACCTTAGCCGAACGTATGCGTGCAGGTGGCGCAGGAATACCCGGATTTTACACCAAAACCGGCGTGGGCACCGTCATCGCAGAGGGCAAAGAACACAAAGATTTCCCGACAGGCCCGGAAAACAAACCCGAGACATATATAATGGAAGAAGGCATCTTTGCCGATCTGGCCATTGTTAAAGCTTGGAAAGCTGACGAAACTGGGAACTTGGTATTTCGCAAAACCGCGCGCAACTTTAACGCGCCGGCAGCGACCTGCGGCAAAATTTGCATCGCCGAAGTCGAGGAAATTGTCCCAACCGGTTCGCTCGATCCGGATACGATCCATCTGCCTGGCATCTACGTACACCGCATTGTTCAGGGCGATCACGAAAAACGCATCGAGCAACGCACAGTACGCGCAAAGGGAGAGGCATAATGGCTGACGTAATAGGCTGGAACCGCGACCAAATGGCGGCACGCGCAGCACAGGAATTACAAGACGGATGGTATGTAAATCTTGGTATTGGCATTCCAACACTGGTGTCTAACCATATTCCCGAAGGGATCGAGGTTACACTTCAATCTGAAAACGGGATGCTGGGGATGGGCCCCTTTCCATTTGAGGGTGAAGAAGACGCTGACCTGATTAATGCAGGCAAGCAAACTATCACTGAGCTTCCGCAAACTGCATATTTTGACTCAGCCCAATCCTTTGCTATGATCCGCGGCGGCAAAATCGCCATGGCTATCTTGGGTGCAATGGAAGTTGCGCAAAACGGTGACCTTGCCAATTGGATGATCCCGGGAAAGTTGATCAAGGGCATGGGCGGCGCGATGGATCTGGTTGCAGGTGTCGGCCGTGTTGTTGTGGTTATGGATCATACAAACAAACACGGCGACTCTAAAATTCTGAAATCTTGCACTCTGCCATTGACCGGTCAGTCCGTCGTTGATCGGATTATTACAAACCTTGGCGTTCTAGATGTGGTTGATGGCGGTCTCAAGATTGTTGAACTCGCCGATGGAGTGGATGAGCAAACGCTCAGAGCTGCCACAGAAGCTACACTTGTAGATTAAACCAAAAACACCCCAGCCGGATCGCATTATCGTTTCGGCTGGCCTGTTGCGTGACCTTCTCCAACCCGCGCCTTTACTTCAAGCTCTGAAAAACACAGCCATCAGAAATCAATATCGGTGGCGTCTGGCAGAGACCTTGAGCCACCTGATACGCAGCGAGTACCTTAGGGACGTAGTTACGGGTTTCTGGAAATGGTGGAACACCGTCATGATCCCGAACCGACCCAGCACCCGCATTATATGCCGCAAGCACCAAAATCGGATCTGCCTCATATTGTCGTATCAACACGTCCAATAGGGCAACACCCCCTGCAATATTTTGTTCCGGAACAAATGGGTCTGTAACACCAAAACGTGCAGCAGTATCCGGCATCAATTGCATAAGACCCAAAGCACCCGCCGTACTGACGGCATCCACGTGGCCTGAAGACTCAACCGAAATCACAGCAAGAACCAATGCCGGAGAGACATTGGCTCCTATCGTGGCCTTCAGGATATCAATCCCATGCGCTTTTACGATATCCTGAAACACTTGCAATCGCGGCGCGTCAATGTCAGCGCGCCGTGTCACTTCGTGTAGCGCATCTTCCAAACGCCCTGGGCTGGCCTCGGCTAAAGACGGGGAAAACATCTCCCAAAACCATGGATAACGTGTCTGCACGACGGGCGTAGTCTGCTCGCGAGTAATGTCACTCGGCGTCGGCTCGGACGCTTGCTCTGGGTCAATCTGAATCGTGATCAACTTCTTGCGCCCCGGTTCAGGTGGTTTAATCCGCTTTGCTTGAAAACTGGGAAAACTATGCGAGGGTGCACTGTGCACCGGCGCATCTTGCACCTGGTTCCGATCCTCTTGTGCAAGGGATACATCTGCGTATGATACCATGGTGAGACCAATCAACGCATAGATAACAAAGCTAAGCATCCTCTTTTCAACCTGACGCATCGATTTGAAGACCTTCCTATAACACTTCACTTCATACAGCAGACGTTAAACATATTTCAGCTGGCCCGCGCGAGGTCTCGTCCCAGATATCATACCAAAATCTGTCATATTCGCCTCATTTTAGACGTTATTGAACGTAAATTTAAAAGCTACCCCAGCACAAAGAAAATATTAATTTCACAAATACAATAGCTTACAATCACGTTATCATTTTTTTAATATTCTAGACCATTTTTCCGATTTCAGCCCAATTCATGCCACGGTCCACCGTCAAAATATCGGCATCCAAGGCAAGGCGTGTCGCGCAGTTGAGAGAGCCGAACACTCAAAGCCCTTGCTGAATGGAATACGACTGATCCTTAGGAGGGACGAACCATGATCAAATTTTTGAAAAATTTCCGTAAAGACGACTCCGGTGCTGTGACTGTTGACTGGGTTGTCCTAACCGCAGCCGTTGTTGTTCTTGCAGGCGTCGTCTACACGTCTATTGAAACTGGTGCGACAAACCTCACCGAGAGCACAGGCACATTCCTTGAAGGCCTCAACCCAGCCGGTGAAGGTGCCGCAGAACCAGCAGACCCAGCAGAACCAACAACCTAACTTAGATCAGTTGACCTAAGCAGTTTGTAGATATCCGATCCCCGCAATTTATATCAGTGCGGGGATCCTCAAAAAATTTCACCTTGGACGTCTTACCTGACATTGAACCTATAAAAGTTCCACTGTTAGCCGTAATGCGAGGCTTTTTATTCCTATGTAGTCACGAGGCCTAGTTATGCGAAAACTCAAGCTTTTTAGGACGCAGGAATCTGGTGCTATTTCAGCGGAATGGGTGGTCATGACGGCGCTCATCGTTGTGTTCGTCACCCTTATTGCCTCGCTTATGCAAGAAGGTGGGGTAAGCTTGGCTGATAATATCTCTAACTTTATGTCAACCTGGGCCTTCTAGGTTTGCAGCGTGGCGTTATACGACAAAACGACATGCGCACCGGATTTAGGTTGTGACATCGTGACCCTCTCGCAGACTGCAGAGCGGCATAAGGCACTCATAAATGAGTGAAGAAAGGAATGCGCATGCGTGCGGTATTCAGCCTTGTTTTAATCATCGGAGTTGCACTCGCAGGCGGTGCCGTTTTGATGGCCAAAAACTATATCCAAGCACATCAGGCTGCGCTTGCTGCAGAACGTGCCAAAGGGCGTAACAACATTGCAACAATAGATGTCGCGGTTGCAACAAAACAACTGTCCTACGGTGAAAAATTGAAACGTGAAGATGTCACAATGGTTGCTTGGCCTAAGGCTGCGCTTCCAAAGGGCGCATTCACTGACATAGACACACTGTTTGTGTCCGATAACGCTGGCGATGCGCGTTATGTGCTACGAACCATCGAAAAGAGCGAAGCCTTAATGGCTGTCAAAGTAACCAAACCTGGTGAAGACGCCGGCATCACATCACGCCTTGAACGCGGCATGCGCGCCTTTGCTATCCGTGTTGATGTTGCCACTGGTGTCTCTGGCTTCCTGCGCCCGGGCGATCGTGTCGATGTATACTGGACAGGTCAAGTTTTCGACAACAAAGACCGCCGCAAAGGAGAGATTACTCGCCTTATCCAATCCGGGGTTGAGCTGATCGCCGTCGACCAAATCTCTGGATCAGATGTAAACAAGGCCGTCATCGCCCGGACTGTGACCGTCACAGCCAAACCAGATCAAGTTGCGATCCTTGCTCAGGGACAAAGTACGGGCAAACTCACCTTATCCCTAGTTGGTGCCGCAGATGATACAATTGCGACGGTTGCCGATGTTGATCAGCGTAAGCTGCTTGGCTTAGGTGATATTGAGCCTGCAGCCCCTGTCGAAAAGAAACGTGTCTGTACGATCCGAACACGTCGCGGCGCCGAAGTTGTTGATATTCCAATTCGCTGCAGTGACTGATCGCACCGCTCTACAGTGGTTCACTTGTAGCGGTGCACAAGTATTCATCTAGGATAGCCCTTAGAAAAATGTGCATCTAGTCTGTGACTATTTTACAAACGCACCTTCCCAGCTTACCTCAATCTGCCTTTGGAACTTGCAATAAATGTAAAACTATCGCAGCTTCACTGGCAATAGGGGCATAAGATCCCAAATCTTGAGGCGTGATCGGAAAGGCAGGTCACATGTCAGTGCGACGTTTTTTGACAACAGCTCTTTTAGGGCTGACATTATCCTATGCAACGACGGCCCCTACGGCAAGTTCAGCCCAAGGCGTGCGTGTTGTTAAAAAGGGAACGAATTCGGTTCTAAATGTCCCTATGAATCGGGCCATTGTTGTTGAATCTGACTCTGCATTTTCAGAATTAAGCATCGCCAACCCAGGAATAGCCGATATTTCTTCGCTATCAGATCGGTCGATATATGTTCTGGGCAAATCTCCCGGGCTCACTACGTTGACGTTATTGGACGGATCAGGTCGCCTGATCACCAATGTTGATGTGCGTGTCGCGGCAGATGTCTCAGAGTTCAAAGAACGCCTAGGGCAAATCCTGCCCAACGAAAAGATCGAAGTCCGCACAGCAAATGATGGGATCGTGCTCTCTGGGACCGTTTCCTCTGTTGCCCGCCTACAGCGTGCATTGGATCTTGCGGACCGTTACGCGCCCGATCGGGTAAGTAACCTGATGACGGTGGGTGGTGTACAACAGGTTATGCTCAAAGTGCGCTTTGCTGAGATGAGCCGATCTGTATCCAAATCTCTAAGCTCCTCCATAGCCTTCTCAAGCGGAAATTCATTTGGCGAAAGCGGCACATGGCTATCCGGTAACAATGGCCTCGCCAATCCAGCAATTACAACATCAGATGGAACTGCCGGTGCGGCCTTTTTTGGCATTGATGCAGGCGCCGTAGAATTTGGTGTCTTGCTCGAGGCATTAGAAACCAAAGGTTTGGTACGAACTTTGGCTGAGCCAAACCTCTCGGCCCTCTCAGGGCAAGAGGCTTCCTTTCTCGCCGGTGGTGAATACCCTGTACCAGTCGCACAAGAAGACGGTGTAACAACGGTCGAATTCAAACCTTTTGGTATTGAATTGGATTTTGTCCCGCGGGTTGTCGATGGGGATTTGATCAATTTGGAATTGGAGGCTGCGGTTTCAGCGATTGATACGGCCAATTCGATTACCACCGACGGATTTAGCATTAACGCCTTTTCAAAGCGATCGACTTCTACCACAGTTGAAATGCGCGACGGCGAAAGTTTTGCAATTGCTGGGTTAATTGAGGACGACTTCCTCGACAACGCATCGCAGGTTCCATGGTTGGGCGACATTCCTGTTTTGGGTGCTTTGTTTCGCAGTTCAGAGTATGAACGCAACCAAACTGAGCTCGTAATTATCGTATCGGCACATCTGGTTACCCCAACACGTGGTGAGGCCTTCTCTTTGCCGACCGACCGGATTAAGCCCCCCAGTGAACGTGACTTGTTCTTGTTCGGTAGAACCGAACGCGCCCGCAGCGGGGCGGTTGGCGAGGTGGCCCGACAAGATTTTGACGGCTCTTACGGCTACGTTCTAGACTAAAGTAACTCACAATCGCAGGCGACTCATATGCTGAAACACATAGCTCTTTTCGGTTTGGCTCTGACAACAGGCGCCTGCGCGTATCAGGAGGCAGGTAATCCTCTTGATGAATCCCAATTTGGTTCAGCGACTGCACATAACAGCGCAGTCCTCACGGGACAGATCAATGTCACAGAGCAGTTGGCGACACGGTTCGCCGATGAAGTTCCAAACACCATCAATTTTGATTTTGATGATGCACGCCTAGATGCTGCTGCGCGTGTAGTGTTGGATGAACAAGCCAAATGGATTAAACAATTCCCCGAGGTGCGTTTTAGAGTTTATGGCCACACCGATGCTGTCGGGAGTGCAAGTTATAACAAACGTTTGGGATTACGCCGGGCACGCACGGCAGTTAACTACCTTGTGTCTCATGGAATTTCCAGAAGCCGCCTCGAGGCTGTCGCCTCATTTGGTGAAACACAGCCATTAATTGTGACGGATGGGCGTGAACGTCGTAACCGTCGCACGGTCACACAGGTCAGTGGTTTTGTCCAAGGGCGCGTGAATGAACTGGATGGACGTTATGGCCAGATCATCTATCGTGATTATGTCCAAAGCGCTGTCGTCGCGAGCACTTTGCAATATGAAGGCGCCATCGAAAGCTCTTCTTTGTCCGAATAAAGATTTGTAACAGTGCAATCCCTGACAAAATCTGGCTCAGATTGATGCAGACCATTAAGGTCTGTGCAGTTTTCCTTGTCCTATCGTTTATTTACAAAATATTAGCTTCTCTTAATATTCCCTAGAATTGGGGCTTTTTGGCCCAAATCTCGCCGCGTTTACATACAATACCTTACCTCACAGGCGATGTGACCTCTTTAAGAGCGAATACACCGTGTGCTTAGGGCGATAACAGCTCAAGCAAAGGTTTTTGAGGACTGGTTAAAATGAGCGGCACAGCTGAGACCCCCGAGAATGCACTAATAGCGGCATGCACCATCAGTCGTGACATACATAATTTCGATCTACTGATCGAAGATATGGAAACTGTGATGGGCGAATCCTGGGGTGACCTAAACTTTAACGAAGCATTGGCATTCTTTTATCAACCCGATGCCGAAGGTTTGGAATTTGTAGCGCTCGCAATCGACAGCGAAGACGAAAATAACTTGCCGCTGTTGATCGAAATTATCACGCAAGCCAAGTCTCGATACATAAAAGTCATCCTCGTCGCCGAAGACGTAACCCCTGCGTCCTTACATAAACTGCTGCGGCAAGGTGCAAGTGAATTTGTCCCCTACCCTCTTCCAGAGAACGAACTAGCAACAGCAATTGAGCGGCTAAAATCACCCGAAACCGCCCTCACCAACGCCAAGCCAAGCGGGCCAACACTGAGCTCTGACAGCAAGCGTGAAGGCGCCGTGATTGTGTCTCATGGCATGTCGGGAGGATCCGGTTCGACCACATTTGCCGTCAATCTCGCTTGGGAATTGGCCGCGATGTCCGATGATACAAATCCCAGTGTATGCCTCATTGACCTGGACCTCCAACATGGGTCCGTTGCCACTTACCTTGATCTGCCGCGGCGGGACGCGGTGATGGAAATGTTAAGTGAAACCGAAATGATGGATGACGACATCTTTGGCCAATCATTGGTGACATTTCAGGAGAAACTACAAGTTCTCACGGCACCCAGTGATATGGTTCCACTCGAGTTTATCACACCCGAAGACATTTTACGCGTGGTTGAGATGGCACGCAGTCATTTTGATTTCGTCATCATCGACTTGCCTCACACTTTAGTCCAGTGGACTGAAACTGTTTTAAACATTGCGCATGTGTACTTTGCGAGTCTCGAACTTGATATGCGCTCTGCACAAAACACACTGCGGCTGAAACGGGCAATGCAATCAGAAGACCTGCCCTTTGAAAAACTAAGGTTTATACTCAATCGGGCCCCGAAGTTAACAGATCTCAACGGCAGAAGCCGTCTCAAACGTATGGCGGAAAGCCTCGAAATTTCGATTGATATCCAGTTGCCCGATGGCGGAAAGCCCGTATTGCAATCCTGTGATCACGGCCAGCCTTTGGCATTATCTGCGCCTAAAAATCCATTGCGCAAAGAAATTACGAAACTGGCCCGCAGTCTACATGACTTGAGCAACAGTAAAATGGATACAGCCTAACGTCGATCCGGCAGTTCTTTGCAATCGGATAAGCCCTCTGGGAGAATGACAGTGTTTTCAAAATATAAGAAAAAACCAGAACAGCCGGTCACCAAAGCTGTGCCAATCCCTGATGCCGCTGCACCCGTCAAGTCCATTTTACGCAGACCAACCCAGCGCAGCAATGCCACCGCAGCACCGGATGATCGCGAGCGTAAACGCAAAGAACGTATGAGCCAGATCAAAATAGATCTGCACAAAGAGCTTTTGGAAAACCTAAACCTTGCTGCGTTGGAAACGGCCACTGAAGCAGAACTGCGAGCCGAAATCAGCGCCATTAGCACCGAACTTCTACACGAGAAAAACGTTGTTCTAAATCGCGAAGACCGTCAGCAACTTAATAAAGAACTCTATGACGAAGTCACAGGTCTTGGCCCGCTCGAGACCTTGTTAAAAGACGAGACCGTCAATGATATTCTGGTCAACGGGCCTCAGCAGATTTTCATAGAGCGTGACGGTAAACTGGAACTGAGTGACGTGACATTCAAAGATGAACGTCACCTGATGCGGATAATCGACAAAATTGTTTCAGCTGTCGGGCGTCGCGTCGACGAAAGCAATCCCTATGTTGACGCCCGCCTCGCCGATGGCTCGCGATTTAATGCAATGGTTCCACCGATTGCAGTAGATGGCTCGCTTGTGTCGATCCGCAAATTCAAAAAAGACAAATTGGGCATTGATGATCTTGTGAACTTTGGTGCGTTTACCGAAGAGATGGCTGCATACCTACAAGCCGCCGTTTCGACCCGCCTAAACGTAATCGTTTCAGGCGGGACAGGTTCCGGTAAAACGACAACACTCAATGCGCTGTCTTCCTTCATCGACAATGCCGAACGTATTTTGACCATCGAAGATACCGCCGAGCTCCAGCTGCAGCAGACCCATGTCGGACGTATGGAAAGTCGCCCTGCTAATGTTGAGGGCAGAGGCGAAGTGACCCCCAGAGATTGCTTAAGAAACGCCCTTCGGATGCGCCCTGACCGCATCATCGTGGGCGAGACACGCGGCGAAGAAGTGATCGACATGCTGCAAGCCATGAACACGGGTCACGACGGATCCATGACCACAATCCACGCCAACTCAGCCCGCGACGGCATTTCGCGACTGGAAAATATGATTGCTATGGCAGGTATCGAGATGCCGCTAAAAGCGGTACGCAGTCAGATATCGTCAGCGGTGAATTTGCTGGTTCAAGTCTCACGTTTACAAGATGGCTCACGCCGTATGACCTCAATTACCGAAATCACAGGAATGGAAGGCGATGTGATCTCCATGCAGGAACTCTTCCGTTTCCAACGTATCGGTTTGACCCCGGATAACAAAATCATTGGCCATTTTACGGCAACAGGCGTTCGCAGTAATTTCGCCGAACGCTTTCGCCTATGGGGCTATGACCTCCCCGCATCGATTTATGAGCCCACAGTGATGGAGACGCACCGATGAATATTGGTATCGAACCTCTTATCTACGGTCTGATTTTCGTCGGCGTCATCGCTTTGGTTGAAGGCATTTATCTGGTGGCGTTTGGCAAATCCATTAGCCTCAACAATCGCGTCAATCGTCGCCTAGAGATGCTGCAAAAAGGTGCGCAACGCGAGCAGGTTCTGGACCAGCTGCGCAAAGAAATGGGGCAGCACCTTAAATCTCAATCCATCCCGCTCTATTCACTCCTTGCGTCTAAGGCGCAGAAGGCCGCGATTGCCTTTACTCCAGTGCAACTGATGCTGATCATGGCTGCTCTTGCTGGGTTGGCTTTTGTAATATTGAGTGTCGCAACACAAACCGACCTCCCCCTGCGTGTTTTGGGTTCGATCGTGATTGGGGTCGGTGGCGTCTTTATTTGGGTCAATCACAAGGCCAAAAAACGCATTTCGATGCTGGAAGAGCAACTGCCCGACGGGGTGGAACTTATGGTGCGTTCATTGCGTGTCGGGCATCCCTTTGTTTCGGCAGTTGGGATCGTTGCTAAAGAAGTACAAGATCCCCTTGCCACCGAATTTGGTATTATTTCGGACGAATGTGCGTATGGACGTGATGTAGGTGAAGCCTTACAAGAAATGGCCGATCGGCTCGAATTGCAGGATTTACGTTTTCTGGCTGTTGCAGTCACAATCCAACAGCAATCCGGCGGGAACCTCGCCGAAGTTTTAGCTGGCCTAGCAAAAGTAATCCGTTCTCGATTTCGCCTCTTTCGTCGCGTTAAAGCCATCACTGCCGAGGCACAGTGGTCGGGTAAGTTCCTCTCTGCCTTTCCCCTTTTGTGTTTGGGTGCAACGCTTGTGAACGATCCCAACTACTATGACACTGTGATTGATCATCCTTGGTTTATTCCTGCCTGCTTCTTGGTTGGTGGCATGTTGACAGCAAACCTTGTTGTGATGCGCAGCCTTACCAATATCCAAGTTTAAGCCGTCTCCTAACCTCGCCGGAGCTTCCAAATGCTAACGACACTTCAAGATTTTCTGGTTACGCAATTTGGTGACCTTGGCCCGCTGCTGGCCGTCGGATTACTGGGGCTTGTTTTGATTATTGCCACCCTTCCTCTGTTTTTGAACAAACAAGAAGACCCGATGAAACGCCTTCAACGTGAAATCAAAGAGGCCAACAAAGCGCCAGCACGCAAAGAGCGGTTACGCCAAGCAGATCGAAACGAGCAGCTGCAAAAATTCGCAAATTTCTTAGAGCCTCAAAACGAAGACGAACTCTCTGCGATGGAGTTAAAGCTGCAACGTGCCGGGTATCGTTCACGTGATGCGGTTCGGATGTTTCACTTTTTACAATTCGTTCTCGCCATAGTAGGCATGGCCCTAGGGCTGGCCTATATTTTTGTCCTAAACGCAGATATCCAATACGATACGCAACAGATGGCAATCCGTATTTTGGGTCCCGCCGGCGTCGGATACCTGCTACCCAGATATTGGATCACCCGCCGCAGCGCCGAACGTAAAGAAGCAATCACTCGCGCCTTTCCCGATGCCTTAGATATGATGTTGGTTTGCGTCGAAGCCGGACAATCCCTAGATCAAGCAATCGTTCGGGTTTCAAGCGAACTTAAGACATCCTACAAGGAACTTGCCGAAGAATTTGAAATCGTAGCTTTTGAAGTGAAAGCCGGTAAAGATAAAGACAGGGTTCTACGCGATATGGGTGTTCGTTGCGGCGTGCAGGATGTGTCATCCTTTGTAACCGTTATGATCCAATCGGCCACTTTTGGTACTTCTATCGCCGAAGCTTTACGTGTTTATGCTTCTGAGATGCGTGACAAACGTGTTATGCGCGCAGAAGAAGCTGCAAATAAGTTGCCAACCAAAATGACGCTTGCCACAATGACCTTAACGGTTCCGCCGTTGTTGATCATTTTGATCGGCCCGTCGATGCAGGCAATTGGTAACTTGGGCAAGTAATGTTAGGCTGAACAAGGCAAACACATATGAAGTTTCAGGGACATACCGTTTGGTCCCTTTGTTTGAAATATTTTGCCGCTGCGAGTGTGATAACACTGGTGGCGGCTTGTGATTTAAACACGGGCGTTGGGTTGGGGCCCAGTTTGCGAAATTACGACAGCCCCTTTGCACCCGGCATCAGCAAACGCGGCAAATCTGTTAGCGGGCTTGAGGTCGGTCACCGTTTGATGGCGGCCGGTGAATATGATCTCGCCTTGGATGCATTTTCACGCGCACATCTCGAAGAAGGTCCCACCGCCGAAGTTTATTCCTCTTTGGGCAGTGCCAATCTTGGTCTAGGCCGTTTGGGGCAAGCCGAAGATTTGCTCCGCCGTGCCGTTAAAATTGACCCCGATTGGCCCGAAGCCCTCAATAACTTGGGAGTTGTTCTGCTGGAACGCGGAAAAACCGCCGAAGCCGAACAGATTTTACGCCGTGCCTTTGCGTTGGATAATGGCGAAAGTGACGCAATTCGGGATAATCTTCGCCTGGCACTCGCAAAACTTGACAATCCCACGCATACTGCAGCCACAAGCAGTGATTATAAATTGGTGCAATACGGGGGCGGAGTTTACCGTATCCAACAGACACCATGAGGCAGTAGTAGAGTAAAAGGGACGCAAAAATGCGCCATATATTTCTGATGTCCGCAAGCCTTTTGACAGCATTTGGCCTTTCGGCTTGCGGAGCACGGCAGGACGATAATGTTGAGCGGGCGCTTCAGGACATTAATGTCGTCGACGAAAGTAACCTCAACGACGTCATCCTCAATAGCACCGACCCCAATGAAGCCGTCCGATATTTCCAACGTGCTCTTGATGAAAACCCCGATCGGATTGACCTCCAGCGCAGCCTCGCCCTGTCGATGACACGCGCAAAGCGTTGGATCGAAGCCAAACCCGCATGGCAAAAGGTTGCACTCAATGTAGATGCAACCAACGAAGACAAGATCAACTATGCAAATTCATTGGTTCGCACCAATGACTGGGATGGCGCCAAAGCGGCTCTTAATACGATCCCACCAACCTATGAAACTTACGAGCGTTACCGCCTCGAAGCCATCATAGCCGACTCCAGCAAGGACTGGGCACGGGCAGATAGCTTTTATGAAACCGCAATTGGTCTGACCACACGCCCCTCCAGCGTCATGAACAATTGGGGTTTTTCGCAGCTCACACGCGGCAATTACAGCGAAGCTGAGCGCCTGTTTGGTGAGGCTCTACGCCAAGACAATAGCCTGTTCACAACCAAGAATAATCTGGTTTTGGCGCGCGGCGCCCAGCGAAACTACACGCTTCCCGTCATGCATGTCACGCAAACTGAACGCGCCCAGCTGTTGCATACCATGGCTTTGACCGCGATCAAACAAGGGGATGTGAATATCGGCGAGGGCCTTCTGCGCGAAGCAATCTCGACCCATCCGCAACATTTTGAGGCCGCGACCCAAGCCCTAACTGCATTAGAGCGCGGTTAAAGAGGTCTCTCTGTGATCCACTTTCCCGCACAGGCTGCCCTGTGGTTTCTACCCTTTGTTTTACCGATCTGTGCAGTCGTAGCCTATTCGGATCTGCGTTCTATGCGTATTCCGAATTGGACGGTGGACACATTGGCTGCGATTTACGTGATCATCGGCTTAGTCGCCATGCCCACATGGGCAGACTATGGCTGGCATTTACTGCATCTTCCTATTGGCGTGCTGCTTGGTTTTCTCTTTTATGCTGCCGGAGTGGTCGGCGCCGGTGATGCAAAGTTCTTTGGCGCCGCAGCACCCTTTGTTGCTATCGCTGATTTATCAACGATGACCATGCTCTTTGCTATGACTTTACTCGCCGGCTACGTCACACATAGGGTGGCCAAATACACCCCTTTGCGCCAACTGGCCCCAGATTGGAAAAGCTGGAACGTTGGTCTAAAGTTCCCCATGGGGTTTTGCCTTGGCGGGAGCCTTGTCATTTACCTGCTTTTAGCCGCCGTTTTAGGTCGCTCTGTCGGTTAACTCAGTAAATGATCCAGTTATCCCCTGTTCCGACCGCAATTGTGCCATAGTACTGAATAATGTGTTGCCTAACGCCTTAACAAGGCTTGGATCATAACAGGCACGCAGTATGAATATGCAACCGCAAACAGTCATCGCCCCTCCCGCCCCTCGTAGCCTTACCGAGATGCGGCTGCCAATTGTGATGATGCGGGATATCCTACTCAAAACGATTTTCCGTAAAACACTTGATATGGTCTCGGATATTGCTCAGGCCCTATGCCTACCCAGTTCGATCACCCAAGAACTGGTTGATATGGCACGCGAGCAAAAATTGATTGAGGCCACAGGTACACTGAACGCAAACGCGGGCAACGAGATGGGGTATCAACTGACAGACGCTGGCAAGGCACGTGCGTTGGATGCCCTGAGCCAATCTGAATACTACGGTGCGATGCCGGTTCCACTAGAGGTTTACCGCCTGCAGGTCGAACGCCAATCAATCCGCAATATCCTAGTGACACGCCAACAGCTGACCAACGCGATGGGGCATCTGGTGTTACCTGACAGCCTGATCGATGATTTGGGGCCTGCCGTCAGTGCGGGACGTTCGATTCTGATGTATGGGCCTCCCGGAAACGGGAAATCATCCATATCAAATGGTATCCGCGATGCATTGGGCGATCATATCTATGTCCCGCGCGCGCTGGAGTACGCAGGGCAAGTCATCACAATGTATGACCCTATTGTTCATACGGCTCTCGCAGAAGCTCCCGAGGACCCCAATGCTTTACGCCGCCGCAAAGGTTTTGACACACGATATGTGCGCTGTGAGCGCCCGACAGTGGTAACCGGTGGAGAACTGTCCCTCGACATGCTGGATCTGGTCTACAACCCAACAGCCCGCACGTACCAAGCGCCATTGCAATTGAAGTCCACAGGTGGAATTTTTATCGTCGACGATCTTGGCCGTCAGGCAGAAACGCCGCAAGCCTTGATAAATCGCTGGATTGTCCCACTTGAAGAAAATCGCGATATTCTTGCGCTACAATCAGGTGAAAAGTTTCAGGTCCCTTTTGATACCTTAGTGATTTTTTCAACCAACTTTCATCCCAATGCAATCTTTGACCAAGCAGCCCTGCGACGGATTTTTTATAAGATCAAGATTGATGGGCCTAGTCAGGAAAACTTCCTCAAAATCTTTGCGCTTGTGGCACGTAAAAAGAATGTGCCGTTAAACGAAGGTGCTTTGGTACATTTATTGAAAAACAAATACCCGACAATTGGCAATATCTACGCCAATTATCAGCCCGTATTTTTGATCGATCAAATGATTGCTATCTGCGAATTCGAAGGCATCCCCAATCAGATGTCTCCGGAACTGGTTGATCGTGCGTGGAATAATATGTTCGTCAAAGACGAGTTCATTACGAAGTGATCTGCATTATGTAAAAGATACAATACAAAAAAGCGGCTCTTTAAGCCGCTTTTCGAAATTACTTTTTACGCGCTGACCTTTACGCTGTAAGGCCTTCTGGTTCTTCCAAGCCATTGGCACGGCATGCCGCTGTAACGGTGTTTGCCAATAAACAAGCGATCGTCATTGGACCAACACCGCCGGGAACTGGCGTAATCGCACCGGCACGTCCGGCGGCACTGGCGAAATCAACATCGCCCACGAGGCGCGTTTTACCTTCGCCTTTTTCCGGTGCGTCAATACGATTGATGCCAACGTCAATCACGGTTGCGCCTTCTTTAATCCACTCACCCGGCACCATTTCAGGTCGACCAACCGCAGCAATAACAATATCGGCACGCCCAACCACTTCGGGTAGATCCTTTGTACGTGAATGCGCAATCGTCACAGTGCAGCTGTCGCCAAGCAACAATTGCGCCATAGGCTTGCCAACGATATTAGAACGGCCAATAACAACAGCATTCATACCTGACAGCGACCCGTGATAGTCCCGCAGCATCATCAAGCATCCCAGCGGAGTGCAAGGCACCATAGATTTCTGACCTGTGCCCAATAGACCCACATTAGAAATGTGAAACCCATCAACGTCTTTGGAAGGCGCAATCGAATTGATCACCAGATCTTCGTTCAAATGTTTTGGCAGTGGCAGTTGAACAAGAATACCATGGACAGCTGGATCGTTGTTTAATGTGTCAATCAACGCCAACAGGTCTGCTTCTGATGTGCCGCTATCCAGCTTGTGCTCGAACGAATTCATGCCAACTTCGACGGTTTGTTTCCCCTTAGAGCGAACATAAACCTGTGACGCAGGGTCTTCCCCTACTAAAACAACCGCAAGACCGGGAGTAATGTCATTATCGGCTTTCAAACGGGCCACATGACCTGCAACTTTTTCTCTTACCGTTGCGGCAAAAGCTTTGCCATCAATGATGTTCGCTGCCATCAGCTGTCTTCCTTTTTATTGCGCCCCTAACAGGGGAACACTTAATCTTCGCGGATAACCCGCGCTTCTCTTGCAATCGACCAATCGATCAATTCTCGCCAAAGGCGTTCAATCAAATCAGGGTCAAGCCCAGTCGCTTCGGCGTTATTACGCACATTGGTGACCACTTCCTCGACTCGCTCAGGAATACGTGCAGGCCAACCATTGTCAGTTTTCAAGGCAATCGCACGATCAATATACCCAGCCCGCGCTGCCAGCATCTGGACGAGTTCTTGGTCCAACAGGTCAATCTGCACACGCAGATCGGCCATATCCTTGCAATCATCTGGTGGAATACGATGGGTCATACCTAAACTTCTCCTGCAGCGGATGTTTGGGGCTTTAACAAACCCCAGCTGTAGGTGACGCAATTCTCTCCCTAGAACAAGCCTTTGATCGACTTCTTACTAACCTTTGCGCAACTTCAAGATTCATCCATTTTCGACATTTAACTCGCAAGTCGCGTCGTTCTCATCATTAACACGGGTTTATGACTGCTGAAAAAGTGGCCCATCAAGTGCTTCACCCTTCCATGCCCGTTGATCAGGTACAAAAAGACGCAATTTATCGCCAATAGACAGCTTACCTGGGCGTTCAACCCACGCAGTGATTCCACGACGGTTTGTCGCTGCCGTTTTAAATTTGGGACCGTAACCTGTGTGGTCTTTCTCAATTTCCCGACCCGGGAAAATACAAGGACGATTTTCCATGTCCACTGTCAGTGTTACGCCGTCTGGTCCCTGTATACGCGAGGATGGAGGGACATATGTAAAATCTGCAATACCACGGAGAACCACGGACGCCCCAAGATACTGTGGGTCAAGCTGATCAAGCCCCATATCCTGTGCGATCAAATTCAGTTCTTCTTCGGATAAAATCGTCAATTGCCGTACATTGCGAATTTCGGTCCCCTCCGGGTATACATTGCGCATGCGGATACAAGCTGGACGATTAAGCCCCTCGTGTCGCTCGCCAGACAGGCCAGGAAATCCCAAATCAATCTCTGAACGTGCTTGCGCTACGATACTGCCGCCTGCCGGCACACAGCCAAGCCAAACAACTTCCGCTGAGACTTCAATTTCACGTAGTACCGGCATATCTTTGCCCCCTGTTCAATGTGCGATGATATACCTGTATCTCTCACTTCATAAAATTTTAAGTGCTATTTCCTTCGGAATGCCTTGTGGTTGTTCTACATTGTTAACAGACCAATAATCCAGAATCCCCTGTAACGCGCAGAGCGGATCACGATATCGCAGAATGTGGATGTCTGAAATTTCTGACGCTTATCGAAAGGAATTATCATGCAAGTCGGGGTAAGCCCAATTGCTGCCACACAAGGCATAGAATTTAAGAACGAAACAGAGCGTGATCTAAACGCATTTCAGGCTCAAGAACGGCCCGAAGCTCAAGAAGAAGTGGTAGGCAGCCGTCTCTCCAACTTCCTAAGCGACGACGCAGCACCTGAGGGACGTGATCTTAGCCTAGAGATGAACCAGCCACAGGCGCTGCTACCAGAGCCTGAAGAAGTTGTTGAAGAACGTGCAGAACTGCAAGCGCCGTTGGCGACAGATGCAACGGATACAAGTATTCCATCTCCGATGCGTAGCGATACGCAGATCGTAACAGGGTCCCCTGTTGAAAGCGCTATCAAAAGTCTTCTTGAGAAGAGTGCCGAGCCTGTAGACGCTCCTGAGTTTGAGCCAACTTACGAAGGAAAAACTGCCGGAGCCTATGCGGTAGAGATGTATGTCGGCGTCCAAGATATGTTGACCGAAATCGCGGCTTAACATTCCAGTCGAATACCGTAGCTCTCATATTTGCGAAACATCAACCCGGGCATATCCTTGCCCGGGTTGATGTTTTTGAGCTTTAGCCAGCCAGTGCATCCGCACAGCGACCACAGACACCTGCAACATGGGCATGCTGACCAACGTCAGGCAAGATTTTCCAACAACGCTGACATTTCTCGCCATCAGCCTTAGCAAAGACAACTGCGACGCCCTCAACTTCAGGCAAAGTAAAGGCATCTACCGGTGCAGTGTCGGCGCTTAATGTTACGGCAGAAGTGATACAGATATCGGCAAAATCAACCGACCCCAATACATCACGCACCGCAGCATCCGCCACATGAACCACAGGGGCTGCTTCCAGCGAAGCGCCAATCACTTTGTCTGTTCTTTGGATTTCCAGCGCCGCGGTCACCGCACGGCGTGCCTGACGAATGGCAGACCATTTCGCAGCCAGTTCACCATTCAACCAGTCCGTTGGAGTATCCGGCATATCCACCAAATGGACCGAGCTGTCATCGCCAGGGAAGCGTTCCAGCCAGACTTCTTCCATCGTAAAGACCAACATTGGCGCAAGCCATGTTGTCAGGCGATGGAACAGAATATCCAACACACTGCGCGCAGCACGTGCATTCAAGGTGTCACCATCACAGTAAAGCGCGTCCTTACGAATATCAAAATAGAAGGCTGACAGATCAACCGTCGCAAAAGTAAAGATCGCTTGCCATACGGTGTTGAAATCGTATGACTTATAGCCTTCTCGCACCTGCGTATCCAGCTCGGCCAAACGGTGCAGCACCCATTGCTCCAGCTCAGGCATATCAGCAGGAGCGACGCGCTGATCTTCGTCGAAACCAGCCAATGACCCCAGCATAAAGCGCATAGTATTGCGCAAACGGCGATAGCTGTCTGCGGTACCTTTCAGGATTTCAGGGCCGATACGTTGATCCGCAGTATAATCCGCCTGTGCGACCCACAAGCGCAAGATATCCGCACCGTATTGCTTGATCACTTCCTCGGGTACGATTGTGTTGCCCAAGGATTTGGACATTTTCATACCCTTAGCGTCCAGCGTAAACCCATGCGTCACGACATTGCGATAAGGCGCACGGCCTTTGGTGCCACAAGCCTGCAACAAAGATGAGTGGAACCAGCCACGGTGTTGGTCCGTGCCCTCCATATAGACGTCTGCAATACCATCCGCGGCGCCATCTTCACGGTCACGCAGTACGAACGCATGGGTCGAACCAGAATCGAACCATACGTCCAACACGTCAAACACCTGATCATAGTCATCAGGGTTTACAATCCCGTCCAGCATCTGCGCTTTAAAGCCGTCTTCGTACCAGACATCAGCGCTTTTTTCTTCAAAGGCAGCTACGATACGCGCGTTGACTTCGTCATTTTTCAGCAGGAAATCCGGGTCGGTCGGCAAAGTGTCTTTCTTGGTAAAGCATGTCAGCGGCACGCCCCAAGCGCGTTGACGCGACAACACCCAATCAGGACGGGCTTCGATCATTGAATGCAGACGGTTACGGCCGGTTTGCGGATGCCACGTAACCAGCTCATCAATCGAGCGCAGCGCACGTTCGCGAATGGTATCGCCCATCTCGCCCATGCCGTCATCCAGCTTGCGATCCACACCAGCAAACCACTGCGGCGTGTTGCGATAGATGATCGGCGCCTTAGAGCGCCAGCTGTGCGGATAGCTGTGTTTGATCTTGCCACGCGCCAGCAGGCCACCAACTTCGACGAATTTGTCGATCACGGCTTTGTTTGCGTCACCCTCGCCGCCCTTACGGTTGAGGATATATTTGCCACCAAAGAACGGCAGGTCCTTACGGAAACCACCATCATCCATGACATTATAGGTGATCATCTGTTCCAACATGCCCAGATCACGGTAGAATTCGAATTCTTCCATACCGTGGCTTGGGGCACAGTGGACGAAACCCGTGCCTTCGGTGTCGGTCACAAATGGGGCCGCGCGAAAATCGCGAATGTCGTCCCACTCACCATTGCTGCCTTCGACGCCTGCCAACGGGTGGCTCAGCCCCACGCCTTGCAAATCGGCAACCGGCACATCGCCCACACGTGTCCACATGTCGTCCTCAAGACGTGCACGTTTCATCACATCGGCTGCAAGATTATCCGCAAGCACAAATTTATCACCAACATTTGCCCAGCTTTCGTCAGGCGTGCCGGTGACCTCATAAAGACCATAGGCGATGTCTTCACCATAAACGACTGCCTTGTTGGATGGCATGGTCCAAGGTGTCGTCGTCCAGATCACCACATAGGCGCCTGCCAATTTATGCTCTGCAGGTTCTACCATCTTAAACTTCACAAAAATCGTAAAGCTTTCTTTGTCGTGATACTCGACCTCGGCTTCGGCCAGCGCGGTTTTTTCAACCGGCGACCACATCACGGGTTTTGACCCTTGATACAACGTCCCGTTCATCAGGAACTTCATGAACTCATCTGCGATCACGGCCTCGGCGTGATAGTTCATGGTCAAATAAGGATCGGCCCAATTGCCTGTGATGCCGAGGCGTTTAAATTCTTCGCGCTGGATATCAACCCATTTGTCAGCAAAGGCACGACATTCCTGACGGAACTCCACCACTGGGACAGCGTCTTTGTTCTTACCTTTTTTACGATACTGCTCTTCGATCTTCCATTCAATCGGCAGACCGTGACAATCCCACCCCGGCACATAGCGCGCATCAAAGCCCATCATCTGGTGACTGCGCACGATCATATCTTTGATTGTTTTGTTCAACGCATGACCAATGTGCAAATGCCCGTTGGCATAGGGCGGTCCATCATGCAGCGTAAATGGCTTGCGGCCCTGCTTTTCACGTAGGCGGTCATAGACCCCCATTTTTGCCCAACGCTCCAGCCAGGCTGGCTCGCGCTTGGGCAGGCCTGCGCGCATGGGAAAATCAGTTTTGGGCAGGTTCAGCGTATCTTTGTAGTCAGGAGTATCTTGCGTAGTGTCGGCGCACATGGGTGGCGTCCTCATGGAAATCTGTTCAAAATGGGAATATTCGGATCGGTGCGAAGCCTCAAGCACCTTTGCCCGGCGTCTCGTCTATCAGAGCGCCGGGGTTATAATTCGAATAATAAGAGCCGCGGTTTTGGCCACGTAATGTGTCGCAGGTCGCATCATAAAAGGCGTTATAGGCATTACAATAGCTGGGGTAAAGTATCAAACTACCGTCCCGAGTGCGCACAAATCTGAAACCGCCCTCATCGCTTGAACACACCCGACAAAGCCTGTTTCACCATCTTGCGCGTTGAGGGGCGCGTATGCGCAGAAAACGGCATTGGGCGGCACACTTCCATTGCGGCAACCCCGACACGGGCTGTCAAAGCTCCGTTCACCAATCCCTCGCCAAAACGGCGTGAAAGTTTGGACAGCACGGACCCACCAAGCGCACTTTCCAGAAGGTCATCCCCTATAGCCACCGCACCGGTCGCAACCAAATGTGCCAATACAGCACGTGCCAGCCGCCAAGAGCTCAATAAACCCGACCGCCCTCCGTAAATTTCACCAATGCGGCGGATCATGCGGGTGCTTGCCAGCAGGGCTGTGACGACATCCGCCATCGCAAGTGGCACAAGAGCCGTAACCACCGCCACCTGTCTTGCAGCGGCCTCAACCTCATGACAGGCACGTAAATCCAGCGCAGACAGTAATGTTACCTCAGCAAAATCCAGTGTCGCATCCGCATCCAAAATATCCGGCAGCGCTTGCAAAACTTGCGTGCGCGGGCCCGTCAGCTCTGGTCGCCCCTTATAAAATTGACGCAAATCCATTACAACATCACGTGCGAGGGTCAGCTCTCCCCGTGCAGCTCCCGCCGCATGGCGTATGTCATCCACACGGCGCAGACGTGACAGCGCCGCCAATTCTCTCAGCACAAACCCAAAAGAGAGAACCACCAGCACCACCAAGACTGCCGAGACCATCCACCCCAAGACCGGAATACGCAGGATCAAGGACGTCGCAAAATCCCAAGCCGCCAAAGACAGCGCAGCGGCGAGCACCGCCAGACTTAAAGACCAAAAAATCGCACCGATAGAGCGCCGCGTTGGGGACAAGTCAACAGTCAAGACGTCTTGTTCCGCATCGTCATCACGTATTGGCGGGGCGTCTGCAACCGATGGCACATCCGCATCATCTGCGGCCTCAAGATCAAATACAACTGGCTTGTAGCTCATGCTCTCTCACCTCTTTTTCGGTCAAGCTCGGGGCCTGCCATTGCAAATACGCATCCGGCATCCCCTCGTCCGTGCCCTGCCCGTCCGTGCGCCTGAATTCATAAAAACCAAACCGTTCATAAAATCGGCGTGCTGCCTCATTTCTTTGCGGTGTTCGTAACCACAACCGCTTTTGCCGGGCCTGTGCATCTTGTAACAATTCGGTTCCAATTCCGTATCCGCGCCAGTCTTGATCAACATACAAGGCACAGACCTCAGCCCCATCACGGGCAACAAAGCCGACAACCGCCCCTTTGCGTTCAACAACCTGCACCCAACCTCGCGCGATCAAACGATCACCATACCCAATCATCTCGGCGTGCGAGTGCTGTTTGGGCATCCAATCCGTTGTTCGTTCAAACTGAAACAAGATCCCTCCGATCTTCGAGGCGTCCAACGGGTGTGCAACTCGCAGCGTCATATCTTATCGCCGATCAAAAATTGGGCCGCGCGGTCCATTCTAATGTGCGGAGGTCCGTCCCCCGTACGCAATGTCGAAGGTTGAGGCGCAAACGCCATAGACTGATACTCCCCATCCAACCACGCTGTGGTGCCATTGCGCGCAGCAGCAAACACCTGTGACGGGTCCTGTGGGAGTTTACCCGGATAAAACGCCGCCGCGCGCCCCGTCGCCGCAAGAAATCCGCGAACACACGGCAAATCGGCACCATTGTGCGCGCGCAATTCTTCGGTCGTTGCCCGAAGCGACGCCAGCGACAAGGCCGATGTTTGTGCACCCGCGAATTGGGCGCGATCTCGTGCATCCCGTGTCAGTCCCTCGATCAGTGCGGTCAATTGTGCATGCTGTTGATGATGCAGATGATCCGCCTTGGTCGCGGCAAATAAAATTTTCTCAACTCGTTTCCCACGTAGTATTTGGGTCAAGACTCCGTTCCGCCCCGGACGAAACGCACTTAAGATATCCGCCATACCTCGGCGTAAATCTTCTAGTGCAGCAGGGCCAGCGTGCAAAGCGGAGAGAACATCCACCAAAACCACCTGCCGGTCGATACGCGCGAAATGATCGTGAAAAAACGGACGCACGACACGCGCCTTATAGGCCTCAAAACGCCGCGCCATTTCTCTTGCCAAACTGCCCCGTGGCGCCTCAGTGGCTGGTAAAGGTGCAAAGGTCAAAACAGGCGATCCCGCCAAATCCCCAGGCAGCAAAAAACGCCCTGGCGTACAATCATAATATCCCGCAGCACGTGCCGCATTCAGATAAGATGCGAAATTTTCGGCAAGTGCTTGCGCTAAGGGCTCATCGTGCGCCGCGCTGCCTTGGACGGATTTCACTGCATCAACAAAAGGGCGCGCCTCAACACGCATCGCGATGCGTTTTAAAACCTCTGCAGACCAAACCTCATAGCTTTTGTCTAAAAGCGCCAAATCCAGCAGCCACTCCCCAGGATAATCAATGATATCCAAATGCAAAACGCGTGACCCGGCCAGGGACAGCAAACCACGTGACCGAATTTTGAGACTGAGGCGCAGTTCAGACACTGCGCGGGTGCTTTCTGGCCAATGAGGTCGTGCGCCTGTCATCGTGGCAAGATGGTTTTCGAACTCAAAACGCGGCACTGTATCGTCAGGCTGAGGTTGTAGAAAAGCGGCTTCGATATGCCCATCTTGCACCCCCTTGAGTTGCGACATTCGGCCACGATCCATCAAATTGGCCACCAAAGAGGTGATAAACACCGTCTTACCCGCACGCGCCAAACCCGTCACACCCAGCCGCAGTCGCGCCTCGGAAAACGGGCTGGTCAGGGTTTCACCCAAGGCATCCGCGCTGCGCAAGACGTCATCTGCCAACGTGCCGATCAGATCTGTTGCAATTTTCATGTAGTACCGCCCGCCCCTCATGATGCATGCCCAGCCCAACATAAGCGGTCCTTGTGCGGCTTTCCAGTCTAGACCCTTGTCATAACAGCCGATGCACGTTAGGTCGCGGCCATGCCACGTATCGCACTCAAAGTAGAATATAACGGAAAACCCTTTGCCGGCTGGCAACGGCAAAAAGACCAACCCTCGGTTCAGGGCGCGATTGAGAGTGCCTTGGCGAAATTGGAACCAGGCCCTCATACGATTGCCGCAGCCGGACGAACCGATACGGGCGTACATGGCTTGGGGCAAGTGGCCCATTGTGATCTTGAAAAAGACTGGAATCCATTCAAGTTAAGCGGCGCGCTGAACTACCATCTCAAACCTCTACCCGTCGCGATTGTCGATGCTGCTGTGGTGGATGATGAATGGCATGCCCGCTTTTCCGCAATAGAGCGCCAATATCTGTTTCGTATCCTGATGCGACGTGCACCTGCCACTCATGACGTGGGCCAAGTTTGGCAAATTGGGCACGATCTGGATGTGGACGCTATGCAGGAAGCGGCGAATTACATGCTGGGCCTACATGATTTTACCACATTCCGCTCATCGATTTGTCAGGCACAAAGTCCGGTGAAAACGTTGGATGAGTTGCGCGTGGAACGCGTCATGGGGCTCTCAGGGCCTGAAGTGCATTTCCACGTCCGCGCGCGCAGTTTTCTTCATAACCAAGTGCGCAGCTTCGTTGGTACGCTCGAGCGTGTCGGTGCCGGCAGCTGGTCCCCCGAAGACGTCCGCGACGCACTAGCCGCCTGCGACCGCGCCGCTTGCGGGCCTGTTTGCCCCGGCCATGGGTTATATCTGGCAAAAGTACGCTACCCTGACCCGGTATTTTGAACCAACAATAAAATGTCACCTGCTCTGAGGTTTATACGAGCCCACAAACTTACGGCCTTCTGTCTCGCCCTCTAGAAACCAAGACAGCCCAACGTCATTATCCTCGCCATTACTCTGTAAGCTCGACTTTGCACCAAATAAAATCGTGATCCGATAACGCTTTGCCATTCGCAATTGTCGACGCGACAATGCCATTATCTAAGTTTTTCAAGTTACGACCTGCAAACCAATCAAGTTTCATCACACGATCTGGGTGTGGAGTAATAAGGCTTGGGCGGGTGGTATACCCCTGCGCAGTAAAATCCCATGCGTAGCCACGATCTTTGGCGAGTGAAAACAAAGTGTCATCGCGCCAATCAAAACGCGGAGGCAAATGATTTCCAGTATTCAGGTCCCCCCCTATCAAGACGGGCATATCAGGTGCAAAGGCGTCTATTGCGTCAAGCAAGCGTTGCATTTGCATATGTCGGTGCGCCGCGTCTGCATTGCTTTCTAGATGGGTCGAAACCACACACAATAACCCGCCTTGTGTTGCAACAACCCCAGCGATTGCCATGCGCCCTCCAAGCCGCGGCTGCTCGGGGTCCACGTGCCCTATGTCACTCGCGAACCAATGTCCGTGGTCATCCAATCGGATAAGTGCAGTGCGTTCAAATGGCACCGACGATAAAATCGCATTGCCGTGCCAACCCAACGCGTTGAAACCATCACTGCAAAACGCACGTTCGGTGACACCCCCAAGGTCGAGTTCATGAAACTCAACTCCGAAGGCATAGGCCATACCGAGCTGCGCCGCCATATCTTCGGTGGTGTGGCGCTGGCCCGTGCGAGCCATACCATGGTCGACCTCTGACAAGAGCACAATTTGTGGGGCAACTTGTGCAAGATGAAGTGCTGTCTCTTCGGGAAACAGGCAGCGCTCCACGTTCCATGCCGCAATAGTGAATTGAGCTGGCAAGCTGGCGCCCGACGCGACGCCCCCCAACTGAACGGCATTCATAGCTGGCATCTCAGCGAGCAAAGCGCGGTGGGCGTCGGCGGTCCGCGGCGTTGCTAAGATACGGTCACGATCTGCATCCGTGATTGGTTGCAGATCAGACACTTGCGTAGTGATCATAGCGCGAGGCCTGTTTCCGCATCAAAGAGAACAACTGCGTCTGGATTGATAGAAATCCGGATCGGGCCCGCGGAAACCGCGACATCCTTTCCGACATGAATCGTAAGATCCTGTCCGTCCAGTTGGCCGTGTAACAGGCGGTGCGCGCCGAGTTCTTCGACAATATCGACCGTGAAGGGGATATCACACGCCTCGCCGACCTCAATATCTTCAGGACGGATGCCTAAAACGATTGGACCATCGGCGGCGTTGGCGGTCACCGCAACGTTACCCTTCAGTATCACACGCTTTTCAGAGCAGTCCGCCTTAAGCAGGTTCATCGGCGGCGCCCCCATGAAGCTTGCGACAAAAGTCGACGCGGGACGGTGATAAATCTCGGCAGGAGTGCCGATCTGCTCTATGCGGCCGGCATTCAAGACGATGATCCGATCAGCCATCGTCATTGCTTCGACTTGATCGTGCGTCACATAAATTGATGTGACGCCAAGACGGCGTTGCAACGCCTTGATCTCAATCCGCATTTGATGGCGTAACTTGGCGTCCAGATTGGACAGTGGTTCGTCAAATAGGAACAATGCGGGATCACGAACAACAGCGCGCCCCATGGCCACACGCTGACGTTGACCACCAGAGAGCTGGCTTGGTTTGCGTTCTAGAAAGTCGGTCAGGTTCAGCATTTTGGCAGCAACCTGAACCTTTGCTTCGATCTCTGATGCTGCGATTTTACGATTTTTCAGCCCGTAACCAATGTTTTTACGCACCGTCATATGCGGATAAAGTGCATAGTTTTGGAACACCATCGCGATATCGCGATCGGCAGGGTCTACATGGTTCACGTTGCGATCACCGATAGATAACACGCCTTCAGAGATGTCTTCCAACCCAGCAACCATGCGCAACAGTGTAGATTTCCCGCAGCCCGACGGCCCGACCAACACGACAAACTCCCCATCCTTGATATCAAAGCTCGTAGGTACGACAGCCTCATACCCATTGGGGTAAACCTTGCGAATATTTTGAAGCGATACTTGCGCCATTATTTCAGTCCTATTTATCGGATTCAGTCAGGCCCTTGACGAACCAGCTTTGGAAAAAGATCACGACCAACACAGGCGGCAGGATCGCGATGAGTGCCAGCATATTGGCTCGGCCATATTTAGGGATATTTGTCCCTTCCAGGTCTTGGGTCAGCTGCTTGATGCCGCGCACGAGGGTGTACATTCCCTCCTCGGTGGTCACCATTGTCGGCCAGAGATATTGGTTCCAACCGAACACAAACATAATGATAAACATCGCAGCGATCATGGTTTGGGACAGCGGCACAAGGATATCGATAAAGAATTTGACCGGACCGGCGCCATCAATACGCGCAGCTTCGACCAATTCTTCGGGCACGGACCGGAAAAACTGGCGAAAAAAGAATGTGGCTGTAGCTGAAGCAATCAGCGGCACAATCAACCCAGTATAAGTGTTCAGAAGACCTAATTTTTGCGCGATTTCGTAAGACGGCAGGATGCGCACCTCAAGAGGGAGAAGCAAGGTCGTAAAAATCAACCAAAACGCAAAAGTGGCAAATCGCAGTCGGAAATAGACCAATGCATAGGCGGCCATCATACCGATGGCAATCTTACCCAAAGCAAAACCAATCCCAAGAATAAGCGAATTTATCAGCATCTGTATGCCGGTGTTTTCACCCGAAAAACCGGAAGCCTGAAACATAGCCGACATGAAATTGTCGTCGAATTGGTCTCCAATGACAAGTTCAGGCCCGTTTTTGATAGTCTCAAGATCCGTTGTCGTCGTTGTTTGCAGCACCATCAACAGTGGGATGAGCATAAACAATGCCCCAAGAATTAAGACGAGGTGATCTAAAACGCGGCCCCATCTCAGGGGACGTTTCACGATTGCTAATTGTGTGGTGTCGGTCATGATCCGGTCCCTTATGTATAGTGGATACGGCGTTCAACGAGCCGGAATTGGAAGATCGTCAGGGCAAGAACGAGCACCATCAATATGACAGACTGTGCAGAGGATCCGCCGATATCGTTGCCACGGAACCCGTCAACATAGACCTTGTAAACAAGCGTCATCGGATTGTTACCCGGCTCTCCTTTTACCAACACATCGACGACTCCAAAGGTATCAAACAAGGCGTAGGTGATATTGATAATCAACAGGAAGAACCCGGTGGGGGCTAATAGAGGAAACGTTACATCCCAGAAACGTCGAAACGATGATCTCGCATCAATCAAGGCAGCTTCGCGTACGGATTTGGGGATGGACTGCAGGCCCGACAAAAAGAAGATGAAGTTCACCGGAACTTGTTTCCAGACAGACACCAGCACCATCGCCGTAGCGGTATCGCCAAAATTCACGCCTAGTTTAAAGTCCCAACCAAAGGATTTCGCCAGCTCTGCCAACGGCCCCCAGTTTTGATTAAACATCAGCAGGCCTATAAACCCCGCAACAGGCGGCGCCACAGCATATACCCACATCAATAAGGTACGATACATCTTTGCACCGCGGATCACGTTATCCGCTTTGACGGCCAGCAGCAGCGCGAGGGCAAGGGAAAAGAACGTCACAAGCACCGTGAACAAAAGGGTGAATTGAGCGATGCGTCCGTATTCCGAATTTCCCGCAAGATGGGTGTAATTGTCAAACCCCACAAAACTGGATCCGAAACCAAACGGGTCCTCGAGATAGAAAGAAGACTGCACGGCATGGGCCGCAGGCCAGTAGAAAAATAAGGCGATAATCGCCAACTGTGGCAACAACAAAAGGATCGGAAGCCAACGTGTGGCGAAGCCTGCTCTTTTCATAATATCCTCGGGGGTCTTTGAATTAGAAACGACCGCACATTGGTGCGGTCGCCATTATCAAACCGGATCGGTTTAGTTTTGGGTCTGTGCAAAACGGGCCAACAGTTCGTTTGCTTCAACTTCGATTGTGTTGAACGCGTCATCCACGGATGTTTCCCCGGTCAAAACTCGACCAAACTCACGGTTCATTACGTCGCGGATCTGAACATAGAACCCCATACGGTAGCCGCGTGTGTTCTCGCTCGCGTCCAAGGACAGCTGAAGAATGCCTGTTTCGGCAGCCGGAAAACGTTCATAGTGGCCATCAGCTGTCGCCATTTCATATGCAGCTGTTGTGATCGGCACATAGCCTGTTTCGCGGTGCCACATATACTGAACTTCAGGTGAAGTGAGATACTCAAAGAATGCAGCTGTTGCAGCGTTTTCTGCGTCAGATTTCCCAGACATGGCAAACAACGCGGCACCACCGATGAAGGTTTGCTTTGGCTCGGTTGTTACGGCTTCCCAGTAGGGAAGATAGGTCGCAGAAAAATCAAAGCCGAGGTCTTTTTGCGATAAGCCGCCAAAAGAGCCAGAGGAACCAAACCAGATCGCAACGTCACCTTCTTCGAATGGGGTCTGGTTGTCACCCCAGCCTGTGCCGAACCATTCAAAGTAACCCGCATCCTGCCATTTGGTCAGCGCAGTAAAGTGGTCTTTCAACGGATCAACGTTGATAAGGATCTCGGTACCATCTGCACCGTCATACCCATTGGCATTGGTCGCAAATGGCAGGTCGTTGCGGGACATAAAGTTCTCAACAAAGATCCATGGCAAGTGGGATTGCGACATGGCAGTGTAACCTGCCTCTTTCAAGGCGGGAGCTGTGACTGTCTCAAACTCCTCCCATGTGACCGGCGGTGTTACACCAGCCGCCTCAAGGGCTTGGACATTATAATACATGATGGGTGAAGAGGAGTTGAAAGGCATGCCGATCAACTTGCCATCCGCATCGGCGTAAAAGTAACGCACGCCGGAAATGTAATCTTCGATATCAAAGTCAACGCCATTGGTTTCCAGCAAGTCCTGAACCGGAACAGTTGCACCTTGTGCCGCGATAACGGTAGCAGCACCGGCATCAAACACCTGCATGACATTAGGCTGCTCGCCTGCGCGGAACGCCGCGATGCCTGCTGTGAGTGTTTCTTCGTATGTGCCTTTGAACACAGGCGTAATGACGTACTCGTCTTGACTTGCGTTAAAGCCTTCGGCGACTTCATTAACAGTATCGCCAAGCGCACCGCCCATAGCGTGCCACCATGTGATTTCTGTTTCGGCAAATGCTGCATTTGCCAACATGCTAAGCCCAGCAGCTGTGCTTATCGCGATGTTCTTCATGATCTTACTCCAGGTCATGTGTCGCCCACTTAAGGCAGGCTTTTTATTGGACGCAATCGGCAGCCCAAATTTGGAAAAATTCGTCATGGTCAGGAACCGCACCTGACAGACATGCAGATTGTCCGCATGTGGTGCCGACTAAAGCCGCTGCGTAACGAGTATGTGACGAATTTATCTGGCTTTTGTAACAGTGTCGTCGTGGCGCAAATCTTCATCCACTTGTTACATTCGCATCACCGCTGCATCACGAGAAAGCACCCGCGCGATATAGATTTTGTGAATGTGCCAATTTGGGCTTGCTCGTCGTAGATGTCTTTCGGTGCGTTGCGCCAGTTCCAGACTAAACTTTTGCTCTCAACGAAAGACCGTTGAACGGTCGACATCGAAGCCACGTCCGCCTAAAAGATCCGCGACACCTCGGTAAGAAAGCGGATAGCGAAGATACCTCCGCACAGAAGACAAAATGATCAACACTGGAAAACGATCATGTTTGAGCGGTTGTTTTCTACGCATCTTTGCCCCTGCCCTAATCTGAATTAACGTTTAACAAGTTAATGCAACAGCCCTCTATATATAACAGATAATAACACCGACCATTCAATCTCGCGCCACTCAGCCTAAATTGAATCCGCCGTAGACGAATACTCTGACGGTTATAAGACTGCTATGCGGTCACGCCATCCCGGTTCGCTTCCAGCTCACCAAAGAACAAGGCGGATCCTACCACACGCTCGGAGAGGGCGACTTTCCTCATCTCTCATATGGATCACTTCTGTCTTTTTTATCCGGTGCCAAAGCTGGGAGATCACCACCGATACGGCCTCGTTCCCGTACAGTTTCCAAAACTTCGCGGGTGTGGTGGTGTCGATATCTTCAGCCAAAGATCAAAATCCCGCGCCGCGCTCTTTGAGAGCTTCCACAATGTCAAGAAGATCGCGCAGGGAAACCAACGCCTAAATCAGATGTCACCGACTTATGTGTTAGCCCCCTTATCAGCGCGATCCGCACCGCATCAGCGAGAAACTCTTCCTTCCGTTTCAGTCCCATAGCTCATCTCCTTAGCGCAATAAGTGCTATCAAAGGAGCGGTATCAAACTGCGACAGGTCCAGAATGATTAAGCCAAGAATATCCAACTTGCATGCCAAATGAGGGCTTCTGCCTTCGTTGTTTCCCTAACTTAGTAAACACTCCAGCCATTCTTGTAGATTTTGGGCTGCTCTGTCTTCCACCAAACGTCGTTTTTCGACTTTCCAAAAATTCACGTCACCCGACAGGTTTTGAAACAAAGCGGCGATGGCAGGAGGCAGACTTTGGTTGCGCGGCAGGAGATGTACTTCCCAATTGTAACTGCTTTGCGCAATCTTAGCGCGCAAGTCGTCAGTTGCTGCGTCACACATAATAAGAACTACCGGATCCCGCCCTGTAATAGGCAGATCTTTCATGGATGAAAGAATATTGCTGTCTCGCTCCAATTTTAAACATACAACCTGCGGCATTTCACGGGTCTGAGTGATTGAGATTGGCATCAAGGATTTAAGTACAGAGGTTTGTGCCGCGGATGTGTCGTATGCTCCCCGAGAGGCGGCGGAGGAAGCATCATAGATATTGGGGCGGTTTACCTTAAGCGGGCGCAACCATAATCCTTTGTGCGCAACGGTATAAGCCTCGATATGTTTTTCGGCCATGAATTTTGTAAGCCAGATATCCGCCATGTTGGCGGTTTCAAATTGATCGAGAGTCATGTCCACTGTCGAGCTATGGAACGCGCAAGTCCCTGTGCCTGGGACATGGACTTGGCGACGCCGGATGAGCTCACCTGCAAAATGGAGTACACTGCGCGACCCGTTTGCATAAAAATTCTCCATGGGTTGCACCAGCAAAGATCCATGTACACAAACAACAGCACGGCCCTTAAGCTCTGCAAGTGCTTCGGTCATGCGCTGCACGTAATCTTGTGGGTAGAGTATATCGTCGTCACACGTGAGATAGATGGCATTCTCGACTTGCTCTAATCCCCAGAACTTCCCAGCATCTCCGTAGCGTGTGCCAGCTGGATCCAGCTGGCATGTGACCTGCTCAAGTTTGTCAAGAAACGGCGGAACCTCAGAATAGCCATTTAGATACAGAAATAAACCATCAACCTGAGGTAACAGGGACATAACCGCAGACCGCAGCGCAACTTCATTGCCTGCGACCGTTGCCATCCCGGCATAAATACCTGTTGTTTCGGGCAGTTTCTTGCCGACCGAAGCGAGTAAATTACCTGTAAATGTCTCGTGTTCCTCTGAGGGTTCTAAAGCATGCCGGAAAAGGAAAGTGGGCGTATCGTTATAACACTGTATTTTACGATAACCGTATGGGCGCAACAGATTTTCAATTCCAGAGAGTTCTTCTAAAGTCGCAGCTTCAGCAATTACCACTGGTTTGCATCGCTCCAGCACTTGCCCTGCCCCTTTCAAGACCTCGCATTCCATGCCTTCGACGTCGATTTTAATAAGGTCCACGTGACGTGTTCCAAGCACTTCATCCAATGATTGTATTTGAATCGAACCTTCATGAGATGCTACCACCTGCGCCATACCAAGGTTGATCTCAGAGACTTTGTTTATTTCACCGAGCCCCTCTGCGGCGCCAACCGCGATTTGATGTAACTCCACTTGATCGTTCAACTGATTAAGTGCAACCGAGGCTTCCAGAATGGTAAACGCGTCGGGATTTGGTTCAAACGAGATCACCTGTGCACCAATGACCTTGGCAAAGAAAAGTGAATGATTGCCAATATTGGCTCCCACATCAACAACGGTTGGGTTTTCCGGCAAAAGTGGGCCGATCTCAGTCAGCATTGATTGTTCATAGAACTTCTTTGTACCGCGAATAATCTTCTGAATATGGTCGGAAGGATTGGGTAGATAGAAGGCGACATCTTGCTGGAATGCATTGATCCGCGTGATATTTTTTGCCATCTGGCCTGCAGTCAAAGGCGTGTTAACGGGTTGGCCTGCAGCTTTCGGCTTACTGTGAACGCTCATCTTATTGTTCCTTCTTATCCGCGAAAATCACGCAACCGGTACCACCGAAAGCACCCGGGCAGGCCGTTAGGCTTGGCACCAATGACAGGGCTTCAGCAGCGATGGTTTCTGCAGCCGCAAGATCACTGGTCAACGCACAGTAGTGAAAGCCCGAGGATGCGAAGTGCTTCGCCATAGCTGGTAACGCGATTACACCAAAGGCCACTTCGTTTTCCTGTGCGGTGGCATCTGCGACAATGACAGAAAAAGCATCCTGCATCTCAAGCTTTTCCAATGATGGGAATGCACACTCAATGGAGCCGAAATTCATCGGCACACGCGGTGCCTCGATCACGGTCAGAGATTGACTGACACCCGCGATCGCTGCCTTCCCCTGAAGGGCCGACACATCCTGTACGTTTTCAACGAGGCAGGTCACATGTGTGGTTTCCTCATCATGGGTCAAAGCTGCAGTCAAAAGAGCAAGATCAGGACCTCCCAAGCACAGCACTGGCCCTGGCGTGCGGTTCAAAACCTGCTTGAGCGACAGAAGCTGCAATGGGGTTAGGTTTCGGGAAATAAGCGATTGGGCACTTAGAATTTGAGGGTGTGCAGCAAGGAGACTATCTGCGGCCTTAGCCTGCCACGATTGGTCGATATTTGAGGTCACCGTGGAGTTGGCAGGCACAGACGCAACTGTCGCAGCTTCTACTGGGCTTTCGGTGTTTTCTCCCGTCCAGAGCGGTAATGATTGCTTCTGGATGATCTGCTTGGCATTGCGAGATTGCAAAGCCGAGCTGATGCCTGCAGCATTGGCATCCTGATTATGTAATGAGTAAGGGTTCGACGCTGTGTAGCGATAGGCTGGTTTGGGTATGAACTCGTAGCTGCGCGTCTGATCTAACAAAGGTAAAGCCAGCGCGATGTCGCAGGCACCTAAAAACCATTTGCCATCCATGTCCTTAAAATAGCTTTCGGGAATATTGCCCAGTAACGCGGCTCGGAAGCTGAAAAAATGGCTGGTGCGCCAACCTTGTTCGCGCGGAGGACGCGACGGGTTTAACGGACCATTTTGAACTTTAACCCCCGTATCTACAAAGAAATCCGACCAGACAATATCTTTACCTGCAGCATAGAATTCTGCCATCTCAGCCAGAATACCTGTGTCAACCAGTTGGTCATCGGCATCTAAAATCGCAATGAAATCAGCATTTTTCGCGTGCGGGCGCAGATGATCCCAGATGTTGCGGGATTTGCCGAGTTTCTCTTTGTTACGAATATAGTCGTGACGCCCTGCAAAAAGCGTTGTTAAATAGTGACGCGCAATTTGACCGGTCTGATCCTCGGAAGCGTCATCTACATAGATCACATGAACGTTTTCATAGGTCTGTCGCGCCAGACTGGACAATGCGTCAGCAGCATACATCTCGCAATTGCGCGCAGGCATGAACACAGTGCATTTTGGTTGGGAAATCGGCTGAGTGTCTAACATTGTGCCCTTCTAGCTTCCATGTTCCAGAGGCTTTGCAGTGTTACAGTCTGCAAAGCAGGCCATTTAGAGCCCAGTTGGGATACTCGTTGAATTTGGTTACCAGCAGCTTTACAGATAAGGCGCGCAGCTAAGAAAAATCTGACACGTTTGAAACCACGCGTTCCGCGCCGTTGAGAAACGCCGAAACAAGTCCGCCCTGCTCATGAGATGCCATTAATTAATCTGGAATTGTCACGTTTGGGTTCCGCCCTCTTAGCTTATTTATGCGATCCTTCGTTCGAATGCCAAGGGGCTTTTGCCATCTAGCGATGAATGACACCGCCGCAGTTTATAAAACCCATGTGTGGATATCCCTTTCAATGCAAGAAGTTTTTCAGACTGCTTGAAACAAATGATCAGTGCAGTCGTATGTCCGGCCTATAGACGGAATGAGCAATTGTGGGGTGGTTACCCATCAGAGGCACCCTGGAGAACTCAAGACGCCAAAAATTCCAAGCAAGTGTCCAAAGTTGCTTGTTTGCCCGACAAAAGTTGCGTTTCTCGCCGGACGGCACAAATTGGGTAAAAATGGCTGGGATGGTAGGATTGCAACTAAATGTAAAAATCAAATATATACAAAGGCATAGAATAATAATGAAATTAAATGTTGCGGGATTTGTTGCGGGAATTAGAGCCCAACCACATATTAGAAATATGCTCAGACAGTCCGAGGTATTAAACTGCTGCGATGAACGATTGACCATCTCAATTTAAGATACGGTAAGGCCGTAATCAAATACGGCCAACAGCAAGAACACTTTGGTTTTTTTGATCGAGGGTAATTCGGAGCCCACCGTACCTTTAATGGACACCCTACCCTAACCGGTCATTGGAGATTGTGGCAATGGATGATAGCAGTGCGGACTTTCCTGCCGCTCATTTCTGGTTCCTTCACTCCTGCTCAGGTGCTAAAGTCATGAGATGCTCAAGTCAAAAATGCTTCGAATAGGAATGGCGGCCATTCTTTTAGCAGGTTGCTCATCAATTCCCGAAATGACATCGCAAGATGGCTCAACTTTCTCTCTCAAACGCAACGTTGTTACTTATGCCAGACCGGAGGGTTCGGCAGTTATTTGTGCATTCACAGAGGCTTCCAAACTTTGGGTCTGCGAAGATGGGACCACGTCGATGTTGATCACAGCAAGATTACCTTTGTCGTTCGATGGAATTGTGCTCGTGGAATTCGACGGCAAAACCTTCACTAACCCCACGCTGCGAGGCGAGTAGTTTCCTAACTTGTTTGCTGCGTATCTAACGAACTAAAAAGCCGACATTCTTTTGCAGCGCAGCATTTGTAGGTATGGGCTCAAACCAGACCTTAGTTGCGGTCTGCACCAACTTCCGCTACGCGGACAAACCGGACTTGTGCAGCTGCGGCTATTGCTGTCGCAGCATTCGTTTGCAGTTGCGGCGCACTTTTCGCTGTGCTGCAGCCCATATCACTAGATCGGCCATTCAAGGTTGTCGATTTCGACCGAACCAAGACTACACTTTCCCCGCAGCCTGGCTAGAAAATCAAGACGCGGACAAATCCAACCCAAGTTATCTTGAGTTCAATGGCTGCTCTGCATTGGTTTCGCAAACAGTTAAATGAGGTGCCCCTAGTTTCCTAGACACCTGCCTTTTCCAGTTTGAGCTGTCTTTTCTCGAAGTCAACGGGCGACAGCATGCCGTTGTTTGTGTGCTTGCGCTTCGGGTTGTAGAACAGCTCAATGTACTCGAAGACATCTCGCCGTGCGTCTTCGCGCGTCCGATATTTTCGCCGTCTGACTTTTTCTCGTTTCAGGAGTTG
>CANMPD010000006.1 GCA_947499635.1 uncultured Paracoccaceae bacterium | reverse complement strand
CCGCCATTGTCGTTGGCAGCGACGTGACGCATCTCCCAATCGCCGTAATGCCTATCGTCATACGCAGGGCCGACAAGTGCTCCATCCCGTGTAATATCGATTTGGTTGCCGCCAGAAGTTGTGAATAGATAGTGATCATCGGCGGTGTCTAGGTATAGGGATTCATTGCCGTCATCTTCGATCAGAACCAAGGCTTCGCCATCACCATCCAGATCAGTTTCAAACTGATCTTCGTAATCAGAAAGCTGCGATGCCTCAATGACATTGTAGGACAGGAATGCTCCATTTTCGTCCATCTGCCAGACATTCCATTGACCATTTTCGGCAGCCCATAGCGCAGTATAGCCACCATTGTCGTTGGCAGCGACGTGACGCATCTCCCAATCGCCGTAATGCCTGTCATCATACGCAGGGCCGACAAGTGCTCCATCCCGTGTAATGTCGATCTGGTTGTCGTCAGAAGTGGTAAATAGATAGTGGTTATCTGTAGTATCCAGAAAAAGTGCCTCAGCTCCATCGCTTTCAATTGACACAGTAGCTTCCGAAGTCATTGGAATTTCCTTATTTTAATAAATTTGAGAATGGCAATCAGAAACCAAAACTATACGATAGAATAAATGATAACCCATTCCATTTGGAGTTGTGATCAGAGAATGTTAAATTTTGGTTAACAAGATACTTTCGTTCAACTGTTTTGCGGGGGACCGGTTACTCCGTTGCCTTAACTGGACTTATCCCGTTTGCGTTCCGGTCTCAGTCAGATGATGCTTTTTCTGTTTCCCGGAGACACGGGGCATGATCCTGAAAGGCAACGAACGCGGATATGGATTGGAGCTTGCCCGGCATTTGTTGAACCCGCGCGACAATGATCATGTCACGGTGCATCGCCGCCAACTTGTTGTTGAAATTGGCGATCTCAAACGAAAGTTAAAGGCCTCCGTACATGCTCTGGCTATCCGACACCGGCGTCGGCGTTTATATTTGATGGCGCATGGGGTGGCGGCTATGGCTATCTCAGTGCCGAGGATCGTGCGATCTTTGCCGCCTTGCGGTTGGCCTTTAGCCAATGCGCCGCCCTGATGGCTTTATCGTATGTGCATTCATAGAAACATTGTGATGGTTAACAGCCATGTGACAAGTCCTCCTGCGGGTGCGATTTCCGCTTTCCAAAAGGGTTCCCTTTTGAACGCAGGGCGGAAGTGGGTTTCACGGCATTGGCCCTCATTGATTTTCTTATGGAAAACTAGACGGCGTGACGTGAAAGCCGTGATGTGATAGCTGTACCAAAAAGGAACCCTTTTGAACCTCAATCCCTTATAGGTTCCATATACTTACCGGATTTTTAGCCTATTGCGCGTTGATGTCGGCATTGTTTGCAGCATTGTCGGGCTGGGCCTTTGCGATCTATGCGCAAGAAACCCCGCGCGACGTGAATATTCCTCTGAGAACTGGCCGCTGTTTCGCTATTATGCCACCTGCATTCTGGTTGTGATGTTTATTATTGAGGCCGTGGAGAGACGCTTAGATGAACCGCTGCGCCACCAGCCCCTTGCGGCGACGCGCTTGTTTCAGTTGATCGCGCATCTGGTCGAATTGCCAACAATCCCTGCCATTAAACGCGCATATGAAGAAAAGCTGGATCATTTACCAGCAGAGTATTTACCCACGTCGGATGAACTGGTCGCCTATCGGGCTGAGGTCGTCGCTCCCGTGATGGCCGCGTCCCAGATTATTGCCGAAGCCTGCGGCATTGCGGGCGGTCGATATTAGGCGCTGGGCGCGCGATGGACTGCTGTGCCCTGCCACTCGGTTTCATTGGCAATGGAGGAACGGTGAGGAAGTAATCGCATCTATTGAGGTGCGGATCGAAACGCGCCACGCCTTGCGCTTGATCTATCGCAGCCGATCACCGGGCACTAACTGGAAGCACTTCGATTACCCGGTTTTGATGGATTGGACCCCTTGCTACTTCGGAGGCGAACGCCCTTGGTTTCGTTGTCCCGCAAAGGGCTGCGGAAACCGTGTTGCGAAGCTGTACGGGGGTGCTGTATTTGCGTGTCGGCGCTGCCATGACCTCGCTTACCCTTCACAGCAAGAAACTGCCCCCGACCGCGCAGCACGACGCTGTGAGCGAATGCGTGAGCAACTGAGCTGGGGCGGCGGGATACTTGACCTGCCCGAAGCCAAACCCAAGGGTACAATTGGTTCAGCAAGGCCGTAATCAAATATGGCCAACAGCAAGAACACTTTGTTTTTTTGATCGAGGGTAATTCGGAGCGCACCGCACCTTTAATGGACACCCTACCCTAGCCAGTTATTTGACATTGTGGCAATGGATGGCCGCTCTTGGGACAAAGTTGTCGTTCGACGCATCCAGCTAAAGGTCTGCTCTGTGAACAAACGCCCATCGATCAATGCGCGCGAAGCGCCGCTAGGTACAACAGCAGCAAGATAGCACCAATCGAAACGGACCAACCAACAACAAGATATATATCCCTCATTTTGGCGGAGGAATGGAGTTTTATCTCTTCTAAACGTCCGTTCGGCTCACGCCTCCAAGGCTTCAGTATCCTTGGAAAACAGGCCGCCAATCCATGGGCTATTCCAACCGGAAGCACCAATAGAATAACACTCAAACCAAATACGCTGCCCAACAACCCTGCACAGGTCCAAGTGTTCGCAGAGGCACTGACAATCACCATTAAGATTATGATCGTGCAAAAAACTGCATTCAGTGCCATTAAAAGTGCGCCCACACGTTGCATAGGTGTTTCAGGTGCCGTTCTAGCCCAAAACGACAAAAGGCGATCAATACTCATTTTTGCGAGACCTGTTCCCTACTGGTTCTGATCCACTTATAGCGATCCTTCGAGCAAAGCGCAGCATCAGACATCCTGGGCTCACAGTCGACATTCGCCGAACAAACGACGAATGCCTCCTTTAATGTACGCCCTAGCCTAACCAGTCATTGGAGATTGTGGCAATGGATGACGGCAGTGCGGACTTTGCTGCCGTTCGCTTCGCATATGCCTCCGGTCGCATTGCCTCTCAGGCCGAGCTGCGCCGTTTCTTTGAAGCGCAACCAGCCTATCCCAAAGACCTCCCCACTGGTCAGATCCGCCAACAACGCATCAGCGACCTCATCGCTCGTGTGATCTATGCTGGTTACATCGAACATGAACCATGGGGTGTGACACGCCGCAAAGGCGCAGGTCAAAAGAGACATTGCTCAACTCGACAAACAGCAAGATTCACTGCTGGAAAAGCTGGTCGATGCGACCAACGCAAAGGTCGTCACGGCTTATGAAAGTAAGATTGCAAAACTGGAAGATGAGAAGCTCTTGCTGAGCGATAAATTGACCCAAAACAGCAAGCCGAAATATTCCAAGGCGGAAATTTTCGAACTTTTGAAGACATTCCTCTCAAACCCTTGGAATATATGGGAGAAAGGCAACTTACTCCTGCGCAAAAACGTCCTCAGAATGGCCCTAAAAGAACCATTGGCCTACGACCGAAAAAACGGTTTTCGAACTCCACAAGTATCTGAAATATTTGAGTTTTTATCGGATTTTACGATGAGGTTTAAAATGGTGCCCCCACACGGACTCGAACCGCGGACCTACTGATTACAAATCAGTTGCTCTACCAGCTGAGCTATAGGGGCTTTCGAGCGCTTCTCTAAGGGCTATATCGAAGGTGCGCAAGAGGAAAATGAACTTTTTTTATCTTATCCGTAAAAATCTTTGACCTTGCCCTTTTGGTGCCGGCAGACTTTAACTGAACATTACTGAGGATAGGCTATAAACTCCTGATAGGAGGCGAAAATTACAATGCAGGTCATCTTTCATGCCGGTGCGCACGGAACAGAAGCCGATCGTCTGATCAAATCGCTTTTACGCAATCGAGAAGCGCTTTTGCGAGAGGCAACGCTAATCCCGGCTCCTGGCCGCTATCGTTCGGAATTGAACAATCGTATCGACTCCGCCCGGACGTCCCCCCCTGCGCAGCACGCGATTGAAAGCCTCGCTTCAACGATACGTGAGGGACAAGATGCGAACCGTGTGGTCTTATCAAATACAAATTTCTTAGGCTTTCCCGGTCACTCAATCCAGAATAATGCCCTTTATCCAGATGCCGAAGACCGTTTATTGGCGATAAAAAGCTTATTTCCCACTGCCAACCTAGAACTCTATCTCTCGATACGCTCTCCGATTGGATTTATCCCCGCCCTTGCAGAGGCTGCCCATCACAGTCGACGCAGTGCTATTCTCAACGATACCGATTACACTTTGCTGTCTTGGGCTGATTTGCTCATCCGGATACGTGGCGCTTTGCCCGATATGCCTATTACTGTTTGGTGCCATGAAGACTCACCCCTCATTTGGTCTGAAGTCATCCGGCGGCTGGCAGGCCTTGACTTAGAAGCTCCAATCAAAGGCGGCTTTGATATCTTGTCATCCATCATGTCGCAGGAAGGGATGAAAAGATTACGGGCCTATCTCGCCAAGCATCCAGACATGACCGAGGCTTACAAACGTAAAGTTATTGTCGCATTCTTGGACAAATATGCGCAGGATGAGGAGCTCGAAGAAGAACTAACCCTGCCCAGTAATGACCCTTTGTTTAGTGATGAAGTCGAAGAGATTTACGACGAAGATGTCGCGCGCATTGCTCAAATTCCTGGCGTCACACTTATTCAGACATAGCCCGTAACAATACTGTTGTTGAATGCGAACATCTTGGGCTTTATGGGATCGATAACGTAGCATACGATCGACGTCATCCTTGGGATGTTCGCATACTCGCTGGGAGAGACACAGAAATGGGCACCTTTAATATTGTGGTCGTCGCACAAAATGGTCGCCTCGCCTATGAGGCTTTACTTTTTGCAGCCTCCCTACGCGCGAAGAGTCCAAACTTTGCCGGAAAGCTCTTTGTCGCGTCTCCCAAATCTGGCCCACTTTGGGCCCGAGATCCCAGCTTACGTGACAATGACATTATCGAAGCACTTACACGATTGAATGCGCAGATCCTTCCATTTGACAGCCAGCTCTTTGGCACAGATTATCCATATGGCAACAAAATCGAGGCATTGCTGCATCTACCCGAAGACGAACCCTTTGTCTTTTTTGACAGCGACACACTCATCACCGGTGACCTCGCGCGCGTTCCATTTGATTTTGACAAACCGTCAGCCTCGCTGCGGCGCGAGGGAACCTGGCCGAAACCAACGCTTTATGGTCCAGGTCATACCGGGATATGGAAATCTCTGTATGATCGATTTGATTTAGATTTTGATAGCAGTCTCGACCTAGAGCAGCCCGAAGGTTACTGGCAACGATACTTGTATTTTAACGCAGGTTTTTTCTATGGGTCTTGTCCACATCGCTTTGGGAAACGGTTCATGGAATATGCCCGTGTAATCCAGCAAGACACACCTGTTGAATTGGTTGGGCAATCTCTGGATCCGTGGCTTGATCAAGTGGCGTTGCCCTTGGTTATCCACTCCTTTGGAGGAGGGCGCGATAGCTTACCTGCAGGATACCTAGATGGAGACGTCAGTTGCCACTATCGTACCTTCCCCTTGTTATATGCGCGTGAAAATGACCGTGTCATCGCGGCTCTTGAAGAGATTGCTGCCCCGAACTGGTTAAAAAAGGTTCTCAAAACACACGAACCTCTTCGCCGCATTGTCTATCAAGGCAAAGGGCACAAGATCCGTGACATGTTTGATCAAGACAATCTGCCGCGCAAAGAACAAGCGATCCGAAACCGGATTAAATCCGAAGGATTATGGCTACGATAGCCTTTGATGGAAAGCACAAAGAGCGCAAGGCTGCACCGCAGTCACCGATGACAAACCCCATTGCGCAGCCTTACGAAACCCTTCGTGCTTTATAATTCACGCCCCTTGGCGTGCCTATAAACCTTAACAAGGGCTGCTTGTTCTATCCCTGTCCTCTTTCTTGGATATTGCCGATTTACAATAAAAGCGTGGCAGATGGGTCAGCATAACACGACCGAAACAACCTGATTTTGCGCTTTTTCTTTTCCTTGATGCCAAGCTGCATTAGACTTTGTATAGCTTGGCTGTGCGATCTTAACAGGGACCAATAAGAAACCATGACACCAGAATTCGCGCTGATACTTTCCTCTGATGGCATCGTGTTACTCAAACGCGAAGCGAAGGACTGGTCTCGTATTGGCGCTGCGTCTTTGGGATCTGAAACATTTACGAACGATCTCGAAAATGTGCGCAAAACGGGGCAAGACCTGTCGGCAGGAACTCTGTATTGCAAACTTGTTATTCCAGACGATCAAATTCGATACCTAACCATCGAAACTGGCGACATTCCCAAAGAACAAAGGTTCGCTTGGGCACGACAAGCCCTTGAAGGTGCAACACCTTATGCGGTGAATGACCTCGCATTTGATCTCAGCGCTGATGGCGCACAGACCCATATCGCAGCCGTCGCATTAGAGACATTAGATGAAGCTGAAAATTTCGCTTATGAGCATGGTTTCACTCCGTCCTGCTTTGTTGCAAGCCCTACTGCTCATTCTTATCTGGGTGAGCCATTTTTCGGCGCCAGAAAGCATTTTCCTGATGCTAAGCAAACTGGCAATACCACGGCAATCGTTGAAAGTGCTCTGCTCGATGACGATCAAAACCTGGCACAACCAATCGCAAAGCCGAACATACTGCCGCCTGCCCCTATTGAAGCCACCCTCGACGGCGTTGCTCCATTTCCGTTAAGTCCTGAAGTTCAGATTTACGATGAAGCACCTGCTCTCTCAGATCCGCTGGCTCCGATTGGATTTTCCAGCCGCAGACAGTCACCCCTGTCTGGAACAATCAAAGACCCAGCGCCAGAGTTTTCCCCTGTGGCCCCCGACACACATTTACAAGACAGCCCCGCCGTTGCCACCATACCTGCAGCACCAGTTTCAGGTCACATTCCAAGCCCCTACGCCAGTCGAGAGTCGGACACCAGGCTTGCGACTCCCCCGCTAAATCCGGCGTTACGTGCGACATCTGCACCAGCAAAAGCGACCCGTATTGCAGCGCCGTCAGTAATACTCGAAGATGAAATTAAAAATGCACGCCCATTAAAGCCCACTTCCTCAACCACCCGAGTCGTATTCGGGGCTCTTGCCTGTGGTGCCTGCGCAGCTACAGTTTGGGCTGCGAGTGTACATCTCCCGCCTCTGTTGTGGGAAAATCTAGACGAAGCAGATCTGATCACGCCGCAAAACACGATATCTGCGCCAATAATAACCTCTGATACATTAACAACAGCCCCATCTCAAAGTGGCACTATAAGCGCGCAAGATCCAAGCACAACGGCCTCCTCGTCAGCGCCCGTAAGCCAGAACAAAAACGATCTAGCGCTTCATAAAACGGATGCCGAGACACTCGCCCCTACTCAAGAAGTTCTTGTCCCAGACCTGCCCGAGCCGCAGCTAATTAACCGATCTTTGCAACAAACTGAAAACCATACGCGACACGACACACCTGCGAACTTAGGTAATAAAATAGCCCCGCAAAAGGACAGCCTACCTAATACCGAAAACCTAACGACTGCAGGGGGAAGCGACCAAAAGCTGCAAAATTTACAAAGCATCACTCAATATGCTGCCACTGGCATCTGGCAACAAGAACCTAAACTGCCATCACCTCTTCAAGCTAAATCACTAACCAATATTATCCTTGCAAGCGCGTCGACAGGTGCATCTGAAAGTCCAATAAAAACGGCTCCGTACTCACTGCAAACCAAAGATCTCTTGGGAACGGACAAGACGTTATCCCCTCTCGTTAACCCGCCAACTCCCTCTCAAGTGTTTAACTTCGACGAACGCGGGTTGGTCACAGCAAGCCGGCAAGGTAGTATAAATCCTGACGGAGTTATGATCTATGACGGCCAATCGGGCCCCTTCCCTCCGACAGTTCCAGATAGATCTCCTGTACAAGAAACCTCGTCCGAACAGGATACAACCTCTCTCGCTGCAGTGACTGGGAAACGCCCTCGTTTACGTCCTCAACGTGCTGTGGAAACCGTCCCGCAGATCACCTTGTCCCAGAAACGCCCTCGCTTGCGCCCAAAGACATTGCAACTCCAAGCCAACGCCATTGATGCTGCACTTGCCTCAGTGATCGCAGACACGCGCATTGAAACCGAAATCATTGCCCAATCCACAAAACAAAACTCCGTCATTGTAAAGGGCGCACGCCCCAAGTTGCGACCGGCAAATTTCTCAAATCGCCTCAATGCTTCCAAGCAACAAAACATTGTTGCTTCAAACAGTGCTGGCCCTCAGCCAAATCTTAAATCCCCTGCCTCCGTCTCGCGTCAGGCGACTGAAAGTAATGCTCTGAATTTAAGACGCTTAAATTTGATCGGCATATCCGGTTCGCCATCAAATAGACGTGCACTTATTCGACTGCCATCCGGTCGATACGTGAAAGTAAAAATCGGAGACCGTATCGATGGCGGACGTGTAATCGCAATTAGTGATAACCAGGTACAGTACCGCAAAGGCAATAATAACACGACGCTGCAAATGCCACGCGGCTAAGTACAATATTTAATTTTTTTAATGCAAAAATTTCCCCACTTCACCTCGGTGCTTAACGTGCGGTGAAGGTTTTACTTCTAGAAAGAAGCTAACCAATAGCCTAGATGGAAGCTTCACCGTGTCATTTTTAGATCGTCGCATAGAAAATCGCCCCTCCTCAGGCGCAGCTCCCTTTCAGATCAACGAAGTATTTTTTTCGCGTACGGATGACCGGGGGGTTATTCAATCATGTAACTACGTATTCAGGCGTGTCTCAAACTTAGACTGGGACGCTCTGAATGGTGCGCCACATAAAATTGTACGCCACCCAGATATGCCCCGCGGTGTATTCCAACTTGTATGGGACACTCTTAAATCAGGTCACTCTGCTGGCGCTTACATCAAGAACCGCGCCGAAGACGGGCTATATTATTGGGTATTTGCCACAATAGTTCCTTGTGAGGGTGGCTACATATCAGCACGCTTCAAACCAAGCAGTAAGATGCTGACCAAGGTTCAAGGATTCTATGCGCAACTTCGGAAACTTGAAAACGAAGAAGGTATTTCACCCGAAGAAAGTAAAGACATCTTATTGAATTGGATCAAAGAGCAGGGATTTGACAATTATGAGCATTTCGCCTCTCAGGCTGTGTCCGAAGAGCTCATTTCTCGCGATAATGAAACATCTCAACAACCAAGCCAGACCATATTAGATCTACGTAAGATGCTCAAAAACTCGGAAGCTTTGCTTGACGAGACACATGGTCTTATTACCGAATTCGAGGCCATGCACACGATCCCTCACAACCTGCGTGTGATTGCGTCTCGCATTGAGCCATCAGGTGGGCCAGTAACCGTATTATCACAAAACTATGGCGCGATGTCCCGCGAGATGTCGGACTGGTTCGAACGTAATGTGATGGGCGAGAGTACAAATTTTGGAAAAATCAAAACCACGGTCAATGAGAGTCTATTTGTCCAATGTATGAATAGAATTTTACACGATTGCCTCGAAGAGTTACATGAAGAAGATCAGCCACTAGAGAACTTTGACATGAAGGCAGAAAGAGAAATTTTAACTCGCCTTATCAAAGATCAAACTGAACATGCCAGCAAAGGCATGGCACATCTGGACACAGAAGCGCGCCGTATCATCAATGCTTGCCAAGTCATGCATCGTCATTTCCTTGGTCTCAGCTCAACGCGCGTTCTTTGTAAGATTGAAAGCGCGCGTCTTCCCTCTTCTGGTGAGACTCTATCAGATATCATTGACCAACTAGGGGCATTCCAGGAGCGTATTTCACAACGCTTGGAAAATATTGCACGCCTTGGTGGGGAAATTCTAACACCCGAAGAAATCGACTCCTAATTTTCTTCGACTGAAACAAGCGGCACATTCGCCACAACCACACACGGAACAGAAAAATCAGCTGAACACGCCTTATCTCGAGAGCCAAATAGAACGATGATATGGGCAAGCATGCCCAACTCTCAGAGGTCTCATGGAGAATTTTCTTTCTCACGCCCCAGTTTACCTAGCAGCTATGGTCATCGCGGTGCCCATAGCTGCCAGACTCGGCCTCGGGTCTGTTCTAGGGTACTTGGCAGCAGGTCTCTTAATTGGGCCGGTCCTAGGATTTACGGGGGCTGAAACGCAAGAGTTGCAACATTTCGCCGAATTCGGTGTAATTATGATGTTGTTTTTGATCGGGTTGGAGCTGGAACCACGCGCGCTGTGGGCTATGCGCCACCAGTTACTCGGTCTGGGCGGTTTGCAAATCTTGGCAAGTGCCGGTTTATTGGGTGCTGCAGCTTTTGTGATGGGGCAAAGTGTCTCGGTTTCTATTTCGGTAGGATTGATCCTCGCACTGTCTTCGACAGCCATCATTTTACAAACTCTGTCAGAAAAAGGCCTGATGCGCACCAAAGGTGGGCGCGCCTCGTTTTCAGTCTTACTCACTCAAGACATTAGTGTCATTCCCATCATCGCAGTTTTACCACTGCTCGCAGCCCCCCAAGTACCACACCTTGGCGCTGACGGGTCCATCCTGCGCGAAGCAAAAGCCGCAACCCATTCCCTATCACTTGTTGAGAGTTTACCTGCATGGGCAACTGCCTTGATCACTCTGGCAACGATAGCCGCAATTATTTTTGTTGGTGTGTACCTGAGCCGGCCTATTTTTCGCTATATCCATGCGACCAACCTGCGCGAAATGTATACGGCTCTTGCGTTGCTCATTGTCGTCGGCATTTCTGCCTGCATGAATTTAATTGGTGTCTCTCCTGCGTTAGGCGCGTTTCTTGCAGGTGTCGTTCTCGCCAATTCCGAATTTCGACATGAACTTGAAGGCGACCTTGAGCCATTCAAAGGACTTTTACTGGGATTATTTTTCATCACGGTCGGCGCGGGCATCAATACCGAACTTCTATTTGCAGAACCTCTGGATGTCATTAGCCTCGCCTTGTTGTTGATCATATCCAAAGGCCTGGTCTTATTTTGCATCGGCTGGGTCTTCGGATTAAGGCGACGTGCATTGTGGTTGTTCACCCTCTGCCTTGCTCAAGCAGGTGAGTTCGGTTTCGTTCTTCTCGCATTGTCACAACAGTTAAATGTGATCCCCTTAGACCTCGCAGCCAAATTACTTTTGATCATCGTGCTCAGCATGCTCATCACGCCTGCATTGTTCATTTTATATGATATACTTTCAAAATACCTTGGCGACCCCAAACATGATGCCAGACAGGACACTGTTGACGATCAAGGTCCTATCATCATCGCAGGCATTGGACGCTTTGGGCAAATCGTTCATCGCCTTGTAAATGCGAGTGGTCTCAAAACTGTTTTGTTAGACACTGATATGCAGGCCGTACAGTTAATGCGACGGTTTGGTTACAAAAGCTACTTGGGTGACCCGACGCGTCCAGAACTGCTAAAAGCAGCCGGGATTGATAAGGCACGTGTGCTTGTCGTCGCGTTAGATGACCGTGCACAGGCGATAAAGCTCGTAACACATGCCAGACGCCACTATCCAACGTTGCATATTGTTGCACGTGCCTATGACCGCAGCCATGTGTTTGAATTATATCAGGCCGGTGCAAATGACATCGTCCGTGAAATGTTCGACAGCTCCCTACGCGCAGGCCGGTATGTGTTAGAAAACGCAGGTTTTAGTGAATACGATGCCGCACAGGCCGAACAGACATTTTATCAGCACGACCGGACTGTTTTACGTGAATTAGCTTCTTACTGGAGACCGGGCGTGACGACAGCAGACAACCCCGAATACGTTAAACGCGCGCAAGAATTACATCGGGAATTGGAAATTGCCCTATTAGAGCGCGTATCAAAGAAGGGCGATAAATCGTCAGATTGAATCTGTCATGGAAACTAGCCTGCCGCGACCCCTGCCTCGGCAAAAGTTGCCATCCCACTGTGACAAGCAATCGCCCCCTTTAAAATCTGGATTGCCAAGACCGCGCCAGATCCTTCGCCCAGACGCAATCCAAGGGATAAAAGCGGTTGCTTGTTCAATTGCTTTAAGAGAGCAGGATGTGCCGCTTCGGCACTTTGATGTCCCGCAACACAATGATCCAACACCTCTGCGTTGAGTTCTGCCAGACATGCCATTGCGGCACAGCAAATAAAACCATCTAAAATAACTGGGATACGCAAATATCGCGCGGCCAAGATTGCCCCCGCCATAGCGGCCAACTCGCGCCCCCCCAAATATCGCAACACATCAACACTGTCTTTTATAGCCGTCTTATGGAGGGTCGTCGCAGTGGTCACCACTTGATTTTTGAGCTCTAGACTCGCGTCACTAATCCCAGTACCCCGCCCAGTCCAATCCGCAGCACTCCCCCCAAACAATGCAAGACAAATCGCAGAACCCGAAGTCGTGTTTCCAATTCCCATTTCCCCCACGACCAAAACATCGGCTTTGGAATCCACGGATGACCAGCCCAGCTGTAAGGCCTCTAATAATTCCTCTTCGCTCATAGCAGGGGCAGTGGTGAAATCCGCCGTCGGTTGATCCAAACGTAGCGCATGGACTTCAACCTTTGCCCCTGCGAGGTTGGCCAATTGGTTTACGGCCGCCCCATCAGCACGAAAATTAGCAACCATTTGTGCCGTAACTTCTGGTGGGAACGCAGATACTCCTTGTGCCGTAACTCCATGATTTCCAGCAAATACAATCACCTGTGGCTTTTGGATCTGTGGCTTTGCGTCGCCACGCCAGCCTGCATACCAAATTGCCAGATCCTCTAGGCGTGCCAACGCACCCGGAGGTTTGGTCAACATTGCATTACGATCTTCGGCAGCTTGCATCGCCGCTTTATCTGTATTCGGCAAACTTGTGACCAAAGACCGGAAATCATCGAGCGTGGAAAATTGTGGCAGCATATCAAAGCCTCGTTGCGCCTGACTGTCTTGCAGGGTTAAGCAGATTTACCTCTACTTAACGCTACAGACCAAAACTGTAAGCCCCGCAAAAGGCCCAAACATGCGTAAAACCGACATAAAGCTGCTTGATATCCCTGTTGCACTGGTTTTGTTAACGCGCTTGCCGGTACCCCACCTGCCAACCGAGGCTTTTTCGCGCCAAGCTAAAGCCACTTGGGCCTTTCCTTTGGTCGGGATTGCAGTTGCTTTGCCCGCCTGTTGCCTGGCCGCAGTGGTTCTGTGGCTAGAGCTCCCCCCTCAGCTTGCAGCAGGGATATATATTGCGTGCCAAATTCTACTCAGCGGCGCAATGCACGAAGACGGACTAGCAGATAGTGCTGATGGGATATGGGGTGGTCTGAATCCCGAGCGTCGATTAGAGATCATGAAGGACAGCCAGATCGGCAGTTATGGTGTCTTAGCCTTGATCTTAGTTATCGGGCTACGTTGGGTCGTTTTCTCAGCATTATTCACGCTCGGACACTTATGGTCTCTCATTGCGATCGCCGCACTCAGCCGAGCGAGCATGCCATTCCTTATGTTAGGCTTACCAAACGCGCGTGGCAGTGGTTTATCACGGCAAGTTGGTCGCCCAGATAAACATATTGTTTTTCTTGGGGCCGCAGTTGCAACAGCTATCGCCCTCGTCCTGTGCGGCGCAGTTACTTGGGTAATGTTAATTGGGATCGGGTTAGCAATTATTGCAATTACAGCGATTGCGAAGACCAAAATTGGTGGCCAAACCGGAGATATTCTCGGTGCATCGCAACAATTAAGCGAACTGACAGCTGCAATAATATTACTTGCATATTTCACATAAAAATCGTGCCTCCCCTCACAAGGGAAGCACGATCAAAACATATAAATTTTACGCTGCGGCACGCGACAGCAGAACATCACCAACTTGCTTGGCCGCTGCGTCTTCATCATTACCAGCCACAGCCGCAACCTCACGCGTCAAACGTTCAAGTGCAGCCTCGTACAGTTGGCGTTCAGAATAGCTTTGCTCGCGCTGGTCATCAGAACGGTGCAAATCACGGACGACTTCGGCGATTGCGATCAAGTCACCGGAATTAATTTTTTGCTCATATTCTTGCGCTCGACGAGACCACATCGCTCGCTTGACCTTTGCTTTGCCACGCAATGTTTTCATTGCTTGAGCAATTACATCTGGTGAGCTAAGCGACCGCATACCAATGTTAATTGCCTTATCAGTCGGCACACGCAGCGTCATTTTATCTTTCTCAAAGGTAATCACGAAGAGTTCCAGCGCGAAACCTGCGACTTCCTGTTCTTCGATCGAAATGATTTGCCCAACACCATGTGCGGGATAGACAACATATTCATTCGGGCGGAATTCAGGCTTCTTCGATTTAGTCATTCAGGTCTTTCCTTACCATATACGGCCTATTGGCCGACGTATTAGGCGAATATAACTTTCAGGCCCCGAACGCCGACGCCTCTGCAAGAGAGGTATATTGGCATCGTTTGCACACCACGGCCTGTTTAAAATACAGAGCCTTCCGCAATTTCAATCGGTTATATTCTATATATCAATGGACACTAACACAAAATGACGCTCCCTGAAAGTCAGAGAGCGTGTAATTTATCAGAGTCCCACATTAGAGTGTAAAAATCTACACTTTAACCCAGTAAAATGGATAACAGACTTAACCGCCCTCTCCAGGCGCCTCGGAAAAATACTTCTCAAGCTTGTCTGTTTCGCCGTCTCGCTCTTCGTGACCAAGCATCGCATCTTTTTTCGTGACGATCACCGGCCAAACTTCGGCGTACTTGCGATTAAACTCAACCCATTTATCCATATCTGCATCAGTATCAGGGCGAATTGCATCTGCCGGGCATTCAGGCTCGCAAACACCACAATCGATACATTCATCTGGGTGAATTACGAGTGTATTCTCGCCTTCGTAGAAGCAATCCACAGGGCATACCTCGACACAGTCGGTGTATTTACATGCGATGCAGTTATCTGTGACGACATAGGTCATTATTGCCGAGTCCCCTAAGCTGTTTGAGCCTAGCTAATCCACCTCTGCGCCAGCTTCAAGACATCAATGCGTCTCTCGTGTACGACTAAGATCAAGCGCCCTACGCGATTTCTTATCAGGGCGACCTTTTCCCTCATACTTTGGGTTTTTTGGACTTTTATCCTGCGGCTCACTCATATCAACATAGAGCAACTGGGCTTCGGGTGCTGGTCCACGCCGCTCAGATATAGCAGCGACTCGCACTATGCGAATCCAATTCCCCTGTGCAAATGTCAGAACGTCCCCAACAGAAACGTTCTGAGATGCCTTCAATACCTTAGATCCATTCACCCGAATATGACCCGCTGAGACTTGTTTGGTTGCAAGAGACCGTGTTTTAAAAAACCGTGCGTGCCACAACCATTTGTCTAAACGAATCTTACTCGGGCTATTGATCATAATCGTCTTAGTTCCCGTTTTTCAGCCCCATGAGTGCAGCTGCAAAAGGGTTATCGGGATCGATGGCTTTTTCCTTCTTGGGAGGGCGTGCCGAATAGCTTTTACCACCTTGGCCGTTGCGATCCGGACGTGGACCGCCACGTTTTCCAGCTGGCTTACCGCGTTTTTTGTCACCGGGTTTGCCACGGCCTTCATTCGTTTGCCCACCATCACGTTGCTGACCACCGGTACGGTTGCCTTCACGACGCGGCCCTCGCTGATTGCCACCTTGACGTACACGTCCCCAGGTAAAGGTATAAAACACCTCCATCTCGGGAGCAGCATCTTCGGTCGAAGCGGGTGCTTCTGCGGCAGTGTCAACTTCGGTAGCTGCAGCTTCAGCACCACTTGGTTCTGTTTCAACCGCAGGCGTTGACGATGCCTCGTCATCGAGCGTGGCATCAGTTTCAGCAGGTGTAACAACAGGCGCTGCTTTAACCTTAGCGCGTTCACCTTTCTCGGCTTTATAACCCAAACCCTGCATCAGATTTGCAAATTGCTCTAGCGTCATGCCTGTGATTGACAGCATATCTGCTTTGGCTTCAAATCCGCCACGACTGTCTTCGGCGCGCAACAAATCAGCCAAGCGTTCCAGCATATCAATACGGATCATGCGCTCGCCAGCAGCACGATACCCACACATGGTATCATAACCATCAGGCGTATCTTTAATTGATGGAACCGTCACCAGTCCGGCTGGAGGTGCGTCCGGGAACTCCTGAAGACCATTTGTCAATGACCATAGAACCAAACGCAGGCGTGTTGGCGCAGGCTTTAGCAAAGCTTGCATAAAGATCGTGAACTGACCAAAGCGAATGCCATGTTTACGCAATGCGCCACGTGAGTCTTGATCTAAGTCCTTGACCTCTTGGGCAACACTTGCGCGCGGCAATATGCCCAATGCTTCAACCATGCGGAAAGCAAACCCACGCGCCAGCCCTGTCAGCGCTTCGTCATTTTGCAAGTTCAACAGCGGCTCGAACAAAGCGGCAATTTTGCGTGACACAAAGTGCTGCAATCTGCGCTCAACTTTTTGAGCTACGTCAGTCCCTGCCGCTTCGTCTACAAAAACTTCAACCATAGGGCTCAGTGCATCCGCACCAGCCACCAATTTACCAACCGCATGTTCGCCCCACATAAGGCCGCCCTGCTCGGTAAAATCGATCTCAGTGTCAGGCGCATTGTAAAAACGATCCGCCCGCAGATGATAATGCGGCGTCAATGCCTGCAAAGACGCTGATTTCAGCGCTTTTGCTTCAGCGCCCTGCGCAGTTTTGTCCGGTGAGAACCGGAACCCTTCCAAGCGACCCACGAATTCTCCTTCGACGGTCACTTCACCTTTGTCATTTACTTCGGCCAAAAGGGCCTCCTTCTGCTTGAGCCGCCGTAGCAATACAGATGTACGCCGGTCCACAAATCTTTGTGTCAAACGCTGATGTAGCGCGTCAGATAATCGGTCTTCTACAGCGCGGGTCTCGTCGCGCCAATGGTTTTCGTCACGCAACCAACGGTTTCGTTGTGTGACATAGGTCCATGTGCGGATAAACGCCAAACGTTTCGACAATGTGTCAATATCACCCTCGGTTCGATCTAATCTGCGAATTTGCCGCGCCAACCAATCCTCAGGAATCACACCATTTTCATGCAAGTAGCTATATATACCTGACAAAAGTGATGAATGTTCCGCGTGTGAAATTCCACGAAAATCTGGAATACGACACACATCCCACAGCAAACGTACCGAGGCAACATCTGACGCCCGGGCCCGCACTTCGGCGTCTTGTGTCATCGATTTCAATGCCATCAAATCATCCGCTTCGCGCGCTTTGACCAGATTCTCGTCATTTGGTGGCGCCTCAAGCGAATCAATCAACGCTTCGATGTTTCCGTAACGCAAACTTGCAGATCGCCAGTTCAACTTTTTAAGAGGCGTAAAGCGATGCTCCATAATCGCTTGCGCCATGCCTTCGTCCAAAGGGCGGGCATCCCCTGTTACACCAAAAGTGCCATGGCTCATCCCACGCCCCGCGCGCCCAGCAATCTGAGCCAATTCATTGGCAGCCAGTGCACGCATTCGGCGGCCATCGAACTTTGCGGTAGACGAAAATGCGATATGATCAATATCCAGATTCAACCCCATCCCGATGGCATCCGTGGCCACGAGATAATCCACCTCACCATTTTGATACAGTTCGACCTGCGCATTGCGCGTACGTGGACTAAGGGCCCCCATAACCACAGCTGCGCCACCTTTTTGACGACGGATCAGCTCAGCAATTGCATACACATTATCAACAGAAAACCCAACGATTGCGGTTCGTGCAGGCATCCTACTTATCTTTTTCGAACCTGAATAAATTAAATCCGATAGCCGCTCACGACGAACGAACTCCACCTCTGGCACCAATGCCTTGATCGGGCCCCGCATTGTATCCGCACCCAAAAACAATGTTTCATGTGTGCCACGTGCATGGAGCAAGCGATTCGTAAACACATGTCCCCGCTCAGGGTCTGCACAAAGTTGGATTTCATCAATCCCAAGGAAATCGGCTCCCATGCCTTCGGGCATGGCCTCGACAGTACAGATCCAATACTTCGCACGTGGCGGAACAATCCGCTCTTCCCCTGTGACAAGAGCGACAACAGACGGCCCGCGTGCCGAGACGATTTTATCGTATACTTCCCGTGCCAATAACCGCAGAGGAAACCCCATGACCCCAGTTTTATACCCGAGCATGCGTTCAATCGCATAATGGGTCTTCCCTGTATTGGTCGGACCTAACACTGCCACAACCCGGGACATATTGCTCATTGCACCGCACTCCGCGCATCAAACTCTGGACGCCCATCGCACATTTGGACAGGCAGTCAACACCCTTTAGAGCGCTTGCCCCTGCCCAAAACGCTCCAAACGTTCTAACGACTTGGTTACTTCCTCATGATGCGGATGTATAGAGCGCACAAGTGTATACGCCGCATAAGCACGTTCAGGCCGACCTATAGCCTCCATCAAACGGCCAAGTGCAAAAACGCTGCGATAATCGTTAGGGTTAAGCGCCAAAGCGTGTTCCAAATCCACCGCTGCTTGTCCAAAGCGGCCTGAAACGAAATACAATCGCGCCCGCTCAGACCAAGCCCATGCAAAATCCGGTGCATGATCTGTCAAAGCCGTAAAATGCTGCAAAGCTTGGGTGATATCGCGCCGCTTCCATGCATCTTCACCACGACGCAATAGCAAATCCATCGTCGCAGAGCCGCTTTTATTCCACCGCGATTCGAGCTCACGCGTATATTGCACGGCACTGCCAACCTCGGCCTCCGCCAATGCCGTCAGCAACATTGCATCTGACATATCGCTCGGTACAACTTCTGCCTTTGCAGGATTGATGTGAAGGATAGTTATACAGCAAAAAACTGCCGTTACGATAGATTTGAGATTTGGAAACAATTCGATCATACATCACACTGTAGTCTAGCTGCATTGATTTTCCAGTCATTGCAGCCCTCCATTCACTTATTTGTGCTGCAACCAGTGTCAAAACTCTGGGATAAGCGTAGATATCATGCGTCAGAAGGACAAATTATGAGCGACATCTTAGAACAAGCCGCAACAGCCCTCAGTGAAAAACTCACAGACGGCTTTGATGCATCTGCCAAATTCGTGCTGACAGGCCTTGGCGCCTTAGTTCTTAACAGCGAGGGCGTCAGTGTCTGTGATGATGAGGCTGAAGTCACACTCACCGCCGATCCTGAGGTATTTCAAGAACTCCTGGCCGGCGAATTGAACCCTACATCTGCGTTCATGAGTGGGAAACTGTCCATCGACGGCGATATGGGCATTGCAATGAAACTGGCATCTTTCCTCGCAAGTTAAGAGACAATATTATGAACAGATCCTCTGCCCCGTTTCTAACACAAATCGCTCGCGGCCCTGATGGCGGCAGCGCCCAATGGAGGATCACCCAAGATGGCCTGCGCATCCGCGTAGGTCATTGGCCCGCCCAAAGCGGGACGCCCAGAGGGACTATTTTTATTTTCCCCGGCCGTACCGAATACATCGAAAAATACGGCCCCACAGCCACCGACCTAACTGCGCTTGGCTTTACCACACTCGCGGTTGACTGGCGCGGACAAGGCCTCGCTGATCGTATGCTGCCAGATCGTAAGCTTGGCCATGTCCAACAATTTGGTGATTTTCAATATGATGTTCAAAGCGTGCTGAATTACGCAACTGAGCACGAACTCCCCAAACCTTGGTACCTTCTTGCACATTCGATGGGCGGTGCCATCGGGTTACGTGCGTTGACACAGGGGCTGCCTGTGACGGCCTGCTGTTTCAGCGCACCCATGTGGGGTATCGGTATCAGCCCATCCTTGCGTATCGTTGCCGATATCCTTCGCAAAACGGCGCATATATTCGGATTAGACGACATGCGTGCTCCGACCACAACCGTGGAACAATACGTTCAGGAACATGCATTCGAAGGCAACTCTCTCACCAATGATCCGGAAATGTACCGTTTCTTACAAGATCAGTTAGCACAGCACCCTGATCTCGTCCTTGGCGGACCAACTTTACGCTGGTTATCCCAATCCATTAAAGAATGTGCCGAGCTTGCCTCCGTGGCATCGCCTAGAATGCCCTGCACCACTTTTGTCGGCGCCAATGAGGAAATCGTAGACATACCGTCAATTCATGATCGTATGGCGCGATGGGCCAACGGCGAGCTCATCACGATTGAGAACGGGCGACATGAATTGCTGATCGAGGTCCCTGCACTGCGTAAAGAGGTCACAGAAATGATCGTCAACTTCTACTTAAGCCACGGCGAATAGCACGAACAAAGCGGGTGAGAGACCACAACCACATTGCGTAAACTCATCCCACCCGCTTGTTATCATGGCGCACGCCGCCTAAATGTTTTTCAAAAGCGCACAGTGTAAAGTGCACGAACCTAATCTTTTACGGAGATAACATGTTCCAGCTTCCCTTCCCCCTATATGACATCAATGCTGGCGCAGGTGATATTTCACCAGACGGGGATGGCCTGGGGAACCTTCCTGATTGGGATCTAAGCGATCTCTATACCGGCCAAGACGCACCCGAGTTAGAACGAGACTTGGCCTGGTTACAAAAAGAATGTGCTGCTTTTGCCGCTGATTACGAAGGTAAATTGGCAAATTTGACTGACGTCGATTTCTTGACTTGCGTGCATCGTAACGAGAAAATCAATGCGATAGCAGGCCGGATCATGTCTTATGCGGGCCTGCGGTATTATCAGCTTACAGTAGATGCTGAACGCGCCAAATTCATGGCTGATTGCCAAGAGAAAATCACCAATTTCACCACGCCATTGGTCTTTTTCACTTTGGAAATAAACCGCCTTGATGACGCTGTACTTGAGGCACACTTTGCAGCAAATACGGACCTTGCGCGATATAAGCCTGTGTTTGATCGCATTAGATCAATGAAACCCTACCAATTGTCGGATGAAATTGAAAAGTTTCTGCACGATCTCGGCGTTGTGGGTGATGCTTGGGAACGTTTGTTCGACGAAACCATTGCTGGATTGACCTTTGAAATCGATGGCGAAGAGCATAACATCGAAAGCACCCTAAACTTCCTCACTGAACAAGACCGCAGTAAACGCGAGGCTGCAACCCGCGAGCTGGCGCGCGTTTTCGATGAAAATATCAAAATCTTTGCCCGCGTACACAATACTCAAGCCAAAGAGAAAGAGATCCTCGACCGTTGGCGTGGGATGCCTAGCCCGCAAATGGGCCGTCACCTGTCTAATCATGTCGAACCCGAAGTGGTCGAAGCTCTACGTGAGGCCGTGGTTGCGGCCTATCCAAAACTGTCGCACCGTTATTACGACCTGAAACGCAAATGGCTGGGCTTAGACCGCATGCAGGTCTGGGATCGCAACGCTCCTCTCCCTCTCGAAAGCGATCGTGTCGTTGCGTGGACCGAAGCACGTACAACCGTGATGGATGCATATAACGCCTTTGATCCGCGCATGGGCGATATCGCCACCCCGTTTTTTGACAAAGGTTGGATCGACGCAGGTGTAAAACCTGGCAAAGCACCCGGTGCTTTTGCCCACCCTACCGTCACAGATGTGCACCCCTACGTCATGCTCAACTATCTAGGCAAACCACGCGACGTTATGACCCTTGCCCACGAACTGGGCCATGGAGTGCACCAGGTTCTTGCGGCGGAGCAAGGTGAAATGCTGTCGTCGACCCCTCTCACCCTCGCTGAGACCGCATCCGTATTTGGTGAGATGCTGACCTTCCGTAAAATGCTGGATGGGGCCAAAACCCAAGCGGAGCGTAAAATCTTGTTGGCTGGCAAAGTCGAAGACATGATTAATACGGTTGTACGCCAAATCGCGTTTTACGATTTTGAGTGTAAACTCCACGCCGCCCGCGCAGAAGGCGAACTCACACCCGAAGATATAAATGCCCTATGGATGTCCGTTCAGGCAGAAAGCCTTGGTCCTGTATTTGATTTTGTTGAGGGGTATGAGACATTCTGGGCCTACATCCCGCATTTTGTACATTCTCCTTTCTATGTGTATGCATACGCCTTTGGAGATGGCCTCGTGAACGCGCTATACTCTGTCTATGCTGAGGGGGCAGAAGGGTTCGAAGACAAGTATTTTGAGATGCTCAAAGCGGGCGGATCAAAACATCACAAAGAGCTGCTCGCTCCGTTTGGGTTAGATGCCTCGGATCCAAAATTTTGGGACAAAGGCCTATCAATGATCTCAGATATGATTGATGAGCTCGAAGCGATGGAAGACTAAGTAACGGATTTACGAAATATTTGCGTAATTTTATCGATTGGCCTGTACCCATCTTGGGTTCAGGCCATTTTTTGTTTACATCTTTGTAATCATGAAACCACTCACACTCCAACCAATCTCGCAAAGCGATTATGCACGCGTGCAACACATTAGCGTCGCACCAGAACAAGTCGTTTATGCAGGTACAGTGGCCATGGCTTTTGAACATCCCGAAGCAGGAGTCGACTTCCATATCATTATACAAGACGCTCAGGTTGTAGGCTTCTTTAAGATCGACCACAAATTCCCGCAAACTTATGATTTCGCGCAACCTAATGACCTTGGTTTAAGAGCATTGATGATCGACATTAATGCGCAAAATTGTGGTATTGGCACACAAGCACTACGTCAGATGCCCGACTACCTCAGGCATCACTATCCCAGAGCATACCAACTGGTATTTATGGTCTGCTTACGTAATCATCCGGCAATGCGGTGCTATCTCAATGCCGGTTGTCGCAATACGGGTGACATTCAAACTGGCGGTATTGCCGGACCACAAACGGTTATGAGAATGGATTTAAACAAATAATCCGGCTGCAGACCCTGACGTCTTACAGCATAGATATCTCCTTACAAAAACAGTCAACTACTTGATATATATGATTTTTCTTGCGCATTACTTCAGAGAGGTGTATCAGGGAATCAAGGTACTTAAGCAAGCAATCAAGTTTGATCGCGACATAGCAAGTAATCCAGCAAGGTTTGATACCCAGCCAGATAGCAAGCAATGCAGCAAGACAGCGAGCGAGACACCTATCTGGTTGTCAGATGCTTCTTTCTTTTCATTTGACTACAACAAAATAAGGGGCACTCGAACGCACCCCTTAAATCAATTCATAAAAATCAGCGAAATAAACGTATGCTACGAAACTCGTATCATTCCACTTTCAGCTGCAAGGTCACACATCTTCGTTTGCAACTTTTCAAACGCACGCACTTCGATTTGGCGAATACGTTCGCGACTGACGCTATAGATAGCACTTAGCTCTTCCAGCGTTTTTGGTTTTTCAGCTAGACGGCGCTGGCTTAGAATGTTTTTCTCGCGGTCATTTAGAACACCCATTGCTTCACTTAACAATTCACGGCGCGCGTTTAACTCATCTTGAGCTTCGTAATCGGCCGCCTGATCTGCATCTTGATCCTCGAGCCAATCCTGCCACTGCATAGAGCTGTCGCCGTCACCACCAACCATCGCGTTCAGTGACGCATCACCGCCAGACATACGACGGTTCATCGAGATGACCTCGTCCTCGGTCACACCAAGATCTGTAGCGATTTTAGCAACCACATCTGGGCGCATATCACCATCTTCCAACGCACCGATACGTGCTTTGGCTTTGCGAAGGTTAAAGAACAACTTCTTTTGTGCCGAAGTCGTCCCCATTTTCACCAAAGACCAAGAGCGCAGGATGTATTCCTGAATCGATGCTCGGATCCACCACATCGCATATGTCGCTAAGCGAAAGCCTTTTTCGGGGTCGAAACGTTTAACCGCCTGCATCAAGCCGACATTAGCTTCGGAAATGACTTCGGCTTGGGGCAAACCATAGCCCCGATAACCCATCGCAATTTTAGCTGCCAATCGCAAATGTGACGTCACCATCTTGTGCGCAGCCTTGGCATCTTGCTCTTCAACCCAGCGCTTTGCCAGCATGTACTCTTCTTCTGGCTCAAGCAGTGGGAACTTACGAATTTCTTGGAGATAACGGTTTAACCCGCCTTCCGGTGTTGGTGCCGGTAGATTTGCATAGTTTGCCATCGGTCTCTCCCTCCCCTTTCTCAAAATAAGGGCTTAACATCATATATGTTTAGTCTGAGACGCCAGTTTTCAAGTGGCCTATGAGAGGTAATATACGGCACAATCCAAACGCGTACTGTGACGCACTTCACAATTACAAAAAATACACGTAAACTATTGAAAGGTAATGAATTTACCCTCCAACAGACATCACGAAAATCACCTGATGTTATTTTAACAGCTCAATTAGAGATGCCATATCATCAGGAATCGGCGCCTCGAACCGCATCATTTCCCGGCTTACAGGATGCTCAAATCCAAGAACCGCAGCGTGTAAAGCTTGGCGTGGAAATTTTTGAACAGCCTCAATCGCAGCCGCTGGCAATGATTTAGAAGACAGCTTGCGTTTACCGCCATACGTCGGGTCTCCAACCAAGCCATGCCCTACATGTGCCATATGAACACGGATCTGATGTGTACGTCCGGTCTCTAACCAACACTCGATCAAAGCTAACGTTTCGGGATTGCCATAGGGCTCTACAATCCGCACACGGGTTACAGCGTGACGCCCGCCATCAAACAAGACGGCCTGACGCTGGCGATCATGTTTATGGCGCGCTAACTGCGTCGTGACTTTTAGGATATTACCCGCCTCGAAACTCGTTCCCCGGATACCGCGCAGCCGTGGATCATTCCCGTTTGGCGCGCCATACGACAGCGCACGATAATAGCGTTCGACGGTGTGTTTCTCGAACTGCGCCGCGAGTCCCTGGTGCGCCGCATCGGTTTTCGCGACAACGAGGAGACCCGAAGTTTCCTTATCGATACGATGCACGATACCCGGGCGTTTAATGCCACCCACACCCGACAAGCTATCACCACAATGGTGCAGCAATGCGTTCACTAAGGTCCCAGACGGAGATCCAGGCGCTGGATGAACAACCATACCTGCGGGCTTATTCACCACAATTAAATCGTCATCTTCGAACACCACATCCAGCGGAATATCTTCGGGACCGATATGGCTGTCGTCAGCTTCTTCAATCATGATCGAGATCTGCGCTCCCATCTCGACATGTGCCTTGGCATCCACGACCGTTTCACCGTTCACTTGCACGTGCCCTTGCGTAATGAGACGTGCCAGACGTGTACGAGACAGTTGTGCTTCCTCTGGCACATCACGCGAAACCGCTTTATCAAGTCGCTTGGGCGGGGCTTCCCCGATCACAAATTCAACTATGCGGTTTGTCATGACACATCCTACTCCCGATCCTTCATCAGATCATTCAAATGGGTCCGACCTCATCGACGAACCCAAACAGCTGCGGTTCTTACGCAGACTCGTAACCACACTTACAGTGGTAATGGTAGGCGGGCTTTTAGTCGTTATCACACTGCTTGTCATCCGCCTCTCTGATACAGATGCAAAATTCACAGGCCCACAACTGCCTGAGACCTTAACCCTACCAGATGGCGTCACTGCCCAAGCCGTGACATTTGGTGATGGGTGGGTCGCGGTTGTAACAACTGAGAATGTAATACTCATTCTTGACGCCACAACAGGCACGATCCGCCAACGTTTAGAGATCAAATAACGCGACGCTGAGCTGGCGCACACCAATGACAACTTACCAAAAAAAAACACCCCCGAGATTTCGGGGGTGTTTTTATTTATTCGTTGGGGTTGTCTTGTCCCGTCTCACCTTCAGGCGGAGCTTTTTTGGCAGTGGCTTTGGGAATTGCGGTAACTGATGCACCCTTATCTTCGGTCTCATCAGAACCATCATCAACGGTTGGCGCCTCGCCGTTCATTACCCGTTTGATTTCCTCGCCTGTCAGGGTTTCGTATTCTAACAAGCCTTGGGCCAAACGCTCCCACTCTTCGTTATGATCGGTCAATATCTTAAAGGCACGGTCATAGCCTTCTTGAATAAAGCGTCTTACCTCGCCCTCGATCGTCTCTTTGGTATTTGCAGAGACCGAGAAACCGGTTGTGTTGCCAGAATATCCCTCATGCGCCTCAGCATAATCAATATCACCGACTTTGTCCGACATCCCCCAACGCATCACCATAGCGCGCGCCAACTGGCTGGCCTGTTGGATGTCTCCTGCGGGACCGTTTGAGACGTTGTCCTCACCATATTTGATGATTTCAGCCGCTTTGCCCGCCATAGTCATCGCAATTTTTTGCTCACATTCATTGCGATGCCAATTCAAGCGATCCATTTCCGGCAGAGACACAACCATACCCAAAGCACCACCACGAGGAATAATTGTAGCTTTATAAACAGGATCACACTCGGGCAATACCAACCCGACCACCGCATGACCCGCTTCGTGGTAGGCTGTTTTTTCTTTTTGATCCGCGGTCAAAACCATAGAGCGACGCTCTGCGCCCATCATAACCTTGTCTTTTGCGTTTTCAAAATCTTCCATTGTTACAAAACGACGGCCGACACGTGCTGCCATCAATGCGGCTTCGTTCACGAGGTTCGCAAGATCTGCACCAGAAAAACCAGGTGTCCCTCGTGCAATAATACGCAGATCAACGTCACCACCCAACGGCGTTTTACGTGCATGCACACCAAGGATTTTTTCACGGCCCTTAATGTCAGGGTTGCCTACAGTAACGTTTCGGTCAAAACGTCCTGGACGTAAAAGTGCCGGATCAAGGACATCACGACGGTTTGTCGCGGCAAGGATGATCACACCCTCGTTGGCCTCAAAGCCATCCATCTCAACCAAAAGCTGGTTCAATGTTTGCTCACGTTCGTCGTTCCCGCCGCCATATCCGGCACCACGGTGACGGCCAACTGCGTCGATTTCATCGATAAATACGATACAAGGTGCATTCTTTTTCGCCTGTTCAAACATGTCGCGAACACGGCTTGCACCAACGCCAACAAACATTTCAACAAAGTCAGAACCTGAGATCGTGAAAAACGGCACCCCTGCTTCACCAGCGATTGCTCGTGCCAGCAAAGTTTTACCAGTACCCGGAGGGCCCACAAGCAACGCACCTTTAGGAATCTTACCGCCGAGACGCGAGAATTTCTGTGGATTACGCAAAAATTCTACAATTTCTTCGAGCTCTTCTTTGGCTTCGTCGATACCTGCTACATCATCAAATGTCACACGACCTTGTTTTTCGGTCAGCATCTTAGCCTTGGATTTGCCAAAGCCCATCGCTCCGCCTTTGCCGCCCCCTTGCATTCGGTTCATGAAATAAACCCAAACGCCGATCAGCAAAACAAAAGGCAGTAAAGTGACGAGGAAAGACTGAAGCCCTGACTGCTGCTGCTTTTCCGCACGGACAGGAATGTTATTCTCAATCAACAGAGACGTCACCTCGGTATCACCGGGCTTGATTGCAACGTAACTTTGTCCGTCAGTTGTAATGAATCTGACCTGCTCGCCGTCGAGTGTGACGGCATTGACCTTACCGCTGTCTACATCGGTGATAAAGTCAGAGTAAGATTTTTCGCGGCTCTGCAAATTGCTGCTGGACCCGTTAAACAAGTTAAACAAGGCCAAGACCAGCAGCAGCAGAACAACCCAAAAGGCGAAATTACGTGCGTTGCCCAAGGAAGCTCTCCTAAAGAAGTCGGTGCGCCCCAAAAGTGGGACAATGATTTCCCTCTAAAATAGGGATGATTTGGTCAGATTCAATGAGATAAAAAACCGCCATAGAACTCTTCTGCGTCCTTCAGATGGCGCACACTCCAGCCTGCGTCAAGCCCTGCTGCAGGTGCAGCCAAAAGCTTTTCGCCAGACCATACCCCAGGAGTGACCGCCAGAACCATACGAGGAAGGTCTAAAGCGCGCCATTCGCTAAATTGATGCAGCCCGTCTTGCCCTATAGCGCGAACTTCATGATCTTCGAATTTTTGTCCATAAACTTGCCACCATAGATCCCATTTTCCATCTACCTCTCCAGTGATTCCAGTCACCGCATTGAGCTCGCGGGTCACCCAAGTCATACCCCGACGCGTTAAAATCTGACACCCAGCCACCGTAAACGAAACACCATGACGAACGGACCGCAAAGCTGCGATCATGGCGGTGCGTCGAGGAGGGTAATCCAACCCCGTAATCCACCGGATCGCTTGCGACAGAATGCGATGCGCAATTTCATCAGGCAAAGTACGAAACTGACGTTGGCAGATACACACACCGTATTCAGAAATGGTTACGATATCACGTGCCGCAGTAAAACTGTACCAATCCAAAGCATCCCGTGCATGGCCCATATTTTCGGCAACCGAACGCAGCGCGTCAACAGTTAGTCCCAAAGGTTCGAGATGTTTGAGAGCTTCACGTGTGCGAACCCGTTCGAAACGGTGATCAGAATTTGACGGATCTTCGATCCACTGTAGATTATTTGCTCGTAAGTAATCTCGCAACTCTTCGCGACGGACATCCAAAAGGGGGCGAACAAAAGAGATGCCGTTTTGCATGCGACGTGCGGACATTGCCGAAAGTCCACGAACACCAGACACCCGTCTCATGCGCATCAACACTGTCTCGGCTTGATCATCGGCTGTGTGCCCCAATCCAACCGCAGCAATATCGTTTTCGCGCGCCCACTGCGCTAAAAGCCGATAACGTGCCGCGCGGGCTTGCTCTTGCAAGTTCCCGGAGCCCGGCCCCTCTTCCCAATGCAAAATTGTGTGTGACAAACCAAGATCTTGAGCTATCCGAGCCACTTGCACCGCTTCAGCATTGGACTCCTTTCTTAACCCATGATCAACAGTCGCCACATGTAATTTAACAACATCAGAATCAAAAATCTCATGTAGCAAATGCAACAGAGCCAATGAGTCGCTACCGCCAGATACAGCAACCCCTATCGCAGCAGGAGAAGGATCTCCGAAGTGCGCCTTAATGGTTTCATATTTCTCTGGCGACGTTATCTTCACGGGCAGCTCAATTTAGCCCGTTCGGTTTGCGCCAAAGTCACCGAATTACTGGCTGGGAAACGTACCGCAACCTCAGAAAGAGTAATACAAGCTTGATCGACTTGGTCTAAGCGGCCCAAAGCCGCACCAAGTTCAAACAAGGCTTCGGGCGCCTTCGGGCCTGTCGGCGCAGCCGTAAACCCTGCCAAATAAGACCGTGCAGCTTCTCGCGTATCTCCCAACCCGTCTAACGCTTTCCCGCGCGCTAAATCCACTTCAGCGGCAAGAGGGCTTCCCGGGTATGACACCTGAAAAGCTGCCAATTTGTCTGCGGCGGATTGAAACTTTGCCTCATCGAGATCCGCCATCGCCGATGCAAAATCCGCCTGTTCTCCGACTGCAAGTTCTTCACTGGGTGAAGTTTGTGCGGGATCGGTACCCTCGCTGATCTCTTCGTTGGCGGAAACATCTCCCCCTAAGGTTGATGTTTCTCCCAACGTCGAGAGATCGCCCCCTTCGAGTTCAACCAAACGAAACTCAAGATCTCCGATCCGGTTCGTACCGTCACGCACAATGTTTTGGATCTGGAAATCTAGCTGCTCTGTCTGCGCTGTTAAATGCTGCAACTCGCCTTCCATTGCGGCCACGCGCGCCAAAACCGACCCGTTTCCTCCGCTTACGCTAGGTGCGCCTGTCGTAGACAATTCACGCCGTAAACGTTGAATATCCAGGTGCAACACAGTGAGCTCTTGGCGAATGTCCGCCAATGTCTGCTCCTGTGATTGCGCGACTGAAGGCGACAGACCTGAGAGGGTGAAACCTATACAGAGGCCAAAAGGTAAAACTGTTCTTTTCAAAAAAGCGCGCAGACAAGGCATGGAATCACCCCAATAAGCCGCTTGCCAAAACGGTCACAGCGCGACGGTTTTGAGAGTAGCAGCTTTCATTTGAACAAATTTCGACCGGACGTTCTTTACCAAAGGTAACCACATTGATCCGTGAACCATCTACACCCAGAGAAATCAAATATTCCCGCGCCGCATTTGCGCGACGCGCACCCAAGGCAAGGTTATAATCCCGTGTCCCCTGCTCGTCGGCGTGTCCTTCGATTGTAATCGTATACTCAGGGTTTGCTGCCAACCATCGCGCTTGCCCTTGCAACACACTTTGTGCCTGCGGGTTTACGGTGGATTGGTCAACCAGGAATAAAATCCGATCTCCAACGGTTTCGCGGAAATACGCGGGGCTTGCCGGATCCGAGATCCCCCCTGCGCCAATATTTCCGTTCACGCCATTTGCGCCAGCATTATAACTGCTGTCATCAAATCTACTTTGTGAACATCCGGCTACGACAAGCACAACGGCTACCGAAAAGATCGCTTTAAAACTCTTCATCACACTGCCTCTTTCATCCCTTTGGGATGTTGCACGCTCGACCTTAGTAAGGTGTTTCGAGCTATTTCTATAAAATTTAGCACAAACTGCCCCGCTTTTCATCATCCCTGCAAGCCTCATTCTTGCAAAGGTGACCAAGCAGGATCAGATCCGCCAGCTGGGGTCCGTACCGGTTTGAGGTTACGACCTGATATATCGACTGAATATAACAGCGCGCGCCCTGTAGGTCCTTGGGTTTCACGTGTGAACATAATCACACGTCCGTTAGGCGACCAAGTGGGCCCTTCGTCCAAAAAGGAAGCCGTCAGAAGACGTTCTTCACTGCCATCTGTCCGCATCACGCCAATATGGAAACGGCCTGCATTTTGTTTGGTAAACGCAACAAGGTCACCACGTGGCGACCATACAGGCGTACCATACCGGCCCTTCCCAGAACTGATCCGTTTCGCGGCCCCACCATTCGCAGACATAATATATATCTGCGGCGTACCGGAGCGATCGCTCTCGAATACGATCTGGCTACCATCCGGCGAATATGAGGGCGCGGTTTCAATAGACGGCGATGTTGTCAAACGCTGCGTAGCCCCGCTTGCAATATCAAGGCTATAGAGGTCCGTATTGCCGCCTTCGGATTGAGAGTAAACAACGCGCCGTCCATCTGGTGCAAAACGCGGAGCAAAGCTCATAGCGCCATTGCCTGCGGATAAAACCCGCTGCTGCACACGACCGATATCCAACACGTGAATCTGCGGAAACCCACTCTCGTAGCTTGTATAAAGGACACGATCCCCCGATGGGGAAAACCGAGGTGCCAGAACAATCGAGCTTGAGTTCGTAAGATACTGCACATTCTCGCCGTCATAATCCATGACAGCCAGGCGTTTTTGGCGGTTATTTTTAGGCCCACTTTCCGAAACGAAAACAACACGGCTGTCGAAATATTTACCCTCGCCGGTAATTTGCGAATAGATTGCATCCGCGACTTTATGGGCGATCCGACGCCAACCGTCAGTCGTCCCAGTCAACTGCAGACCTGCTCCATCCAACTGTTTGCCCGCGAAAACATCATACCCACGAAAACGAACCGTCAACTGGTTACCAGACAAAGTAACCTCGCCCGTTATCAGCGCCTGCGCATTGATTGCGCGCCAATCTGGGAATTTTACTGGTGTATTAAAGTCGGTATACTGGGAAATATAAGCCTCTTTGGAGACTTCACGAAACAAACCTGATCCGACCAGATCTTGCGACACAACCCGCGCCAACTGTTCCGCATATTGCGAGGCTGCAGGCGATGTTGCTATGAAATCGGGTACAGCAAAGGGAAGAGGTTCGATAACACCGTCGGTAATTTCAATGCGTAGCGGACCATCTTGTGCTTGCCCTACGTTCGGCAACAAAAGCGAGAGGCTGCATAGCGCTGCGACCAAAGCATGTCTCATTTGTTCCGTATCCTTTCCGGGTTAAACGTCATTTCTATATCACGCCATTGCTCGTATTTGTCAGCAGGCAGATCAAAACCTTTTGACCCACAGCGTAAAATCGCGCGGCGCGCAGCTTGATATGCTTGATTTGCGGCGGCTTGGTCACCGCCTTCACTGGAGGCCAGTTTAAGACTGCCTGAAACAGGTTTACCGTCCGGTGTCAAATTCAACGCAACAACAACCGTGACCCGTTGCGCCGCACTTGAGAGCGCGCCAACATTCCAACACTGTGACACGGCCACACGCAGCCCCTCCTTCTCTCCTGAAGTCAAAGGAGGGCCGCTTTTTTGTTCAGCTGGTTGTGCCGATTGCCCCAACACATCCTGCAAGGCTTGTTCAATCGCGGCGTCATCTGGTGCGGGGCTTGGTGTTGGCTCAGCCTCGGCGGGATCGTCCTGAGGCGCGGATTGCGGCGGTTCAGGCTTGGGCTCATCAGCGACAGGCGTTGGTCGTTTGGGACGTATACGTGGACGTGGCGCATTTTGCAGCGACAGCGCATCACTTTGCGCTTCGGCTTCTGTCACCGTGCGATCACTCGCCGCTTCCTGCGCGGTCGCCTCTTGTGCCGGTTGCACCTCATCGGCGCCGGCTTCTGGGGTTATCTCGTCTTGGGTAACGTCATCAATTGCGACATCGGGCTCAGGCTCTGCAATCGGCGTTGGCGCCACACGATCGATTGCACGACCGACTTCTGGCTCTGTCAGTTGAGGCAGAGGGCTATCATCGAGTTGTGGTTCAGAGACCTCCGGTACCACTTGCTGAATCTCGGGTTCAGGATCGGGCTCTACGGGTTCGGGTAGAGGATCCGGCTCTGGCTTGACCGGCGCTTCGGGCAGTACATCGCCTGGTACGTCATCTGGTGGCCTTGCATCGACCTGAAGATCTGAAACTGTTGCCGGCACCTGAGGCGTTTCCGGGGCCTCGACCACATCGGGACTTGTGACTTGTTCATTCAGACGCTCGAAATCTTGCAACGAAATCACAGCGACTTCCTGTACAGAAACTGGATCAGGTGCCGAACGAAAGATCCCACCCACCAGCGCCCATGAGATCAGCGCGCCGTGGCCAATAAGCGAGATTTTCGTACCGGTTTGCACGCAGACCTCCCGGTCACTCTTGATCAGCTGCAGCAGGCAGCGTCGCAGAAGACCCATCCAGTGCAGGACCGCCGGTATCTGTCACCAAGCCTACATTCGAAAAACCGCCAGCATTTAACGCCCCCATGATTTGCATCACGTCAGCATAAGCCACAGCACCATCCGCTCGTAAGAAAACCCGATCAGACTCGCGTTCAGATGCGATCGCACGTAATCGCGAGATCAAGTCTTCACGCGGGACAGGCGTGGTTTGTATCTGAACCTCACCTGCGGCGGTCAAAGTGATACTGAGTGGTTCTTCCTCATCACCAGACAAAGCGCCTGCAGCAGTTTTTGGCAATTCCACAGGAACACCCACGGTCAAAAGCGGCGCCGCAACCATAAACACAATCAAGAGAACCAACATAACGTCCACAAACGGTGTTACATTAATCTCCGCCATTGGTCGCGCCCGAGACCGCCTGCGCCCGCGTCGCGTGCCCCCGCCCGCATTTTTACTTTGGATCGCAGCGCCCATCGTTCAACTATCCAGCTGGCGCGAGAAAATCGTCGCAAACTCATCTGCAAACGCTTCATAGCCAGCGATAATCTTATCGCTATCTGCGCTTAGCTTATTGTAAAAAATTACCGCAGGGATTGCAGCCAACAGCCCAAGGCCCGTGGCCAATAAAGCCTCTGCAATACCCGGCGCGACAACTGCAAGATTGGTATTTTGCGCTTCAGCGATTTCGACAAAGGCATTCATGATGCCCCAAACGGTCCCAAACAACCCGACAAAAGGCGCCGTGGACCCAACCGTCGCGAGAACCTGTAATCCAGTTTGTAAACTCTCGCTCTCTTTAGCAATCGTTACATCCATCGTCCGATCTATGCGCGACTGAACCCCAGGAATCAACGCCCCATCGGTCCTGTGGCTGCGCCGCCATTCAGACATTCCGGCAGCGAATACACGTTCAGCCCGACCGGCAGGGTCAGAACCAATTTGATCAAAAAGTTCATCCAAGGGATTACCAGACCAAAAGGCTTGCTCAAACCGCAAAGCCTCGGCACGTGCTTGACGAAAAACCAACGTCCGTTGAATGATAATAGACCATGACCACACGGATGATATCACCAACAGTAACATCACAAATTTTACGGTCAGTGTCGCACGTGCGAATAGACCCCACATGGAGAAATCAATCTCCTGCGCCAATACCAGAGTTTCTGTTGCCATCTACCTGCTCTATCGCCTGTGTCGTTTTTAAATACGACTTGTTGCGCCTAGCATGACAGCAGTTGCACCAGAAAGCCATAAAAACAGCGTCCTGTTGCCGCAAATGTTAACTCAATGCGCGAAGTTCTGCCGGTAATCGCAACGGCCGCCCACTCTCCATATCCATGGACACAACCGTGACGCGCGCCCGAAACAACTCAAGATCATCCCTGAATACCATTTGCTGCAAAACCAGACGTACTGGTGATTGCTTTACAATTTGCGTCCTCACGACAAGCGCGTCTTCAAACTTCGCTGGTGCAACAAAATCAGCTTCGATCCGCGACACAACGAATACGACGCCACGATGACGTAACGCATTTTGATCGACACCCTGCGCACGAACAAATGCACTGCGTGCACGTTCAATAAAACGCAGATAGTTCGCGTGATATACGATCCCTCCCATATCGGTATCTTCATAATAGACACTGACAGGAAACTCATGTGGCATTGGGAACCTCATCGTGCAAAATCGGAGCCTGAAGGCGCGCAAACAAACGCAGCGCGTGGCTGGCATCCGATGCGCATACAGGCATCATTCGATCATAGGCCGCCAGAATAATTCCCGCGACGTCAGGTCTTAGGATAGTTGCCTTGGTCTCTGGCACCACCACCAATGGCGAAGCGGTGGAAAACGCAGTGTCAGACCATGTGACCATCGCTTGAGCCGCTTGAGCGAGCGCAAGAGTGTCGGCAGGAATGTTCAACATCTCCGCGTCCATACGTAAAAAGACAAAACAAACCTGAATACCGCCCTGCTCATCAAAACGAAACGCCCGATACTGGCGCGCCTGACCTGACGAAAGCCTCTCAACCAAAGGCACCAGATCAGGGATCATACGCCCTAAATCTGGCACGTCCAATAACTCAGCCCAATCGCGAAAAAAGAAGACCATAAGGTTTGCACCAAGTTCAGGATCCGCGTCCGTCATTTGGTGTCCGGCCAACGTTACAACCGCTTCGATTGCGCCTTTGATTGTCGCCAGTGTCGCCTCTTCCACACCAAATACAATCGGCGCAATCGGTCGTCCCCACCGCGCAAATGCATAAGTGCCATCACTGCGCGTAAACAGTGCCTCGATTTGGTCTGGTGTCACCGCACCCATATCTTCCCTCCGTTTTCATGGCACTTAATGCCGAGAACACACGCCAAGGACAAGGGGGCTATTCATGATCTGTCACCACTCGACATCTCGGAATTAGCTGAACAAATCACTTTGCGATTTCGGCGGCGCGACACCCAGATGCACCCAAGCCTTCTGGGCAAGCATACGGCCACGCGGCGTCCGTTGGATTAACCCTTGTTGTAGTAAATAAGGTTCAATCACTTCCTCAAGCGCATCTCGACTTTCGGAGAGAGCCGCAGAAATCGTCTCAATCCCCACAGGGCCGCCGCCGTAGTTTTCGGCAATCAGGCTTAGATAACGACGGTCAGCACCATCCAGTCCCAACTGATCAACCCCTAAGCGTGTCAAAGCACCGTCCGCCAACTCGCGTGAGATTGTCCCGTCGCCCTCGACAATCGCAAAGTCCACCACGCGGCGCAAGAGCCGTCCCGCGATCCTTGGGGTGCCGCGGGCGCGCCGCGCGATCTCGCGGGCGCCAGCATCATCTGCTGGTGCGCCAAGCTTACGCGCGTTTCGGCTCACAATATCAAAGAGCTCATCAATTGTATAAAACTGCAAGCGTGTCGGGATACCAAAACGGTCACGCAACGGGGTGGTCAGCAAGCCCATACGCGTGGTTGCCCCCACCAAGGTGAAAGGCTGCAATTCGATCCGCACTGTCCGTGCAGCAGGACCTTCACCAATAACAAGATCGAGCTCGAAGTCCTCTAGTGCCGGATATAGAATTTCTTCTACAACTGGATTGAGACGGTGAATTTCATCAATAAACAGCACATCCCGTGCCTCAAGATTGGTCAAAATCGCAGCCAAATCCCCTGCTTTCGCCAAAACGGGACCTGACGTCATACGAAAATTCACACCCAATTCTCGCGCCACGATCTGCGCAAGCGTGGTTTTCCCCAATCCGGGTGGGCCATGAAATAGCGTATGATCCATGGCTTCGCCGCGCCGGCGCGCGCTTTCGATAAAGATACGCAGATTTGCACGCGCCTCTGCCTGACCTATAAACTCGCCAAGCCCCTGAGGACGCAGTGCTCGGTCGTTGTCTTCGGGCAGACTTTCGGGCCGCAGGGCCGGATCACTCTCTATCATGATTTAGCCTTTCGGGGCCAACAGCCGTAAAGCCGCACGGATAAGATCAGCCTCACCCAAGTCAACATCCGACGCTGCCGCTTCGGCAACCGCGGCCGCAGCGTCTGACGGACCATATCCAAGATTAGACAAAGCTGAAAGAGCCCCGGCTTGAGCTTGCGCATTATTCGCAGGTTTCGGCGCCGTTTTGGCTTTGCGTGTAGGTTTGACTTCGGCATCAGCCGGCTCAAGCACGTCATCAAGTTCAGCACCACTCAGAGCGTCGTGAACACTGCCTCCCATTGCCATTACACTTGGCGCTTTATCTTTAAGGTCCAAAACGATGCGTTGTGCCGTCTTTGGCCCAACACCTTTGGCCGCTTTAACACTCGCCCAATCCCCGAGTGCAATCGCACGACTAACACCATCGGTGCCCAACGTGCCCAAAATTGCCAAAGACACTTTTGCCCCGACACCCTGCACAGAGGTCAACAGGCGATGCCATTCCTTTTCAACCAAAGACGTAAAGCCAAAGAGTTGCATCAAATCTTCGCGCACCACCATATCAGTATACAGCTGCACCGCTTCACCAGTACCTGGCAGGGTCGCCATCGTGCGTTCGGAACAGTAGACAATATAACCAACACCGCGCACATCGATTAAGATATGATCAAGTGCCCTGTAGTCCAATCGCCCAGTTAACTTGCCAATCATGCGCGTTTCTCTCGTAATTGTCGCTGCTGTGTACCACCATAATAGGCATGGCAAATCGCAATCGCCAGAGCATCCGCAGCATCCGCACCTTTTGGGGCGCACCCCGGCAGTTGCAGTTTCACCATATGCAGAACCTGTGCCTTGTCTGCATGTCCGACTCCTACAACCGTTTTCTTCACGCGATTTGGCGCGTACTCTCCAACAGATAGACCAGCTTTTGCTAAGGTCAGCAAAGCAACCCCGCGGGCTTGCCCCAGCTTAAGCGTTCCAGCCCCATCCTTATTAACAAAAGTCTGCTCAATCGCGGCTTGATCAGGCTGATACGCTTCGATGACTTCGGAAATTTGATTATACAAAGACAGCAGGCGCTCTCCCAAGTCATCACCGTCGGACACACAATGACCATTGGCCACATGTGTCAAGCGCGTACCATGAGATTCGATCACACCCCACCCGAGGGTTCGCAAACCCGGATCAATGCCTAAGATACGCATATATGCCCGCCTTCTTCACGCTGTAATCATTATTATTTTGTTCGACCAGCTCAATCCAAACTAGCACAAATAGAGAACATGTCCACGTACATTTTTTCGCGGCTCATCCACGCCGCATAAAAAACCGAAATCGATGATAAGTTTTAGGCGATAAAGAAACGGTATCGACACTTACATAGTCAAAAACGACACGCGCGATCCAAGTCCTTATAAAACCTTCATTTATGGTTAATTATCCCACCTAAAAGCCATGCATTTTAAGCAAAGGTATATTGCATTTTTGCCAATTGCCGGCCCGATCATTCATACCTATGTGCTGCATTAGGAACAAATCGATGATTTTTTAAACACTGAAGAAAGAGGACCTGACATGGCTATTCTTGACACCACCCGCAGCAACTGTGGCACCGCTGGTACGTATGGCCGTATCGGTACTGCATTGGCATTTCTAAGACTTGCACTGACCGCATGGAACGACAACCGTCGCACGCAAAAAGCGCTGAACTCTTTGTCTGATCGCGAACTGGATGATATCGGCATAAGCCGCAGCGAAATCGAGGCGCTCATCAAATAAACACGACGCGTGTCCGTCAATAATGCATCGCATCCCAAATCCGGATGCGGTGCACTGCATTATATACTATGAATAAAATGCGTTCTACAGTCCAAGTCTGGACACGAAGATCAGCAAGGTCAGTCAATAAATGGGCCTTCTAAGAATGGGCCGTCTAAAATTATCAATTAACGAATGTACGGCGTAATCTTTTCTGCAATCCATCGCGAAACAGGTTCACCAGACATGATCGTGGCCCCCATGCGTTCGACAAAGACACCTTCAGACAAATCTTGCACTCTCAGATCGTAGCTCTCGCTGCCAAGAAACGCGATCAAACATCCCTTAACTGAAAAAATGGCCGCGATGACAAACACAACAGCACGCGCCGAGATCCATGACCGTGTCGTTCTTCGAGGCACCAGTTCAATTAAGCCATCTCCACGAAGACGCGCCTGATACCCATCTTGTACAAACCCTTTGTGACGCCGGTTGATAACGCGCAAACGTTTTTGAAAACCGACCTTAGATTGATCCATACTCTGCGCTCCAAACAACATCTCGCCCAATGGCTGAATGTCATTTTCAGACGCCGATCTTTAGACATCAAGAAAAACTTAATAAAATCCGCTACAAACTGTATTTAACAGTTAATTCCGGCACAAAGTCAGTGTTGTCCATTCACCAATCTCGTCACGTTTCACAAGATTGATGCCATTTTGTAAATAAACTTCGATCACCTCATCTGCCTGTTCGTTCAAAAGACCTGATAGAATCGCATAGCCTCCCTCACGTAAATGCGCAGCGACTTCGGGGCTGAGTGCCACAAGCGGGCCTTTTAAAATATTGGCAAAGATCAAATCAAACGGGGCCGCTTGCGCCAATGGCGCCGCATCGAAACCCGCAGCTTCAACACACGTGACGACACCTGCCATACCATTGGCTTCTAAATTCGCCTCGGCAACCTCAACTGCGACCTCGTCGATATCGGAGGCAATGAACTGCCCTTGCCACACACGTGCAGCCGCCATTGCCAAAACGGCGGTACCGCAACCGATATCCGCCACCTTGCCAGCCGCAAAACCATTGTTCATCAAGCTATCAAGCGCCTTCAGACACCCCAAGGTCGTGCCATGGTGTCCCGTCCCAAAAGCCATCGCCGCTTCGATCAAAAGTGGGATTTTGTCTTCGGGGACTTTATCGGCATCATGGCTACCATATACAAAAAAGCGCCCGGCCTCTACCGGCGCCAACTCACTGTGCACATGGGCAAGCCAATCAGTTTCGGGCAACTCAGACACAGTAAATGGTTTTGCTTTGTGGATCACAGTCAACAGCGCAAGACCTGCCTGATCTGGTTCTTCAATGAAATAACCACTCACTTCCCACAGATCAGAGCCATCCTCGACCTCGAAAACACCGACACCTGTTGGTTCTGGATATAAGTCTTCCATCGCTTCAGCCAGAACGTCAGCATGGGCTTTTCCTGACAAAGTCGTAGATGCAGTAAACGTCGGCATTGCTCGCTCCTATGGGCGTGAATGGTACAATTTTCTCGCGCCTAAGCGGCTGTGCCGGCAAGGTCAAGCGAAACTGCGTTATCTTGCCGTGGCAGTCTTTGCCACATGTTTGAAAATCGTCTCGTGTCCTGGCTCTGGATGGCGTGGGATAAGACATGCCAAACCCAAAGAAATCATCGCCATCGCTGCTGCAACCACAAAGACAGCATCCGGAGCGACCAACCACAACAGCCCCAATGGAACAGGCAAGCCAACAGCAGCAATATGGTTGATCGTAAAGGCAACAGCCGCCGTGGGTGCAATATCGGCTGGGTCTGCGATCTTTTGGAAATAGGTCTTAAGGGCAATCGCCATGGAAAACAGAATGTGATCAATCACATATAAAACAGATGCGATAACAAAGCCCCACCCGAACCAATATAAACCACCATATGCTAGGAACACCAAAACCAGCCCCGTATATTCAATAATCAGGGCTCGGCGCTCTCCAAAGTGTGCAACCAATTTTCCGATCATGGGAGCCGCAACAATATTTATGGCGAGGTTGGCCAGATAGAGTGCTGTGATTTCATGCACCTGAAATCCGTATTGCTCGACCATCATGAAACCTGCGAACACGACAAAAATCTGCCGTCGTGCGCCTGCCATGAATTGCATCGCATAATACAACCAATATCGACGCCGCAAAATGAGTTTTTTAACCTGCGGCGTTGGCGCTTCGAATTGTGGAAAGGCCAACAGGCAAAACAAAGCAATCCCAGCCGTCACAAGCCCTGCGACCATATATACGATATTATAGGTAAGATTCAGCGGTTCCCAAAGGACCACGACAATAACATAAACAACACCTGTTGCTGCAGATCCCGCCGCGACCATCCAACCTAATGTCTGCGGCGCGCGTTTTTTATCCAACCATTGCAATTGAAGTGATTGGTTGACCGTTTCGTAATAATGAAACCCGATAGAGCTGATTAATGTGATCAGCAAAATTCCACCATAACTTGGGAACCAAGCTGTCACAGCCGTTGCCAAACCAAGCACAGTCAGAGAGAGAACTGCCAAAATCTGCTCACGCATCAGCATGATGATCAAAATCACGCCGATGGCCAAAAACCCTGGGATTTCGCGGACCGTATGCAATAACCCGATGTCGGCTCCGTCGAAATTTGCCATCTCGATGACAAAATTATTCAACAAAGCACTCCAGGTCCGAAAGGCGACCGGCATAGCAAGCGCCATCAAGAACAACAACACAACTGGTTGTCGCCAGGCAGGTAAATTTTGGATTTGGGCGAGGGGATATGGCTTAAACATGGTTTCTCGTTTACGGGGCAAAGCTGTGAGACGCGAGCAAAGAATTGTACTCTTTTGTGTTTATGTCCGTTGGACACCGCGATCTGTATATTTTGACACAGTCACGAACTGGCCCTTTACATGCGCCATCAGTTTCGACACCACCTTAGCTTTAAAAGAAATTTTGCGGATCAATGTCTACATTCAGCCGTAGATCACCTGACAAGCGCGCAGGCGCAATCCACTGCGCGATGGCGTGTTGTAGTGCCCCACCCTTACCTGCTTTGATCAACAACCGCACACGATGACGCCCGCGCACCCGTGCAATAGGCGCAGGCGCTGGACCAAAGACCTGTGCACCAATAGCGCGCATCGGGCCATCATTGCGCGCCAATGCAGAACCAAGATCAAAGACCTGAGCCAAGTCGCTTCCTGATAAGATTATACCTGCCATCCGCCCATAAGGTGGCACACCTGCGGCCTCGCGCTGTGCTGCTTCTGCTTTCCAAAAACTTTCTTCGTCGCCAGATAAAATGGCACGAATAACCGGATGTTCAGGCTGGAAACTCTGCAACAGAGCTTCGCCTTGTCGTTCTGCGCGCCCAGCGCGCCCCGATACCTGACGCATGAGTTGAAACGTCCGCTCTGCTGCGCGCAAGTCCGACCCTTGCAAACCCAAGTCCGCATCAATCACACCAACCAAGGTCAACAATGGAAAATTGTGCCCTTTGGCAACCAATTGCGTCCCCAGAACAATATCGGCCTCGCCCTTGGCGATATCTTCTACCCGTGCTTTAAGCGCACGTGCCGATCCAAATAAATCTGAGCTGAGAACCGCAATCCGCGCCTGTGGAAACAACTCTGTCGCTTCTTCTGCCAGACGCTCAATTCCAGGGCCGACAGGGGCCATTTTGCCTTCGACTTTACACGAAGGGCACTCATCAGGGATAGGTTTGGTTGCGCCGCATTGGTGGCACATCAGACGTTTCATAAACCTGTGTTCAACCATGCGGGCGTCACAATGATCACAAACCACCTGCGCACCACATGCACGACAGATCGTAACCGGAGCAAATCCGCGACGATTTAAAAACAAAAGAGATTGCTCACCACGTTCAATGCGTAGCTCCATCGCCTGCTTTAAGGTCGGCGAGATCCACGTTGAAGGTCGTAAATCTTCGGCACGCATATCGACAGCCTGCATCTTTGGTAACACCGCGCTCCCAAAGCGCATGGTCAAATCCAAACGGCGGTACTTACCGTTTTGCGCATTCACCCAAGTTTCAAGCGATGGCGTTGCAGAGGCTAAAACCACCTGCGCAGCACACAGAGATGCACGCCAAACCGCAAGATCGCGCGCATTATACAACACGCCTTCATCCTGTTTATAGGATGTGTCGTGTTCCTCATCGATGATAATCAAGCCTAGGTCGCGATATGGTAAAAACAGTGCAGATCTCGCTCCGATCACCAATTGCGCCCCGCCCTGCCCGACTATACGCCAAACTCTGCGCCGCTCGGTCATCGTAACGCCTGAATGCCATTCGGCAGGCAATGCACCAAACCGTGCCTCAACACGTTTTAAAAATTCAGCCGTCAGTGCAATCTCCGGCAACAAAACCAATGCTTGACGTCCTTTGCGTAAACATGCGGCAACCGCCTCAAGGTAGACTTCGGTTTTACCAGATCCGGTCACCCCTTTTAAAAGCGTAGTGCCATACGCACCTGACGCGACTCCTGCCTCAAGCGCTTCTGCAGCCCTGGCTTGATCCGCGGATAAGGTTTTTCCGGCACGCTGAGGATCAAGAGTAGCAAAAGGTTGATCGCGCGGGGCTTCGACCTCGTGGATAGCACCTTGTTTGACAAGCCCTTTCACGACCGATGGTGTCACCCCTGCCAAATCAGCAAGCTCTTTGGGAGTAAAAGACGCCCCCTCATATTCCTGCATCACATCTAAAACACGCGCACGAGCATCCGTCATTCGGTCAGGGTCATGGCTGCTGCGCTGCAGAACCTTACGCATAGATGGGGGGTCACCCAACCCCGGCACACGCGTAGCCAAACGCAGCATCATGGATAGCGGTGTCATCGTATAAGTGCCTGCGCGTTGCAAAAAATCGCGCATCTCAGCCTGCATCGGCACAAGATCCAAAACACGAATAACTGAGCGCAACTTGGCAGCATCGAAATCACCGCCCCCTGCGCCCCAAACCACACCAATCACCTTGCGAGGGCCAAGCGGCACCTCGACAAATGCACCTATCAGACACCCGCCTTCCGGCGCACGGTAGTCCAAAAGCCGATCTAACGGCTGCGCAGTCAAGACCGCGATACGTGCACCGGTTGCAAAAAATTCGGGTGAAGAAGGGCTCATGCTTTGAATATGCACTCCGGTTTTAATCAGTTCTCAATATCAACAGTTTCAGCAAAGTGCGATAGCAACACAACTGGTACGTATTGCCGCTTTTCGTAAGGCCACAGATCAGATAAGCCAAGCACCATAAAGGCACAGCCACCCAGAGGACTAAAGCCCATGAAATTCTTTGTAGACACCGCCGAAATCGACGCCATCGCCGAACTCAATGCGCTGGGGATGGTGGACGGTGTAACCACCAATCCGTCGCTGATCAAAAAATCCGGTCGCGACATTATCGAAGTGACAAAAGAAATCTGCGAACTGGTCGACGGCCCTGTTTCGGCAGAAGTCACAGCAACGGATGCCGAAACCATGATCGCCGAAGGGCGTAAGCTCGTTGAAATCGCGGAAAACATTGCAGTCAAAGTCCCACTCACATGGGACGGGCTTAAGGCATGTAAAACACTGAGCGATGACGGCCATATGGTCAATGTAACACTCTGCTTTTCTGCCAATCAGGCCCTCCTTGCAGCGAAAGCCGGTGCGACATTCATCTCACCTTTTATCGGGCGCTTGGATGATATCAACCTTGATGGGATGGAACTCATCGAAGATATCCGCACCATTTATGACAATTACGGCTTTGAAACTCAGATCCTTGCAGCATCGATTCGTACCGTGAACCATATTCTTGACAGCGCCCGTACCGGAGCAGACGTCATTACGGCCCCTCCTGCGGTAATCAAATCCATGATCAACCACCCGCTAACAGATAAAGGCTTGGCCACATTCCTTGCCGATATTAAAGCAGCCGATATCAAAATCCTTTAAATCCACCACATGTTTCAGCCCTGCTGTTTTAAGGGCTGAAACGTCTCAGATTACACTGTGTTTTAATACGCGCCTCGACAAACAAGCCACCCTTTGCAACCCTTTATGCAAAGCTATTGGTCTCGCCCTTAAAGTAAGTCATACTTGGTTCAAATCACCGCCGGAACAGGCGTAGAGATAATACCGAGCAAGTCATAAAATATGGGCGACATGAATACCGATACCTTAGAGTCACAAGCTGAGCTGAACCACGACACGCGTGACAGGATTCTATCCGATCCCGATATGATCCTAAACGATCCAGTGATCATGCGCGCCTTGGTATCAGAGAATGAACGCATGATGGGGGCAAATATTGTCGACATGCGTGGCCTTGCCATGGAACGTCTGGAGACACGTCTGGATCGGTTAGAAGACACACATCGATCGGTGATCTCTGCTGCGTATGAAAACATAGCAGGCACTGACCAAGTGCACCGCGCCATACTCCGCCTGTTGGATCCTGTCGATTTTGATACGTTTTTAACCGTGCTACGTAAGGATGTTCTCGAAATTCTGCGCGTCGATGCATTGGCTTTGATTTTAGAAAGTGAACAAGCCAAATCCAGTCCTGACGTCAAAGCCTTGGACGATGCGTTAAAAATCGTCCAAGCAGGCTTTGTTCACCAATACGTCACACGCAGTACCACCAAGACCTCCCGTAACCAACCCATCGTATTGCGCCAACTGTCATCTGGAACAGCCCAAATCTACGGGGATCATGCAAAGTACATCCAATCCGAAGCCTGCCTGCGTCTCGATCTAGGCCCCAACCGTCTTCCTGGATTGTTGATACTAGGGTCAAAGGATGGCCAACAGTTTACGCCGCAACACGGCACTGATCTATTGGCATTCTTTGGCGGTGTCTTTGAACGGATCATGCGACGCTGGCTGGCATGAGCTTAATTTCTCCAGCCGCACGGGATGCATTGCAATCTTGGCTCGACACCCTAGGCGCGCTTGAAGGCATCGCAGAGAATACCAAGATCGCCTATCGTGGAGATGTCACAGAATTTTTGTCTTTCATGACTCTACATTTTGGGCAGCCAAACGGTTTGGCAGCCCTCTCGCGCATCACCACGACCGACATGCGCGCATGGATGGCCAATGCCCGTGAAAATGGAACAGGCGCACGGTCGTTAGCGCGAAAACTGTCAGCGGTTAAACGCTTTTATGGCTGGCTGGCCGAGCGTGAGAACTTTGAACCCGCATCCGTCTTATCCATTCGAAGTCCAAAATTTCAAAAGAAACTCCCTCGCCCCCTTGATCCTGATGCGGCACGTGCCGTGATTGAAACCGTTGAACTACAATCACAAACAGATTGGGTCGCTGCGCGTGATGTCGCCGTTGTCACACTTCTTTATGGCTGCGGCTTACGCATTTCCGAAGCGCTTGGGCTGATGGCTAAAGATGCCCCTCTTCCCTCGACATTACGTATCACCGGCAAAGGTGGCAAAGAACGACTGGTACCGGTTCTGCCCGTCGCACGTAATGCAGTTGCACGTTATATGCAGCTATGCCCGCACCCTCTTGAGAGTGCTAGCCCGCTATTTCGAGGGGTCCGTGGCGGAGCATTGAACTCAGGCGCCATTCAAGGCGCGATGGTCAACGCGCGCCAGCAATTGGGTTTACCAGACAGCGCCACACCTCACGCTTTGAGACATAGCTTTGCAACGCATCTCTTAGAAGCTGGAGGTGATTTACGCGCGATTCAGGAGCTGTTGGGACACGCATCCCTGTCCAGTACTCAAGCCTATACTGCCGTGGACACTGCGCATTTGATGGATGTTTACAATCGCTCTCATCCAAAGGCCTAACCCCAGCGTGAGATGTCAACCCAGCTTAACTAATGGTTCGTTTTCTAAACAGGGGACGTCCAGAAAATTTAAGCAATAAGACCGAACACAAGACCCCAGCAAGTGCTGGAATATGGTACAACCACCATATTGACGGGTTGTTCGCAACGACACCAGCCACGACACCCCGTGAGGCCTCAAGTCCGATTAGGACAATAAAGGCCACTGAAATTTGCCCCCACAGCCCAAACCGCGAGTGCACCCCCATCATCAAGGCAGCAAAGGCCACCAATGCAACAGCGATACTAATCCCTATCCACGAGAGCCGCTCATGGAACTCTTCCACGATGTCGCCATTGGAAAAACCATATCGATCAATCAGTATATCAGCATTCAGTAGCAAGTCTCGAGAAGGCACTGCATTTAGCTTAGGTCGTTCACCGTCGTCTAATTGCTGATTGCGGCTCAAATCAAAGGTGAAATCCTCGAACCAAGTCACAGACAACATCTCTTGGGAGGCATTATATCGCGTGGCCATTCCATTCACCAGAACTGCATACAACGCGTTTCCTTGGGGAACCAAATACGCCTCAGCTGCTGTATACGTAAGTGGCTCCTTTGGTTGGCGTTGATCTGAAATGAACACATCCCGCAATGTGCTATCAAACCCCACTTTTCCAATATAAAGCACGACGCCTTCTATTGGGTGCAGGAAATCCCCCTCACGCAAAAGCTGTGCAGCAACATCGTTTTCCAGTTCCGTCTCGCGTAATTCATAAGAGGCCAAGGATTGCGGGCGCAGAACCAATGTAATCGCTCCGATCATCACCGCACAAAAGGCCGAAAAATAGAAAACAGGACGCGCAAGGCGTAAAGCACTCGAGCCTGTGGACTGCATCACCACCAGCTCGCTTTCACGCCGGCCACGGTTTGTGACATACACAACCGCAGTAAAGATCGCCATTGGCATAACGGTACGCACAAGGGTCGGCAGGGTTAAGGCCGTCAGCTCAAAAAACACCCAAGGCGAATGTCCACCTGCCAAAAGAGTAGAAAACAAACCAATTGAACGGGAAATCCAAAACACCCCAACAAGGACAAGCGTCGCAAATCCCCACATCGCGATCATTTGGCGCAGAATATAACCATCATATCGCGAGATCAGCAATTCCCGGTTCCACTTCGGATCATTAGAGTAGTTGCCGCAGCCCTAGCGTAGATCATACGGATTGTGAATGGTCCGCAACGTCACCAAACAATACGGGCGCGTCCCCTTGGCTCCAAGGGGGAAACTTAGGCATAATTTGCGCAAACATCACACTGTCCGTAAAACGATCCAACCATGCTCGTAAGCTTGACCAATCTTGAACATCAAACCACGCACGATCAATATTAGCGAATTGACGTACAAAAGGTAAAATCGCCAAATCTGCGAGTTTAGGTTGCTCTCCGAACAGCCACATCTGCCCTTGCAAACGCTCCTCCAAAGCAACGAGATACGCGCTGGCCACCGCACGTTCTGCAACGTGATCCAAGTCAGGATAGCGCGTGGCGTATTTCGTATGATCCAGCGCAGCTTTATACGGGCCATCGTTAGCTTGGATAAGATCCCACCCGTCATCCGGCATATCCAAAAGCGCCAATGGATCGTTTTGGCGCAAAGCCCAGACCATAATATCCAAACTTTCGTCTAGAACCTGATCACTTAGCCGTAATGCGGGAACTGTGGCCGAAGGCGATGTCTCCAGAAAAGCCTCAGGTTTGGCACGTAAAATAATCTCTCGCAATTCGACCTTGAGCCCTGCAGATAAGATGCCCAGACGGGCACGCATCGCATAAGGGCATCGCCGAAACGACCATAAGGTGGGATATTGAAGCATCCGCTAACTATCCGGAAAAATACAGTAAGGTCAACGCAACATCGCAATAGACCAAGTCAAAGCAAAAAGCCCCAGATAAAATCCAGGGCTTTAAAATATGTTCTACCAAAAATTTAATGGGCGTGTTGCTTGTCCCAGTCTTCCTGCTTTGGCAGAGTTTCGAATGTATGCTCAGGCGGAGGGCATGGTAGTGTCCATTCCAACGTATCAGCATATTCATTCCAATAATTGTTCTCGGTGACACGTGCCCCGCGCATCAGGGAATAAATCACAACACCGAAAAACAAAACAAAGGATGCAAAGGACAAAAACGCACCCCACGACGAAACCGCATTCCAGAATGCGAAGCCTTCAGGGTAATCGATGTAACGCCGTGGCATGCCCTGGCGTCCCAAGAAATGCTGAGGGAAGAACGTCAGGTTTGCGCCTACAAAAAACATCCAGAAATGAATTTGCGCCCCTAGTTCATTGTAATGGCGCCCCGTCATTTTACCGAAGTAAAAATAGATCCCTGAGAAAATGGCAAAAACGGCGCCTAAGCTCATCACATAATGAAAATGTGCAACCACATAATACGTATCATGATACGCACGATCGACCGCAGCCTGAGACAGAACCACACCGGTGACACCGCCAACCGTGAACAGGAACAAAAAGCCAAAGGCGAACATCATCGGCGCCTTAAACTCGATCGACCCACCCCACATTGTCGCGATCCACGAAAAGACTTTTACGCCAGTGGGCACGGCAATGACCATAGTCGCCAACATAAAATAAGCCTGTTGGTTCAGCGACATACCGACCGTGTACATATGGTGCGCCCAGACGACGAACCCCAATACACCAATCGCAATAATAGCCCAAACCATGGGCAAATAGCCAAATACCGGCTTGCGTGAAAATGTTGCAATCACATGGCTAATGATACCAAACCCTGGCAAGATAACGATATACACCTCGGGATGGCCAAAGAACCACAAGATATGCTGATACAAAATCGGATCACCACCACCAGCAGGATCAAAGAAGGTGAACCCAAAATTGCGATCCATCAAAAGCATGGTAATCGCGCCTGCCAAAACGGGTAACGACAGCAAAATCAACCATGCCGTCACAAAGACCGACCATGCAAACAGCGGTACTTTGAACAGAGTCATTCCCGGCGCACGCATATTCAGAAATGTGGTGATGATGTTGATCGCACCCAAGATAGATGAGGCACCAGACACGTGGACCGCAAAGATCGCGAGGTCCATCGAATAGCCGCCTTCATTCACCGACAGCGGTGGATAGAGCACCCACCCGACCCCAGAGCCAAGCTGATCATTTCCTCCAGGCGCAAATACTGAACAAATAGCAAGCGCTGTACCTGTTACATACATCCAAAAACTAAGGTTATTGAGACGTGGGAACGCCATATCTGGCGCGCCAATCTGTAACGGCATGAAATAGTTACCAAAGCCGCCAAATAGCGCCGGAATAACCACAAAGAACATCATCAAGATGCCATGACCTGTGATCAAAACATTCCACAAATGTCCGTTCGGTGTACAAGGATCAGAAGCGAACCCCTCCATACACATGTATTGGACACCCGGCTCCATTAGCTCGAGGCGCATATATACGGTGAATGCAACCGAAACAAATCCCGTCAATGCGGAAACTATGAGATACAGAATTCCAATATCTTTATGGTTCGTACTCATGAACCAGCGCGTAAAGAAATCTCGTTCGTCTGCGTGGCCGTCACTTTGGATGGCTGCGTCTACCATATTCGGTACCTCCGTTTATAGATCTCCCCAAGCTGTCAGAGAAGCACTCTCGACAAGCTACGTCTTATCAAAGACTAGTGTGCCAATCGTAACCCATCAACGTTTGAGTTTGATCTAGATCAAGTTTAATTGTCGCACCCTAACATCATACGCGTTTCTTGCGGGCGTTTTACGGTCCAACTTGACCTCATCTCATGCAAAGATCATGAACAATCCATATCTAAGAAATGCAGGTGTCAAATATGACTTATGATCCCGAGAATATCTTTGCGAAAATCCTGCGTGGTGAAATCCCCGCAACACGTGTTTATGAAGATGACGAAACTCTGGCCTTTATGGATATCATGCCACGCGCGGACGGTCACCTTTTGGTAATCCCTAAGACCCCCTGTCGCAATACTCTGGACGCATCTCCCGCCCAGTTGGAGGCCGTCATTCGCACAGTGCAAAAGCTTGCCATTGCGTCTAAAGCTGCTTTTGATGCCGACGGTGTGACGATCCAACAGTTCAACGAAACTGCAGGAGGGCAGGAAGTTTTTCACTTACACTTCCACGTGTTACCGCGTCTCGACGGCGTGGCTCTACGTCCTGCAGGGCAGATGGGTGATATGGAAGCAATTGCAAAACACGGGGATATGATACGCGCAGCTGTGTAATGCCCTCATACGATCACGACAAAACCCCGCCTCATCTGGGCGGGGAATTCCGGCGGCACAACACAGCTATCCATATCAGTTATCGCTACATCTGTCGTTATCTGCAACTGATGGCCACCCCTGCTTAGCAAAAGGCAATCGCTTAAGGCCTCCGAAGATCATGACAAGCTAGGGACCTCAGTAAAAAGTACTAATTAGGGGCAAATGCGATCTCAAAGCTCCGTTTGAGGGCGACATCGACCTCATCCATACCAACCGGCAACCCTAAGTCCACAAGACTGGTTACGCCAAATTCAGTAATCCCACAGGGAACGATGCCATCAAAGTGGTCTAGATCGGGCTCTACATTGATGGAAATCCCGTGAAAGCTGACCCATTTACGCAGCCTGATGCCAATGGCCGCGATTTTATCCTCGCTCACCTGACCGTTCAGCATCAATGGCTTATCAGGGCGCTCAACCCAAACCCCCACGCGCCCATCACGAATATGGCCGGTGATGTTAAATTCCTCTAACGCCAGAATAACCCACCGTTCCAATCTCTTGACAAAATCGCGGACATCTTTTCCACGTTTATTGAGATCCAGCATAACATAGACAACACGCTGACCGGGCCCGTGATATGTATATTGCCCCCCCCGCTTGGTGGCGAACACCGGAAAGCGGTCGGGATCTGTCAGATCTTCCTGCTTGGCTGACGTACCTGCGGTATAAAGCGGTGGATGTTCAAGCAGCCAAATGCATTCCTCTGCCTCTCCTGCAGCGATCGCTTCGGCCCGCGCTTCCATAGACTCTGCGGCTTCCTCGTATGAAACCAAGGTATCAGAGTTGATCCATTCTACCACAGGCATACTCTCTTATTACAACGTCACTGCGCGTGCAGCGCGGCGGGGTTAAGCAAGATAAGCGGATTACACTTAAACGCGTATATCTAATAACCTGTGCATAAAGGCGTCTGCAATGACTTCCAAGTCATTAAAAGCAACGGTTGCCGCATCTCTCTTGACTACGTGCCTCTCCAGCACGGTACATGAAGATAACCCTAACGCAGCTTTGATTACGTTAGTGAATTCTAGAATCCATGGAAATTCTACCCGACATTAAATTGAAGGAACCCAACCGCGTTCGAACGGAAAGTCGTTTAAGCGGGAACGAGAGGTGGCATAAAATTGCGACAGCACGGCACGAACATCACTCAACTGCGGAGCAAATCATCTATTTCCCCTAGGCCAGCCAGAGAAGGTTTTATTACCCAAAGCGGCAGCAAATTGAGGAGGAACCCTACCAGCCCAACCAATGCCAATAACTGTCACTTTACCAAGCTTTAGTTTTGGCGACCAATGTCAAACCATATCCATATGCGGGAATGGGTACAGATTTTCCGCATATGGGATGTATACCTTGAATAAACTACCTATAATATTGGCGATTTTCGAAGAATATCAAACATTACCCTCTTCACATTGACGAACTGCTCGTTTATACGCCCCTCACCAAGCCTGATATAGTGCGGTCGTGGCGGAATTGGTAGACGCGCAGCGTTGAGGTCGCTGTGGGGTAACACCCGTGGAAGTTCGAGTCTTCTCGACCGCACCATTTAAGAATTTCCCATGTCTACATGCGTCTAAGGCTTTGAACGGTAAGGATAATACCGGAGTTCTAGCACCTTCTTTTGGGCAGTATGTAATGGGGGTGGTGAAGGCGAGTTTTAGGACCAGTCTGCGGGTTTGAATGCCTCCGTTTTCCCATATCTTCCCCGGGTTTGCGAGGAATCGCAGCGCGAGTTCTAGTTTTTCTTCGAACCCGCCTTTTGGTTCGCTTTGATTGTCCAATTTCTCAAGCATCATGGCCTTCTGGTGTTCTAGCATTTCCACCTTGTCTTCATAGCGTCGAATGATGGCGTTGTTACTGGCAGACATAATGCGGTCGAGCACAGCGTTGATTTCTTTGTCTAGGCGCAGGGCTTCCGTTTTGGCCGATATGCGTACCGCTTGGGCCTGAGATTGACGCGCAGCCCAAGCTTGGCGGAACATGGCTGTGGCGAGTGTGATTAGGTTGCGAGTCGGCTGCAGCGTTTTGATCAAATCGCCAACTTGGCTTTCTACCTTGTCACGCGGGATGGACTTGCCATAGGCTTCGCAGCTTTTGGTCTGACAGAGATAATAGGGGTAGCGTTTGCTGTGACCGGTGCTCCAGGAAGACCGTAGCGGGGTATCGCAGCAGCCACAGACAATGGTCCCGCGCAGGGCGAAGTCGTCTCCAATATTGGACCGCTTGGGCGCGTAGGTTGCGCAGCGACGTTTGGCCTGTACACGCTCAAAGGTGTCCAGCGAGACGATGGCCTCATGTTGGGCCTTGAGCCAGTTGATGGTGTAGTGCTCGGAATGAATATGGCCAGTGTAGACCGGATGGGTCAGGATATCGGCAGTACGCTGCTGCACCACACGGCCATGCTTATTGCGGGGGAACTCTGGGAATGTCTCGAAGAAGCGCGTTACTTCGGCCTGCGACCCGAACCGTCCATTGGCATAGCCGTCAAAAGCTTCACGAATGATCTTCGCCAAAGGCTCATCCGGGAACAGCATTTTACCCCGCCCTTTAACTGATACATACTTGTAGCCGATGGGAGCGGCATGCACATAATAGCCGCTTTCCATCCGCGCCTTCATCTTCTGCGAGACTTGCCGTTGGTTTTGCTTGCGCTCTAGCGCGCCTTGGGCGGCGATGATGGTTTCAATGAACTCCCCCTCTGGAGTGTCGTCAAATTTGAAGTTTAAACATTCAACGATGACATTGCGCTGACGGAACGCTTCGCGCAGATCCAAAAACGCGCGTGTGTCGCGGCTTGCGCGCTTGAGATCGTCAAAAATGACCGCAAATTCTTCATCAGGCTGCGCATCTAAAAACGACAGCAAAGCCACCATACCGGGCCGCTTCATAAAGCTGCCCGCACCTGAGATCGTATCGGGAAACACCATGACGACCTCATAGCCTTTGGCTTCGGCAAATTGACGGCAGCGGGTTTCTTGGGATTCTAAACCGTGACCGTCTTTTTCCTGTCCCTTTGAGGAGACCCTGCAATAAATCAATGCTTTACGGTTTTGATTGGTCATGGGGCCTCCTGTTCTGTGTCTTGTTCTTTTGAGTATAGCACAGCCGCGCGCAAAGCGTCGGTGATGTCCAGTGTTTGTCCACCGGTTTCATCAGTAGTGGGCGCGCCGTTCCCGACCTCCCAGCCGAGATCGACGAAGCCGAGAATGATGGACCAGAGGGTTTCGATGAGCTGACGCTTTTCCGCGTCGCTTGCATCGTTGTCCTCCAGATAGGGCAGCCAGTCCTGCCAGTTTAGATGCAGGCTGGGCGGTGTGGGTTTTGGAGGTGGTGTCTTCGGGGGCGACATCTTTGGTCCTTTCTCTTTATGTTTTCTGGCTTGCTCATCCCCTTCAACTGATAAGTACAAAAAGAGAACATAAAATATGAGATCCGCCAAGTGTTTTCTGTATTGGTTTCAATGACCTGCGCGCTGAGCCTTGCTAGCTGCGGCTTTGGCGTGGGGAGTGTTTTTGAACTTGGCAGGACCTGCGTTGCGCAATCTCCGCCGCGCGTGCAGGTTTGTGGAACTGCTCTTCTTGCTCTTTTCCGGCCTCATAAAGATCGCGTGCGTGCATATCCTTGTATGCATCACTCATCATGGTCTTGGCGGCGGCTTGTGTGATGGCGAACTCGCGCGATAGGGTGACAGCGGCACGATCATAGGCTTTGTAAAACGGCTGTGTTGGCGGCGCTTGGATCAGAGAGCCGATACTTTCGGCGCAGGCTAAAGCCCGAGTTTGGGCATTTTCTGGCAAATTGCGCTCTGCGGCCTTCAGCCCTTCGCGGGTCTGATTCATCGATTGCCCGCGCGTGGCCGTGTAGATATCGCGGATCATAGTCTCTGCGCGCATGGCATCAAAGCGTTCGCTACGTGCAAAAGCGTGACTATAGTCCGTGAGTTTCTCAACAAAGGAGCCGCTGTTTTGGATCTCAGCGTGGAGTATGTCTGCAATCGCAACCGCTGTGACCAGTTGAGTTTCGCTCATGCCTTTGCCTGAGAAGCTCTCGCGGGCCGTCTGAAGGGAGTTGCTTTTATCATCGGCTGGGTGCGTCATCGTCTGTCCTTTCAAGTTTGTTAGGAATGGGAGGGGCCAGAGCGGCGCTGGACCTGCGCGCGCATCTGCGCCTCATGGGGTGAGATTTGATTGGCGGTGGCAAAGGCCTCTTTGGCGTGATCTTGGCGCAGATCACGGGCTTGGATCTCGCGCGCCGCTCGGCTTTGGCAGTCGTTGCGCAGGGCCTTATATTGATCGACCTCATCCGTGCGGATCGCCGCGATGCGCTGTTCGTGATCGGCCTGAACGCGGTTGCGGGCCAAGATCTCAAGTCTATCCGCGCTTGGTGGCGCATCGACGGCCCAATCCGGTTTGGGATGCTCTAAGTGGCGGGCGGTTTGTTCGCGCAGGACCACTTCGTGCGCCGTGCTCAAGCGTTTGGAATAATCCGCACGATAGGCGTCTTTTTCTTGGTCAATCCGCTGCGCAGCATCGCGGGCAATTGCGCCGTAGCGATCAAACTCAGCTTGGGTTTTAAGCTTGCGTTTTAGGTTTTCTTGCAAGGCCACACGGTGGGTTTCTCGAACAGTGTATTCAATGGATAACGACATGATATGTCTCCTCAAATTTGCGCGCTGGGGGCGTGATCTGTTAGACTGGGGCCATGACGATTTTTGAAGACATTCAGGACGTGGAAGACTGGCTGGCCCCTTGTGATTACGGCGCATTTTGGAAAGCTGTAGCGCCTTGGGAGATCTTCTCGGGCGATGACCGGGCTCATTACGACCAGGTCGTTGCAGGGGGTGATATTGACCCCGAAAGCCTGCTCTTTTGCCTCAAAAACATGGCGCGCGTTGAAATGCAGATCCGCTTTGGTCTGAAAGACCGCCTCTATGAGCCAGCCGAGGCGCAATACCTGCGTCGCGTCCATTAGGAGCCCTCCTTAAAGAGGCGTACCCAGGGGCAGCGCCCGTCTGTGGCGGGCACCGTGACCACGCCGATCCAGCCGAGATAGCTGCACTGCGTATAGCGCCGCTCGGATACCGGGCGGTAAGCTGATCCAATATAGCGGTAGCTGACAATCCCATGGGGCGTGCCAAACTGCGCGACCACCAGCCACAGCCCCAAGGGCACCAATATCCATAGGAACAAGGCTGCAAATCTCATGAGGGACCTCCGGTGATATTAGGCGTTACAAGGGTGATTTTGGGATCAGGGAGTAAGCGCCCACCCTCCAGCGGATTGGGCGCAATCAGGTGGCAATAGGGTGCGATGTTTTCCTGCCCGAGCGTGCGGAACCTGACAAAGCCAACCCCCTTGATATGGGCAAGACCCTGATCGCTTGGCATCGCCATCAGTTCTGCGGGGGTCATATGGGATTGTTTGGTCAGGCTGAGATTGGTGCTGGTCTTTAGGCCGTCGCTGTCGCCGCCAAGCGCGGTTGCAACGGCAAATTCATCGCCCATGGCTTTTGACAGGCGCTGTGCTTCCTCAAATGAGGAAAAGCCGAACCACAGCTTCACGATACAGTTCTCTTCGATGGTGCGGCATTCCAGCTCACCAAAGCGGCGGATGATTTCTGATCTGGACTGGGCAATTATGTGGATCTGCGTGCCAAAGGCCCTAAGCGTTGTCAGGGATTCCACGAGGGATTTCAGGGGGGTGTTGGTGAACTCATCGCAAACCGCCCGCAAAACGCCCGCGCCGTGATAAAGCGCATCGCAAAACCCCATAATATGCAGCGCGTAGTAATTGCCGAGCCGGTTCATATAGGCCTGTGGACCCGCGAGGAAAATGACATACCCCTCGCGGATCAGGTCCTCATAGGTCAGCGTGGCCTCAGCGCCAACCTCATGCAGCCTGGTGCCCGGACCAAAGAGTTTGATGGCACGCTGTGCTTCTTTGAGGTGCTGCGGCCAATGCTCATGACCGCTCATCTCGAGCAGGTTTTTGGCTTGCGACATAAGCATCGGTTCGCCTTCCTCGGCCTCAATCTCCGCGTAGCTGCGCAAGAGATCGGGGTCATTCACGATAACGGAAGTGGCACCGGGCGTTGTAGCCTCTGGGTTGCGTTTCAAGAGCGTGTTTTGCACGAACTCAAGCAGATCCCGGGGGGCATCGCGAAAGTATTTGTTCTTTGCGTCTCCGCCTGCGGGTTCGGGAATAAGCGCGGCATTGATGGTCTCTGTGGCAAACAGCACATCGCGGGGATCACGTCGATAGGCCGAGACCGCCGCGCCAAAGGGATTGATCGATACGCGATAGGGGGCGAGCTCTGGCCAGATGCCCATATCGTCGATGACGGCGACCTTGCGCCCCATATCCGCCGCCATCTTCGCAGCCTGAATGCTGACTTCGCCGTTTTTACTATCCGCAATTAAAATCGCGTCTTTGGGGGAGGAGGAGAGAAAAGAAAACAGCCAAGGCATTGCGCCACGCCGGGTCTTCCCACCGCCATTGGCGCTCAGCAGCAGACTATGGCCTTCGGGGGCAAGGATCGGATGCCCATCCTCAATCGTGAGACCAATGATGCGCCGCCCCTGCGGGTCAATAGGGTCCGGCGCACGGGATTTAGGCCAGCGCATCATCGGATGAGGCCCTTTGCGCGCAGTTCCTCTTGCCGGGCCACTGGATCGGCCTTTGGCGCAGCGCCTTTACGTTTAAACCGGCCCCAATGGGTGATGCGCAGGCTGAGGGTAAAGAGCTCAAACAGGGCTTTGAGCAGTAAAAAACCACCGGTTGCGGCGAACATGCCCGCAAATCCGCCCATCACAAAGGAGCCAGACCTGTAGCCTTGCCAAAACAACCAGGCGACCCCGGCACTGATCAGTGCGCGAAGGAACAGCCCGTTAATCTTGAAGATGACTTTGAAGGAGGGTTTATCGGACATTAGGGAATTCCTTTGTTTGGCCTATGTCAGGATGTGGGTTCGAAAGGGCGAAGGGTGGCGCGCCGCTCTCCACCAGGTGAAGAGCGGGCCGAGCCTTAGATGCGGAAAGTGGCGGGTCTGCGGGTGGCCCCGCGATCTCGCTGCCAACCCCAATCCGTCAGGGCCTGACGGAACCACACAGGATGTGACCCGCCACCGCGATGCCAAATGCGGGCATTGGGGCGCATATCGGCATGCAACATGTTTGGGATGTGAGAATAGGAGCCAAAGCTGGTGAAGCCCTCAGCCAGCAGGTGCCACATTAAGCGATGCCGCTGCTGTGCACTCAGACCGCGCAGATTGATATCAACCGCGTCCGAGATCAAATGCCGCGAGTGTTTTACACCGCCTACAAGAGCATTATGCGCCTGATCGCGATAAGCAGAGGTAATATAAACTGGATGCGCGACGGCACTGCGAACACGATCCAAAGAGAAGATCATCTCTTTGCGAACTCGGACATAGCCGTTGCCCTTGGAGGCAAATTCTTGCGGCTTAAAATGCTTGGCGGACCAGCCCGTAATCTGATCTGGGTAGCCAGAATAAAATCCGGTGTCTGCCTGCGCGCTGTCTAAGCTGAGCGCGGCACAGGATGCGCTGATGAGGAAATCCCTGCGTTTCATTTATGACCTCCATGCTATGGGCCAAGACGGCCTTGTCATGAGGTCGAGACTGCGGGGGTTTCGATTTTGGGGCGGGCTTGTGCAGGGCACTATGCGGGCGGATTAGGGTCACTTAACATGCTGACATAAAACACAAAGAGCGCCCGAAGGCGCTCTTGCTCATCTCGCGTGACATCATCCACTGTGTCCGTCAGGGCGTTGGCCACTGGCAGGCCGATTGACCGGCGTGAACCTCGCGTTTGGACACCCCAGCAGCGCGCAGCGCAGCCGCCTTTGGCGTGTCCCAGACCACGGGTTGGTCAAAGCTTTTATCGCCAAGGTCAATCCGAATGCTGGCCCCGTCACTTGCGACATTGAAGTAGCAATAGGCCGCCTCATAGATATCGGGATATTTGCCTGGGGCGTAAGCCACACCCGTGGTGACTTGCACACCGCCCAGCGATGGGTGCGCGGCGCTGGCAAAGATATTGAACTGATCAACGGTGACCCCATTGAGGATGGTCTCAGTTGGCTCTTCGATGGCCACAGACTGCCGGGTGATGTCGCGCATCACCAAGGCGTCATCCGCGTGGTCGAATGGCTCCGTTGCAATCGGCTGGCGCACCTGCGCGCCAAAGCGTTCAACGCAGGTCCCTAGATCCTCGGTCCAGGTCACAAGGTTGCCGCCACGTCGCGCAAGATAGTGGCCAAAGAACTGCTGATAGGCGGCTTCCGCCTCGGAACTCAGACCATCCCCGATAGGGCAGATATGGATATAGGAATTGGCCAGCCCATCCGTTCCTTCGCTGCCCATGCCGTAGGGCGTTTGCGCGACAGAGGCACTTAGATGCGCAGGCGATGGCACCAATGCGGTTGCGCCCTGGAGCATCGAGAAAGCGGGCGCATCGGGAAACTCTTGCACCACACTGCCGATGATCATCAGATTCATGGGCGCGTCATCCAAACGATTGAGTGCCACATGACGCAGCGTGCCCATCAGATCAATATCAGCAGGCGCATCCGCAATCTGATCCACAAAGCGCCCAACGCGCATGTTCTCTCGGGCAAAGCTCTTGGCGCGCCATTTTGCGCGGGTGTATTTGGCCTCATCGGGGATTTGCACCACTGCCACCTGGCCCGGCACGGAGGCATTGAGCACGCTGTAGCGATCACCCGGGCCAAGGTCGTGCAGAAAGAACTGCCACAGCGCGTCTTTGACCGGTGCGCCGCCGCCGGGCATAGCTTGGGGGAGTGCGACGCTCCAATTCTCTGCGGTCGCAATTGCAGGTGTGACGGTGATCATGCTGGCGGCAAGGGCCATGGCGGAAAGCATCTTAGACATTTGAGGCTCCTGTGGTTTGGGGAATAAGGGCCGCGCGCAGCTCAGTCAGCATTTCGACGCTGTCGCGGGAGGATTGTGCGGCAAAGAGCTTGGCCGCGACTTCGGTTTTGAGGAGGGCGTGATCCTGATAGGCCGATTGCGCCGCGCCGTAGCTATCCGAGGTCACGTTCAAAAGATCGCGTTTATGGGCGATCTCTTCACCTGTTTGGATCTCGGCCTCTATGGCCTCGGCAAGCAGCTTGCGGGCTTGTGACGGCGCTGAGACCCGCTTTGCCCCAGTGGTCAACAGGTGCATGGCGGCGCAATAGGCGCTTGCTGCCGCGCTGACCTCAAGCAGGAGCTGGAAACCGTAGAACTCGGCCAACGACCCGGCGTTTGCGGCGGCACTGGGATCGGCCAGCACATCGACCAAGAACGTCGGTCCAAAGCTCCAGGCCCAGGCCCAGGCCCAGGCCCCGAAGGCCACCAAAGTGCTGGTATAGACCGCAAGGTCAAAGACACGGCGGGACTGATCCGTCTTGAGCGCATCGCGCAGACCATGTGCCGCAAGCGGAGCCGCCATCGGGGCAAAACCATAGAGGGTCGCAAGCCAAGGAAATTCCACGGTTTTTTCAATCAAGAGACTCTCATGAATCCCAAAACCTATGACCAAAGGGACGGGGATCATGAGGCCAATACCAATTGCACCAATGGCCAGACCGGACAGCCGGATTGCCCAATGCGGCTTGGCAACCTGTTCCGTGCTGATCACCGTGTCGAAGGCATCCGTTGCATAATATTGCGCAATCAGCTTTTTTAAGCACGCCTCATGGGCCTTGGCGGCGTTCTCAAGGGCCGCGATTTTAAACGTCCAAGTGATATTGGGGTTCGCTGCCCGAAACTCACGCGCGGCGGTGTCCCCGACACGCGTGGCATCTGCACCAATAAAGCCATAGTCCAACCAGATCGCATCGCGCTCTGGCCGCTCAATCGGCCCGACCTCATCGGGCAGCTCATAGTCGATATCTTTCATGAAAGTGGGTCCTTCCCAAAACTCACGCAAACCATCTGCGTGAGATCGGTGTAGGACGATTGAGCTGAGCCGATGGGGCGTCTGCGGGCGGATTATGAAGCTGTTCTTTCAGACCGAAAGGACAAGGCTTGCGAGCAGCAAGGCAACGGCCAGGACCCGGCGGGCGGGAAACGGCTCCCCGTAAAAGACACAAGACAAGACGAGCACGGCTATAAGGCCAAGACCTTGGCTGATTACTGCAATGGAGCTCAAATCATGCGCGCGGTTCAGCAAGGCAAAGACCCCAAGGGCAGTTCCGGCCCAAGCTAAACAGCCGAGAATGGCATAGATCGCATTCCCACTCTGAGCGGCATGTTTTAACGCCAGTGATCCCGCCACCGACAGAGCCGTGTTTGCAAAAATAATCACCCCTGAGATCAAGACAGACATGATAGGCCCTCTCCAATACTGCCATCGCCCGACCTCAAAAGCAGAGATCGGGCGATGACTGGGGCGTATGATGGGCGGTTCAACGACCGCCCGAGGGGATTGAACAACCCGCTGCGTAGGGCCTACGCACCCGCGTTGAGGTTTAGGATTTGCGCTGACGCATCGAGCCAGAACTGCATCGATAGCAATCTGCGATCAACCGCACGCTGAGACGGGCGTTCGATTTTTTCGTAATGGCGGTTGATTGTCCGGCGGCTGTTCATCCGCCAGGCATCATCCATGCGGATCAGAGGCAGGGTAAGGCCCTTGGGTTGCTCTAACGCCTCATCTTTGAAGTCACGAATGAGAAACACCCGCTGCCCCTTGATGTCATAGAGCGATGCTTCTCCGAAACGTTCCATCCGCGCGATGTCGAGCACCTGTTGCGGGGATTTGATGTTTCGACTGCAACTCAGCCGTGTCTCTGCGCCATCGTGAATGATCTCACCGCCCTGTTTGGAGAACTCAATGACTCGAGACATAGCGCGTTGAAGCATTAGGTTCGCAGTTGGGGCAGTTGGCTTGTGAACGCCAGCCAAAAAGCTGGCATGGAGAGGATCACGCAGTCTGCTGACTGGTGATACGTGAACTTTAGGACACATTTTTTGATCCCTGTGTCTGGGGAGCGCTCCGGGTTTGAACGAAACTTAGTGGCCGTTAAGACCGCCCAATCGCTTGGGTCGGCAACCTCAGAAAACCGCAGAAATCCGGTGCATTCCACGGCATTCGAAGTGCAAAAATTCGCATTGACACCATCGTGTATCATTCTGAAATATATTAATAATTTGACTCTTCGTGTAATTTGGTGCAGTATGGGTGCATGATTAGAAGGACCACTTCACTAGAGTATTCAGTGGAGATTGAAATTGACGATGAAACCGGCAATGTAGTCGCAGAGTGTTGGAGAGACGAAAACGATAATCTTGGTCGCCCAGGCGATAGACCTGCGATAACGCGTTACTGTCCCTACACAGGGCGAATTACACAGACATCATGGTTTCAGGACAACAAAGTGCATCGTGACGGTGATCAGCCTGCCGTTTTACGATATGATCCCGAAACCGGCGAAGAAACTGATCGCGTCTATGCCATAGACGGGAGTGTAAGCCGTGAAGAGAATAAACCGGCAGTCATTTATCGAGCGAAGGATGGCTCTCTACTTCAGAAAAAGTTTCGTGTCGCCGGGGATTACCATCGCACAGATGGGCCTGCCATAGAAAATTACGATGAAGTCACTGGCAGTCTGGAAACTTTTGAGTTTTGGATCAACGGGCAAACGGTTGACCCGTTCTAACAGTTAGCTATCGTACTCTCAATTATTAGGTATTAGACTTCTGAGAGGCTACAATTGGATTACGCCGTTTTTTGCGAATGCATTCTGCTCTACATTGGAGATGACAAGGATAGAGGAAAACGGTTCAGACAAGGTGTCGGCACTTTTTTCCAAGGTCATCCTGCAGTTGTGCGTGAAGACAAGTTGATAACGCTGCATACCGATTGTGAAGCCGCGATAGGCAAAAATATCGCAATCAGCAATATGGACGATCTTCTCAAGAAACTCAAAGGCGGTGGCAGTGCCGTGGAGCGTGCAATTGAACTTGCCTTTCTTTCACGGGTTAACAGCAAGTACGCCACTGGAAAAATTTCCATCACCAAACACGCCCTTGATGGCGATTTGACTTTCGATGACATCCTTTCGACTTACAAGAAGCAAGCTTTCATTCGCCTCGACAGATTACAGCCAAGGCTCACCGACGCGGAAACAGAGTTTACGCAGGAGAACCAGATCCTGCACTACGCGTCTGATGCAGACAATCGAATAGATGTACTTGGTAGAGATGCTCAAATTAGCGAGCTCGAGCATTTCCTGCGTGACGAGCGTCGTTTCCTTTGGCTCCAGCTTGCAGGATCCGCAGGCCAAGGCAAGAGCCGTCTTGCATATGATTTGGTTCAGCGAGCGCGTCCCGATTTTGGTTTCAATGCGGGCTATATGAATGCAGAGAGCCTAGCCGAGTTCGCAGAAGATTGGTTCGACTGGCAACCAGTCGAACCGACGCTTATTGTGGTCGACTATGTTCACGAGCCTGGAAAGCGCATTGGACCGGCTATGGCAATATTGGCGCATCGTTCAAAGGAACTAAAACACCCTGTCCGTTTCTTGTTGTTGGAACGTCAACGTTGGGATCGTGGTGGCATAAGAAAGTACAGCCCCAAGACGGCATCCACGCAAAAATCGGGTAAGAAATCAGCCTCTACCCAAATCATGCGAGAAGGTGGAACTGAAGCTGATTTTGAACTTTCAAGCGTCTATGCAGCATGGTTCGAACAGATGGAACTTGATAAACGTGAATTTATCAAATCATCACAACGTTACGAAGTCCTTGGGAAAATTAATCTAGCCGCAAAGCAGTATCAATTCGGGCAGGATGGCGTGGTCGAACTCAAGGCTTTGAAACCCGTTGAATTGCGAGAATTAGCTAAACAAATAGCACGGCATCAGAACCCTGAGAGCGTGATCAAGCACAGCGATAAGTCCATTGAAAGCTCACTGGCAAGGTTCGATAATGCCGGTCGTCCCCTATACGCGTATTTCCTTGGCCTCGCTTTGGCAGATAACAGTTTTCAGTCAAGTTGGGACAAAACAGAGCTCTTAGACCGTATTTTGACGATTTACCGGAAACGGCGCTGGTCTGGAGAATTTGCGGATGATCCTCCTGAATTGTATGAAGATCACACAGGTCTTCACATCGCTGTCGCAGCAACCATCCTGCGCGCGCTTGATCTGTCGAAACTCAAGACCTGGCCCTTAAATCAGTATAAACCCGGAACGGATGACAAAGCGGCGTTGATCATAAACGGTGCACCGCGTGGCGGGGGGATTGGTGGCCTCAGTGGCCTTATTCCGGGCCTGCTACCTGACCTGCTTGGAGAATGGTTCGTGTTACAAGGTCTACATTGCCAACCTGATGTCTACGAACGATTAATTTGCTGGTGTTGGACAGTTGATCCGGAGGCAACTGCGAGCTTTATGCTGCGTATCGCGCAGGACTTTCCCAAAGAAAGTTTCACTGGCGAACTGTTGAATGCGGTGGGTTGGAATGAAACAGAGGCAGCCCGAAATGCATACTGCGAACATGCTGCGGCGATTGTGAGTGCATATCTTGATGCAGATGAAGACTGCCCAGCCTCGGCGCTAGCGGCGTTACAGCTTGCGTCAGATCAAGGCAATGCACGTGCAAAATCCGCTCTAGGCTATTGTCATTGGAAGGGGTATGGCGTCGAGAAATCTGATGTTGTCGCGGCTCGTCTTTGGAAGGGGGCCTCCAATCTGAAATGGCCTGCTGCGAAACGCAATTATGCGATTTGCTTACAAAAAGGCATTGGCGTGGAGGCGGCGGACCCCAAGCGTGCCATGGAACTCTATCAGGAGGCCATGGACGACGGTCACGTTGGGGCCAGGGTCAACTTCGCCTATAACCTCGAGAGAGGCATTGGCGTGGAGGTGGCGGACCCCAAGCGTGCCATGGAACTCTATCAGGAGGCCATGGACGACGGTGACGTTGGGGCCAAGTTCAACTTCGCCTATAACCTCGAGAGAGGCATTGGCGTGGAGGTGGCGGACCCCAAGCGTGCCATGGAACTCTATCAGGAGGCCATAGACGACGGGGCGGATTCAGCACGTATTCCATTGGCAGCGCTCACCGCAGCTCTTTGTCTCGAGTTACCCGAAAACGGGGGGGGCGTTCATAGCGCTCCGCTGCTCCAACTCGCGAACGAATGGGAAGATAATCCGCCAATTAAGGCGGAATGGAATGATATTCCTGATGCCGAAGCGGTGCTCGGAAAAATCTGTAAAGCGGCACATTTCGAAAGAGAGTTTGACGCTTTCGAAGGGGCAACCGTCACTGGAATGCGGCAGGCTCTTTTTTCATGCTATCCAGATCTGCGACTTGTCGATCTTCAAATATCTGCCGAGGGCGCTGACACCTTACTTGTTAGCGCGTTAATATCTGCGACAGGCGCAGTTCTTCTGGATGGCACGTCCAGACGGTTCCACCATGTGAATTCTGTCGCACTCAACATTCAAACAGATACCGCGCAGGAGGAGTATCTAAGATTATTCTGCACCTTTGTTCATGCGGATAACGGTCCCTTCCAAATTGTCACGGATGTTGGAGATATTCCATTTTCCGAGACTGAAGCTAGGTCCAGTTTGCCAGAACGCGCGTCATATATCGCGACGCCGGTACCCTTTGTATCCCCACAGAAGAACAGTCATGGTCTGAGTGCAACTGTTCTATACGGCGATGTGCTCCTCGGCGCGAACTTTGTGGTTCATGATACTGGGATGGTCGACATGGTTGACGATGATCTCATCGCTGAGGATCTTGCGATCCTTAGGCGGCGATACAATGGAATAACTAGATCCCCACTTAAAGAGTTGCAATTTGATGAAACCGCACACGATGCTGATACATGACCCTTTATGGCCGAAGATGTGTTCGATCCAGATCATGCGCTAAGTGGCTCACCTGGCAGCTCAATTGTTGCAAAGAATTGAGCTAAGAAGAATATACGCAAGATGTGTATTTGTAATACAAAACATCCTTGGCAAGGGGGGCAAAGCCCCCCGTTGCATCCCCCAATTATTCAACTGTTGATGAACAAACGGCCCACAAGAGACATTCACCACCCATTCGAGTTGCTGCGATGCAGCTTGCCAAACCGGTTTTCGCTGCATGCGCGAAATTTGGTGGTCACCAAGTGTCACACTATCTAAGCTCGCCATTGGGTTCACCAGTTCAGTCGCACATTTGTTGTCGGGGCAGTCATCAATGGGTTATCATATGTTCGAACGAACCAAACTTTTTGCCGCTGCTATTTGGAAGAGATTTCGTGGTTACTCGATTTTCATTCAACTACTTTTGATCGTACCTGTCCTATGCGCAATTGCGTTCACCGTATTTGTTGGAAACATAGGGTTAGCGTTGATGGGCACTGCTTTTGCGATAAATTCGTTTGTCGCGGGCTGGATCGGTGGCTTTTTCGTTCTGATCTTAGGCAAGGCTAGCAGCATTATCGCTAGAGAACACAAAAGAAGGGGTAAATCCTCTTAGGTGTTGAACGGCCCATTGCGGACCTTTGCCTCCCACTGTCACTGTCACTGTCACTGTCACTGTCACTGTCACTGCCGCGCCGCGGCCCGCCAGACCGGACTTTCGCCGCACTGCAACAATCCCAACCTGTTCGAACTCACAGGTCGCTGGACAAAGCGTTCCTTCGCTGCAAAGGCACCAATGGCGGCATTGGAATCACCCAGGCGTCGGCTGTGCGGGAACGGTTTCAACGGGTGAGCGCAACGCTTTAGTCTTTTGGGAAAGATGGAGTGTGAGAGATGAAGTCTCGGACGGGGATGTTTTACTCGGACAAGCAGCAATCCGTGATGCGGGATCGGTGGCAGGACTGGGAGTCGATGAGTTTGATTGGACGGCACTTCAATCGCGCATCGTCCTCGATCTGCCCGCACTTGGTCCACTTAGTCAGGGCTGATCAAGGTAAGGAGTAATTTCTGAATGCCTACTATTAAATTGTAGTAAGCACTCATTTGTCTATTTTACGAAAGGTCAGAAAAGGCCATCGCCATTTAGGTCGCTTTGGAACTGCGCTTCAAGCTCTGCCAGCTCTGTATCCGTCAAGCCATTTCGCCCGCCGATATAGGCTCCGTTTGCATCCAAGGTCCAAAGATCGATACGCTCACCATCACCGACCTCCCACAGCAAGGTGTATGTTCCGTCCCCGTTGGCCGCGATATGGCGGGCCTGTGTGTTTGCAAAGCTTGAAGGGTTGACCGTCGCGCCACTGGTGGTGATCTGGATCAAGGCGTCATCGGCATTGGTAAATACATAGGCATCGTTATTGCCAAGATCGCTATAAAGCGCCTCATCACCATCGTCCTCAATGAGTGCAAGCACGCTGCCATCGCCATTTAGGTCGCTTTGGAACTGCGCTTCAAACTCTGCCAGCTCTGTATCCGTCAAGCCATTTCGCCCGCCGATATAGGCTCCGTTTGCATCCAAGGTCCAAAGATCGATACGCTCACCATCACCGACCTCCCACAGCAAGGTGTAGGTTCCGTCCCCGTTGGCCGCGATATGGCGGGCCTGTGTGTTTGCAAAGCTTGAAGGGTTGACCGTCGCGCCACTGGTGGTGATCTGGATCAAGGCGTCATCGGCATTGGTAAATACATAGGCATCGTTATTGCCAAGATCGCTATAAAGCGCCTCATCACCATCGTCCTCAATAAAAACTAGACTGGAACTTGCGTTCGTAGACATGAATTGATCTCACCTGTTATACTATTTCCTAATCACTGGGTGTCGACTCTACTTCCGTCAAGTCCATCCTTAGCCGTTAATGCAAAAAGTTTAAATCATGAGAGGGAACTAAATTTCCCCAAACTTAGTTGATCGCAATGCCCACTACCTGGCAGAATCAGTCATCGATATCTGTCCCACAGCAAGTCCGGTTTGTCGCAAGCAGTCATCTTCCTGGGAACGATGGGAGGTTAGACTTCCGGCGAAAGGACGCTTTTTCAAGTGCGCGTGCAGCATATGCTTATTGCCCTGCTAGCAATTTCCGTAACTTTGCAAAGCCAGCTTTCTTCTGACGTTGATACTCAGCGCAGCGAGTAGGTTCCGCTTCGGTAGGGCTTGAATGGCCGCTTTGGTCGGGGCAACGCTCTGCCTTTGCGATTGCAGAGAACGGCAGCTGTCCGCCCATTGGTGCAGATTTCTGCACTGCAAATAACGGTGTGCATGCTCTTTCTACAAATCTACCTACATGAGACCTTCGGTCGTTTTCTTGTAATTTTACGGGGAGGCCGAGAGGCTTTGCCTCTTCTCTCCCCGAAAGAGAAATAGGCCGAAGAGACGCTTGCTTTAACGGTTTCCCTGCCTGTTTTGCGCGCAATTTGCTCCGAAAACCGGTTCCCACTTTTCGGATTGCGCTGGGGCAGTGATCCTCCGTTAAAGGCAGAGCCTCTTTCGTCGATTTCTCTTTTACCCTCCCATCTCCACTCTCGGCGAGGGCCAAGGGTTGCAGGCGCAACCTAAGTCCAAGGAGGGAAAGGAAATGACCACGATTTTACACGCTCAACCCTATGATATCACGGCCAATGGCTTTTATTTTGAGACGCTTGAGGAATACCAAGTCAAGGCGCGTGATCTGCGCAATGACTATGGCGAACCTGTCGAGGAATTCGAAATCCAGTTCATTGACGGGGATCACATCGATTGCGAATTGGCAAAGGCTATCGGGCTCAATCAAAGCAATATCGGGCAGTATTTTGATGCGGTTGAAACGTGGGACACGCACGAGAAGCGGGTTGTGATCATTGCCACCGGCGAGTGTGGTTATGCGTTCACCGATCAGACGCAGTCCAGCGATTTCGACATTGATATCTATGAGGTGGCGAGCCTTCGTGAATTGGCAGAACAGTTCGTTGAAGAGGGATTGTTTGGCGAAACCCCCGATCATCTGCAATCTTACATCGACTATGACGCCATCGCGCGGGATCTGTCGATGGACTATTCATGCATCGAGATTGCGGGCTGCCATTATGTGTATCGTGCAGGCTGATGTCCGGCTCACGGCGTATCTTCTGGTTGACGTAGGCGACGAAAGCCCCGCAAGAGCGTGCTTTCCGAGACGCCAAAGCGGGTCAATAGACGCTGCAACGCCCAACCCTCTTGATACAACAAGCGATGCGCCTCGACCGTGTCTTCTATGCTCAACTTCGGTGGTCGCCCTAAGCGCGCACCACGCTTACGAGCGGCGGCAAGGCCGTTGCGGGTATTCTCGCGGATCAGATCGCGGTGGAATTCTGCAATCGCCGCAAAGATATGAAAGATCAGCTTACCGCCCGGCGTTGCCGTGTTGATGCCCTCAGTAAGAGAGCAAAAATGCACGCCGTCCCGATCAAGTCGCGTGAGCAAATCAGCCAAATGCAGAACCGACCGTCCCAGCCGATCTAGTTTATAGACGACAAGCGTATCGCCCGCCTGCAACACGGCAAGCGCCTTTTCTAACCCAGGCCGCGCGGCCTTCGCGCCAGAGATGCCATGATCATAAAACACCTGCGCACAGCCGGTATGCGCCAATGCATCCAACTGCATATCCAGACGCTGATCATCCGTTGAGACGCGGGCATAACCAAAGATCCGTGCGCCCGCAGCCGCTGGCGCGAGTTTAGGCGGCCACAACGCAAGCGGTGGAGTTTCGGGCGGTGTCATTGGTGTTTCTCGCTGGCAAAAAGGAAGGTTTTTGCCAGTTGCCCATGTATCTTTCCCCTGCTTGCCGCGTTTGCCGGAATTCCTTGATTTTCCTCGCCCGCGTTTCACCTGATATTCATCTCGTCGCACATATCCTCCATAGTCAATAACCTTCGGTTTTGATTGGAACATTTCGAGGATGGCTCGGACAGGCTGTCGTACTTGCGGCGCTTACCTGTCCACAGGTTTCTGTGGCGGAAGGGTTCACGGGCGTCGAGTTTTTGGAATGGTCGAAGGCGGACCAAACAGCATACATCAACAGCCAAGTCGTTATGGCGTCGACGATTGTCACGCGTGACAAACCGGAAATGGCGCGCTGTATCGCCGACAACTATTTTTCAGAGACGGGTTTGACAGACGCACAGCTAAACGATCTCATCGCCAATGTTGAACAATATCAAAGCTATCACCCCAGCACTGTATTGGTTGCCGTGATCGAAGCCACCTGTGGGAAATTCTATTGAGGTCCTAGTTACCCATGCCGCCAATAGTTGGAAAGGCCGTGGGGTTCGGGAGTGCTGCCGTGACATCTTTCGGTCCAGCGGACTGCAAGGAAAATTCTGAGGGGCGAATAGCCTCAATAGCATCCAAATCACCCCGCAAACCATCTATGGCCTGTGGGTTCTCACGATCATCGTAGCGATCCCGAATGCCGCCAAGTGTATCATGACGGTAATCCTGCCAGCGCGATAGCAAATCAGCGTTATCTGACCTGCGTGCCTTTATGTCGAAATAGTCATCGCCACTTGGTCCATTTGACGGCCAGATAATCCCATCGGCAATCTCTGGTGGTAAATCTTCGCCATTGGCATCAACGACGCGGCCATTATCCAATTTGAACACCGGATTTCCATCGGGCCCTTTGGCCGCACGCGCTTCCATGTCCGCGATCTGTGCATCAAAATCTTGTAAGGCGGCCTCTAAATCCGCGATGACCGTATCAGCCTCAATTTCCGCGCTCGCAAGTCGGCTTCCTAACTCTTCATATAAGGCCCGATATTCGGGATCTTGCAGCAACAATTCTAACGCATCGCGGAAGGCTTGCTCCGCTTTCTTTTTCTCAATCTCACGCCTGGCGTGAGACTTACCACCGAAGCGGATCATACGCCCAGAGTCTCGACCCGCAATCGCATCATTGTAATCTTCGCGATCTAAGCGCAGGCGTGCATCAGCCTCTTTTGCCCGTTCCAGTGATATCAGCCCGTCTTCCATAGGTCTCCGTAAAATCTATAACTGCCAATATCTTACCATAGGTTGTGGCTGTGGCGCAAACTTGTCACGACCGAAAGCAGCTATCCCATAGATGGCCCATCCCTTGCGCGGCTGCGTGTTGGCTGGATCTGGTGTTGACGGCCATCAGCCCACTTTGGCCTGTCTTCATTGCTTACAAACAGCCGCATGTCGTCTCGGTGGCGGGTCATGGCGACATAGGCGAGGTGGCGGTCCATGGAGCGAGACGCCAGGACATAGCCGTGATCCACGGTCGCGCCTTGGGATTTATGGATGGTGACGGCGTATCCGTGATCGAAGTGATTGAACGCGCGCGGGTCAAAGCTGACCAACCGGTCGGTGTCTCCATCCAGTGCGACGGAGAGTTCGCCTGTCTTGGCCGTCACAACCGTGCCCAGCATGCCGTTCTTGACGCCAATGTCTTTGTCATTGCGGGTGAAGACCAAACGGTCTTTGGCCGCAAAGGCGCGGTTGCCGGTATCTGTAGCGAACATGACCTCGGGCGGCGCGGTGTCATCGGACCTAAGGGCGGCGCGGATAGCTTGGTTTAGGGCATGCACATCCTTGCGTTTATGGGCAAATGCGAGACGGGATTTATCAGGGCCATTGGCGGCCACATCCATGGCATAGGTCTCAACCAGGGCATCGATGGCTTCACCGTGGCGTTGCGCGCGTGTGACCGTTTGCTTGGCGTCGTATTGCGCGACGGCCTGCACCAAATCTCCGCTCGCCAGATCACGGGAGGCTTGTTTCTGCCATGCCTGTTTTTGCCGGTGGATCTCGGTCAGGCGCGCGGCCCCGTGATCTTGGGTGATTTCACGGAAGGGTGTGCCTGCCTCAATAGGTTGGAGCTGATCAGGATCTCCCACCAGAACCAGCTTTGCACCTATTTCATTCATTTGATTAGCCACCCGCGCAAGCTGGCGCGTGCCGATCATACCAGCCTCATCAACAACCAAGACATCACCCTTGTTGATGGGCGTGTGACCGTTTTTCCAGGTCATCTCGAGGGATGCCAGCGTGCGGCTGTTGATACCTGATGCGCTTTGGAGTTCCTCGGCAGCTTTCCCGGCAAGCGCCGCGCCATGCACAGTTGTGCCTTGGCGCGCCCAAGCATCGCGAGCTGTCGCCAGCAAAGTGCTTTTGCCAGCACCGGCGAGGCCGACCACAGACGATAATTGCTGTTTACCCAATACATGATTGAGCGCGGCGCGTTGTTCGGTGCTGAGTTCTCCGCCGAAGTCCTTGCGCATCTTGGCATTTTGAACCCGCGCGGCCTCATTGATGTGAGAGGCGTGTACGGCAAAGCCAGATTTAGCAGCCATCGCAGAGCTTGCCTGAGCCAAGCTACGTTCGGCCTGCTGATAGTCTTTTGTGGTAAATACAGGCGCACTCCCGTGGCTAGGCAGGCGGACTAATTGCGGTGATTTCAGCGCCTGATCTGCAGCCTGCTGCAATTGCATCGGATCATCGATTTTTTGTGCTAGTGCGCGCAGCACATCGATGCGCTTAAAGGATGCTTTGTTTTGCGAGAGGTGATCCAGCACCTGATCTGGCCTGCGCAGAAGTTGCGCTTTGGGTTGGGCCAAGCCATCGTCACGCTGTTGTAATTGCTGCCTTGGGTCAGGGCGCGCTTGCTCTAGGAATGCTGGGGAGACGCCGTGTGCCTGACCTTCGCGGCTGAGCGCTTTTCGTTCGCTCAGATGTTTGCGGACAAGCGCGTGCTGGGCCTTGCGATCTCGCGCTTGAGCGGCGTCTGCCTCATCTTTCAAGCGCTGGATCATTACCTCATATTGTCCCGTCGCGCGGGATAGCAACGCGCGCAGGCCGGTTGGCACGCGGGCTTGGCGGGCTTTCGTCTCAGTAATGCGCTGTGTTTCCTGCGCTTTCAGCAAGGTCGCACGCTCGGACCGCTGATGGGCCACCAGCTTGGCGCGGCGCGCTTCAAAGACGCTTTGCGATGGGGGCGCTGGCTGCTTGGGTAGATCATGTAGTTGGTCAGAGACATCTTGGACAGACGGCAGATCCATTTCAGACCCCAGCCGCGCCCGCATCGCTTTTGGCGCAACACCGCACCAGCGCGACAGGGACCAAATCTTGCCATTCGCATCCATGGCAACAAAGCCACGCCGGGTTCCACGGGCAAGGGCAAATCCCTGTTCTCTCAAAGCCGCCTGAAATCCTGCCTTGGAATCTGAGGCCTCCCAACATCCCCGAAACATCGCCTTTACGGCCTTGGGATCACGCTTTTCCCGTTTGGCTTGGCCTGCCTCTTGTTGGGAAAAGTTCAGCGGATCGCGTTTTTCAGCGTCTTTGAACCCCTCTGGCATTTGCCAGTCATGGCTTTGATAGAGCTCACGCGATAAGCCGCAGAGTTTACGCTTGTAGTGGGGGAGATTGATCGCACGTAATTTCTGCCCATCAATTCGCGACCATACTGCATGGGCATGACGACGCCCGTTTTTCTCATGAAAGACGATGGCGCGGGGCTGACCAGATAATCCAAGCTGCATTTCCGCACGCGCAATGGCCTGCTCGAATTCCTCAACCGAGACCTCCTCATCCGGGGGTGGATTGAGCGACAGGGAAAACAGGTATTTCTGGCATTGAGTCGCCTGACTGATCGCCTCGGCTTCAGAAAAGGCCCCAAACAGATCCTCGGCAATGAACCCATCAAGGCTGTTTATCATTGCCGTTGGTGAGATCGGATATGATTTTGATCCTGAGACAGTCTCAACCAATGATTTTGACGTGGATATCTACCACACCGACAGCATGAAGGAACTGGCCCAACAATTTGTCGACGAAGGATTATTCGGCGATATCCCTCAACATCTGGAACACTATATCGACATGGACGCCATCGCCCGCGATTTGTCTTTTGATTACACTGAAGCAGAGATTGCAGGCGAGCGGCTGATCTATCGCGCGGCGTGACATCAACCTTGATATTGACCTACACGATCCACAACATCTTGGGCTGTGGTTTTGGCCTTGTCGCATGTTGGTGTTGACCCTTGCGCGACAAGCTCGCCCACCGTTGCGTTTTGCGAAACATCCAACACGCGCCAATTATAAACCTCAGCCTGCATTTGCCGCACTTCCAACAAATACATGCCAACACAGCGGCTCCATGTCTTGTGCAAATGCCATTGCGTCATGCCAAAGACACCTGAATCACCCGCACCAAAAACAGCGTCAGCCCCGTGAATAATGTTGTCGAAACACTGGTCCAGCCCAGCATATTCACATCGCGCGGGGTTTCTTGCGCATAAATCGCAAAGGCCCAGCCCGACAATGCCGCAAACAATGCCGACATCAACGCGCAATAGGCTAAAAATCCGGTAAGCATATGGAACCTCTTAGGAATTGAGGTTCAAAAGGGTTCCCTTTTGGTACAGCTATCACATCACCGCTTTCACGTCACGCCATCCAGTTTTCCACAAGAAAATCAATGAGGGCCAATGCCGTGAAACCCACTTCCACCCTACGTTCAAAAGGGAACCCTTTTGGAAAGCAGAAATCGCACCCGCAGGAGGACTTGTCACATGGCTGTTAACCATCACAATGTTTCTATGAATGCACATACCACAAGACCATCAGGGCGGCGCATTGGCTAACGACATGATATGTCTCCTCAAATTTGCGCGCTGGGGGCGTGATCTGTTAGACTGGGGCCATGACGATTTTTGAAGACATTCAAGACGTGGAAGACTGGCTGGCCCCTTGTGATTACGGCGCATTTTGGAAAGCTGTAGCGCCTTGGGAGATCTTCTCGGGCGATGACCGGGCTCATTACGACCAGGTCGTTGCAGCGGGTGATATTGATCCCGAAAGCCTGCTCTTTTGCCTCAAAAACATGGCGCGCGTTGAGATGCAGATCCGCTTTGATCTGAACGACCGCCTCTACGAGCCACCCGAGGCGCAATATCTGCGCCGCATCCATTAGGAGCCCTCCTTAAAGAGGCGCACCCAGAGGCAACGCCCGTCTGTGGCGGGCACCGTGACCACGCCGGTCCAGCCGAGATAGCTGCACTGCGTATAGCGCCGCTCGGATACCGGTCGGTAAGCCGATCCAATATAGCGGTAGCTGACAATCCCATGGGGCGTGCCAACCCGAATTACTACCCCATGTTATGAAAATGTGGGTAAATGGTCATTCGTACTTTGAGATTTGGGACTACCTAAGATCGTCGGGAGCGAAACTGACTTGGGGTTCGAAATTCAGAAACCTCACGATTCAACACATTATAAACTTGTGTGATGGTGCCTTCTCATTTGATGGAACGCTGATCATTGGTGCCTTAATCGAATTAATTGACCAGCAACAATTGGACGACGCAGATGATCAGAGCTTGATCGAGCGGCTTCAATTGCACTTAAAGAAGCTTAAGTATGGCTTACCAAATCAAACTTGCGTTTCTCTATTTGAAATTGGCTTTACTGACAGAGTAGTCACACTTCACTTGTTCGACGCCTTGGAACAATTTCCCATTGCAGACAGAGCAACGCTAAAGGCCGTTTTCAGAAGTAATTCAGATGACTGGATGTCTTCAGTGGCTGTTTTCCCTTCCTACTTCGTAGAAAAGATGCGAGGGGTATGCCAGTCCTAGGCATGCTCTTTAAGCTGTCGAAGGAGCCAAGATATTTCCGTTCGCGATCTTGAAATCGAACTTGAGTAGCTTTCAACTATGACACCAGCTGCGAGGTTGTCCGGTCGGATACTTGGATCTCGGTTCTTACCCACCACGATAACTTCGATAATTGCATCTGATGCGAGTTGTTTCTGCAAGTCATCCCGATAGCCCTCAGCTTGCGAAATTTCTTTGCGCCCAATTACCTTGGATGGCCTCTTGAACTCGATCAGAAGATAACTTCCGTCCATGGCTTCACCCAAGAAAAGATCTGGCCGCTCTTCCGCACGGCTCCCTTTGTATTCCTTGGATAGGTAAGTTTCGAGCATGCGTTTAAGCGTCGCGTTTGATGAGATGAGTGCTCTCTTCAGGCCGAAAACCCAAAGATTCTCCTCCAACGCGCGGTGCATGGTTACTTCAAGAGTCGAGGTGTCCTCGGTCAGATGCTGAAGGTGCGTCAAGAAAAAATCGCGATTTCTGGCCTGAACTCCCAAATTTGAAAGCTCGAGCAAACCAAAATCCGCTAACGCGTCTGCAAAGTCTATGACAGCACCTCGGCTAGCATCATTAATTTTGTTCAAGACCGCCCAGTAACCGTCCAACTCGATTGCGTCCAAAGCGACATCGACGATAACACCAATTCGCTCATCACTTTCGCCATAAAATCGACCCAAGATGCGATGAAGTGCTTTCTCTGCGAACTCCCGCTTGTTTTCAGGTAATTTCGCCAATCGCGCATTGATCTGTTTTTGCAGTCTGGCCTTCTGAGCTGATATCTGGCGCTTGTGAGTCACTGACAACTTTTCTTTCACAGCGGTTCGAATTTGTTCGGCTATTTCTGTATATGCCTTGCTGCTCTCGTTCACACCGCCCCAATCTGCGGTGACAAGGCCTGGAGTATCCGGCACTTCGATTTCACCGACAACGCTCCTTAGAAGTTTTGCAGGAATTTCGGGATCGTCTTCTAAGCCATAAAACGAAGGCTTGCCTACGATCTTTCCGTCGACTCTTAGAGCTATTCCGGGAGATCTAGGCTTCGATTTCTCATCGGTGATCGTGAACGACAAACTGTTCCCGCTGCTCTCGTCTTTCGCGTTGTTCCGAAAATGTGTCCCGGAAAGGTCTTTAAACCCGATCTCTTCACCATCGACAAAGATCGCGAAATCTTGCTCTCGCCCATATTCTCTATACAAAAGTTGTTTGAGAGTTTCGGGTCTAGGAAAATTCAGTGTTTGATCTAGGTCACTTAATACAACTGTGGTTCCGTCAGAACCCTGCGGTTGAGGCAGAACTTCCAAATCCAGTGGGATTGTTTCTAGGTCGTCTTCTGTGTTCGTGAGTTTCACTTTGTCTAGGACAAGGCGGCAAGTCATCCCATCCTTGGTTGAGTCTAAACGCATTTCAGAAGCGATGCTCAAACCAGCAAACTTGCCTATACCTTTGCGCCCTTTTGTTTTCCTGTTATAACGCGTGGTCCGCGCGCCCTGCGTTCGGCGTTTGTCTCGGGCGATTTCAAGGTACTCTTGTCGCAACTGCCCCTCGGACATTCCGCACCCATCATCCTGCACCACGATTGGATCTTGCGTCATCGGCTTAGGCAGGTTGATCGTAACACTCGATGCGTCTGCATCCCAAGCGTTATCTATCAACTCCTTTAGAGCTGCTTCGCTTGACCGATACGTTTCTCCCAATAGGCGCGTTAATCTCGGGTTTACTAAAAAATTTGCAGTTCTCTCCATGCAATTACTATACACAAAAGGGAAACAAACTCCAGCAGAGTTGGCCTTCATTCGCGCAACTTATGGGAAGAACAAGAGCGCACCTTCGTCCCCGATCTACTCTCTCGGACTATCTCCAAGCGACTTGGGGTTTCACCCCTGGCGCACTTCAAGAAAAATAGATCGCAAAGAATCTTTCGTTGTCGGGACCTCCTTAAGGCCTCCACCAATAACGAAGAGATTCTTTCGCCGATTTTTCCTTCCGTTTTCACCCCCGACTCTCGGCGAGGGCCAAGGGTTGCAGGCGCAACCCAAGTCCAAGGAGGGAAAGGAAATGACCACGATTTTACACGCTCAACCTTATGATATTACGCACGCGCCGTGATCTCATTAGCGGACAGGTCGATTATGACCATTTGAACCGTCAGACTCTGGGGGCGTAATATTTCCGTTCCATGCTTTGCTAGTCGTTCGAACATGGCGCAGCATTACCCGGAATTGGCGAACGCACGACAGCCACGCAAGCCGTAACAATGGAGGAAAGGGCCCACGATATTAGATGAAGCGAAAAGGGTAATAACCATCAAATAGGCTCACCACTTTCACTTTTTTACTGCATCTTGTTGTGGAAATGTCGGCGGATACAATCTATGCTAGCGGTCGTGAGAGTCCAACTAGTATTGTGGTAGAAAAAGTAATTTGATCGATCAAGCACAATTAACAGCATTAATATGTGAACGCCCGGAAAACTTCGCTTGGTTTCTGGGAGCAGGCTCATCTCGATCGGCAGGTCTTCCAACCGCTACCGATCTGCTGTGGGACATGAAGAGACGATATTACTGTAGGGAAGAAAATCAAGAAATATCTCGTCAAGACATGCAGCTGGCACCAGTGCAAGAGAAGATCCAATCATTTTTGTTGACTAGAGGGTTTCCGCCTTTGTGGGATGATGAAGAATATTCTCTGTGTTTTGAGAAAATCTTTGGTGAAGACCGAGAGCGGCAGCGTAAATATTTGAAAGCCAAGTTATCGGAAGAAAAAGTATCGCTATCTGTTGGGCACCGAGTTTTCGGCGCAATGCTATCATCTAAGATGACGCGTGCTGTTTTCACCACCAATTTTGACAGTGTAATCGAAAAAGCGGTGGCCGAAGTTGGAGCCATGTCTTTGTCCGCATTTCATATAGAAGGTTCTCATTCCGCAATCGACGCGCTCAACAACGAAGAATATCCAATCTACTGCAAGCTCCATGGCGATTTCCGGTATGACAGCCTGAAAAATCTGTCCGCTGATCTCGCGAGCCAAAACAGGGATCTATCTAGTTGTTTGGAAAATGCGAGTAGCCGATTTGGTTTCGTTGTTACAGGATATAGTGGGCGTGATGAGAGTGTCATGGCGCTATTCAGTTCTGCGCTCGAAGGGTCAAATCCCTTTCCTCATGGCTTATTCTGGACCGGAATGAAAGGGAGCCGCCCACTTCCTGCAGTCCAGAGTTTACTGGATCAAGCGACCCAGAAGGGCATTGTAGCACACTACGTGCCAGTTGAAACTTTTGATTCACTGCTTTCACGTATTTGGCGGAACATAGAAGACAAAACAGCGAAATTGGACCTCCAGGTTAGGAAATCTAGCGCCGCGACTGTTTCTATTCCTATGCCGCCAGTGGGAACAGCGAACCCGTTGGTGCGCTTCAATGCTCTTCCAATCAAATCCCTTCCGAAGACTTGTCTCTCACTAGATTTCAAAAATCCGAAGGACTGGTCCGATCTCCGCAAGTCGCAGAGTGACGCTGACGGAGATCTCATTTTCACCAAGGCCGAGGATGTATGGTGCTGGGGGCGGCGATCACTAGTACAGGAACATTTTGAAAACGAGATTTCCTCTATTGGTGAAGTCAATTTGCCTAACGATCCAACAGCACCAGAGAGCCTACATGTAAAAGGTTTCATTGAAGCTGCTCTATGTAAGGCCCTTGCCAAAGATAAACCGCTTCTTTCAAGGTCGACCCGCTACGCATCTTGGCTAATTGTTGACCCTCACAGTGATGATTTGGATCAGCTCAATCCCTTAAAGTCAGTCGTAGGAAGTTTCTCTGCGAAGATTTCGGGGCTTTTTACGGAAGTTACCAACGACCATCCCCATCAAGAACAGGTGAGGTGGGCAGAAGCAGCACGCGTCTCTTTAGAAGTTAAAAATGGGCAGGCTTGGTTGCAAATTGAACCTGATATCTGGGTCTGGCCACCGAGGGCAAGACGGGATGCTATTCCGATTTTGGATAAGCGCCGCTCCAACCGTTTCAACAAGACATTTGATGCGTTACTCGATGCTTGGGTTCGTATTGCTTTAGGTACAAATGAGCGGAACACTGAAGTTAAACTATCTGCTTTCGACGATGGTGGCCAAGCAGAGAACCCAGAGTTCTTGATTGGAACACGAACTGCTTTTGCAAAGAGGTTGGTGTAATGGCTGCATCAGACAACGCTCTTGGAGGATACTCACGTATTGCTGAGCCTGAATTAATATTCAACGATGGCAGGCAACACAAACATCCCCTACTTGGCTTAATCCAACATGGACCCTACGGATTAAAGCTTGGGTTTCCGGCATCTGTTCGTTTTGCTCTTCTAGCTCCACAGGCCGATATGGATCGGCTTCGAAGTCTTACGACGGAGATGAACCGAACAGTTCGCCCGCGAGAAGCAAAAAATTATTACCCTGATTACCCGGGTTTCAACAATCTCTTTAGAGTGCCAATTGCCAACCAAGACGATGCTTTGATGTTAGCGTTCCCTCAGGAACTCGACGCATTTGCCCAAAAGCGAGATGAGGTTGGTTTGGCTCAAGGACTTTTTCAACACATTGCTACTTTGCAAAAGCAGGTTAGCAATTTTGATGTTGCTTTGGTGTACCTACCAGATAGCTGGGCGGCTTGCTTTGACGGTGAAAATTTCAACTTTCATGACTATCTGAAGGCATACTGCGCACCTTCAAATATTCCAATCCAAATTGTTCGAGAAGCCAGTTTTAAAAGACAATGCCGCGCCAACGTCATGTGGGGGTTGAGTGTCGCCATCTATGCAAAAGCCGGTGGAATCCCTTGGAAACTAGCCGGTCTTAATGTGGATGAGGCCTTCATCGGCATTAGCTATGCCATGAAAACCGACAAAAAAACTGGAACGCAGTATAGTACCTGTTGCAGCCAAGTATTTGATCCAGATGGCACAGGGTTTAAGTTTGTTGCCTATGATGCTCGAGAATTCACGCAAGACCAGCAGCGAAACCCCTACTTGTCATATTATGAAATTCAGTCCGTGTTGACCCGCAGTCTCGAAATCTACCAGCGCGGCCACTTAGGCGCGATCCCGAAAAAAGTAACAATTCACAAGAACACACCGTTCAAGGAAGAAGAAATACTTGGCGCGCTTGACAGTTTTCGGGATGGTACAGAAGTCGAGCTTGTACAAATTGTTAAGAGCACGGACTGGAAAGGTGTTCGCTTTGAGGGTTCGCCACTCGCAGCTCATGGATATCCAGTAGATAGGGGCACGTATGTTCCCCTCAGTAAAAACGAAGCTTTACTCTGGACACAAGGCAGCGTGCAAGGAGTTCACGTCGATAACCCTCGCTACAATGTCTACAAGGAAGGCGGACTCAAACCGACACCATCTCCTGTTCTACTGCGACGCTTCTCAGGTGAAGGTGGGTGGCATGATACCTGTTCAGGGGTTCTTGGTTTAACCAAGATGGACTGGAACAACAACACGCTTTACAAGAAGTTGCCCGTGACACTTGGATACTCAAAGGCATTCGCCGAGATTCTTCAGCAAAACCCAGATATGGTCGATCGTGTTTATGATTTCCGATTTTTCATGTGAAGAATATTGGAACAAAATCAACCAGATAATCTTGCAATTTAAGCGTGTTTCATTCAAACTCATGCGAGCTTACGGGCAGACTTTCTGCTGCGCATCGCGGCATATGACAACAACGGTAGGTACACGCACAACCCTATGATATCATGAAAAATGACTTTTTTTAATCGCTTGAGGGGTCTCAAACCAGGGCACGTGATCAACAAATTCCATTCCCGTAAAACTCTCTGCCGCAGTTTCTTGTGGATAACCAAGTGTTGGTATGGAAATTGGCGTTTGATACTTATGCGCCGAATTGTTGTTGAAAGGCTCGAATACGGGCGGCGTTCATGCCACGGTCGCTTCGACCAACCCGCGAGACGCTTCTCATATCAACACGGCTGCCACTTTCTTGAGGTGTGACCACAATCACAACATCATCCGCAAAGTAAAAGACGGGAGTGCGCGCAGTTGCTTCAAAGCGGAGCGTTTCCGGATCTGAGGCAACGATCTCCCATCCCATCTCCTGTGCGACGGTCAATGCCCGTTGAAACGCTGCGTCCTTTGGCAAATCTGTCTCAACCGGCCCGATGTCAGGATAGGCTGCGGCTTGGATAGCGGCCTGTTCTGCCCCTCCGTACTCAAGTGAATTACGTGCACCGGCACGACTTTCATCTAAGACTAGAAAAGCCGGAGGATTGATTGTGTCGGTGGAAATGTTGTGGATTGGTGCCCCTCGTTTGGGGGGATTCAATGTCGCCGAGATCATAGGCACCAAGCAGGCTGCGCCAAAGATGAGTGCAATCCCTCCGAGAGTAGCCTTAGCTTTTTCTTTACGGATCAAGTGAATAACCAAAGCGATCAAGCCTACGCTCGTGATAAGCATGCTCAATGGGTTGAAGTAGTTACGATAAAGGCCAAAGCCAACTGTCGGCCCCCAAAGACCCAAACATGCGCCAAAGAGCATCAAGGTTATGCATCCTGCTCCGACTAGGGTTACTATAAGTGCAATCTTACCTGCATGTTTCATCGGGACCTCAATACGTGACTTGCCTAAACTTAATGTGCTTGGTATGTAAATTTTGCACAATATGCAAGGATTAGATAGTTGATCTCCCCGCTAAGGCAAAAACGGCGTCAGGAAACGGCGCGTGAAATTCAGAAGACTACGCTGGATTTAGCTCTGCGTAAGAATCTTGAGGTTATTACGACTGAGGAAATCGCCGCCGCGGCGGGCGTCAGCAAAAGGACGTTTTTCAACTATTACCCCAACAAAGAAGCAGCAGTGATTGGGCACCCTCCGAACTTTTCACAAGAGGCAAAAGATGCCCTGCGTGAGGGAACCGGGACACTGGCCGTCGATATCAAAGTGTTTTTGGACAAGCACATGGAAACATTGACGGCAGATGAAGCCATTCTAAAAGATCTGGGTAATTTCCTGAGATCAAATGAGAAAGTACGCGGTCTCCTCGATAGGTTCCTTATTGGTCAACGTGATGAACTCACTGAGGTTTTATGCAACCGAATAGAAAACCGCCAAACGGCCACTGCATTTGCTAAAAATGCTGTCGACACAATCGGCGGCGCAATTGCTCTCTGGGAACATTCACAAGACATGTCTTTGGCTGATGCTCTGGATGCCGTTTGGGAAGGTTTGATAGAGGCATCACGCCTTCTTTTGTCTGCAAATACTGAGCGGGAAAAATGATGCCATCATTTATGACCCCGAATAGTTGTGTAAAGGAACGTCGCCGTTCCTAACACCACATTACATCGTTCAATTTGTTAATTCAGCGTGAAGCCAACTGGACTGGTTTCTGTTGCCCGAGGGCAAATCGCAAATTTGAAATCCTAAGACACACGTGCCTGTAGTTCAACGAAAGGCTAAAATATGAAAAAGACACTCTCCGTTCTCGTCTCGCTTGCAATTGTTGCCGGCGCTTATCTTTGGTCGTTTGGTATTCCAGAGATATTCCTCTCTGGTCAGACGAACCGCGCCTCTGAGGCGCAAGGCCCAGGGGGGCAGGGTTTTGCTCCTCCGGGTGGTCCAGGTGGCCCCGGTGGTCCTGGCGGCGGCCCAGGTTTTGGGCCTCCAGGTGCCAGAGGTGCGACAACCGTCGTTTTGACAAAGCTTACCATGCAGCCTTACGTGGATACATTTCGGGCAATAGGCAGTTCGGAAGCCGTACAAAGCGCGACTGTCACCTCGGACGTGTCTGGCCGGGTTGTCGAAGTCAATCTACCACCAAATGCTCAGGTCGAGCAGGGTGATGTTCTGGTGCAGCTTGATGCTCGCGCTGCGAAACTCTCGCTCGAGGCTGCGCAAAATGAGTTGCAACAAGCCTCTGATACCGTAGTTCGTTACGAACGCTTACGTGAATCAGGGAACTCTACGGTTTCAGACGTAACAATTTCGGACGCAAAATTGGCACAACGTCTTGCGGAGGCCAATGTTGGGCTGGCCGAACTTACACTCGAAGACCTTACGATCCGCGCCCCTGTTTCGGGAACACTAGGCCTGAGTGATGTTGATGTTGGAGACTTTATCAGTGCGAATGAGGCCATTGTTACAATCGATAACTCGAGTGCATTGTTGGTCGAATTTGAATTGCCCGAGCGATCTGTTGGTTTCTTGTCGCTTGGCCGCGAGGTGACGTTAGGAACACCATCTTTGACGGGGCGACCATTCCAGGGTGAGGTCACGTCGTTTGATAGTCGGATTGACGAGGTCACTCGCAGTGTGACCGTCAAGGCACTGGTTGAAAATCCGGATGCAGTCCTGTGGCCGGGCATGACGTTTACAGCCAGGCTCGCAAATCTGAGCGAACCTTTGTTGGTTGTCCCCACTACAGCCATTACGTGGTCACGCGATGGCGCCAGCATCTGGTTTGACAATGAAGGTGTTGCAATGAACGCCCCCGTAACCATTCTGTTTCGCCGAGATGAGCGCGCTTGGGTGGATGTAGACCTGCCGGTTGATACTAAGATTGTGACGGAAGGCGCGCATAAACTACGCAAAGGCGCAAAAATCACTGATGCAAATACTGACGCGAATGCGGGAAATCAGGAGCCAACATGAGTACCCCGACCATTCAACGCGCGGTATCTGGTTTAGCAGATATTTTTGTTGCGCGACCAATCTTTGGGTTTGTTGTCAATCTTTTGATCTTGATCGCCGGTTTGGCAGCCTTGTCTTCTGTCGATGTCCGCGAAATGCCCGATGTCGATCAGCCGGTCCTCTCTATCAGCACGACTTATGAAGGCGCGACCCCGGCCACCGTTGATCAGGAAATTACGCAGGTTCTAGAGGATGCGCTGAGCGCGTTGGAGGGGCTATCCTACATCGAATCCAGTTCCACGACTGGATCAAGCAGCATCACTATCGATTTATCCGAAGACACCGACATCGATGTGGCTGCAAATGAAGCCCGTGAAATCGTATCTGCCACAGTGCGCGATCTGCCCGATGATCTTGAAGATGACCCCACCGTGTCCAAATCTGACACCAACGCAGATGCCATCATCCGCTTGGCTGTAATGGGAGATGTCTCTCTGGATGAGTTGACGACTTTGGCAGAAGGTCGGATCTATGATCGATTGTCTCTCATTGATGGCATCGCAGAGGTCACAACACGTGGAGATCGATCGAACGAATTTCGTGTAACATTGGATGACCGCCTTCTGCTCAGCCGGGGTTTGACTGTATTTGACGTGACCGAAGCCCTTGCTGACCTGCGCGATGATACTCCTTTGGGTGAACTGGAAACAGATGCCCAGACGATTGCGCTGCAAGTTCGGAACGCCGACGTCACCGTTGACAGCATTGGCCAGATTTTGATTGATGCGAACACGCGGGTCTCGGATGTGGCCTTGGTGCAGCTAATCCCCGAAGATTTTAGTGTCGCAACCCGCGTCAACGGACAAACTGCCCTTGGGCTAGATATCACCCGCCAATCTGAAGGCAATACGCTTGAAATCTCGACCGCGGTTCGCGCTGCTGTTGAAGAGTTGCGCGCAGACCTTCCTGAAGGCGTTGAGTTAACTATTTCAACAGATGATGGCGTATTTATTGAAAGCGCCTTGATCGAAGTTGTGAAATCAATCGGTTTGGCCACAGTAATTGTGATCCTTGTCATTTTCGCCTTTTTGCGTTCGTTACGTGCGACACTTATCCCTGCTGTCACGATCCCCGTAGCGTTGATCGGAACCATTGCTGCGATTTGGTTAACTGGGTTTTCGGTGAATACGATCAGCCTTCTGGCTCTGGTCTTGGCGACAGGTATGGTTGTTGATGATGCCATCGTTGTTGTTGAGAATATCGTTCGCAAACGGAAAGAGGGAATGGGCGCGTTCGCCGCTGCTGCCGCAGGCACGAATGAAGTTTTCTTTGCTGTTATTTCGACCACGGCAACGCTTGCAGCAGTCTTTATTCCCATTTCATTTCTACCTGGACAGGCAGGGGGCGTCTTTAGCGAATTCGGCTTTGTGCTCGCCTTTGCGGTTACGTTATCGTCCACTGCAGCGCTGACGTTGGCTCCTGTTCTTGGCGCGCTTTTAGACCCTGGGAAACCGGCAAAACCTCAGCGAAACATCCCGGTAACATCAAGCCGCCTTGCGCGTCATTTTGATTGGCTGGTGGATTATGCGATCCGCACACCTTTGGTTGTGTTGGCCTTGGCAATTGGGTTCGCGATTATTGCAGCTGGTGCCGCAAGTACGTTGACGTCAGCGATTACGCCAACAGAAGACCGTGGGTACTTTTTGATACAAGCCCGAGGTGCGTCTGACACCACTACTGAGTATTTAGATACTCAGGTGGCACAAATAGAAGCCATCTTGGCACCGTTTCAGGAAAGCGGACAGGTTCGTGCAGTCCAAAGCATCATTGGTATTGGCGGTGGAACAAGTGCGTTCATCGTTGTGCGTCTGCCGGATTGGGAGACGCGCAACTGGTCGCAACAATCTCTCATGGGACCAATCAATGCCAAACTTGCGACCGTACCCGGGGTTCGGGTCTTTGCGATATCTCCCAACAGCCTCAATATTCGCGGCGGCGGGAACGGGCTGACATTTGCCGTTAGCGGAACAAATGTCGAGGATATGAACGAGGCTGCTTCAAATCTTGCAGCGGTAATGGCGCAAGATGATCTCTTTATTAATCCACAGGTTTCAGGCGATAGCGTTCTGGCCCAATACGACATCATCGTAGATCAAGAAATGGCAGGCATCTTTGGCCTCAGTGAAGCAGAGATAACCAAAACGATTAGCGCCCTTACGCAAGGCAGTGATGCAGTGAGTGTGTTTATCGATGATACCGAGATTGATGTACGTGTCGTCCCGGGGGGACCTCCGATTAATGATCCAAATGATCTTGAGGCCATTCAGCTTCGCCTCCCTAGTGGAGAATATGTACCGCTTTCGTCGACGGCATCATTGGTTCCTGTGATCAGTGAATCCTCGATTGAACGGCAAGGTGGTTCGCTGGCCGCATCTGTTCAAGCCAACCTTGCCACCGGCGTTGAATTGGGAGCTGCCATAACGCGTCTGAGAGAGTTAGCTGAGCAGACCCTGCCCGAGGGCATGGGGATCGTGTTGACAGGCGAGGCAGCGTCCCTCAGCGAAGGTCAGTCGGGTATATATTGGGTATTTGCAGTTGCTGCTATTGTGGTCTTTCTGGTTCTTGCGGCGCAATTTGAAAGTATCGCAAGCGCTGTTGTTATTATACTCACTGTTCCCTTTGGCCTTGCAGCCGCCTTTTTTGCGATCTCGATTACAGGCGGTTCGTCAAACTATTACAGTCAGATTGGCTTGGTGCTGCTGATCGGGGTCATGGCAAAGAACGGTATTCTGATTGTCGAATTTGCCAACCAGCTTCGTGAAGCAGGCCAAGATATAGACAGCGCCATACGAAATGCTATGCGACTGCGTATCCAACCCGTGATGATGACCATGGTCTCCACTGTCTTTGGCGGCCTTCCACTTGTCCTCTCATCCGGCGCAGGTGCCGAAGCGCGCATTGCAGTTGGTTGGGTCATCGTCGGCGGCCTTGGTTTTGCAACTGTTTTCACTTTATTTCTGACCCCGGTGTTTTATCGCTGGATCACGGTGTGGGGTGCCGAACCCGGTATATCTTCACGTCGTTTGCTGCAAGAAAAGCAGATGTTATCGGCACCTGAATAGACGTGCCCGGCTTCTTTCCTCAATATCTGGTCATGGTAATGGCCCGATATTGAGGGTCGGTCGCAAAGCTGGGAGTAAGCGGCGCATCGACTTTTCGCGCCATTGGGAAAGTTAAAGACCCAGAGACGGTAATCCAACAATACTGTTGTCACCACACGAGAGCATATCGCATAGCGAACCACCGATGCATAATGGTTCTGATCGCCAACATTTATAACAAGAATACCGAACCGCGATGGTATGGCGGTTCGGTTTTAGGCACGTAATCGTTGCCCCGTAACTTATTTCAATCCCATACAGGACGCATAAAAACTGGTGGTCGCAGGCCAGTCGGAAAAAACACCCTCTACACCCACGTCCTGTGCCAAGACATCCAGAATTTCGAGATACATTGCATCGCTGGTTGTCGCGTCTTTGATTGAGCTGAAATACCAGCCACCGCCGTCAGTTAACGGGCCTGAACGTTCAAGGCTCCATGCGATAATCTTGAGGCCTGCTTCTTTGGCCTTGATGGCATAAGTCGAAGGTACAATCTGACCATTGTCCAATGTCACAAGAGCCCATGATGCAGGGGCGATATAGTTGACACCCATTGCTTTGAGAGCATCCATTTGGTGTGGCCAAGTTGTAGGGTCCATATGGTCCCATTTGGGGTCGCTATAGTTTCCATCCAAGAGAACAGCCTGCGCCCCAAATTCGGGCTCATGTTCGATCCAATAAAGCACATCATCAAGATTAAAACTTTGTGCCCAAACATCAGACCCAGGAACACCAGCAGCTTTGTACTCATCAATCAGTTTTTGCGCGTAATCTTGTTGTGTAAACCCATCATAGGGCATCTCGACAGCTGGTGATTTTAGCTCTGGTGTAAACTTGACGCCAAGTGATTTAAACAAGTGAATGCTTTCCGCGTGTGTCATCAATGTCCCACCCTCGGCTGCATAAAGATCGGTACGCCAATCCGGCGTTCCTTTCAAATAAGCCTCAACTGTGGTTGCACTGCCGTCTGATGCATCCATCTTTCCGGTAAGGCTTTGAAATTCTGCAAGAGAGATGTCAGATGTCTGACATTGTGCGCTGGCTTGGTCTTCACCTTTGGCCGGTTCAAAACCTTGCGTACATTTCTGCGCAAGGTCCGTCGCAAGAATGTTTGTCGTCGTATGGAGATCTGATTGCGAATGACGACATACCAATTCTTTGTCTTTGGTAAAGGTCACATCGCATTCCATGATCCCCGCTCCCATACGAGCTGCGGCCTTATACCCTTCAACTGTATGTTCGGGGAACATCAAAGGTGCGCCGCGATGACCGATGGAAAACAAAGTAGTTGACGCTTTTTGGTCAAGGCAGGCTGACAAAGTCTTTTTTAATGTGCCCTCTTTTAGGCGATCTACCAAATACCCTGGCCGAGGCCCAAGCTCGATCGCATCCGCCAATGCAGGAGTTGCAACGCAACATGCGAATATCATCGTTCTACAAATTTTTTGAGACATGTATTGTTTCCTTGTTAACTATTAATTTATTTTTCGCCGTTTGATTTGATAGTCAATGGAAAGTGGCTATGGATTGTTAATCTACAATACCAATTCGCTGCGTTTGAACGAATGTCGGCTTTCTGTCCTCTATTCGTACCTTTTCAAGGTCGAAGCATAGACTTAGCACCGTCTCGGATGATCTGTTCAGCAACATGAAGCCATCGTAAATGCCACCTGTAAGGCACAGCCATCAGAAGCGGAAAAAGCGGCACAGAAGCACATAGATTACATTCTAAAATTGATCGAAACAGAATTCAAACACTGGCATCGTGAATCTATTTCAGACAAAAAATATGTACCACGAACTCCGTAAGAAACTATTGCGAATGTCATATTTTTACAGGGACATACGGATCATGTCTCACCTGTGTGACAAGTGGCGTCATCGTACCCACCGCCTATCCTCTCGCGTTATATTATCATCGCCATTGCTATAAATTCCGAAATTTACTCCCTCGTTGGAGGATGTATGGGGCTCTTCGTGCCTACTTTCATTGAAACGCCCCGGTTTTGCCGGAGACTTTTGAGTTCGTCTTTCAAGCTGCGATTTTGTCTGACTTCAAGGCTTGTTCGTATTTCTCCTCCGCTTCGATTGGCGTGATGTAACCCAGAGGCTTCTTGTTGAACCAGGCGACCCATTGCAAGGTTTCCAACTCGACTGCATAATCCAAAAGTACTCAGCATCAGTTCCAATTACCATTCGGCATCGGTTACAGAAAGTTTAGCGATACGGTAGTGTTGGCCAGAAGCGCGTAGACTTCAAATATCGCAGCGGTTCTGGCCAACGCGGCGGTACGCCGCTTTATCGTGCCCCCTTCGTCAAAGAGGCCGGGAAGCGGTCATTTGCTACAGGTGCAGGATCGATTAGCCATTTCACATCTCAGCAGACATCAAGCGTGCCGTTGTGCCCGTGTCGCACCCCAAAATAAATCTCTGTCAAAGCTGCTACTTAGCAGCGGCCTGATTCCGCTATAATTTCCGAAAAACCAATAATTTATCGCTGGCAAAGAAGGCAGCACCAGAGCAAGCAGTTTTGAAAGTGGTATAGTGGCAAAGTTTCACATTAGAGCAAGAACCATCGACCTTCTTGGTCGACAGCAAATCGCCAACATATCCACAGCCATAAGTGAGCTCTTCAAGAATGCGCATGATGATTATGCCACTAGCCATTTCGGTGAAGTCCTTCAAAGACGTTCATTGAAATTCCGGCCATAGGGGACAACCATGGAATTCGATTTATTAGCCATCTGGGGCCATCGTGGTATCCTGATTGAAGGTGTCTTAACAACGCTCCTTATCTCGGTCATATCGATCCCGATCGCGATCATCTTGGGAGCCGGCATCTGCCTGCTTCGTATTTCCCCCAAGCGAACCATGCGCTGGCCTGCTGTGGCATATATTGAACTAATGCGGAACATTCCGCTGCTGATCTTAATCTTTATGGTTTTTTATGCCCTGCCTTTCTACGGCATACGCATATCGGGCTTTACCACAGGCATAATCTGCCTCTCTGCCTATGGCGCAGCCTATTTCGCGGAAATTTTCCGTGGAGGGGTCGAAGCTGTGCCAAAGGGACAATTTGAAGCGTCCCGCGCCTTAGGCCTCAAATATAGCTTTTATATGCGGCGCGTGATCTTTCCTCAGCTTTACAGCTACGTGTTCCCTCCAGGTACCAACATCGCTCTAACCATGATCAAAGAATCTTCGCTATTGTCGATGATTACCGTGACAGAGCTCACTTATGCCGCAAGTGATATCAATGGAAGAACGTTCACTCCAGTTGAGACATTCGCGACAATAGCTCTGATCTATTGGGGCATTTCGACCCTGTTTTTGAAACTTGCAGGCAGCACTCAAGCACGACTTGGCGCTCACGACTCAAATTCTGCAATTACTCTGCGCTGATATCGAAGGATGATCTAAAGATGACGACAGCACTCGAAGACCGCCCGGTAATGATCAAAATCCACAACATGAACAAATGGTATGGTGACTTTCACGTGTTGAAAGGGGTTAGTCTCGATGTCCGCAAAGGGGAACGTATCGTCATATGTGGCCCATCTGGTTCTGGGAAATCCACATTGATCCGTTGCATCAACCGGCTTGAAGAACACAAAGATGGCGACATTCTCGTAGACGGAACGCCCCTTACAGACGACACAAAGAACATCGATCAGATCCGGTCTGAAGTGGGCATGTGTTTTCAACAGTTCAATCTCTTCCCGCATTTGACGATTTTGGAGAATTGCCTTCTAGCCCCTATGTCTGTGCGCAAGATGTCCCACAATGCTGCAACCGATATTGCGATGAAATATCTTGAGAAGGTCAAAATCCCGGACCAAGCAGACAAATACCCAAATCAACTTTCCGGAGGCCAACAACAACGCGTCGCCATTGCTCGCGCCTTATGCATGCAGCCGCAAGTCATGTTGTTTGATGAGCCGACATCCGCACTTGACCCAGAGATGATTGGCGAAGTGCTGGAGGCCATGGAAGAATTGGCGCGCGAAGGGATGACAATGATCTGCGTCACCCATGAGATGGGGTTTGCACGCAAAGTCGCAGATCGCATTGTGTTCATGGATAAAGGGCAGATTGTTGAGATCAACGATCCCGGATCTTTCTTCGATACCCCCAAGGAAATGCGAACAAAGACCTTTTTGACCCAAGTTTTACAGCACTGAATTGTAAAAAGCGTTGCTTCAGTGTCCTGAAACGTCACTTGCAAACTGAGTCAACTGAAACCTACGACCTTCGTTGCTGTCTGAGAGCGGTCGCCAGAATCTACCTCCGGCATTTCAATCAGCAAAAGTCAGCGCTAGAGAGGCTTTCAGATGATGTGAAGGACTTAAGAACAGCGAAGGCCCCTGAACTTTTGCGAGCAACTCAGGAGCGTCGAAAGGCCAGTCAGATTAAAAATAGTGATTGGGATGCGTTTCGGATTGATTACACAGGTGATGTTGACGCCCAACTCGCTCAACTTCTTGAGACCTGCGAAAAATCCATAGACTCTTGGAAGGGCGTCCCCCCCCAGCGTTCGCGACTGCGGAGTCTTCTCTAATCCCCGAAGGTGCTGATCTCAGCAAGCAACCTTTAGCGCTCCTGCAAGCCGAAATCTCGCGACTTGAAAAACTAGTTGCTGCCGATGAAGTGACCAAGAAGCAATTCTCTGCCCTCACATCGAAGATTTCAGCAGAAACTACATCTCTCAACATCTTGAGCGAAAAACTCGAGGCCGCAAAAGGAGCGCGCTCACGTATCACAAAGTTGCAGGCCGAAAGAGACGAAGCCTATGCTCGAGTATTTAGCGCTGTTACCTCAGAACAGGCCGTTCTGACAGAACTCTACAAGCCCTTGCTTGATAGACTTTCCGGTTCAACGGGGAGCCTCAAAAAAATGTCGTTTACAGTATCCCGTTCGGTCGACGTCGACAGATGGGCAGCCTTCGCAGAAAAGCACCTTATTGATCTACGCAGGGATACCCCATTCAAAGGCGCTGGCACGTTCCTGTCGAAGGTCAACAATGACCTCAAAGCCACTTGGGAAACTGGCGATGCAGAAGCCGTAGGCAAAGCCATGGCAAGTTTTCGAGCCGAGTACATGTCTGCTTTGCTCGAGCATGCCAATGTAACGAAATCGGATGAACACGAGTATCGCGACTGGCTTAAGCGTTTTGCCAAATGGTTGTATTCTACTGATCATATCAGCCTTCAATACGGCATCGATTTTGATGGCATCGACATTCGTAAGTTGTCGCCTGGTACGCGCGGAATTGTGCTTCTGCTGCTCTATTTGGCGCTTGATGATGCTGACACACGCCCTCTGATTATCGATCAGCCAGAAGAAAACTTGGACCCAAAGTCGGTCAACGATGAGTTAGTCGACTTGTTCATCGCAGCGAAAGCAAAGCGACAGGTGATAATGGTCACACACAACGCAAATCTGGTGATCAATACAGACGCCGACCAAATCATCATTGCTAACGCAGAAAACCACACGAGAGGGGAACTACCTGAAATAACTTACTTTTCCGGTGGGTTAGAAAACGGTGAAATCCGAAAGGCGGTTTGCGACATTCTAGAAGGTGGAGAAATCGCGTTCAGAGAACGGGCGCGTCGATTACGAGTGCGGTTAGAAAGATGAACGTACAACAAAATGCTCTAAGCCGTTTGGCAAATGCCATGCGTTTGTTTGGAGAGGCAAACCTTAAGTTTGAGAGACTGAAGAAGACCGATCTTGAAGAAGCAGTACACAATCTTGATCGAGCGTTTGAAGCAAAATTAAAAGCCTTCCATAGTCTTTACGATGTCGACAAAGCAGAATTCGACTATTTTGCTTACGCAGACACTGCTGTCCTCATATTGAAGACGATAGCATTCCCGATGCACAAAAGCGGGAACTGATTGAAGCCTTGTGGCTGATCGTCGTCGGTTTTGTCGATCTCGGCTAGGAGGTGCGCACAGATGCGCCGGACACCGAAAAAAGCGGTGGACAAATTCTGGATCTCGCCGACGCTCTGAGCGCGGCTGTGGTAAACTCAAAGAATACCGATACACATGAGGAGGCATTATGAGCTCAAAAGCTGTCATTTATTGTCGCGTCTCTTCGAAGTCGCAAGAGCTTGAGGGCCATGGTTTGGCCTCTCAGGAAACGCGCTGTCGAGAGTTCGCCGAGGCCAACCGCGCATCTCAAGCGGCAACTGACTGACGTGAAGCAGACCCTTAAGAAAACCGTGGATCGTCTGCTCGACACCAGCAATGACGCCGTGGTGCGCGCTTGCGAAGATAAGATCTCGGATCTGGGGAAAGCCAAGGTCTTGATTGAAGATCAGATCTCAAATGGCACGGCCTCACGCGGTCAGTTTGACCAGCACCTAGAACCGGCTCTCCAGTTCCTCGCAAGCCCTTGGAAGCTGTGGGGAACCCGTCAAATCGAGATGCGCCGTCTCGTCCTCAAACTCAGCTTTGCTGAGCGCATAGTGTATTGTCGAAACGAAGGAGCTAGAACCCCTGAATTATCGTTTCCGTTCAAGACTTTAGGGAGTGACTGCATATGTCATGAAGGAAGTGGTGGAGCCTAGGGGAGTCGAACCCCTGACCTCTTGCATGCCATGCAAGCGCTCTCCCAACTGAGCTAAGGCCCCATCCAGGCGTAAACTTTACGACTAGGAGTGTTCGAGATGCATTAAGCGCTACTTCGTCGCCCTGCAAGGAAAAAATGAATGCATTTACGATTTTTCAGTCGATTGTAGTCTCTCTCGAACTTGGTGCATCCTTAAAATAGATATCATGCCCCCCCTCAATAATGCCGAATTTCCTGTTACTCTTGCACAATCAAAACTGCGACCACCCGCCAACAGATTTGGTGGCGTCATAAACTGGGATAATCTGTTAATTGGCTTGCCCAAAGATATTGCCTGAGAGACATAAAAAGGGGCCACAATATTTGGCCCCTTTTGCGATACGACCATCCGGTCTTGAAATCAGCTTTCGTCTTCTTCTGCCGCTACATCAGCGATTTCGTCGAGAGAAACGTTGTCCTCTTCATCGTCGTCATCCAAAACATCGTCACCGAGATCCAAATCGACATTTTCATCGTCATCATCGAGTACAACATCATCTGTCTCGAGGTTTTCTTTTGCCTTTGCGCTTGCAGCGTCTTCGGCGTCGGCCTCAATCATACGAGCCTTGGCGATATCAACTTCAACGATCTCGCCTGTATAAGGGCTAACGATCGGGTTTTTATTTAGGTCGTAGAAACGTTTGCCGGTAGTTGGGCAGATACGTTTAATACCCCATTCTTCCTTGGGCATGTTGGTCCCCTTAAATATAGCGTGAGTCGTGTCGACGATTCAGACGCCTTGCCACACCAACAAAGCACTGTCAAAGCCTTATCCATAAGTGTCTCAGCTCAAGATCAAAAGAGCAGCCTATCTCAAAGCAAGCACCTCCTAGGCCTCAAGACCAAACAAGCACTGTAATAGAACAGGTCAATGATACCGTGATTTCAAGAAAGCGAGAAGCGCAACAGTACAACAGATGGACACCTTTTAAGATTACCAGATGGACTTAGCACCATTATAAAGGCGGCTCGCGTGTCGCCCAGCTCCAACCTGCGAGTGGCGCACCTGATCCTGCATTGCATATTCAGTCAGACTAGGAACTGCTTCTTTACGAATATCTTGCCCAGCGTCTGCTTTCGCAGACGGCGGATTGCTTACAGCTGGCACAAGTAATGGAAATTGCGAACGCTGTGCCACATTCTGTAGCTGCTCCAACGCCTTAGACACGGATTGAATAGTTTCGGGATTGGCCCCGACTGGCAGATATTTGACCAGTTCACCCTCTGTTAAACTCTCGTCAACCTCGGTTTGTTTCACGTCGGTATTGGAACTCATTTTAAAGTCCTCGCTGTGAATATCGATTTCAAATGACTTCAAAATCAATATTCAAGCAATTTACTTAAGAATTGACTTATGTTTCGTTCAAAATCATCACAATCTCCTTCAAAGCGCGTAAGAACCGCCAAGAGCGTTCGACGTGATATTATTTAACCTGAAGCGACCTTTTGTACCTATCACGCAAATTAAATTGCTCTCACTTTGGTCCCCTGTCATAGCTCTTGTCATGAGACTCGCTATCAACGGATTCGGCCGCATTGGTCGCGCTATTTTACGCCAAACTCTGACGTCACGGCACGTTTCAGACCTTGAAATCGTACATATAAATGACATCGCTGAACCTGAAATGTGTTCTTACTTATTTCAGTATGACAGCACTTTTGGCCCCTACTCTGGCGACGTTCGTTCTGAAAACAACCATTTGATTGTCGACGACTGCGCCATTCCCTTAACCCACGCCGCAGATCTCAGTATGCTTGACCTTACGGGCATTGACGTTGTGCTAGAATGTACTGGGATCGCTCGAAGTTCGGATGTAGCCAGTCGCGGGCTTACGGCCGGCGCTAAAAAAGTTCTTATTTCTGGCCCCTCTCCCGCCGCTGAGGCCACCATTGTTTATGGCGCAAACGAGGGGCAATTGGGGACTCAGAAGATTGTATCTAACGCATCTTGCACCACAAATGCAGTCGCGTGCCTGGTCAAGCTGGTCGATGATGTCGCCCGTATAGAGCGCGGCCATATGACAACGATACATTGCTATACAAATTCCCAACCAATGGTGGATGCGCCACGCGGCGACTTTGCACGTTCCCGAGCTGGGGCAATGTCCATGGTCCCAACAACAACATCCGCCATGCAATTGATTGACGTTGTCTTACCACATTTAGCCGGTCGCATTTCCGGTGCTGCGGTCAGAGTTCCCACTGCAAGTGTGTCTGCTGTTGATTTCGTAGCTCAGTTACATGCGCCTACCGCTTTGGACGTACTCCGCGACAAGTTAAAAGCCGCCGTTGAACGCTCTGATGTCTTGGGCTGGACTGACGCTCCATTGGTGTCCAGCGATCTGCGCTCTCGCCCAGAATCTCTGGTGGTTGCTGCCCCAGAAATTCGTATGATTGATGACAAGCAGTTACGTATTTTTGGCTGGTACGACAATGAATGGGGATTTTCAGCACGTATGCTGAATGTCGCTCGCTTAATGGCGCAGTCATAATCGGTTTTAGTCTTAGACATATTTCGTTATCGGCGGGAGCTCGCCGATAACTAAAATATACCGCTGCCATAATCGATTTTCTGCTCACACGCAGAAGCCACACAGTGTAACAAAGCCCAGCGCCCAAGCCGTTTGTTTTGGGGCATTCCAGAATTACCTGCTCGTCGGAACCAAGTATGAATCGCTTCCCGTTTACTCGCCTCGTGCCTAAGTCACACAAAGCCCTGATTGGAGGCACATTTGCAGGTTTTATTGCATTAACAAGCCCGGGCATGGCTGCAGATGTAGAATTCGATATCAATGGCACTGATGAAGATCTGTCCATTCCATTGCAGAATGCCTCAAGCAGTGCAGCCTTAGCAGAAGACGCTGACGCACAAGAAATTATCGCGGCCGCGCTGTCGGATTATAGAACCATGGTACAAGTTCTATACGATGCAGGCTATTTTGCACCATCGGTTTCTATAGGGCTCGACGGTCGTGAAGCTTCGCATATCGATCTGTTATCACCACCGCAAACCGTTGATACGGTCAAATTATCGATAACGGCTGGTAAAAAATTCACGTTCGGAAAAGCTGAAATCGCCCCGCTGCCTGCCGAAGCAAATATCCCAGACACATTTGCCCCCAATCAGCCCGCAACCACTGGTGCCATTCAAGAAGCGGTAACAGCTGGTCTTAGTGCTTGGGATCGCGCAGGACACCCCAAAGCCGAATTGGAAAACCAACATATCACGGCCAATGCAATTCAGGCACGCCTTGATGCAACAATTGCGATTGCACCGGGACCTAAGCTTCGTGTTGGAACCTTTCAGCTCAACACAGAAAAATCACGCGTTCGACCCGAAGCTATCCGCGCGATTGCAGGCTTTCCCACCGGCAAAATCTACAACCCAGACGACATTTCGAAATCAGCCACCAGATTACGGCGCACGGGTACATTTTCAAGCGTTAGCCTTAAACAAGCAGAAACCGCCAATCCGGACGGAACACTTGATTTCATCGCCAACATTGAAGATCAACCGCCCCGACGTTTCACATTTGGTGTCGAACTTAGCTCTTCAGAAGGGGCATCGATATCAACGGGCTGGATTCACCGTAATCTCTTTGGGGCTGCAGAACGGCTCAGTCTGAACTTGTCCGTCGATGGGATCGGGGAAGGAGATCAAGACGTCGAAGTGTCCGCACGCCTTGACCGTCCCGCCGCATTCAGAGCTGATGAAAACCTCTTTTATCTCGCTTCGCTCGCGCAGCTCAATGAAGAGCACTACACAGCGACACAAGCACTGGCGGCAATCGGCGTTCGTCGTACGATTAGTGATCGCAGCTTCGCCGAAGCGGCCTTGGGATTTAACTATGTCACAGCCGATGATGCATTCGGAGACGATCGCGAGTTTACCTATCTTGAATTTTTATTGCGCGCAGAACGCGATACTCGCGATGTGAAAAACAACCCAACCTCTGGATACTATCTAAGTGCGGACATAACCCCGTTTGTCGGAATCGACGGTAGCGCCTCGGGCGTGCAATTTGGCTTAGACGGACGAGCCTATCGCAGCCTTGGTAGCAATGACCGCTTTGTTCTTGCTGGGCGCGCTCAGATTGGGTCTGTCGTCGGCCCTGCCCTATCGGATGTATCACCAACATTGCTGTTTTTCTCCGGTGGTGCGGGTACGGTGCGCGGACAAGAGTTTCAATCTTTGGGGGTCAGTACGGGCTCAGACACAGCTGGCGGTCGCGGTTTCCTAGGGTTGTCGGGCGAAGTACGTACCAAAATCACCGGAGCTATCTCTGTCGTGGGTTTTTATGACATTGGTTGGATTGACGCAGACAGCTTTGTCTCAAGCAACAGCGAAAGCCACGCTGGTGCTGGTTTCGGATTGCGGTACGACATCACAGGGGTTGGTCCTGTGCGTCTCGATCTTGCGCTACCGACATCGGGGGATACGGGCGATGGATTACAGTTTTACATAGGCATCGGGCAGGCATTCTAATGAAACAGAGTCTTAAAACCCTCGCATTTGCCACAGCTCTTGGATGCGGCGTATCAGTTTCAGCGCAAACAACCACCACAGAAGAGGCGGATGCCGACAGTAGCGTTCTTGAACGGCTCATCGAAAGCAGCCTGTCCTCGGACAATCAAAACATCCAAGTCATCGGACTTGAAGGGGCACTGTCGGCCAAAGCGACCATCGAGCAACTCATTTTGTCCGACGACGAAGGTGTTTGGCTCACATTAAACAAGGCCGAATTGGATTGGAACCGACTGGCGCTTTTGCGTGGGCGGTTTACTGTTAACACATTAAGTGCCGATAGTATTCAGGTCTTACGCAGTCCAAACAGCACCAGTGACCCTGACCTCCCCAGCCCAGAAGCGACGCCATTTGCGTTACCTGAACTTCCAGTAGCCGTTGAAATTGGCACCATTCGCGTAGGTGAGCTTGATCTTGACCAGGCTCTTTTGGGGCAAGCAGCCAAGTTTTCTATAGATGGTGCACTCAGCTTGGCAGACGGGGCGCTAGACACCTCGTTGACGGTGGACAGATTGGACCGCCTCGGTGATACATTTGGGTTCTCGACAAAATACACCAACGAGACACAAAACCTCTCGCTTGATCTAAGTGTTACCGAAGGGGCGCAGGGCCTCATATCATCCTTAATGGCCCTTCCTAATGCTCCCGATCTGGCACTCACCATCTCGGGTGACGGTCCTTTGGCTGATTTTGTGGCCCAAATCGCCCTCGACACAGATCAGACTCGCCGAATTGACGGGCAAGTCATCTTACAAGGACTAGGCGAAGGGACCAATGACGGGTTAGCCTTTCATGCCAATCTCGGCGGCGACATCGATCCTTTGCTCGCCCAAGAGTATCGCGCGTTCTTTGGTCCAGATCTACAGCTTTCAATCGATGGGACAACGGCTCCTGACGGACAAGTTGCGTTAAATGAGCTTGGACTCAAAACCCAAGCTCTGGCTTTAGACGGCAATCTGAAAATGTCGTCTGGTGCACTTGAAAGCGCAAATCTCAATCTCCAGATCACACCGCCAAACGGTCAAGACGCCGTGATCCTACCCGTTTCTGGAGCAACCACCACATTAGGCAACGCCAAATTGGTCTTGCATAAATCTTTGGGCGAAATTTGGTCCGTTAAGGGAACGCTGCAACACCTCAAGAATGATGATACTTATGTGGAAAGTACCACACTTTCCGCAAGTGGCACCCTTAATCAAGATGAAGACCTCGCGTTGGAAGGCGATATAAACGCCGACATCACGGGTCTCGTATTGAATGATTCCGCTCTTCAACAAGCCGTTGGCGACCATATAGCTCTGCGCAGTCACATTTCCACAATCGGATCAGATGCTTTGCGCCTTGATGCTTTAAATATTCAAGGCACCGATTACGCCGCGTCAGGTTCACTGGCCTTTTCTGGCTTTTCTGACGGCTTGCAACTCAACGCAGATCTTACACTCGATGCAAACGACTTGAAGCGCTTCTCGGCTGTCTCAGGACAATCCCTACAAGGGACGAGCACAGTTCAGGCTGCACTGGCATTCACCCCCTTGAGCGGCGCCTTTGAAATCGACATGCAAGCCGAAACACAGGATCTCGCAATTGGACAAACTGATGTCGATCCACTGATTTCCGGCCACACTGACCTAACGCTGCACGCTGGCCGTGACGAAAGTGGTCTGTGGATCAAACAGTTCATCTTGGATGGACAACAGCTGCGTGCCGATGTCACGGGTGACCTATCAAGCGCCAACGGCAAATTACAAATCTCGGCTCGATTGCGGGATTTAGGCTTAATCCTTCCACAGCTGCCAGGTACGGTGACATTAAACGCAGATTTGACACGCAATGGTGACACATTGTCTGGCACCGCAGCGATTAAAGCACTCCAAAACATGGATGCGTCTCTAAATGGTTTCTTTGAAACAGCCGGAGACGCTCAGTTCGATTTTGATGTTCAGGTACCCAGCCCTGGTCTGGTCGCACCTCAACTTGCAGGCGCCCCACTATCCGTTTCAGGCAAAGCAAAGCGTGACAGTGGACTTTGGGATGCACACGCAGACTTATCAGCCGCCGGTGGTACGACTTTGGACATCTCGGGCCAATTCGTCGAAAGCGATGGCACTGCAAATCTATCGTATGACTTAGCCGTTGCCAGATTAGAGCAATTTGTTGACGACTTGAACGGACAACTCTTAGCCAAAGGTGATGCAGACCGTGCGGACGGAATATGGACAATTGCAAGTACCGCTCAGGGACCATTTGAGGTCGATGCACGCTTAGGCGGAACTTGGAATGAAACCGACGGCACCGCAAACATTACAACCGACGGGAAGCTACGCTTGGAGGGTGTGAACACTTTCATCCAACCCAACTTGCTGAGCGGAGCTGCACAGTTTCAACTTTCCCTCATCGGCGTTCCATCACTGCAGTCACTTAATGGACAGATCAACACGCAGGGCGCTCAGATGGTTTTACCAGACCTAGCGCAGCGTATTAACGACATCTCTACCCAAGTTGACCTCTCCAATGGCAGTGCTCAGATTACCATGTCTGCCGCACCTGCCGCAGGTGGACAACTGCGCGTCACAGGGCCTGTTTCACTAGAGGCTCCCTATCAAAGTAATCTCGCCATCGCGTTGCGTGAAATTATTCTCACCGATAACTTATCTTATGACACGGTCATCGATGGAGACCTGCGTCTGCAAGGCGCACTGTCTGGCAACAGCCTTCTAGCGGGGCAGATTAATATTGGGGAAACCAATTTCAATTTGAACACGGCAGGCGGTGCTATATCCTCAGCACCGATCCCTTCCATTCAGCATGTCGGCCAATCCACGTCGCAAATCGCAACCAGATCCCGCGCGGGGCTCATTGAAACTGCCAGCAGTGGGTCCAGTTCAAGCTCAAGTTCACAAATCGCGATGGATGTTGAGATCAATGCTCCAAGTCGGATTTTTGCGCGCGGTCGCGGCTTAAATGCAGAACTTGGTGGGAAAATAATCATAGGTGGCAGTACGGCTTCGATCGAACCTTCAGGCCAAATCGGATTAATCCGCGGAACATTTGATATATTGGGGCGTCGCCTTTCTCTTGATGAAGGGCGCATTACATTGCAAGGCGATCTCAATCCTTATCTGTTTTTCAGCTCCTCCACGGATACCGAACAAGGCACAGCAACCTTGCAGATTTCAGGCAATGTTGACGCACCGCAAATCGAAGTGACCGCAGAACCTGCTCTTCCAAGTGAAGAAGCTCTGGCACTACTTTTGTTCGGAGATAACATCCAAGACTTGTCTCCGCTTGCATTGGCTCGCCTCGCAAGCTCTGCCCTGACGCTAAGTGGGCGCGGTGGCAAAACACAATCCAAACTGCGCGAAGAGACGGGTGTTGACTCTTTGGATCTCGGCCCGAGTAACGGTGGAGTGGGTCAAGTCGGCTTGGGTGGATATATCGCGGAAAACATTTACACAGATGTCAATATCACTGCCGAAGGCGATAGCGAGCTGACGATAAACTTGGATCTTACCAAAAGCCTAACCGCGACAGGTGTCGTAGACAATGCTGGGCAAACGGGGGTTGGTGTATATTTCAAACATGATTATTGATACACCCGTTAAGATCGGTACTTGCTTGGGCTCACACCGGTCCAGCGCTTGAACGCGTCGTTAAAACTGCTCAGGCTAGAGTATCCTAGGAACTGGGCCACCTGCCCTACGGTTAAGTCACTGTCTTTTAAATAGCTAAAAGACAGTGCACGACGCACACCTTCGAGAATTTCAAAAAAGCCGCTGCCTTCATCGGCTAAGCGTCGCGAAAGAGTACGTGGGCTCATCCCCATTTCTCGCGCGATGTTTGATAAGGCTGCGCGCCCTTCAGGCAGCATTTCGATAATTTTGTTTTCAACAGCCACAACGATTTCATCGTTATCTAATCTACTTTGTCGTGCTTTTAAATTCGCATGATCCAGAAGGATCCCAAGTAACTTTGGGTCATGTGTTAAAAGCGGTGTAGCAAGCGTTTTTTCAGAAAAACGCATATAGTTTCGCCCGCCCCTAAATTTCGGCCTCACCCCATAAGCTTCTGTCAACGCCGCAATATTGCGCGTTCGACAGTGACGAAAAGCCAATTCTTGTGGCTGGATTTCGACGCCTGCCCAAGCGGAAAGGGATCGCAGTAGAACGCCTGCCGTAAATTCAGCACATTGTGGTAAAGGTAGGTTATGCGCCCCATCATAACCCCAAGTCACCAGTCCACCTTCGCTGGTTAGCTCTAGTTTAATGGCAACCGCTTGCCTGTAGAGAGATCCAAAATCAGCCAACCGCTGAAAAGCGTCTTGTACAGTTGCAGAGGCTTGAGCCAAATACCCTGTGAGACCACTTTCGAGTAGATCTTGCGATGAGGAGAATTCAACGCCAATCAAATCATTTTTGGTAATTCTGACAACGTGTTCAAGAAATGCCGCATGCTGATACATCGACAATCGCAGCGCTTCACTTTCCAGAAATTCCTTTGGGTTTGACACCGTCGCCAAAACCTCTTCGGCTTTATACCCATCCGTCACAAGTCGCCGTGCGAGATTTTGCGCATAAACGCCATCATAAGGCTTAACTCCGTGTGACATGAACTCTCTTTCTGCACGTTGAACACATTCGGCGACCTTGCTTGATTAAAGCCCACTATGAATCACGAACAATGCTTCACATAAATTATAGATTATAGATTATCACGGCAATTTCACACCCAGCAGATTTGAAATTGATAATTTTAGCTCTGCTGAGAGATATATATACAAATGTCGCGAATAGATCTCAGGCCAATAGGGGTAGCGATCCACTCAAGAGAATAGTTGCACCATACCACGGAGTTGAATTTCCCGCTGGGATACGGCAATAGGCCAACAAAACGTCGGTCACGCACTTGGGTATAAAGGGATAAAGCGAATGTCTAAGCCTGACACCACGGAGCCTACATGGGTCGCCTTTGAGATTCCCCATCCCGTTTCCACTCACAAGCGCGGACGTGTCTGGCAAATGTGCTCAGAACAGGTTGCAACCGAACCCGCAACTGAGACAACCTTGCAAGATGTTCAGGATTTATACCCCGAGGCGGATATAGTCGTGAGTGGTATGCCAGATGCAGTCACTCATTCTCTGCCGTATAAACCAGCGCAATTATGTCCTAGACAGATTGGTGGGGATCAGAAAACCCATATCATGAGTTTACCCTCACTGCTTCAAGAACAACCTTTTAGCCTGTTGGCTGGTGGAACAATGCGTTGTGACGCCTATCTCAGCTTAAATAAGAATTGGGATGGTGTTATTTTTCTGCCGGGACAACCAAACCAATGGGTCCAAGCCAGTGCAGAGGAAATCATCAGCTTTCAATCTTTTTCGACGGAAGCAATCATAGAAAACCAATGGTCGGCTTCTATTCCGCAAATTGACGGCGCACAGCTCACTAATGCCTTACAAGACACGCTATCACGCCCAGAAACACTCGCCTCGCGCTTAACGGAGTTACAATCGCAATACGCACTGAAACGTATCAGTGCCTCTCAAGCATACAGTCGTCTGTGGGGTGTTTGCCTAGGCGCTGAGTTTGCAGCTGCCCGCCCCTATTGGTTGGGACAGAATATCGCAATGATAACATCAAACGATCATGCTGCACCCTACCGTATGGCGTTTGACAGCCTCGCAATACCCGTCACACAAGTCGATGAAACACAAATGACCCTATTAGGATTTATGCGCGCGAAGCAACGCGCATAAATTGACGGAAGGCGATTATGGCAATGGATCCGTTTTATAGAGCTTAACTCTCAGGCCGCCATGATCAATTGATGTTCCTGTAGGAAGAAAAGGCAATTGCGTTGCACGTACCAACTGGGCATCGCTTGTGACAATGCCAACCCGCCAACCAGAAAACCGTGTCTTCAAGACCTGTCCAACGGCGGCATAAAGTGCGAACAAGAGCTTTTTATTACCAATCCGCGCACCGTAAGGCGGGTTTATCATCACTAAACCCGGGTCTCCTTCTGGACGTTCACGGTCACTGATCGCGATTTGCTGCAACACGCAGCTTTCAAACACTCCAGCAGATGTCGCGTTTGCTATCGCGTTTTCAATCGCGCCGACATTACGGTCAGATCCCCAAAATCGATGCGCTGGCACCTGCATAGGGGGCAAATCCGCCTTCATCTGTTGCCATGCCTGCGCATCGAATGTTGCCAACTTTTCAAATGCAAAAGATCGTTCGCGTCCCGGCGCCAGTCCCGCCGCGATTTCAGCCGCCTCAATCATGAAGGTTCCCGAGCCGCACATCGGATCCAAAACGGGCTCATGTCCTGTATATCCACAACTTTTCAGGAACAGGGCTGCAAGTGTCTCACGCATAGGAGCCTTACCAACAGCCGCTTTATAACCTCGCTTATGAAGAGGCTCCCCTGATGTATCGACGCTGAAGATACAGTTGTTGTCATCAATACGCAGTTTGACAGTGACATCCGCATCTGCTGCGACCTGCATTCCCATAGTCTCAGTAAGTGCCCGCTCAACACGCTGGGAGGCTGCGCCAGCATGATAAATCTTAGATTTCTTATTGGTCGTAACTTCAACCCGCACCGGCACATCTTTACGCAAAACATCATTCCATGGGAATTTGCGCGCACGCTTATCCAATTGCGCCAAATGGAACGCACGAAATGATCCAATACGTGCAAGCACGCGTGTTGCCCCACGTACCAGAAGGTTCGCACGCCACACCTCAGACCAATTGCCCTCAAAGGTTACCCCTCCGACAGATTGCTTAGGGTCTGGGAAACCTAGCTCTTTCACTTCCTGGAGTAGAATCGGTTCCAAACCTGGCGGAACAGTCAAAAATATCTCGAAACGGTGTTCATCATTCATAATGTTTCATAACCACAAACAACACCGGCTACAGCCCTTATTTTACCCGACTCATCCATCCTAGACCGTTAAATTCACTTTGTGGCTTTTGCACATAATCAATTTTGATTTTCACGCCTCGCCTTACACACTCACAAAATGCAATTTATTGGTATATTAATCAAGTAAACCACCCGCATTAGTGTACACGTACAAGGACAGAACGATCAGTCTTCAACGATCCCCGTGCATCCTGAAACAATAAGTTTAATTCATGTATCATATTGTATTAGAGTGAAATTATTATCACGAGTTATTTACAATGATTGATGTAAAACAAGCTCGAAAATCTAAAGAACAATTGAGGATCAGCAATGTTTACTGGCCAAAAACTCCCCGATGTCACATTTCGCACACGTATTCGTGACGACAGCATCGAAGGAGCGAACCCTTTCCGTTGGCAAGATAGAACAACCTCGGATTATTTTGCAGGCAAACGTGTTGTACTGTTTTCCCTACCCGGTGCCTTCACACCAACATGCTCTGATTATCAATTGCCCGAGTTTGAAAACGGATTTGATGAATTCAGGTCCCATGGCATCGACGACATCTATTGCATGTCTGTCAACGACAGTTTTGTCATGAATAAATGGGCCGAAATGCAGGGTATCAAAAACATCAAAGTTATCCCTGACGGATCAGGTGAATTTACCCGTAAGGTTGGCATGCTAGTCTCCAAAGACAACTATGGTTTCGGCATGCGATCCTGGCGTTATGCTGCGATTATTGACGACGGCGTCGTTGAACTCGTCTTTGAAGAGCCAGGGCGTGACGATAATCACAGCGAAGACCCTTATGGGGAAAGCTCACCTGAAAACCTGTTAAAATACTTAAGAGGAAAAAAGGTCGCATAGTAAAACGCTCCGCGAGACAGCAACATCCTTTCCAGACCACAAACTGCCCAAAGACTTACACAGCCTTGTCATACGAGCCACTTACTGAAAGCATATAAACATCTAATCCAGAAATTTTTTTAAGCGGAGAACGTCATGCGCAAAAAAGTAACCAAAGCAATTTTTCCTGTTGCGGGCTTGGGGACACGCTTCCTCCCCGCGACAAAATCCGTGCCTAAAGAAATCATGACTTTGGTCGACCGGCCTTTGGTACAATACGCAATCGACGAAGCCCGCGCAGCAGGTATCAAAGAGTTTATCTTTGTCACATCACGCGGCAAAGGCGCGCTTGAAGACTACTTTGATCACTCTCCCGTTCTGGAACAGGAACTCCGTAAAAAAGGGAAAGACGCGCTGCTGCAAACTCTGCAGGATACAAATATGGATTCTGGTGCGATTGCTTACATCCGTCAACACCAAGCTTTGGGTCTGGGGCACGCGGTTTGGTGTGCCCGTCGCTTGATTGCTGACGAACCTTTTGCCGTCATTCTACCCGATGATGTTATCGCGGCAGAAAAACCTTGCTTACAGCAGATGGTTGAAGCTTACGAAGAAACTGGCGGCAATATGGTTGCCGCAATGGAAGTTCCTAAAGAAAAAGCGTCGTCTTATGGTGTGCTTGATGTAAAAGAGGACAAGGGAGAAATAGTGTCCATTAATGGCATGGTTGAAAAACCTCCAGAAGGCGAAGCACCTTCTAATCTTGCTGTCATTGGGCGTTACATTTTAACACCCTCCGTTATGAAAAACCTTCACACCATGAAGTCAGGCGCTGGTGGAGAAATTCAGCTAACCGATGCAATTGCCGCGGAACTCAAGGGAAATGGTGATGTTTACGGTTATCGTTTCAAAGGTCATCGTTTCGATTGCGGGTCAAAAGCAGGTTTTCTGCAAGCGACCGTTGCCTTTGCCCTAGCGCGTGATGATCTACGAGATGACCTTTCAGCCTACTTAGATCAGACCGTCGAGCAAGCCACCTAAGACAGCTTTAATGATGATATTAAAAAGAGCGGGCGCAAGTCTGCTCTTTTGCTGCGTCTCGGCTTAAACGAACCATACGTGGTAAAAACACCCTTCATCTTTGTCGCCGCGTTTTCAATCCAACATGTGTTTTTATGACAATGATTGACAGCAAGCAAATTTTGCCAAATTATGACTTAAAATTACAAATAAAGACATGATCTGTGCCACATCAAACAAAACCCCATAACGCTCTACAAACTGATCATCCAACGCATCGTATAGCCCGCGTGCATGCACGGATATCATCACAAGCGACCCGTATTTTGGCCGAAGCCGGAGATATAACGCTGACCCAATGGCGTGTTCTTTCCTTACTGCGCGAACGAGGCACATCACGAGCCGTGGATTTGGTGCAGGCCAGTGATATGGATAAAGGTATGATGAGCCGCACCACCAAACAGCTTATTGCGGCGAGATTGATCAAATGTAAGCGCGACAAGATAGATCAACGCGTACAGCGCCTTACCCTTACCCCTAGCGGGCATGCCATTTTGGCAAATGTAGATCCAAGCATGCAAAATTATCACACTACATTGCACGCCTGTATGGACCATACCGAAGCTGAGGTATTTACCCGCGTTTTGAACCGCTTAGAAGCCTTGGCCGGTGAATGAGCTATATTGCAGGACGTTCAAAACACCCCTAATCGATTAAAAAATAGACTAATCTATTTTTTTACTTATTTTTCTCGGAACACCGGTTCCCCGAATAGTATTTCCTCTCTAGCTTAGACCTTCAAGGATACTAAAATAGGAGGCCTGCATGGGTCGCCTCATTGTCTTTAGCGACCTCGATGGTACGTTACTGGACCATGATACATATAGCTTTACTCCGGCGTTGCCTGCGATCTCGCGGTTAAAGTCTCGGGGCGCTATGCTTGTACTTGCCAGCTCCAAAACAGCTGCGGAAATGATCACATTACATCACGCACTGGATCTGGGCGACAGTCCAATGATCGTTGAAAATGGTGCGGCCTGTGTTCTACCGACGGACCCATTTAGCGGAAAAGAGGATTACGAGCAGATACGTCAAGTGCTTGAATTGCTTGATGCACCGTTTAAAGGGTTCGGCGACATGAGCGACGCCGAGGTATCGGCAGCCACAGGGCTCACACACACGGCTGCTCATTTTGCCAAAAAACGCCAATTCACCGAACCAGGGCTATGGCTTGGGAATACGGATGAACAAACCGCTTTCTTAGAGACTCTGAAAGAACATGGTATCTCAGCGCGAAGCGGAGGGCGGTTTTTAACGCTTTCATTTGGTGCAACCAAAGCCGATCAAATGGCACAGATCTCCCAAGAGTATACAGCAAATACAACAATCGCTTTGGGTGATGCCCCCAATGATGCGGAAATGATCGCATCAGCGGATTGGGGCGTTGTCATCCGAAACGATCACGCCCCTGCCATGCCTCCCTTCGCGAATGAGACCAAAATCCTGCGGACAACCGAACGCGGCCCAATTGGCTGGGCGACGGCTGTGAACCAGATATTAGACAAAATTGATCACGATAAAGGATCACACCCACATGGCTGACTTTCACCAAAATGGTAATATTGCCCAGTTTCACAATTTGCGCAGCCGTCCAATGGAAGAGTTGGAATACGAACTCCTGACCTTTTCACAGACCCGTAAAATTACGCTGATCCTCCCCTGCCTCTATTCAGAACTCGAAGGCCCTGCATTAGCCGGTATTATCGACGAGCTCAGTAAGGTTCCTTACCTGAATAAAATCGTCATTGGGCTTGACCAAGCAACCGAAGAACAATTTCGCCGTGCGCGCAAATTTTTCTCGTCACTTACCGTCGACCACATTGTGCTTTGGAACGACAGCCCTCGTATGCAGGAATTGGGGGAACGTCTCGCCAAGTGGGACCTTGCGCCTCAAGAGGCTGGCAAAGGCAAAAATGTCTGGACCTGCATCGGTTATATTCTTGCCAGTGGTGACACATCTGTAGTGGCAATTCATGATTGCGACATCACCACATATAGCCGTGATATGCTCGCAAGGCTGGTCTACCCCGTGGCGCACCCTGGCATGTCTTACCAACTATCCAAAGGGTTTTACGCGCGCATCGGCGGTGGAAAGCTAAATGGGCGTGTATCACGTCTATTGGTCAGCCCCCTGCTAATTTCGCTAAAACGTACGATTGGCGATCGCGACTATCTGGATTACCTACGTTCCTTTCGCTACCCGCTGTCTGGCGAAATGGCCATGCGCGCCACGCATTTGGCCGATCTACGCATTCCATCGGACTGGGGACTTGAAATTGGCGTCCTCTCCGAAGCGTGGCGTAATTTAGGGCGCAAAGCCGTATGCCAAGTGGAAATTGCCGATAATTATGACCACAAACACCAATCTATCAGCCCCGAGGATGCTCAAGCTGGTTTGAACCGCATGTCCGTCGACATCTGCAAAGCTTTATTTCGTAAACTAGCGGCTGACGGTACAGTGTTTACGCCCAATGTATTCCGAACCTTAAAAGCCACCTACTATCGCTCTGCTTTGGATCTATTGGAATCCTATGAACATGATGCCGTGATGAACGGCCTCAAACTAGATCGTCACGGTGAAGAAAAAATGATCGAACTGTTCGCCAATAATATCATGACCGCAGGCATGGCGTTTCTTGAGAACCCACATGAAACGCCGTTCATTCCAAACTGGAACCGTGTACATTCGGCTGATCCACAATTCCTAAATGACTTCAAATCCGCAGCCAGTGCAGATGAAGATGAGTTTGCCAGTATCTAACGAAACCCTCGGTACAGAAAATATGTTCTGTGCCGAGGACATCTTTATTTTATAATCGTGTTTGTAACCCATCGACATTGATATGGGGCTAAGGATATATCGCCTTGGTCAAAACGCTCACCAGACAAAAGATCATGCCACGGCTCGCCCTCAATCAGATTGAGTACGCCACGTTCCATGACAACTGTCTCGGCGCTCACATTATGCAACGCAAACATAGATTGCGACCGATCTAAAGACTGTCGCCAAAACGCCAAAACGCGTTCATCTGTGGGCAGCGTAAACTGAGTCCCATTTGGGTGAAAGGCAGGTTGTTTCGCACGAATTTTCAACCGCTCGGACAAAGCTGACAAAACACGTGCCTGATCTGTTTGTGGATCGGCTAAACGTGCTTGCAACGTCGGGTAGTCCCAACGATGGCGGTTGATTGCGCGGTTCATCCCTCGCCGTTCGACCCCGTCGTGATCATTGGGAGTCGCCAACATCGCATGAATATAAAAGGCGGGAATGCCTTCTAGGCTCATCGGGATGGTTTGGGCACAGATAAAGCGTTCAAACTTGAGATCTTCGTCACCTGCAAACGTGCGGCTCATCGCATCGAAATAAGTGCAATTGAGCTCATAAGGCGCTTCTCCGCCATCAGGTAGAGACCGCATAGACACCAACCCACCTGCGGCTTCAAGCGTATCAATAACCTGATCGACTTCGGCTTTATCTAAAATCCCTTCGGCAGGGCGCATACCGATTCCGTCATGACTCGCCGTGAAATTCAGATAAGCACACCCCAGAGGGGCCGGTGGCATCGTGCGTGCCCATGTTTGCAACTTGGCCGCGCTGCCGGACATCATCGCATGTAAAATCAGTGGCGGCAGTGGAAAATTATAGACAACATGCGCTTCATCCCGTGTTCCAAAATAACTAAGATTTTCGGCTTTGGGCACGTTGGTTTCCGTCAACAAAACCACGGTTTCCTGCGCATAATCCGCAAGCAAACGTAGCAGCTGTACGATCGCATGGGTTTGCGGCAAATGTATCGAATTGGTTCCTGCCTCTTTCCAGATAAACGCCACAGCGTCGAGCCTGATGATTTGGACACCTTCATCAATATGCAATCTGATGATGCGGAGGATTTCCAACAACACTTCCGGATTTGCAAAATTTAGATCGACCTGATCATGGCTAAACGTGCACCAAACGTGCTTTTCTCCGTCTGCCGTCTCGACCTTTTGCAGCAGTGGCGTAGTACGGGGGCGCACAACTTGGCTAAGATCATCATCGGGCGAGGCTTCGAAAAAGAATTTATCAAACGGCACCTTCCCCTGACGATACGCATTAAACCACGTGCTTTGCGAAGACACGTGATTCAGCACCATATCGGACATCAGGTGAAACTCTTGCCCAATACGGCGGATGTCCGCCCAATCTCCGAGCTCGGGATTTACTTTGCGATAATCTGTAACTGCAAACCCATCATCCGATGTGTAAGGGAAAAATGGCAAAATATGCACACCATCCAAAACACCCTTCATGTGGGTCAGCAAGAAATCGTGTAGCAAGTCCAGTGGCTTATGCGCACCGTCCAAAAGGGTGTTACCATAGGTGATCAACAATGCATCGCGTTCAGACCACAACGTATTTCCGGGTTTACGCGGGCGTTTGCGACGTTGATGATCTTCTGGCCAAAACGCCTCTACGACTTTGGAAGATAGAATTTCGGTATCCACATCGGGATAAATTCGCGACAACAGACGTGCCAGGCGCGCGCCAAAGCTCGCGGTATTAGGTGACATATGAACAATACTCCCTCAGCCGACAATGCGACGCGTCTCAAGCTAGGCTTCAAAGCGTCAAAACGTCTACCCCTTTCAGAGGTTTAGGTATATTTTTTCTGACCCCATCTCGCAAGTTGCGTGGATCATAATCGAAATTTAAACCCCTCGTGGGAAACTCCAAGTTCAGGGCATGTTAAGGCTGAAGCATATCACACGAAAACGCGTATGATCTTAGGTTGATTTCAATCTTCGTTAGCGGTAACGATAGATCGTGAATTTTGCCCTGTTAGACGGGATAATGACCGGAGGGAGAGACCTATGACTTTGAAGATTGCAATTAACGGATTTGGCCGTATTGGCCGCAATGTGTTGCGCGCGCTGCTAGAAAACGACGCGCCTGACATTGATATTGTGGCAATCAACGACCTGGCTCCGCCAGAGACGCAAGTACACCTGTTGAAATATGACTCCGTTCACGGCCGCCTTAAGGATGAGGTCGTTTTGGAAGGTGACGTCATGAAAGTGGGCCGTCATGAAATTCGTCTGTCTGCGATCCGCAACCCTGAAGAGTTGTCTTGGTCCGACGTCGACGTTGCTTATGAATGCACCGGCCTGTTCACCAAGCGTGACGCAGCTGCGCGCCTGTTGGCAAACGGCTCCAAACGTGTGTTGATCTCAGCGCCTGGCACTGAATCAGATCGCACTGTTGTGTTCGGCGTCAACGACAAAGACTTGACCGCTGACGACATCATCGTGTCGAATGCCTCTTGCACAACCAACTGCTTAGCGCCTGTTGCCAAAGTCTTGGATGATGCATTTGGTATCAAATCTGGCTATATGACAACAATCCACGCGTACACTGGCGACCAGCCAAGCCATGACACCGCGCATAAAGACCTATACCGCGCACGCGCGGCCGCGCTTTCGATGATCCCAACCTCAACCGGTGCTGCACGCGCAATCTCTCTGGTTCTGCCGCATCTAAAAGGCCGCTTGGAAGGTTCCGCAATTCGGGTTCCAGCACCAAACGTCTCGTTGGTTGATTTGACCTTCATCCCAGAACGCGCGGCAACGATCGAAGGTATCAATGCTGCAATCAAAGAAGCTTCTGAAGGCGCCCTGAAAGGCATCTTGGGCTACGAAGAAGCGCCATTGGTTTCAAGTGATTACAATCACGACAGTCATTCTTCTGTCTTTGCAGCACCACAGACAGCTGTGACATCCGAAGGTCTCGTCCGCGTTGTAAGCTGGTATGACAACGAATGGGGCTTCTCTAACCGTATGCTCGATACCGGTCGCGCGATGGGCAAATTCCTGTAGCATAAAAGACCACGTATAACACAACAAAGGCCGCTCAATTTTGAGCGGCCTTTGTCATTAGAAAACATCCTTTCGAATGACAGATCTCACGTCAGATTACTGTCAAAAAACGCCAAGGTTCGTTTCCATGCCAGTTTAGCTGCCGCTTCGTCATAGCGCGGCGTCGTATCATTGTGAAAACCGTGATTTACCTCGGGATAGAAATGTACGCTGAATTGTTTCTGATGCTCTTTCAACGCATCCGAATACGCATCCCAGCCTTCATTTACGCGCTTATCTAACCCTGCATAATGAATCATAAGTGGTGATTTGATTGCAGGAACGTCTTGTGCTGAGGGTTGTCGACCATAAAAGGGAACTGATGCTGCCAGATCTGGATACTGCACCGCGAGTGCATTGCAGACGCCGCCACCAAAACAAAAGCCTACAGCGCCAACTTTACCGGTGCTCTCGTTATGATCGCGCAAAAATTCAAACGCGGCAAAGAAATCTTGCATAAGCTTCGGCCGATCCAGCTCACGCTGCATTTCACGTCCTTCTTCATCAGTCCCAGGGTATCCTCCCAGCGGAGTTAAGCCATCAGGACCAAATGCCATATATCCGGCTTTGGCTGCGCGACGCACCACATCTTCGATATAGGGGTTAAGACCGCGGTTTTCGTGGATAACCAGAACCGCAGGTAATTCACCCGTGACTCCGGCCGGCTTTGCCATCAAGCCACGCATTTTTCCGTGACCATTGGGGCTGTCGTATTCAATAATCTCAGTTGTAATTTCTGGGTCATCTGGATCAACTTGCTGGGCCCACGCATAATTTGGCTGCAACTGTTCTAACAACATCGCACTAGTTACACCAACCGCCGCAAACTGACCCGCTTGTGTGATAAATTCACGTTTGGTAATTTTGCCATGGACGTAACCATCGAAAATCTCGAGAATACGCGGATCAAAATCCTTTGCTGTTTTTCGATCTGTCTCAAATGTTTGTGTCATTGAAAATCCTCCTTCTGGAATAATACGATTCTGGATTTAGAACGGAAAACCAACTCAATAATATCTAATTCTGCGTCAGATGCCAAAGAGTGGCTGAAGTAGTCTCGGGAGGAACGAACGAAACCGCAAATTTGCATCTGTCGCAGTCAAACAGATACAAGCAGGGCCATCCTCTGCTATTGGTTCATGTTCGACATCATTATCCGCAACCTCGATATCGCCAACTCCAAAGCAACCTGTCTCGTCTCGAAAAGCCCCCTGTAGAACCAGGGTGAGCTCAAGCCCGTTATGGCCATGGTCAGGCATCGCCATCCCTCCCGGGATATAAAGCAGCCTGACCGCCCCTTGACTGTCACTGGCAACAACAGACTGGCGCGCTCCAAACCCGAGAGATTTCCACTTTGGGGGAATACCTCCCAGTGCTTCCATAATCGGTGCCGGGAAAATACCCGATGCCTGATAACGTGGCGCAAGAACTGCTGTCGTGGATGTAGGTAAATCAATCGCATCGAACAGACGGTCCTTCAAATCCGCCGACACAGCCATCTGTTTGGTATCTTCTAGAACGGCACCGCCGACAGCCTGATGCGCCCCAAGGCGCACACGGCATTCATCACACATGGACACATGTGCAGCAACAACGAGCGAAAACGCATGCGGCAGATTTCCCGCCGCATATGCGACAAGTATCTCATCAGGGATATGATGTGCGATTGGCTTCATTTTAAACCAAGTTCCTTTAGCTCATAACGTAGCTTTTCCAAACCAAGACGAATACGCGATTTGATCGTGCCAAGCGGCAAGCCAGTTTGAATCTGAATTTCAGAATGCGTCAATTCACCGAGGTAGGCTTGTTCAACCAACTCACGTTGCGCAGGCTTGAGCGTTTTCAAGGCTGCCCGAACCGCACGCGCTTCTTGATCCAGAGAAACAACCTGAGATGCGTCAACCGTTGTTTCTTCGGGTAATTTCAGTTCTTCAGGCATCGGACGATTGAGTTTCCGAAATACATCAATTTGTCGATTACGTGCAATCTGATAGATCCATGCCCCAACCGGCGCCCGCTCAGGATCAAACAGCTCTGCTTTGCGCCAAATAACAAGCATAACGTCCTGAACGATGTCTTCTACCTGAGCCGCGGACTGGCCGTTTCGACACATGACGCTTTTCAGGCGCGGTGCGAAATGGTCAAATAGCTTCTCAAACGCTGCCCGATCACGTCGATCACGAACCTCAAGCATCCACTGAGTCTGTTCTGAAAACGCTTCAGATTGAGATGGGCTATGTTTCATGTCTACAGGCGAAGCCCCCCCAAGCTGAGGACATCTTGCCCCTTTCAACACCCTAACGGGTGGCGCGGGGTCATCAAGGCTACAGAGATTATTTGCATCCAACATGTGCTTTTTACGCCCATCGCGCAGCTTTGGATCACTTAAAACGTCAAAAATCATCATATTTCAGATTTTATTTTTCGCACGAGTGATCCGAAGGGCCATACAGGTCGTAACATTATAAATAAATAGGATTTCTTATGTCATTTGACGTTCCATATTCCACATCTCAGAATACGGCCCAACCAAGACGCCGTCGCATCGCAATTATCGGTGGCGGCATTTCTGGTCTTGCTTCGGCTTGGTTATTATCAGCCGACAATGACGTCACCCTTTATGAAGCAGCCCCACGTCTTGGGGGACACGCGCGCACCGTAATGGCCGGCTTACGAGGTGATCAACCCGTGGACACTGGGTTTATTGTATTCAATTATGTAAATTATCCCCACCTGACACGTATGTTCAAAGAACTCGATGTGCCCGTCGAGCCATCAAACATGACCTTTGGTGCGACAATTGGTGATGGTCTGATCGAGTACGGGCTTGATAACTTACGCAGTGTCTTTGGGCAAAAACGAAACATAGCGCGCCCCGCATATTATCGCATGCTGCGCGATATTCTACGCTTTAATGCACAAGCCGAACGCGTTGCCACATCAGACGATATAACCATCGGAGATTTGATCCATGAACTTCGTCTTGGCGATTGGTTTCGCCGATATTATCTCATGCCGATTTGTGGTGCAATTTGGTCTACCCCCACTCAGGATGTGACCGCATTTCCAGCTAAAACACTGGTCCAATTTTTCCGCAATCATGCGCTGCTCAGTGCACGGGGGCAACATCAGTGGTGGACAGTAAAAGGCGGGTCTGTGGAATATGTAAAACGCCTTGTGCGTGCTCTCAAACGTCGTGGTGTTACACTGCACACGTCCAGCCCGATACTTCGCGTTAGTCGCAACGACACTGGCCCCACGCTCAATCTATCAGACGATAAGACCGTGCAGTTCGATGAGGTCGTGTTCGCCTGTCATTCTGATGAAACACTTAAGTTATTGTCGCATCCAACCCAGCAAGAACGCGCTGCGCTTGGTGTTATCGGATATCAAGATAACACTGTGATTTTGCATCGCGATGAAAAGCAAATGCCGCGACGGCGCGCGTGTTGGTCGTCTTGGGTTTATAAAGCTCAAGCCCATGACCAAAATCCCGCGATTGGCGTTACCTACTGGATGAACCAACTGCAAAACATTGACCAACGGGACCCCCTTTTTGTGTCTCTCAATCCTGTAACGCCAGTCCAAGATGATCTGATTTACGATCAGGTAAACTTCCGTCACCCTGTGTTTGATCGGGCAGCCATCACGGCACAATCTCAAATACAGTCTCTTCAAGGTCAGAACCACACATGGTTTGCGGGCGCTTATTTACGGCATGGGTTCCACGAGGATGGATTTGTTTCGGCCGTGCGAGTTGCACGTGGTATGCAACGTCAAAACAGGTTTCAGATCGCATGACTTTCACTCCAGAACATGTCGTAGGTTACACGAAACACACCCGCCGCGGAGATATCAAACATGCTTTTCGCTACAGCGTTGATTATGTGATGATTGATCCAACCGCGACCGCAAAGCCCACGCTATTCTCGCGGAACCGCTTTAATCTTGCCCAAGTCAGTGATCGTGATCATGGGGGTCCACCAAAATTGGGGCGCGGTCTGCAATGGGCGCAAGAGGCTTTTCAATCAGCTGGCCTTTCCACCGAGAACCTGAACATTTTGCTCCTCACCCAGCCTAAAATCATGGGTTATGTCTTCAACCCTGTCAGTTTCTGGCTCGCCTACGAAGGGTCAGATCTGCGCGCTGTGATTGCGGAGGTCACAAACACATTCGGTGAACGCCATAGCTATCTATGTGCAAACAAGGATTTCACGCCCATAACACCCTTATGTCAAATATCGGCAGAAAAAATATTTCATGTCTCCCCATTTCAGGGGGTAGCCGGGACATATCAATTCACATTCGACATCACACAACAGCGTGTGTCCATTCGAATTGCGTACAAAAATAAAACGCAGGGCGTGATCGCCACATTGATAGGTGACCGCACACCTCTAACCAACTTTGGTCTGATCCGCTCAGTGATCCGCCGCCCCATAGGTGCACTGCGTACGATCACATTGATTTACTGGCAGGCTTTGTGGCTCAAAGCCAAGGGCGCCACATTTCATCCGCGCCCCAAACCACCCAAACAGGAGGTAAGCTCATGAGTATCATTACAAAGCGTGTAAAGCGCGATTTCATTGACAGCTGTACACGCATTCGTCGCGGGAGCTTGCGCCTGATAACACCTGAGGGGGACGTACATAATTTTGGGCAAGGCACTCCCGAGGCTGAAATGCAAATCCGTGACTGGGCCGTTGTAACAGCCATGGCAGCGCGCGGCGATATTGGGTTTGGTGAAACCTATGTTGCCGGTCTTTGGGACAGCCCATCGATAGATATGCTCACACGTGTCGCGCTGTTAAACCGTGATTATCTTTCGACCTATACTGACCCCAGCCCGTGGCGCACTTTTATTTATCATGCAATTGATCGCATTTTACGTGCGAACTCCAAATCCAGGGCCAAACGGAACATCAAAGCCCATTACGACGTTGGGAACGAATTTTATCAATTGTGGCTCGATGAAAGTATGACCTACTCTTCGGCTTTGTTCTCTCCAGAGATAACCGATGAAACGTTAGAGCAAGCACAAGCGCGAAAATACGATCGGATCCTTGGAAAAACGGTAGATGCAGAACATATCCTAGAGGTTGGCTGTGGTTGGGGTGGTTTTGCAAATCGTGCCGCCGACGCAGGGCACAAAGTGACCGGGATTACGATATCCCCCAGTCAACACGGCTATGCAGACGCGCATCTTGATGGGCGTGCGGACATCAAACTGCAAGACTACCGTGACACCAAGGGACGCTTTGACGCCATCGTGTCGATTGAAATGATTGAGGCCGTGGGGGAACGGTACTGGCCACAGTATTTTCAAATGCTAAAGAACCGACTGAACGAAGGTGGCAAAGCCATTATTCAAGCCATCACCGTTGATGACAGTTACTTTGATCTTTATCGGCGCAACTCTGACTATATTCGTCAATATACTTTTCCGGGTGGTATGTTGCTCTCCGATGCAATGATCGCACATCACGCGCGTACAGCCGGGCTAGAGGTCCGTCAGAATTTTCACTTTGGGCAAAGCTATGGTCGAACATGTGCGCTGTGGTCTCAGCGCCTTGCAGACGCCAGCCCCAAAATCCGCGCTTTGGGTTATGACGAAACATTTTTGCGCAATTGGCAATTTTACCTGCAACTTTGCGCAGGAACATTTGTCGCCCGTCAAACGGATGTGGTGCAGGTCGAACTTCACCACGCATCTTAATCTCACCGACCACCAAAGGAAACGCGATGACCTTCACCGTGATACTTGCCTTAAGTCTGATTATTCTTGTGCTCTGGCGGCCCGGGTTCAATTTTCGCGCTCAAAAACTTACCGACTATCAAGATACCAACCCCACATTTGACATTCGCACGCATCTTAGTGGGGATATGGTGTCCGAAGGTGTAATCTATGGCCCAACCGGCCGTGTTGTCTCGCGATTTGTTGCCCAAATGAAAGGAACATGGCAGGGTACAAGTGGCGTCCTCAGCGAAGACTTCATTTATGAAGATGGAACTCAACAACATCGCGAATGGCGTCTAAACCTTGCCGACGATAGCCGTTTCACAGCACTGGCAGATGATATTATCGGAGAAGCAACAGGGGCTCAGATTGGTTCAGCCTCGCGACTAACCTACCGAATTCGCATCCCAGATGCATCTGGCGGACATGAACTGGACGTCGTCGACTGGATGTATCTGATGGAAAATGGCACGATAATCAATCGGTCGGAAATGCGGAAGTTTGGTATAAAGGTTGTAGAACTGGTCGCGACAATTCGCCCTGACAAACCAAAAGACACGTTATGAGCTTTGCTGGTCAAACATGGTGGATCATCGGCGCAAGTGAGGGTTTGGGCCGCGCCTTGGCCCAAGCCCTTGATCGCGAGGGCGCACATCTTATTCTCTCGGCGCGCCCCTCCCAGCGGCTCGACCAGCTAGCACACAGCCTAGAGACAGCTATCGCACTACCAATGGATGTCACCGACGCCCACAGCATCGCGCAAGCAGTTTCAACCTTACCAGACGTCTATGGCATCGTATATTGTGCGGGTCTGTATGACCCTATGTCCACACAGAACTGGCATATGGAAACTGCCGAGCAAATCTGCGACGTCAATTTCATGGGTGCAATGCGAGTCTTAGGGCGTTTCATGCCTAAACTGCTCAAACGTGGGAATGGTCATATTGTGCTGATTGGGTCTCTTGCAGGTTACTTCGGCCTCCCCTCAGCAATCGGTTATGGTGCATCTAAAGCAGCCCTGATCCATCTTGGCGAGAATATGCAAGCCGATCTGAAAAATACCGATATTCATGTCCAAGTGATCAATCCCGGCTTTATAAAGACGCGCCTCACTGACAAGAACAACTTTAAAATGCCAATGCTACGTACACCCCAACAAGCCGCAACCACTTGTATAAACGCGATCAAACGCAAACACCTTCACAGCAGCTTTCCCGCTCCGTTTTCATGGGTTTTCCATATAGCAGCCCTGCTGCCGCGCCGCCTAATTCAGAGGTTTCTTTGATGTCACGCCAGATCATAATCTTTGGAGCAAATGGCGGTATTGGCCGTGCATTGATTTCGGCTTATCAGACAGAGCTTATGCAGGGGGATACACTGCATGCTGTAAGCCGCAGCGACATTGATCCTCAGGTTAAAAACTTACCCAACGTGATCTGTCACCAAATCGACATGTTGTCTGACGCAGAGCTTGCGAACCTTACTCAAAAAACCACCTCGCCTGACCTGATCATAATTGCAACTGGTCTGTTGTCAGACGGAGATAGGCTGCGGCCAGAAAAAACTCTGCGACAACAGGATCTCGGTGCGTTTAACGAGATTTTCGCAGCGAATACCTTCGCGCCAGCTTTGGTCGCAAAGCATTTTTTACCGATCATGCCACGCCAAGGAATTACCAAGTTCGCTGCCCTCTCAGCCCGCGTCGGATCTATATCAGACAATAGGATGGGCGGTTGGCATGCTTATCGCGCGTCAAAGGCAGCTCTCAATATGCTTATGAAATGTTATGCGATCGAAATGACACGATTGAATTCCAGTTCGTGTTGTGTCGGCCTGCATCCGGGAACGGTACAGACCAATCTGTCAGCCCCCTTTCAAGCAAACATCCGCGCCGAGCAGTTATTTGACGCAGATTTTGCAGCGCAAAAACTAAAAACCGTACTGGAGAGCATCACACCTCAGGACAGCGGAAAACTGTTTGATTGGGCAGGACAGGAAATCCCTGCGTGACCTCCATGCGGATCCTTTGGTGTCTGCGCTTACACTGCCACACCTTCTAACAATTCATCCCGGCGCACGGTTTCTTTGTCGCCTGACATAACGACCTCGCCCCGACGTAGAACAACAAAACGATCCCCTAGCGCATAGGCAAAATCAAAATATTGTTCGACCAAGACAATCGCCATTTCACCTTGCGTACGTAGCAGCTGGATCACCTCGCCGATTTGCTGGATGATATTCGGCTGGATCCCTTCAGTTGGCTCGTCCAGAACCAACAGCTTGGGCCGTGTGATCAGCGCGCGTGCAATCGCCAACTGCTGTTGCTGTCCCCCGGACAAATCCCCGCCGCGGCGATCGATCATTTTGCGCAGCACTGGGAACAGTTCAAAAATATGATCAGGAATGACATGCTGACTTTTGGGCAAACACGCAAAACCAGTCTCAAGGTTTTCACGCACCGTCAGCAGCGGAAAAATATCACGCCCTTGCGGCACATAGGCGATGCCCTTTTGTGCCAAAGCATACGCTGACATAGCGCCCAACGTCTCTCCGTCCAACATCATCGTCCCACCCGAGCGCTGATGCGTACCGGTAATCGCCTTCATAAGCGAGGTTTTTCCAACACCGTTGCACCCCATAACACAGGTGATTTCCCCTACCTCGGCCTGCATCGAGATACCGTGTAAAATTTGACTATGGCCGTAATGTAGTGTGATATCTTGTAGGTCTAACATAATCTTAACGCCCCAAATACACATCAATAACATCAGGATTGGCGGTGACATGGTCCAGTGCACCTTCGGCGAGCACGGCACCCTCGTGCAAAACAGTCACTTTGCAATTGAGGCGTCGTACGAATTCCATATCGTGTTCGACCACCACGACTGCACGTGTTTTTGCAGCCTCAACCAACAATGCAGTGGTGTGCTCACGCTCTTCCGGCGTCATCCCCGCAGCAGGTTCATCGACCAATAACAAACGTGGTTCTTGCGCCAGAAGCATCCCGATTTCCAGCCATTGTTTTTGTCCATGCGACAGCTCTGCTGCGACCCGATCTAATTGCTCTGCCAAGCCGATTTCCTGTGCAACCTTTTGTATTCGATCGAAATCGTTCGATCTTGGCTTAAAGGTCAAAACGGCCCACCAATCACGCTTATTTTTAAGCGCCATCATCAGGTTTTCACGCACAGTTTGTGTTTCAAACACTGTGGGTTTTTGAAATTTACGCCCAACACCCGCACGCGCAATCTGTGCTTCGCTCATATTGAGAAGAGACACAGATTTTTCACCCCATAGAATACGGCCTTCGTCGGGGCGTGTTTTGCCCGTAACGATATCCATAAACGTGGTTTTACCAGCCCCATTGGGGCCAATTACTGCACGTAATTCTGCTGGCCCAATTTGAAACGACAAATTGTTGATTGCTTTGAACCCGTCAAAACTGACAGAGACGCCTGACACCTCAAGCAGAGTGTTCATACTCATGAGCTGCGCCCTTTTTTCGTGAGGATATCAAACAAACCACCAATACCTTTGGGCGCAAAAAGCGTCACAAAGACAAAGGATAACCCCAAGATAATCTGCCACCAATCCACCCAATCAATAGTGTAGATACCCAGATTTACGCTTGGGACTTGGCCGCCCGTGAACCACGTCGACAGCAACGATACGAATGCAGCGCCTAGAACCGCACCATAAAGACGTCCACGTCCACCAATCGCAACCCAAACCGCAAGATATATCGACGCAATTGGCGCAATTTCTGCAGGGTTAATGATGCCCGCCTGGGGGTAATACAACGCACCCGCAATCGCGGCGATCATGGCTGTTACGACAAAAAGCATCAGCTTAAAACTTTCGACCGAATACCCTAAAAAGCGTACACGCGCCTCATTGTCGCGAATGCCACGGATCACAGAGCCGAACTTTCCAGCGATAATCATCGACGCCAGAATATACCCAACACCCAGCGCAAAGGCAGATCCCCAAAAGAACCACAGAGATACCAACGACTGTGGTGCCTCGACCCCTGGTAAGTTTTGCAGACCTGATAGCCCGTTGTTTCCTCGCAATCCGCTGTCATTTTGAAACAGATACAGCGCGAGCGCTAAGGTCATCGCCTGTGTCAAAATCGACAAATACACCCCGGTTACCCGTGAACGAAAAGCCAACCAGCCAAACACCCCCGCCAAAACCGCAGGCACAATAAGCACCAACATCAGCTGCATCACGAGACTGTCGGCAAAAATCCAGATAACCGGAAAATCAGAACTGCCCACAACACCAAAGATTTGCGTCCCGATCCCATCTATCACCTCTTGGGCTGTCGGAGGGATATCATTTTGCGCCAAAGATGCCTCAACGATCAGTTCGGTGCGTGCATACATCAGCCACATACCGATCATATATCCGCCAATCCCAAAAAATGCGAAATGACCAAGACTTAAAATACCGCAATATCCCCAGATCAAGTCCATAGCGATTGCGACAAGACACAGACATAACGTCTTGCCAAGTGTTTTGATAAAGCTTGTAGAGATACCACCGACACCGGCGCCCTCAGAAAACACAGTGACGCAAAGTGTAAACAGCGCAAGACATCCCAAAAAGACCAACACAGACGGGTTGCGCGCGATAAAGCTACGGTTCATGTGGCAAGCTCCGGCGTCATTGATCTGGTCATAAAGGTCGAATGTGGGTCGAGAACATAATCTGCAAAAGGTCCGGTCTCATTAAAACCATGTGCCGCATACAGGGCACGGGCGGCTGCGAAATCTGGATGGACTCCGGTTTCTAGCCATAAGGTTTGCATGCCCTTTGACTGTGCCGCATCCATTAGCGTCGCAAGCAATTTTCTCGCGACTCCCTTACCGCGGGCACTGTCCAATGTATGCATGGATTTGATCTCTCCAGCCGTGTCAGACAATACTTTCAACGCACACATACCAACGATCAAATCATTGCTACGTGCCTGCCAAACTGTCAGGTCTTTGGCCGCCAGCGCGTCGATATCATAACGATGGCAGCTTTCAGCAGGTGCCGTTCCGTCGCAAAACTGTGTGTGACGCGCAACCAGCGCTGCCAATCCCGGCGCAGACAGATCTGCAATCTCGACCACGATTGTCATAGTTTAATCTCCTGCGGCACGGCCTTTGAGGGCAATGATACCCCGTGGCCGGAACTGGATGAAAATGATGATAAAGATGATCATATACGTCTGTGCTGCCAGCGTATTGGACGGATTAAACCACTCGATCCCTTTTTGCAGTGTCCCGATCATACCTGCGCCCAGCAAAGCGCCCCAGATATTGCCAACACCCCCGACCACAACAGTCATAAAGCTTTGAACGATGTAATCGCTGCCCATCTCAGATGTCACTTTGGCATAGAGGCCAATTGCAACGCCGGCGATCCCGGCAATCCCAGACCCCAAACCAAAGGTCATCATGTTCACACGTTCTGGATTGATCCCCATCGCAGCCGCCATACGGGGATTTTGCGTAACCGCTCGTGTCTCTAGACCCAAACGCGTCCGGCGCATGATGAACAAAAATGCCGCCAAGAAGACCAGTGCCAAGACGAAAATCGCAATACGGATGTAGCTGATAGACACAATATCATTCAGAACCCATGCCCCATCAAGCCACGCAGGCGATGTCAGCGGGCGTGCCTGTGTACCAAAGATATTCTTCGCCAATTGTTGTAAAGCAATCGAGATCCCAAATGTGGCAAGAAGCGTTTCCAGCGGCCGGTTATAAAGATGGCGGATCACCAAACGCTCCATCACAACACCCGCAGCAAAAGTCACCGCAAACGCAAGCGGGATTGCAACCAGAATTGAGACCGTGTGGTTTGGGATCACCTGCTGTACGATATAGCCGGTATAGGCCCCCATCATGATGAACTCTCCATGCGCCATATTGATGACGCCCATCACACCAAATGTGATTGCAAGACCAATTGCCGCCAGAAAGTAAATAGATGCTAAGGAAATCGCATCGAGGCTAAGATCGAGCGTTTGGTTTATCTGCACACGTGTCTCGATGGACGCCAATGCACGCTCAGCCGCTTCGGTCACACTCGGATTGGGTTCAGCATAGGTTTCGTAGAAATGATATTGCGCCACGGTTTTGGCGATTTGATCCGCTCCAATAAACGGCGGCACCTTACCTTCGCTCTCTAACGCAGTATAGGCTTGTTCGCGCTTTTCAAGCTCAGACAATTGCACCAATGGAATACCGGCGACACGACCATCAATAATATGATTTGCCAACGCTGTTTTCATCATAGCAGGTGTGGTTTGAACGTCCGCCACGCCCATCTCGACCAAAAGATCATAAGCCTCGTTCAAAGACAGCCCTACAGATCCAGGTTTCAAAATCTTTGTAATATTTTGCTCAACAGGCAAATTTTCCGCAGCATGCAGCGTCGTTACGACCAAAGGATTAAGGGCTGCACGCACATCAACACTGAGATCAGACGACATTTCCTCGATTGCAGAAATGCGTTCAGCGATGTCCGTATCAAATGCGATCGTCAGCAGACGTTCTAGGCGCTCTTTGCGTGCGTGAATATCTGCGTTGGTTTCTGCGGCAATGGATTCACGCAAAGGTGCCAAAAGCTCCGGCTGTGGACTGCGCTCAATTGCCAATAGCGCCGCGCGACGGCGAACAACATCAGGGTCCGACAATTGAAACTTAACCAATGCAGTCGCGATTAAACCGCGTACACCACTGTTGGGTTTTAGCTGTTTGAGTTCTTTCTTTGCAAACTCTCCGACGATCATATCGGTGTCAAAATCACGCAACGCATAGGTCCGTTTTGCGACTTCCTCACCGTAAAAGAAACCACCATCAGATTTACGTTGCCAGACCTCTTTGGCCTGCCATGCTTCTAAAAATGCGGGAACATTTTCAAGATGAGATGCGACAATCGCGTCAATCACAGGGGTAATAGTTTTACGGGATGGCTTGGCAACATTCTGGGCATGTTCTTGCAAGACAGCCTGTAGAGGTCCCAAATTTGCATGAGTATTTTGCGCAAACGCCATCTGACAGGCGAAACATAACGCCAGGCACGCAAAGAACAGTCGTTTCATTCTTGGTCTTTCTCTGTGCGACCTAAATTGCGAAATGCGCCAATCAAGGCGCATTTCTAAAGATCTAACCATGCATCAACTTAGTAGTTTGATTTCAGCTGAACACATGTTGATGTGGACGTGTCGTACATTCCACAGCCCAAATCTTTCCAGTCTGAGACCAGAACCGCGGACTCTGGCAAGAAATCAGTCCATGCATCACCTGGAACTGGATCTGTCGCAGAAATGATGTCGAATTGACCATCTTCTTGGATCTCACCAATCAGCACAGGCTTAGCAAGGTGATGGTTTGGCAGCATTTCCGCTGTACCACCTGTCAAGTTTGGAAACTTTTGACCATACATGGCAGTGCGAACAGCATCGACATCAGTCGTACCCGCCGCTTCAACCGCGTTTGCCCACATGTTAAAACCAATGTAGTGCGCTTCCATTGGATCATTGGTCACACGCTCTTCGCCCATAAGTGTTTTCCACTTATCGATGAATTCTTCGTTGGCTTCGGTGTCTGCGGACTGGAAGTAGTTCCAAGCAGCCAAGTGGCCAACAAGGTTAGATGTATCCAAACCGGACAGCTCTTCTTCACCAACAGAGAATGCAACAACAGGGATATCGTCCGCTGAGATACCTGCTGCTGCCAGCTCTTTGTAAAAGCCAATGTTAGCATCACCATTGATGGTTGAGATCACGCCAACTTTCTTGCCATCCGCGCCCAGCGCGACAACGTCAGCAACGATCTTTGACCAGTCTGAATGTCCAAATGGGGTATAGTTCACAAAGATGTCTTCCGGCGCAATACCCTTATCTTTCAGGTATGATTCCAGAATATTATTGGTCGTGCGTGGGTATACATAGTCGGTTCCCAACAGCGCAAACTTCTCAACACCAAGTTCGTCGAGGAAATAATCTGTCGCCGGGATCGCTTGTTGGTTTGGCGCCGCACCCGTATAGAAGACGTTCTTAGAGCTCTCTTCGCCCTCATATTGAACCGGGTAGAACAACAAACCGTTCAGTTCTTCGATCACTGGCAGAACTGATTTACGGCTTACCGATGTCCAGTTACCAAAGATCACATCAACTTCATGTACACTGATCAGTTCGCGTGCTTTTTCAGCAAAGAGTGGCCAGTCAGAGGCAGGGTCAACAACCACGGCCTCAAGCTCGCAGCCTAGCAGACCACCCTTTTCATTTTGGTCCGCCACCAGCATCAGCATTGTATCTTTCAGCGTCGTCTCTGAAATAGCCATTGTGCCTGACAGTGAATGCAGAACACCAACTTTTGTGGTGCAATCCGCCGCTAATGTTGCGGTTGTGCTCATTCCGAGCGCGACAGCGCCCAGAGCTGTTGATTTCAGAAAATTCATATTCCCTCCAATCAGGCCACAAAGACCACGAGGTGAACCCAATCAGGTCCGCTCCAGTGAGATGTAGCCTGCAACTGTTGTTGCATTTTACGTGACTACCTAGCTGCGGTGAGTAGAGCTGGTGCCACTTTACTGTGGGCCTAGATGACAAAGCTTCCTCTGTCTCAAGACCAACGCCACCCTCGCTCAACAAATGGAAAACAGGCAAACGATGAGATTGATCCAAAGACGTCGAGTTGCACAACTGCGCAAAATTTAGGCTGTAAATTCTGTAATTTGTCATTTTTTGTGCAGCAAATGTTGAACAAACGGTCAATAAACTTCAATTCAAGGAATCATCGCTGAAAAAATACGCGCCCATGCAACAATTCCCATCTGTGCCATGATAGCAGAGTTAACAAGCAAACATGTGTAATGATAGAAACCGCGAAAGACTGATACGATAGGGAGATGCGCAATTAATTCACATGCGCAAATAGAGGATGGCACCATTCAGCCCCAGCAACCCCGTGCAATCGGGCGTGCTGTTGTGTCTTCTAAGTTTAGTGAAGGCAAAAGCCGCCTAGATCAATTGCATCAATCTGGTGCCTTAAAGCTGTTGTTCCCTCATGGCCGCCGCGACATAGAAGCCGTTTGCGTCAACACTGCGGGTGGCATCACTGGGGGCGATCGCTATAGCTTAGAGGCTCGGGCAGGACAGGACAGCCGGCTCACAGTAACCACTCAGGCGGCAGAACGCGCCTATCGTGCGCAGCCCGGCGAGACTGGTGAAATGCTCACCTCACTTCAGGTTGAAACTGGCGCGCGGTTAAACTGGCTGCCCCAAGAAACAATCCTGTTTCAAAAATCCAACTTTCGCCGCAACCTGCGTATTGACCTTGCGCGGCATGGGCAATGCTTGGTGGTTGAACCCGTTGTCCTTGGACGTGCGGCCATGGGCGAGGTCATCACACACGCACAGTTTCACGATCGCATCGAAATCTTCCAAGATGGCGTCAAGATATATCACGATGCGGTTCGCCTTACGGGGAATCTGTCTCGCAGCTTTGATCGCCCTGCAACCGGAGGCAAATCCAATACTGGCGCTTATGCCAATATTATATTGGTTGCCCCTTCTGCCGAAGCTGCCCGCGACTGGCTGCAACCATTCTTAGAAAACACTGACCACTTTTATGGCGGCGCCTCTCTTCTGGCGCCAGATACCCTATGCTGCAGGCTCATCGCACAAGATAGCTACTTACTGCGCAAGGCCCTTGTTCCAATCCTGGACCGCCTGACCGAAAACAACCTGCCACGTTGCTGGAGACTATAAAATGAACCTGACCCCTCGTGAAAAAGATAAGCTTTTGGTTGCAATGGCTGCCGAAGTTGCGCGTAAGCGGCTCGCTCGCGGCGTTAAGCTGAATCATCCAGAGGCGATTGCCCTGATCACAGATGCAGTCATTGAAGGCGCACGAGACGGCCGCAGCGTTGCCGAAATGATGGAAGCTGGCGCCAAGGTTATAACCCGCGCGCAATGCATGCAAGGCATTCCCGAGATGATCCATGACGTACAAGTCGAGGCAACATTCCCTGACGGTACCAAGTTGGTAACGGTTCATAACCCCATTCGCTAACCTTACATCCACAGGATAATAAGATGAGACAGCTTTCCACTCTTTCACTCGCAGCCATAGCGACCGCCAGCCCAGCCCTGGCGCATGGAGGCGCACATATCCATCCACATGGCGCCGGAACATGGATCGCCTTAGCCTGCGCGGGTGTCTTGGCAGCAGTGTCCTACTATATCTGGGGGCGCAAATGATCCCGGGCGAGGTTCTCCCTGCGACCGGAGAATTGATATTAAACGAAGGCGCAAAAGCAATCACATTGATGGTCGCCAATACCGGCGATCGCCCGATCCAGGTCGGCAGTCATTATCACTTTGGTGAAACAAATCCTGCTTTGGAATTTGACCGTCAAGTGGCACATGGTCATCGGTTAAACATCGCCGCAGGAACAGCGGTACGGTTTGAACCCGGCCAACGGCGAGAAGTTACACTGATCCCAATTTCAGGTGCCCGCAAAGTGTTCGGTTTCAATCAGCAGGTCATGGGTGATCTGTGAAACATGTCCTGCCGATATCCCCCTGCGTGACCTCTGCCACAGCCTGCAAAGCTGTGGTTCCGCTGGTGCAGAAGGCAGACGACGTACACTTCTTCGATCACAGTATGCCCACAGAGATAACGTTACACAACGTTCAAACTGAATGGGTCCAGCATCGCCGCAAAACTGCGGACCAACTGGCACGCAATGCCCCGGCGCAGCCATCACACTTGTACACCTGCGCAACAGGGTTACCCCGCCTGCGCACCGACGCCCTACGACATTTTATCGAGCCGCACTGACTCGCCCCGACACTCAGGAGACAAGCCGAATGCCTGCAAAAATTTCCCGCGCGGATTACGCCGCCATGTATGGTCCGACCACTGGTGACCGCGTCAGGTTGGCCGATACAGACCTCATCATTGAAGTCGAGAAAGATCTAACAGCTCTGGGCGCAGGACAAAATGCGCCAATGTATGGCGAAGAGGTCAAATTCGGTGGCGGTAAGGTTATTCGCGATGGCATGGGGCAATCCCAAGCAACACGTGCCGAAGGTGCCGTAGACACGGTCATTACCAATGCGCTCATCCTTGACTACACAGGCATTTATAAAGCTGACATCGGGTTGCGCGATGGTCGCATCGCCAAAATCGGAAAGGCCGGCAACCCCGATACACAACCTGGTGTCGACATCATCGTAGGGCCCGGAACTGAAGTTATCGCTGGCGAGGGTCGTATCGTAACGGCAGGCGGATTTGACAGCCACATACATTATATATGTCCGCAACAAATTCAGGATGCGCTGCACTCGGGCTTAACCACCATGCTTGGTGGTGGCACCGGGCCAGCGCACGGAACCTTGGCCACCACCTGCACCCCCGGTGCATGGCACCTTGGTCGTATGATGCAAGCCGCAGATGCCTTTCCAATGAACCTAGCCTTTGCAGGCAAAGGAAACGCATCCCTTCCCGCCGCAATTGAAGAGCAAGTCCTTGCGGGCGCCTGCGCACTGAAGTTGCATGAAGATTGGGGCACAACTCCCGCGGCTATTGATTGCTGCCTAGGAGTTGCGGACGCTATGGATGTTCAGGTGATGATCCACACGGACACATTGAACGAAAGTGGCTTTGTCGAACATACCGTTTCTGCAATGAAAGGACGTACAATCCACGCCTTTCACACCGAAGGCGCAGGCGGCGGGCACGCCCCCGACATCATAAAGATCTGCGGTGAAGAACACGTATTGCCGTCATCAACAAATCCCACGCGCCCCTTCACTGTCAACACAGTCGAAGAGCACCTGGACATGTTGATGGTCTGTCACCATCTCGACAAATCCATCCCCGAGGATGTCGCTTTTGCCGAAAGCCGCATTCGCCGCGAGACCATTGCCGCCGAAGACATTCTTCATGATATGGGGGCCTTTAGCATAATCGCCTCAGACAGTCAGGCCATGGGACGTGTTGGTGAAGTCATCATTCGCACATGGCAGACAGCCGATAAAATGAAAAAACAGCGTGGCAAACTGTCTGAAGAAACTGGAGATAACGACAACTATCGCGTCCGTCGTTACGTTGCAAAATACACGATCAATCCCGCGATTGCACATGGCATCAGTCACGAGATTGGATCAATCCAAGAAGGAAAACGCGCTGACCTCGTGCTTTGGGATCCTGCCTTCTTTGGTGTTAAACCCGAGATGGTTCTGATGGGTGGAACGATTGTATGCGCGCAAATGGGGGACCCTAACGCGTCAATCCCAACACCACAGCCGGTCTACTCTCGTCCAATGTGGGGGGCTTACGGACGTTCCGTTGAAAATTCGGCCGTTACCTTTGTGTCTGAAGCGGCGCAGGCTGCGGATATTGGTAAAAGCCTTGGGTTGGCCAAACAGACTCTTGCCGTCAAAGGAACACGCAATATCGGGAAATCAGACCTCAAACTTAACAACGCCACACCAACGATCGAAGTTCACCCAGAAACTTACGAAGTACGTGCCGACGGAGAGCTTTTGACCTGTGAGCCAGCAACCGAACTGCCGATGGCACAACGTTATTTTTTGTTTTAAGCGTGAATATTATGCACATCCCCGAAAAAGCATTGTACCAAATGCATGGCAGAAATGCGTCAACAGTACTACCCTACTTGCTGCAGCGCAGCTATATTGAACCCATGGGAGACAAAACACTTTCCAAAGGAGTGACCTCACATGGCTTATGCAAGCACCCAAAACACCAGAACACGTTCCAACCCACTCAAAGCAATCTGGAACGCACTGATCCTCGCGATGGAAACAACTTGCGAAGTGAACGGCCGCACGAAACGCATCAACGCTCTGATGAGTTTGTCAGATGCCGAACTGGCGCGCAAAGGCCTGCGTCGCGAAGATGTCGTACGTCACGTTTTTGCCGACCGTCTTTACATCTGAGTAGACCAATTCCCCCGCACGTGATGCAGGGCGGACATGAGAAAAGAATTTGGGGGCGCGGATGAGTACCCCCCAGATGATCGCGCGAACATATCATGGGCATGCTCATGACAATTCGCCAGTGGACCGCGTTATTCTTGATTATGACGCACGCTTTTTGCGACGCAAAGTGTTGCAATGTGAAAGTGGCGCACGCCTGTTAGTCGACCTTTCGCAAACAACATCCCTAAATCACAATGGTGTCCTTTGTCTCGAGGGCGGTGGCGAAGTTGCAGTCATTGCCGCCCCTGAAGCATTGCTTGATGTACGTTCTGAACATCTTAACCGCATGGCATGGCATATTGGAAACCGTCACACGCCCTGTCAAATTGAACCGACACGCCTGCTGATCCAACGGGATCATGTTATTCGCACAATGCTTGAACACCTCGGTGCAGACGTTACAGAAATAACAGAGCCCTTCACACCCGAAGGCGGGGCATATGGCCACGGGCGTACCCATAGTCACGAGCATGGCCATACGCATCATGATGGGCATTCTCATGACCACTGATCCGACGTTACGCTTGATGCAATGGCTGTCACCCTCTTATCCAGTTGGAGCCTTTGCATATTCTCATGGGCTTGAAGCGATGGTGAAGGACAAGTTGATTGTCAGCGCAACGACCTTATCGAGCTGGTTGGACGATTTATTAACATGCGGTGGCGCGAAATCTGACGCTGTTTTGTTAGCGGCAGCGTATCACGCGCAAGATGACAACGCTCTGCATGATATTGATATAACCGCCCGCGCCTTTTGCACAGGGCAAGAACGCTTGATGGAAACCAACCTGCAAGGTGAAGCATTTTGCCAGACCACTCAGGGAATTTGGAATACCAAATTGGCGAGCTTGACCTATCCGATTGCAATCGGACAGGCAGCACAGCGACATGAAATCGACCTTGACCTGACACTACGGATGTATCTGCATTCGTTTGTGTCCAACCTGATATCAGCGGCTCAACGTCTGCTGCCCATTGGGCAACTCGAGGGACAAAAAATTCTTGCTGCATTGGATGTACAAATCACCACGACTGCACAAACCACAAGACATGGAAACGTAGATCACCTCTACGGCGCGTGTTTCGCGTCTGATATTGCATCTATGCGCCATGAAACTCAATATTCTAGGATCTTCCGCTCATGAGCCAATCCAATGGCCCCTTACGCGTTGGTATCGGTGGCCCTGTTGGCGCCGGGAAAACCACATTAACCGGCCAACTTGCACGCGCGTTATCACCTCACCACTCAATCGGCGTGATTACAAACGACATCTACACACGCGAAGATGCCGAAGCTTTGATGCGACAGCAAATTTTACCCCAAGACCGTGTCTTAGGCGTTGAAACCGGTGGTTGTCCTCACACAGCAATCCGCGAAGATGCATCAATTAATCTTGCCGCAGTGGCAGAGCTGCAGAAACGTCATGATGACCTTGAAATCATCCTCATCGAATCAGGTGGTGATAACCTCTCCGCAACATTTTCACCCGAGCTTGCGGATATTACACTCTATGTCATTGATGTCGCCGCAGGCGAGGAAATTCCCCGAAAAGGTGGCCCTGCCATCACGCGCTCGGATTTATTAATCATCAACAAGACCGACCTTGCACCTTATGTTGGTGCATCGCTTGAGGTAATGCAGCGTGATGCGGCACGTATGCGTGCAAATTTGCCTTTCTGCTTTACCAATCTAAAGTCCGGCGATGGTGTCTCCACAGTCATAAATCATCTCTGCGACATTGGTGGCGTCACGTCCCCTATCGCCGAAACCCCTCGCTAACGAAGCATTCCAAGCGAGCAAAGCTCCTCAAGCGTAACATTACGATGAAAGCCACATTGGTTTTCATACATATGAAACCAGCTTTTTTGTAATGTTTGCTATATGCGTCATGCTTATGGCATGCTTCGCCAAGCTTCAAATCCGGGGCCTCAACAAGTGCGATCCGACAATCATCATGCCAGAGCTCGATTTTTTTAAATTTCCCGTACGACACGTCTCTGTCATATCCCCCCAATTAAGTGTAGAACTGTTAGCGCTAACCTGCCATAAGTCCCATCAAGGGACTTAGGTTTTTGAGACGCGTGACTAAAGAGGACATCTCCATGAGCAATATCTGGCAAAAACTCTCTGATTATCGCGAAGAAACCAAAAATCGCAGTATTATTTCTCTATTTGATCGCCCCGAACGGTTTGAACGGTTTTCGCGCAGTCACGATGGGCTCCTTTTGGATTTTTCCAAAACTGCGCTTGATGAAACAGCGCTTTGGTTACTACGTTCACTCGCATCATCTTGTGATTTAGATGAAAAAATCACGGCTATGATGACTGGCGAAAAAATCAATACCACAGAAGATCGTGCTGTATTGCATACCGCATTACGCGCACCAGCCGACAAAGTCATCGAGGTTGACGGAAAAAACGTTGTCCCTGAAATCCATGCCGTTTTAGGGCGCATGACTGATTTTGCGAATAAGATTTACAGCGGCAGTTACAAAACCCAAAATGGTGAGAAATTTACAGATGTCGTGAATATCGGTATCGGAGGCTCAGACTTAGGCCCAGTCATGGCGACCTTGGCATTGACCCCATATCACGATGGGCCAAAGTGCCATTTTGTCTCCAATATTGATGGCGCTCATATTCACGACACGCTCAAAGATTTGAACCCAGCCACAACTCTGGTGATTATCGCGTCCAAAACATTCACCACGATTGAAACGATGACAAACGCACAAACCGCGATTACTTGGTTAAAGGGCGCGATTGGTGGTGACGTCTCGAAACATTTGGCTGCCGTCTCAACTGCACTTGATAAGACCGCCGAGCTGGGTATCCCAGCCGAACGCGTGTTTGGCTTCGAAGACTGGGTTGGCGGTCGCTATTCTATGTGGGGGCCAATTGGTCTCCCTATCATGATCGCGGTTGGCCCCGAAGTTTTCCGCAGCTTTTTGGACGGTGCCGCATCTATGGATGAACACTTCCAAACGGCAAAACTTGAAGAGAACCTCCCTGTTATTCTCGCTTTGATCGGCATCTGGCACAGTAATATATGTGGATACAATTCGCGCGTTGTGTTGCCCTATGATCAACGCCTCGCCCGCCTGCCCGCTTACCTGCAGCAGTTGGATATGGAAAGTAATGGCAAATCCGTCGCATTGGACGGCACTGCGTTACCGCGCAATTCTGGCCCTATTGTCTGGGGAGAACCCGGAACAAACGGTCAGCACGCTTTTTATCAACTTCTACACCAAGGCACGCAGGTCATTCCCGCTGAATTTCTGATCGCCGCAGAAGGTCACGAGTCAGACCTGCACCATCAGCAGAATTTGCTCAAAGCCAATTGCCTCGCTCAATCCGAAGCTCTCATGATCGGGCGTACGAAAGCACAGTCCCGAAAGGTTGCTGCCCAACGCGGTTTCTCTGGGGCGGCACTTGAAACGATGGCAGGACATCTTACGTTTCCGGGCAACCGGCCGTCCGTCACGCTCGCTTATAGAAAACTCACTCCGCATGTTCTTGGTCAATTAATTGCGCTTTATGAACACCGTATCTTTGTAGAGGGTGTAATTTGGGGATTAAATTCGTTTGATCAATGGGGTGTCGAGTTGGGTAAAGAAATGGCAAAATCCTTGCAACCTATGTTCGAAAACGGCGCCGATGCTTCCTCTAAAGATGGCTCAACCCGTGGGTTGCTCCGGCTTCTCTCTTCTTAATCAAATCAAGACAGCTACAGGAGCTGACCAAACATGGTTTCACGTGTAATTCCCGTTGATACATTTGATTTCGTCCTCTTTGGGGCAACTGGTGATTTGGCCAAGCGTAAAATCTTGCCATCGTTGTTTCATCGGTTTCAGATTGGTCAATTCGATGATAGCTGCCGCATTATCGGAGCCTCTCGCAGTCAGATGGACCAAGCAGCGTTTCGAGCCTATGTGCACGATGCGCTGAAAGAATTCGGGCAGCTCGAAGCCACAGGCACATCGGACGTGCAGCCGTTTCTTGAACTGCTTGACTATGCTTCTGTCGATGCAAAGGTTGAAAACGGTTGGAATGATTTAAATGCGCTCATGCGTCCAGATACAATTCGTGCATTTTATCTGTCCGTTGCGCCCAGCCTGTTTGGCGACATTGCCAGCCGTCTGAAAACATCAGGCATCGCGGACAAAAACAGCCGAATCGTGGTCGAAAAACCCTTTGGCCACGACCTCGCCTCTGCGCAAAAATTGAACACAGCGCTGCGAGCACATTTTACTGAAAACCAAATCTACCGTATTGACCACTACCTCGGCAAAGAAACCGTGCAGAACTTGATGGCGTTACGGTTTGCAAATAACCTATGGGAGCCTCTGTGGAACTCTCATCACATCGATCACGTCCAAATCACCGTTGCGGAAAGCATCGGCGTGGCTGGGCGGGGTGGATACTATGACAAATCGGGCGCAATGCGCGATATGGTCCAAAACCACCTTATGCAACTTTTGTGTCTCACCGCGATGGAACCTCCGTCGAAATTCACACCAAATGCTGTGCGTGACGAAAAGCTCAAAGTTATTTCCGCGCTAGAACCTGTGTCTGCGGACAATATCGTACGGGGCCAATACAGAGCCAGCAGCGCGGGTGATGATAGCTATCTAGATCACGCTGGCGACCCCACCTCGCGAACTGAAAGCTTTGTAGCGATGAAGGTCGATGTCTCAAATTGGCGTTGGGCTGGGACACCCTTTTATCTGCGCACAGGTAAATGCCTGCGCGCCCGTGAAAGCGAAATTGCCGTACATTTCCGCAAACCGCCTCACAACATTTTTGCTGATGATCAGGATCAAGATGAGCTTGAGCCTAATATGTTGATCATTCGCCTCCAACCAGACGAAGGCATCACGCTGCGCACCACTATTAAAGATCCCGGCCCCGGTGGTATGCGACTGACAGCAGCGAATTTGGATATGACTTTTGCCGAAAGCCTGCCAGACCAAGGCCGCACGCAAGATGCATATGAACGCCTAATCATGGATGTTATTCGTGGGAACCAAACCTTGTTCATGCGCGGCGACGAAGTCGAAGCTGCATGGGCTTGGGCTGATCCGATTATACATTCTTGGGCCGAAAGCAGCCAAAAACCCCAATCCTATGATCAGGGTGGTTCTGGCCCTGATGACTCTCTGCTTTTGATGCACCGTGACAATCGTCGCTGGCGCACGATCAAAGCTTAACTCTCTTCTCGACGAGGCATCGCCATGAAGCTAAACGCCACCATCGCCGCCGTAACCGAACGGATCATCAATCGCAGTGCGCTCACGCGTTCCGCTTACCTAGAGCGCATGCGTGCTGCCGCATCCAAAGGTCCTGCGCGTGCGCATCTCAGCTGTTCCGGACAGGCCCACACCTATGCTGCTGCTGGTGAAGATCAAGAAGCTCTGGCAAGCGGCACCGCGGGTCATTTGGGTATCGTGACGGCCTATAATGACATGCTATCCGCGCACCAACCCTTTGAAACCTACCCTGCAGCGATCAAAGATGCTGTCCGCAAGGTCGGTGGCACTGCACAAGTTGCTGGTGGCGTTCCTGCTATGTGTGACGGCGTTACGCAGGGCGAGGCAGGTATGGAACTGTCATTGTTCTCGCGTGATGCCATCGCGATGGGGGTCGGCATTGCACTGGCCCATAATGTCTTTGATGCAACCGTTTATCTTGGTGTTTGTGACAAAATCGTCCCTGGCCTGATCATCGGCGCGCAGGTTTTTGGCCACCTTCCAGCTGTATTCATCCCAGCCGGCCCCATGACATCCGGCATTTCCAACGACGACAAAGCACAGGTTCGCCAAAAATATGCGGCTGGTGAAGTTGGACGCGATGTGTTGCTGAAATCTGAGATGGCAGCTTATCACGGCCCAGGCACCTGCACATTTTATGGCACGGCAAATACCAACCAAATGCTGATGGAGTTCATGGGACTGCATTTGCCAGCATCCTCTTTTGTCAATCCGGGCACCGAATTGCGTGATGCGCTGACACAAGATGCGGCCAGACGTGCGCTGAGCCTCTCTGCGCTTGGAAACAACTACACGCCTGTCTGTGACATTTTAGACGAAAAAGCCTATGTCAACGGGATCGTAGGTCTGATGGCCACAGGCGGATCAACAAACTTGCTGATCCACCTAATCGCTATGGCGCGCGCTGGTGGTGTTATTCTTGATTGGCAAGATTTCGCAGAGCTGTCTGACATCGTACCTTTGCTTGCACGGGTTTATCCAAATGGATTGGCCGACGTAAACCACTTCCATGCGGCGGGTGGCCTAGGCTTTATGATGGGAGAACTGTTGAACGCAGGCTTCATGCATGAAGACACCAAAAGCGTAACAGGCGAAGGGATGAACTCGTATCTGATGGAGCCCTTTATGGAAAACGGTGCGCTGACATGGCGCAAGGGCACCTCTGAAAGCTTAAACGATAAGATTATCAGACCTGTAACCAGCCCATTCCAAGAAACAGGTGGCCTCGCTCGCTTGTCAGGGAACCTTGGGACTGGGGTTATGAAAATCTCAGCCGTTGCCGAAGAAAACCGCGTTGTAGAAGCACCTGTTCGTGTCTTCCACGATCAAGACGAGGCAAAAGCCGCATTCAAAGCTGGTGAGTTGAACGAAGGTGACGTTGTCATCGTCGTGCGTTTCCAAGGCCCCAAAGCCAACGGTATGCCAGAGCTGCATTCAATGACACCCTTCCTTGGCATTATGCAAGGACGCGGTCAAAAGGTTGCTCTTGTAACCGATGGACGTATGTCTGGCGCATCAGGAAAAATCCCTTCGGCAATCCATGTCGTACCAGAAGCGCTGGACGGCGGACCAATTGCCAAGTTACAAGATGGCGATATTGTCCGTGTGAACGCGTTGACAGGGGAACTTACCGTTCTAACCCCCGGCGTTATGGATCGTGACGTCGTAACTGCAGATCTGTCGTCGTATCAATACGGCACAGGCCGCGAGTTGTTCAGCCTGTTCCGCGGCGCAGTGACATCTGCCGACACCGGCGCAACCGTATTCGGAGTATAATTAATGGCGATTACCCCTCAAGAAGCCTCTAAAAAGGCTCGTGAAATTTGCAAACTGGCCCCAATCGTACCCGTTTTGGTTGTTCATGACCCTGCGCACGCGAAACCATTGGCCCAAGCTCTGGTCCGTGGTGGCCTCCCCGCTCTTGAGGTAACCCTGCGGACACCTGCAGCTCTGGAAGTCATCAAAGAGATGTCCACCGTCGAGGGCGGTGTTGTTGGTGCCGGTACTTTGGTCACACCGGCTGACGTGACAGCCGCGATTGAAGCCGGTGCGAAGTTTGGTGTTTCTCCCGGCTCGACCCCGGAGCTGCTAGACGCGGCTGAAGCCGCCGGTCTACCTATGTTGCCTGGTGTTGCGACGTCTTCTGAAGCAATGGCCCTAATGGCGCGCGGGTATAGCTTACTAAAGTTCTTCCCTGCCGAGGCCGCCGGTGGCGCACCCTACCTCAAATCAATTGGTGGCCCCTTGCAAACGGTTGAGTTCTGCCCAACCGGTGGTGTCAGCCCACAAAATGCGAATGATTATCTCAAACTGCCCAACGTAATTTGCGCGGGTGGTTCGTGGGTTGCACCTGCAGATATGGTCAAAGCTGGCGATTGGGATGGCATCGAAGCCCTCGCCCGTGAAGCAAGCAAACTTAACGCAGGTTAAGTCATAAAGCACGCTTGCGAGCCCTGCTAAAAACATAAAACCCGCTGCGATCGTTTCGCAGCGGGTTTTGCATTTCCAGTTTCAACTCTTAGTTCACATCTGCATCACGCGCAGCATTCACACGGCTTTCAGCCTCACTCACGGCTTCCGTCAAAGCGGTAAAACCAAAGTAGCATTACGCGACTCTCGCCGTCTTTGAATACTCGAGACAACTTCGCGCCCCAATAGCGATACGATACGGTGTGCCAACAGCCAAAACGACGAGGCTGATCCCGAATAGAAAGAGACTTAGAGCATTTGCAGATCGCCTTCCTCACACTGCAATAACAGTGTCGATTGCGACGAAACCACCCTGCCTAAACGCGGACGGAGCCATCACCCCCTCTTGTTATTTAGTCCAGCCTCTTTCCACTTAGTCCAATAAGACCCGGCCAATTTGCCCCTTAAAAAACGACAGTGGCTCTCCTTCTTCGCGCATATCAACACGATCTACAGTTCCCAACATAATCACATGGTCCCCTCCCTCGTAGATCGCATGACGGCTACACTCAAACCGTGCAAGACAGTCCTCTATCACTGGCACACCCTGTGCGTTTAGCACCAGATTTTTATCACGCAGGGCATATGCATCTTTGGCAACGGACCAACACAAATCTTGTTGATCCGAAGACAAAATATGAATCGCATAATGTTCTGCTGCCTCGAAATATTTATACCGTCGAGACTCCCGGTCCAGGCACCATAGAACCATGGGAGGTGTCAACGAAACAGATGAAAAACTATTCGCGACAATTCCCACCACACCCTGCGATGTCCCCACAGTCACAAGCGTCACCCCCGTCGCAAATCGCCCAAAAGCGTCACGCAAATCGCGCGTATTCGCCACATTCGGAACGAAACTTATATTTGTATTATTCATGACACCTACGAGCCTATCTAGGGCACTTCTGTTCCCAGCGCCGCCTCATAAAGCAGGAACCACGTTTGGCGGTCTAACTCAACGTTCAATGCGTCCGAAAGTCTCTTGATGCGGTCATTAAACTGCCATCACCCAGCGGCGACCATGCCATTAACACATCGCCCTGTTTCTGATGAAACGCGATGTCACCATTGGTGAAGGGTGCAATTGTAAACTAAGTGGCAATCGCTACCGGAGGCATCAAAATGCTTACCATCCGCGAACACCGCTTTCCATTCTTGCATAAGGTCGGTGACTGGAAACAGCCAGACACCGGACATTTTCGACAACGGTTATGTTATTGTTGATTTTGATGGCAGCAGTCGTGCCATGCTGGAACTTTGTATGTTCGCAGAAGGCACCCGCTATCAAGAAGAGATTTCAGCCGTGGAGCCCAAAAGTAAAATCGAAACTTTTGTCCCAGGATCGGGTCGATTTTAGCCCGAACATCTAGCCCCCCCACCCCTCAGGTTGTTGTTTCACCACGTGCTCCAAAGGGGCCCGAGATGCGTGAAATACCGGTCGACCCAACTCTTCTCAAGGCAAGTGACCATAACTGGTCGACGTTTTACCAGCACCAAGGCTTTCTTGAACTGGTTCGCAGCCAAGACAAGGTGGTCTCTGTGACTTTTGACGATGGCAAAACCGCCGTATTGATGGGCATGGCAGCGCAGATTTCAATGAGAGAACACCGCACTGTCAGCCTATCCGAATTGCAGTAAAACACGGAAAATGGACCCGTGTGATGAGGTTCATGTCAGATGGTCCTACCCTTCATTATATTTTAAATAATTGCGCGCTCCAAACAGCCCAAAATCTGGTTGATGATACAAGTACACTGGCAAGCTTTTACGCCATTGCGTATGACGTCCGCCCCCATTGAACGCATCCATAAAAGTTTGGTCAAACATCCAAGCATTTGCGTTTGCAACACCACCTGAAATGAACACTCCTCCCTTGGCTGCAAAAACCAATCCAAGATCACCAGCAACACCACCAAGATATTTCGCAAATAATGTGACAGACCGCACCGCAGCTTTATCCGTCTGAGCTTTGGCTGCGGCAAAGATCTCTGCCGCAGTCGTAAATGAAGCCTGCACCTGCATGGTCCTCGCTATCGCGCGGTAAAAATATGGCAGACCAGTACCAGACAAAATTGCTTCGGCTTCCACTCCAAGACCTGTCCCTACAGCAATCTCGGGCCATTCGTCGCGTAGTGCTTCAAAGACATCGACGTCTTCACGATCACGGGGGCTCACAGTCACATGTCCTCCCTCACCGGAGACGGCACAGGGTACGCTCTCAGACCAAATCAGACCCCCAACGCCTAATCCAGTACCAGGCCCTAAGATCAGAGATGCTTCTTGAGTAAAGGTCCCCTTCCCCTGTAGCACTGTCACGTCCTCGGGCCGCAGATTGGCAAGTGACCATGCGGCGGCCTCAAAATCATTTAGAACTTTAGCAGATTTCAGCCCCAGCGCGTGTTGCAACGACGTTTCTGAGAACGCCTGATCGGCATTTGTCAGACGAACAGCCCCATTTTGAACCACGCCAGCAGCAGCAACAATGACCCGCTCAGGATGAAGGCTTAAGTCGTTCGCAAACTGAGTAAACGCTTCTTCTAAAGTCAGCGATCCTTTGCTCGGAAACACTTTTTGGTTGGCCATCTCTCCCGAAGGTAACACCTGGGCAAGACGCATATTCGTTCCACCCACATCAGCAATCAAATCACACATAACGCCCTCCTCATCTTTCTTCTCACGACAAGCAGGGTTGCTAGAAAACGTCAAGTATTCTGGCACGTTCTTAAGGAAAGATCGGTTTGATACCCTCTATCCCTGTGTATACGCTGCATTTTAAGGGATAGTTTTACGGGATCTTAAACGGATGCCTGTTAAGGGTTACGCACAATCCGACATTATTTGTTATTCCAGTTTGCTATGCTGCTCGATCAGCCGAGGATCCCGATGCCGAAACAGCTTCCAAAGACGTCCAAGAAAACACGCCGTTCTCGAGGTTTTCTACGTAGTATCCGCGCCAAAACAGCAGCCATTTTCCTCGTTATTGGCGCATCTTTTACCGGCGCAGGTTATTTGGTTTACTCTGTGTTTGAGAAGGTCGGCACCGACATGTCCGGTTTGACTGAAACACAATTACCACGCCTGGAGCTAAGTGCAGAGATCACTGCCGGGGCTATTAATACAAAAAATCAGATGATCGAGCTGCTGCTAGCAGATGATTTATCTACACTAGAAAACATTCGGGCTCAGATCGGCACCACCAAAGAAAAATTCGAAACACAACTCACCAATCTAGATGCCTCTGAACGCGAAGAAATGGAGAGTGCGATCACGGAAGTGACTGAAGCGCTTCAACGTTTAAGCGACACGAAACATGATGAGGTTGAAGGTACGGCTCAAATTGAAGCTCAAGTTTTGAAGCTTCAAAACGTCAGCCAATCTCTACAACGGAAAATGACATTGTTGGCAAATGCTGCCTATACAAAATTGTCCCGTAAGGGTTGGACCGTTGCCCGCGCAATTGATCACGAAATTACAGCATTGATCGATGACGAATTCGCTTTTGAACAGGTTTTATTGATCACCCGCGCCGAGATGAATTTATTGGCCGGATCAGCTGTTGCCCTTAGTTTATCGCAAGATCCTGTCGTAAAATCAGCGTTGCGCGAAATGGCGTTAACATCGCAAGACCGCCTCGAGACCCTCCTAGAAGCAATCGGAACCAGAGAACAAAACTTGATCGACGTCACAGTGTTGGCAGATGCAGTGACAACACTTACGACAGTCGTACGCCAAGGTACTGTATCTTCGATAGGATTGATGCGAACTGCCATTGATGCACATCACCAGGCAGATCAGGTTCTCTCAACAGCTATTGAAGTTCTGGAAGCCAAATCTGCGATACGTGCCGAACATGTAAAAGCTGAAAATAAAGATGCGGTCGTCTCTTTGCTGCAAAATGAAGTGATCTCATTGAACCGCATTTTGGTAACCACCAATGCGATTTCAGGATACCAAGTCGGCGTTCTGGGCGTCGTCGCTGCAGAAACATCAGCAGACGTAGACGCAGCTCAGGTCAATATGGCCGAGGCAATGAATACAATTGACTTATATAAACGCTTCGAGCTGGATGTCCTAGACGAAGAATACGAAGCACTGCAAGCGCTGAACCACCCAGAAACCGGGATCGTCAGCTTGAAAAAGCGTGTGTTGGCTGCGAATGAGCGCGAACATCAGGCTATGACCGAAACTGCTGCTGCCGTTTCGAAGATCTCTCAGATTTCAAATAGCCTTAGCCTCCAAGTCAGAAATGGCATCGGCACAATGGCTGCAGATATTTCTGACGAAATGAAGGAAGTCGAAAAATACATGACGGCGCTGGTAGCCACTGTTGCAGGTATATTTGTTGTATCACTTCTGCTTATGCAACTTTGGGTCTCGCGTCCGCTCAAGCGTATTTCAACTGCAACAGAACGCTTGGCCTCGGGCAATCGCGAACCTATCACAGGTTTTGACCGCGCCAGCAGTGAGATCTTTGCAATTGCGCAATCGCTGTCCGTATTTCGCGATGGAATCGTTGAGCATGAAGCCCGAAACGCCGAAGCGGAACGCACGCGTCAAGCACATCAAGAAGAACAAGACGTCGCAGTTCGAGCTTTGGCCGAAGGTTTGTCACGCCTCGCTCAGGGCGACCTGGGGGCGCGTCTCGATACTCCGCTCGCTGAAGGCTATGAACAATTACGCACCGATTTCAACAATTCAGTAACGACGTTGAATGAAACTATCGGCCAAGCCGTTGATGCGGCTGCGTCGCTTCTTGGTGGCGCTGGCGAAATCAGTCAAGCCTCAGATGATCTGTCTCACCGGACTGAAAGCCAAGCCGCTACATTAGAAGAGACAGCAGCAGCCCTTGACGAGCTAACCATGAGTGTAAAGGCTGCCGCCGAAAGTGCCCGAAACGTAGAACGAACAGTCTCAGATGCCCGCGATCAAGCCGCCGAAAGCGAAGCCGTGGTTAAAAGCGCCGTAGGGGCCATGACCGAAATTGAGCAAAGCTCAAATCATATCTCGCAAATCATCGGTGTCATCGATGATATCGCTTTCCAAACCAACCTTTTGGCCCTCAATGCAGGTGTCGAAGCAGCCCGGGCAGGCGAGGCAGGGCGTGGCTTTGCGGTTGTGGCTTCTGAAGTTCGCGCATTGGCACAGCGTTCATCCGATGCAGCCATGGAGATCAAAACACTAATTTCCGCGAGTTCAACACAAGTTGAATCAGGGGTGGATTTGGTTGGAAAAGCAGGTGGAGCACTCCAGAAAATTATGGAGCGTGTGAATGCTATTTCTCAACTCGTCTCTCAAATCGCAACGGGTGCCGAGGAGCAGTCCCTTGGCCTCAACGAAATCAACGTCGGAATGTCTCAGTTGGATCAAGTAACGCAACAAAACGCGGCGATGGTTGAAGAAGCAACAGCTGCAAGCCAGTTGCTAAAATCAGATGCCAGCAATCTGTCTGGTTTAATGTCGCAGTTCTCAACTGAACCTAAGACCGCTTCAGAGCACTCTGACACTACTGTCCACGTCGCAGCCTGACCTAGCCGAATGTATTGCTGAAATCTTGTCCTAGTCTAGCCGGGGCCAGGTTTTAGAGGTGGGCGTGCTCAAGTGCTTTGCTCAAAACTAGTTTTGAAAGGGTAGTCATGATAGACACCATCTCCATCAATCAAAGACAAAGCTAAACCACGTGAATAGCTGAAAACGCCAAAGTCGGCCCGATAAGCGCATAACATCCCTAGGCCGAGAAACCTCAATGGAGAAAGGCCCATTTCAGCGTTGTCCGCACATTATCGACGCTGGATGCCGCGGTCTCGCCCATAATCACATCTGGATTTATTTCATCGCCGCCCAATCGGATTTTCCCGGTCGCGAGCCACAAGGCCAATACAAGGCAGACCACGATATAGAATGCTATGGCTTACATATACCAACTGCCGGTGTTCGCGTCGATCCGGGCTCGGAGACCTTTTAGCACCTCGCCCGCAGCCGCCGGAAATGCAATTGTCCAGAGAATGAGCCCTCATAGAATCCGCTATCTTCTGTCTTGATATCAAGGTCAGTCATTGGTGGTTTTAGTGCCATGGTTTCCCCCTTGTTGGCATTTTCTTTTTTTGTTATTTTTACCTCATCACAAATGGATCAGGGATCGGGTCGTCACTGGTGCGCAACCAGACCGATTTGACCTTTGTGTAATCAAGAGCCGCCTGCAGACCGCCTTCGCGGCCGTGGCCACTCAGCCCATGTCCGCCAAACGGCGCAATCGGGCTGACTGCGCGGTATGTGTTCACCCAGACAATACCCGCGCGAATGCCCCGGATCATCCGGTGTGCGCGGGTTAAATCCTTGGTGAAGACACCAGAGGCAAGGCCAAAGACCGTATCATTCGCAAGGCGAAGCGCCTCGGCCTCGGTGTCAAAGCTGAGCAGGGATAAGACAGGGCCGAAAATTTCAGTTGTGACGCAAGGCGCTTGGGGTACGTCCGAACAGTCGATAATCGTCGGTGGAAAATATGTTCCTGCCCGTTTCAGCGGTGTGCCGCCTGTGATGATTGTGGCGCCTGCCGCCTCAGATGCCGCGCAAAGTTGTGTTGCCGTGTCAACTTGCCCAACAGTGCAAAGCGGGCCGACCTCGGTTGTCATATCGTCAGGTGCGCCAATGACGATCGCTTCGGCTTTTGCCTTGAGACGTTCAAGGAATACATCCTTGATCCTATTTGAAATAATCAATCGCGATCCAGCCACGCAACTTTGGCCAGTGGCCGCAAAAATGCCTGATATCTGCGCGTTGACGGCACTGTCGATATCAGCATCGTCGAAGACGATAAAAGGTGATTTGCCGCCCAGCTCCAGTGAGGTCGAGGCCAGGTTTTCTGCTGAATTGCGCACGATGTGTCGCGCGGTTTCGGGCCCACCGGTAAAGGCCACATGATCCACATCCGGGTGGCTTGTCAGTACAGCGCCACATTCGGCACCAAAGCCCGTGATGATGTTCAAAACACCAGCCGGAAATCCAGCCTGATCAAAGATACGGGCGAACTCCAGCATCGGGGCCGGCCCATCTTCGGAGGCCTTCAACACGACGGTACACCCCGCTGCCAAAGCTGGACCGACTTTCACCGCGGACAGAAAAAGCTGCGAATTCCAAGGCACAACGGCCGCGACAACGCCAACGGGTTCGCGCCGTAACCAAACGTCCATGTCAGGCTTGTCGATGGGAAGATGCGCGCCTTCAATTTTATCAGCCAGACCCGCATAGTAGCGATAATACTCGGCTACATAGGCAATCTGGGCCGAGGTTTCGCGAATAATTTTACCCGTGTCACGCGTTTCCAGCTTAGCCAGCGTTTCAGCGTTATCAGCGATCAAATCCGCTAGTCGTAGCAGTAATTTACCACGGGCAGAGGCGGTCATCATAGCCCATTCAGGCGCAAAGAACGCATCGCGTGCGGCTTTGACCGCGGCGTTCACATCCTCAGTCTTGGCCTCAGGCATCAGTGCCCAAGGGGTACCCGTGGCCGGATCCATGCTTTCGAAGGTTGCGGAGCCGTTCGAGAACACGCCTCCAATATATTGCTGAAATTGCTGCATGATCATTTCCTCAGGTAAAAGCTGGCATGACGTCGTTGATGAACCGCTCAAGCGAGGCTTTCTTGCGTTCAAAGCTCATTCCACTGTCGATCCAGAAGGAGTATTCGTCATAACCGAGCGCTTCGTACGTCTTGATCCGTGCAATTGCGTCGTCTGCAGTGGCAATGACATTATCGCGCAGCATGGCTTCGGTAGAATAGAACGGGTGAGACGCGATTTCGTCTGGTGACAGAGGTTGGATCAACCCTTGTGACACCGGGCGTTCGTTTTTGAACCAAGCGCCGAAATAACAGTAAAACTCGTTGATCTCTTCGGCCGCGACCTGTGCATCTGCGGCGTTTGCGGCGATGTAGGTGTGGTTCAACAACATGATCTGGGGCCGCTCTACATCCGGAAATTTGGCGCAAGCGGTGTTAAATGTATCCATCAGTTTGTTGATTTCTTCATCGCCTTGCCAAAGCGGCGTAACCTGCACGTTGCACCCATGAGAGACCGCAAATTCATGGCTGTTGGGATCACGGGCCGCAACCCAGATCGGAGGACCATCCTGTTGCACAGGTTTCGGCGCAGACGTCGTTGCGGGGAATGAATGATACTCTCCGTCTTGCGCGTAATCTCCTGCCCAAATCCCTTGCACGGCGGGAATGAGCTCGCGCATCCGCTGACCCGCATCCCACGCATCCATCCCTGGGATCATGCGTTCGTACTCATAATTGTACGCGCCGCGTGCAATGCCCAGCTCAAGACGACCTTCGACGATCATATCAGCCATAGCAGCTTCGCCAGCGAGGCGGATCGGGTGCCAAAACGGTGCAATAATCGTGCCTGTCCCTAGGCGTACATTTTTGGTCTGCCGCGCAAGATCAACAAGATTCAAAAATGGGTTGGGTGCGATGGTAAAGCTCATCCCGTGGTGTTCACCCGTCCAAACCGCATGCATACCACCCGCGTCGGCAATTTTGGCCAAGGCCACAAAGTCTTCGTAGAGCTGACGTTCATCCTGATCGGGAGAGGTACGTTCCATGTGCACGAATAATGAAAAGCGCATTTCAGACGTCTCCTTATGCGATTGAGCGGACTTCGCCGCTGTCTTGGTTTCCGCAATAAATCCCGTAATTTCCAAGCACGGATTCTGCTGCAAAGCGTTCCAACATCGTCTTGATTGCGGGATCTGTCACATCGGTTAGGTTGGCGTGGTTTAAAGGCACGAATGTCCCTGTCTTGGGGTCGCCCTCGGCCGCTTGACACAAGAACGAAATATGCTGTCTTTTGCGCTTGGGATCTTCAAAAACTGAGTAAACAAAACCGGGTTGTGCCACCAAACCCGTCTCAGTGATGAGCCTTTTTACGGCTGTTGAAGTACCCTCTTTGCTAACAATGGCCTCAGGAAGCATGGCGCCGCCAACCCCGTCATCGACCAAGAGGACTTCGCCGTTGCGTTCAATCAAAGCGGAGACAACGAGTGTGGTATTTTGCACCAGCGTATCGGTGGTCGCGGACGGTGTTACATAGGCCCCGCGCGCATAGCCAAGCCCCGGAGTCGTCGTGCTGTCAAATGCCTCAACCAATCCGATCAAGATCACATGATCACCAGCATCAACGGCTTTATGCATTTTGCAATCAAACCAAGCAGAGACATCTCCAATAATAGGCGAACCTGCCGGACCTTTGTGCCAAGCAATGCCGGCATATCTGTCTTCGACCGGCCGTGCGAAGGTATTTGAGATCTCTGTCTGGTGTTCAGATAGAATGTTCACCGCAAAACCTTCGCCATTCACCAGTGTGTCGTAGTTTTGCGAGGTCTTGGCCAAGCAGACCAAAATCATCGGCGGATCGAGCGAAACAGATGTGAAAGAATTCGCAGTAAAACCAATCGGCTCGCCCTGCGCAGTATGAGACGTCACCACGGTAACGCCCGTCATAAACGTACCAAACGCATTTCGCAGATCGCGGGTGTCAAAAGCGGTCATTGCAGTTCCTTTCGTGAGGGAGCAAGCTTGAGCCAAGAGGCCAATTGTGCAGAAACGACATCAGGTGCGGTCAAATTCACCATATGCCTATGGCCTTCCAGAACGACCGCTTCACCGTAGTGCATCTGTTGCGCCATAGCTTGGGACATAGCCGGGGTTGAATTGGGATCGCCATCTCCTGTGATCGCAAGAAACGGGCAGGAGATTTCACGATAGTGATCTGCATAGGTGGAATCGCCGTGGGCAAAGGCCGTATAGGCGGTCGCGTACCCCTCAGGATCAACCGACTGCAGCCAACCTGCGACCTGAGCGCGTGCCGCCAGATCCGTGGGCGTTTCCCCGAACCACCTTGTCAGTGGCGTTTCAAGGTCGATTTTACCAGAGCGAATGTCAGTCGCACGGGCAATCACGGCTTTTCTGGCCGCAGCATCGCGACGATAGACCCCGTTCAACAATGCGACACGTAAGGTCAGGTCAGGATGCTCAACCGCAAGCCCCCCGGCAATCAACGCCCCCATAGAATGCCCAGCCACATTCATGGCACCAAGAGCAAGCGTTTGTACCACGTCGCACGCCCAAGCCACAAAATCCGGCAGTTGGCTCCCCTCGGGCAGCGGTGCACTTTGTCCGTGCCCGGGCATGTCTACCGCGATGACGCGATGCGTCTTGCTCAGCGTTTCAATCTGCGGTGTCCAAGCCGCAGATTGCATACCAACGCCATGGATCAAGAGAAGCGGCGCGCCGCTGCCGTGATCGCGAAACGCAAAAAGTGCTCCTGACTTAGACAGACGCTGGATTGTCGAGGTCATGGCCCAACTCCTCAAGGTCCTTGTAGCGATCTCCGATCCGATGATGGGGGCGCCCACCAATCGATGCGCCAAGCGCGATGAGGGTTTCGTCTGATGCCGGCGCATCAGCGACTGAGGTCTGAATGGTCAGGTAATGTGAGCGCTTACCGCCGTCATTTTTGTCCATCAACGGGATCATCAACGGCGCATTTGCAGGACCACGGGTATTGCAGAACGACAGGTAGGATTTCGCGCCGACAGCGTGGCGATAGTGATTGCCAAAATGCAGCGTGTGGATCAAGCCAGAGACGTGTTCGACCTCTCCGTTCAAGCCGACGATGCCTGCCTTGCCATAGCCTTCGACATTGTCACCGCCCCCGCTGGCCTCGAGGATCATCTCGGTCAGCATGGCTCCAAGCCCTGGCGCGCAATCGCGAATTTCTGGCGACAAATCCTCCACAAACCCTCGCCCCGCCCAGGGGTTTTTAATCACTGCCATCGCCGCAATCATCTTGAGCGGCTTGGGCGCAGCTTTGCCACCCTCAATCAATGTCGTTTCTACATGAAGCAGTGTTTTGCGAATCTCAGCTGGCATTTCATTCTTTCCTTTTGGTGCTATTGTACGATTGTATGTTGGTATACCATGTGTCAATACTATTGTGCCAAGCGAGCGAGACTGTTATTGCGATGCCATGAATGTAGGCAAAAACACCCTTTTAAAGATTGATAAGGCCCCGCAGACACTGCGAGATGTCGTACAAACCAGAATGCGTGAGGCCATCATTGGCGGACATTTCGCCCCTGGCGAGCGGTTGGTCGAACGCCCTCTTTGTGAACAGCTTGGCGTGAGCCGCACAGTGTTGCGCGAAACAATCCGCTATCTCGAGGCCGAGGGATTGGTTGAAATCCTCCCCAACAAAGGCCCAATTGTGGCCACGCTTAGCTGGGAACAGGCACAACAGATTTATGACATTCGCAAATTGCTTGAGGGGTCAGCCGCAGCTGCCTGCGCGGCTTCGCACTCTGATGCGTTTGCGGTTGCATTGTCCCAAGCATTAAAAGACATCGCTGAGACGATGGATGACACGGAATGGTCCGGCCTTCTCGAGGCAACCTCGCGGTTTTACGAACTCATTTTCGAGGAAGCCGGACAGGATATTGCATGGGGTATTGTTCAGCGTTTGAACGGGCGGATCAACAGGTTGCGCGCCTTGACCATAGCTGCCCGCAATCACGATCTATCTGGCATGCACCACATGACCGCCATTCATGACGCCATTCGCGGAGGCAACCCGCAACATGCGCGGCAGGCCATAGAAAACCATATCACCGAGGCTGCGACACGGGCGAAGCAACAATTGGAAATGAAGGCACAAGATGGCTAAGGGATATTGGATAGCATTCGTAACCGTAACAGACCCCGCACGCTACGCCGGTTATCAGGCGCTGGCACCGGCAGCCTTTGCCGAATTTAACGCACGTTTTTTGGTGCGCGGAGGTGATGCCACGTCCGTTGAGGGAACCAAGCACGAGCGCCATGTGGTCATTGAATTCGACAGCAAGGAACAAGCGCTCGCCTGCTATAATTCTGATGCATACCAAGCCGCCCGCGCCGAACGAGACAACGCTTGCACTGCGACGATCACAATCGTCGAAGGCCTCTCTGATTGATTTTGTACAGGACACCGACCCCATGACTATTTTTGACGAAGATCTTTTCCTAAAGGGCTTGGAACAGCGTAAGTCCACGCTTGGCGCAGAATATGTAGAAAGCAACCTGGCCGCCGCAGATGAGTTCACGCGCCCCTTTCAAGAAGCAATGACAGCCTGGTGCTGGGGATTTGGCTGGGGGGATGACGTTATTGATGCCAAAACCCGATCTATGATGAACCTCTCAATGATCGGCGCATTGGGAAAAATGCACGAATGGGAGCTGCATTGCCGCGGCGCTCTCAATAATGGGGTCACGCCAGAAGAAATCCGCGCCATCATCCATGTCATCGCGATCTATTGCGGCGTGCCGCAGGCGCTTGAGTGTTTTCGTGCTGCGAAAAAAGTCCTGTCCGAAAACACCCCTGAGGCAACATAACAGTCAAAACTCCAATCTCTGAGATGCCGATCGTCAGAAGACAAAATCTTTTCGAAGCTCCCGTTTGCCGCAAAATGCTGTGCAGATCACGATGCAGCGCTCCCGCGTGCCCCAATACAGAATGCAACAGAACGGCAGCAAAGCCCGCAACTGTGTTGCCGGATCAGGACGCAGCGAAAGTGTAGTATCGGTCTGGGCCACATCGCTGCCCTTGGGCGACCGCTTCGGCAGTATTTTCTGTATTACAATAAAATACGTACTGCGCCTGCGGCAGCAGTAGCCGCTTGTACACAAGCCGTCCTTCTCCAGTAGGGTAGGCAAGCGCGCACCTCATGTGGTTTCACTCAAAAACCTACGATACCACGGACCGTAGTATCTCGAGAACCCTGTTTAATTCACCATTCAGAACCAAGCTAACAATGTCTGGTGCAGGACGAAGGATATCGCTCTCCTCTCAGCCTGAACTGCTGGCATTGATTTTTCAATCATAATTCATTTTTTCGGTCACACATTGCTCTGCACCACTGTCTAATAGAATATGTATCCTCGAGAGGCTTAGACAGAAACATGACCGGCGTAAGCAAGACCGATATAAAATTGGCCCAAGATGGCGATGCCAAAGCGCTGGAGACGATTGTCCGGTCCATTCAAAACCGTGTTTACAAACTGGCCCTGCGGATGCTTGCAGATCAAAATGCCGCGCAGGATGCGACGCAGGAAATTTTAATCCGCATTGTTACGAAACTGTCGACTTACCGCGGCGATAGCCGATTTGAAACGTGGATGTATCGCGTCGCAACCAACTATCTCCTGACAGCGCGAAAAGTCGTTGCAAATGATCCGGGGCTTTCGTTTCAGGTCTTTGCGGACGACCTACTAGATGGGCTTGCAGACGAAGACACCTCTGCACCCGAAGATCACGTGATGCTTAATGAACTGCGTGTGAAATGTACGATGGCCATGTTACTTTGCTTGGATCGAGACCACCGTGCCGCCTATGTTTTGGGGGACGTGTTGGAATTTGATCATGTCGAAGCGGCAGAGATATTAGAGATCACACCCAGCACCTATCGTAAACGTCTGTCCCGGGCCCGAACACGTGTACAGGATTTTACCGCCAAAATCTGCGGTCTGGCCCAGAAGACCGCGCCTTGCTCGTGTAAAAAACGCCTACCGCAGGCCATGGCTGTTGGACGGATTGGCGCGTATCCATCAGCAAATTTACAAGAAGCCCCCCGTTTTTCTGAGATCGAAGCGCTTGCATCTCGAACTCAGGCCAATCTTGTGACGGCAAAACTTCAACGTGCAACAGGTCCGTTGACGTCACCCAAAGACTATGCCGCCGAAGTTCTGAAACTTGTAGAACCTCCCGGCTAGACCACCCCACCCTCAATCCAAAAGGAAAATCAATGAAACATGCATTTGCATGGCTGACGGCGCTTGCCTTGGCATTCCCTCAAATCTCAATCGCAGAAGGACAAAATATGACACAAGATCAACAAGATGTACTAAACGCAATCCAAACAATGACCCGTAACTTCCAGGAAAACAATATCCCGGCTGTCATGGAAAGCTATGAAAGCAAAGCGACTGTTCTTTTTGAACCCGGCTCTCCCGTGTCAGAGGCTGCTCAGCTTGAGCAAATGTTTGCTGGCATGGCAACGCTCAGCCCTGTTTTCGATTACGCGGGCCATGAAGTGATCGTGAACGACGACATCGCGATTCACATTGCACCTTGGGATATGACGGGTCGAACACCGGATGGCCAAGAGATCGCACAATCAGGCCTCTCAATAGCTGTTTTACGTAAACAAGCAGATGGCAGCTGGAAAATGGTCATCGACAACCCACATGGTGGGCGCTTACTTCCATAAGCTCAGTCATCAAACCGGGCCGACCTCTTTATGTCGGCCCAACACATGCTGGCTTGTGTATGTACAAGAGTTGCGATAGTTATGTAATAACATCACATTTATTACATATACAGCATGCCAAAAAAAACCGATCGTAATCTGGGACAAACAAGCCTGCGCAGAAAACAGCGCTCAACAGATCCGATGGAAATCTATGACACTCTACCGGCTCCGCTACGCCATTGGTTATCTCAGGCTGCGTTACCTTGGTCGCCCACCTCTGCACGTAAAATATGGAAACGCGCGCAAGCGAAAGGCCTTGATGCGGATGCAGCACTCGCGGTTCTGTGTCAGGCTGAAACCCGGACCCTCGCGCGTGACAAGTACACGAACCGGTCGCCTGTGCATCCGGGACAATAAAAAGTGTCGCGTTCTAAGCTATGACCTAACCCATCCTGTTTGTCTGTTCCGATATCCAGTCCTCGTACACAAGCTTTACACTGGGTCTTTGCATCACAGCATCAGCGATACGTTTGACATTTGGAAACGCGTCTACGGCAGGTTGCCCACGTGAGGGCGCAAGCCAAGTGGTCAGCATGAACAAATAGATATCCGCGGCACTGAAACGGTCGCCAATTACCCATGTGTTGTCTCCGATCTGATCATCAATGATCTTCCAAACTTCACGCAACCGCCGACCCCCTCGGCGCTGCGCACTCGGTTCGGTTTCGGGTGTGTCGGCAAAACGGTCAGGATAATAATCAAGCTGAAATGCGTTTTGCACAGTACTGGAAAAATAAACCAGTGTCTGAAGAAACAATCCGCGTTCAGGTTCGTCAATCGCAGGAGCGAGCTGCGACGCCGGGTGGCGATCACAAAGAAACATCGTTATTGCGGCACATTCATACATCGCATTCTCCTCCCAGACCAAAACAGGCACCCAGCCATTTGGGTTCAATGCCAGATGATCTGGTCCTCGGGGTGCGTCCATGTCGATATTGGTTGGGAGAAGTTCATACTCGTAACCAATCTCTTCAAGTATGACTCTGACGCCCAGCGCTGCACTGTCTGGCGCATAATATAACTTGTAGGCCATTTGGCGAATCCCTCCCAACGATGCGTTCTTGTTTTACGCTAAACATAAATCATCTGGCCAACGAACATTCTGAATTTCTTAAAGGTTAACTCATCCTAAAAAGCGGTCCCATGCCCCCTAGCGCCCACATGTGCGTGGCGCAACGCATTATTTAACCAGTATTATTTCGTAAAATGGCTCGTCACAAATGGCGAAGCGTTTAAGCTGCCTTGAAAAAGTAAATAAATTTGTATATCAAAAAGTCTTTGATTTAGATAAGTAAATGAGAGCTCATGGATACCCGTACACAGGTTAATCAAGCCTTGAAACAAGCCATGAAAGACAAAGCGACTGATCGTCTCACGACACTGAGATTGATCAATGCTGCCATTAAAGATCGTGAAATTGCTGCACGTGGTAACGATGAAGACAGCAACATCGGCGATGGCGAGATCCTCGAAATTCTTGGAAAAATGACGAAACAACGTCAAGAAAGCACGCGCGCTTATGAAGAAGGCGGACGGTTAGATTTAGCCGAACGCGAATTAAGCGAAATCGCAATCATTGAGGAATTTCTGCCAAAACAACTCGGTGAAGCTGAGATTGATGAGGCCGTCAAAGCCGCTGTATTAGAAGTCGCAGCAAGCTCAATCCGTGACATGGGCAAAGTTATGACCGTGTTAAAGGCCAAGTATATTGGTCAAATGGACTTTTCTAAAGTTGGCCCTCGCGTCAAAGATTATCTTTGCGTGGCGAACAGCTAACCTGCCTTAAACATCAAGAACCACTTGTTGCTCATAAGCAAAAGCCTCTGAGACTTCGGCAAGGGCTGAAATTGCGATCAAGTTTGCATCCCGTAAGGAAGGGACAAGCCCGATCGGCCCACGTACACGCTTGAGGTTTTCCTCAGAGACACCCATCTCAGAAAGCTGAGCAAGTCTGGCGGCCTGTGTCCGCCGACTTCCAAGCGCTCCGATAAAACTTGCAGGGGTTTCTAAAGCCGCGGCGATAAAAGCCGGTTCCCAATCATGGTCATGAAACAAGGTCAAAAAACCACTGTTTTGATCCAGATTTAATGGCACTGCGCTTTTATTTGATAACAAATGTGTCGGGGCTTCGCGGCAATAAGGATCAACCACTTCAAGATCTGCAGGGTCTGGTGAAAAAGCTGAGATATCAAAGCCGATTGTATACCCGATTTTGGCAGTTGCCCGAAAAATTGCCCCCCGCCCCGCAAGCGACAAAGCCACTTTAGGCTGATATGCAACCGTGAGTTTTGGGAAATCGAGAGAGGTAACGCCTTGCTGGGGCTGGAAAGTCAAAGTTGCAGGTCGCCGCGCTAACAAATCAGTATACGCTTGCATCAGCGTCGTTTTGTCAGGGTTGGGATCTATCCAAACCGACAAAGACCCGCCACATGGCAAGGTCAAATCATGAAAGGGAGACCCGACCCCATAGCGAAGCAATTGGGCTTTGCCAGATCGCAAACATTCGGTCGCATGAAACAAAATATCTTGGTCGATGCAGCCGTTTGACATGTAACCCGTCATATCACCTTTTTCAGACACAACAGCCAACGACCCGACATCCCGTGCGCTGCCACCTTTGATTTCGACAGAGGTGATCAACACAAAGGGGCGGCCCGCTCTGACATAGGTGGAAACCTGTGCCAGAACGTCGACCGCATGGTCTTTATAGGTGATGAGGTTAGTCACTTTTTTCGGCATCCAAAATAGCGGCAAAACTCTTAAAGAATTTAGCAGCAAGCTTTTTAGCAGTGCTTTGGATCAAACGGCTCCCCAGTTGCGCCAACTTACCCCCGATTTGCGCCTTGGCATCATAAGTTAGGATCGTTGTGTCCCCATCTGCAACCAGTGTGACATCAGCTCCACCTTTAGCATGCCCTGCGGTCCCTCCGTTCCCTTGGCCAGTCAGAGAAAACCCATCAGGTGCGCCGCTTTTGTCGAGTTGCACATCGCCACTAAAACGCGCCTTTACAGGGCCAACTTTAAGAACAATTTTAGCCTCCAGCTCGGTGTCTGAATTCTGGATAAGTTCTTCGCATCCCGGTATGCATTTTTGCAGAATTTCAGGATCGTTCAAAGCCGCATACACCTGTTCTTTAGGAGCATTGATAACGATTTCGTCTTTAAGTTCCATAGTCTTACCTTTTTAACAGCAGGGAAATTTTATTGTCGCAAGCATGTCTGCCTGCTTGGGTGTGAGGGTCCATTTTTGACGTACAGCGCCAAAATATCGGCGTAATCGTTTCATCTTGGTACTCCTTGTGATGTCATTTTTTGGAAAGTTGAAAACGCAGCCGGCGTGTCGATGTCTTCAAAAAAACCAGGCTGCGATAAAGAAATATGTTGCGCCAAATCAGGATTGGCTCGTGTGAATTTTCCACAACCAGGGTTCACCTTGTCCGCAAGAAGCTGCGAGCGCAGGCATGCAGGGATAACAATCGGATTGCCCCGTGTTTCGCCACGAAAGGGGATTGATATTTTGCCTTTATCTCCCGCCAAATGTGCCGCAATCAATGTGCGCAGGTCGCTCGCCGTGAGTTGTGGCTGATCCCCAAGACCAATCAAAAAATGCTCGGCTTGTGGTGCATTCTCTAAGCCCACCCGCACTGAAAAAGGTTGGCCTTTTTCAAAATCGTCGTTGTGGACCAGCCGAATAGGCAGATCAGAAAGCACCGCTTTGACCCGTTCAGCCTCATATCCCGTGACCACGCAAATTTCGCTGTTCACCGCACCGAGATAGGTTTGCACCATGTGCCGGATCATTGGCACACCGGCTATGGGCAACAACAGTTTGTTGCGCTCTTGCATACGGCGCGACAGACCCGCAGCGAGGATAATGGCACCCACCCTATCCACTGTGGGTCACCTGCAATAAATGACTGCGCTTGACCTGGGTAAGCTCTGCCAGAATTGACAAGGCGATTTCTGCCGGGGTTTCTGCTCCTATTTGTACTCCCGCAGGGGCACGAACTTTGGCAATTTTGTCATCACTCACGCCAGCCGCAATCAATTTTTGGGAGAGACTGGCAAATTTCTTAGAACTGCCAACAAAGGCAATATAATCCGTGGCGTCAGCCAATCCAAGTTTAAGCGCCGCCAGGTCACCTTGGCCTTGTGTTGCGATCACAACATATCGCGCGCCATGTGGCCTTGGCGGTGCCAACGGCGCATCGAGACTGGCACAAGACACGACCCAGCCAAATTGCGGAGCAAGTGCTTGCAACTTTAACGCCACCGGCGACTCTCCAAAAATGAATAAATCAGGTTTGGGCAAATAAGGTTCAATAAAGACGTCAATCGTCCCCTTGGAGGGGCAACCGTTTCTGACATAGCTTAGACCATCAACGTCATCTCCGGCTTTGATGTTCATTGCGATCAACGCCTCTTCTGGGGTCACCGATATCAATTGCGGTTTTCTTGATGCAAAGGCACGCAGGCTTGCCGCCTTGATTGCGCCTCGGACACAGCCACCGCCAAGCCATCCGTCTAAAATTGCGCCATCTTGCCCCAGCACCGCTTTGGCGCCGGGTTTGGCCGCTGTGGTTCCGGACGTGCGCACAATTGTTGCAATGGCAAAGCAGTCTTCGCCCTCTGTCAAACCGTGTTTTTCGAGATAGGTGCTTATCATAGTCGGGCCAGCTCCGGTTCGAGCGACGCCAAATCGCCTAGCGTGTTCGCAGCACGAAACAAATCAAGATAAGGCAAAGCCTGAGCCATCGCATTGGCAATTGGCTCATAACCATCCCATCCCTTGAGCGGGTTCAGCCAAATGATTTTACAGCCACGTTTTTTGAGGCGGTTTAACGCGTTTGAGATACCCTCGGGTGATCCAGTGTCATACCCATCCGACAGGATCAGAACCACCGTTCGATTATCAACAAAGCGACGCCCATAGGTTCTGGAAAAACGGTCAAGGCTGCCGCCTATATTGGATCCACCGCCATACCCATCCGCAAGCAGCGACAAACGTGACAGGGCACGCAACGCGTCTTTATCCCGCAGGGCTTCAGTGATCCGAACCAGACGCGTATGAAACAAATAAGCATCCGCACGTGTATCTGCCCGCATCAATCCAGCCAAGAACGCCAGAAAAACTTGCGAGTAAACGGTCATCGACCCGGAAACATCGCAAATAGCCGTAATCCGCAAAGTGCGATCAGGTCGGCGACGCTTTGGCAAAGCGATAGGTTCACCGCCAGTTGCAAGGCTTTGCCGCATCACCTTACGGAAATGAATTTGATCCCCCTTGCGAGCGGCCTTTCTACGTCGCGACCGACGATCACGCAGGCTGGCCCCAAGGCGCAGGGCAACTTTCTCTGCCTCGGCGATATCTTCGGGACGTACGATACTGCGCAGATCCTTTTTGAATAAATTCGACACATCCGTGGCGACCAGTTTCCCTTCACCATCGCTTTGTGCCGCGCCCTCACCCCCATCTGGAGCGCTGATATCGCCAGCCCCGCCGCTGGTGTCAGCGTCAGCCTTGGCATCGCGTGAAGAATGCACATTTTCATTCAAACTAGGTTTTGCCTTTGGCATGACCCGTGTCGTGACACGCCCGCCATTCATCCAATAGCTGTCAAACAGACCATCAAACTGCGCGGCCTCTTCGGCGCAACCGGTAAAGACGGTTTTCAGCGCGCGGCGGGTCTCACTGGGATTGGCAGAATTGATATGCGTCAAAGCCTCCAGCGCAACACCGGTTTCACTCACCCCCAAGCGCAGACCGTTGTCACGTAAATGCGCAACAAATCCGGTCATTCGTGCGGCCGGACCCGGGTCGCGCGCGGCAAATTTAGTGACATGACTCATGCTGCTTTTCCAGCCAAACGTTGTGCAATTTCAGTCGGAACTGCATCTTTGTCCGCCTGAGTTTTCAATAACGTCGTCAAAATCGCCTGTAACAACGCCGGGTCACCCGTCAAATCGGCAACGCCAAGCCCCATCAAGGCGCCTGCAAAATCAAGCATCTCAGCAATGCCGGGCTTTTTTTCCAAATCCTGCTTACGTAGGGATTGTACGAACCCCACAATCTGCGCGCACAGGCGATCAGAGATATCGGGATACCTCGACACAAGGATCGAGAGTTCGGTTTCCAGATCAGGATACGGTACATGCGCATACAGACATCGGCGCCGCAACGCGTCGCTTAGATCTCGGGTGCCGTTGGCAGTCAGAATGACAATCGGTCGCGTTTTGGCCGTGATCGTCCCGATCTCAGGAATGGTAACCTGAAACTCAGAGAGGATCTCCAGTAAGTAAGCTTCGAATTCTTCGTCGGCGCGGTCAATCTCGTCGATCAGCAACACCGGTGCTTTGTCTTGCCGAATTGCCTTGAGCAAAGGGCGTTCCAGTAAAAATTCATCCGAGAAGATGCGCGCCTCAACGGTTTTACCGGTCTCTCCGTCCTCGGACGCAGCACGAATTGCCAAAAGCTGACGTTGATAGTTCCACTCATAGATCGACTGCGCGGCATCAAGCCCCTCGTAACACTGCAAGCGGATCAGCTGCGTGTCATGCACGCTCGCCAAAACGCGTGCGACCTCGGTCTTGCCAACACCCGCCGCCCCTTCCAGCAACAACGGGCGCCCTAACGTAAGCGACAAATGTAGTGCCATCGCCAAGTCCCCAGAGGCAATATACCCCTGTTCGGCCATGGCCGTTTGTAACGTAGTCCAAGTCATCAGAGTCCTCCCGATGGAACGGGCCGCAATCACGCGACCCGCATCCTATCGTTTAGTCATGCAAGCCAAGATCGTTGGCTGTCTGCCAAATGCGCCAGTGATCATGGGGCATGTTGGTGTGACGATTCCCAAACGGGCGGAACGCATCCTGAACCGCGTTTGAAAAGCATGGTACACCGCCGACATGCGGGCTTTCGCCAACGCCTTTGGCTCCGATCGGATGATGTGGGCTGGGTGTAACCGTGTAATCGGTCTCGTAGTTGGGCACTTCCCATGCTGTTGGCAGGAAGAAATCCATCAACGTACCGGTTTTCACGTTGCCCAAATCATCATAGGCAATCTCTTGTCCCAAAGCCACGGCAAGAGCCTCTGTCAAACCACCATGCACTTGGCCTTCGATCACCATCGGATTAATCCGGGTGCCGCAATCATCCAGCGCGTAAAAACGGCGGATTTCAGGAACACCTGTATCAACGTCAATGTCCATCACACAGACATAGGCGCCAAACGGATAGGTCATGTTTGGTGGATCATAATAACTGACCGCTTCTAGCCCGGGCTCCAGTCCAGGAATGGCCTGATTATAGGCAGCGTAAGCAATGTCTTTCATTGTCTTAAACCGCTCTGGCGCACCTTTGACAACAAACCGATCCACATCAAATTCCACATCATCGTCGTGAACTTCAAGAAGATAAGCTGCAATCATCTGCGCTTTGGCACGGATCTTGCGCCCTGCCATAGCAGTTGCAGCCCCTGCAACAGGCGTGGAACGAGACCCGTAGGTGCCAAGACCATAAGGCGCTGTATCGGTATCGCCTTCCTCAATTGTGATACTATCTGCTGATAGGCCAATTTCGGTTGCAAGGATTTGCGCAAATGTCGTCGCATGGCCCTGCCCCTGAGAAATCGTACCAAGGCGCGCAACGGCTGATCCCGTCGGGTGGATGCGAATTTCACAGCTGTCAAACATGCCCATCCCCAGGATGTCACAGTTCTTCACCGGCCCCGCGCCGACGATTTCTGTAAAGAACGACAGTCCAATACCCATGATTTTACGCGTTTCGCCACGTTTGAACGCTTCGACACGTTCAGCTTGTTCTGCACGCAGCCCTTTGTAGTCCACCGCTTTCAGTGCTTTGTCCCACGCAGGTTGATAATCGCCCGAGTCGTATTCCCAGCCCAGAGGCGCCTGATAGGGAAACTGCTCCTTCTTGATAAAGTTGATCGAGCGCAACTCGGCCGGATCCATATCCAGTTCAATCGCAAGAACTTCGATCATACGTTCAATGAAATATACAGCCTCCGTCACACGGAAAGAACACCGATACGACACGCCGCCGGGTGCTTTGTTGGTATAGACACCGTCAACGCCCAAATACGCGACAGGGATATCATAGGAGCCCGTACAGATGTTCATAAAGCCCGCAGGGAATTTGCTGGGGTCCGCACAGGCATCAAAGGCGCCGTGATCAGCCGTCACATGGCAATGTAGCCCTGTGATTTTACCTTCTTTGGTGGCGCTGATCTTGCCCTTCATCCAATAGTCCCGCGCAAAGGCCGTAGACATCAGATTTTCCATACGGTCTTCGATCCATTTAACAGGAGCACCCGTCACAATGGAGGCGACGATAGAACAGATGTAACCGGGATATACGCCAACTTTATTGCCAAAGCCGCCACCGATATCCGGTGCAATGACGCGGATGTTATGTTCTTCGATCCCTGACAACAAAGAGGCCACTGTGCGCACCACATGCGGTGCTTGGAATGTGCCCCAAAGGGTCAGTTTGCCGTTCACCTTATCCATCGACGCCACAGAACCGCATGTTTCCAGCGGGCAAGGATGGGTACGGTGATAGTACATTTCTTCTGTTGCCACGACCTCGGCACTATCAAGCACCTGTTCCGTCGCTTCTTGGTCTCCCATTTCCCATGTAAAGATATGGTTCGCATGTTTGCGTGGACCATGTGCGCCGGGCACCGACAGGTCTAAATCTTCGCGCAGAACCACATCGGATTCGAGTGCTTTGAATGGGTCAACAACGACCTCAAGCTCTTCGTACTCGACCTCGACCAGTTCCACGGCATCGGCAGCAATATAGCGATCTGCGGCGACGACAAAAGCCACTTCCTGACCTTGGAAAAGAACTTTTCCATCTGCCAAAACCATCTGCTTATCGCCAGCCAGCGTTGGCATCCAGTGCAATCCAAGTGGCTCAAGATCCTGAGCCGTTAGAACTGCTTTTACACCAGGCAAAGCCATCGCAGCGTCAATATTGATCGATTTAATCCGTGCATGCGCGTAAGGCGACCGCACGAAATCCGCATGCAACATACCCGGCAGCTTTACATCATCGACATAGTTGCCTTGGCCCTGCGTGAACCGGGCATCTTCAACCCGTTTGCGGGAACAGCCCATACCCTTGAGGTTGGCGACGCGATCTTCGCGTGTGATTTCGTCCTTCATTGCGCGGCCTCCTTGGCTGAATTCAACTCAGACGCCGCTGACAGAATAGATTTCACAATATTTTGGTAACCGGTACAGCGACAGATGTTGCCTGAGATACCAAAGCGGACTTCTTCTTCCGTAGGGTTCGGGTTTTCTTCGAGCAGCTTGGCCGCACGTGTGATCATCCCCGGTGTGCAAAAGCCACATTGAAGACCATGATGCTCTTTGAAATTCTCTTGCAGAACATGCAGTGCGTCGGGTTGACCAAGGCCTTCGATGGTCGTTACCTCTGCACCATTGGCTTGTGCCACAAAAACGGTACAAGATTTTACAGACTTACCGTTCATCGTGACAGTGCAAGCACCGCAATGGGTGGTTTCACAACCAACATGCGGGCCGGTAATGTTCAATTTCTCACGCAGTGCGTAGATCAGCAGTTCGCGTGGCTCCGCGAGGAATTCGTGATCCTCGCCGTTCACGTTTAATTTAACGTGCATCTTGTTTGACATGGTGTTCTCCTCCCTATGCCCGTGACCAAGCGCGTTTGATTGCGCGGCCAAGGACGATACCAGCGGCGTGGCATTTGAATGCAATAGGCCCGCGGTTGTCTTCAGTTGGGTCAATATCGCCAAGCATCGCAGCGATCGCAGATTTGATCGCCGCATCATCACAAGTGGTGCCGATCAATGCCTCTGCGGTTTCTTCGGACCAGATCGGCGTATCGCTCAGGTTGGTCATCGCAATCGAAGCTGTCGCAACTTTGCCATCCACTTTGGACATCTGTACCGCAGCCGCCGCAGTCGCATAGTCACCGATTTTACGCTTTTGCTTCTCATATGCGTAACCGCCAGTGGGCGCCGCAAATGTGATTTCGACCAGCACTTCTTCGTCTTCGCGGTCAGTCATATAAGCCGCCTCGTAGAAGTCACGTGCTGCGACCACACGTTCGCCATCTGGGCCAAGCAAATGAAACTGTGCATCCAAACATTGCATCAACCCAGGCATATCATTTCCGGGATCACCGTTGGCAACATTACCGCCAACAGTCCCCATATAGCGCACCTGTGGGTCTGCAATTTGCAACGCCGCTTCTTTAATGATTGGCGCCGCAGCGGTCAGTGCCGCCGATCCAATAATATCATGCTGCGTTGTCATCGCGCCAAGGCGAATTCCGTCGCTATCAATCGTAATACCGCTAAGGCTTGCGATATCCTGTAAATCAATCAAGTGGGCAACTTCGGCCATCCGAAGCTTCATCATCGGGATTAAGCTATGGCCACCTGCTATGACCCGTGCTTCATCTCCGTGTTCTTCTAAGAGGGCAATTACGCCTTCCATACTAGCTGGTCTGTAATACTCAAACGCCGCTGGTATCATTGTTCCGCCTCCCGTCCCGCAAATACAAGTTAGGATGAAAAGGTGGACGCATTAAATTTTCAGCACCCGCTATAACCAACGAAAACATCTCGTTTTTTCACGAAATGCGCCTGAGGACGCACGAAATGCGAACCCCTATATCCCCAGTGCGTCGCGTACCATCTTTAGATTTGAACGGCTCACTGGCACGGCTGGCAAATCAGCAGATGCGAAACGGCAAACTCCGTTATCTTTACGTCTTTCAAAGTGCTCAACATGCGCAGGGTTAACCAGATAGCTTCGATGCGTCTTGATAAAACCGGCACCTTCCAACCGTTCAGCGGCTTCGGCAATCGGCCATGCGCATAATAGCTTTGCGTCGTTGGTGTAGACATTGGTGTAATGCCCTTCAGCGCGCACACAAGCGACCAGTGTCGGATCAATAAACTGCGTGCTCCCGTTGCGCTCGCATGGGATACGTACAGCAACCGGAGCCAACTCTGCCGTTTCAGGATCTATGGTGGACTTCATCTCCATTTCAAGAGGCGCATGGGCCGGTGCAGGCACAGTCGGTGCGAGAAACGTCACCCCCATCCACAAGAACGTCCCAAAGATAACAAAGCTTGAGATAATCACGCCCATGGCGAGGGTTTCATTGCTCATAACCGGGCCGAATTCACTTAGTGTAGGAACAGCAACAAAACGGGTTCCCGCAATTGCGACGAAATGCACGGCACTCACAGCAAAGCCGAAGCAAAACGTTCCTAGCAAAATGCTGCGGTTGTTGCGTTGCCCATAGGCAATCCAAAACGCCGCGATGCTAAATCCGATAGCAGCCACAACCGCCGTCGCGACGCCAAGCGGTGTATATACCGCGCGACAGAACTGCAGCCCTGCCATGCCAATATAATGCATCCCCAAAATACCGCATCCAACCAAACTCCCCGCTGCGGTTAAGGTGAACGGCGTGCGTTCTCGAAAATGCAAAAGCAACAAAGCCGTTCCAACGACCAAGATAGCAAACAACGCAGAAGCAAGCGTGACCGCTGCGTCATAATAGAACAAGATAGGCATCTGAATGCCCAGCATTGCAACGAAATGCATGGACCAAATGCCACCACCCAAAGCAATGGCAGACATTGCTACAGATCCCTTACGGCGCAATACGTTCTGCTTCGAGAGGTCTTTGGAAAGCGTCAGCCCCGTAAAACCCGCAACACTTGCAATGACGACAGACGCGATTACGAGCGCCACATTATGACTAACATCTAAAAAATTCATATCGATTGATGGCGCCAAAATTTGAAAAATCCAAATATATGAGCGAAGCGAACCCTCAAGTCTATGTTCAAAAAACACCTCCTAAGTTGAGTAATTTATGTCTTTAATTCTTATCACAGACTTCAACGTTAGATCACGAAACGCAAGTGTGACAACTTCAAAAATAGCTCATTATCAAAGTATAATACCTGCGCATGACGCCGGACCCACAACTGAAACACTCAAGTTTCTTGCGGACTTACAAATAAATTCCCAAAGTTTATCTAGGCGATTTAATAGAATTAAAAGGCAATATCAGGCACACGTGCCTGCACGCTAAAATTCCCATTTGCATGTAAATCTATTGTTAAAACCTCAAAATGCAACGTCGGGCTCATCAAATTAAGCGTCTCTGCTTTGAGGCGTTCGAGACACAGGTCCTGATCCTGTCAGACTGTCCCCTGCGGCGCATATCGATTTTATCGACGGGCACTGTTTGAGATTAGACCCGTGCAAACTACATATCCAAGACCCGCAAAGGTAGATACGAAATATCTTAGGCGTTGCAATACAACGCCTAAAACAAGATTTTAAGTCATTCGCCTATTTTTTCCTGAAACACTTCAAAATGACGTTCCATAATTTCGTCGAAACGGCCACTTTCGTGCAGGTTTTTCAGGCCTGCATTTACTCGGTATAGATGTGCCGTACCACGCCAATGCGTTTTTGAAATAATCACATGTAACCCGGCTTCGGACAAAGGTTTTTCAAGTGGCTCAACCTGATCTCGCATCTGCATTGCAACCAAAGCCTCGGCCCCAACAAACAAATTCAACACCGCAGCATCCGCCCGCCCTTCGGCGACTAATTTCAAACAATCCGCCGGTGTGTTTAACTCAAGCAAAGTGATTTTATCATCGGTTAGCCAACGGCGATCTGGGCCATCTAGGTCATGCGTATGATTTACGGCCGGACGGCACAACGTTTTACCAATGATATCTGCATCTGTCTCAAACACCATATCACTGCCAACCTGCACAAATAACATTGTTGGGACGACCAGTAACGGCTCAGAGAAATGGAATTTAACACATAATTCATGCGACGGATCCGCCGTGCAATCGGGCTTCGACCAGGGAAACCCCATATCGAACTCCTTGCTGTCCAGCATTGGAGCAAGATGTCTGCTCCAATCATTTTCCCACGTCACCGAGTGTGAAACCGGCGAAGGCGCAAATTCCATTGCGGCGCCCAAGAGTTCAGTTACCAACCCCTGTCCTGGGAGGCTTTGATCCGCAAAGGGTGCATAACCACCACCCGTCAGAAAGTTAATGTCTGCCTTTACCTCAGGTGAAGGTATTGCGACCACATCAACGGGGGCCTCACCTTCGGGAGGGCAAGGGATGTACAATGTCACCCCGGGGACAGCAGAGGGTCCAACAAGTTCGCCTTGGTTGCGATAATAAATCAACGTCCAACGGCTGCGATCACCATAATGCTCATCTGCTATTTTGAACAGATCATCACTGGGCTGCACGACATATTCGACATCACATATGGCCAGCGCAGCCGTAGGGGCGAACCCAAGAGCCACTGCAATGCGAAAGATGTTTGGAAACACTATACGTTGCATCAGACGCTCCGTTAAAAACCAGCCCAGATACGGGCCAGATGATCTTCTACAATTGCTTGATACGTGCCGTCGTCATGAATTTTGTGGAGACCATCATTAATCAAACCAAGAATTTGATCGGCTTCAGGGTGAGATTTATGGACAACAAGATGAAGCGCATCAATAGAAAGCGGTTGCGGTACGATTTGGACACGATCTGTAACACCGATCTCTTTTATGGCCGCTCGCCCGATAAATTCGTTCAAAACCGCCCCATCTGCGCCGCCATCTACCAATATTCTGATACAGTCAGCCGGTGACAGCCCCTCAACAACTGTGATTTTCCCATCACGCAGCCAGTTGCGGCCCTGCGCATCAAACAGCGACGTGTCGTATTCTTTGGGAACGCAAAAGCGCTTGTTATACAGATCTTCGTCATTTTCAAACGTTAGCGGATTGGATGCATCTACAAACAAAAGTCTTAATGCTTCAAACAGCGGCTCGGAAAACAGAAGGTTGTCACAGCGGTAGTTATTCGTAACTTCGTCGCAATAAGGCTTAAACCAAGGGAAACCCGCATCCAGCAGCGCGTTGGACAACAACGGATCGAAATGCGCACTCCAATCATCAACCCAGTGAATTGCATAGCCTTGCTCAGGCGCGCTTGCCTCCATCGATGCATTTACCAGATCGTGAAGAAAGCCCCCATTGTGCAGGCTTTGATCTGTGAAGGGTCGGTAATTCCCGCCAGTTAAAAGATTGATTTTATGACGAACCGCCGCAGTTCCGGCTTCGATCTCCATTGGCTCAGCCTCGGTTGGGACCGCCTCTGCAAGACTACGTCCCCCCTCAAGCCCGACTGGCAGGCCATCGATGCACGTCAGGTTAAGTTTCATCCCCACCTGGATTGCGTTCGGTTTCGGGCCAATCGCTGTGATATTACGGTTATGGATAACGCTCCACTTGCCCGCATCCTTATACAACTTATCCGCAATCACAGACAGGCTGTCACCGCTTTGTACAGTATATGTACCGCCACATGTCTCAGCCATCGCACTTTGAGCCGAAAACACAGAAACGCCCAAAGCCATGACTGCGAATATTTTATTCATTTCTTCCCCCTGAAGAATTTGATATTTGAAACAGGCAGTATCATTGTACATAGACAGAGCCCCCCTGCCCAAAAGACCGATGACCTCCACATACAAAAGATAGCGCTGTGATTGGTATTACTGCGCGATGAACAAGCTCAGAATTGCCTTGGTATCGACGCGGTTGTCCGCAGTGATCAGCCCCGCGGGCACACTGACTTCTCCACGAGCATAGGCGTCATTCAACATCTGATCGATATAGCTCATGGATTGCCCTTGCGAATGCGCGGTCACAACCAAACGATAAAGCGCAGAAACAGCCGCGGCATCATTCGCTGTTTTCTGTGTAACCGCCGCAACAGCCGTTTGGCCTGTATTATGAGTACGCAACGCCGTTAACGTACCCGCCGCCAGTTTTGCAATACGCTCATCGCTTTTTGAAACATTCGACACGGGTGCAGGCTCGGCATCAGCGGCAGACGCCGACGCAACAAAGGTCAAAAAGTCATCTTGTGCCGAGGCTGAGGATGACAGGGCATCCTCTTGTGCCCCATTCCCCTTCAACAACAAATGCGCACCCACCGCACCAAGCAGAGCCATAACAGCAACACCAGCAGCAATACGATATTGCCCTGAACGTACCCCAGGTGTGGGCAGCGATGCGCCTTTTGGCTTTACGCCCGACAAAGGTTTTATGATGGCTTGGTCATCTAAAGGTGCCGGGGATGGATCGGCATCTTTAGCTTCATTCTGATAGGTCTCGTGACCCGTCTTATCAGTTGCAGACTTTAGAGTAACTTTAATGTTATTAGACGAGGAGATAGCCTCAATCCGGGTTGGCATGCTCACTTTTTCAGGTTTTGCCCGGTCTGCAGCATGTAAATACTTTACTTGCGTCATGATATCTCCTGTGAAACTCAGTCAGCCGCAACAAATTCGCTAACTTGCGAGCTCTCGCCATCAGTTAACTAAATATTAACCATTTTTTTCGAAATAAGTCAACATATGGTAGATACCCCTAATTAACCCCCTAGGTTGATATTAAGTATGGCGCGCCAACTATACCCCGCGCGCACCAACCATACCCCAAAAGCACGAGCACCCAATTCCATTTCTAAATAGAGTAATTACACTTTATCGATCATTTTCATCATCTGCGTCAGGGAAACGGAAATCAGATAACTGCCCAAATGCATCCTTTAATGCTGCGCCCCAGCCATTGGAGACATCGTTAAAGTAGGGGTCATCTTCTTTCACCCGAAACGTTCGACCATTTCTAAGGCTACCTGCCTCATAGACATGTACGTCCAATGGAAGGCTGACAGATAAATTGGCCTTAATAGTTGAGTCAAATGAAACGATAAGCAATTTTATCGCCTCTTCAAAACTCATATCTTGATCATAAGCCCGCAATAAAATTGGCCGTCCGTATTTCGTCTCGCCTATTTGGAAAAATGGCGTATCAAAGCTTGCCTCGATAAAATTTCCCTCGGGATAAATGAGAAACAAGCACGGCTCACCATCCCCGATCTGCCCGCCCAAAATCATCGTGGCATTAAATGCAGCGTCTGCACGCTGTCCGGCCTCGGCATGTGTGGCAATCACATCTCTCAACAGATTTCCCACGTGGCCCGCTACTTGAAACATGGATGACATGCCCAAGATATCCGGATGGCGTTCGCTGGGTTCTTTGGTGCGTTCGCGAAGCAGACTGACAACGGATTGCGTGGTTGCCAGATTGCCTGCTGTCATCAACGTAATAGAGCGATCCCCTGGGACCTCCCAGGTAAACATCTTACGAAAGGTCGAAATATTATCGACACCTGAATTGGTTCGGGTATCTGACATGAAAACGATACCCGTGTTTAGCATGAGGCCAACACAATAAGTCATAGTTCAAGACTCCTTTGAAAAAGTCTTCAATCAGCCTATTGCTGAACCTGCAAGGAAACATGAAGATTTTCTGCCCCATTTCCTTGACGAAGGCCACGAATTGGTGCGGCGTCAGCATAATCTCGGCCGACACCCACGCGAACATAACGTGCATCCGGACATATGCCGTTAGACACGTCAAACCCGATCCACCCCAATCCTTTGGTCCAAACCTCGCACCACGCGTGGCTTGCATCTTGCTGTGTCTGCCCATCCATCAACAAATAGCCACTCACGTAGCGGGCAGGCATGCCAAGCTGGCGCGCAGCAGAAATCATAATATGCGCATGATCCTGACAGACACCATGCCCCACCGTCATTGCCCCCTCAGCAGTGGTAGAAGCATCCGTTTGGCCAATCTCGTACTTTACCAGCCCTAGGATCTCGGCCGAAAGCACATGCAAAAGCGACACCTCGTCCATATCAGCGCAGTTCTGCTTCAATCGCGCCACCAATTGCCCGATATTGTTCCCGGCGGCTGTCAAAGCCGTTTCTTCGAGATACAACCAAAGAGGTGCAAAGCCACGAAGTTTGCCAACCACACCATTGCGGTCTTCGACGTCAACAACCCCTGCGCACTCAATTTCGACCTCAGTCACGCCATCCGCTAACAACACCAATTCAACCATATTGCGATAACTGTCGGTAAAAGAGAGTTGCTTGGTGCCGCCACGAATGGTGCAGCTCCAGTCACGCACAACCTGCCCTGCCGTCGCGCGCGGCGTGAGGCGTAGCTGCTGTAAAGCATAAGAGACCGGTTCGTCGTATGAATATGTCGTGACGTGCCGGATAGAAAGCGTCTTACTATCAGCCATAGAACCTAAAATCCTGCTCAATGTGCCGTGCCAATTCCGTTATTCCCTCGATAAATTCGCCTAAATATTCGTGCAAGCCATCGTTGAAAATATCTTCGATTGTCATCTCTTCAATACGGGCAAGAAGCACCGCCGCCTTGATTTGGCTGGTCTGGCGCAGTTCATAATCATTTTCCAAATGCTGCAGAAAATGGCCCACTTTACGCGTACAAAACGCCAAAGACCGCGGCATACGTTCATCCAATATCAAGAAATCCGCAACACCCACCGGAGAGGCAGCCCCTGCATTCAGCCAGCGATATGAACGCTCTGCTGAAACCGATCGCAAGATCACTTCCCATTGCGCATTATCCATCGTTGTTCCGACAAAGGCGGCCGAGGGCAACAAGACATAATATTTCACATCTAAAATGCGGGCCGTATTATCCGCGCGTTCAATAAACGTCCCCAGACGCGCAAAAGAGAAAATATCATTGCGCAACATTGTCCCGTGCAGCGCGCCGCGCACAATAGCAGCCCGGTTCCGGATCAAAATCAAAGTGTCATGCAACGCACTTTCTTCGATGGGCTGCGATAGGGTCTTTTTCAGGTCCATCCAACATTCGTTTGTGGCTTCCCACACTTCGCTGGACAAGGCCGTCCGAACCTGACGCCCATTTGAACGCGCAAGATCTATCGACGACATCACACTGGATGCATTGTCTTTGTCACGCAGCAGATAATCTATCACCTGCTTCGCGGTATAGCTGTCGTATTTCGCGTCGTATCCCATATTCATACCCGCGGTACGAACAATAGATTCCCATTCACTTTCGGCGGATTCTGAACGCGTAAGCGCCATGTGATGACCTGCTTCTAGCAGGCGTGCGGTGTTTTCGGCTCGCTCTAGATAGCGAAACATCCAAAACAGACCACCAGCGGTTCTTCCTAACATCTGTCTTTAATCCTCCAGCACCCAAGTGTCCTTGGTGCCTCCACCTTGAGACGAGTTCACCACAAGGGATCCCTTTTTGAGCGCCACGCGCGTTAAACCACCCGCCGTAATCTCAACTCGGTTTGGTGCCATCAATACAAACGGACGCAAATCCACATGTCGCGGCGCAAGTCCTGATTTCGATAGGATCGGCACAGTCGACAATGCCAACGTGGGTTGTGCAATATAATTGTCAGGTGTGGCACGCAGTTTAGCTTCAAAGGCAGAGAGCTCCTTTTTGCTCGCTGCTGGGCCAACCAGCATACCATAGCCGCCAGAACCATGGACCTCTTTGACCACAAGGTCTTTGAGGTTTTCCAACACATACGACAGCGAGTCCGCCTCAGAGCATCGCCATGTTGGCACGTTCTTTAAGATGGCTTTTTCACCAGTATAAAACTCAATAATATCCGGCATGTAAGAATACAAAGCCTTGTCATCCGCGATACCTGTTCCCGGCGCATTGGCAATGGTGACATTTCCCGCACGGTAGACATCCATGATGCCCGGAACCCCTAACATGCTGTTTGGGTTAAACGTCAAAGGATCAAGATATTCGTCATCGACACGGCGATAAATCACGTCCAACCGCTGATATCCACGTGTGGTCCGCATTGCGACATAACCGTCCTGGACACGCAAATCATGGCTTTCCACCAATTCCGCCCCCATTTGATCCGCCAAAAAGGCGTGCTCAAAATAGGCCGAATTATGAATACCCGGCGTCAAAACAGCAACGGTTGGCATATCTGTTCGTGTCCGATCTGGCGCGCAATCCGCAAGAGACCGACGTAGCAAATCAGGATAAGAACTAACCGAGCGGACTTTCATTTTTGTAAAAAGCTCAGGGAACATATGCAGCATCGTTTCCCGGTTCTCTAACATATAAGAGACCCCAGATGGTGTGCGGACATTATCCTCAAGCACGTAAAAATCGTTTTCACCGGTGCGCACAAGATCAACACCAGCGATATGTGTATATACACCTGCTGGAGGCGTCACACCGATCATCTCAGGCGTAAAGGCCGCGTTGCCCGCAATAAGTTTTTTGGGAATACGACCCGCACGTATAATTTCTTGCCGATGATAAATGTCGCGCAAAAACGCATTTATCGCACGCACACGCTGTTCAATACCACGTTCTAGCTGGCGCCATTCTTTGGCCGCTATGATACGCGGCACGATATCGAATGGGATCAAACGTTCGTCAGCTTCGTCTTGTCCATAGACATTAAACGTAATGCCGATTTTTCGAAAAAACGCTTCTGCGTCCTCCGATTTTCTACGTAATCGTTTCACATCAGCCATCTTGAACCAGTCAAAATATTGGCCGTAAGGATCGCGAACAAGATCATTGCCCAGCAACATCTCGTCAAAACAGGTCGGTTCAGTTTTCATACATTCATAGTCGACAAGTTTTCGGTGACGACAAGAGATCATAACACGATAAGCTGCGAAGCTATATTATTTGCACGTTTTTTAATCAATGCCCTTCAAATGGGCATCTCAACGTCTGTTATGGCCATAACCACAGCTCACACAGGCCAACAAAGCCACTGGATAGCGTCAAATACGTGTATATTTTAACCTTTAGCCAAGCGGCCTGTTAACGCAGGTGCTTTAACAGGCTCAGCGATGCATAACCGTCGGGGGCCAAGCCCTTGGCTTTTTGATACTGGCGAATGGCAGTGATCGTATTGGGGCCCACTTTGCCATCCACCCCTTGGGTATTAAAACCAGCACGGGTCAGGCGCCGTTGCATTTCGCGACGCTCGCGCGCATTCAAGGCACGATCACCACGTGGCCAGCGCCCTTTGATCTCGTCTCCGCCTTTTAAACGGTCACTTAAATGCCCCACACCGATGACATAAGCATCCGCAGCATTATAGCGCTCGATGACCGAAAAATTCTTAAAGATCATGAAAGCCGCACCGTTTCCGCCTGCCGGCAGCAAAATCGATGCTTGTCCATAGTTTTTAACTGCACGGCCAGAGGTGTCTTTGACCCCCAAGCGCCCCCACTCTGACGGGGATTTTTTAATTTTGCGGCTTGCCAACGCAAAGTCAAAACCACTGGGCAAACGTACCTCAACCCCCCAAGGTTGCCCAGCAACCCAGCCCGAACGCTTTAGATAAGCCGCCGTAGAGGCCAAGGCGTCCGTCGGGTCATCCGACCAAATATCACGCTTGCCATCGCCGGTAAAATCAACGGCAAAAGCCTCGTAAGAGGTGGGAATAAATTGGGTGTGCCCCATCGCCCCCGCCCAGCTGCCCGTCATCTTACGGGGGGCCACATCACCAGATTGAAGGATCTTCAACGCTGCGATCAACTGGCTTTCGAAAAATTTGCCACGTCGTCCGTCATAAGCCAATGTCGCAAGCGAACGGATCACATCCATATCGCCGCGATATGTGCCATAGGAGCTTTCCAAGCCCCAGACCGCGACAACGACCTCTTTATCGACACCGTAATGCGCTTGGATCGCATCAAGCGTTTTGCTGTTTTGACGAAGGGCCTTGCCGCCGTTTTTCACACGCGTGTCCGATGCAGCACTGTCGAGATATTGCCATATGGTTTTTGTAAACTCCGACTGGTTGCTATCGCGACGGATAACCTCGGCATCATAGCTGACATTACGAAAGGCGCGATCCAGCGTTTGTTGTGAAATCCCCTGCGCACGTGCGCGTCGATAAAACCCGTTCACCCAGTTTTGAAAACCCGCATTGGACGCCGCCAATGTCGCTGTTTCCTCCGGGGCAATTTTTGCACTTTCAACGGGACGTAGCTGTGGACGCGGCAAGGACACGGCAGCCAGCTGGATCACCTCGGGCGCAACGGGGCGCAGCTGTGGGCGGGGTTCGCCAGTCTGCACCTGAGCAACCGCCGCCATGGCAGGTGTAAGCGTCAGTACTGACGCAAGCGCTACAATCAACGATCTACACATTATGCCCACCCTTATCTCAACCATATTAATAGCCAACCTAGCCGCGCACAACGCTACAAGAAAGGCTTGATTTTCCCAATCAAACGTTCAGGCAAATAGTTGCTATTTTCGCTTTCGCACAACAGTGCGTTTGGCTTTACTCTTGCCATCCTTGGCCTTGCGGGATGCTTTTCCCACCTTGCGCCGTGGCGTACTGCGGCCTGCCGGGCTTGGGCGGCGCCCTCCGCGGCCCGATGATCCGCCGCTGGGCAATGCTGCGCCATCCAGCTCCAATAGCTCTAACTCAAGCCCACCAGTCACAGGTGCAGCCTGTGTCAGCCGAACAAGAACCCGCATGCCGACCTCAATCATCAGACCCGTATTTGACCCCATCAAAGATCCGGCCTGCGCATCAAAGTGAAAGAACTCTCGCCCGATTGTGCGCACGGGAACCAGCCCATCCGCCCCCGTCTCATCCAGCTTCACGAATGCACCAAACCGGGCAATGCCAGAAATACGGCCCGTAAACTCATTTCCGACCCGCTCAGACAGGTAATACGCCAAATACCGATCCGTCGTATCCCGTTCCGCCACCATAGAGCGCCGCTCGGTTGAAGAAATATGTGTCGCGGTCTCTTCTAGGCGCTCGATTTCCTCGTGGCTTAACCCGTCATCACCCCACCCGTGGGCAGCAATCAAAGCACGGTGGACAATCAAATCGGCATAACGACGGATAGGCGACGTAAAATGCGCATAATTGCGCAAAGCCAAGCCAAAGTGGCCCAGGTTTTCCTGCGTATAATACGCCTGCTGCATAGACCGCAGCGTCGAAATATTGATCAACTCCGCATCGTCCGTGCCCGCAGCAGCATTAAGCAGCGCATTCAAATGCCGTGTCTGTAGCACCTGCCCCTTGGCGAGGTTTAAACCTGCAGCACGTGCGGTTTCGCGTAAGTTATCCAGTTTATCCGCCGCAGGCTCTTCATGGATGCGAAACAGCAAGGGCTGACGTTTTTTAATCAGCGTCTCAGCCGCCGCAACATTGGCGAGGACCATGAACTCTTCAATCAGCTTATGCGCATCAAGGCGGTCACGAAAGTTAACCGATGCCACATTGCCGTCATCGTCCAGAACAATTTTACGTTCGGGCAGGTCTAAATCCAAAGGCTGACGGCGTGAACGTGCGTCGACCAATGCGTTATAGGCGGCATAAAGCGGTTTGATAACCGGATCGAGAAACGGCGCAGTGCGATCTGTCACACGGCCATCCATTGCATCCTGCACCTCTTCGTAATGCAGGCTGGCCGCCGATTTCATCAATCCACGCTGGAAACGATGCGAGATTTTGTTGCCCTCGGCATCAATCTTCATACGCACCGCAAGACACGGACGCGGGACACCCTCGTGTAACGAACATAAATCCCCCGATAGCCGATCCGGCAACATCGGCACCACGCGATCTGGGAAGTAGCTAGAGTTGCCACGTTTGCGCGCCTCGCGATCCAACGGTGTTCCCGGGCGGACATAGGCCGCAACATCAGCAATAGCGACCCAGATAATATGACCACCGGGGTTCTCGGGATCATCATCAGCTTGGGCGAAACACGCGTCATCGTGATCACGTGCATCAGCCGGATCGATGGTCACCAACAACATATCGCGCATATCAGTGCGTCCGCTTAGCCCCATGGGCTTGGCGGCATCTGCCTCTTCGATCACGCGGTCGGGAAAATGATCCGGGATCGCGTGCTGGTGAATAGCAATGAGAGACACGGCTTTAGGGGCACTGGGATCGCCAAGACGTTCAACAACACGTGCTTTGGGCAAGCCCATCCGCGATTTTGGACCGGCCTGTTCAGCCTCAACCAACTCGCCATCGCGCGCGTCCTGCGTGTGCCCTTCGGGGACCTGCCATTCAACAGATCCAGCTTTATCGATAGGAACAATACGCCCCCCTTCGGAGGCTTGGCGAAAGATCCCAAGCACACGTTTGGGATTGGTGCCAATCCGACGAATAAGCCGCGCCTCGTAATTGTGATCTTGATCTGTGACTGCGGTTAATCGCGCAAGAATGCGGTCCCCCTCGCCCAACGCCGGATCCGAAGCACGCGGTATAACCAGCACAACTGGTTCCGCACCTTTACCTTGCCACTCCAACGGCTGTGCAAAAAGATCTCCTTCGCTGTCGGGCGCTTTCACAAGCAAAACACTGACAGGCGGCAAACGATCCGGATCGCTATAGCTGCGCTTGCGCTTTTCAAGATGCCCTTCGGCCTCTAGCTCTTTTAGCACGCGCTTAAGCTCAATGCGCTCTGCACCTTTGATACCAAAGGCCTTGGCAATGTCTCGTTTGGAGGTTTCTGTCGGGTGTGCGGAGATCCAATCTAGAATCTCGGCTTTTGTGGGGATACGCGCCATAAATTCGAGGTATCATGTCGCTGCCCCGTCGTCATGTCGAAAAGCAACTTTCTTTGCTGCTCTTCGCACGAAATATGACGCTGGATCCGCAAAACCAGACACCCAGACGCCTAATCCTTTAGACGCAGCCGCATATCTTGGTGTTCAATCCCCGCATCCAGATAAATTGGTCCGAACGCTTCAAAGCCAAGTGCCTCATAAAAGCCAAGCGCGTGAATTTGACTCCCTAAGACAACCTGCGTTATCCCCTCCCATTCGCGCGCGAGCATCAGACAGTGGCGAATAACCTCGGCCCCCAGTCCCTGCCCCCGCTGGTCTTGCCGCACGCAAACCCTACCGATTTTAGCCACATCGCCTTTGCACACCATACGTGCCGTCGCCATGGGCAATACGCATGGCACGTCTGGTTCTTCGGCAATAATGTGGACTGCGTCATCGTCTAACGCGTCTCGTTCTTCGTCGATTGGCACGCCTTGCTCATCCACGAAAACGGCAAAGCGCAACTTGAGGCATCGCTCTAAATCATGAGTGACGTTGATTTGAAAGCTCACGCAAAATAATCCCGCAAGATACGGCCATAGATCGATTTAAGCTGCTCAATCTGGGCGACCTCGATACATTCATCTACCTGATGCATGGTCTTTCCAACCAAGCCAAATTCGACCACCGGACAGTGGCTTTTGACAAACCGTGCATCAGATGTGCCGCCTGTCGTCGACAACTCGGGCACAACACCTGTTTCAGCCTCCACAGCCTGTGCCACCATATCGCTAAGTGCACCGGGCGGGGTAATAAAACTCTCGCCTGATATTTTGATCTTCAGCTCCGTTTGCACCCCAAATTCAGCAGTGATTTTGTCTGCTTCACTTTGCAACCATTCACTCAGAGACGCGCCCGAATGCAGGTCATTAAACCGAATATTCACCGTCGCATGTGTCTGTGACGGGATCACATTCGTTGCTGGATTGCCGGTATCAATGGTTACAACCGCCAAGGTCGAGGCATCAAAATGGTCCGAACCTTGGTCCAATTCATAACCAGCCAAACGATCCATCAAACGTACCATTGCATTCAGCGGATTGTTCGCGCGGTGCGGATAAGCAGCATGCCCCTGCACACCTGTTACCGTAAACCAGCACGTCAGAGATCCCCGGCGGCCGATTTTCATCATCTCACCCATGTGGTTCGGGCAGGTCGGCTCACCCACGAGGCACACCGACATTTGCTCGTCGTGCTTCGCCATATAGTCCAACAATGCAACAGTACCGTCGGTTGCATCACCTTCTTCGTCACCCGTGATTGTTAAAATCACTGCGCCATCGGGCGGGGTGTCACGAACAAAATCAATCGCAGCCGCCGCAAACGCCGCAACGCCCGATTTCATATCCGTGGCCCCGCGCCCATATAGCACGCCGTCCTTAATCTCGGCTCCAAACGGATCCACAGTCCAGGCTGCGGCATCTCCGACCGGAACAACATCCGTATGCCCGTTGAAACCGAAACTGCGCGGATGGCCCTTTTGCCCCCAACGCGCAATCAAATTTGCCGTCTCGCCGCGATCAACGCGCGCACAATCAAACCCTGCACCTTGAAGCAGGGTTTCCAATAGAACTAATGCGCCCCCCTCGACAGGAGTCACAGATGGGCAACGGATTAAATCCGCAGTCAAAGCCACTGGATCAATAGGGGGCATTTTCATCCTCGCTGTAGTCATTTCATGCGATTTAACGCAGAATGCAGTGTAGACGCAATTCTCTCTGCATTGCCAACGCAATCAGAGATCGAAAACAGATTGCTGTGACGAGGCCCATCCTGTAACCCAAGCAGTTAATCGGCCTCTTTTTGCCGACCCTAATATGAGTTAAGGCGCGATGACCCCTAGGCCGAATGGGCGCTGTCGACATGATTTCGCAAAGGCACTGAGATGGAAAAACAGATCGTATGTATCAATTGGGGCACCAGATACGGAGCCCCCTACATCAATCGCCTGTTCAGCATGGTGCAACAAAATATTACCCCTCCATTCCGCTTTGTGTGCTTTACCGATACGCGCGATGGGGTGCATCCAGATGTAACATGTTTCGACCTGCCGCCCATGCCCGGCTTTATGCCTAAAAACACAATGGGGAAATGGCCCAAATCACGTCTCTGGGCGCCCGAGTTGGGCGATATTCAGGGACCATTTCTGTTTGTTGATTTGGATGTGGTTATCACAGATTCACTGGATCCGTTTTTCGAATTTGGTCACCCCGATGATGTGATCCTCGCGCGTAACCCAGCAAAGCCGTTTCACAAGTTAGGACAGACCTCGATCTACCGGATGCCTGTTGGTGCTTTGGCGCCGCTGCAGGATTTATTTGCCAAAGATCCGCAGGCCGTGGCCGATAAATATCGGTTTGAGCAGCACTTTGTTACAAAAAACGCCCCCAATGGAATACGGTTCTGGCCACGGGCCTGGGTCAGACACTTCAGAATTGACTGCATTCCCCCGTTCCCGCTGAATTACCTCATGCCCTCACGACCCCGCACAGGATCAAGGGTCATCATCTTTGCAGGAACCCTTAATCCACCGGATGCAATCAAAGGCCAATATAGCGCCAAAGTGCCGCATCTTGCGCCGGCGGCACATATCTCTCGTGCTTTAAAAAGCCCCAAGAAATGGCGTGCGATCCGTCAATATTTCAAGCCTGCGACTTGGGTCCAACATATTTGGGACACTGCGGGGCAAGGCACGGATTCAGCACGACACCCGGATTAGGACGACCGTCCATCCACTTAATTCATACAGATAACATCTGGCTTCTAAGCGTCACGAAAAACCTTAGAGGCCAGCACAAGTCGTGCGATTGCAGTCACGAAACACAGGCTGCCAAAAATCCACGCGAGCGGGGAAAACAATGCTGGGACTATGCAAAGCACAATGAAAAACCCAATAGTTTCAAAGCCTTCCAGCAGTCCGCCTGTGTAATAAAGCGTCTTCACACCACGTGCATCCGTCTTCATCTCTCGTTTTTCGGCCAAAATTGCAAACCCCAAAAACGTAGCCCCGTTTACATAAAACGCACAGAGCAAAAACGCGGCGGCAAGGCCGTTTGCCTCTAGATCCATCACAGCAAAGGCAAATGGCACCGCACCGTAAAAGATGAAATCACAGACGATATCAAGGTATCCGCCAAAATCGCTGGGTTGGCTCGCCCGTGCAACGGCACCGTCCAATCCGTCTGCAAGCCTTGACAAAGCAATCGCGATCAGCGCGCAAACTGGCAAGCCCACCGCAATCAAAACAGCAGCAGACAAACCACAGGCCAAACCTGCCAAGGTGACCTGATCCGCAGTCACACCATAAGAGGCCAATACACGGCCTTGGCGGTTCAACGGTGGATCAATAAATGGACGTATTTTTGCATCAAACATGTGACCTACTATAAGGTTGAACCACCTCAATAGCCACTCACGTTCACGCGTGGAGTTTGCAACAAAAATCCCCCGCAGTCAAAACGGCGGAGGATCAAAACTCGAAAGATCAGCCTTAGCCGTCTTTGCGAATTACGGCATTCTTGGGATCATAAGGGCTGTCACAGGTCACGGTCGCATCCCAAAGCTTGTCTTGCAACTTCACTTTGAGCTTGGTTCCTTCGACCGCAAATTCTGGTTTGACGTATCCCATGCCGATAGATTTCTCAAACGCGACAGAATAGCCACCTGACGTCAAGCGCCCGACGCGCTCCCCTTCTGCGGTATAAAGCACCTCACGTCCCCAAGGATCTGCATCCGCAGGTCCATCGATCAACAGGGTACAGCATTTAACGCGTACGCCTGTTTCAACCATCTTCTCTTTGCCAAAGAATTCTTTGTTCAAATCGACGAAACGCGGCAAGTCAGCCTCGAGTGGCGAGGCATCACGCCCCAATTCATTGCCAAACGCGCGGTAAGATTTTTCCTGACGCAACCAGTTTTGTGCTCGTGCGCCCACCAGTTTCATACCATGCTTTTCGCCTGCCTTCTCCAGCAGATCAAACAGATAGTTCTGCATCTCGATAGGGTGGTGCAACTCCCAGCCCAGCTCTCCCGTGTAGGCAACACGGATCGCATTTACCGGACACATGCCCAATTCGATCTGCCGCGCAGACAGCCATGGAAACCGCTTGTTTGACAGGGCTGTGTCAGGGTCTGCATCTTTGATGACCTCACGCAGAACATCGCGGGATTTGGGACCTGCAATGGCAAAAACACCCCACTGAGTGGTGACATCCTGCAAATCAATACGGCCAAACTCGGCCTCTTTGTCTTCGATGGCCTTTTTCAGGTAATCGGCGTCATATTCCGTCCATGCACCAGCAGAAACGAGGTAATATTCGTCGTCCTTAAGACGCACGATTGTGTATTCCGTCCGCGTGGTGCCCAGCGCCGTCAGCGCATATGTCAGATTGATCCGGCCAACTTTGGGCAGTTTGTTACACGTGAACCAATCCAAAAACGCCGTCGCGCCAGCCCCTTTGACGATATGCTTGGTAAAGGCGGATGCATCGACCAGACCGACGCCTTCACGGATGGCCTTGGCTTCGGCAACGGCATACTCCCACCACTTGCCACGGCGGAAAGACCGGCTTTCCTCGTCGAAATTCTCAGGGGCGTCCAGTGGACCAAAATAGTTCGGGCGCTCCCATCCGTTCACCCAACCAAATTGAGCACCACGCGCGGCTTGGCGGTCATAAGCTGGTGAAGTGCGCAACGGGCGTGCAGCCGGGCGTTCCTCGTCAGGGTGGTGCAGGATATAAACGTGGTCATAGCATTCTTCGTTTTTACGCGCCGCAAATTCTGTGGTCATCCAGTTCGAAGAATAACGTTTGGGGTCCAATGAGGCCATGTCGATTTCGGCTTCGCCTTCGACCATCATCTGGGCAAGATAATAGCCCGTCCCGCCCGCGGCGGTGATCCCAAACGAGAACCCTTCGGCCAACCACATGTTCCGCAACCCCGGAGCAGGGCCAACCAATGGGTTGCCATCGGGCGTATAGCAAATCGGGCCGTTAAAGTCGTCTTTCAGACCACTTTCCTCGCAAGACGGCATACGGTGGATCATCGCCATGTACTGGTCTTCGATACGGTCCAGATCCAATGGGAACAGATCCGCTCGGAAACTGTCTGGCACACCATACTCAAAGCACGCGGGCGCATTTTTCTCATAGACACCCAAGATCCAACCGCCGCGTTCCTCGCGAACATAGGATTGCGCATCCGCATCACGGATCACCGGATGCTCAGGGTTTCCATCTTCGCGCCATTTCTGCAGCGCGGGATCCACATCCGTGACGATAAACTGGTGCTCAACCGGGATCGCAGGGATTTTAATACCCAGCTTTTTGGCGGTACGCTGTGCATGGTTCCCAGAGGCCGTCACAACATGTTCCGCGGTGATCACAACCTTTTCGTCGCTCTCGACCAGGTTACCACCCTTTTCAACCATTTGGGTACATGTGACTTCCCAATGGGTTCCGGTCCAGTTGTACTCATCCGCCTGCAATTTGCGAACAATCTCGACACCACGCTGGCGCGCGCCTTTGGCCATCGCCTGTGTCACGTCTGCCGGGTTAATATAGCCATCGGTGTGATGGTACAGCGCGCCTTTCAGGTCTTCGGTTTTGATCAAAGGCCAACGTTCTTTGATCTCATCAGGGCTGAGCCACTGGTAGGGAACGCCACAGGTTTCCGCCGTCGACGCATAGAGCATATACTCGTCCATACGCTCATCGGTTTGTGCCATACGCAGGTTACCAACAACCGCGAAACCCGCGTTCAAACCTGTTTCAGCCTCTAGGCTTTTGTAAAAATCAACTGAGTATTTGTGGATATGCGTCGTCGCATAGGACATATTGAACAGCGGTAACAAACCGGCCGCATGCCATGTCGACCCCGAAGTAAGCTCGTCACGCTCAATCAGCATCACATCATCCCAGCCCGCTTTGGCCAGATGGTAGGCGATCGATGTACCGATGGCCCCACCACCAACAACCAATGCTTTCACTTGCGTTTTCATAATGCCCGGTCTCCGACGTCTTTGAATCAAGGTTAAGCCCGTTATTGCCCAACTCAGACGCAACTGGCAAAAAGACAGCCGACCCAAAATTTGCTAAAACCGACCTAACTCAACTCAAATCCACCACGGCGCGTAGGTCAATTTTGCAATTGCGACGCGAGAAATATCGCACTCGAGGGTGAAACGGCGTTATGAAAGTCTTAAAACTAATTGAGTTTCCAGTCTGGAGAATTCTTCCAACCGATTTGATCGAAACGCCTTGTTCTCCTGCCAAAGCGCCGTTCTCCTGCCAAAGCGCCATAAGGTCGTTTCCATCACTCAGGTCAGATCGCCGCCTATGCCTCCCTCAGTGCCGAAGGCGCCGGTGTGGCAATTCAACGTTACCTTACGGATGCAGTAAAACGGAAACTCATCCCAATGCACGTCAAAGCTGACTGTGTGGTCGATGAACGCGGAAACCCTGAAGCATCTGTGATTTGGCAAGATATCAGGGGAGATGGAAAACGCTCACCAACCTGGGCGTTTTCAGACGCCGCTAGAGCAATTGGAGCCAAAGCAATACTGTATTCTTCGCGATCGCGCCCAGATTTAAGTCACATCGCCCTCTTTGACCCAAGCTGCCTTAGCTTCGTCGGTCCAATCAGCCCATTTGAGTACTGATGCGACCACGCAGTTTTCATCAACGGCGCTGAGCAGGCCCTTATTTGAAAAGAGAGATCGTAACCTTCACTCTACCAGTCCGATAGGGTCTCATCAAAGGGCATTACCGGTAAGGTGCCTCGCAGCTGAACAACTTCGGTCAGGACAACACCCTGATCCAGCGTATCATCAAACAAAGATGCATGCGCCTCTTGCGTGTTCAGCCCCAAGATCTGTTCGAATCCTGACTGACTGCCCAGCTTTGCACTTGTTTCAGCATCTGACACATCAGTCAGATTTTCGACCCCCACTCCAAGAGCGACTGCCGCGCATGACATAAGAAAGAGAAAATGATACTTCATGACGCTCATCCTACTACATAGTTTGTGAACAGCGGGTTAGCCGATTAATTTTTATTTAAATTTTAGCAATCTAGTCCATGTCAGGGCCAAACTGCACCGCCGACTTCAGCTTGATACGATTACCTGTGGGGAACGATATTGGTGACAACTCGGGGCAGAAATAAGATCACAACGGGTCGAGAATAGGGAAATACATATCAAGATAGCCATATGTTAGGCACCAACGCAGTGCGCACAGTGTCATATGCATTTGGCATAGCCTTAGACGCGACGAAGCTTTCATTTTCATCTCATGGTCGCATATAGAGTGGTGAAAGGGCTGCGTGGCTCCTATACACAGTGATAGAATATACTTTTGGGATCATTTGAACCCAAGCCGAACAGATTCATATACTCACGCAATGAGGTGCGTTTTTGCAAACCCAAACGGCGACAACCATATTAAATGCGGTGCAACGGCTGCGCATGATGATCGCAATCATGGCCACATGCCTACCCCTACTGGCCGGTACGGCGCACGCTCAACAAACCTCGGAGCAGCGCGGATCCGTGACAAATCTACCCTTGCCCCGTTTTGTCTCTATGAAGTCCGCCACAGGGAATGTGCGCCGAGGTCCATCCTTGAACCACCGGATCGACTGGGTTTTCAAACGCAAGGGATTGCCTCTTGAGATAACCGCTGAATATGGCCATTGGCGACGGGTCCAGTTCCTCGATGGTTCCGGCGGTTGGGTGCATTATGCGCTGTTATCGGGCACCAGAACTGTGATCGTCGAACATGACATGATCCAGGTGCTGGCCCGCCCCCAAGCGGATGCCGATGTTTTAGCCTCTTTTGAACTCGGGGTTGTCGCCCAACTTGAACGTTGCACATTAGAGTGGTGCGAGATCTCTGCTGGCGGCTATATGGGTTGGGTCCCAAAATCAGCAATATGGGGCGTTTTTGACGACGAAATTCGCGAATAAAGCCTGTATTTCGGCAACCCGCCCCAGTTTATGATCAAATTTCCACATTTGGTGAGACGAAAAATCATCGGACGGGTGCCTTGTGAATTGCCTTGTGGCCTTGGCTGATTTACTAGAGGTCATAACTGGGCTTATTTTTAGAGTCTGTGCCCCATCAACACGCACAGGCTTTTGATGTTTCCCCTGTAAATTCGGTCAATGCACCGTCTTAAAACCAACAGCATCCGTTATCGTAGAAAGGTTGTGGAACATGGCAGATAAATCAACGCCGGACATTTTGTATACCATCGTGGACGAAGCCCCCGAGCTTGCATCGGCGTCTTTCTTACCAATCATCCGCAAGTTTGCCTCCTCTGCAGGTGTAACAGTCGGCACCAAAGACATCTCTCTGGCGGCCCGTATCCTTGCAACATTTCCCGAGAACCTAACCGACGATCAACGCCAAAGCGATGATCTGGCAGAGCTGGGCGAATTGGTGAAAACACCAGACGCAAACGTCATCAAGCTTCCCAATATCTCAGCCTCTGTTCCTCAGTTGGTTGCCGCTGTCGAAGAGCTGCAAAGCCAAGGTTATGACATTCCGTCCTACCCTGCGGAGCCCGCAACAGACGCTGAAAAAGCAGTCCGAGCGCGTTACGACACCATCAAAGGCTCTGCGGTGAACCCGGTTCTGCGCGAAGGCAACTCTGACCGCCGCTCTGCAAAGGCCGTCAAAAACTATGCCCAAAACAATCCGCATTCTATGGGCGCATGGACAGCTGACAGCAAAACCAAAGTCTCGTCCATGTCGGATAACGATTTCTACGCGAATGAGAAATCCGCAACGATCACCGCAGCACAGGCGGGTGATGCAAAGATCGAATTTGTTGCCAAAGACGGCTCTGTCACGGTTCTAAAAGACAGCTATCCGCTGGCTGAAGGCACTGTGACCGACGCGACCTTTATGTCTGTCAAAGCCTTGTCTGCCTTCCTTGCAGAGGCCATCGCGGACACCAAAGCAGACGGCACAATGTTCTCTTTGCACATGAAAGCCACCATGATGAAGGTCTCTGACCCCATCATCTTTGGTTATGCCGTTAAAGCATGGCTGGCCCCTGTGTTTGAAAAATTCGGTGCCGAGCTGGATGCATTGGGCGTAAACGCAAACTCTGGCATGGGTGACCTGCTGGACCGCGTAAAAGACAACGCCGATATCATGGCCGCAATCGATGCGCTTAAATCTGACCGCCCAGCGATGTATATGGTGGACAGCGACAAAGGCATCACCAACCTGCATGTCCCGTCTGACGTCATCATCGACGCCTCTATGCCTGCGGTTATTCGTGCGGGCGGCAAAGGTTGGGACGAAAACGGCGCCAAGGGCGACACCAACTGTGTTATCCCTGATCGCTGCTACTCCACGATCTATGATGAATCCGTCAATTTCTTCAAAGCCAATGGTGCGCTTGACGTCACCACAGCGGGTTCCGTTGCAAATGTTGGTCTGATGGCGCAAAAAGCAGAAGAGTATGGCAGCCACCCCACCACCTTTGAAGCACCTGACGACGGTGAAATCCGTATCGTTTTGGCCAATGGCGAAACATTGTTAAGCCACGCAGTTGAGGCAGGCGATATCTGGCGTTCGTGCACTGTGAAACAAGCGCCTATCGAAAACTGGATCCAACTGGCACTTGACCGTCAACGTCTCACAGGTTCTGAATCCATCTTCTGGCTGGACGCAAACCGCGCGCATGACGCAGAGCTGATCAAATACGTCACCCCTGCCCTAGAGGCCGCCGGTGTCGCAGATAAGTTTGTGATCCTCGCGCCACGTGAAGCAACACGCCAGTCGCTGGAAACCATCACAAGCGGCAAGGACAGCATCGCGATCACAGGCAACGTTCTGCGTGATTACCTAACCGATCTGTTCCCCATCTTGGAACTGGGTACCTCGGCCAAAATGCTGTCGATCGTTAAACTGATGCAAGGCGGCGGTCTGTTTGAAACTGGCGCGGGTGGCTCGGCCCCTAAGCACGTTCAGCAGCTTGTCGAACAAAACCACCTGCGTTGGGACTCTATGGGTGAATTCTGCGCCCTCAGCGAGAGCCTCAAGTTCTTGGCCGACCTAAAGGGCAACGTCAAAGCTGGCGTTCTGGGAACCGCAGCCGAAGTTGCCACACAGGGTATCTTGGACAACAACAAATCCCCGGATCGCAAAGTTGGTCAACCCGACAACCGTGACAGCCATTACTGGTTTGCACGTTACTGGGCCGAAGCTCTTGCGGCACAGTCTGAGGATGCTGATCTGGCAACAGAGTTTGCCCCAGTTGCCAAAGCATTGGTTGATGGCGAAGCCGCAATCCTAAGCGAGCTCGCAGCGGCCCAAGGCCCTGCAGCCGACATCGGTGGGTACTACCACCCAAGTGTTGAGCTAAAGGCCAAAGTTATGCGTCCTTCGACCACATTGAACGCGATCATCGGATAAACCGGTCTTCAAAACAACAAGATCACGGGCTCGGTTCTTCCGGGCCCGTTTTTTGTGCCAACCTTGGTTAACAGTGAAAGACCCAAGCAGCCACGCAATTGGTTTTGGGACGCGTCACCTCCTTGCAAGACACTGTCGCGCCACGTGTTGTGATCTCCCTCTTGAATAATTGTATGCAATGGTATACATTAAAAACAGCCAAGGAGGTCAATTTGAGTTTCCAAATGAGATCCGCATTCATCCCTGCACGCATCAAAACCTTGTTGCTCGCAACCATTGGCACAGCTGTGTTTTGGGCCTTGTCTCTGCCCCTGCCCTTTCTATTTGGGCCAATGATCTTCTGCCTATGTGGCGCGCTCGCAAACGTTCCGCTTAAGGGTTTCGGCGAACTGTCCACCGCAGCGCGCACCGTCCTTGGTGTGGCCGTCGGTGCATCTATAACGCCCGACGTCATCGCGCAGCTGCCTCGTATGACACTGTCTGTGGCTCTTATTCCAATATACATCGCAATTATCGCCCTGATCGGCATCCCGTTTTTCCGCAAGCTTTGGCGCTTTGACGGCCCCACCGCCTATTACGCAGCCATGCCCGGCGGTTTGCAGGATATGGTGATTTTCGGAACCGAGGCAGGCGCGGACCCAAGGGCACTGTCGCTCGTCCATGCAACACGCGTTTTGATTGTTATCTCCCTTGCGCCTTTTATCCTGTCTCATTTCTATGACACAGATTTAGACAACCCAATTGGTGTGCCGCTTTCTGCTCTGCCCTGGTATGAATTAGGAATTATGGTGGCCGCGGCATGGCTTGGCTGGAAAGGCGGAGAGCGTATCGGCCTGTTTGGTGCATCCATTTTGGGCCCAATGATCGTCACCGCCGCGTTATCCCTCAGCGGGGTCGTTCACTTTCGCCCACCCGCCGAAGCGATCCTCGCCGCGCAGTTCCTCATTGGGTGTGGGATTGGGATCAACTTCCTAGGGGTCACATGGACAGAGCTGACGCGTTTTGTCGCAGCAGGCGTCGCCTATGTGCTTTTGCTATCAGTCATCACAACCATATTTACAGGTATCGTCAGCGGTTTGGGACTAAGTGATCCGATTTCTGCATTCTTGGCTTTTGCGCCTGGTGGACAAGCCGAAATGACTTTGCTGGCGATTGTAACAGGGACCGATCTCGGCTTTGTTGTCACCCACCATCTGACACGCATTATATTGGTCATCATCGGCGCCCCTATCGTTGCAGGCCTTTTGTCGCGGTTTACCCCGTCATCAGATGAAAACTAACCGCTTTACCTGTATCTGCCGCTTTCGTGGCGATACAGAAATACTCCATCAGTCCAATTTGCATTCCACTTAAGTCCAAACTATTATTGGCCGATGGCTATTTCCGTAGAAACATTCTTTCTCAAATCTGATGCGCAAGGCACGTTGCAATCGCAGATCCAAGAGATCATCGCTGCCGGCATTCTGTCTGGCCGCTTTGGTGTGGGTGAAAAAATGCCCTCGTCGCGCAGACTTGCCGCGCAGCTTAGTGTTAGTCGCATCACTGTGACATTGGCCTATACGGAATTGGTCGCCAATGATTACCTAACATCGCAGGGACGGTCTGGGTATTTTGTCTCGCAAACCGCACCGGTCCCCCCCAGCTACGCCCCTGCCCTGCGCGGTGGCGAGCAAATCGACTGGGGTCAAAAACTGACCAACAACTATATCGGCGGAGACACCCCCCGCAAACCCCAAGACTGGCGCAATCTGCGCTATCCCTTTATTTATGGCGAGGCAGACGCAACCCTATTTGATCATATGAACTGGCGACAATGTGCCTTGCGGGCCTTAGGGAAAAAAGATTTCGCCGCCATGACCGGGGATTATTTTGACCAAGACGATCCGCTTCTGATCGAACATATCGCGCGCCATACTCTGCCACGACGCGGTATCACGGCACGCCCCGAAGAGATCCTGATCACCATGGGTGCACAAAACGGGCTGTGGTTGGTGGCACAGCTTTTGTTGGGACGCGGGCGCAAGGCCACCGTCGAAGATCCGGGATATTATATGTTGCGCGATCAGCTGAACCATATCGGCTGTACCATTAATACTGTCCCAGTGGATGCGCATGGCCTGCCCCCAGAGATGATTGCGGCGGACAGCCACGTGATTTTCACCACCCCCAGCCATCAAAGCCCGACGACCGTAACAATGCCAATGGAGCGCCGCAAGGCGTTGCTAAACCGGGCTCAGGAGATTGATGCAATCATCGTCGAGGATGATTACGAGTTTGAAATGACGTTTCAGGCTAACCCATCGCCTGCGTTGAAATCTATCGATAGCGACGGGCGGGTTGTTTATGTCGGCAGTTTCTCCAAATCTTTGTTCCCAGGATTAAGGTTAGGGTATCTTGTGGGATCCGAGACCTTTATCCGTCATGCCCGTGCATTGCGCGCCAGCGTATTGCGCCACGCGCCCGGGCATGTGCAGCGCACCATCGCCTATTTCCTATCCCTAGGCCACTACGACGCGCAAATTCGAAAGACGGGCAAGATCCTAGGAGAACGGCGCGCTGTCTTGGACAAGGCCATCGCAGATTACGGCCTCAGCCTTGCGGGCCCAAAAGGCAGGACCGGTGGAGGGTCTTCCCTGTGGATGCAAGCACCGGACTTTGTCGACATGACTGAGCTGGCATCGACCTTGCGATCAAAAGGCGTGATGATTGAACCGGGTGCTGCGTTTTTCACATCCGATACGCGGCTCAAACATTTCTACCGTCTGGGATATTCCTCGATACCCAAAGACCGGATCCCCAAGGGCATCGAAATTCTGGCGCAAACGATCGAAAGTACGCAGGCGGCAAAGTGGCCACAGCAAAGGCGCGTGTAGCGGACGCAAACAGATCTGCACCCCGAAATACAGTCGACCATCCCCGTTCTCATCTCTGCCGCACCTCATAGTCGCAGCTTTTCCAACGAACGAGGCAGCAATTCTATCGCATATTGTTGACTCCGCCCCAACAGGCACAATAAACGAGAGCGTCGGATCGCTTGGCGTATCCACCCTGCACACCACTCTCATTTGCACCACTGGAGCAACCCTATGTCTGAACTGCGCGAAGAAGCTCTCAAGAGCAAAGCCTGGCCGTTTGAAGAAGCACGTCGCCTCGCCAAACGTTACGCCAAAGGCGCGCCGGACAAGGGCTATGTTCTGTTTGAAACCGGCTACGGCCCGTCTGGCCTGCCTCATATCGGCACCTTTGGCGAAGTTGCCCGGACGACAATGATCAAACGTGCGTTTGAGGAAATCTCAGATATCCCAACCAAACTGATTTGTTTTTCCGACGATCTGGACGGGCTGCGCAAAGTTCCCTCAAATGTGCCCAACCCTGAGATGATGGAAGATCACCTGCAGCGTCCGCTGACATCTGTCCCGGATCCGTTTGGCACCCACGACAGCTTTGGCGCCCATAACAACGCGATGTTGCGCCGGTTCTTGGATACCTTCGGGTTCGAATACGATTTCTACTCGGCCAAAGAATTCTACCAATCTGGCCAGTTCGACGAAATTCTGAAACGTGCCGTCGACAATTACGATGCGATCATGAAGATCATGTTGAAAAGCTTGCGCGAAGAACGTGCCGCCAGCTATTCGATCTTTTTGCCGATCCACCCTGAAACTGGCCGCGTCTTATACGTGCCAATGAAAAAAGTTTGCGCCGAGACCTACAGCGTCACATTTGATGACGAAGATGGCCGCGAATGGACCCTGCCCGTCACCGGTGGCAATGTGAAATTGCAGTGGAAACCGGATTTTGGCGCACGCTGGGCCGCGCTTGGCGTTGATTTTGAAATGTACGGTAAGGAACACGCCACCAACGAAAAAATCTATGACGCGATCTGCCGCGCATTGGGTGGCCGCCAACCTGAACATTTCTCCTACGAGCTGTTCTTGGATGAAAGCGGACAGAAAATCTCGAAATCTTCGGGCAATGGTGTGTCGATTGACCAATGGCTGACCTATGCCTCGACCGAGAGCTTGGCCTACTTCATGTACCAAAAGCCTAAAACCGCCAAGCGGATGCATTTCGATGTGATCCCCAAAGCGGTAGATGAATACCACCAACAGCTGCGCGCCTATGCAACGCAGGATACAAAAGCGCGGTTGAACAATCCCGTCTGGCATATCCACGGCGGCGATGTACCAAGCTCTGATATGCTGGTGCCGTTCTCGATGCTGCTCAATATCGCCAGCGTCTCAAATGCCGAAGACAAAGAGACGCTTTGGGGCTTTATCCAGAAATATGCGCCTGATGCGACGCCGGAAACGAACCCAACAATGGATCAGGCGGCGGGTTTTGCCGTGGCTTATTTCAACGACTTTGTGAAACCAGCCAAAACCTACCGTCTGCCCACCGATCAAGAACGCGCCGCGCTGACCGATCTGGTCGCAGCGCTACGCTCTCCGCAAGCCGCGCTTGAGGTGATCGCCAAGAAAAACGCCATTGTTGGCAACGAAGACTCCCTGCCCGAAGCCGATTTTACCAGCGACGAATTCTTGCAATCCGTGGTCTTTGCCATCGGGAAAATCCACGAATTCGACCCGCTGCGCGCGTGGTTCTCGACCCTGTACGAGGTCCTATTGGGAGCCACTCAAGGCCCGCGCTTTGGCAGCTTTATCGCATTATACGGTGTCGAAGAGACAATTACCTTGATCGAAAAAGGCCTCGCCGGCGAATTAGTGTGAACTAGAAACACCAACGTAACAACGTAAATCCCCCCTGTTGCGCCCCCTGCGTGCGCCCTGCTTGGGGGGGATTAAACTGCATTTGATATCTCTTTCCACGGATCAGATACGGGCCAATGGCCCCGCCTCATGTGGGAAAGGGATTTCTATGAATATTGCAGTGACCGAAGGCATCAATCTTACGCCGGCCACCTTTACGCAGGGGCTGAATGTTTGGTCCAGCGGTGATGGTACGCCTGGGTCAGACACCTATGACGGCGCTGCCAATGCCGCACTTGTGGCAGGAGATGGTGATTTCGGCACCTGTCTTGAATTGCAAAAAACCGCAAGCACACAGTATCTGCGCTATATGGGGGAAACCCCAATTTACCCCGGCGTCTATTATCAAATCAAAGCACGCGTCAAAGCCATGAGTGGCGCATTGCCAACTTTACGCATCAGTGCCTACGCGGCCAATAGCAGCGGGAACGCTCTGTCTGGCGTCAATACGCGCGGTGGTGGATCAACCTTATCCAGCTATGGTGACGTCGTCGAAATCACCGCAATTGTCGGTACAGGATCCCGCAGCGGCGTTGATATGGCGTGGGGCGTTAATGCGGATTACGGTCACTTTGGTCTCACCCTCGAAGGCGCAAGTGGTGGCGTGGTTCGCATTGACGACATCGAAATTACCGATGTGACCAATTATTTTCTGCGCGACATGCAAAACGTTGTGGATGTTACAGATTACGGCGCGGTGGGAAATGGCAGCACGAATGACACAGCCGCGTTTGAGGCAGCCGATGACGACGCTGATGGCCGCAAAATTCTAGTCCCCGCAGGCGAATACTACATCGCCGACACCTTGTCGTTGAACCACGAAGTCATCTTTGAAGGCACGCTCAGCATGCCCACAGATGCGATTTTATTGCTGACCAAGAATTTTTCTTACCCCCCCTATGCCGCCGCCTTTGCTGACGAAGAGCTTGCGTTTAAAAAAGCTTTTCAGGCGCTGTTAAACAATGTCGATCACGAAACCTTGGATCTGGGCGGGCGCATGATCTCTCTGAGCGGGCCTGTGGATATGCAAGCTGCCGTGCCTAATCGCACCAGCTATGCCACACGACGCGTGATCCGTAATGGACAACTCAGCGCATTGTCCAATTCGGATTGGGATACAGAAACCGTCACCTCACGTGCGACCTATTCTACCAGCAACACACGTACATTAACGAACGTCAGCAATATCAATGCAGTACCTGTGGGATCCTTGGTCACAGGGGCTGGTGTTGGGCGTGAAATCTATGTGAAATCCAAAAACAACGCCACAAGCGAACTCACCCTCAGTGCGCCCTTATATGACGCACAAGGGACTCAGACATTCACCTTTACCTTGTTTAAATACATGCTGGACTTTAGCGGCTTTTCCTCGATGGAAAAATTCGGCATCTCAGGGGTTGAGTTTCAATGTAACAGCCGTGCCAGTGGTATCAAACTCCCACCGTCGGGCAAAGTTTTTGCGCTTCACGATTGCTTTGTCACCCGCCCTAAGGATCGCGGCATAACCTCGATCGGGACCGGTTGTCAGGGGATGCTGGTCGACAACTGCCAGTTCTTATCTGCCGAAGATGCGTTGAATGTGTCTGATCGCACCTCAATCGCCCTCAACGTCAATGCGAACGATACAAAACTGCGCCACAACCGAGCGACACGTTTTTTACACTGGGCCGTCATGTCGGGGCAGAATCACGTGATTACCGGCAATCACTTTTTCCAAGGTGATACGGTTGCAGGCGGCATCCGTTCGGCCGGAATTATCCTGACGCAAACCTTTAGCTCCTGTGTGATTTCAGACAATTACATCGACAATTGCTGGGTTGAGTGGAGCAATGAATATGACGCAACACCCGATTTTGACACTGGTTTCTCGTTCTCGTCCCTCTCAATCAGCGGCAATATTTTCCTCAGCGGAGATGTGGCAGATTGGTTCACCTATCTTGTCATCAAACCCTATGGCACGGGCCATTTCCTGAATGGGTTTTCAGTCACCGACAACAAATTCCGATCCATCAACGGATCTATTGACCGGGTGGAACGTGTCGATACCAGTTTTTCTGATCTCGACTTTAACCGTGCGCGTGATGTTTTATTTGCCGGCAACACGTTTCATAATATCGACACCCCAGCGGTGAACCCATTGCGCATTGAGCACGTGCAAAGCACCTCAACCAATCGCTGGGTTGTCGACACGAACGACACCTTACCTTTTGGCGGCTGGGCTCGCGGCGTAGATGCTGTCACCGCGAAAAACGCCATTCGGAACGGTTCAGGAAACGCGGTTTACTCCATGCCTTATGTTAACACCGAGCAAGGGAGTAACCGCGACCAAGTCGATTTGGTTTGGCCCGAATCCGTCAACGGCCAAGTGCAAGTCACAGTCCGTATGGACCGCCACGCCTAAGCTGTGCCTACAGCCCTAAATCGGCGGGGGTTAGGTGAAATGCTTTGCCAAATCCCCCATTTAGCATCGCGTCAGTGATATCCATTTTCAAAAAATGAAAATCTCCAAAACCGATGTACAACTTGGATTTGGGGTGTGTTTGCAGGTAATGATCCGCGAGCCTACGATGATCAGCGTCATTGTTGGGCAAAATTTTTGACTGTCCATTTAAAGTAAGGCGTGGGTGGGTCAGCGGATCCCCTTTGTCGCCAGGTTCGCCGATCAACAAAGAACAAGCCGCACAGTGTTGCAACGCCTGAGTATGCGCAGCCAAGGTTGAGATCAGACTGACCGGCGCGCCATCAGGTGCCAAACCAAAAGCTACGCGGGTCACTGCAGGTAGGCCTTCAGGAGTCAGAGTTGCCAAGGCTGCAAAACGAGCCTTTTGCATCAAATCCTGCGCCAATGCGCGGGCCGTGTCATCTGTCGTACGGATAGGGTTTGTCATCGCCTGTCTCCCAAAGTGGGCGGTTTACAACAGCAATGCTAGAAACGTTGCCAAAGTTCAAGACGCAGACCAAATTCGCCGCGTCTTTGCTGCCTGCTTGATCTTTGCGCCTGATAGCTGATCCCTGCCACAAGCGTCCGGCGGTTCCTAAGATTCAAACGCAAGGCAGGCAACACTGTATAGCTCAGATCGGCAGCATCCGCTTTGTACACTTCGACCTGCAAAATCGGAGCAGCTTCATAGGTCGATATCCCCCAAACATTGATCCCATGACCCAAGCCAATCGTTGTGTCCAATTTCCACGCCGCAGAGGTACCGTTATCACGAAATTCACGCGATACATCCACCGATGCCCAACCACTCAGAGATTTAAACTGTAAGGTCTGACCCAGTGAAAGCGTAATGCGATGTAACAACCCCCAACCCTGACTGGGCGACACATTCGCCCCAAGCCCGAACTCAACCGCGACGCGGCGATGGTCCTGAAGCTGTCGTATGGGGAACCGCACAAAGCCTAGGACATGCGCAACACCGGTATTGGTATCATTGAGATCCAGCCCAACTGTTACATCAGGCGTTAACCCATAGCTGGTGAAATGCCCAATTTCGGTAAAACCTGCACGCTGACGCAAAGAGGCGGACGTAAACCCCTGCCCGGCCTCATGTAACCATGCCCCGGCCCAAAGCGGCCCGCACGAAAGGGACACCGCGATGGCTATGCTCCACAATCGTATAAGACAATTCGCCATACATAACATCCATAGATTACTAAATGCAATCTATGCTAGATAAATATCAACCCTATACAAGCGAGATTATAATGTGACCTCAAATGAAACTCCACACATACAACCGTACCGGCCTGTATTCTCGCCACCTGCTTGATTGTTTTCAATGCGAAGAACAGCGTCGTATAAAACTCATTTATGAAGAAACTTGTCGCCTGCCCAAATGGTGAACGCAATTTGACGAACCTACAAAAGGGATCGTCAATTACGATACGAAACCTCAGAATAAAAAGGATAATTATCATTACAGCATATCAGTGCCAAATCCACGCTGCAATAAATCGAATCACATGTAACATATTGTTTTTAATTCGATAAATTGGGTGATTGAAGTCGCACATCAATTCATTGCCCATTTAAAGCATAAACTTTCCCGATTTTGCACCCAGATAGAACCAACAAAAAAGCCCACTCCGAAGAGTGGGCCACTTAAAACCGTTCTGGCGAATTTGGCTTAGAGGTGTTTTCCCTCCCATAATTCAAAGATCTTTTGGGGTTCAAAAAGGACTTCATAGTCGTCGATCGAAAACGGCGAATAGCCTGGCCGCAAGCCGGTCGCATCTGTGAAGGCCTTACAAAAATCTGATGTAGCCAATTTTGTTCGCTTTGCTGAAAGCGCGACGATGCAGGCATCAATGAGTAGCTCAATCGCGAGGCCCCAACGAAACGCGCAGGCGGTTTCTAACCTGTTGTAGAAGTCGTGAGAGGGAAGCCCTCCGAGATCGAGTTCAGCCTTTTGAGCGTAGGCATGGCAAAGGGTGTGCAGTTCCGATTGATCGGCTTTGCTGGCCATGGAGATTTCAGAAAATGCCAATGGTCGAAGCAAATAGGCCAATTGCTCCTCTTGTGTGATCTGTCGTGCAAGCGTTTCAACGCCCGACAAGATCAACATCAAAGGCCACTCGGACTGTTTAAGCAGAGACTTGAAGCTGTCCAGAATTTTGGCGCTTGAATCGCCCCCTTTTGTCGGAAAAATATGCTGGCACTCATCGTAGTGAATACCAACAACACCCTGCAATTTGGCTTGCAGGACAACGCGCTCCCAGACCTCTCGCTGCGTCAATCGTCCGGTTGCAGGGTACTTGAGGCCCGTTTGCAGCGTGTACATCCCAAGATCTTTCCAAGTCAGGGAACCTTTCAAAATCACCGATGCGATTTTTGCTGGCCTGCCGTCGGGCATTAACGTGTCTCCCGAATTCACCTCGGACAATAGCTTGCGGATTTCGGTCGATTTTCCTGACCGTGAAGGGCCGGTTACCAAAAGTCCACGTGCCTCGAAGGGCTGCGAGAGCGACATCTTGGCGTAATAGTCTGTGATCATCCAAGTCAATCCCTCGCGCAGAAGTTTCGCGCGGGGGAATGCATAATGCGCGCTCGTGAGGCTGGCGGTGTGATCGACGGTCGCACTGTTTACAAAGCTCATGTCAGTTTTCCCGTCACATTCGGACGATCAAAGTCAGGCTGAACCTCATCGTCGCCACTCTTACCGTCAATAGATGGGTCAAACCCTGGGCCGATATCCCATGCGCCTTCGCAAAGGTCCTCATTGTCTAAAGAACCGGGCGCGACGGTTCCCGGCAAGAGCTCGGCTTGCGCTGATGGGACACCTGCAAGGATTTGCTCCGCCATTTTGGTAGCTTCTGCTGCTGTAAGGTAGCTGCGTGGCAATTTCCGATCAGCTGTGATTTGACGCATGTGATCGGATCGTTCACGACGTACTCGAGCAATCGTCCGCTCAAAATCGGCCGTGAGTTCTGGATCTTCTGCGCGCGCTATCTTGGCGTAGTTCAGGAACTCCTGCAGAGTGAGGTCTTTCACAGCTGTCCACGACAGATCCGCAAGGATGGGTTCAGGTTGTCCTTCTGCCAAAATGGTGGCGTGGGAAATATCGTCCGGATCAACACAGACGGTGTAATCCCTGTTGAAGGCCTCGATTGCACCCACACAGGCTATCCGCGCACCGTTTTTCTCTCGGATTTCAAGAGCTTTGTGTTCAACAAGCGCACCGCCGATAGCTTCGTTGAGGGTCATGACGGTACGCCTCGCAGTTAGGGGCCAGTATACGTAATATGTAAATGTCACAAAACAACTAGATGTGGGTGTTTCGAGAAGCCCGACAGGTTGAGACGGAGAAATCCAGCTCGAACGAGCTGGTCCGTACGCGAATTAACTTTATCAAGAAAGGGTAAAATATGCTTAAGGAAAACAAAACCGCTTGGAGCTCTATACTTCTATCTCTCGCTGGGATCACGTTGGTGCTGATGGAAAGAGCTCACCATGGATGGTGGCCGTTCTAGTCAGTACTGCTATATAAAGCTTGACCCGATCCTGAGAGCGACCATTAACTGTATCGACTCAATGAAAGTCTGCTCATGCTACAAGGAATAAAATGTAGCCACGAGTGATACGATGACAGCAGTCAAAAGATGGACGGCTGCGTTAAGGTGGCGAAAACAGACGCCGGGTTCAACGTTACTGTTTTTCTGTCGATGAGTGCTCTTCCACGTCATCCATAACCGCATGGATACGCACGACCTCCGTCGAATATTCGCACCGTTTAGCTAGTGCCAAAGACGCCTTTAATAACCTTTGGGCTGAGGCTATGCGACGGCGAGCCAAGAGGACTTTGGCGTAATTGGTCATGATAGAGTTTAGGCGTAGGGTCATATCGTTACGTCTTGCTATAGCCATGGCCTTGGTCATAAGGCGACCAGCCCGAGAATAGTCTCCAGCCCGCAATAGGATCATTCCCTGGGCATGGAGGCTTTCGACAAATAATGCATAGATGCCCATGGCTTCTGCGTATTGCTCCGCTTCACGTAGCTTCGCCCGGTCGCGTTTCATGCGATCCTGAGGATCGGGTGTTAGTTCCTGTGACACCCAGACCTCGCTGACCAAAATGCGATACCGAACGTCTTCATGACCGCCTTTTTCGGCGTAGTCGCGTGCTCTATTCATATACGCTTGCGCCAAAATACTGTCTTTCCGCGACACCAAACGCGCTAGATGTTGCAAGAAAATGGCAAGTGCTCGATCTTGATTTTCCTTTTCGAGCTTCTCTATCACTTTCAGCATTAGGGTTTCAGCTTCGCTCCCACGACCGCGAAGTTGGGTAATGAGAGCGAGATAGCCTCGCGCGAGATGCGAAAGACGCCGTCCAGGTTCACCTTCGCTGGCCACAATTTGATTGAGGCGCTTTTCTGCGGCCGCCAGATGGCCGCGCTCCAACTGTATGATCGCGCAGTTCAAAGACAGTAGATTGTGCATCCGGCCGTGGTCTTCAGAATGCTCGATCTGCCTATTTACATGGATGGCTTGACGTATATGCGCCAGCGCTTCGGCGAGCGCCCCTTGCACCAGACAAGTCACGGCGACCTCGTTATAGAGCCAAACGATTTCATCAACATAAAGCGCGTTGATACGACGGAAGTTTATCTTGCGCGGGCGCTCTTCTAAATCGGCATCCAATTTGGTTCGGGGCTCATGCACCTCCCAGGCTTTGCGCAGTATCCAGCGAAGGCGTACGCGATAGGTTTCAAAATGCCCACGCTTGCGGATCACTCCTAGCCCGGTGCCGTCGCGATCAAATCGGGAGACCGCAGCGATGGAGTAGCAGGTGCGCGCCAGCGAAAGAGCAGCCCGTAGAGCCTGCACTCTGGTAATGGAATCTTCATCGTTAAATATTTTAACCGTACGCGCGTTGTCGCCGTGGCGAATGTCGGGATATTGGCTGAGCCCGAGGAGCAACCGCCTCAAAAACAGATAACCTTCTGAGGAGAGACGGACAACGCGGCTTGGCATAGCGGCGAACAACGTTGGAGAAAAATTGTTCGCGGTGATCGGTGGTGCGGTCAATAGGCCGAGACGGCGGAAACAGTGGCTTTGCACCTGACGGTGCAACGCATAGCGATATTCGTAATGAGGTGGCCAGCCGTCAAATGTCTTTTTCAGTTGGCGAAAATGCTCGATACGATTTATGGCGGCTTGCTTATCACTATTGGTATCGCTGCATTTGCTTCGCTTTTTGTCCAGTTCCTTGCCATAGTATTTTTCATCGTTAAGGTTGCTGTCGTCATGCACTGCGTCTTCATAGTCTTTCACGTAATCGGCAAGTGATAGCAATTTTGGGTGCGGCCCAAGGCGAAACACCAACCCGCGTTCGGCCAAGGTTGCCAGCGCGCGTGCGACGATGCGGCGGCGACTTATTTTGCCTGAGAAGGTAACCGCATTAAAATAGTCGCGAATATCTGGCAGGCGCACTAGCACATTGGGGCTGACCGGGCAGCCCAAAACGGCAATATTTCTTAGCAACAACTGATGCAGCTCATAATCAAAAGCAGGATCTCCGATTTGAGCAATCTGCCGATTGACAGACATGACCGCAGACATCACGGTCTCTTCGCGCTTTTCCTGACTCGCGCTTCTCAACGAGGCGACAACGGATTTCAACATCTCATTGGCCTTTTCACCGCCCACTTTGAAATCATGTTGGGTCAAGACCAGCTGCTCGGCCGCAGAAAGCAAAATGGTTAGACAGAACCGATTGCCTGAAAGGGCTTGATCAAGCTGTTCCCAGTCGTCTTCATCCGCTGTGTGAGGCCGGGGTCGGAACACCCCATAGAGACAGTTGATATAATCTCGCAGTTGATCAATGGGGGCTCCACTGAATTTAAATTCTATAAATGCATCAGTCACCACCTGTAGATTTGCGGGCACTTCTCTGGCATCTTTGGCTGACTTGATCGCACGATGGACACAGGAAATGACCCGTCTATTGAAATTAGCCCGTGAATTTAGGTAAATCCGATTGCAATCCGGTGGGTTTACTGACGACCACCAATAGTCGCGAACGCGCTTTAACCTGCGGTAAGAAGCCAGTATTTCTTGGCTGTCGGGCGACACTTTAAGCAATTGCCCTTGTCGATTACGTCGAGCCAAATAAAGAGCGGTAGCCAGCAGAGGAAAGTTATCAACGATAAATTGGAGTGCTTCAGTGCGGCGGGCAATATGAACAAAGTGAGTGGGCTTGGCCGGTGGCTCGGGGCGGCAAGACTGCAGGTGATCAGAACTTATGTCCTCCGTCTTGCACTCAAGGCCAACCGACCGTGCCCTGTGCTGGAGCGCGGTTTTCCGAGCCTCGTGGAGTGACGACCAGATGTATGTTTTGCGTTGTAGTATCGTATCTGAGCCGTAAAAATGACCCATCTCGGATAAGGATCCGATAGTGACAAGATCAAAGGGCACTTTTTTCATTTCATCAGATGACAGTAAGCCCAGATAGTCCGCTATTTCTCGATTTTTGGGTTTTCTCCTTTGATCAAACAACAGATCTGTGGCGTTCAATGCGATAAGAATGCGGGGACGAAATTGATTGTTTGAAATACTTGGATCACAAATTTTATCGGACTCCGCTTTGAAGGCCAGCAACAAATATCTTATCTTTTCAAAGCGGGAGAGGCCCTGGATTTCCTCCCTGAGATTTTCCTCTTCAGCTTTGTGCCGCTTTGCTCGCTCGGGATCATTTGGTGGCATACAGGGGTAGCGTTTGACATCGAAATTTACCAGTTCAGACCAATAGTCTTTGTCAAACGGTTTAAGTTTATTATCAATTTTGATGTCTTTTACAGCAACCCGCAGCTGCCAAGTGGTGCGAATTAGGCTTTCAAGCAACATTTCGTAGATCGATCCGACCTCGGTTGCGAAGCCGAAATTGATGAAGGTCGCTGTGACAAACAGGGTATTCGACTGTTTGTCTTTACGGCTAGGGTGCGTTGCTTGAATATAGCTGCTTAACCCCAACTGCGTCGATAAGATCGAGAAAAACACGCCCTTACCTTGGCCGCGGGTTGCATCGATTGTTGTGACAACTCGGCCATCACGGTCCGCGCGTTCTCGATGCATGAGCGCCTGATCGAAAACGAACCTGTCATACATACGTACACCGGTCTGGAATTCAATTTTCGATTTGAAGGCCCGTTCCCCGTTATAGTCCAGATCCTGTAGATCAAGCTCTGGGGCGATGAGATCTTCCATTCTACGCAAATCTGTGATTACGCTGACAACCCTATGGCGAACCTCACGGCGGGGCATGAAGACCGAGCTAGACTTACTGTTGTCGGACGAGGCCAAAATCTGTAACCGAGCTTCGCGTTCGGGGGGCATGGATTGCCAGTCCTGCCACCATGCGCGCCACTCAGAGGCAATACCGTCGAGAGCTGCGTTGAAACATGCGGTCATCAACGCGCCCTTCACGCCATTCAATGCCGTAATATAGGCGTTGAGACTGCGGTGCGCCTCGGCCAGATCCGTATATGACTGTTTTTGTAGTCCAATGCGCATCAGTTGGGTCAGCAGGTCGACGTAAAACTCTGTGTATGTCGTACTATTTATCCTGATCGTCCGCGCGCTTTCAGGGACTTCTCCGCTTTGGTGGCGATGTGACGTGAAATGGCAGTTCTGGATTTTGGTTGTGGCGTCTAGGACTCTCTCTTGAAAGGCCTTTGAATCTTCCGGTTGTTTCAACTTTTCCAAGGTTTCCCATTGGTCGTCTTGAATTCCCAGGAGGTATGGAAGAGCTAGGTGATCCGGTTTTGCGCTACCGTGACGCATTAAGTCAGGCCCCAAAGTTCCGACGCTCTCGGCCAGTTTCTTGGAGGTCACCAGCGCAGCAAACGCATCCGGATCGTGATACTGCTCCAGAGGATCGCGTAAATCTTTGCGCTCGCCCAGATCCTTAAGACGCTTTTCCGCCGACTCTGTTAGGGTCTTGATCAATTTGGAGAGGCGATGGAGCCAATCAATAGGCTGTTTTCTTTGTGTTCGGCCATCTCTAACGTCAACTTCGCCGCTACCAAAGTGGATCGTGTGGGCACCATAGCGCACATAGAGTCCGGCTGACATTTTTGCGCGGCTGGCGTAATCCTGATCCGCTGGCAACAGTACAATCGCGTTATATCCTACTGAACGATCTTGATCCGACATGAACTGTCGCAAGGGGCGTAAGACATCAGCCTCTGTCATGCCGAGCCCTGTAAAAAGCATTGTGTTTGCGGCAAATGCCATGAGAATGCTTTCGTCGGACACTTCGCGTCCTTCGTTGTTGCGCAAATAAAGGTCAAGATAGTCGCGTTCTGTGACGACAATATCATCCTCGGTGGTAGCCCTACCATGCAGGTGAAAAATAGAAACGTCAGCATCATCGCTTACTGCGGAAAACGCGACCAAATCCGCTGCAGTTTGACTCTGGAAAGTCAAGTCATGCATTACACCACCAAGACCATTGGTTCGGAACAATCCTGGATCATCTGAAGCTCGGACACCTTCAGGCAGAGACTGGTGCGGATCAAAACGGCGATACCCTTTGTCTTCGAAAAACCTTTCCAGTTCAAAGTCATAGTTTGTTGTTAAATATCGTGAGACCTGCAGTTTTTCACTTAGCCGTTCAATCGGATCCAGTGACCGGGCAATGATCGATCGCCGACTGACGAAATCGTCGGGCTTGGTTGGCTGGCAAAGTTCCTTAATTGTCGCATTTGTTTGATCGGTGTGTTGCAACGGGTTTTTCAGTAGTTGGAGTACGACAGGCACTAAAAAACGCGATGTGGGAGTAAGATATTGTCGCTTTGCCTCCAACGGAGCTGGCGAAAGCGTCGCGGTATACCTTTGCCAATTGTTCTTGAAGTCTTCAAACAGAGGCTGCCAAATTTCTGGGAACTCATCACTATTATTGTCAATGAACTCCTTCAGGGCTTTGATCTGGAAATAGCCAAGTACCTTGTATCGTTCAGGCCGTTTTCGGATTCCATCCAGATCCCGCTTGAGATTATCCAGCGGGCCGGGGATCTGCTTAGACAGTAGTTTCTTTGCTTCGTCGTCATAATTTTGCGATTTTTCAATGAGTCGCCCGCCTTTAGCCCTGCTTGACAGGCCAATCTGAAGCAACGATTTTGCATGTGCGCATTCGTCTACCAGCAGCGACTTTGCCAAGTCGTCAAACTTGAGCATCGCGAACTCATCTCCCAAGTGCTCACAGAAGTCCGTTAATGCGACGCCGTATTTAGTGAACGATAGTTCGTACTCTGAAACGAATTGTTTCTCGACGAGCATGTCGAAATAGGACTGCAGACTGTTGACCGGGGCACCGTTATCTTCGGATACCGTGCAGCCTAGAAAATATGCTAGCTTGCCCCGCAGCGCGTCACGCTTCGTTGGCAACTCTTGTTTTATTTCTTCGGCGACATTTTCCAAAAGCTCCTTTTTTTTCGACGGTATCGTTTCGCTCTTGAATTTGCTCCAAAATACCGGCTCGTCAGGGTGAACCCTTGTTGACAGATAGAACAGCTGGTGGTTTCGAATGATCAAATCATGGAGTTTTTTCGCCACCTCAAAGAGGACTGGCGCATCTTCGCCACCGGGAAAACTACCACTTTTACTGTCGCAGGCTCGAAAGGTCGCGAGCAGGTTTGTTACATCCCACTGCGCGCGTTGAATGACTTGCCGGCGATTTCTTAGCCAGCTCCCTATAAGCAGGAGATCGGCGCTTTGAGGTTGGTATGTCTCGAGTCTAGGTACGATCTCACCAATAAGGTCAGAGCTTGCCTGTGTGAGCGCAGAGAACTTTTTCCCAAGATCATTTGCGGTTCTTAGTTGCTCGTCTTTCCATTCCGACCACCCCATCCGACCGTAAGCCGCTGACACACCTGAGCCAACAAATGCCGTAACGGACTGGTTGTTAAGAGATTGGAATAAAATCTGTTTTGCCCGGCCTTCGATTAGTTCAGCATCAAGCGTGTCATCGATTTGATGTATGGTGTACGGCCAATAGCGCAACTCATCAAACCAAACTTGTTCGGGCGATTTCTTGTTGTTTTCATTATCACTCGTCAAATTTTTGGCTCCCAGTTAGTGCACGCTGATACATAAAGTGCTCAGAAGGATTTGATGTGGTGAGATCGAGCTACTGAGGTCACGTCCCTATGAATCACAAAGTTAGGTTGCGTCGGGAATTCCATTGATTTCGCGCAGGGGTTGCGCGTCGTGTCACACAGAGCTCGACACAAGAGCTTAGACATCCTGGACGCCGTTCCGCTGAGGACTGCAATCACGCTGTTGTACGATCTTTTGCCAAAACGGATCATAAAATTATTTCCCTTCGAAGCACCTCGCCTTATCCAATTTATTTTTTGAAGTTCGGTTCACTAACAGATACAGAAGCATGTCAAAACAGCCTTCTGCAATACGCAATACGAGCCCGCGTGGCTTTCCAAGTTCTTGCGAATACCGGACGATCGGCTTCCGCGATTGTTGTCGTATGTTTGTATAGCCCGCCATCGCGGTGCTCGTTTTCCAGAAGGAAAAGACGCAAAAAATACATGCTCTAGCATACTTAGAAATCACCAAAAAATAATCGCCAACACTGTCCCAAAGGTTCGATCTAGAAGTAGTGATGAACCTCAATACACGTTAATGCCTATTGCCAAAATTTCGCAAAGCTTAATCTTTTGAAAACACCACCATTTATGCAAATGGTCGCTTCATGCCTAATATCCGATCTGATCCTCTTTCACCGAAGAGGTCTTCCGCCATGTCTTGGGACAAGAATGCAACACTTGGTCAACAAGCGTCCCGATCCCGAAGAGATTGTCGCGAATTTCTGCGAGTTGAGATCACGATCTAGCAAGGTGTAACAAATCTGGATGCCATCAGTTACGGAAAACAGGTCTCCAGCTCGTTTTCAATTAGTTCCGGGCCTCAAGTGACGCCTGACGATCCTGAGAGACATTCAAAACCGGAACGAAAGCGGATAAATCGGAGACCAAGCTGCCGTTCGCAGCGCCTCTATCACAGAGCGCTTTAAGTTTCTTTCAATTGAAGGCTTAACTAAAAGCTTGACAAAACACCTTTGGGGCGATGTGCATGGAAATGCGCCAACAAGATTCTGTGCGCCCGCCGTTTGTGAACGTTAACCTTACTTTAGGAGATTCACGATGAAAAAGAGTTTTACCCTGTCTTTCTAAACCTTTTTGGCAACCACTTGGCTAGCAACCTCAGCGATTGCGGGCGCACCAACCTTGACGACTTGGAACATCAACAGAGGTGAGCAGGACAAGGATATATTGGCAGAAAATGCCCTTGAAATGCAAAATGACGTCGGCAAGGCAACTATTCTCGTACTTCAAGAAGTCATCTCCTCGCAACAGGTCGCCGAGATTGCTGACCGCCTTGGATACACCCATTGGGCAATAAGCGACTTTTCTCCTCCAATTTCCGTAACCAGAAAATGGTTCAAGTCTTTGGAGGTCGCAATCCTGAGTGACGAGCCATTCAGTCATGTTGCGGAATGGGACACGACAAGAGACAATTACGACCCACGTGTCTCTGATACATCTGTAACCACTGAAACCCTTTCTCTTGCGCTCACACTTGATTCGGACACACAGCCCTCTAGGGGCTTCCTGCGCGTAGACCTCGAGAACGGGTTGTCAATTATGCAGTTCATTGGAAATCATCAGGTGGTGCATCAGGAGATGCGGACCTAGGAAATGCAGCTACTCGAAGACATCTCGCCGTGCGTCTTCGCGCGTCCGATATTTTCGCCGTCTGACTTTTTCTCGTTTCAGGAGTTGAAAGAAGCTCTCGGCGACTGCGTTGTCATGACAATTGCCCCTGCGGCTCATCGAATGTTCCAGATTGTGGTCGCGCAAGAACGCAGCCCATTCTCTGCTTGTGAATTGTGCGCCTTGATCAGAA
>CANMPD010000005.1 GCA_947499635.1 uncultured Paracoccaceae bacterium | reverse complement strand
GCTGACGCGCAAGCAGGTAGCTGATGATTTGGGTGTCGGAATGTCGACGCTGAACAAATGGATCACAGCCCACCGAGACGCGGATGTGGTTTCGAAAGAGGATTTGTGCCTCACTCAGGAGAATGAACGCCTTCGAGGTGAGGTGCGTGTTCTCAAGGAGGAGAGGGATATCCTAAAAAAGACCACCTAGTTCTTCGCGGGCCTAAAGCAATGAGATTTCGGTTCATCGACGAACACTGTAACAGCTTCCCAACTAATCGCCTGTGCCATGTTCTGGACGTCAGCACACGGGGGTGCGTGCATTCCGCTGTCGCCCAGCCAGTCGAAGACAGTGATCTGATCTGGTTACGCTGGCGCATATCAAAGAGCAGTCGCATCTGAGCCTGGGCAGCTATAGCAGGCCGCGCATGACTGAAGAGTTGAAAGAGATCGGTCTGAATGTTGACCATCGCCGTTTTGGTCGTCTGATACGTCAGAACGGTATATCCGTGGTTAGAACCCGTAAACATAAGGTGACCACTGGCAGTGATCATAAGTTCAATATCGCACCCAATCTATTGGATCGTGACTTCATGGCAGATGCACCAAACCAGAAATGGGCTGGCGGCATTAGTTATATTTGGACACGCGAAGGATGGCTGTATCTGGCTGTGATCCTGGACCTTCATTCAAGGTGTCCATGAGCGGTAAAGGCAATTGTTACGACAATGCCGCCGTCGAAACATTCTTCAAAACCATCAAGGCCGAGTTGATCTGACGGCGGTCATGGGAATGCAGACGGCACGCTGAGATGGCTATCTTCGAATACATCAACGGCTTCTACAATCCACGTCGTCGCCACTCAACATTCGGCTGGAAAAGCACCGTCGCATTCGAACGGAAAGTGGCCTAAACGAGCACTTGGAGCGGCACTAAAACGGGACAGGTCCAACAGACCCTCTTCGCCTTCTGCCCGACAGCGAAATCGCCCACGACCCAGAGCGTGTCCTGTGGCGCGACTTTCGCCCACACGCTTTCGATCAGCACTGGGTCCATGTGGTTGGCTGACTGGAACGGGCGATCGCAATGCTTGATGATGTTCTCGTGGCCGAAATGGGTGTCGGCGGTGAACCAAGTGGTCATGATAGGACACGACATTTAACGCCGCGAGCTGGAGACCCTACGGGACGCAACCAAAGCCGGATTGGACAGCGGTCCCGGCATTCCCGCCGATGAGGTCTTTGCCGAGCTGCGCGCGCTACGCTAATAAATCCTGATTTGTGGCCAAGCTGGTTATTCTTTATCGACATTGGTGACTTTATCGCCCTCGACAACCCGCCCCGTGCGGCCTCCTTCGTTGATGAGATCAAGGCGAAGATCATGGAGATTGGTGAGCACCCCGGCAGTTTCCAGAAGCGCGAGGACCTGCACTCTGGCCTGCGCTACGCGCCTCATGGCCGTTATTTGATCTTCTTCATAGAGAGGGATGGCCAAGTGCAGATCATCCGGGTGTTGCAAGGGGCGAGGGACTTGCCGAGGATGCTATGTTTTTAACGGGATGAGCAATCAGTTCCTTGACCCTGCCATTTGCCAAACCCCTTACAACCTAATGCGAAGCACATTTTCAAGGGTCGTGCTAAAAGCTCTTGCTCGTGCACTGACATAGCGGCGGTCGGGGTAGACAAGTGTGATATCGGATGTTTCTTTTTGTTCAAAATCTGGAAAGATCTGTACCAACGTACCTGCCTCAAGGCATGGACCAACATCCCACATCGACTTTAAGGCAATTCCGCAGCCAGCCTCGCAGATCTCGCGAATAACATCACCATAACGCGACCCGAACCGCGCACGTGGCGTCACTGAAAACTCTTCGCCTGTCGCATTTTTTAACAGCCACCTAGTCTCAGTCCCCAGCAAAAGACCATCACACCCCGATAGTTGCGACACCATTCGTGGGATAGGATTTTGTTCAAGCCATGCGGGTGAGCAGACAAGTATCCGCCGATTGGCGACGATCTTTTTGATTGTATTGTTATGCTGCCCCACACGCCCAATCCGCACTGCTAGATCAAAGCCATCCTCTTCCAGGTTCTGGATGTGATCCGTACAAGCCAAGTCAATACTGATGTTAGGGTGAGCGCGCATAAAATCAGCGACGATAGGAGCGATGTAAATTTGCCCAAACCGAGCAGGCGCAGTCAGACGTAGTGTTCCCGAAAGGCTTTCAGATGCGGCCGTATCCCGAAAACCAAGATTCTCTGCACGCTCGACTAATTCCTGAGCATCCACCAACACGGCGTCTCCGTCATCTGTCAAAAAAAGTCCTTTGGTTGTCCGGTTGAACAGTCGGGTTTTCAATCTGTCTTCTAGATTATCAAGATGTCGCGAGACTGTTGGCACAGTCATATTGAGCTCCCGCGCCGCAGCCGAGATGCTTTTTGTACGCGCGATAGTCAGTGCGATTTTCAAGTTTTCGATCAAATCCATTGGCCACCTTTTCAAAATGCGGAAACCCGATGTCCGCGATTTGACCATTCTGTCAGCACATCCTGCACAACATACTCAACTCAATCAGTGTGATCGAAACACCCCAGAATCGAACACTCACCTACTGAGAGAACAAAGGTTATAAATATGCAACATTTTAACACACAAGCCCCCGGATTTTTTCTATTGAGCGCAAGAAAGATTATTTGAACGTTGTTTGGTCGGATGGAGCGGTTAACAAATTTCACTACGTCTGGCTGCGGGACAATTGCAGAGCAGCATCACGGTTTGACCATCGAACCGGAGAACGCATTGCCCGTAGCGAGGACATCCCTGCTGACCTCATCGCTCTAGAGGCCGAGGTGGTTGGCTGTGGCCTGCGGCTTCAGTGGTCTGACGGTGAGGAAGACAGCCATTTCACCAGAGCTTTCCTTATAGAGAACGCCTATGATAATCTGATCAATCGGTCTTTCTCAAAAGCGACCCCTTGGGGAGCGGAGTATCGAGACGCCGTTCGTACGTTTGACTATGAACAGGTGATGAGCGAAGATACCTACGCTGTAGATATGATTGAAGCGTTCAAGACCTATGGTCTGATCAAAATCGCCAACTCTGTCACGACAAACAATGAAGTCGAGCGCTTTGCTAACCGAATTAGTTATGTCAGAGAGATAGCTTTCGACCGTATGGCGAATATCAAAGTCAGCATTGATCCCTACAACATCGGCTTCACGGACCAAGCTCTACCGTTGCATACAGATTGCTCTGGCTATTCCTGGCCCCCAAATGTCATGGTTTTCCATTGTATCCAGAACGAGGTCACAGGAGGTGAATCCCATTACGTTGATGGTGAAAAGATTCTTGAGTATCTCAAGGTTCACGCACCAGAAGCCTTGGATATTCTGACATCAATTGATGTCGAATATCGGCTTTATGCCGACAATGCTGATACGATCACAAAGGCACCGCCGATTATTCTCAATGACGATGGCTCCTTGAAATTGATGCGTTATGCCAACTGGACCGTTCAGCCGATCCGGTCCGTCCCTTTCAACATGGTGCCAGGGTACTATGACGCCCACCGTGTCCTGTCAGCCGCCGTCAATGATCCTGCGAACCTCTTTTCGTATCGTTGCCAACAAGGTGACATGCTAATCATCAACAATCACCGGGTTTTGCATGGCCGAGGTGCATTTGACGGCTCCGGCGGCATGCGACATTTCCAACAGGTCTACATGGAACTTGATGATCTCGAAGGCTTTACCCGTATTGTCGCGCGCAAACAGGGGGTGGCAGCATGGTACCGGCCCGTCAGACCTATGCGCTTTGCGCACTGTTCGTTCTTCTTTGGAGCTCCGGCTTTGTTGGTGCGAAATTTGGTCTCGGCTATGCCGGGACCTTCACATTCCTCGCTCTACGCTACGCTCTTGTAACACTGGTTTTGTTTTTCACCGTTTGGGTTCTTAAGGCGTGGCGTCCCATGGCCCCCGAAGAAATCGTTAGACACGCACTTGTAGGTATCCTGGCACATGCCGCTTGGTTGGCCGCGGTTTTAGGCGCGATTGATTTGGGCATCTCTGCAGGTCTGGCTGCATTTATTACAGCGCTTCAGCCGATCATGACAGGGGCTCTTTCTGTGTCTTTCACAGGTGAACGCGTAACCTCCCGACAATGGATCGGCCTGCTGCTTGGGTTGGTTGCAGTTATTGTGGTCATATCAGACAAATTGGTATTGGGCGGCACACTGACGGCCTATCTTTTGCCGTTTGTTGCAGTTGCAGCTATCAGCGTAGCATCACTAATTGATCGTCAAACTGAGCTTGGTAGAGATCAGGCACCACCAGTTGTCCCAACCACTTTCATTCATTGCGCTGCCTCTTTGCTCGTGCTCACTCCATTGGCCTTTATTTTGGAAGGATTCGAAGCGCGCTTTACCGGTGGATTGATCTTCGCTGTGTTTTGGCTTGCCATCATCGTGTCGCTCGCCGCTTATGGGCTCATGTTCGTATTGTTGCGGGAAATGCCCGCCGCTAGCGTTGCAAGCCTGACTTACTTGTCACCACCTGTCACGATGCTAATCGCTTTTCTGGCTTTCGGAGAAGCGTTAACGGCCATTGATCTTCTCGGTCTTATAATTGCAGCAGCTGCCGTATGGCTGACTATTGGGAATGAGAGCACCGTGAAGAAAAGTTCTTCAGGATCGTGCAACCAAGAGCAAAAGCTGGCCTAGTTTCTGTTGTCTGCTCAGAATGCGCACCCAGAACATCTGGAACAGCCATTTCGTTCATGAGACGACCAGCGCCACCTTGTTACCCTCGTGGCGTTGGTCTTAGCCGCACTACCTTGCTCAAGCTCTATGCACGGGGCTGTTGCATTAATCGGTTTGCTTGGCCGGTTTTAATCTTTTGAGGTTAATGATGCCACGCAAGTTCCCATTTAAGCACCACCATTTCCACGAAACATCATCCTTTGCGCGGTGCATTAACGACGCAGAACCAATAATCCTGCCACCACGACCAAGATCATACCTGTGATCGACGCTACGGTCGGCGCGATATCAAAGAACAAAATATCCCAAACTGCAACAAAGACGAGATAGCTATATTCGAATGTAGCAACAGTTGATGGTGGTGCTGATTGATAGGCCCCTGCCAGCATCATACCAACAGCCACGGCAAATCCCGCAAGCACCAAGAGGACGAGCCAGTCAGTCGGAGTAACTGCTGACCAACCTCCCAAAACATACGGATAGGCAACGACCATTTCGTCTTGTGGCTTTAGAAACATCAGAAGAACAGTCACACCAATACCAGCGAACAACATCATGGCATTTTGCGATAACGAAAGGGCTGCAAGAGGAACACCTTGGCATCGTATGCGTGTTGTGATGTGTGTAAGCGCATAAAAAGCCGCGCCTATGATTGGTAACAAAGCCCAAGGCGAGAACGCATCTGTGCCCGGCTGCAACAAAACAACGACACCCACAAAGCCAAGCAATACACCAATCCAGCCCATAGGCCCGACAGCTTCTTTGATGACATAGGCTGAAAGCAATGTCACAAAAATAGGCGCGATATAGTTTGCAGCACCGACCGTGGATAAGCTTAGGAACGGAACGGCCGCATAAAACGCCAGAAATGTCGCGGTGATAAAGAGCGCACGTAGCAGCGGCCATCTTCCAAACGCCGCACGCAAGATGCCTTTATGTGCGCCCTGCATCCAACTCAGAGCCAGCAGCATGGGCACGGCTAGGACACCTCGTAGCGCAAATATTTGCCAAAGCGTCAGATTGCCGCTGAACAGTTTAAAAATGACATCCTGAATTGAAATCGTGAACGCTGCCATGACAATCATCATGACCCCTCGGGTGACATTTTGGGGACGCTCGTTAACTTCAATGCTCAAGATTGGTATCTCCGTTAATGTCGGCGCAATTTTTATCACGAGGGATATTGTGCGCGTTACAACGCATGAGCGTCGGCTTTTGAGCAGCACAAACCCTACAAGAACCCCACACAACCTCTGAGATAGAAGCCGGCACGAAAAGCGATAAAGACGTGCCGGCCAAATTATAATACGCTCAGAGAATTAACTCTGCGACGGGTTATTACTGACCGGAAATATCTTTCGCAAAGCCACGTAAAATACCGGTGTTAAGAACAGCCCCAAAAATGTCACGCCAGACATTCCAAAGAACACTGCCGTTCCAAGTGCTTGACGCAACTCAGCCCCGGGTCCGGTTGCATACATCAACGGGATAACGCCAAGAATAAACGCAAACGCCGTCATAAGTATGGGCCGCAAGCGCAATCGACACGCTTCAACTGCAGCATCCACAGGGTTCAACCCACGCTGTTCTTGAGCTTGCTTTGCAAACTCAACAATCAAAATAGCGTTTTTAGCGGCCAGTCCAACCAGCACAATCAGTCCGACCTGAGTAAGGATATTGTTATCCATCCCCCGTATCAGGACCCCCGTCAATGCCGATAGAACCGCCAAAGGCACAATCAAGATGATCGCAAGCGGCAGTACCCAACTTTCGTACAACGCAGCCAAAAACAAAAATGCAAACAGAACAGAGAACCCAAAGATATAGGCCGATGTATCACCTGTTGTAGTCTCTTGATATGCCAATTCTGTCCATTCGAATGTAATCCCATTGGGTAGCGTCTGAGCAGCAAGTGCTTCCATCTCAGCGATAGCTTCTCCGGTTGAAACACCAGGCGCTGCTGTCCCTTGCAAAGGCACAGACACCAATTGGTTGTACCGTTGCACCAAAGCGGGTCCCGCGGTTTCACGCACAGTTACCAATGTCCCCAAAGGCACCAATGCCCCAGTGGCCGAGCGAACTCGCAGGCGTCGAATGTCATCTTGGGTTAACCGGAATTGTTGATCTGCTTGAGCACGGACTTGGTAAAGTCGACCAAATGCATTGAAATCATTCACAAAGGCAGAGCCAAGATTGATCGACAAAGTGTCAAAAATCTCTCCGATTGGAACATTCAAAATCTGCGCCCGAACGCGATCAATATCAAGATAGACTTGAGGTGAACTGTTCGAGAATGTCGTGAACACTCGTTGAACTTGATCCGATCCACGCGCAGCCCCCATAATCTGGCGCGCAGCAGCAAGCGCAGGCGCCATATCGGCCCCTTCGGTATTCTGGATTTGCATCTTAAAGCCGCTACCCGTACCGACACCGCGAACTGTCGGCGGGGCGATCGCAATAATAAAGGCCTCACGAATACCCTGCATGCGACCAAAAAGCTGTCCGACAATCGCTGTCGCGTCCAAGCCTTGCTCGGCCCGTTCTTCGAACGGTTTAAACGGTGCGAAAATCACACCTTGATTGCTTGCATTAGTAAATGTTGCACCGGAGAAGCCTGCAAACGATACCGCATTCGCAACACCGGGTGTATTTAACGCAATTTCGGCAGCTTGGCGCATCACCTCATCTGTGCGTTGCAACGCAGCCCCGTCCGGGAGCTGTACCACAACAATAGCATAACCTTGATCCGCTTTTGGAATGAAACCGCCTGGTACTTTATTATTGACCCAAACCGTGCTGGCCATGAGCATCCCAAACACCACAAGAACCACGCCAATCATACCCCAGGATCCAACCAGGAACCGAATGATCGCGCTATACCCGCGCGTTAACCCGTCAAAGACACGATTAAAACAAGCCGCTGCAAAATGGAGAATGCGAATGAAAACACCCCGTTTTTCATCTGTTGTCTTGTGCGAACGTAACAAAACACCGGCGAGTGCAGGTGAGAGGGTCAAAGAATTTATCGTAGAAATCACAGTTGCAACCGAAATTGTCACCGCAAATTGCACGTAAAACTGACCAGTGAGTCCTGGAACAAAAGCCGCAGGGACAAATACAGCGATCAAAACAAGGGATGTCCCAATAATCGCGCTTTGGACTTCGTCCATTGTGCGGGTCGCAGCCGCAAGGGGGGCAAGCCCATCGTCGATATTACGCTCGACATTTTCGACAACCACAATTGCATCATCAACCACAATCCCAATAGCAAGGATCAAGCCAAAGAGCGTCAAGAGATTCAATGAATACCCCAACACATACATTACAGCAAAGGTGCCAATCAAAGATACTGGCACAGCCAACAGTGGAATAATCGCCGTGCGCCAACTTTGCAGAAACACCATGATCACAATAACGACCAAGATGATAGCTTCGAACAACGTATCATAAACCGCATCAATCGATGCTTCGATAAACTCGGTCGGGTTGTAAACGATCCGATATTCCAGCCCCTCGGGGAAAGAACTGGACAGCTCTTTCATCGTTTCACGGATTTCTTCGGCCGTGGTCAATGCGTTGGATCCCGGACGCTGGAAAATCCCCAACGCGACGGCTGGGTTGTTGTTTAAATAGGAGTTGGTGGAATAGGATTCAGCCCCCAATTCAACTCGTGCAACATCGCGAACCCGAACAATACGCCCGTCTTCGGATGATTTAATAATCACGCTTTCAAACTGTGCTGGATCTTCCAGTCGCCCTTGAGCCGTGATCGCAACTTGAAACGCGTTATCTCCGGCGTTGGGTGGCGCACCCAGTGATCCACCAGAAACTTGAACGTTTTGTTCGGCAAGCGCCCGAACCACGTCCCCAGCTGTCAATTCCAATGAAGCAAGACGCCCGGGGTCAAGCCAGACACGCGCCGAATACTCGCGTTCGCCAAAAATGTTAATATTCCCGATACCCGCAAGCCGGATCAGCTTATCGCGGACTTGGGTACGCGCCACATTCGATACATACAGTTGGTCAAACGCTTGGTTGGGCGATAAAATATGTACCACCATCATCAAATCCGGCGATGACTTGGTGGTCGTCACCCCGAGCGCCCGCACTTCTGTCGGCAAGCGCGCTTCGGCAGTTGCAACCCTGTTTTGCACCAAGATTTGCGCCTGATCCAAATCAGTCCCCAGCGCAAAGGTAACCGTTAAACTCAACGATCCATCTGCTGTGGCGTAGGACGACATGTACAACATGTCCTCGATACCATTGATAGATTCTTCAAGTGGCGTAGCAACTGTCTGCGCAATCGTTTGCGCATCTGCACCGGGGTATACTGCACGCACGACGACCGAGGGCGGCGCGATTTCAGGATATTGCTCAACCGGAAGAGCAAAGTAAGAAATCACACCAACGATGGTTAGGAAAACCGATAGAACGACCGCAAAAATCGGGCGATGAACGAAAAAACGACCCAATTTATTGCTCCGCGACCGGAGGAAGTTCAACGATATCAGGCGTCACTGTACCACCTGGGCGGGCACGTAATAAGCCATCAATCACAACGACATCATCTTTGCTAAGCCCATCTCGAATGACACGATACCCATCCACCAGCGGCCCAGGAACGACAGGTCGTGGACTAACCTTGCCTTCACCATCAACGACCATAACCAGACGTCTATTTTGGTCGGAAACCAGTGCGCGATCGGGAATTAATGTTGCCTCATATGGTAAAGAACCGGGTACCGTGATTGTGCCAAATAACCCTGGTGCGAGCACCTCTTCGGCGTTTTCAAACACCGCGCGCATGCGCATCGTACCCGTTTCCGCGTCGATACGGTTTTCGGCAAAATCCATAACGCCGACCTGCGTCTGTGCCAGTTCATCTGAAAGCGTTACGGTAACTTCTAGATCCCCGCCACCGCGCGTCAAAGGTTCACCTCGCTCGCGCGCATTCCGTGAATAAGTTAGGAAATATTGTTCATCAATATCAAAGAAAAAGTTGATCGGGTTGATCGAAACAATTGACGTGAGCTCTGTTGTATTTGCCGTAACAAGGTTCCCCACACTGTCAAACGATCTATCAATCCGCCCAGCCATTGGTGCACGGATCTCCGAATACTCTAAATTCAGCTTCGCAAGCTCCATATCCGCAAGCGCTTCTTCTAAGGCACCTTGCGCAGATAGATAGGCCTCGCGGCGTTCGTCCAGCGTACTTTGTGGAATGGTCCCGTTGCCAATCAGCGATCGCGCGCGCTCAAGCTGCTCTGACGTAAAATCAAACGTCGCCTGAGCCACAGAAATCTGCGCTTGAGCTTGGCGCAAAGCAGTCTCGAATTCACGAGGGTCGATTGTGAACAGCAACTGATCTTTCTCGACAATGCTTCCTTCAACGAAATGAGACTTATACAAATAGCCAGACACCCGTGAACGGACGATCACCTCATCTTTTGCTTCAAAACGGCCTGTAAATTCATCGCGTTCAACGACAGATTTAACAACGGGCTTCGCAGCGGTCACAGGTGGCGGCCCCTGCTGAGCAACAAGTGAAATCGGTAAGGCCAGCGTGAAAAGCACAACGAGCGCGATAATTCTCATAAGAGATAGTCCATTTTCTAAATTCGGAGGGCACGGTATAGTAATTTGTGTAATGTAACGGACAATATCTAGAGCCGTTCTTTGAATTTGGGAAATTATTTTTAAAACATCACATTAAGGTGAAGCAAATTTGCCAATTGTCACAAGAGTTACCGAACAACATCCATCGATAAGCTGACTGATACTGGTAGGCTAGATTTATGCTCTGTTGATCTCTGCAATTTTACGTATGACGGCACCCAGCGCCATCAAGTCATCATTCAATGGGTTTGTTTTACGCCAAACCATCCCGATTGTTCGACTGGGCGGCTTACCATTGAAACGTGACAAAGAAACATCCGCCGAACGGGTTTCAAACGCCCGTGCCATTTCTGGAATTAAGGTAATACCAATACCAGCGCTTACCATTTGCACAAGTGTTGATAAGGAACTCCCCTCCATAACAGGTCGCGTATCCCCACCGGTTATTTCGCAAAACGACAAGGCTTGATCGCGAAAACAATGCCCTTCTTCCAACAACAGCAATTGCATTGTCGGAAGCGCACCCGCATCTGGAATTGGCAAATCTGCGTCACTTGCCGGACGTACTAATAAGAACTCTTCGTCAAAAAGCGCGAATTCGCGCAAAGCAGGTGTTGATATGGGCAATGCCACGATCGCGACATCTAAACGTGATGCGAGTAACTCGTGCACCAGAGACTGTGTGACCGTCTCTTTTGGTTCAAGCCTTAAATTGGGATACCGCTCAGGCAGAGACTTAATAATACTTGGTAACAAATACGGAGCCACGGTGGGTATGACACCGATACGCAAGCGTCCCGAGAAAGCACCTGTCCGTCGCCGCGCCAGATCGCCGAGTTCTTCGACCTGCTGCAGAATACCTTGGCTCCGCTCAAGCAAATCTTCACCCAATGCTGTCAATCTAACTTCACGCGGCGCGCGTTCGACAAGCGGCCCTCCCATAATCGCCTCAAGCTCTTTGATTTGGAGTGACAAAGCAGGTTGAGAGATCGAGCAGGCATCCGCGGCACGACCAAAATGTCCGTATTGTGCTAACGCAGTAAAATAACGCAACTGTTTTAGGGTCAATCCCTTCATTAGTTTTTCTCATGATAATAATTTGATATTTGTATTAGATCCTATCGCCATAATCCACTATTCACAAGCTGCAACGACCCTAGGACCGACTCAGGAGAGATCAGATGGATCAAAACACAAGCAATCAGAAATCTGGCGGCGGCTGCCCTGTAATGCATGGTGGGAATACAGCGATGGATAATTCTGTCACCAAGTGGTGGCCAGAGGCCCTGAACCTAGACATTTTACACCAACATGACACTCGCACGAATCCGATGGATGATGATTACGATCATCAAGAAGCAGTAAAGTCACTGGATCATGCGGCCGTTCTAGAAGACGTCAAAGCTTTGCTGACCGAAAACCAAGACTGGTGGCCAGCGGACTGGGGTCACTATGGTGGATTGATGGCCCGTTTGACATGGCACTCTGCCGGTACTTATCGCATGGCCGATGGCCGCGGTGGCGCAGGCGCAGGCAACATCCGCTTTGCTCCTTTGAACTCCTGGCCTGATAACGCAAGCCTCGACAAAGCGCGTCGTTTGTTGTGGCCGATCAAAAAGAAATACGGCAACGCTCTGTCTTGGGCTGATTTGATCGCCCTATCTGGAACCGCTGCTTACGAGCACATGGGTCTTAAAATATTCGGGTTTGGTTTTGGTCGCAAAGACATCTGGGGCCCAGAGAAAGATATTTATTGGGGTTCTGAAAACGAATGGCTCGCGCCTTCGGAAAACCGTTACGGTGATCTTGATGTTCCAGAAACCATGGAAAACCCGCTTGCTGCGGTTCACATGGGCCTGATTTACGTCAACCCAGAAGGCGTCAACGGCAATCCTGATCCAGCAAGAACGGCTTTGCACGTACGTGAAACCTTCGCTCGTATGGCTATGAACGACGAAGAAACCGCGGCATTGACATGTGGTGGTCACACGATCGGTAAGGCGCACGGTGGTGGTGATCATGCAAACATTGGTGCAGAACCTGAAGGTTGCCCTGTACACGGCCAAGGTCTGGGCTGGTCAAACCCTGGTCTAGATGCAAAAGCAACCAATGCATTCACTTCGGGTGTTGAAGGTGCATGGACCAAAGAGCCACTCAAATTTGATATGGGCTTCTTTGACTATTTGTTTGGCTACGAGTGGGAGCTCACCAAATCAGCTGCAGGTGCACACCAGTACCAGCCAGTTAACATGCCAGAAGACGAAAAACCTGTCGACCCAACAGACCCATCTGTACGCCGCATGCCCGTCATGACAGACGCAGACATGGCGATGAAAGTTGACCCGATCTACAATGAAATTTGCCAAAAATTCATGGCAGATCCAGAGTATTTCGCCGACACTTTTGCACGTGCTTGGTTCAAACTGACCCACCGTGACATGGGCCCACGTCCAAACTACTACGGTCCTTTTGTGCCTTCAGAAGAACTGATCTGGCAAGATCCGGTTCCAGCAGGCGCATCAGACTATGATGTGGATGCGGTCAAAGCTAAGATTGCCGACAGTGGCCTGACTGCTGTTGAAATGATCACCACCGCATGGGACAGCGCACGTACATATCGCGGTTCTGACATGCGTGGCGGTGCAAACGGTGCACGTATCCGCTTGGCACCACAGAAAGATTGGGCAGGTAACGAGCCTGAGCGTCTGGCGAAAGTTTTGGGTGTTCTTGAGCCCATCTCTGCTGACACCGGTGTCTCTGTTGCCGATCTGATTGTTCTGGCTGGGACTGTAGGTTTGGAAAAATCAATCAAAGCTGCTGGCTTTGATGTGGCTGTACCCTTTACACCTGGTCGTGGTGACGCAACTGATGCACAAACAGATGCAGACAGCTTCTCTGTTCTTGAGCCTCTCGCAGATGGGTTCCGTAATTGGCAGTTGAAAGAATACGCTGCATCACCAGAAGCGATGATGTTGGACCGAGCCCAATTGCTTGGCCTGACAGCTTCCGAGATGACTGTTCTGGTCGGTGGCCTGCGTGTTCTTGGTGCGAACTACGGTGACAACGCCCACGGCGTCTTCACAGATCGCGTTGGTCAATTGACAACAGACTTCTTTGTTAACCTGACTGACATGGATCTCAGCTGGCACCCAGTCGAAGGCGGAACATACGAGCTGCGTGAACGCGCATCCGGTACCGTTCGCTTCACAGCAACAAGTGCTGATCTGGTCTTTGGCTCCAACTCGATCCTGCGCGCGTATGCAGAGGTCTATGCACAAGACGATAACGCGGAAAAATTTGTCCGTGACTTTGTTGCAGCTTGGACCAAGGTCATGAACAACGACCGCTTTGATCTGAACGCATAAGCTGTCTGATCACATAAACAAAAGGGGCCGAGCGGTATTAACACCGCTCGGCCTTTGTCGTTTCTAATTCCGACACTCTACTTTCAATTGCCAGTGCATCTGCATAGCCAAGACTTGAAATCAGGTAATCATATCAGTGGCATCGATTGTAATATGAATGGCCACCGAAGAGATGCCCGGCTAAGCTATGAGCCGATTTGATCCCAAATTTCTTCGACCCACCCTTTGATAACCAAAGCCTCATCCCAGCGATTGGACAATTCCCGCCCATCTGGCCCCGTGATCGCATAATCAGGCGGCCCTAACTCGCACAAGAAAACACACGTCCCATCCGCGTTACGTGTTTTCCAATCACTCAAGCCTTCCCGCCACCAGCCTTTGAACATCTCCACCCATTTTTGATTTTGTGGAAAATCTAACGGGATTTGCACCTGAGATCGGCTCGCCACCCGACCCTGAAAGCTATCAGAGCGCGCCAAGATACGGCTCATATGCTCGCGATCACGCGGACGCAGTGGACATGCCATTTCACGTCCGACCACATAATGTGACAGATCTGCACACATCCTCATCTCGGGCACCGCATCCAATAAGCACAGAGTCGTATACAGATCGTTCGTGATACAATCGCGATGCGTTTCAAACAGAATGGGCATACCCTCATGCTCAGACATTTCGATCCACGAACGGATAACCGGGATCATACCCTCAACAGTCAGCGGCATTACCTGACCAATTACCACCACAAAGGGCGCGCCAAAATCCTTGGCCATCTTTAGCGTTGGACGCAGGGCTTCGATCGATTTTGGGAAATCCACCAGAAACGGCGTCAGCCCCGCGCGTGCCATCATCGGCTGGATTCGTTTAACATCCTCCACTGAGGTTGCTCCGAAATCCAGCGCCATGCCTTTGTAACCCGCGTCTGCAACCATTTCGACAACCTGCGCATAGGGCAATTTTACACCGCTTTGATCATGCGGTTGCATTGCCCAAAGCGACGTATACACATCTAAAGACTGAGTCATTCAGCCTCCAGACGCATTTGGCGACCTTTCACAGGGACAATCCAAACTTCATTCATCGGATATTGGCTTTCGTCCTTTTGACGTAGCTTTTTGATCACCTCAATCTGGAACTCAATCCAACCCATACGCCAAACTTCGCCTTGGATTTTCTCTTCGATCTTTGCGTTTAGATCTTTCAGCTTCCAAAATGGCACTGATGGAAAGGTATGGTGCGCCGTATGATACGGCATCTGCCAGCACAACCAACGAATAAAACCGTTGGCGCGGGTGCTGCGGGTATTATCAAGGATATTATCCTCGTGGCTTAGCCCTAGATGCTCAATCGTATTTTGCAATTGATGTACCGGCTTTGTGAGAATCATCGGCAAAATCCAAAACGTAGCCCAGGCCCAACTGCCCATGACAAAAGACACGACTATAATCCCCAGATACAGCGCCAAATGAATACGACTTTCGCGGATCACCTTGGCCTCTTCATCTGCCCGAATATAGGGTTCAATGATCAAGCCACGCGCACGGCGTACGACACCGAACACACGGTTGCGCCAATAGGTGACGCCGCTTAACCACATCAAATAGGTCTGCAACGTATAAGGTTCACGTACCAGCTCTCCATCCCGCTCCCAATCTTGAGTCCATTTATGATGGGCAAAATGCATAACCTGATCAAAATCACGCGGGAAAATCATTAAAAACCCAATGAACCGACCAAAAACCTCGTTTGTGCGTTTGTGCGCAAAAACTGTCCCATGAGACAACTCGTGCTGCGCCGCATAAAGAAAGTTCAGCAACACGCCTAGGCCAAATCCTGTGGCCCACACCCAAGGGGTCCCCAAAGCATAAGCATGTAGAACAACACACACCACGATAGCACCAAGATGACTAAGCATCTGCGTCCAACCACGCAGATCTGATCGCGCGTTAAGCGCACGTAACTCGGCTGGCTCCAACAAATCGCGTCGGGAAAAGCTTGCATCCATTCTTATGGTCCTTTGCACAAAGAGAGATCGCGGAATTCAGATATTCCACATGTGATATTGATCAATATTCCTCAGGTCTATTGACATATATGGCGATAAATGATGCAAATTTTGCATGAATTTACCTCCACTCTCTGCCCTTGTTGTTTTGGATGCTCTTGCCCGCACAGGATCCGTTCGCGGCGCCGCGCAAACCGTACACCTCAGCCAAAGTGCAGTCAGTCATAAACTCAAAACCCTAGAGGCGACGCTGGGTTTTCGATTAACCAAAACCCAAGGGCGCGGCGTTGCCTTGACCAGTGAAGCCCAGCGATACGTCGCTGCCATTCGCCCCGCGCTTGAAACATTGCGAGATGCACATAATGGTATGGGCCAAGCCAAAGGCTCCTTAGATATCGCAGTGACATCCGGTTTTGCTGCAACATGGCTTGCGCCGCGTTTACGAGATTTTCACGACCGTTTTCCCGACATTTCGGTTCGCCTACGCAGTGTCGCAATGGGCGAGGGCATCCGATTCAGTACTGCTCCCTACGATGTCGCCATCACATTTACCGATACCCCGCCTGAGAACGCAGAACACCTGTTTGAGGTAAAATTTTTCCCTGTGTGCAGCCCAGATTTCTTACACCGCCACCCGTTGAAAACGCCCAAAGACATATCCTCACAAATGTTGTTACATCTAGACAGTACAGCGGATTGGCAACACTGGCTTGAGGCATGTGGTGCCTCCTCTCACCTAGAACACAGCGGAACCGGCTTCACAGGTGTGTTGGCTATGTATGCAGCTGCAGAGGCAGGATTGGGCCTGTGTCTGGGTGACGCCGTCACCGTGGATCGTGCATTGCAAACCGGACGTTTGCTGCGCCCGTTCCCGACGGAAATCGCAGCACCAGCCTCCTATTGGTTGGTGCCCGATCTGGGTGGCCTGACCGCACCTGCAAGCGCATTTTGCGCTTGGTTACGTGGTCATTTTCAACCAAGCACCTCTATCAAAAAGCCTTGAAACCGCAATAAGCGGCAATTCCTTAAGTGATCTGATGCGCAACATTGGGCGCGCGAATCTCAATAAGAGTTGGGCCAGCCACATCTGTTGTAGCCGCAAGCGCCGCCGCCACAGCATCTGGATCAGGACCAATGCGCCAAAACGGCATGCCACAAGACTTAGCCACATATTCGAAATCAGGCGGAGTTGGATCGCAACCAACCACTTCAACATTCACAGCCTGCATAGATGTCGCGATTTCCTGATAGCCAAAATTGTTCCAGATCACAAAACGGATGGGTAGGTTTTCATCTACGGCCACCATCATTTCGGGCAGGCTAAATTGCGCACCGCCATCGCCTGCGATACAAATCACAGGGACATCCGGCCGTGCAATTGCCGCACCAATCGCCGCCGGTATCCCATAACCAAGTGCACCAAATCCTGTTGCTGCATTAAACCAGCCACCCGCGCGATCATGATCATAGTACAGATTGCCTGCATAAATCGGATAGGTGGAATCCCCAACCATCAAAGACCCAGGCAAGGTATCACGCATCTTATCCAAAATCGCACAGAGTGCGCGCATTTCAGGACCAATTTCTGCAAATGCCGCCTCACGTGCCTTAGCAGCCCGCGCAACGCCCTCGCCCTCATGGCCGCTGTCTCTGATCGCAGCATTGATCGCCGCGACCACCTGACCAGCATCGCCTAAAATTGGGACCTCCGCCGTGTGACGTGTCAGCTGATCCGCGTCGCAATCTACGCGGATCATGCATGACATCGTCGGCATCTCGCCCGTGGCATTCATATCATAATCGGTTTGCCCCAACTCGGTTCCCAAGGCCAAAACCACATCCGCCTCTTCAATCAACTGGCGCACCGCACCCAAGCTTGGGCTGGCAGGGACACTGAGAGGGTGATCAAACATAATCCCACGCGCATTCACGGTTTGGACCACCGGCGCATCAAGGTGTTCGGCCAGTTTGCAAATCTGCGAACCAGAAAAGCGCGCACCGCCGCCCACGACAATAACCGGTTGCCGCGCTTGTTCTAAAAGGGCAACTGCCCGTGTCAATAATTCAGGGGCCACCTCAGGATGGGATGGAACAGATCCAGGTACAGTGTCCATCGCCGCGGCGCCAGCCACATCTAATGGAATTTCGATATGTGTCGGCCCCGGCCGACCTTGCGAAAACGGGGTAAAGGCCGCATCCAAAGCAGATGATAAATCCTGAGGCTGCTCCACACGTTCAGACAGCAGCGCCACAGTTCGCGCCATTGCCCGTTGATCTGGCAGCTCGTGCAGATGCCCCCATCCCTTACCCAAGCTACCCAAAGTATTCACCCCAGACAGCACCAGCATCGGCACGCTGTCTGCGCGCGCTTGCCCCATTGCCGTTAAGGTATTGGCCAGCCCAGGACCCGTGATCACAAAGGCTACACCCGGCTTGCCAGATGCCCGCGCATAGCCTTCCGCCATAAAGCCAGCGCCTTGTTCGTGACGCGGGGTGATATGGCGAATGTTTGACTGTGCCAATCCACGATACATCTCAACCGTATGGACACCGGGGATGCCAAACACACAGGTTACTCCGCGTGCTTCCAACTGGGCGACCAACGCTTCTCCGAGACTTTTCATGCCGCTTCTCCTGTCACAAGAGTGGCGTGAGCAACAATGCGATCGCAGGCTGTCGCGAGCTCTTCATCGGAAACCGTGAGCGCCAAACGCACCCAATCATTCAAAACTGTGCCAAAGGAACTGCCCGGCATCACCGCAACTCTCTGCGTCTCAAGCAGGTCAAGTGCGTAATCATACCCCGTCATCCCTGTCGCAGCCACATTGACCATTGCAAACATTCCCGCTTGCGGGCGCAATACTTGCAACCGTGTCTCTGCACCAAGGCGATCCACAAGATAACCCGCGCGTCGCGCAAAGCGTGCAGACATGCCAGCAGCAACAGGAGACCCATCCCGCACGGCCAACTCGGTCATATCCGCGATGAAAGGTTGGCTGCCGAACAAAATCGTTTCAGATAACGGCAGCAAGGCTTCGGTAAATTCTTCGGGCCCGACACACCAGCCCGAACGAAACCCCGGCGCCGCATGAGATTTTGAAATTGATGACACCACCACAGTTCGATCCGCGAGCTCGGGCAGATCAAGCGGCGACGTGAATGGGGTTCCGTCAAAAATCATCTCGTCATAGACTTCGTCCGATACCAGCCAAAAATCATGTGCCCGCGCCAGTGCCCCAATTGCTGCAACCTCATCATGTGTCAGAATTGCCCCAGTCGGGTTATGCGGGGTATTCAACAACAATGCCCGCGTCTTAGGGGTCACTCGCGCGGCAACATCATCGGCTTGCATGCGAAATCCGTGTTCTGCGCGCAATGGCACAGGGACAATTGTTGCCCCAGTGGCCCGGATCAAACCCTCGTATGCGACATAGTTGGGGTCACCCACCAAAACCTCGTCTCCAGCTTCAACGATCCCCATCATCGTCGTGTATAACGAGGTCTGCGTACCGGGGAGGCACATAATCTGGTCTTCCGTAATCTCGCGACCAGCTTTAGCGCTATACCGCGCGGCCAATGCGTTCCGCAAACCGGGTTCACCCCGACCATTAGAATAGCCAGTGCGACCGCGTTGCATGGCCTCGTGAGCCCTCTCGATCAGCGCATCCGGTGTCGCAATATCCGGTTCACCAATGGTGAGCCGTAAAACATCATGGCCTTGCTCAGCCAGTTCTTCTGCTTTGAAGTGCAGATCCCATTTATCACCGCCCAAACCTTTTAGACGCTGTGTAATTGCTGTATATCTCATTGGCTTAACTCTTCTTTGTCCAGTCGCAGGCCCAAAATTGCACCCACGGCCTCTAGGCCGATGCTTGGCAATTCTCCCTCAGAAAACGCTTCGGGCAATGCGCCTTCCTCCATCCACAACCCGTCCAATACGGCGTTGCAGGCAATAGCATATCTGCGCAACTGCGCAGCAGAGACCACGCGCCCTGCTTCCTCGTAAGTGTCTTTGATCAAGCCCTCAAAGCGGTCGCGAAATTCAAAGTAAGTTTTCTGGTGGATCTCGCGCATCCGCGTGTCTTCGCGCACTTTGTTCAAGAAACTCGCCCAGATCGAGACAGATGTTGACGTGGCCACTGGTGGCTTTAATCCATTGATGACAAAAGCCACCAATCGCGCCTGCGCCGGAGATTTTGCAGGCAGGTCAGCCTGCGCCGTTATCTCTGTCATCTGTGTCATATGATGGTCGTAAGCCGCCAAAATAAGATCTTCTTTGGATCTAAAATAGTGCCGGATCAGCCCCTGCGTGACGTCAGCTCGCTCTGAAATTGCACGAACCGTTGCCCCCCGCACACCCCGCTCCCCAACCAACGCAAGCGTTGCCGAAATCAATGCCTCTTTACGGATCTCAGCAGGTTCACGTTTGAATTTTGGTTGGGGTGCATCTAACGGCGTTACAGCTGGCATAGCACTTACTCCACTTAATTATACAATTGCATAATTACTTGAATTGCTCAAATTTACAAGATGAAAATCTATTTTTGCACAAATATCAGGCGCACAAGAGGGTTTCCCAAATCGATAGCCAGTATCTGGCACACTTCAAAAAACTGTGAAAAAAATGAATCCGCAAATACTTTACAAAAATTATCATGAACTATACCCAGCTTCCTAAATATTAGGGGAATACTTGTGTTCAGTTTATCGAATTTGCGCGACTTTGCGGACAACCCATGTTTGATAACCCGCGATACGGTGCTCACCTATGCCGAGCTCGCAGATCGTATAGAACAGATGACCCACCGGCTTCCCAAACAACGCGGTCTGATCGCCGTTGAAATGGACGCAAGCATCGAAGCAATCGCTGCCTACCTTGCCGCCCTCAGTGCCGGGCACGCGGTGATGCCCTTGCCCACCTGCAGCACCACACTCAGCAGCGCATTGATTAACCGGTTTCGTCCTGCAGCCGCTTTTCGCACACTCGCCGAACGTCGTCGGTTTGTGTCTTGTGTCAACCCAACCCCGATCCATCCGGACTTGGCACTCGTCTTACAAACCTCGGGGAGCACCGGCCAAGGCAAAGGCGTACGTCTTAGCCACGAGGCCGTGAAATCCAATGCACAGGCCATCGCAAATTACTTGGAAATCACTCCAACCGATCGCGCTGCTTTGATTTTGCCCCTACATTACTCGTATGGGTTATCCGTGCTTCATTCGCATCTGGCGCAGGGCGCAAGTCTGTGGCTGGCGCAAGGTTCAATCCTAGACGAGGGCTTTGCAACCGAACTCGCAGACTCGGGTGCGACTAGCCTAGCCGGTGTTCCGCATCATTTTGCCATGCTCGATTCCGCAGGATTAAGTGACAGGCTGCCAGACAGCATCACCTGCATGACTGTCGCAGGCGGCGCCATGCCTCCAGAGGCGGTACAACGCTGGGCAACGAGGTTCGAACAAAAACAGGGCCGCTTTGTTGTGATGTACGGCCAAACCGAAGCCACCGCGCGCATCGCTTATCTCCCCCCTGCTCGTGCTGCGGAACATCCGAACTCCATTGGTCAGCCTATCCCCGGAGGTGAAATCCTGCTGCGCGATTCCTCTGGCGCGTCCTCCCCCAACGAAGGAGAGCTGATCTATCGCGGTCCAAACGTGATGATGGGTTATGCACAAGGTGCCACCGACCTGATACGCGGCCATGAGCTGACCGAACTGGCCACCGGCGATCTGGCCACCCGTGACAAGAATGGCTTACTGCGCATCACCGGTCGTCTGTCACGCATGTCAAAAATCGCCGGCATTCGCATAGGCCATGATGCATTAGAACGCGCGTTAGAGACTGCAGGCTATGACGCTGCCGTTTGGGGTGATGACGCCACAATCCACGTTGCCGCACAAAATACCCCTGATCACGACAGCAACGTTATCACCACGCTGCAAAACCTCACCGCAGAACGCGCAGGGATTGGCCGGTCACATATATCAGTCACCACATGTGACGCCTTGCCCCGCCACGCCAGCGGCAAAATCAACTATCCCAAACTTAAACAGCAAACCCAGTCACGTTCTGCGCACAACACACCCAATGACCCTCCTGCGATCCTAAGCAGTTTTGCGCAAATTTTTGCGCCCCAGCCCGTATCTCATAGTGACAGTTTTAAGTCCCTTGGCGGCGACTCGTTGCGTCATGTTGAACTCACACTCACACTTGAGAAACAGCTCAAAGGGTTGCCCGTCGGCTGGGAGCACATGTCCATCGCACAACTTGCGCAGGCAAAACCTGCACGACCCAGCCTGCCGATGCCGATCCTGGCACGCGCCCTCGCGATCATTGCCGTTGTTGTTGCCCACCAAACCAGCCTACCCGTCTATGGCGGCGCAGCTGCTATGGTGATCCTCTTAGGAATGAGCGTCGCCGAACATCGCACAAGCGCATTGGTCCAAGGACAAATTTGGCCATTTCTACAGCCGACGTTGCGTGTTTTATGGCCTTATTTCGCAATTGTTGCGGGTTATGCGCTGGCCTGGCAACAGGTCCCGTGGGCCTCGGTCTTTTTGATCGGAAATTTCGGTGTGACGTCACCAGAAACCCACCTCATGCTGCCTTATCTATACTGGTTCGTCGAAGCCTATATGCAGATGACCGTGCTTATTCTGCTCCTGTTCACTTTGCCATTCGCACGCTCAGCTCTTGCCAAAAATCCCTTTGTCGTAGGCTTAGCCCTGTTGGCACTTGCCATCGTTATGCGTGTTGTGATCCCCGAAATTTGGCCTATACGCAGTGGGCGATCACAGTTTTCCGTACCATGGGTCTTTTACCTCTTTGCTCTTGGTTGGTGCATCACCACTGCACAAACACTGACCCAGCGATTGGTTGTTATCGCGGCTGCCTCTGTGATTATGCCAATGGCTGCTTATCTGGGTGGCAATTGGTACGGTGGATGGGTCAAATACATGAGCCTCTTGGCACTGTGTGGCCTGCTTTTATCAGTATCTCACATCCAGTTGCCGCACATCAGCACCTCTAGATGGTTGACCCGCACAATCACACTCGTCGCGCAGGGCGCCTTTCCAATTTACCTGCTGCACCGTTTCGTGCCGGAAAGCATCATGCCAAATATCTTAGCCCAGATAGATGTTACACTCAGCCCTCTACAGACAGATATTGTAGCGATTTTTGGCGGTATCCTTCTGGGTCTATTGGCTGCGCATGCTTTGCGAATGCTGTCACATATCACGTTTCGGCCCAATCTCTCGGGCCAGGCGTTAAACCCACGTCAGGTGCAATAGGCCGTTGCACCGCACAGACTGATGGATACAGCTTGGATTCGGATCAGATTGCCGCACCAAAGCATCAGCGCCATCTAAAGAATAGAGACCAAAGTCATGATCTGGTCGCCAATCTCGCTATTTCTTACGCATTTTGGGTCACAAAAATAAAAAACACAAAATGATACCCCCGAAACGGTAGCATCAAGCCTATCATTTGTGCCAAATGCGGTCAGGGGAGTTTCGATTTCGTGACCGGCACTAAGAATCAAGACGTTACAATCATACCAGACATGAGAATTCCTCTGTCGGATGATACCGTTCTTTCCGCCCGTGTTTGGATGCCGGAAACTGCACATTCAACACCTTTGCCTGCAATACTGGAATACCTTCCCTACCGCAAAACGGATGGCACAGCTGCGCGTGATCATGCGATGCACTTGCATTTTGCTGAACACGGCTATGTCAGCATGCGCGTTGATCGACGTGGATGTGGCGACAGTACCGGTTTGTTTGATGACGAATACTCGCTCGAAGAGATTGACGACGGGGTTGAGATCATCAACTGGATCGCCTCCCAGTCATGGTGCAGCGGGGCCGTTGGCATCCAAGGCATCTCCTGGGGTGGGTTTAACGGGCTACAAATTGCGGCCCGGGCACCTGATGCGCTTAAAGCAGTGATCACCATCGGGTCTACCGTTGATCGGTTTGCCGATGACATCCATTATAAAGGCGGCATTCAGTTAGGTGAAAATATCGGCTGGGCCGCGACAGCTATGTCTTGGTTGTCTACCCCTCCAGATCCTGATCTTGTCGGCGAGAACTGGCGTGACATCTGGCTAGAGAGATTGAAAAACACGCCAAATCTTGCGAAAAAGTGGATCACCCACAGCAATCGTGACGCCTATTGGGAACATGGCTCGGTGTGCGAAGATTATTCATCAATCAAGGCCACCACGCTTGCGATTGGTGGATTGCAAGATGGCTATCGCAATACCATGGCACATCTAACCGAAAATTTATCTGCACCGGTGCAGGGAATCGCTGGACCCTGGGGCCACAAGTACCCACATGTCAGTCCGATCAGTCCTGCGATCGACTATTTTGGTATCGCCCTGCGTTGGTGGGATCGCTGGTTGAAAAATATTGACAACGGGGCAGACCAAGACCCTGCCTATCGCGCATACGTAATGGACAGTGTACCACCACATCCCAGCCTAGATCATCGCCCGGGCACATGGTTGGCCTTTGATCAATGGCCATCCCCTGACATCACCCAGACGACCCTGTCCCTAGCAGCGCATTGCTTACAAGACCAAGCCGCAGCTTTTGACATCGAAGTCACCGGTGACTTGGCCTGTGGCCGCAATAGCGGCGAGTACTTCCCCTTTGGCTTTGGCCCCGGTGAACTACCAGACAACCAACACCACGATGATACCATATCGTCCTGTTTTGACAGCACCCCTCTGGATCAGGACTGGACTTTGCTGGGGTCTCCCAGTGCCACACTCACCGTTGCAAGCGACCAGCCTCATGCGCAGATTATCCTGCGTCTGTGCGATGTGGCCCCTGATGGCACCTCAGCGCTAATCAGTCTTGGGCTCCTAAACTTGCGCCATCGCGACGGATTTGACAACGCATGTGATTTGGCTCCCGACCAACCCTATCAGGTCACCATCACGCTAGATCATTGCGCATATCGTTTGCCCGCCGGTCACAAGTTGCGCCTTTCGATATCCAATAGCTATTGGCCCTATTGCTGGCCCGAAGGTCGCGCTTTTTCACTCAGGTTAACCGCCGGCACACTGAGCTTACCGCGCTACAGTGGCTCACCAACCCCCAAAACCTGTAGCTTTGCAGCCCCCACGCAAACAAAGGCGCGACCCTATAAAACCTTACAATCGCCTACCGAGATGAAAACACGTGAAATTTCTGATGAAACGGGCAAAATCACCCTAAACATCGCAGGCAATCACGGCATCGTTCAAGATCTCGAGAATGGCTTGACTATCCATAGTGCAATGTCCGAAACATGGAGCATAACACCAAACGACCCGGCCTCGGCTTATGTTGAGATGACATGGGACCGCACTCTTGGCCGCAGTGAAACAGACATTCCATTTGATGTACGCACCCAAACGGTTGCGCGCATGTGGGGGCAAAAAGACCACTTTGTGGTTCATCAAACCCTCAAAGCCTGGGACGGAGACACCCTTGTCCATGAGACAATCTTTCAAGACAAAATCCGTCGCGCCCCAGATGAAAAATCCGCACAGACCAATGAATAATAAAATAGACTTCAGGGAGTCACTCAATGACTAAAGATCTCAAGCAACTGGCCGCCATGGCTGCATCAGGTGCGCTGAACCGTCGCGCGTTTATGTCTCGCGCTGCTGCGCTAGGTGCCTCCACCGCAATGGCAGGCAGCTTCCTCGGTACTGCTGCTCGCGCCGCGACCCCGCAAAAAGGCGGCACGTTCAAAGTGGCAATCTCTGGTGGTCAATCCACTGACAGCCTTGATCCTGCACGCTCAACCAATGACACGACACTTGTTGTTCTTAAACATTTTGGCGACTACCTGGTAGAAGTAGACGTCGACGGCAGTCTCGTTATGCGCCTGGCCTCAGCGATTGAATCCTCAGCGGATGCAAAGGTCTGGACCTTTACAATCCGCGAAGGCATTTCCTTCCACAATGGTGCCACCCTAGCGGCGTCAGATGTTGTTGCCACTCTGCGCCGCCACGCCGACGAGACGTCTCAATCAGGTGCCCTAGGTATTCTACGCGGTATCGACACCATCGAAGATGTTGATGGCAAAGTCGTCATTACTCTCGCGGATGGGAACGCAGATCTACCATATCTTCTGGCCGATTATCACCTGGTTATCCAGCCGAACGGCGGCCTAGATGCCCCAGACGCAGGCATCGGTACTGGCCCATACAAAGTTGTTCAGGCTGACCATGGCGTTCGCTATACCTTCGAAAAATTCGCCGATTACTGGGATGACAGCCGTGGTCATGTCGATGCTGTTGAACTGCTGGTTATTGCCGACGACACCGCCCGCATCGCCGCGCTGCAATCCGGTCAGGTTCATATTGCCAACCGCGTGCCACCAAAGATTGCGGGTCTGATTGAGCGTCATCCACAAATCGACATCCACTCAGCCGGCGGACCCGGGCATTATGTGTTCAACATGTTCTGTGACACAGCGCCGTTTGACAACAACGACCTGCGCCTTGCACTGAAATATGCAATCGACCGCCAGCAAATGGTCGACAGCATCCTATTCGGTCACGGCAGCGTCGGGAACGACACGCCAATCAATAGCGCGTATCCTTTGTTCTCTGGCGACATCGAACAGCGGACTTATGATCCCGAAAAGGCGGCTGCACACTATAAAGCCTCTGGTCATGATGGCCCAATCGTCCTGCGCACTGCAGATGGGTCTTTCCCCGGTGCGGTTGACGCAGCGCAGCTGTTCCAACAATCCGCACAAGCCGCTGGTATTCAGATCGAAATCAAGCGTGAACCAAACGACGGTTACTGGTCTGAAGTTTGGAACAAACAGCCGTTCTGCACCTCTTATTGGGGTGGTCGTCCAACGCAAGATGCGATGTACTCCACTGCATATCTGTCAACAGCAGACTGGAATGACACCAATTTCCGTCGTGACGATTTCGACGCGAAACTGCTTGCAGCACGCGTAGAAACAAATCCAGAGGCCCGTACAAGTCTGTACCGCGACATGAGTGTAATGGTGAACAACGAAGGTGGCGCCATGATCCCAATGTTCGCAAACTGGGTTGAAGGCACACGCAGCGAAGTGGAAGGCTGGTACGATGATCCAGCTCAAACCATGATGAATGGTATGGCAACCATCAAGTGTTGGTTGAAAGCCTAACACCATGCCATCTGATCTGATAAAGATGATAGCTCAGCGCCTTGCGCTGAGCCTCTTGATCCTGTGGGCCGTGTCCGTAGTGATCTTTATCGGCACTGAAATTCTGCCTGGCGACGTCGCGCAGAACATTCTAGGCCAATCTGCAACCCCCGAAGCCTTGGAAAATCTACGGACTGAAATGGGCCTGAACGACCCCGCGCTCAGTCGTTATCTCAGCTGGGCAGGTGGCATTATACAAGGCGACCTCGGAACGGCGCTCACCAATGGTCGTGACATTGCAGAGTCAATGACATCGCGTTTGATAAACACCCTGTTCCTAGCGGCATTTGCAGCCGTGATGTCCGTACCTTTAGCTATTTTTCTTGGTTTATTGGCCGTACGTTATCGTGACCGCTGGCCCGATAAACTCATTTCCGCCACCACCCTGGCCTCTATTTCTTTACCCGAATTTTTCATCGGCTACGTACTGATCCTAATCTTCGCTGTGAATATTCCACTCTTTCCCTCGGTGGCCTCAGTTTACGATGGCATGGGATTTTTTGCCCGCCTCAACGCGATGGCCCTTCCTGCGATGGCCCTAACCTTAGTGGTTCTGGCGCATATGATGCGTATGACGCGCGCTGCAATCTTAAACGTGATGGAATCCGCCTATATCGAAACTGCGGAGCTTAAGGGGCTGTCATCATTCAAGATCATTTACCGCCATGCCCTCCCCAATGCGATTGCGCCCATTGTCAATGTGGTGATGCTGAACCTTGCATATCTGATCGTGGGTGTGGTGGTGATAGAGGTTATCTTTGTCTATCCCGGCCTTGGACAGTATCTGGTCGACCACGTCTCAAAACGTGACATCCCTGTGGTTCAGGCCTGTGGACTGATCTTTGCCGCCATTTTTATTGGCCTCAATTTAGTGGCCGACATCACTGCCCTGCTCACCAATCCGCGCCTGCGGCATCCAAAGTAAGGGCGACACAATGAAAACTTCTATTCCTCTCAATGCCCTTATCGGGATGATCATAACGGCAACCATTGTGATCATGGCCGTGTTTGCCCCCCTCCTTGCCCCCTACTCCATGACAGAAATTGTCGGGGACGTCTGGGAACCCATGTCCTCAGAGCACTGGCTGGGCACAGATACCCTGGGCCGTGATTTGCTCAGCCGGCTGATGTACGGTGCCCGCGTCACTTTAGGGATTGCGGCACTGGCCACGATCTTGTCCTTTAGCATGGGCACGATGCTCGGCCTGTCTGCGGCTGCCTTTGGAGGTTGGATCGACCAAACTCTCTCGCGTCTTGTCGATCTACTTATGGCGATTCCTACACTGATCCTTGCGCTGGTCATCCTATCCGTTCTGGCGCCCAGCGTGCTCACGCTTGTGGTTGTTATGGGCGTCCTAGACAGCACGCGCGTCTTTCGACTGGTGCGCTCTGTTGGGGTTGATATCGCTGTAATGGACTTTGTCGAAGCTGCGCGTCTACGCGGCGAAGGCCGCCTTTGGGTGATTTTCCGTGAAATCCTGCCGAACGCTTTGTCACCACTGGTCGCAGAACTTGGTTTGCGCTTTATTTTCATGGTGCTGTTTCTATCAGCGCTCTCCTTCCTTGGTCTTGGCATTCAACCACCTGCAGCAGACTGGGGTGGTATGGTCAAAGAAAACAAGGACGGTATTGCCTTTGGTATTCCCGCGGCTCTGATCCCCGCTGGTGCCATCGCAGTGCTTGCTATTTCAATCAACATGATTGCCGACTGGGTGTTGAACCTGACCAGCAGCCTAAAGGGAGGCAAAGATGTCTGACGAAACACTCCTGAAAATTCGCGATCTGGAAATCGCCGTCGAAGGCACATCACCTTTGCTCAAAATCGTCAAAGGCGTCTCCTTTGATCTGGAAAAAGGCAAGGTAATGGGCCTCATTGGGGAATCCGGGGCGGGGAAATCCACCATCGGTATGTCCGCTATGGGTTATGGACGCGGGAAGCTGCACACCAGTGCGGGTCAGGTGATCTTGAATGGTCGCGATATCGCACAAGCAAAACGCGGTGTCTTAAACCAATTGCGCGGCAAGGAAGTCTGCTATGTTGCCCAATCCGCCGCCGCCTCGTTCAATCCTGCACACAAACTGATTGATCAGGTGATCGAGGCCACATTGGAACACGGTCTTATGTCAGCACATGAGGCACGCACCCGTGCGGTCGAGCTGTTCACAGCCCTTGGCCTGCCTTCGCCCGAAACCATCGGTGATCGCTATCCGCACCAAGTATCAGGCGGACAGTTGCAGCGGGTTATGACCGCCATGGCTCTGTGTCCTAAACCTGATCTGATCGTATTTGACGAACCCACGACCGCACTGGATGTCACCACCCAGATCGAAGTTCTGGCAGCCATCAAGCACGCCATCAAAATCACCAATGTCGCCGCACTTTATATTACCCATGATTTGGCCGTTGTGGCGCAGATCTCGGATGAAATCATGGTGCTGCGCCACGGCGAAATGGTGGAAAAAGGCACGACTGATCAGATTATCAACGACCCTCAACAAGACTATACCAAAGCACTTTTATCGGTGCGCTCGGCACAACACGAAGAAAAACCCGCAACGGAGAAACCTGTCTTAGACATCAGCAATGTCACAGCGGGCTACGGCAAGATCGACATTTTGAAATCAATCAACATGTCTCTCGATCCTGGCCATACGCTGGCCATCGTTGGCGAGTCTGGCTCGGGGAAATCAACACTCGCGCGCGTGGTCACCGGTCTTTTGCCCCCGCGTATCGGGAATGTCGTCTTTGAAAATACGCCACTTCCGCCGAAACAAACCCAACGATCCCGCGAACAACTGCGCGAGATCCAGATGATCTATCAAATGGCAGATGTCGCCATGAACCCGCGCCAGACTGTGGGTCAAATCATCGGCCGTCCCCTAACCTTTTACTTTGGTCTAAGGGGCGCAAAACGACAGGCGCGTATTGAAGAACTGCTACACGCCATCGAGCTGCCTGTGGATTTCGCAGATCGTTATCCGGCTGAGCTATCCGGTGGCCAAAAACAACGTGTCTGTATTGCGCGGGCCTTGGCTGCAAAACCCAAAGTGATCATCTGCGACGAGGTCACCAGTGCCCTAGACCCCCTCGTCGCCGAAGGCATCCTCAAGCTACTTGCTGACCTGCAAGAGCGCGAAGGCGTGGCCTATTTGTTCATCACCCACGATTTGGCCACGGTCAAAGCCATTGCGGACTCTATCGCAGTCATGCACCAAGGGAACTTGGTACGTTACGGCCCCAAACGTCAGGTACTGAACCCACCGTTTGATGCCTATACAGACAAGTTGTTGACCTCGATCCCAGAAATGCGCATCGGCTGGTTGGACGATGTCATGGCGGAACACAGCACCTAAACAAAGAACACCACCGCGCGGCGCCTTTTGCGTGGTGGTGTTCTCACACATGAATAAACACCCAACACCACGCAGCCCTTGTGCCCGCGATATATTTTGTTTAGCATTAAACAAATCCGTCGGGGTGCCCTTGGGCTGAGAGATGCATGCATCGACCCGTCGAACCTGATCCGGGCAATACCGGCGGAGGGAACGGGTCATATTTGTCTTGTGCACATGCTGCACCTACGCCCGCTTTCCACCATCGTTACGCCCGCAGCAACGAAAAGGCCGTGGGCAATGGTAGCAAAAGCACTCACAATCGCAGGATCCGACAGCGGCGGCGGTGCGGGCATTCAAGCCGATCTAAAAGCGTTCAGTGCAAACGGTGTTTTTGGCGCATCTGTACTGACCGTGGTCACCGCGCAAAATACCACCTCAGTGACAGCCCTGCATGAAATTCCCACCAATGTCGTACACGCCCAGATCAGAGCTGTGTTGTCAGACATAAAACCCGACGCCATCAAGATCGGCATGCTCTTCTCTCCTGAAATTATCACCTGTGTCGCTGATGCCTTACGAGGGTTTGACGGCCCAGTGGTTGTTGACCCGGTAATGATCGCCAAATCTGGCGATGCCCTGCTGCAAGAAACTGCGATAGCAGCAATGAAAGAGCATATCCTGCCATTGGCAGATCTCTTAACACCCAACCTACCCGAGGCTGCTGCTCTGCTCAGTCATCAAGACACCCAATCGGAAACCGCCAACACAGCCCAAGCAACCGCTTTGCAAGCCATGGGCGCTAAGGCCGTATTGATAAAAGGCGGTCATGGCACAAGTGAGACCTGCACAGACCTGTTGCTAGACGCACAGGGCACAACCGCGCTCAGTGCACCCCGTATCGCAACGCGTAACACCCATGGGACCGGCTGCACCTATTCCGCCGCAATTGCCGCCAACCTGGCCAAGGGGCTCAGCCTTGTAGAGGCCGTCACGCAGGCCCATAGATACCTGCATGCAGCGATCAGAGCAGCCGATCAGTTGGATATCGGCGCCGGTCACGGCCCAGTCCATCATTTTCATGCGATGTGGGACTGATATGTTTGATGTCACAGTAATAGGGGGCGGTGTCGCAGGTCTATGCGTGGCCCGAAACCTGATTGATCGCGGCGCACGTGTTACGCTTTATGATCGCGCAGGCGCACCTGGCCCACATGGCTGTTCGTGGTGGGCCGGCGGTATGCTCGCCCCCTATTGTGAGGGTGAGAGTGCCGAAGAACCCGTAATACGCCTCGGCCAAGAGGCCGCCGACTGGTGGCAAGCCAAAACCAAAACGGTTCATCACTGTGGGTCCTTAGTGATTTCCCCAACCCGCGACCATGCTGACTTACGCCGTTTTGGCCGCCGCACCAGCGCGTTCCAAGAGGTCGGCGCAGGTGAAATCGCCCAACTTGAACCAGATCTCGCCGGTCGTTTTTCCAAGGGTCTGTATTTCCCAACCGAGGCACATCTCGCTCCGCGCGCAGCCCTTACGAACCTACGTCAATCTCTTGTCGAGGCAGGGGTGAGTTTTGTCACGCAAGATGCTGACCCGATGACACATGCAACGCAGGGCATAACCGTCGACTGTCGCGGCTTTGCCGCCAAAGACACCCTCACCGATTTGCGCGCCGTCAAGGGAGAGATGCTGATCCTGTCTTGCCCCGATATCAGCCTAAACCGCCCTATTCGTCTGCTACACCCCCGCATTCCAATCTATATTGTACCGCGCGGCAATGGGATTTTTATGCTGGGCGCCACCATGATCGAAGGTCTGGGCAGTCACCATATCACGGCCCGCTCTGTACTTGAAATGCTCAGCGCAGCCTATGCCCTAAACCCAGCGTTTGGAGAAGCTGAGATACTAGAAACCGGTGTCGACAACCGCCCAGCCTTTGCCAACAACCAGCCGCGCATTCGCAGGTCTGGCAATTTGATCCAAGCCAATGGCCTATATCGACATGGGTTTTTACTGGCTCCCGCCCTCGCCCGCATGGTTGCCGAGGTAATTTTTGACAGCACAACCCCCGAGGTAATGGATGAAACTGCAACTTAATGGCGCCACCGTGCTCAGCAAGGCGACAACCCTTGCCCAATTGCTGGATGAAAACAACTATGGCGCTGCCACAGTGGCCACTGCTGTCAACGGGACATTTGTCCCGGCCACGCTGCGTGCCGAGCATACGTTGTCAGATGGCGACCAAATCGAAGTTCTCGCTCCAATGCAGGGAGGGTGAGTGATGCGCGCGTTTTACGGCACTCATCTTGCAAATGGTTTTATGCTAGGCACAGCCCAATATCCGTCACCTGCGATTTTATCAGATGCGTTTCAGCGATCAGGTGCCAGCGTCGCCACTGTTTCGCTGCGTCGTGAAAGTGGGCAAGACCGTGCAGGACAGGATTTCTGGGCCCTGATCCAAAATCTCGGCGTGCATATCCTGCCCAACACCGCCGGATGTCACACCGTCAAAGAGGCTGTCACCACGGCCCATATGGCCCGTGAAATTTTTGGGACCAAATGGATCAAACTTGAGGTGATCGGCGAAGAAGACACTCTGCAGCCGGATGTCTTTGGCCTGACCGAGGCCGCGCGCATTCTATCTGACGACGGCTTTCAGGTCTTTCCCTATACGACCGAGGATCTGGTCGTTGCGGGGAAACTGGTCGATGCCGGTTGCGAAGTCCTGATGCCATGGGGGGCACCGATTGGGTCGGGTCAGGGATTGAACAACCTATTTGGTCTGCGTGCAATGCGGGCACATTTCCCGGATATCCCCTTGGTTGTGGATGCAGGTATCGGCCTGCCCAGCCACGCGGTTCAGGCAATGGAACTGGGCTATGATGCGGTGCTCCTCAACACGGCTGTCGCAAAGGCGGGCGATCCAGCACAAATGGCCCAAGCCTTTGCCGCCGCTATCACTGCCGGTCAGATGGCCCATGCCGCAGACCCGATGGAGGCCCGCGATATGGCCGCCCCTTCAACCCCCCTCCTAGGCAAGGCCTTTCTCTCATGACCTTACACGGTACAAAACTTGACCGATTTTACCCGATCTTCGACACCACAGATTGGTTGAAACGTCTGCTGCCTTTGGGCATTAAACTGGTCCAACTGCGGATCAAAAATACCGATATTCAGACCCTAACACGTGAAATCAGCACAGCCCGCGACCTATGTGCAGCGGCACATGCAACCCTTGTGGTAAACGACTATTGGCAAATCGCCATCGATACCGGCTGTGATTACATTCACCTTGGCCAAGAAGACCTCGACACCGCCGACATCGCCTCCATCCGCAAAGCTGGTATTCGAATTGGCATCAGCACCCATGACGAGGCTGAGCTGGAACGCGCACTGACATTGGCCCCTGATTACATTGCCTTGGGGCCCATTTATCCCACCATCCTCAAACAGATGAAATGGGAACAACAGGGGGTAGACAAACTCACATCCTGGAAAACACGCATCGGCGACACGCCCTTAATTGCCATCGGTGGAATGTCCGTGGCTCGTGCCCAAGGGGCTTTTGACGCAGGCGCCGATGTGGTGAGTGCCGTGACCGATATCACCTTGAATGCAGACCCTGAACAGCGGGTTCGCAACTGGATTGCGGCCACAAGATGACCCGTTATACCCGACAAACAATTTTACCTGAGGTCGGCGTGGCAGGTCAGGCCCGACTGACCTCGGCCCATGCTCTCATCATCGGGGCTGGTGGGCTGGGTCACCCCGTCGCCCAATATCTGACAGGGGCCGGAGTGGGCAGGATCACCATCGTGGATCCGGATACAGTTGAGCTCAGCAACCTTCACCGCCAGACGGCCTTTGCCGAAACCGATGCCGGCCAGCCTAAGGCGCGTGCCCTATGTGACCACCTGACACTGCTCAACAGCGAAGTCACGCTCGACCCGCTTATCACAACGCTTGACCCACAGACCACACCCGCATTGGTTGCCTCTGCCGATATCGTTTTGGACTGTGCCGATAGTTTTGCGGTAACCTATATCTTGTCGGATGAATGTCTGCGCCAGAACACACCACTCATCTCTGCCTCGGTCCTTGAGTTTGGCGGCTATGTCGGTGGATTTTGCGCCACAGCCCCCTCGATCCGCGCGGTGTTCCCTGACCTGCCAAACCGCCTTGCCACCTGCGCCACAGCAGGCGTGATGGGGCCAGTCGTCGGTACAATCGGGGCCTATCAAGCACAAATGGCGCTTGCCGTTTTGCTTGGCACCACCCCCTCGCCCCTTGGGCAATTGATCAGCATAGACCTCAAAACATATCGCAACAGCGGGTTTCGGTTTGATGGCGCGCCAGAACCGAGCACCACTTTGGAATTCATCGCACCTCAAGCCGTAAAACCAAAGGATTACGTCGTCGACCTGCGTGGCATTGAAGAGGCCCCAACCCCCATAACCCCTGCTGCACTACGCTATGTCGTCGAGGATTTCGACACCATCCAGCCCCGCCCTCAAGCCGGCCAATGCGCAATACTGACCTGCCGTTCGGGCCTGCGCGCCTGGCAAGCCGCACGCAAGCTGCAGCGCTATTGGGACGGTGACATTCGTTTAATCGCAATGGGCGACGCCGCGCCCGCACAAACATAATACGACAAAGGAAACCCCCGCATGAAACTCATACCCCTTACCGCCGCTCTGGCCCTGATGGCCGCACCTGCCGTCGCCCAAGATAAAATGACACTTTTGCTGGATTGGTTCGTCAACCCTGACCACGGCCCCGTCATTGTCGCACAAGAGCTGGGTTACTTCGCCGATCAAAATCTCGAAGTCGAAATCATCGCCCCCGCAGACCCATCTGATCCACCAAAACTGGTCGCTGCAGGCCAAGCCGACCTAGCAATTTCATATCAGCCACAATTGCATCTACAGATCCACGAAGGTCTGCCGCTGAAACGGGTTGGCACCTTGGTTGCGACCCCCTTGAATTGCCTCCTCGCGCTTGAGGACGGACCTATCAAAACCCCTGCAGATCTGCGTGGAAAGAAAATTGGCTTTTCCGTGGGCGGCGTCGAGGAAACCGTTCTGTCTGCTATTTTGAATAAATACGACATGACTTTACAGGATGTTGAGTTGGTCAACGTCAACTGGTCCCTGTCACCGTCGCTCATGTCCGGTCAAGTTGACGCTGTTATCGGTGCCTATCGGAACTTTGAGTTGAACCAAATGGAGATCGAAGGCGTAGAAGGCAAATGTTTCTACGTCGAAGAAGAGGGCCTGCCCCCTTATGACGAACTGATCTATGTTGCCAACTCGACTTCCATGGATACTGACATGATCACACGGTTCCTCGCGGCAACTGAACTGGCAACACAATACATGGTGAACCACCCGCAAAAAAGTTGGGAGCTCTTTTCCGGCACCTCAACCGAGTTACAAGACGAGCTAAACGCCCGCGCATGGGTCGATACATTACCACGATTTGCCCTGCGCCCCACGGCCATGGACCAAGGGCGCTATGAAACGTTTGAGACCTTTTTACACGCTTCAGGCATGATCCCTTCTGTGCATCCAGTGTCCGACATCGCAATCGACGTCACTGCCAAATGACTGCGCTAGATTATGGTACAACCTTCGCCGCCCTTAAGGGTGGCGCGGGGCCGACATGGGACCACTACACCCACCATAGTTTTGTGCGGGGATTACAAACCGGCGAACTGCCCCGACAAGCGTTTTTGCACTATCTGGTACAAGACTACGTCTTTCTGATCCATTTTTCACGAGCATGGTCTCTGGGTGTGGTGAAATCGGAAACGCTAGACGAGATGAAAATCTGCGCGGCAACCGTGGACGCGCTGGTCAATCACGAAATGGCCCTGCATATCCAGACCTGTGCCGCAGAAGGTATTTCCGAGGACATGTTGTTTCATGCAGCCGAAGAAGCCGAAAATCTAGCCTATACGCGTTATGTTCTGGATGCGGGCCTACAAGGCGATTTTCTTGATTTAATGGCCGCCCTCGCCCCCTGCGTCTTTGGCTACGGCGAAATCGGGACCCGTCTTGGGGCTGAACACACCGCCGACACGCCTTATGGTGACTGGATCGCCACTTATGCCAGCGATGACTATCAGACCGTTTGCAAAACCGTGGGTCAAATGTTGGATAAGGCCGTTGCACGCCGACTAGGTGATACCCCCAGCACAAGCCCACGCTGGGCAAACTTGCAAACCCGCTTTACCAAAGCCACCGCGCTCGAGGTCAGCTTTTGGGACATGGGTCTCAGAGGTGGCGAGACACAGACCGCATGATGCACGCCCCTTCCATCACGTTCAGTGGCCGCCATGTCATTGGTGACAACACCCTATTCGGCCCTGTGCATCTCACGTTGCCCGCCGCCGGATGGACCTGTCTGCTAGGTCCGTCCGGTGTCGGAAAATCCACCATTTTGCGCCTGATCCTTGGCCTGCCCACCGCCGGTGACTTTCACGGTGACATCACCACCGGCGACGCACAACCGCTTAAGGATCGGATCAGTTATATGGCGCAGTCCGATCTGTTGTTACCTTGGTTGGACATTTTGGAAAACACCGTTCTAGGGGCACGCCTACGCGGTCATTCACCGGATATGACCCGTGCAAAGGCGTTGCTGGATCGCGTAGGTCTTGCCGAGCATCAACACAAAACCCCCACAGCTCTGTCTGGTGGTATGCGCCAGCGCGCCGCTTTGGCCCGCACCTTGATGGAAGACCGCCCGGTCGTGTTGCTGGACGAACCCTTCTCGGCGCTAGACGCCGGCACCCGCGCAAATATGCAAGACCTCGCCGCAGAGGTCCTAAAAGGCAAAACCGTACTGCTGGTTACTCATGATCCCGCAGAAGCCAGCCGTATGGGAGACCAAATTGTCCTGCTGTCCAAAGATGCTGCCACCGTTTGGCCCTGTCCTGACACGCCCCCCATTCGCGCCATAGATGCCTCCGAAACCCTGAACTGCCAAGCCGCACTTTTGGCGCATATGCGGGGGCTGCACGCATGAGATTTATCTATGGGTTGGCAGCGATGATCTTTGGCTTGCTTCTGTGGCAGGGTTTGGTTTGGATTACAGCTGTGCCAAAATTCATCCTCCCCTCTCCGATGCAAGTGGCTGAGGCTGGATATAAAAGTCGCGTCATTATCGGCGAAAACGCCCTTGTCACCATAACCGAAGTCCTACTTGGCCTCGTTATCGGCACTGTTTTAGGCGCAATTACAGCCATTCAATTGGCAAGTTCGACATGGATGCAACGGCTAATCTTGCCAATTTTGGTCTTTACACAAGCCGTACCTGTCTTTGCCCTCGCGCCTCTTTTAACATTGTGGTTCGGCTATGGCATCGCCTCTAAAATCGTGATGGCCGTGATGATTATCTACTTCCCTGTCACATCCGCCTTTTATGATGGGTTGATGCGGGTAGACCGGGGGCTCTTGGACCTCGCCAAAACGATGGGCGCGCATAATATGCAAACTATGCGCCGCATCCGCATCCCTCACGCTTTGCCGGCCCTTGGCACCGGTTTACGACTGGCTGCTGTCTATGCTCCCATAGGCGCCGTGATCGGAGAATGGGTTGGGGCCTCCAAAGGCCTAGGATATCTGATGTTACTGGCCAATGGGCGTGCCAAGATTGACCTGATGTTTGCCAGCCTTATTACATTGGCCGTGCTGACAGTTGCTTTGCATATGGCAGTTTCCGTCTTTGCCAATCGGCTGAACCACTATGCCACGGGCGCACAAACCGCTGACGTCAAATGAGAAATGCCGCATATGGATTACCACAGGCGGCATTTAGTAGACATAGGGCAATGGCAGTTAAACTGTACCACCTAGGCTTGATTCCAGTTTCACAAGCTCCTGACCACCGGCCATCAGATCTTGCAATTCTTCCGGCGTGATCTCGCCCCGTTTGGCCGTGCCCAACGTTTTGCCACGGTTCAGCACTGTAAAACGATCCCCCACAGCCAAGGCGTGACGCACATTGTGCGTGATAAACACCACCGCAATGCCCTGTTTGCGTACCTTATCGATCGTCGCCAGAACATTCGCCGTTTGACGTACACCAAGGGCCGAAGTGGGCTCGTCCAAAATCAGAACCTTTGCCCCGAAATGCACCGCACGGGCAATCGCAACCGTCTGGCGTTCACCGCCAGACAAGGTTCCCACCGCTTGATCTGGCCCCCGCAAGTTGATGCCCATTTTTCGCATCTCTTCCATGGTTACCCTGTTCGCATAGTCGTGATCGAACAGCTTAAGCGGCCCCAAAGATTTCTGCGGCTCGTTCCCCATGAAAAAGTTGCGACTGACCGACATCAAAGGGATCATCGCCAAGTGCTGATGCACCGTCGCAATCCCTGCGGAAATCGCGTCACGGGGGTCGGCGAAATACATCGGCTGACCTTCGAACAGGATCTCGCCATGGGTCGGTTTGTGCACACCGGACATGGTTTTGATAAAGGTCGATTTACCCGCGCCATTGTCGCCCAACAGGCAATGGCATTCGCCCGGAAAAATATCCACCGAAACGCCCGCCAGCGCGATAACACTGCCGAAATGTTTCTGGATATTTTGCATCTGAATGATTGGTGATTGCTCAGACATGATCAGCGCTCCCCTGTGATGATGCGGCGGATATAGGTGTTCAAGATGACCGCGCCCAATAGGATAACGCCAAGGAAAACACGAAACAGCGAACTTTCAACACCTGCGAAAAATAGACCTTGCTGTACCACCCCAAAGATCAACGCGCCCAAAGCCGCCCCAATCACGGAACCATAGCCGCCGGTTAACAACGCCCCCCCAATAACAACCGCAATGATTGCTTCGAATTCTTTCAACAGCCCGCGATCCGCGCCGGCAGAACCGAATTCCATCACCTGGCATACGGCAAAAACGGTCGCGCAAAAGGCTGTCAGCATGAACATCAGGATCTTGACCTTGTTCACAGGCACACCAGAATTGCGCGCGGCCTCCGCGTCACCGCCAGATGCAAAAATCCAGTTACCGAATTTGGTTTTGGTCAGCAAAATATGTGCAAGCGCCATCAACACCAGGGCCCAGATGATCAACATCGGGACGCCGTCAACCACCGGCTGGCCCGCGCGGGTGCCTCGGGTAAAGGTCGCAATCAAACCCGCATCGCCCATCCATTGAAACAACCCACCAAAAACTTTGCCGCCAAAAGCGGACGCAAGCCAGTCTCCTTCGGCCGCGTCTTTGATCCCGCCAATAATTGTCTTGCGCTCAATAATCTGCGGCAAAAAGATCGTAAAACCACGCAGGATGAACAAAAATGCCAATGTCACAATAAAACTTGGCAGCCCCGTACGGATCACAATCCACCCGCTTAAACCACCAATGGCGACGCAGATCACAAATGTGATGATAATCGCAAGCCAGATTGGCCACCCAAGCGTAACACCGAAAATGGCGATCAACATGCCTGCAAACCCGATCATAGAACCGACAGACAAATCAAACTCGCCTGCGATCATCAACAGACAGGCCCCAACCGCGATAATGACAAACTGCGCGGAAACCACAGACCAGTTGATGACGCCCTGCGCGTTGAACATGCCGCTGTCAAAAGCAAACAAAAGGAAAAAAGTGAAAACGGCGATTGTGCCGACAATTCCGCCAAGTTCTGGCCGGATCAGGGCCTTGCGAAGCGGTGAAATATCTTTAACCCGCTCATCGGTGGCAGGAGATGTTTGAGCTATATCGCTCATCGGATTGCTCCTTAAATATACATGTATATCTGAATTGGAAAAATCCGGGCCTCTCTCCCTGCTCTATCTGCGGCAGATGGCCCGGACACTGGCGGATCGACTTAGCGGTACTCGCCTGCGAACTCTTCCACTTTTGTCAAACCTTCAGCCGTAACAAACCCCGGGCCCGAGTTGATGTTATTGCCTGGCAAAACACCATACCGGTGGTAATTCGTCATTATAACGACAGGCAGATACGCTTGCAGGAACGGCTGCTGGTCGATGCCCCATTCAATCACGCCAGACTGAATGCCCTTGACGATTTCACCACCCAGATCAAAGGTACCAAAGTAAATATCACCGGCTAAACCGTTTTCTTCCAACGCCAACATCGTTGGGTTGGCCGAGGTTGGACCAAGTGTCAAAACGGCGTCCGTTTCAGGGTTCGCGGACAGATAAGCCTGAACACGGTTTTTGATTTCTGACGGGTCTTGACCGGAATCGATCATCTGGTTGCCCAATTCAACACCCAAACCATCTGCGAAACCTTGGCAACGTTCGGTTGACGAAGGTTGAACGATATAATGGTTCACGCAAAGGAATGACCCAATACCGTCACCTTTGGCCCGCAGACCCGCAGCATAGCCTGCGTCATACTCAGGCTGGCCGACATACATCAAAGCGCCCATTTCGCGCGCGGCTTCTGGGCTGCCGGTATTCATAATGATCACATCAATACCGCTGTCGATTGCAGCTTGGATCGGGCCGGACAAAACATCCAGATCCGCCAGTGTCGTGATAATACCATTTGGGCCAGAGGCTGCGGCCTGATCGATAATCCGTGCCATATCTGCAAGGTCACCGGTCGGCGGATTGCGATATTCCACTTCGACGTTCATCTGCTCGCCCGCAAGCGCAATGCCATTTTTAATGGTATTCCACCAGCTGTCACTATCTGGCGCGTGGCTAACCAAAATGTATTTTTCACCCTCTGCCATAGCGATAAATGGCGTGAATGCGATAGCCGTTGCGGTGGCAAGTGTCTTAAAGACTGTTTTCATTTTCCCCTCCCTTGGAAAATCTATCCGAATAGATGGCGAGACTCCTCAATCTCGTCGTTCCGACTCAGATCAAAACACAGATCAATTCTCATTGCAACCGGTTGCAAAATGACTCTTTGCTTTTCATAATAAGAATACGCATAGCTTCGACACCGAGGAGGCGGATCACAAACGGAGCCAATATGGTTGTTACACTGAAAGATGTTGCCGAACGCGCAGGAGTTAGCCGCTCGGCGGTTTCACGCACCTTTACCGACGGGGCCTCTGTCAGCGACAAAATGCGCAAACGCGTGGAAAAAGCCGCCAAAGATCTAGGCTACAGCCCCAACGCACTCGCCTCAGCTTTGACCACCGGACGCACCAAGCTGATCGGACTTGTGTCGAACAACTTTCACAATCCTCTGTTTTTGGAAATTTTCGACCAATTCACCAAAGGCCTGCAAGATCGCGGCCTGCGGCCCTTGCTTGTTAATCTGTCTGACGACATTGAACCCAGCACGGCGCTGCAAATGCTGCGGCAATATAATGTCGACGGCGTTGTTGTGGCCTCGTCCAACCTGCCAACAGGATTCTCCAAAGCGTTTCGCGATGCCAATATCCCCGTCGTACATTCCTTTGGCCGATCAGGCACCACACCTCAGGTGCATATTGTTGGCATTGATAACGTCGCATGCGGGCGCATGGCGGCACGCACCCTGATTGCACGCGGCTATACCGATGTTGCCTTTCTCGGCGGGCCCGAAAACGCCACCTCGACCCAGGACCGCTATACCGGTTTCATGTCAGAACTGTCGGCCCATCCAAAAATCCGGACCAGCTATAGCTTTGCCAGTGCTTACCGCTTTCAAGCAGGGCGCCACGAAATGATGCGCCTGCTGAACGGAACCCCTGCACAGGCTTATTTCTGTGGTGACGATGTTTTATCGGTGGGCGCCTTGTCCGCCATACAAGACAAAGGGCTGCGCATCCCCGAAGATATTGGCCTTATTGGTCTGAATGATATGGAAATTTCCAGCTGGGAAAACATCGCCCTCACCACCATTCAACAGCCCACGCGCCAGATTGTGGCCTCGTCGATTGAGCTGGTGGTCGCCATGCTGGATGAACCGGACCGCTACCCCGAAGTGCGCTTGTTTCCCTGCAACATCATAGAACGCAAAACGCTGAAACCCATCCTCGAATAGGTTCCAGCACCTTACCACAGATCCGTTTTGTTTGCCTAATGAAATACTTAGCGGAATATAGACGGACGCGCATCCATCCAAACGCTGCCTTGACGGGCAGAGTCCACAGCCACGTGAACAGCGGCCATCGACCGCACACCATCCGCCGCATTTGGCAGACTATCACGGATTTCACCCGCAATCGCATCCGCCAAATCACAGTAGATATTTGCCACCGCCAACGGAAACCCTTCGGGGTGCGCGATAGACACACGGCTTAGGCGTTGCGCATCTTCGTGCAGACCGCCCTCGCCCTTTTCAATGATCTGCGTACGACCGCCAACGGGAGTGTAATACAGCTGGTTTGGCTGCTCAGACGCCCAACGCAGGCCACCCGTTTCACCAAAGACCTGAATATCAAAACCATGCTGGCGACCAATGGCAACCGAAGACGTCCAAAGGCGACCAACTGTGCCACCCTCCATGCGGAAATTAACGAATGCATCATCTTCCAATTCCCGACTTGGGATCGTCGACGCAAAATCCGCCGACAGGGTCTTCACCTCATCATTGGCAATAAAACTGGACATATGCAGCGCGTGAATTCCGCAATCCGCAAACTGCCCAGACACCCCAGCCATCGCCGGATCATAGCGCCAACGCACGCGTGGATTATCGGCATCCGTTGCGTCGCCGTGATGACCATGGCTAAAACTTGCAACCACCACACGGACCTTGCCAATCTCGCCAGCCCGCACCATAGCCCGCGCTTGACGCACCATCGGGTAGGCCGAATAGCAATAGTTCACGGCGCAGATTTTACCGCTCTTTTCCGCGATTTTGACAATCTCTTCGCCCTCTTCGACGGTCATGGTCATCGGCTTTTCACACAGCACGTTAAACCCGGCCTCAAGAAAGGATTTGGTGATCTCAAAATGAGTCGAATTCGGCGTTGCAACCGTCACAAGATCAACGCGATCCTCACGGTCCTTTTCGCGCGCGAGCATTTCGGTCCAATCGCCATAGGCGCGGTCTGTCGCAATCCCAAGACGTTGCGCATATTCGCGCCCCACGTCCGCGCGGTGATCTAATGCACCTGCGGTGAACTCAAAACGGGCATCAGCCAATGCGCCCAAGCGGTGCGCCGGGCCGATTTGACTGCCCTCGCCGCCGCCAATCATGCCCCATTTCAATTTGGTCATGTCAGGCTCTCCTCAATTAAAGCCAATAGATTCAAGATATTCACGGTTTTGCTGATTGTCCGCCATTGGAGTCACATCCAGCGTTGGGTCGATATCCTGCTCGACCGTGCACCAACCTTCAAAACCTGCATCTAACAACACCTGTCGCACGGCGGGAAAATCAACATCGCCCTGACCCAGCTTGCAGAAAATTCCCTGCCCACAAGCGTCATAAAAGCCCGTGCGCTTTTCGATCACATCCGCTTTGACACGAGGCGCGATGTCTTTGAAATGCATATAAGAAATACGATCAATATGGCGTTTCATAAACGCTACCGGATCAAATCCCGCGTATGAGTGATGCCCCGTGTCAAAACAAATCTTGAGGATCTTTTCATCGACCTCGTCCAACAGGCGTTCCAGCTCGGGCTCGAAATCCATAAAGCCCGCAGCGTGGGCATGAATACCCACAGTCAGGCCATATTCCTCGGTCCCGATACGCGCAGACTCGGCCAGACGTTCACGAAAGGCGGTCCATTCCGCTTTGTCCATCTGCTCCGCTTCAGACACGCGACCCGCAGTTGGGGCACGGCGCGGTGAAATGGAATCGATCAAAACCATATGTTTCGCACCATGCGCGGCCAAAGATTTTGCCGTGCGATGCGTCGCATCCAGAATTTTATCCCATGCCGCTGGGTCATGATAGGGTTGGAACACCACCCCACCAATCAGCTCAAGCTCATGAGCGGTAAGGGCATCGCCTAATTCAGCGGGATCTTCCGGCATAAAACCAACGGGCCCCAGCTCAATCCCTTTATAACCCGCGCCAGCACATTCCTTGAGAACGGTCTGCCACGTTGGATTACGCGGATCGTCCGCAAACTCCACGCCCCAGCTACAGGGCGCATTTCCAATACGAATACTCATCTGGGGTAGTCCTCCAAAACTCAGATGTCTTTAATGTCGGTCCAGCACCGATCTTTTGCAGATCGCAATGCTGCCTGAACCACGCGGGTAACCTCCATCCCGTCGCGGAACGTCGGCCAAACGGCCGTACCTGTTTCGATTGCACGCAGAAAATCGCGCGCTTCGATAATGATTTGATCCTGATAACCTGTGCCATGACCGGGACCTTGGCAAAACGGCTCATAATCAGGATGTGCAGGCCCAGTCAGGATCTTGGTAAAACCGCGTGTGGCTGCCTCACCCTCGGCGCGATACAGCCAAATGGCGTTCTGATCTTCTTGGTCAAAACGGATCGCGCCCTTTGTGCCGAAAATCTCATAAGCATAGCCCATTTTACGGCCTGTCGCGACGCGCGAGACATACATCTGCCCCATCGCGCCGTTTTCAAATCGCAACATCATCTGGGCATGATCATCATTTGTAACCGTGCCACCGGGGCGGGTTTTGTGAACGGTTTCAACCTCAGCCATCACCCGCGTAATTGGGCCTAACAAGGCCAATGCACCGTTGATCATATGTGGCGCAAGATCACCCATGGTTCCATTTGCTTCGCCCTCGGTGCGCCATGTGGCGGGCATTTCAGGATCCGCATAAAAATCTTCCGTGTGCTCGCCGCGAAACATTGTGATCTCGCCGATGGCGCCATCTGCAATCAGCTGGCGCGCATATTGACTGGCAGGGGTACGGATATAATTGAACCCCACCATATTCGGACATCCTGACGCTTCTGCGGCAGCAACCATAGCCCGGCTATCTGCAAGTGATGCGCCCAAAGGTTTTTCGCAAAACACCGGTTTACCAAGAGAAAACGCCAGTTCCGCAATCTCGCGGTGGGTTTCCTGCGGGGTTGCAATTACAATCGCCTCGACCTTTGGATCAGCGACAAGGGTACGCCACTCGCAGGTTGCACGCGCAAATCCATAGGCTTTGCGATAGCGCTCCGCGCTTTCGGGGCGGGACGCACAAATCATTTCTAAATGCGGACGCAGGGTTGTGTTGAACACAGCACCAACAGCAGCCATTGCCACGGAATGGGCCTTACCCATGTATCCGCCGCCTAGAATCCCAATACCGATTCTTTGCATCTTTGCCCCCTTTTTTGAATTTCAATTTGCAACCGGTTGCAAAGTTTGTATCGTGGGAATCAGAACCAAGCAAGACGCAATCACTCCGACATTGGAATTTCCCAATCAGGACCAACCCGAGACGCCGCATCATGACCCAAGAGACAATCCGCCTTACGACGGCACAGGCCATCATCCGCTGGCTTACCAATCAATACATTGAAATCGACGGAGAGGAGCTGCGGGTTTGCGGTGGCGGCTTTGGCATATTTGGCCATGGCAACGTGACATGTCTGGGCGAAGCCCTGAATCAGGTGCACGACGAGCTGCCCCTGTATCGTGGCCAAAACGAACAAAGCATGGGATTCGCAGCCGCGGCCTATACCAAACAATGGCTGCGCCAACGGTTTATGTTCTGCACCGCCTCTGCAGGTCCCGGCACATCCAATCTGGTCACCAGTGCTGCACTGGCCCATGCCAACCGGCTGCCGATGTTGCTGTTGTGTGGTGATCAATTCCTCACCCGTCTGCCCGATCCGGTGTTGCAACAGATGGAAAACTTTAATGATCCGACCTTTGGCGTAAACGACGCGTTTAAACCAGTTGTGCGCTATTGGGACCGCATCTGTCATCCTGCGCAGATCCTACAATCGCTGCCAAACGCGCTCGCCACTATGCTCGATCCTGCCGATTGCGGGCCTGCTTTCCTTGGCTTGCCACAGGATGTGCAAGGCTGGACATACGACTATCCGGCCAAGTTCTTTGCCAAGAAAGTTCACCGTATCCGCCGACAAACACCTGATGCGGCTGAAATCGCCGACGCCGTTGCCCTGCTGAAATCCGCCGAACGTCCGATGATCATCGCAGGTGGTGGCGTGCAGTATTCTCGCGCGGTTGCGCAACTTACGGCCTTTGCCGAGACCCATAACATCCCCGTGGTCGAAACCATCGCTGGCCGTGCCAATCTGTTGGATAGTCATGACCTGAATATCGGACCAATCGGCGTCACCGGCTCAGACAGTGCCAATGCAATCGCAGCCAAAGCAGATGTCATACTGGCCATAGGCACCCGTTTACAGGATTTCACCACCGGATCTTGGACAGCCTTTGACCAAAACGCGCGCTTTGTTGCAATCAACGCTGCACGCCACGACGCCGGCAAACACATGTCTTTGCCTATCGTCGGCGACGCGAAACTGTCACTCACCGCACTCAGCACCGCCTTGGCAGGGTACACTGGCCCGCAAATATGGGTCGAGACGGCCTGTTCTGAGCGTAAAAAGTGGAACGCTTATGTCGCCAAGAATGTAAAACCCGGCAACCGGCCGAACTCTTATGCGCAAGCTATTGGGGTTGTGAACGACCTGTGTGATCCCCGTGACCGTGTGATTGCCGCCGCCGGTGGCCTGCCCGCCGAGGTCACCGCCAACTGGCGCACGCTGGACATCGGCACTGTCGATGTTGAATTCGGCTTTAGCTGCATGGGCTACGAACTGGCCGGCGCGTGGGGGGCACGTATTGCGCAGGCCGAACGCGAGCCCGACCAAGACACCATCACCTTTTGCGGCGATGGCTCTTATATGCTGATGAATTCTGACATCTACTCAAGTGTGCTCAGCCAAAAGAAAATGATCGTCCTTGTGCTGGACAACGGTGGGTTTGCGGTGATCAACAAGCTGCAAAACAACACCGGAAATGACAGTTTTAACAACCTGTTGGCTGACTGCCCGACCATCCCCAAACCCTTTGGCGTCGATTTCGTGGCCCATGCTGCATCCATGGGTGCAACATCCGAAAAAGTCGCTAATCCAGCGGAATTTGCCGAGGCATTTAAACGCGCCAAAGCCTCTGACACCACTTATGTCATCGTCATGGACGTAGATCCCTACGAGGGCTGGACCACCGAAGGTCATACATGGTGGGAGGTTGGCACACCCCACATCACCACCAGCGACACTGTCCGCCAAGCCCACACCGATTGGGAATCCGGCCGCACAAATCAGCGAAAGGGTGTGTAATGTCAGCATTAATCAACGGCATCAAACGCGGTAATTTCGTGGTCTTTGGTCGCGCGGGCATGGATATGTATGCCGACCCACAAGGCACCAAGGCAGAACATGCAGATCTGTTTCGCGCCGATCTTGGCGGGTCATCTGCCAACATTTGCGCGGGTCTGTGTAAACTGGGCATGAAATCGGCGCTGGTCACATCCGTCAGTGACGACACCGTGGGCCGCTTTTGCACCAACAAATTGCAACATTATGGGGTCGACACCCAATACATCAAAGTTCTGGGCGGTGAGTACCGCGTATCCCTCGCTGTATACGAAAGTACGATGGACGACTTTCAACTCAGTATTTATCGCAACAATGCGGTGGATTTTCAGGTCACCGACGCCGATGTCGACCGTGTGGCCTACAACCAGTACGGCGCGCTTATCACCGCTGGCACCGTTTTCGCAGCAGACCCTTCGCGCAGTTCAACCTTTAAAGCGTTTGAAAACGCCAAAGCCGCAGGCGTACCAGTGATCTTTGACATCGATTACCGCCCTTATTCTTGGCCCTCCCCCGAGGTGGCCGCCGATGTCCTGACTCGCGCAGGCGAAGCCAGCGACATGATTGTCGGCAATGACGAGGAATTCGGCTTTATGGCCGGTGGCCTTGACAAAGGTCTGGATATGGCCCGCCGCCTCGCATCTCAGGGCCGGTTCGTGATTTATAAAATGGGTCACGAGGGTGCGATTACGCTGTGGGACGACCAAGAAATCCGCACCGGCATCTATCCTGTAACCGCTGTAAAACCAAATGGCGCAGGCGACAGTTTTATCTCCGGCCTTTTGGCAGGCATCGCCGAGGGTCGCGACTTGCGCGACTGTATCGAGCGCGGCTCTGCCTGTGCCTCCATCGTGGTGTCGCAACCAGGTTGCGCCCCCGCCATGCCCACCACCGCCGAGCTGGATGCGTTTTTACAATCGCACCCCGGCGCGACCCCCGTTTAATTCCCTATTTATTCGCAGGACATACCCCATGCACATCGCCCCTTTTGACAACCAAAACAAACCTATCGTCGACGCCGAGGATGGTCTGGTTCCGTTGAACTATTTCAACATCATCAAACTCACCAAAGGCGAGACCTTTGAATACGCCGTCCCCGGGTACGAAACCTGTGTTGCCCCCGCAACCGGCACCGTTGACGTCGAAGTGGACGGCGCGTCTTATCCCGATATTGGCCTGCGCACCGCCGATGTTTGGGACGCTGACCCCGAAGGCGTCTATGTCCCCACCGGCGCCAAGGTGCGCATTACCTGCAAAACCGACGCCACCGAAACATTCATTGCGGGTGCAAAATACGATAAGGTGCTTGAGCCCTTTGACGTACGCGCCGCTGATCTGGACATTGTGCAATACGGATCAGATGAGACTAAAACCCATCGTAAAATCAAACATATACTTGGCACCAAATACCACGACACGGTCGGTCGTCTGTTGGTCTCTGAACTGTTCACCGTCGGCGAAGGCGGCTGGTCCGGTTTTCCAAGCCACAAACACGACACCGACCGCCATGATGATACGGGCGAGATGATCGAAACCCGCCACGACGAAACTTATAACTTCCGTTTCAAGCCCAACTACGGCTCGGGTCTGCAGATGTTGCAGCGCGAAGACGGAAAATCCGGTGACGCCTATCACATTGTTGATGGCTCCACCGTTTGCATCGACAAGGGCTATCACCCCTGTGCAGTTTTACCCGGCTATCAGATGTATTACTTCACTATCCTTGGTGGTCTCAGCCAGCGCTCTCTCAAGCAGTATTTCCAACCCACACACGAAGCACAGCTGCACACGATCCCCGGCATCATGGATATGGTGGCAAAATTCAAATGAGCCTCGTAACTCTCAAAGATGTGTTGCAGCCGGCGTTGCAACACGGTCACGCCGTGGCTGGCCTGGTCACCTTGGGCTGGGAAGACATGCGCGCCTATATCGCCGCCGCCGAGGCCGAAAACTGCCCCGTGATCTTACAGGCCGGTCCCAGTTGCCGCGCCCACACGCCCCTGCCGATCCTTGGCAAAATGTTCCGCCATCTGGCCCAGGGCGCTTTGGTTCCGGTGGTCGCGCATCTGGATCATGGGTACACAGTTGATGAATGCCGCGAGGCGATTGATAGCGGCTTTACCTCTGTCATGTTCGACGGCTCACGCAAGCCCTTGGCTGAAAACATTGCCGAAACCCGTGCGATTGTCGAAATGGCCCACGCCGCGGGCGTGTCTTGCGAAGGCGAGATTGGGTTTGTTGGCTACAGCGGCGGTGAAAACTCTGCTGGAACCGATCCCACCGAGGCCGCACAATTTGCGGCCGAGACCGGCGTAGATGCTATGGCGATCTCGGTGGGCAATGTGCATTTGCAACAAGACAAAGAAGGGGGCCTGGACGAGCCGCGCATTCGCGCCATTGAAGCCGTCACAGAGGTGCCACTGGTTATTCACGGCGGCTCTGGCGTACCCATGGCGCAACGCACGGCCCTCGCGCGCGGCTCTAAAATTTGCAAATTCAACATCGGAACCGAATTGCGCATGGCTTTTGGTGCCGCACTGCGCACTGCCGTCAACGCCGATCCCGATCGCTTTGATCGCGTGACCATCCTGAGCGAGACCCATGATCCTGTGGTGGCCGCCACACGCCGGGTTCTTGCGGGCTTTAAAGGAGCATGACTATGTTAAGACTAGGCCTTTTGGGCTGTGGTCGCATCGGGCAGGTCCATGCCCGCGCTGCCGCTATGCTCGATAATGTGCGCATCAGCGCCGTCGCGGATGCCTTTGCGGCACCAGCTGAAACACTTGCCGCGAAATCCGGTGCACAGGTTTTGGAGGCAGAGGCATTGATTGCCAGCGATGATGTCGACGCCGTGGTGATCGGTACACCGACAGATACACATTTCGACTTGATCCAAGCCGCAGCAGCAGCAGGCAAAGCAATCTTTTGCGAAAAACCCGTCGATATGTCTGTCGACAATATCAAAACTTGCATCCGTGCCGTCGACGCGGCCAATGTTCCGTTCCTCACCGCCTTTAACCGCCGGTTTGATCCCAACTTTGCCAATCTACAAACCCGCCTGCGCGAGGGAGAGATTGGCGACGTCGAGATTGTGACGATCCTATCACGTGACCCGTCGCCGCCACCATTATCCTATGTCAAAAGCTCCGGCGGAATTTTCCGTGACATGATGGTGCATGATTTTGACATGGCACGATTTTTGTTGGGTGAAGAAATCAGCCAAGTCTTCGCCGTCGGCGCCGCACTGGTTGATCCCGAAATCGGCACGGCTGGGGACGTAGACACCGCCGCCGTGACGCTTACCACGGCCAGTGGTAAAATCTGCCAAATCTCGAATTCGCGCCGCGCGACTTATGGCTATGATCAACGCGTCGAGGTGCATGGATCAGGCGGCATGCTCCAAGCTGGCAATATCATCGAAAACTCGGTTGCCTCGTCAACCGCAGCAGGCACACGCACCGCCCCGGCGCAGGCGTTTTTTCTGGAACGTTACGAAGCCGCCTATCGCGCCGAGATGTCCCATTTTGTGGATGCCGTCACCAATGGAACCCAGCTCTCGCCCAGCATTCATGACGGGTTGCAGGCGCAACGCCTTGCCGATGCGGCAACACAGTCACGCGAAACAGGCCTGCCCGTCAACTTGTAACAGGCCTCTGGCGACAAGCAGGCCGCGCCCTGCCTGTCGCTGCGAACACCTACTATAAACCACATATGCAAACATATACTGTGCAAATGCGAATTGTCGCCTAAACTGTCCATAAGTCTGCCATCCCTAGCCCGCGGCAGCGCACCGACAGCCCAAGGCCACATTATGTTCGACGATCCAACATCTCGTAATTTTGCCCGCAGCGCAGGTCTCGCCTATTTGGTGATTGCCCTCGCCAGTGCCTTTGCCCTGTTGTGGGTGCCATCCCAGCTGACCGTGCCAAATGACCCACTGGCCACGTTGAACCTGATTGCACAACACCCGGGCCTGTTCACTGCCGGTCTCACGGCTGAATTCCTTGTGGTCCTTGTTGAAATTGCCCTCTCTGTCCTGCTCTATGTAATGTTTCGCCAGTTTGGTGAAACTCTCGCCCTGATGGCTATGATCGCACGCTTGATGGTGGCCGCTGTCATGGCCGCAATGCTGATGCCCCAAGCCGGCGTCTATGCACTCGCCGTGCCGACACCCGTTTTTTCCGGATTAGACCCAATGCTGCGCGCCGAACATGCTTGGGCCCTGCATTATATTCGTGATGCAGGGCTTTGGGTTTGGCAGGTGTTATTTGCCCTACACCTATGGCTCTTAAGTACACTGGCGTTGCGCAACACGGACATACCGCGTTTGATCATCTATGGCGTATTGATTGGCAGCACCGGGTACCTGCTTGATGGTCTGCGTGCCTATGCTATGCCCGCATCTGGCCTGCTCACCCTGATTACTGGTGCGTTGTTTAGCCTTGTGGCTTTGTCAGAACTCATCTTTGCCCTGTGGTTGTTACGCCGTGGGAAAATCACCCTTTAACGTCAACCTTGATGGTATAGCGCACGGCCTGCCCATTTGGTGTTGCGCCAAAATTCCCCGCACCAGAGACTTTGGCAAGCGCTGCGCGGTCCACACGTGTGTTGCCCGAACTTTTGGCCACAGTAACTCCGCTTACAGCACCCGCCGCAGAAATACGAAGGCTCACATGTACACTGCCACGCCCGCCCGCACTGCGTGCACGGGTCCGCGACACTTTGCGCAAAACAGCCGTTTTATAAGATTTCAACGCCCCATTGCCTGCCTGTTTGGCCGTTGTTTCAGTGGCTCCGGTCCCACCACCATTGGGGGCGACCTGCTCGGCATCTTGACTGCCACGCCGTGCATTGGCCGTCGCATTACCCCGTTGTGATTTGGCCGCCACCTGCTTTTTTGCAGGCGTCTTTTTCTTTTGTGGCTTAGGCTTAGCAACAGGTTCCTCTTGCGGCACAGGCTCTACACGCGTCTGAGGGCGTACAGGCGGAAGCACAGATGTAGAGGCCTGTGTTGACGTCAAAGGCCGTGCTGCGGTCACCTTGGCACGGGTCACCGTCACCAACGGCTGTACAGGTGCAGGGGTTAGCGTGGCCAATTTCGTTTCAATCTGCGTTGCCGCAATTTGCGTGGTGACGACATGATCCACCGCTTCGACAGTTGCCAAAGCCGTCGCAGATATTTCGGTCACCGATGTCGGCATAAGTGTCGAAACAGCCGATACTTTTGGGCTCTCGGGAATATACGCAACAAGATCTGCAAAACTGCTGCCCAAAGAGGCTGCCCCAGCAAGAGCCCCACCATCCAAAACCGCGTCATTGGGTTGCCATGACAGACCAGCCAACCCAACATGTGCCGCCGCGGATGTTCCAAGGGCCGCCACCAAAATCCAGACACGTGATTTCATTTTAATGCCCTCTGCGTCACAATAAATACTGCATCTGCACCAGCGCCGCGCAGGGCAGCCGCCGTGTCCATCACATCATGCGCCTTAGCCCGCTGATCTGGCAGCAATCGCAAAGTTAAACCTGCCTCCTGCCCGGGCGCATCCGCACGCAGGGTTGCAATCACATCTTCGGCTACGGCCTCGCTGCCACGGAACATCAATTGCCCGTCTTGCATCAAAATCAGCGCATCCGGTGGCGGGATCAATTCAGGATCATCCGTGTGCACCAGTTGCAAATCACCTTCAAGCGGACGGGATAACTGCGCAGCCACAAGGAAAAAGATCAGCATCAAAAAGACGATATTGATCAACGGTAACGTCGGTTCAGATTGAATCCGTTTCGTGGTCAGTCTGCGTCTCATCGTACCACCGACACTTTTAAATCGGTTACGCTGCGGGTTTGGTGTAAGATCTGTACCAAACCCTCTGCCGTCGCATCCTCTGCAACGCTCACCACCAAATGCGCAGGTTTGCCATCCCGCAACTGACCCAATGCATCAGGCGTATCTTGCAGCTCAACCGGCTTACCATTCAATGCCAACCCGTCTGCCGAGATCCGTAACAGGATCATCGGCAACTGCTGTGCTGGGGCAACAGTACCGCTACCGCCGAGTTCCAGCTTGACCTCACCAAATCGCGAAAACGTCGACGATAACATGAAAAACAACAGCAGCAGAAAGATCACATCGATCAGTGATGTCATCGATAACCTGCGACGGGCTTTAGGCTGGTAGCGCATGCCCGAGATCCTCTTGCCCCGCAAAAGCCCGTGGCGTTAGGCGCTGCTCAACCGCTTCGGTTGCTGCACGACGGTGCGCTTCGAGACGGCCGTCAAACCAACTCAGCACCAGCGAAGACGGCATAGCAACCACCAAACCCGCTGCTGTGGTCATCAAAGCCACCCAAATTCCGCCAGCCAAGATAGATGGATCTGCACTGCTGCCCGCCTCTTGCAGCGTGCGAAATGCGTCAATCATGCCCAAAACGGTGCCAAACAGACCCAAAAGCGGTGCAATTTGCGCGGTCAGATCCAAAATTCGCAAACCCGACGACACACGTCCAAAGCCCGTGTCCAGTCGCGCATAAATACGTTCACGCAGATCAGACACTTCCTGTGTACCGATATGCAATTCGTCCAGCGTTGTGCGCACAAACCCCCGGCGCAGACCATAGCCCACCCCTTCGAGTTCGAAAACAATCGCTTTCCATATCGCAATTGCCAGGGCCAAAACGGACATACATGCCAGGATCATCACAACCGGACCACCCAGTTCGATAATATTATGTAACCGAGAAATCACCAGATCCATCATCCCAACACCTCTACGCCATCAACACGTGAGGCCGGGGCCAGACCGCTTGCGCAGCCTGCGCCACTGCAACTTTCAAGGCCATTGAACAACACCCGTGAAATGCCATTGCACTGCGCCGCCGGAATATCAAATTGACGCACCCGCACTTTGGTCGCAGGCAGGTCGCGAAAATCAAATAGGGTCAATAACGTCACAGAGCCCGCTGCATCAAACAACACAGTCTCAGCAACCAATTGCTCCACCGGAGCAGCGGCCTGTGCGGTGAAAACCATCCGGCACGCCCCTTCAAGCTGTGTTAAAGTATTCAACTCAAGCGAAATGGGTGCAGGTTGATCTTGGGCCACCGCAGGCAAGCCAAGACACAGCGCCATTGCTACAGAAAGAAAGGATTTCATCATCTCGTCCTTTGGGTACGGGCATATGCCGCGACAAACGTCGCCGGATGCCGATTAAATCTAAATAACCTACAAGGTCGCCGCCTGTGGCAGCAGCCACGGCAGCCCTGCGGCTGGGGGTTGGTTGACAGAAATTTGACAGTCATAAGCTGCGCTAAGCGCCGTATTCGTCATGACCTCATGTGGGCGGCCCACCCGTAACACACGTCCGGCCCGCATCAGGGTCATGGAATGGGCAAACATCGCGGTCAGGTTCAAATCATGCATCACTGCCACGACGCCACCGCCATCGTCAGCAAAATCACGCGCAATTTTCATCACTTGTAGCTGATGTCCAATATCCAGGGCCGAGACAGGCTCGTCCAGAAACAACCAACGCGGCTGACCTTCTAGAACCGGTTGCCAAACCTGCAACAACACACGTGCCAACTGCACACGTTGCTTTTCACCGCCAGACAGCTCTTGGTAAAAACGTCCCTCAAATCCGGCCAAACCCACGCGCGCCAATGCCTGTTGCGGCAGATGCGCACCGTTTTGAAGTGAGGTCGTTGCCAGACCTGCGGTCAGCCCCAATTGAACGACCTCTAGCACCGTGAACGGAAACGAAAGCGCCGTCGCTTGCGGTAAGACGCCACGCATCCGCGCCAAAATCTGTGGACTTTGCGTTGCCACATCCACACCATTCAGATGAACCTGCCCACCATAAGGCAATTCACCGGTCACCGCGCGAAGTAATGTGGTTTTCCCACAGCCATTAGGTCCGACAATCGCTGTGACCTCGCCTGCCTTTGCGCTGAAGTCCACTCCGTGCAAAACCTGTGTTTTGGCGATATGAACCGTGATGTTTTGGGCATTCAACTGGCTCATAGATCAATGACTCCACGGCTACGCAGCAAAATCCATAAAAAGAACGGTCCACCCATCGCCGCTGTGATAATCCCGATCGGTAGCTCAGCCGGTGCAATCACTGTCCGTGACACACCATCAGCGATAAGTAAAATTACCGCGCCTAAAAGTGCTGCATTAACCAAGAGCCCACGATGATCCGGCCCTTGGACCAGCCGTAACAAATGAGGCACAACAATACCGATAAAGCCAATGCCACCTGTTATGGCCACAGACGCGCCAACACTGCCTGCGACCGTCAAAATCGCAATGTTTTTCATACGTTGCACGTTGATACCTAAATGCGCCGCCGTATTTTCCCCTAGCGCCAAGGCATTCAAAGACCGCGCAAGAAACGGCGTCACCACCAATGTCGCAACAATCAGCGGGCCAGCTATAATCAACTTGGCCCACGTCGCCCCAGCCAAAGATCCCATGCCCCAAAACGTCAGGTCTCGTAACTGGTCATCATCGGCAGAATAGACCATTAACCCCGTCACCGCGCCCATAAGCGCACCCAAGGCGATCCCAGCCAGCAACATTGTCGCAACCGAAGTCCGTCCACCACGTGTGGCAATTTTATACAGCACAATGGTGGAGATCCAGCCGCCAAAGAATGCCGCAATCGGCACCAAGTATGACCCGACAAACGCCTGCACTGCCACAGGTAATAACCCGCCCAATACAATCGCAGCGACAGCGCCAAATCCGGCACCAGCACTGATCCCGATTAATCCAGGATCAGCCAAAGGATTGCGAAACAAACCCTGCATTACGGCACCAGATACCGCCAGCGCAGCGCCAACCACAACGCCGGTCAGCATACGCGGCATGCGAATGTCCCAAACAATCACCTGATCCCGCAGCGATACATCCGACCACCCCAGCAAAGCTCCGATGACATCACTGTCACGCGCCGCGCCCCAGCCAAGGCTGAGCAAACACGTCACGAACAATGCCGCAATCAAAACAAGGCGCAGCATCAAGGCCAAATAGCGGCGATCACCTGCGATATCTGGTTTAGGGATATATGCGCTGAGTATCATTATTGCTGCGCGGCCCCGTATAAGACGTCATGCAAATCGCGCGCAAAAGTCGCGGTGCGTGGTCCAAATCCCAACGCCGCTCCGGGAACCGTCGCAAACCCGCCGGTTTCCCCTGCTGGTGTCAACTTGATTGGCGCAAGGGCCAGCACTTCGTCTTTACGTCCACTGTGATCGCCAGCATTGCTCATCATGATGATCAAATCCGGTGCCGCTTCGATGACAGCCTCTGAGCTGACTAACTTATAGCCCTCGTAGGCTTGTGCCATCACGTTTTGCCCACCAGCCAGCGAAATTATCCCGTCCGCACCCGTGCCTGCGCCCGCAACATTCATGCGCCCGCCGTCCAGAGATAGAATAAACATCACCTTGCGTTTGTCGGTTAATGCCGCAACATCATGTGCCAGACTGTCCAACTCACCGCTGACCTTGGCCACGAGATCCTGCGCCTTATCGTCAACGCCCAAAGCATGTCCCACAACAGTGATCGCATCCACTACGGCCTGTGCGGTAAAGGCATCATGGGTCAAAACCATAGGAACCGACGCCGCCTTAAGCTGATCTAACGCCTCTGGCGGGCCAGCCGTGTCACGGGCCAAAATCAAATCCGGCCCAACAGACAGCACGCCCTCTGCAGACAGTGCGCGCATATACCCGACATCCGGCAGCTCATTCGCAGCCGGCGGGTAAACGGATGTGGTGTCGCGCGCGACAATGCGATCCTGCTCACCCAAAGCATAGATGATTTCAGTCACAGGCCCGCCAATGCTGACCACGGCCTTTGCCTCAGTGTCAGCTTGCGCACTGCTGGCAGCCAAGGCCAGCGCAAAAACAAAATTCCGGATCATGCGAGTTCCTTTTCAACGTCAGGCAGGCTGGCCAAAATGGACTTCCACTGCGCCAAATCATCATCCTCATCGGTGCGGTTACCAAAGATCTGCGCAATGATCATGCCCTCGGCATCGAACATCTCAAGCGAGATCGCATCCCCGCGTTTTGTCGGTTTGATGATTTGATAAACCTCAGCCACATGATCGCCACGCAGATGCAGATTAAAACGCGGATCCATCACGTTCAGCCATGGCCCCATAGGTTTGATGGTCTCAAGCGGGCCCCAGTGAATTTGAATGTTGCCCATATTGCCAACAAACAAAATTGTTTCTTGACCGCTTTGACCCATCTTTTCAAAGAAGTCAGCCATGCTGCTTGGGTCAATCGGACGCACCCACTTTGTGCCGGAAACCTCACGGTAGGCACCCAAACGGTTCATCCCCAGTTTCGACGTCAATCGCATAAATTGATGCGTATCGGTCATTTTCGCCCATTCTTCGAGCAGAATATCCCGCTTTTTGGGGTTACGTTTAGCAGCCTCAGTTGGTTTACGCGGCTCAACAGAAATCGCTTCAGACTGATCCTCGACCGTCAAATCACGGACGACATCAGCCCAAGCGTCATGGTTGGACGCATCGCGTAGAAAAATCTTATGCACTGCATCCCCTGCAGCGTCAAACACCTGCAAAGTTCGGCGGATACCTTTGTCGGTCTCCTGCTCGATCGCAAACCCGTGCACCCAATGGCGCGGGAAAATACGCAGGTCAATTTCCTTGCCCAGAACCACCGAAGCATGGGGGCCAGAACGATATTTTTCATAGGTACCCACGCGCTCGTGAACCGCGCTGGCGTTTCGGGTCAGTGCCATAACTTCGCCCAAGCGCGATGCCGCTGGCATCAACTGATCAGGATGTGGGTTGATCCGTGTCACCTGTTGGCCATCATGATTACCCATATGGGCAGCAACCAATTGCGCCTCGGTAATCCCAAGGCTCTGCGCCAAATCCCGATCCCGTTGTTTTGGGTTTTCCGCCTTGGCACTTCGAATGGCTTGTGCTGAAATTATATCGGTCATTGCCGCATTTCCTTTAGACATAAAAGTCGGGGCCACAAAACGCCGCCCCGACACAAGGTTTATTAAAATGTTTTCGCGATTGAGAGGGCAAGGTTTTGTCCCTCGCCATTGCGAGAGCTGCCATAGGCCCGATATCGACGATCCGTCACGTTCTCGAGCGATGCGCGGAACTCAAAACCATTTAAGACGCCCTGTTTCGGGGTGTAGCTTACACTCAGATCAAGCAGCGTATAGGCGTCGGTTGGCGCCAGTGCTCCGGATGTCGCGCTGGTGCGATCGTAGTCAAAGGTATGGCTAACCTCAGCACTGATATCCAACTGGTTGTCAAAGAACCGTTTGCCCAACGTCAACTGTGCCGTATCCGCGATACCATAGTTGAAATCATCGCCCGTCTCAGTAACTTCGGCCCGCGAGGTGCCCGCGTTAAAGTCCGCATAAAACAGCGGATGGACATAGGAGAGCTCTAGTTCAAAGCCGTCAATCTCAACGCCATCAATGCCAAAATACGTCGTTCCGTCCCAAATTTCACTGTTGAAATAGGTCAGTTTGGCCTTGAACGCGTCATTGGATGTCAAGACATCGAAACCATCATAAGACACACCGGCCTCATAGGTGCGGCCCTTCTCAGATTGATCAATAAAATCGTTGCTCAAATCATCTAGAATTGGCAGATTTTCATTGTACGCCGCCGTCCCAAACACCGAGAAACTGTCGGTGATGTCATATTTCGCACTCAACGCGCCTGTAAGAGCCCTAGAGTTATGAACAACCTCATCATCCACATTGGCATTTGAACCGTTATTGTCACCATCTAGAGTTTGGGTTTCAAATCGAATTTGCGGTGTCAAAGTCAGCTTTTCAGTCGCTTGGATCTCATCTGCGATATAAAATGCAATCGACCGATCGGTTCCGCCCGGCGCACTTGTATCATTGGTCCCATCCTCGGTAACCGAAGTCCGCTCGCGCCGAGACAGTTCCACACCTGCACTTAAAGCGTGTGCAACACTGCCAGTTGAAAAGTAGGCCGTGTTATCTAGACGAAATGAAACTGTCTCCGTTTCGTGATCCGCCTCAAGCAACGTCGTATTAAAAGGGTTGGTGATCGGGTCAATCTCGATCTCTTCGTGCTTATACTGAAACCGTGCAGTTAAGTTGACAAGATCATTATCCGGTGAAGAATATGCCAATTCAACATAGGCTGTTTCGTCTTCGGTAAACCGATCGACGGTCCCAAAGAACGAGTCAATATTAGGGTCAAAAACGTTATAAAATACGTCGCGTTCAGGAATATCATTGCGGCTGTAACTAAAGCTCAGCGTTGTGGCGTCGCTAAAGTGATATTTCGCCTTGACCAACTGAGATTGCTGCAGGAATTCAGTTCCGTCCAGTGTATCACCATTGCCATCATCACGGTTTTTTACACTGCGCACACCTAAAAATGCTAACACTTCCAATTGGTCTGTCGGCTTAAATGCAAGAATAGATGTCGAAACACGCCCGGCGCCATTGGTTTCATAACCAAGTTTCTGGCGGAACGCAAAATGGTCGTCGCCTTCTAAAAAGTCGCTGGCGTCTTTGGTTTCCAATTCAATCGTGCCACCAACCGCACCACTGGAATAGCGGAAACTATTGGACGGGCCGCGGGTCACTTTGACTTCGCGGAACAGTTCTGGTTCCAGCGCCAAAGACGCGCCATTACGATAGACTTCTTCAGCGCCGCTGGCCACGCCATCGACCACAACCGAAACCTTACCGTCCGTCCCATACAGACCCGCTTGGCTGCCCAAACCACGGATCGAAATACCACCACCTTGTGGCGTACTCCCGTTCAACAAGCTAACGTTTGGAATGGTATCCAGCAACTCAGCAACAGTGCTGGCCTGGCGGTCTTCGATTTCGTCTAAGGTGATAATCGTCTCAGAGGCCGCGACATCCGTCTGGACCCCCCGACGGCTTTCCCCCAAAGTAACTGTACCGATAAATTCGCCGTCTGTTTGTGTCGTTTCTTGCGCCATCAGTGGCAACGCAGATACGCTTGCCAGCAGAGCGGCCATTGAGGCTCTATGCATGTTATCCCTAGCTTTATAGATATGGCCGCTTTTGTTACGGCTCTGTGTAGCTAGCTTAACTGCGTGCTGCGTTTCTGGTCGGCTGTTACAATTACCTAATGGATTCTGTCAAGAATTATTAACGCGCGGTTTTAAAAACCAATATCCAACTCAATATCGCGACGAAAAAAGCACATTATCCAAAGGCTGCGATATCTGTAATCGCGCGACCTAAGATCAACGCATGCACGTCATGAGTGCCCTCATAGGTGTTTACCGTCTCAAGATTCGCAGCATGTCGCATCACATGATAACCGATCTGAATACCATTGCCCCCGTGCATATCGCGGGACTGGCGGGCAATATCCAACGCCTTGCCACAGTTATTGCGTTTGATAATCGAAATCATTTCGGGCGCAAACCGGCCTTCGTCAAACAATTGGCCGACACGATGTGCCGCCTGCAAACCAAGTGCAATCTCGGTCTGCATATCCGCAAGTTTCTTCTGATACAGCTGCGTTGCGGCCAATGGGCGGTTAAATTGTTTGCGATCCAACCCATATTGTCGCGCACGATAAAAACAATCCTCTGCTGCCCCCATAACCCCCCAAGCAATCCCGTACCGCGCACGATTCAGACATCCAAACGGTCCGCCCATCCCTTGGGTGTTGGGCAACAACGCCGTCTCGGGCACTTCGACGTTTTCCAATACAATCTCACCGGTGATCGAGGCGCGCAACGACAGTTTTCCGTCAATCTTGGGCGTCGACAGACCCTTCATACCTTTTTCCAAGACAAAGCCACGGACCTTATTGTCATGCGCTTCTGACTTGGCCCAAACCACAAACACATCAGCAATTGGACTGTTTGAGATCCACATTTTGCTCCCCGACAGCACATAGCCACCATCCGTCTTGACCGCCCGTGTTTTCATCCCCGCCGGGTCCGAACCGGCTTCTGGTTCCGTCAGACCAAAGCAGCCGATCCACTCACCGCTGGCCAGTTTCGGTAGGTATTTGCGTCGTTGCTCTTCGGAGCCATATGCATAGATCGGATACATCACGAGGCTGGATTGCACCGACATCATAGACCGATATCCGCTGTCGACCCGCTCAACGGCCCGCGCAACCAAACCATAGGACACATAAGAGGCCCCCACCCCGCCATATTCCTCAGGCACGGTCACGCCCAGCAGGCCCTGCGCGCCCATTTCGGCAAAAATCTCAGGGTCGCTGCGTTCCTCAAGATAGGCATCCTCAATACGCGGTAACAACCGATCCTGAGCAAAGGATTCAGCGGCATCGCGGATCATGCGCTCTTCGTCAGTAAATTGACCATCCATCAAGAAGGGGTCGGACCACTGAAACGGAATGCCCTTGGAGGAATGTGCAGACATGTGATGACCCTTTCATCTGGCAATGGGTAATATTCCTTTTGATCTATATACCTCAGAGACCAGACGAAAAATTAGTATTTTCACATAAGTTCATCCAAAACAGGATGAAGTGCATCGCAGCTCATGGTTTGGTCGAAATTTCATCCCAAACCATCTGCAATTTTGGCTTTTGATTTTGCCGCAATCGATAGGCGCGAATTTCGATTGGTTCTTCAAAATCTGCGCCCCCTGCGCGTACCAAACTGCCGTCATCCAAAGCGGATTGACACAGATTCAACGGCAACCATCCCAATCCAAACCCTTCTTGTATCAAAGCCATCACCGAATTCGACAAGGCGTTTTGGCTCACCAACAAGGTCGACGTAGTGCCACTGTGAGAGGCTAAAATTTCATCAACCACGGGTCGTAATACCGACGCAGACCCATATGAAATCAAAGGTATGCGTGATTTATCTGGGTTGGGCAGTTGAAACAGTGCTGATCCATCTGGCGCAGGTTTAGACACTGGCACCAAGACATCCGTTGCAACCGTGACATAATCCAATTGCCCACGCGTCATTGACGATAAAAAACCCATCGAAGGATGCCAGTAAAACAAAATAAGGTCACAACTGCTGTGCTGTAGCTTTTCGACAAATTTATCGGCCGGCCAAGACACGGAATCCAAGTCCACCGTTAACAGGCCGCGATCCACAAAGGGCTGAATATAGTCCCCATAATAGGTGGTATATAATGACTGACTGGCGGCAAAACGCAGGACATTTTCATCTTCGACCTCGATCAATCGGCACTGCTCCAGCGTGCTTTCCAGCGACCGCAAAAGCGCTTTTGAATGGTCCAGAAACAGCTCTCCCGCGGGTGTGAGGCTCAGCGGCAGTGTCTCACGATTCACAAGCCGCGCGCCCACATAAGTTTCCAGCGCGCGGATCCGACGTGAAAACGCAGGCTGGCTCACAAATCGCACTTCAGCCGCGCGCGAAAAATTCTTCGTTGCCGCCAAGGCGACAAAATCTTTGAGCCAATTAATTTCCAAAAAACCTTGCTCCTAGGCTGGGTTCAATGCACCAAGACGTTCTTCTTCTACGGCATGACAGGCCACAACGGACCCATCAGCTTGTTGTAAAGGCTGTGGTTTTTCTTGTGCACATCGTGTGTTGGCAATTGGACAGCGTGTGCGAAACGGGCAGCCGGATGGTAAATTGATCGGCGTCGGGATCTCTCCCTGTAGTCGAATATGGCTGCGTTGATTTTCCTTGAGTTGCGGTACAGCCGACAGCAGTGCCTTAGTATAGGGGTGCTTTGGGGCCTCAAACAAGGTACGCGTATCCGCCATTTCGCAGATTGACCCAAGGTACAGCACGATAACCTTTGTGCCAAAATGCTCAACTACACTCAGGTCATGGGTAATGAACAGATAGGTCAGCCCATGGGTCTCTTGCATCTCAAGCATCAGGTTCAGAACCTGCGCCTGGATCGACACATCAAGGGCTGAGATCGGCTCATCGGCAACGATAAACTCAGGGTCCACGGTTAGCGCGCGCGCAATGGCGATCCTCTGACGCTGACCACCGGACAACTCATGCGGATAACGCGCGCCCCATGCCGGATCAACGCCCACGGATTTCATCACTGAAATCGCCTTATCTTGCAGTTCACCCTTGGACTGGCCCGGATTATGATAACGCAAAGGCTCTGCAAGGGTTTGCGCAATGGTCATCCGTGGATTGAGAGACGCATAAGGGTTTTGAAAAATCATTTGCAGCTTTTTACGCAGCGGCAACAACGCCTTACCGCGCAACGTATCAATCCGTGCCCCATCATAGTGAATCGCGCCACCACTGGGCGAAAGCAGACCCGCAATCATCCGTGCAATGGTCGACTTACCACAACCGCTTTCCCCAACAACACATAGGGCGTCGCCCTTCTCCACCTCAAACGAGATGGTATTCACCGCATGCACAGCGCGGGTTTCTATGGCCAACTTGCCATTCTTAAATTTCAGGCTCTCCAAAATCCCACGGTCAAGGTCAAACCGTTTCTCAAGCCCATCAACCCGCAAAAGCGGTGTTTTGTCGCGCTGCGAATTCATGATACGTCCTCCGCAGGAACTTCGTTTTGCAATCGGTGCACCTCGTGACAGGCCACAAAGCTCGAGCCAAATTGGTTGATGCTTGGCACATGCGTCATACAGCCTTCGCCGACCAAAGCGCAGCGGGTGTGAAAGGGGCAACCCTTTGGCATCGTCGCCAAAGTCGGCATAGTACCGGGAATTTGCTTTAGACGCTGACCAGGGGGCGTTTGTTGCGGCAGCGCATTGATCAGACCTTGGGTATAGGGATGCTGTGGATCGTTAATAATGCTGCGCGTCGGGCCGCTTTCAATGATCCGCCCTGCATACATGACCATCGTGCGTTCCGTCACCTGCGACACCACCCCAAGATCGTGGGTAATCAGAATAAGCCCGACCTGATTGGATTGGCACATCTCCAGCAGCAAGGCCATGATATCCGCTTGGATCGTCACATCCAATGCGGTTGTCGGCTCGTCCGCAATGATCAGTTTGGGATCCAACAAAAGCGCCATAGCAATAATAATCCGTTGGCGCATGCCCCCCGACAATTCGTGTGGGTATTGGTCCAAACGATCCTGCGGCGAAGGGATGTAGACCTCTTTGAGCTTAACCAAAGCAATCTGGCGCGCCTCTTGTGTTGACAGCTTGCGGTGGGCTTTGAGGGTTTCAATCATCTGTTGACCAATGGTCAAAACCGGGTTCAGCGTCACCATAGGGTCTTGGAAAATCATCGCCATGCGGTCGCCACGCATCGCGCGCACATCCCGAGGCGACATCTGCGCGACATCCTCCCCCTCGAACAGGATCTGACCCCCGTCAATATAACCGGGTTTGGACAATAAGTTCATCAAGGCAAAGCCGGTGATAGATTTACCCGCCCCGGATTCCCCAACAATGCCAAGGCGTTCACCCCGTGCCAGATCAAAGGAAATCCCATTGAGCGCGGTGACCGGACCCGTGCGACTGCCAAATTTAACCGTCAGGTCACGAACAGACAACAAAGACATCGCGCTTAACCCTTGTAGAGTTTGGGGTTAAGGACATCACGCATCCAATCCCCAAGTAAGTTTATGACAAGCACCAGCACCACAAGCACCACACCTGGGATAGCCGTGATCCACCAGCTGCCCGAAAATATGTAATCAAATCCTGAGGAAATCAGGGATCCCAATGACGGCTGTGTTGGTGGCATTCCCAATCCCAGAAAGCTAAGCGACGCTTCGGAAATAATCGCATTGGCCACTTGGACTGTGAAAATCACAAAGATCGGTGACAGAGAATTGGGTAAGATGTGACGCATCATAATCCGCAGCGGACCAAACCCCATGACCTTTGCCGCGTCGACGTATTCTTTCTTTTTCTCGGCCAGAACCGTTGCCCGCACGGTGCGCGCATATTGCGGCCATTCGGCAACGCCAATGACGGCAACCAGAAAGATCACCGCATATCGGCTGAAAACCTCTGAACCAAACATGGCTTGGGTAATCGCAAGGAAAATAATCGCAACCATCAAGGTGGAAAACGACAGTTGGATGTCAGCGATACGCATCAAAAGATTGTCGGTGCGCCCCCCCACATATCCAGAAATAAGACCCAAAGACACGCCCAGAACGGTCTGTACAGCCACCGCGCAAATACCAATAATCAGCGACAAACGTGTGCCGTACAGGATCGTCGACAGCAAATCCCGTCCTTGGTCATCCGTACCAAGCGAAAACTCTTCCAGCGCACCATCCACCCAAAACGGGGGATATTCGCTGTTCATAATGTCGATCTGGGCCGGATCATAGGGATTGTAAGGCGCGAGAAGCGGCGCACAAAACGCAGCTAGGACGATCAGCAAAAACACCGCCATCGATACGACCGCAACAGGATTGCTGCGAAAGGAATATCCGATATTGCTGTTCCATATTGCCAAGATCCGCGAGGGCTTTGACGGCGCACCAGGCTGGTTACCAAACACAGAGTTGCTCATGCACCCATCCTCCCCAGTTTGATCGTCGGATTGACCAACCCGTAGATCAGATCAACAATTGTGTTTGTCACGACAAAGATAAATCCCACAACAATGAGGTAGGCCACAATCAAAGGCGTATCGACACGATTGACCGCCTCAAGAAACATCGACCCCATGCCGGGCCAGCTGAACACCGTCTCGGTCAGGATGGTGTAGGCGACCATAGTTCCGATCTGCACACCGCCAACAGTGATCACCGGCAGCAGTGTATTTTTCAGCGCGTGCACAAAATAAATACGCCACGGTGCGATCCCCTTGGCTTGTGCATAGCGCACATATTCGCTTTGCAAGACTTCGATCATCTCCGCACGGATCAGCCGGATGAACATCGGCAACATGATCGAGGACAGCGCGATTGACGGCATAATAATGTGAACCCAACCGTCTTTGGTCGCAAAATTGGTCTGCCAATATCCAAAGACATGCACCACCTCTCCGCGGCCAAAGGATGGCATCCACCCAAGTTCAACAGAAAAGGCAAAGATCATCAGGATCGCCGTCAAAAACACAGGGATCGACAGGCCCACAATAGACAATGCCAGGATCAAGCGACTGAACACAGCATTGGGTCGGATGGCCGTGAACACGCCCAAGGGGATCGACAGGCCAATGATGATCACAGTCGCGCCAAACACCAGCTCAAGCGTGGCGGGAAGCTTTTTCAAAATGACCTCAAGCGCGGGTTCTTTAAAGAAATAAGACGTGCCCAAATCGCCTTGGATCGCATTGCCCAAAAAGCGCATATATTGCACCAAAAACGGATCATTGAGACCAAGCTCGTCACGCAACTGCTGACGCACCTGTTCCGAAACCGACTGTCCAAGCAGCTCTCGTAACGGATCGCCTAGGTTTCCCTGGATCGCAAACCCAATCAGAGAAATGACCAACATAACGGCAATGGCCTGAAAAACACGTTTTATGAGATACGCAATCATCTCAGCTTCCTTTGCAGGTGGCTAGCACGCAGCCTTAGAGAAAAGAGAGCGGGCATGCTTTGGGCACACCCGCTCTGGGTCGTTCACAGGCAGCAAGCCTATGGGTCTGATTACTCAGATACCTTCAGGTCACCAAAGTAAGGGAAATTCAGCGCATTGACGATCTCGCTTGCGTTCATGCCTTCTTTGGCACCCCACGCAAGGTTTTGCCAATGCAGCGGAATAAACGCCGCCTCATCCGAGAGGATCTGCTCTAGTTGTTGCAGATACGCAGAACGTTTCGCCAGATCTGTTTCCGTATTGGCCAGATCCATCAGCTTATCTGCCTCAGGGTTGCAGTAATTGCCAGAGTTGTACTGTCCGTTGCCGGTTTCGGCATCCGGGCAAGCCGATAGAAACTGGTGAAAGTTTGCAGAATCTTCGGTATCTGCGTGCCAGCCGATCATCATCATATCTGCTGCGCGCGCGTCAAACTCGGGCCAATACTGCGCCTTTGGCAGAGTTTGCAGATCAACCTTGATACCGATTTTCGACAGCATAGACGCCACCGCTTGCGCGATTTTGTCATCGTTCACATAGCGGTTGTTTGGCGCCATCATCGAAACGGTGAACCCGTCGGCATAGCCAGCTTCGGCCATCAGCTCTTTGGCCTTTTCGACGTCATAACGCGCATCAAGCGTGTCGATATAACCCGCATATCCCTCGGGAGACGCCTGTGCACCAACAGTCCCGAAACCGCGCATAATGCGGTCTACGATACCTGCGTTATTCACCGCATAGTCAATCGCAAGACGCACCTTGGGGTCTTTGAACGCCTCAACGCGTTCCTGATTCATTTGGAATGTGATGATGCGTGTGCCCGCCATCGTAATCAGGTTCACACCTTCGGCCTGCTCAACGCGGGACAGATCGGTTGGGGGAACAGGGGCGATGAAATCAACATCTCCAGACAAAAGTGCCGCAACGCGGGTCGGGTCTTCTTTGATTGGCGTCAGAATGATTTCGTCAACGTTGCCTTCGGATGCGGTGTCCCAATAGCCGTCGAACCGATCAAACACCACTTTTACGCCCTGCTCACGCTCGGAGACAACAAACGGCCCCGTGCCAGAGATGTTACGCGATGCAAAGCTGTCACCATGTTTGACGATCTCGGCCTTGTCTTTCCCATCCGCAGTCGTGCCTGCATAATACGCACTGTCCATAGCGAACAGATAGGTCGCAGTGTGCAGCACCAACGGGAAAGGCTCGGCTGTTTTCAAATCGATCGTATAGTCGTCGACAACCTCGACATCCGTAAAGGGTGCAAAAATACCCTTAAAGTCAGGGCTTTCTTTGACGCGATCAAACGTCCAGTCGATATCCTTGGCGGTAAACGCATTGCCGGAATGAAAGGTTACACCTTCACGCAGCTTAAAACGCATCGTGGTTGCGTCAATCTGCTCCCAGCTCTCTGCCAGACGTCCTTCGAATTGCAGATCTTGGGTCCAGCGCACAAGTGGGTCAAACGTCATGTGGTTCAACTGTAGCGTACCGCCAGACAGTTGCTCATAGGGGTCAAGCGATACTGGATCAGCATCATAAGCCACCTTAACAGACACCTCGGCAAATGCCGGGCCGGCCAAGGCTGTGACCATCGCAAGGCTTGCAACACAATTCTTGAATCTAAACATAGTAAACTCCCTGAATTTTATTTTCCCCACAGTCGCGCACTCTATGAAGATCGGCCAATGCCGATTTTGCATAGGCCTATGCGCCCCCTAGGTCGGAGCCGTCGTCGTTTAGGTCAGCATTCAGGTCAGTGCCACAACGTCTTGACGTTGCTCACCCAATCCTTCGACCTCGAGCGACATGACATCGCCGGGCTTTAAATAGCGCTGCGGTGACATGCCCATACCCACGCCTGATGGTGTTCCCGTCGAAATAATATCCCCCGGCACCAACCGCATAAACTGCGACATATGCGAGACAATCTGCGCGACCGAGAAAATCATATCTGCTGTGCTTTCGCTTTGGACCACTTTGCCATTCAAGCTCAGACGCAGCATCAACGCCTGTGGATCCGGCACTTCGTCTGCGGTCACAAGCCACGGACCAACAGGGCCAAAGGTTGGGGCAGACTTACCTTTCATCCACTGACCAGAGCGCTCCAATTGAAACGCACGCTCTGACACATCATTCACCGTGCAATAGCCCGCAACATAGTCCAGCGCATCGGCTTCGCTCACGTAATGGGCCGCGCGACCGATCACCACGCCCAACTCGACCTCCCAGTCGGTCTTATCTGCGCCCTTGGGCAAAACCACCGGATCAAACGGGCCAGACAGCGCAGACGTCGCTTTGTTGAACAACACAGGCTCTTTGGGAAACTCCATCCCGGCCTCAACGGCGTGTTTGGCATAGTTCAGCCCCACACAATGGAAATTCGGCACATATGCCAGACACGAGCCAATCCGCTCGGGAGTGTCCACCACAGGCAAACTGTCGATATCCAATGCACGGATCGCGGCCAATGCCTCCAGCGACACCCCCTGCCCCGCCAGCGAAACACCATGTGCACTCAGATCTCGTAGGCGTCCTACCTCATCCAAAATCCCCGGCTTCTCCTGCCCTACCGGACCAAAACGTAACAGTTTCAAAGCGCAATTCCTTTATGACGAGACAACCATGCCATCGTCATACATATAGCGGATGTTTTCAAGCATCGTACTCATATGGGCCCGTACGGCTCTCTTTGCGCGCAGACTGTTACCCGCCTCGAGGGCCTCGACGATCTCAAGATGTTCAGAAAACGTCTGGGCGCGCACACCGCTCTGATTGGCTGAGACATAACGGACCCGCCACATCCGTTCGACAAGGGGGCGATGCACCATTCCAAGCGCAGTGTTTTGCGTCGCGGCAACCACAGCTGCGTGAAACTCCATATCCAAAGCAAACAAGTCAATGCTGTCAATCTGGTCCGCCTGATCCAACAATCGTTGATACAATGCCCGTATTGGCACCAGTATTTGCGGGTCCGCGCGCTCACACACCAGCTGCACGGCCAATTCCTCCAGCGTGATCAGGACCTGTACCGTATCTGTAATCTCTTGATAACTTGGATCGGACACCACGGGGCTGCGCGATGCGCGTAGGGTTACCAATCCTTGTTGTGCCAAAATACGAATTGCTTCACGCATCGGCGTCCGCGACACATCCATCTCAACCGCCAATTCGCGTTCTTTCAAGGCCGCTCCTGGGTGATAAACTCCACGCAAAATTCCACGCCGCAATTGCTCTGCGATGCCCTCTGCTAGAATAATATTACTCACGCCACGTCTCACTTGTTCTGAACTAGCCTCCTAGGCTTCCTTAAGTGACATTTAAGATCAATCTTAAACCTGCGCCAAATAACAACATTTCCTAATTATTGCGGATTTGCGCCATTTCTACATCGCTTCAGAGACACAGAAAATTCAGCAAACCCAAGGCTTCCCCTCCACCTGTCAAAAGGTGTAAAGAACATGCAGACACCCCTAACGTCCAAGCGAACTAATTTATACAAAAATTCCGAAAGGATATATTATGACCAAACCCAAAATCGGCTTTATCGGCCTCGGCCTTATGGGCGCAGCTATGGTAGAGCGTCTGCAATCTTGCGGTTATGAGCTGACGGTTCTGGGCAACAAATCTCGCCCCCGCATCGACGCCGCCATTGCCCGCGGCGCCACCGAAGCCACGGATGCAAAGTCGCTGGCCGAAGCCTCTGACATCATCATGCTATGCATCACCACGTCTGACCAAGTCGAAGCCCGTATGCGCGGCGAAACTGGCGTGATCGCAGGTCTGTCCGCAGGTAAAACCGTCATCGATTTCGGCACCTCGCTGCCGGCCTCCACCATCGTCTTGGGCGAAGAAGTGGCCGCTGCAGGCGCCACATACCTTGACGCACCTTTGGGCCGCACCCCCGCAAGCGCGCTGGAAGGCAAGCTGAACATCATGGGCGCAGGCGATGAAACCGCCTTTGCCGCTGTGCGTCCTGTTCTGGAAGATTTAGGTGAAAACGTCTTCCACCTCGGCGCGCTTGGCTCTGGCCATAAAATGAAGTTGATCAACAACTACATGGGCATGACCAGCGCTGTTGCAATGGCCGAAGCTTTCGCAATGGCAGACACCGCAGGCGTGCCGCGCGAAACCGTGTATGCGATTTTATCCTCGGGTCCTTCGCACTCAATGATGATGGATTTTGTGAAAAACTATGCGATAGACGGCAACCCAAACATGGGCTTCTCTATCGGCAATGCAGGCAAAGATCTGGGCTATTATAACACAATGGCCAAAGACCTCGGCGCGCGCACCTGGATCGCAGGCGCCACCGCCGAGGCCCTGTCAGGTGCCAAAGAAGACGGCTTTGGCGACAATATGGTGCCAGAAGTTCTGGACTATCTGCTCAAGCATATCAAAACCTAAGGTACAGCTTAACAACAAAATGGCGCGTCCACATCGCACGCGCCATTTTCCTATTCGGTTCTAATATGTCTCGCCAACTCTCAGGTCAGATCTCAGGCCAAAGACACAATCAGTCTTCGATCATGTCCACGCGCGTGGCGTGACGGCCGCCTTCGAATTCTGCCTCTAGGAAGGCATCAACAACCTCCAGCGCCAGACCTTCGCCCAGCACCCGTGCGCCCAAAGCCAGCATATTGGCATTGTTATGCGCGCGGATCATTTCCGCCGAAAACGTGTCAGAACAGACGCCACAACGGATGCCTGCAACCTTATTGGCCGCCATCATAATACCCTGGCCGGTGCCACATACGATAATACCCAGATCACAATCACCCGCCGCAACCATTTCCGCCGCCGCTTTCCCGTGGATCGGGTAATGCGTGCTCTCTTTGGTGGTCGGGCCGATATCAACGGCTTCCCAACCCTTAACCGTGATATGCGCGGCAATCGCCTGACGCAGGTCAATCGCGGCGTGATCGCTTGATAACACAATGCGTTTCGTCATGAGGTGTCCGTCCCGTTTCCAAAGGCCCAAAGTCGCCGCCGCAGTACAACAAAGACTGCAAGGCGTCCACCTCTGGACATGCATTCTGGCTTTAAACCGCTTTAATGATTATCGCGCGGCAAGGTTTTAGAGACTTTATGGTAGGCGGTCGCCAACTCCAGACAACCACCCTCACCCAATTGCCCTACATGTTGGCGATAAATCTCCTGCCATGGGGTTTGGTGTTCCAGTGTCGGTGCAGTCCATGCTTCCCTGCGGGCCTGCCACTCGGTCTCGTCGACCAACGCATCCATGCGGCTATATGTTAAATCTAACCGCACCATGTCCCCGGTTTTCAACAGCGCCAATCCACCGCCCACCACAGCCTCTGGGCTGGCATTCAAAATCGAAGGGCTCTCGGAGGTGCCAGATTGCCGCCCATCCCCAACCGTTGGCAAATGGTTCACCCCCGCCTTGATCAACGCATCCGGCGGCTGCATGTTCACCACTTCGGCTGAACCGGGATAGCCCACACAGCCCACGTTGCGGATGAACAAAATACAGGTATCGTCAATCTCCAGCGTCGGATCATTGATCCGCGCGTGATAATCTTCGGGGCCTTCAAACACGATGGCGCGGGCTTCGTGAACATCTTCCTCTCCTGGTTTACTCAGAAACCGCGCGCGAAAGTCATCCGAGATCACGCTGGTTTTCATCAAAGCCGAGTCGAACAAATTCCCCGACAGCACTTTAAACCCAGCGTTTTCACGCATCGGCGCGTCATGGCTCAGGATCACTGCAGGGTCTTGGCTGCGCAGATCCGCGATATTTTCGCCCACTGACTGCCCTGTGACAGTCATCACCCCCTCGTGCAGCCGCTCTGCAACCATCAGCTCGCCCATTACAGCAGGCACGCCGCCCGCGCGGAAAAAGCTCTCGCCCAGAAATTCACCCGCAGGCTGCATATTTACCAGCAGCGGCACATCGAATCCGACGGTCTCCCAGTCTTTGACATCCATATCCACGCCAACATGACGCGCAATCGCCTGCAAATGCGGCGGCGCATTGGTTGACCCCCCAATCGCAGAGGTCACTACAATCGCGTTTTCAAAACTCTCGCGGGTCATAATATCCGACGGTTTCAGATCTTCGTGCACCATCTCAACAATCCGACGACCCGTCTCATAGGCCATGCCCATACGCTCGCGAAATGGCGCGGGGATCGCAGAGCACCCAGTCAAAGTCATCCCCAATGCTTCGGCCATCGCGTTCATCGTACTGGCCGTGCCCATGGTGTTGCAATGTCCCAACGACGGCGCCGAGGAACAGACCCGTTCCATGAATTCCTCATAATCGATTGCACCTTCGGCCAGCAAACGACGGCTTTCCCAGATGATCGTGCCTGATCCGGCGCGTTTTCCTTTCCACCAGCCATCCAACATCGGCCCGCCATTCAGCCCAATCGCAGGCAAATCAACCGTTGCCGCCCCCATCAACATGGCAGGTGTGGTTTTGTCACATCCCGTCGTCAGCACCACGCCATCAATGGGATAGCCATGCAGCACCTCGACCAGACCCAAATAAGCCAAGTTCCGATCCAACGCCGCCGTTGGCCGTTTTCCGGTTTCCTGAATCGGATGCACTGGAAATTCCATCGGAATACCGCCGCCATCACGAATACCGGCTTTGATACGATCCATCAAAAACACATGAATCTTGTTGCAGGGTGTCAAATCACTGCCCGTCTGTGCAATCCCGATGATTGGCTTACCGCCCTGCAATTCGCCGCGCGTGTACTCTTGATTGAGATACCGCTCAAGATAGAGCGCCGTCATGCCTGGGTTATTGGGATTATCAAACCATTCTTGCGAGCGGAATTTTCTATCTGCAGTGGTTTTTGTCATGGCTTATATGTCCCAGCTAGACGGTCTTTAAGCGTCAGTTTCGACACTACTTTTACAAATTGGTATACCAAATTCAACAGTGTCTTGACGTATTTTTCACAAGACACCACACTCAACCCATATTCTTTGGGAGGAGAATGCCGATGCAAGCCCTATTTATCCATGCGCAACGTGATCTGCGCCTACAGGATGTGCCACCTGACCCACTTGGACCTCAGCAAGTCCGCATCGCGGTGCAGCGTGGGGGTATTTGCGGCAGCGATTTACATTATTATCAGCACGCAGGCTTTGGGCCTGTGCGCCTGCGCGAACCGATGATTTTGGGCCACGAAGTCTCTGGAAAAATTACCGAGATCGGCGCGGGTACAACCGGTTTCAACCTTGGTGACCTCGTCGCCATCTCCCCCTCACGGCCCTGTGCGACCTGCCAATACTGCCTGCGCGGGTTGCCCAACCATTGCGAAAACATGCGGTTTTATGGCTCTGCCCAACCCTTTCCCCACATCCAAGGCGCCTTTCGCCAAGACATCATCGCCGACGCCCAACAATGTGTGGCGGCCCAGGGGCTGACCCCAGCACAGGCCGCCAGCGCCGAACCTTTGGCGGTGGTCTTGCACGGGATCAAACAAGCAGGGCCCATATTGGGGAAAACAGTGTTGGTCACGGGGTGTGGCCCCATTGGCGTGCTCACCATCCTTGCCTTACGCGCCACCGGTGCCGCGCGGATCATCGCCACTGACATCAGCGATCGCGCCCTTAGCTTTGCGCAGCAAGCAGGTGCGGATCAGACACTCAATATCAAAACAAACCCTGACGCGCTGGCCCCTTATCAAAGCGGCAAAGGTCATTTCGACTTGATGATCGAATGTTCTGGCATCGAAAGCGCACTGGCCGAAGGACTTAAATCCCTTGCCCCTCGTGGCGTCATTGTTCAATTGGGGATCATGGGCAACGCTAGGATACCGCTTTTGGCTCTGCTCGCTAAAGAGATTGAACTGCGCGGTTCATTTCGTTTTCACAGCGAATTCCCTATGGCCGTTCACATGATGCAAACCGGAAAAATCAACGTCGATTTTCTCATCACCCACACTCTGCCTTATACAGAGTTTCAACGGGCCTTCGACATCGCCAGCGACAAATCACACTCTATGAAAGTGCAATTGGATTTCTCAGAACCCTGACATTAACATGTTGAATACCCTAAGGAATCGCAGCCACTGCCATCAGGTTGTCCAAAAAGGCCTCGGCTGCTTTAAGCTGCATACTGTTCTTGCGCGTGAAAATCACTGTATCCAGACTTGCGTATTTATCAGACACAGGCCGCGCTACAATGTTCCCCTCGGCAACGTCCGCGCTGACTGCATATTGTGGCAAGACAGTAACCCCGCCCGTCGCGCGAATGTGGCGTTTGGCGATCTCAATGTGGTTTACTTCAAAAGCCACCGTTGGCTCTAGCCCCGCTTGCGCAAACAACTGATCAAACGCATGACGGGTGGCAAATGTCCGGTCCAGCATGGTCATTGGTTGTCCGACCAAATCCCGTGCAGACACGCTATCTTGGGACGCAAGAGGGTGATCCGGCCGCATCGCCGCCAGCAGCGGGGTCTCATAACGTTTCAAGATATCAATCCCTTGCCAATCTTGTGAAAACACCACCACGCCAAAATCCAACCGTTGCGCCATTACCAGATCATAGGCCGCCTGCGACCCCAAAATGCGTGCATCAAAAGTTATACCAGGATGGTGTACGCGAAAATCAGCCATGGCCGGGATCAGCCATGAGGTCAAAACCCCCTCAATTGCCGCAAACCGTATGGTGCCGGTGACCAAACCATGCAGAGCATCAATCTCGGCATGGGCCGCTTCGACTTCGTGCATCGTACGCCGCAGATGCCGCGCCAAGATATGCCCCTCCTGAGTCAAGATCATACCGGCTGCAAAACGCTCGAACAGTTGATGGCCAAATTGGTGTTCTAGAATTTGGATCTGACGACTGATCGCCGAAGCCGCGACATTTAGCATCTGCGAACTGGCTCTGATTGATCCGCTCTCGGCCACAGACAGAAAATAGCGATAGGAGGTTGGTAACATGGTCACACTCATCAGACGAGAAAGACCCTTCATCGGGTTTTCAAAAGGGGCGTTCTAAAATCAAGAACGCGGAATTCGTTCATTGGAAATATCAGTGAACGCCCAATGTGAATAGATGTATACAAATAACATAAAATTCAACAGGAGATGACTATGCAAATGGTTTTGCGACGCCTCGTTGGGGTGCTTTTTTGTGCATGTCTGGCGATTACCGCGCTGCCCTACCTCGGCTTCTTTGCCGCACCCCGTTTTATCGGCCCCTTTCCACAGGCTTTGGCCATCGTGCTGGCGGCAAATGTTGTCCTGACACTTTGCGTCATTGCGCTGTATCCGCTCTGCTTCCGCCCCCTCCAGCAGAAGCTTGACTCCGACCCAATCGAGAAAGCCTAGACCCATGGCAGCACTTCCCACCCTTATTATTCTGGCAGGCTTCACGGCCATTTTGCTCAGCATCGCTTATCTCGCTGGGCGCCAAACCCCAGGACAACAAACCGCCGAAGATTACGTCGTCGGTGGTCGTAAAATCGGCACCGTCGTTTTGCTGTTGTCTATGGGCGCAACTTATTTCTCGACATGGACCCTGCTGGGATCATTCGGTGCCTATTTTCGCGAAGGCATCTGGTTTGCTGGCTTTGCCGTCTGGACCATTTTCCACGGCCTGTTTGTCTGGATGTTCGGCACACGCATCTGGTTGATCGGCAAGCGCTATGGCTTTTTGACACCGGGCCAGATGGTTGAGCATTACTATCAAAGCCGTCGCCTGCGCGTTTTGGTTGCCCTTGTTGGCATTACCTCACTGGTGCCTGTGATGCTTATTCAGGTTTCAGGTGGCGCACGTGCGTTGGAAACCCTGACAGACGGTGCTGTGCCTTACGCACTTGGCGTGACCTTGGCCACCTTAATGGTTGGCGCAATTGTCCTGTGGGCCGGTTTCCGCGGTACAGCTTGGTCTGACCTGTTTTTGGGCGTATTCTTCGCCGCAATCATGATCTTTACCGCACTTTACGTCCTGAATTTGGTCGACGGTCTGGCGCTATTTGCCAGCGTTTCTGAAATCAACCCAGCTCTTGTCACAAACCCCGGCAAACCTGGCTCGATGTTAGAATTGTGGTTGGGCCTTGGCTTTGGTGCATGGGTTTTACCGCATATGTGGCAGAAATTCTATTCTGCAAAATCTGCTGACACACTAGGCAAAGTGGCCGTTGCGACACCGTTTTGGAATTCATGGATGATGGCGATTATTCCGCTGATCATTGGTCTTGCTGCTGTGATTCCAGGCGTCGCGCCAGAGGTCACGCGCGAAACATCCGACACCATCCTGCCCCAAATCTTTGCGGCACACGCACCAATTCTAGCAGCCTTTGTCGTGGCAGGTATCTTAGCTGCAGCCATTTCAACCATCAACAGCCAGTTGTTGTCCTCTGCCAGCTTGGTCGCCGAAGACATCTGGGGCACGCTGCGTGGCAGCCCGTTAAGCGATGGTGAAAGCACCCGCGTAACACGGATTGTCGTCGCCGGTCTGACCATTTTGGTGTTCGTTCTTGCCCTCACCCCCGGTGGCGCAGGACATCTGGTTCCGATTGCATCCCTTGGTTTCGGGCTCGGCCTACAACTTGTCCCATCCGCTTTAGGTATGCTGTATTTCCGCAGCATTACAGAAGCTGGCGCCTTTGCAGGCTTGATCGCCGGTGTGGCAACATTGGTGCTGGTCAAACTTGGCGGCGTCTCAATCGGACTTGGCGGCGGAACATCTGGCCTGTTGGTCAATATCGCCGTGACCTATGGCGTGAGCCGCGTCACAACGCCAATCTCAGCGGCTTCGATCGCAGCCTATCACGATCTGTTTGCTCACTACATGGGTGCAGGCGTTGCGAAAAAAAGCGGCACTGATGAGATGCCGGCAGAAACGCCTAAAGCTGTTTAATACCGCAAAACCAAACGAGACCTCAGCGCCAAAATAATTGGTGCTGAGGTCTAAAGTCAGTATTTATTACAAAGGCTTGGGATTAATATTCCAAGCCTTTTTTGTAAGCGTTATTTCAGAAACTCTCGGATTTTATCCATCAAATCCTGTGCTTCGCGCGCGCTGAAATCATAGCCTTTCAGATCAATTCGCAAACCCCGTGCGCTGACTTCGGCGGTCATTTTGCCGCCCAGCGTCAAGTAACCACCATCCAGCTTAACAACCTCTTTGGGCCGTCCCCCTCGACTGTTATCTTTGGGTGTTTCGTGCTCTTGCAGCGCCTTTTCCAGCACCGCGGTTTCCTCTTTCAAGGTCATCGGCACGGTCCCTGCAAGCGCGATACGCAAAGGCCCCTGCCCGCCTGCTCGCAGAACAGCCGCAAGCTTCAGTCCCAATTTTTCAGACATCTGACTGGGAAAACACAACATATCGCCCAGTGCCTCGTGAACGGCGGCAAAGCTGCGAACCTTGGAACGTTTTGCCTTGGACGCCGCGGCATACAGCTGGTCAACGGCCTCTTCGACAGTTTCAAACACGCCCTGCCCCACTGCTAAGACAGCGATGCGCCCACGTTCATAAGGTGTCAGATTCGACCGCAGCTCGTTTTCTTCGACCATCGAAACATAAGCAAACGCACTGTCTTCGCCATTACGCACAAAGGCCGCAATTGTAGTGTCTGTGATTTTACCCTCGGTCGCCAGACGCACCACAGCTTCTAAGCGGCGATAGCCCGAAATCAAACCGTATCCAGCATCAAACTGTGCCACTTCGATTGGGCTGCGCAAGCCATGCTCCAAAACCGAAGCCATCAGCTCTTGCAGTTCGTCCTCATCCAGCCCCATCCGATCACGACGCAGATATTCGCGCTCAATTTGGTCCAGTGGGATCAAACGAACCGCACGCCCTCCCGCTTCTGCAGCACGCCAATTTTCGGCATCCTTCTGATCTTTCGCCATAGCAACGCGATCAACCATATTGGCCTGTCCGTGCGCTTGTGCAGCCTCGGCCGAGACTTTGGCAATCGGTGGCACCGTGCTTTGAGTGTTTTCAAAAGGGTTCACGCCGGGCTTGACGTCGAACTCTTCTTCGATTGCATTCAACTCAGATGTGTCAGGGGCGATCAGCCGTCTACGTTTTGCCATCACTCAGTCTCCTCCATCTGAACATCACGCCACCAACTGCCGATTAAAAGCTCTTTGAATTCTGCATAGGTTCGGTCAAATGTCTCGCGTCCACGGACATAGGTTTCACGGTTGAAATCGCGGTAATCAGCCTCATAAATCCCATTCACCTGCTCACCGGCCTGACCAACCAAGGCCGTGACATCCTGACGATAAGCATTCATAAAATCGCCGAAATAGGCTTGGATAACATTGGCCATATCGGTCTGTTGGCTCGCATCAAACCGAGTGATCAGGGCACGAACAACATCCCATTCGAACTTAATTTCAGGTAAACCCGCCGCACGCTGCGCAACGTTTTCCCCCTCTTCAATACTGGCAAACGTCGAATAGAGCATGTCAAAAAACCGCCCTGTTGAGTCGAACTCGAGAAACGAGGCACCCAAAGGAACCAGCAAAATATCTGCAGCCGCCAACGCATTAATTGTCAAATACCCAAGTGCCGGAGGCGTGTCTAAGAAGACGATGTCATAGTCATCCAAAATCCCCTCATCCTCGAGAAAATTGGTCAATGCATCCCACAATGGCCAACTGCGCAATCCCATGCGCCACACAGGGATTTGAAACTCGGCCCAGTACAAATTTAATTGCGCACCGATCAGATCAATATTTGGCCAATGCGTATTTTGAATCACGTTTCGCGACGAAACCCGTAGCGCTTCTTGCAAGGTTTCATCCAGCGGAATTTCAACCTGTCCCGACGCTGCACGCACCTTATTCTCGGCGACAACGGCTTTGGCATAATCCTTTGCGACCAACGGAAAGACGGTGCTCCATTCGTCGTCAACCTTACCTCCTAAAATCGAGGTCATGGAACCTTGGGAATCCAAGTCAATAACGAGAACTTTATAGCCGTCCAAAGCCGCCGACATGGCCAAATGCGCCGCGGTTGAGGTTTTGCCAACGCCACCTTTGAAATTGGCAACAGCTGTGACTTTAGCTTGTTGCCCCTGAGGCCGGTAGGGCAAATACTCTTTGGTAGAGACACCCTCGTTGGCAAAGTGTTGCCGTAAGATAAGGACCTCTTCTAAAGTAAACCACTTTGACCCACTGTCCCCTTCGCCTTGGGGCAGTTCAGGGTTTGCCTTCAAGACACGACGTAGATGTGCGGCGGCAACAGGGATCAAATATTTGGTGATTTCCCATATAGAAAACTTCCGCAGACGCTTTTCACCATCCGGTGCATATCCGCGCCGTGCAAGATCTTCGCGACCTTTCGCGCAAAAAGCCGCGGCCTTTGCGAAACGGGTTGTTTGTATGGGATCGGGCAATTTTTCAGCCGCAGCTTTGGGATCCAGATTGAAATATGGCGGGGGGGGCGTTGTCGACATTTTATGCTCTGCCTCAGACAATGTGCGTGTTTATCGCTTATATCCCTTAAACTAGAGCACATTGTTTTATTTTACTAGGAAAAAGGCTGCTTCTTATGTGTGTTAGATGCAAAGCCTTATGTTTCGCCACGAAACCATTATATTTATTAATAATAACTGACAGCAAAACGTATAGAATCTTTAAGATATTTAGAATCTTTATTCTATAATTTGTACTTCTATTCAGTACCTTAGAGTATTTTAGGTATACGGTTACGGTATGAGTAGTATCTACTTACAGGATTAAAGGTACCCATATGCAGGATTTAGGGGCGCCAGCATCGGGATTAAGGGTGCCTATATGCGGTTATCACGTGAGACTCTCGCAGGGCGCCGGAGCGCGGCGTAGGCTGGGTGAGTTGCGGCTTAGGGTCTTTTTCTTCCCTCGTTAGAGACGCGTGCTATCGACGTAAAGAGTGGCGTTGCGAATCGGGCATCATACATCGGTGTTTGATCTCCTCCCGTATTTAGGTTCCTTAATCCTGTATTTGGGTGCCTGTTGGTCGTGTTGCTAAAGGTTCCAATATTCATTGTCGCATGGGTGCCTTTATGGCAATATGTCATTAACTAAAACATAAGCAGTACAGGTAAGCGATTCCATGGCGACAATGGAACACAAAGACCCGAGCCTCGTCAAAAGCTCTCAAGAGGTATTTGACCCGGATCGTCTGACCGGCGCGCTTACGCGCGAGACGGTGAAAAAGAATGTTGCCGCAATTCATATCAGCGGTAAGTTGACGCTGCTTCAACGCAAGCTTTCAAACGTGTTGCTGTTGAACGCATATGACACGTTAACCACCGCGAAAAACCATTCAATTGATGCGCGGACACTTGCGATGATGGTCGGATATAACTCAAATGATTTTGACACTCTGCGCGGCAGTTTGCGGGCCTTGGCCGAGACAGTGGCCGAATGGGATATGTTGGATGAGCAAGGCCATCAGGAATGGGGTGTTTCAGCACTTTTATCTTATGCGACACTTAAGAACGGGATTTGCGAATATGCGTATTCCCCAGCTTTGGCGCAAAAGTTGCATGATCCCAAAATTTTTGCGCTGATCAATGTTCACATCCAACGTAATTTCTCATCAGGGCATGGTTTGGCACTATACGAAAATTGCTATCGCTTTGTGCGCACGCGTAGCACAGGGTGGTGGTCACTGGATATTTTTCGCAAGCTCATGGGCGTCGATGAATCTGCTTACTATACAAGTTACAAGCATCTGAATGCCAAGATCATTAAACCTGCTGTGGCTGAGGTGAATAAAAATTCAGATATTCATATTGAGCCCGAAATTCGCAAAAAAGGACGCTCAGTGAGCGAAATCCGGTTTTTGATCCGTGAAAATCCACAAATGACAATGTTTGAAATCGATGATGGTGATGGGGTCCGCGGCTTACCTGTTTACAAAGCTTTGCGTGGGCAAGGGGTCGCTGATCGATTGGCGCGTCAGTGGATTACGGAGCATGGGCCAGACTATGTGCAAGAAAAGCTGAACTATGTCGCAGGGCAAGGTGATGTGAAGTCGACGGTTGGCTATTTGCGGGCTGCAATCAAAGGGAATTACGCAGCAGAGAATACAGGGGTTAAGGTGTCCGCGGAGGACCAGGCCAAATTAGATGCGATCGCGGCTGCGCGGCGTATGGAACAAGTGCAGGAAAGTGCTGCGTTTGACGACCGCGCTGCGCAACGGAGAGAGCGAGCACAGCAGTTGGATATTGTTCAAGATTTGGTTTCGCGACGAAACCCGACCCAGCGAGATGCCGATAAACGATTGTTCATGACCCGGCTGGAACATGACTTGGATCGAGAACATTTCCGTCAACATGGTTGGCGTTCTGCGCTGGTTGCCAGTGATATCATCGCTTTTTGGCACGAGCTTGAACCTGACGCCTTTGTTGGCTGACGACAGGTTTGCCAAGCACTTATCGAGATAATTGCCATATTTGATTGTTCAAGTGTGACAGGGTTTGCGGCAGTGCGTCGCGTTGAATTTGGCCGCCAAGGCAAATTCGCACATAACGTTCCTGATCACCCGCAGTGCGAAAGGCGCTTTCGGGCGAGATGCCGATAGCGTGGTTGGACATATGTGACATCAATGCTGCGCAGGTCACGCCTTGAGGGAGGCGCAGCCAGATGTTGAATGCATGGGTGTGTGCCACAAAGTCGGTTTCGGTGATGCTGTCTTTGGCAATGTCTTGGCGGATGGCGCTTTCTTTACGGATGAAGCGGCGGATTTGATCGGCGGTTCCGTCTAGTACCCAACGTGTGGTGAGCGCCATTGAAAGTGGAGAGGCCATCACAGAGACCGCGCGGATGCTGTCTTCGAGAGCAAAGTTCGCCCGTGCAGTTGGTGCGACGGAATAGGCCAGTCGCAGTCCTGCGCCGATACATTTTGCCAATCCGCCAATATACCATGTGAGGTCGGGCGCATAGGTCGCCATAGGCGGCGGCGCGTCGGGGAGGACAAACCCATAGGCGTCGTCTTCGATCAGGGGCAGGGCATGTCGTTTCATGACCTGTGCAATCTGTAACCTGCGCCCTTTGGGTACGATCATCGTGGTTGGATTGTGAAGGGTCGGGTTCAGATATAAGGCTTTCGGACTGTGTTCGGCAATTGCAGCATCTAATGCCTCGGGAAGAATACCATCGTCATCCATCGGCAACCCGACCAATTTTAGTCTGAGCTGCGCCGCGATTTTTTTGAACCCTGCATATGTAATGTCTTCGCATAGAATACAGTCACCCGGACGGGCGAGGATGGTCAAAATGGCCAGCATCGTTGCGTGAGCCCCTGGAGTCACGGCCACCCTGTTAAGATTTGGAACCAAGCCGCGCATGGACAACCAGATCGAGGCGGCCTCTTTGTCGATGTCTCCGCCAATCGGGTTCTGATAACGCAGCAGATGCACCAGATCATCAGAGACCGCAGAGAGACCGGCGCGCATACGATTCAACAGTTCTGGATCGGTGGGTTCTGGTGGCGCGTTCATGGTTAGATCATTCGCCAGCGCGCGGCGTTCGTCACTGGTATTGCTGAGGCTTTGTTGGGGCAGAACAAATGTCCCACGGCCTACGTGAGATTTCACGAGCCCTCGGTTTATGGCTTCGGAATACCCGCGCGACACAGTGGTGAAATCGACGCCTATTATATCCGCCAAACGCCGCTGCGCAGGCAGACGATCCCCGGGGAGTAGAACCCGGTCTTTCATGTCCTGTGCAATGCAATCCGCAATCGCAAGATAGCGGGGTTTGCCGGATTGTGTGATTCTTTGATGCCAGTTTTCCATCGTATATCTCGAATGTTTGCGCGGGTGTTGCGTATTGTATGCCTTAAATCCCTACAATCTATCTAGCGGATGAAAGGTAATTTTCTGCTCAATTACGCTTATTTCTCGAATTCGTGGCCTTATCATTGGGCATTTGTCCAATTTATATGCATATTCATACAATCAATACAATTAGATTGAATGCAATATTGTATGTATCAATGGCGTCCTCGTTTTCGCATCGCTTAGCTCAAGGCAGAGACATGCGATTGACAGGAGAACGCAATGCCCGAAGTGACAACACCAGCCCATAAAGACGGTGATTTCTTTGTAAACTACGAAGAGAAAGTCTTTGAAGATGTTCAGGCTGAAGAGGGCCAGAAAGCCCTTGTGACTTTCCACACCGTTGCCTTTGAAGGCTCCATCGGTTTGGTAAACATTTTGCAAGCCATCCGTCTGCAACGCAAAGGTTTTGAGACATCCGTTCTGTTGTACGGCCCCGGTGTATCCTTGGGTGTACAGCGCGGTTTCCCAACCTTGGGTGACGAAGCGTTCCCCGGCGCGCAGAACTATGCTGCGAACCTGACCAAGTTCATGAAAGAGGGCGGCAAAGTTTACGCCTGCCGTTTTGCGCTGCAAATGCTGATGGGTCACGGCGAGCCATCCTTGTTGCCAGGCATCACACCAATTGCACCACAGGATGTTTTGGATCTGAAGCTGCTGCACGAGCGTGACAACGCAGTGATCTTGGACACGTGGACCATGTAATTTTGTGCTGGCCCGCGTGGCGCTTTGTTGCGCGGGCTGCCTTATCCCTATGCCCGCCTCGTGCCAGATATAATACCCGCTATGAAGGAAGATCCGATGTCAGATAACATCGTCCGTGCTGCTGCAATTCAGATTGCTCCAGATTTGACCAGCCGAGCCGGCACGATTGAGCGGGTTTTGAATGCCATTGCCGAGGCCAGCCAAAAGGGCGCAGAGCTGATCGTTTTTCCCGAAACCTTTGTGCCATATTATCCGTATTTCTCATTCGTGCTGCCGCCGATGTTGCAGGGCAAAGAGCACCTGCGCCTTTATAACGAAGCCGTCGTTGTGCCATCGCCTGAAACCGAAGCCGTGGCTGATGCGGCACGCAAACATGGTGTCGTTGTTGTTCTGGGCGTAAACGAGCGCGACGAAGGATCGCTGTTTAACACGCAGCTGGTTTTTGATGCCGATGGGTCTTTGGCGCTAAAACGACGCAAGATTACACCAACCTATCATGAGCGCATGATCTGGGGGCAGGGCGATGGCGCTGGCCTGAAGGTGGTTGAGACCAAAGTGGGTCGCATTGGCGCGTTGGCCTGTTGGGAGCATTACAATCCGCTTGCCCGCTATGCTTTGATGACGCAGCACGAAGAAATTCATGTGGCGCAATTCCCAGGAAGTTTGGTGGGGCCAATCTTTGGTGAACAGATTGAGGTCACCATGCGTCACCACGCGCTAGAGTCCGGTGCCTTTGTCGTCAACGCGACGGGGTGGTTGACCGACGAGCAAATCAACAGCGTCTCGGATGACCCCAAGCTGCAAAAAGGTCTGCGCGACGGTTGCATGACCTGCATCATTTCTCCTGAGGGGCGTCATGTTGTGCCGCCTTTGACCGAAGGGGAGGGGATCTTGATTGCGGATCTGGACATGAAGCTGGTGACCAAACGCAAACGTATGATGGACAGCGTGGGCCATTATGCCCGCCCTGAATTGCTGCATCTGGTTCATGATGCCCGCCCTGCGTCGACGGTTCGACGCATTGAAAACGCCCAAGACCTGACCGTAACCCCCGAAGTGGAGATCGAAGATGTCTGAAGCCGAGCTGATCAATGAATTACAAACGCGTGGGATGCGTCTGGTTGACCCAAGCGCGGGCCTAGAAAGTCGTCGTGGCGGGGCAGGGCCCACGGACCACAAGGCGGTGACTGTTGGGAATACGACGGTCATGGTGCCAGTACACACGGCACCCGCCTTTGACAGTCCCTATTTGGTGCAGGCTCCTGACGCAGGTGGTCTGGCAGAGGTGACGAAATCTGGGGTTTCTCTGGGAAAAGTGCGGTTTCCATCGCGGCCTAAGTTCTATGATCTGAAAACCGCAGATGGTGTGGAGTACAACAAGATCGCGACGCTGCACTCCAAAGACGTGCTGGCGACAACCGTCTTGCAGACGTGTATTCGCTACGAGAGTCGCAAAAAGACCTGTCAGTTTTGTTCTATCGGCCAATCCTTGGCGGCGGGGCGGACGATTGCCCATAAGACACCACAGCAATTGGCCGAGGTCGCCAAGGCTGCGGTTGAGCTGGATGGCGTCAAACATATGGTTATGACCACCGGCACGCCTGCTGGCAAAGATCGCGGTGCGGCAGTTATGGTCGACAGTGCCGCAGCGATCAAAGCGGTGGTGGACTTGCCGATACAGGCACAATGTGAGCCGCCCGAAGATGACATCTGGCACGAGCGCATGTTCAATGCAGGTGTGGACACATTGGGGATGCACCTCGAGGCTGTTACTCCAGAGGTGCGCGCCCGTATCATGCCGGGCAAGGCGCAGGTCAGTCTAGAGAAATATTTCTCCAGCTTTAAGGCGGCCGTTAAGGTGTTTGGCCGTGGGCAAGTCTCGACCTATATCCTTGCAGGTCTTGGTGACACCCCAGAGGCGATCTTAAAAACCTCGCAAGAGCTGTGCAACATCGGGGTGTACCCGTTTGTCGTGCCATTTGTTCCCGTATCCGGAACGCCGCTGGAAAGCCATCCCGCGCCGAATTCTGACTTTATGGCCAGTATTTTAAAGCCGCTGTCGGGAATGATCGTGCGCGCAGGTATGAGTGCCGAGAGCATCAAGGCAGGGTGTGGTAAATGCGGCGCGTGCTCTGCGTTGTCGGTCTATGAAAAACTGCGTGTGTCATGAGCATTCATCGCCCACGGGCCTTTTTATCCCCTGATTTCATTATCCGTGCAGCCTCGCAGACCTGGGAACTTGACGGTGTGCGAGAATTGCGGCGCAAGGTCTTTGTCGATGAACAGCAGATTTTTGTTGGTCATGACCGCGATGCGATCGACGATATCGCAATGCCGCTTGCTGCGATCAGCACCTTTGCCTCCGAAGCGGATCAAGTGGTGGGCACCGTGCGGATCCACGAAGAAAGCCCGCGTATCTGGCGGGGGTCGCGTCTGGCTGTGGCAGACAGTCACCGACGTATGGGACGTTTGGGTGCCGAGCTGATCCGGCTCGCCGTATCGACGGCGCATGGCCGTGGCTGTGACCGGTTTTTGGCGCAAGTTCAGATGCAAAACGTCAAGTTGTTCCAGCGCCTGCATTGGACTGCCTTGAATGAAATAGAGGTACACGGCGTCCCTCATATGGAGATGGAAGCCGATTTGGCCGCCTATCCACCGATCACTGACCCGATGGCGGGATGGAAAGCTCTGTCTACACGGCGGAGGGTGTCATGAGCAAATCGCCTGCCTCTGTTCGCCAAATGGCGCGCGCGTTGCGCGAGCACCCGTCCATCCGCGGTAAATTGGATATTGCCCAAAGCACCGCGACGCTTGGATTGACGGCTACAAGCGAAGGGCAGCCCGGGGATGATTGCGCCGTTTTACCAACCGCAGATGGATATGATCTGTTTGCCTGCGAAGGGTTCATAAATGCGTTTGTACAGGCCGATCCGTGGTTTGCGGGTTGGTGCGGTGTGATGGTCAACATCTCGGATATCTTGTCGATGGGGGGGCGTCCACGTTGCGTGACCAATGCGATTTGGGCCCCAAACGCGGAGCAGGCACAGCCTGTACTGACCGGAATGAAAGCAGCTGCGCGCGCCTATGGTGTGCCTATCGTTGGCGGGCACACCAACCTCAACACCGGAGAACTGCAATTGGCAGTGTCGATCTTGGGTCACGCAAAGCAGGTAATTTCTAGCTTTTCAGCGCGCCCGGGGGATGTGTTGATCTGCGCAATTGATCTGAATGGCAATTATCGCGAACCGTTTGACAATTGGAACGCTGCGCTGACAACAGCGCCTGGTACATTGCGTAAAAACATGGAAATCCTGCCAAATCTTGCCGAAGCCGGATTGGTTCGGTCGGGCAAAGATATCAGCCAAGGTGGTATTGTGGGCACGGCTTTGATGCTGGCCGAAGCCTCGGGGGTTGGGATCAACATCCAGCTCGAGGGGCTGCCTCAGCCGCAGGGCGTGGATATGGCTCGGTGGTTGCGCAGTTTTCCCAGCTTTGGCTTTTTGTTGTCGGTTGCCGCCGAAAATGCCGAGGCCGTGTGCAAAGCCTTTGGCGATCACGGTGTCTGCGCAACGGCTTGCGGTGACATTACCGAAGGCAGCGCGGTTCATCTGACCGGACGCGACGGGGCCGCGCTGTTTTGGGATCATGCCCGCACACCCTATTTGAATTTAAGCTCACCGGAGGCGCTTCATGCCTGAGACCCGTTTCACCATTCGCTGGCCTGATGGCCAGACGGAAGAGTGCTATTCCCCATCAACCATTGTGCACGACTTTCTGAGTGCGGGCACGACATATCCACTGGATGATTTTCTCCTGCGTTGTCGCAATGCGCTGGAGCAAGCCAGCCTGAGGGTAGAGGCCAAATTCGGATATCGATGTACCAGCGCTGATGCACAGCTGGGCAAAATTGAACGCAAAGCTCGCGCCTTTAATGCGCCAGCTGATGTGACCTGTCTGTCGATTTTTTAAGGACGACCCTATGAATACTTCCATCACTGCACGCGAAGAAAAGTCAGTTGTTATTGTAGGCGGCGGACAGGCAGGGCTGTCGGTCAGCTATTATCTGACGCAGGCGGGAATGGACCATGTGGTTCTGGAACGCCACGCTAAATTTCACTCGTGGCGCGTCAATCGCTGGGACACCTTTTGTCTGGTGACGCCCAATTGGCAATGCCGTCTGCCGAATTTCCCCTACAAGGGCAATGATCCCGATGGATTTATGGTGAAAGAGGAAATCACCGACTATCTCGATGCCTTTGCGGCAACGTTCAATCCGCCGATTGTTGAAAACTGCGAAGTGACGATGATCACCAAACGGCCCGGCGGCGGGTATTTGGTGGACAGCAGCCAAGGCAATTACACGACGGATCAGGTGGTGATTGCCACCGGCGGGTATGACGCACCGATTGTGCCCCCATATGCGGACCAGCTGGATGCGTCGATCAAGCAAATGCATTCCGTTGATTACCGCCGTCCTGCCCAAATGCCGGAAGGGGCCACGTTGATCGTGGGGACTGGACAGTCTGGTGTGCAGTTGATGGAAGACATGCATCTCGAAGGGCGTGACGTTCATCTGGCGGTTGGCCCTGCGCCGCGGTCGCCACGCATGTATCGTGGACGTGATGCGACCGATTGGCTGTATGAGATGGGGCATTATCACATCACAATCGACCAGCATCCGAACCCTGTACATGCGGTTTCTAAGACCAATCACTATATGACAGGTCGCGACGGCGGGCATGAAATTGACCTGCGTAAATTCGCAAACGCAGGTGTATCGCTTTATGGATCGGTCAGCGGCATGTCCGGGACCAAGGTGCAGTTTTTACCGGATCTTGAGAAGAACCTAGACGATGCGGACGCAAGTTATCTGGGTATTCGACAGGCAATTGACGCCCATATCGACAAAAACAACATTGATGCCCCAAAAGAACCAGAGTTCGAAAAGGCATGGCGCCCTGCACAAGAGATCACCGAAATCGATTGTGAAAAGGCAGGAATTACATCGATTTTGTGGGCGATTGGTTTTCGGCCAGATTACAACTGGATTGATGTCGATGTTTTTGATGATCATGGCCGCCCGCAATATACGCGTGGTGTGTGTCAGGAGGACGGGTTCTACTTTATCGGTCTTGGGTGGTTGAACACTTGGGGCTCGGGTCGGTTCTTGGGAATTGACGAGGACTCTCGTTATTTGGTTGATGCGATTTGCGCGCAAGCAAAACAGACAGTGCGAGCTGCGTCGTGACGATGATGGCTGGGCCGGCAGCACTTAGGACGGAACAGATCGCCCGCGAGGTGCATATCCCACTGGGGATGGCGCATCTGGCGGTGCAGGGGCTGTCCGAGGATTGGTGGCTTAAGTTTCTGGGTGATGTCCATTGGCAGCTGATTGCGGATGCAGTTGGCCAGCGCACTACTGTGTTTCGTGACAGTCAGGGGCGCCAGATGTACGCGGCGTTTTGTGCCACGCAATTTGAACAGTTGCGTCCTGATCTGGCGCAACTGGGACAGAGCCTGCGTGTGCGGTCAAATCTATGGTCAGGGGGGCGTAGTCGGATACAGTCCAACCATAGGTTGGAGCTGGATGGTATTGAAATCGCGCAGTTTCGTTTGGTGTCGACCTTTGTTGTGCATCAACAGACGGGTGTGAATGCCAGTGTTAGCCGCGCGACGCCTTATTTGATACCGATTTTGCAATCTGCGCCCGACAGCTTTGCCCAAGAGACCGCGGCAACGGCCAAGCAATTGCGCGCCGATAGATCTGCGCCTGTGAACCAAGTAGAGCTATACACGGCCGTTGGCAGTGATTTCAACGCGGTGGGTTTGTTGTATTTCCCAAGCTACACGCGCTTGCTTGATCAGGCCCAAGTGCGGTTGGAACGTGACACAGCTTGGTCGCCTGTACGGCGTCGGGATGTGTTTTATTTTGGCAATATAGAACAGGGTGAATCCGTAATTGGTGCAGCCTGCACGCAGGATACGTTGGCGTTATACAAGCGACGCAGCGAGGCGCAGGGTGGGATCGAAAAGATCGCACATTGCGCCTGTGTTCGGTTTAGGTTGGACGGCTCCCCAGCGTTTCAGCAATAAAGTCACGCGCTTGAGAGGCCGATTGTCGCGCCGCGACTTCGGTCCACCAGCGTTTTGTGTGGGGGGCGTCGTCAAGGGTGAGGCCGAGTTCTGCGTGTTCGTCGATCCATGCGAAATGGGCAATATCGACAATGCTGAATGTGTCGCCACACAAAAAGGGTGTTTTGCTGAGATAGCTGTCCAACAATGCGATGGTTTTATGGGCAATGGATTTGTAATGCGCGAGGGCTTCGGGGTTGGGGGTCTTGGCGAATTGAGTCCAGTATTCAACTTGGCCGAAAAACGGCCCTTGGGTTGAGGCCTGATAGAACAACCATGCGGTTACGGTTTCGATATAGCCGGGGCGGTTTTCCAAACCCCATGACAGTTTTTGCGTTAGGTACAGCAAAATGGCGTTGGATTCGGTCAGGGTAAGGTCGCCGTCCACCAGAACAGGCACACGACCTACGGGGTTTAGCGCCAGAAACGCGGGTTCGCGCTGTTCGCCTTTGCGGATGTTGATGGGGATGAATTTGAACTCTTGTTTGGTTTCATAGAGCAGCATCAAGATTTTAAAAGTATTAATCGACCGATAGCCGTATAGTGTAATCATCGCAGATCGAGCCCTTGTGTTGATAGCCCGTCAAGACGTGGCATGAGGCCAAGCAGTTCTTGGGTATAGGCGGTTTTTGGCGTGGTAAAGAGCGCTTGGGTGTCTTGCAGCTCTAACAATTTCCCCTGTTTCATCACCGCCACCCGATCGCACATTTGCCGCACTACGGGCAGGTCGTGGCTGATGAACAGCAGTGTCAAGCCAAGGTGATCTTGGAGATCTTTGAGGATGTTCAAAATCTGGGCTTGAATAGACACATCCAAAGCGGATGTTGGCTCATCACAGATCAAAAACCGGGGTTGAGTGGCCAAGGCACGCGCAATTGAGATGCGCTGACGCTGGCCACCGGAAAATTCATGAGGGTATTTGGCGGCGGCGGATTTTCCTAACCCAACTTGGTCCAGCAACTCGTGTACGCGGGGTGTCAGGTCGTGGCTGTTGCGTGTTGTGTGATGGCGGATGGGCTCTGCGATGATATCCAAAACGCGCATACGCGGATTGAGCGATGAATAGGGATCTTGGAAGATCATCTGAATGTCGCGGCGAAAATTCTGTTGTGCGGCCTTATCTTTGGGGTCGCTAACAAGGGCTCCGTCAAAATGCACGGTGCCGCCGTTCAGGGGGTATAGCCCGCTGATCAACCGCGCCACTGTGGATTTGCCAGAACCGCTTTCACCAACGATGCCGAACACGTCTCCTGAGTTGATATCAAAGGAGATATCATCAACTGCGGTCAACCACTTAGACCTGCCGGGGATAAGGCTTTTGGCAATGGGGAATTTTTTGGTGAGGTTGCGAACGCTCAGCAAGGGGCCATCGCTGGGTGTCGCCTTGGGCCAGTTGCGGGCCAGATCTTCGATTGCAAATCGAGTGTCGCGACCTCCATAGCTGACCTGCGAAAACCGTCTCAGTTTCACCTGTGGGCGGGGCACCGCAGCGATAAGCGATTGGGTGTATGGGTGTTGTGGCTGGCCCATCACGGTTTTGGTCGGCCCGGTTTCGACCACTTGGCCTTGGTACATCACGGTGACGCGGTCGGTTGTATCCGCGATGACACCCATGTCGTGAGTGATCAGGATGACGCCCACTTGGCGTTCGGCAGCGAGGTCTTTGATCAGATCAAGAATTTGCGCCTGAACTGCAACATCCAAGGCGGTTGTGGGCTCATCTGCGATAATCACGTCGGGTTCTGAACACAGGGCCAGGGCAATGACCACACGTTGGCGCATTCCGCCTGAGAATTGGTGTGGAAATTGGTTGAGCCGCAGAGCTGGATCGGGAATGCCCACACGATCTAGCAAATCAAGAGCACGCTGATGAGCCTGTTGTTGCGAGACACCCAAATGGGTGATGATCGTCTCTGTAAGCTGTTCCCCGACTTTGATCAGCGGGTTGAGCGATGTGAGCGGATCTTGGAAAATCATCGAGATGGTTTTGCCACGCAACGACTGCATTGCTGCGCTGTCTAATCCGCTAATTGCGCGCGAACGCAGGGTGATCTCGCCACTGGAAATGTGGCCTGGGGCCTCAAGCAGCCCAAGGATCGCCGCGCCAACGGTTGATTTTCCCGCACCGGATTCTCCGACCAGTCCGTGAATTTCGCCGGGCTCGAGTGCGAGGTTGGCACCAGAGACGGCTTTGAAGCTCCCATGGCGAGACGGGTATTCAACTGTCAGGTTTTCAATGTTCAATAAGGTCATTTGAGCTTTGGATTGAGCGCATCGCGCAACCAATCCCCCATGAGATTTACAGCAAGAGCCAGCATCAAAAGTGTTGCCGCGGGAAAGAATAAGATCCACCACTCACCAGAAAAGAGGAACCCTTGCCCAATACGGATCAAGGTTCCCAGCGAGGGTTGAGTTGGCGGCGCGCCGACACCAAGGAACGATAAGGTTGCCTCGGCTATAATCGCGAGGGCGAGCGAAATGGTGGCGATGACCAGCACAGGCGACATCACGTTGCGCAGGATATGGCTAAAGATGATCGCGGTCGCACTGCGCCCGATGAGGCGGGCAGCTTGGACGTATTCTTTGTGTTTTTCAACCAGGGTCGCCCCGCGCACGACACGGGCGAATTGAACCCAATCTGACAGGCCGATGGCGATGATTAAGACCCATATGGCCATTTCGTCACGGTATTGCGGCGGAGTGAACCCCTTGGCAACGCCGAAAATCAACATGGCCACAAGGATCGAAGGGAACGTCAGCTGAATGTCTGCGATACGCATAATCACAGCATCGACGATCCCGCCAAAGTATCCAGATATCAGACCCAGAGTGATGCCGATGATCATGCCCAAAGACACAGCGGCAAAACCGACAAACAGTGAAATGCGCATGCCGTATAAAATGGTCGAGAAAATATCCCGACCTTGATCGTCAGTCCCCAGAATAAACGTATCTGTGGTAAAAGCATTGGGCGTAAGCGGCGGGGTAAACCCGTTCATCAGGTTTAGGCTGCCCGGATCAAATGGGTTATGCGGTGCAATCAGCGGTGCAAATATTGCTGACAGGACAAGCAGAACTGTCACTGACATGGACAGCATCGCAATTGGACTGTGGCGAAATTTCCATGCAAGATCGCTGTGCCATGCGCGCGACAGTCTAGATGGGGTGGTGTCTGTGTCGTTGTGTGAATGGGTCATGTGCGCAGCCTTGGGTCAATCGCAACATAGAGGATATCGACGATTAAGTTGATGGTCACAAACATCACGGAAATCAGCATGAGATAGGCTGCCATGACGGGGATATCGACAAACTGGACCGCGTTGATAAACAAAAGTCCGACGCCGGGCCATTGGAACACTGTCTCGGTGATAATTGCAAAAGCGATGATGCTGCCCAGTTGCAAGCCGGTGACAGTGATGACGGGCACCAGCGTGTTGCGCAGCGCGTGACGGAAATTGATTGTGCGTTCGGACAGGCCGCGCGCGCGGGCGAACCTGATGTAATCTTGGCGCAGCACTTCGAGCATCTCTGAACGCACAAGCCGCATGATCAGGGTCATTTGAAACAGACCCAATGTAATCGAGGGCAGCACAAGAGCCTTGAGACCACTGCTGGTCAGGAAACCGGTCGACCACGCACCAACCTGCGTGACTTCGCCGCGGCCAAAACTGGGCAGCCAGTCAAGTTCGACTGAAAACAGGTAGATCAGCAAGATGCCGATTAAAAACGTTGGCAAAGAGACGCCAATCAAACTTGCGGACATGATGACATGGGCAAGAACACCTTTGCGGCGGATAGCGGTGAAAATGCCAAGTATAACGCCCATGGACATGGCAAAAAGGGCGGACACGGTGGCCAGTTCCAACGTCGCCGGTGCGCGCTCGGCGATGATCTCGGAGACGGGACGCCCTTGGCGATAGCTGACGCCAAAGTTTCCTTCGGCGGCATTGGTCAGGAATGTCCAGTATTGGATGACAAACGGCTGATCCAGCCCCAGTTGCGCGCGCAGACGATCAATATCGGCCTGTGTGCGTTCTTGGCCCAACATATTGTCGATGGGGTCGCCCACGAAATTGAACATAGAAAAGGCAACAAGACCGACGACCAGCAAAACCAGTCCGGCCTGCAGCACGCGGCGGATTAAAAATGAAACCATGTGGCACCGATTGAATAGAAATTGTTCCGGCAGGGCACGAGGCAGTGCCGGAACAAATAGGTTTTACAGTTGTTTAATTAACGGTAACCCAGCGTAAAATAAAGAAGTTGTCGGCACGTTGTACCAGATCAACATTTTCACGTGCTCCCCAAAGAAGCGCTTGGACATACATCGGAACATAGCCCGCTTCGTCTTGCAGGATTTTGACAGAGTCATCGAGCAGAGCCTGACGTTTTGTATCGTCGATTTCAGACTGGATCTGCGGCAACAAAGCGTCGATTTTGTCATTCGAGAACCCGCCAAAGTTCCAGCTGCCCAATTTCTTTTCGGGATCTGGTGTGGTGACAAGGAAACGAATGGGGTGTTCGGCGTCAAAGGATCCGGGAGACCACCCCAACATATACATGTCAAAATTACCGGCGCGCAGTTCGCCCCAATAGTTGCTGACGGGCATCGCCTCGAGTTCGACGTCTAGCCCGATCTGTGCGAGCATGCCAACGGCCGCCTGACAAACGGCTTCGTCATTGATGTAACGGTTGTTTGGGCATTTCAGACCAAAGCTGAAACCGTCTGCGTATCCGGCCTCGGCCAAAAGCGCGCGTGCTTTGTCGAGGTCATAGGCTGGACGGTCCGCCAGTTTTTCAGAATATCCGCGCATGGCTGGGCTGACCAGCTGGGACACGGGTTGCGCGGAGCCGCGCATGATGGTTTGCACAATTGCGTCCACGTTAATGGCGTGGTTGACGGCCATCCGAACGCGGGGGTCTTTGAAGGGGTTCGGCTCGCCTGCATCGTCCGTGTACTTCAAAGTGTCTGCTTGGTTTGAAAAGCCGAACATGATGACGCGCGCTTCGATGTCTTCTAGAACTTTGACATCTGCGTTGTGTGATAAACGTGCCACGTCTTGGGTGGGGACCGGATTGATCATGTCAACTTCGCCAGAAAGCAGGGCTGCTACGGCTGTGGCGGGGTTTTGGATTGGGGTATATTCCGCACGGGTGATATTGTGCGTTGCCTCATCCCACCAATCGGCAAAAGGTTCGACCACAGTTTTTAGATCCGGCTGACGATCAACAACTTTAAAGGCGCCGGTGCCGTTTGCATGGCGGGTCGCGTAGTTTTCAGCATCTTTGGCAGGAACTGCGGCATCGTTTGCCTCGGTCCATTCCTGATCCATGATCATGAAATTGGTGATGGTGTCAGGGAAAATTGGATTTGGCGCAACAGTGTGAAATTCGACGGTGTAATCATCGATGATTTTGACGTCGGCGACAGAGGCAAACCAGCTGGCCACATCAGATTGCGGCAAGGTTGCGCGTTTGTACGAGAACAAAACGTCTGCGGCGGTAAAAGGTGACCCGTTCTGGAAGGTTACACCTTCTCTGAGGTGAAAGCGCCAGCCTTCGGACCCGATGGGCTCCCAATGCGTGGCCAATGCACCTTCGATTTGCATATTTTGGTCCCGGCGCATCAAGCCTTCGTAGACGTTATTCAAGAATCCTAACACAGGTGCTGAATTCACCGCATGTGGGTCCATCGTCTGTGGATCCGTCTTGCCAGCCCAGCGAAATGTTTCGGCAGAGACTGGCTGCGCGGCCAGTAACGCCACGACGGTGGCAGAGATAATTCGTCTCACATGTTTCTCCCAAAGTTTTATTGCTGTTCACTATATGATTGGTCTTTAATAAATCAGACATCCACTAAACGGCGCAAATATAACAACATATTCGTGTTCACTATAACGTGTTTCCACTTGATGTGACGCTTTTTTTTGCATTTCTGCTTGAGGTGTTTGAATATTTTTCTGGTTCGGTGGGGTCTGTTTGAGGTGCAGATATGGGTGACTTGAATGTCACTCAAACGCTGATGAGATTGCTGAGAAATTATAAAATCCCTTGCAGTGTCTCGGCCATGGTTACGAGTAATCCGTCTTGGCCGCCACTTGCCGTCAGCATCAGCCCTGCTCCGGGATGGCTGGTAATTGGCAGACTGACTGAGCAGCCGTTGATCAGATTGCCAAAGCTGGTGTTTCGCAACACCAACTGGTTGGTACGGTCATAGGCGATATCATCGTGCAGATCGTCCAGCTTTGGCGGCATGATGGCCACTGTAGGCATCATCAAAGGTGTGTCGCGAAACAGATGCGCAGCCTCGGTGATCAAAGCATCGCGGGCGGCCAATGTGGCGGCGTATTCAATCGCAGTGACACCATCGGCACGCGCCATTCGTGCGCTGACGCGCGGATCAAAACTGTCGCGGGCGGTATCGAAATATGTGCCGTGATGTGCACGTGATTCCACAGCCGAAAAATGCCAAGCGGATAGGGCGTTATAGTGGTCGAATATATCAAGGCTCAATCGTCGTATGGCAACGCCTGCGGTGGTGAGGGCGGTGACCGCCGTTTCAAAGGCCTCGGTAACGTCTGGGTCTAGAGCATCCATGCCGAAGTTTTCAGGTATAATGACCGAGCGCGGCATGGGTGTTGTCGGGATGGCACTGTCGCGCAGCACATTCAGCACTGGACGCAACAGACCAGCCTCGCGGGTTAGAACGCCGACACTGTCGAGAGAATGGGACAGGGCGACGGCCCCTTCGCGTGAGATTGTTGATGCGGTGGGCTTAAAACCCACAAGTCCGCAAAAGGCTGCGGGAATGCGCGCCGAGCCGCCGGTGTCGGTTCCAAGGGCGATATCCGCCACACCGCGCGCCACTGCAGACGCCCCTCCAGAGGTGGATCCTCCAGCAATGCACCCTTCGTGTAGAGGGGTCATCGCGGTGCCGTAGTGGGGGTTCAAGCCAAGGCCGGAATACGCGAATTCGGTCATATTTGCATGACCGATCAACCCCGCTCCGGCACTACGCAATCGCGCGACGGCTGCGGCATCTTTGGTGGCTGGTGGCGTATCTTTGCGCACCAGTGAGCCTGCGCGTGTGACATATCCACGGACATCAAACAGATCTTTGACGGCGATGTTAAGTCCGGACAGCGACCCTGTGTCGAGGATCGGATCGTCAAAGACCGCCGTGAAGTCAGGCGCTTTTGCGCGTGTGCGTGCAGCATCAAGCAGAGATTGAGGAGTGTTCGTCATATGGTGAGCCTTCAGTCGTTTTCTGCGCAAGCCAAGGTGTCATGTCCGGAAATGCGGTGAATAAGATCCAGAAACAGGTCGGATCAGTCCCTACCAAAGCAATAACTGGAATGATGATCGAGGTGTCAAAGCCATGATCAAGATCCTGTCAGGGATGCATCCTAGCAATACAAAAAGCGCGGTCAACACCGCAATCACACTTTGCATGCCATGCGCCTTTGCGCAGGTCAGTGTCGTTCTTTATTCGGGGCAGTCGAAAAATCAATTTGACTGTGGTCTATAAAATTGATTTTTGGGGGAAATACACATTTAAGACTTATTTAGAGGACAGCTGTGCTCATCCGGGTGATCGCCTAAGATAGGTCCTGTGTAGGACCCCGTGCGATGGTTATTACATCACCACACGGAGCGACCCCCCGGTTCTGGTGACGTTCACCCTGCTGCCGATCAAAAGGAAAAGACACGTTGTCGCGATCCGAGACCTTTGAGCCGCCCGCAAACCGCTGGCTGGCTTTTGCAGTGCTATTGGCTGCGAATTTTATGAACATTATGGATGTCACAATCGTCAATGTGGCGCTGCCAACGTTGAAAACGGATTTCAACGCGACTGCGAACAAGATTGAATGGGTGGTTGCGGCTTATGTTTTTGTGTTTGCGATCTTACTTTTGCCTTGCGGTCGATTGGGAGACATCATTGGGCGGCGCAGGGTCTTTGTTGCTGGGGTTTCACTGTTTACCTTCGCATCAGCGTTGTGCGGTCTGGCGTGGTCAATTGACTCTTTAATTGCCGCACGGGTGTTGCAAGGCGTTGGGGCCGCGATGATGGCACCGCAGGCGATGGCGTTAATCCCGTCCTTGTTTCCGCCCCAAGAACGCGGAAGCGCGTTTAGCTTTTTCGCATTGGCGGCCGGGTTCGCGTCGGTGTCAGGTCCGATTTTGGGCGGGCTTTTGATTGATGCGAATATCTTGGATTTGGGATGGCGAACCATCTTTCTGGTGAATGTGCCTGTGGGAGGTTTGACGATTGCACTGGCGATGCGACTTGTTCCAAATGTTGCAGGCAATAAGGGCATTCGCATTGATTATCTGGGTATGCTCTTGGCGGGGTCAGCGCTGTTTTGTGTGTTGTTGCCACTGGTAGAAGCCCCTGGTCTGGGGTGGAAAACATGGATGTGGCCCTTTGTTGTTGCGGCACCTTTGCTGGCGGTTGGCTTTGTAAGCTGGGAAAAACATTGCGCTGCGACGGGGCGGTCGCAATTGATGCCGATCACATTGATGCGCCAAAGATCCTTTCGGTTTGGGGCGGGCCTTGTGGGGTTGCTCTTTTCGGGGGTTCCCGGGTTTTTCCTGGTTATGGCGCTTTATTTGCAAGACGGGTTTGGGTTGTCACCTTTGTGGTCGGGTTTGACGGTTGTGCCATTCTCGGTTGGGGTTTTGTCCTCTTCGCCGATTTCGAACCGGTTGGGGGACCGTTACCTGCGCCGTCGGGTTTTCGCGGGTGGGGTGACATTGGCGGGCGCACATCTGGCGTTGCATTTTGTTGTTCTTGCGCAGGCAGACCAATATTCATGGGCGGCCTTTGCGCCCATTTTGTTTTTTGCAGGGTTTGGAGTTGGAACAACAGCCGGGCCTTTGTTCCAATTGGCCTTATCTGAGGCAGATGAGGCGGATACCGGATCTGCGTCAGGGGCATCGCGGGCCATTCAACAAGTGGGATCTGCGCTTGGGATTGCAATTATGAGCGGGCTGTATTTCGCAACATTGGGTCATGCTTCGTCTGATACGCATTCTGCCCATACTGCGGCTTTGGTGACGTCACTTTATTATACACTTGGGGCGTTTTCTATTCTGGCCATTTGTGCCGTGTTGTTTCGGGTAGATACGAAAACGAGCGTTTGATTTTGCTTTAGATTGACACTCACAAAAGCGTGAATTTTCGCCTCTTGTTATCGTGATCCTGTGTTCACAAGTCGATACCCAAGGCGGGGTCTCCGCGTGACAATCTATTTGCGGAAGGGGGTCTTGATGGCCACACAGAATTCACCACTGCGCATTGATATTATTTCTGATGTGATGTGCCCATGGTGCGTCATTGGATATCGCCAGCTTGCCAGCGCATTGGAAACCAGCGGTGTTGAGCATGAGATTCACTGGCATCCGTTTGAATTGAATCCTGACATGCCTGTGCAGGGTCAGGACATGCGCGAGCATCTGATCGAGAAATATGGCACGACGCCGGAGCAATCAGATGCCAACCGTGCCAATATGACGGAACGTGGCAAAGAGGTTGGTTTTGATTTCAACTTTGTTGAAGGGTTTCGGATGCACAACACATTCAAGACCCATCAATTGTTACACTGGGCAAGTGAACAGGGCCGTAAAGATGCATTGAAGCAGGCGCTGTTTACCGCACATTTCACGCATGGCCGTGATCTGTCAGATGATGCGGTGTTGGTTGAAATTGCCGCTGAGATTGGTCTTGATCAGTCCGAGGCAACGGCGGTTTTGGCAGATCAGCGTTTTGCTGCAGAGGTGCGTCAGCAGGAGAAATTCTGGATGCAGCAGGGTATTAGCGGCGTTCCGGCCGTTGTGTTTGATCGCCAGCATTTGGTGACAGGTGCGCAGGGCACTGAAAATTACCAAAGCATACTGAGCCAATTACAACAAATGCGCGATTGATGCGCGCGATGGGTTCAACCCATTGGATTGAAAGAGATATGTAATTTAGATGGGCGCGCATTGATTTTAAAAATGCGCGCCCATGCTGTTTATGAGAGGGCTAAACTTGGCAGCTGTACCGTGCCAAGCTTTGTCTGATATGCGGTTATTTCGCGTCGTTCAAAGACCAGTCGTATCTGTCATCTTTGATCTTGGTTGCACCAGTTGGGCCACCATATTGTGCAATATGTGCAATTACACCGGCATCATTACCGCCAAAGTCGGCCTTATACCATTCGTAAATCGATGATACGACGAGGCCCTTGGACGTCTGCTCAGCACCCCGAGAGCTGGTGGCATAGTCGCGCGCGGCCTGATCCAGATCACGGTTCAGAGATTTGGCAGTAAAAGCTTTGGTGCGCAGGTTTGGACAGCCGATAGACGCGCAATTGACGGCATAATGAATGCGCGCATCTTTCCAGATTGGGCGCAGGATGCCATGTTCAATGTCGTTCAGAGACAAGGAACGTCCGCTGACTGTTGAGATTTTGCTGTCCCAAGGCCCTCGGGAGAACACGCCGCCACCGATGTCGCGAATAGAAGCGACGGGGTAGTTGTCGAGCACGGTATCGACGGTTTTTGCGTTATACAAGTTGATCCAAAACGCCATCGCCGCGTCGCGGGTCAGGGTGGTCGGATCAGATGCCTCTAGCCCGGCAATATAACGTTTCAACGCGGCCTGCGCCCCTTTTGCAGCGCCATAGTTGACGCGGTTCACACCGTCAGATCCTGCAGAGACGTAAGACGAGAGAAACTGGTTCCAGGCGGAATGGTCGACGCTAGATTTGGAACCAAATTTGGTCCAATGCTTGTCGATCAAAGACGAAGCAGGTGCGGCTTGCGCGGAAAGAGCACCAGATGCAACCAGTGCGGTTGATGCAAGTAAGGTCAGTGCAGAGCGTCGGTTTAACATAGTGTCCTCAATGAATGAATGCGCCCGCGAGATGGAACGGCCGCTTGAGGGGAACTTGGCGTGCGTATCGTGATAATGCAAAGGTCAGAACAGGGATGTGACCAGTCGTGAGAAATGTGACATAGGGCGTTTCACCATTCCGCTATGTGGTCTGCAACGCCTGTTTTGCAGACCACGAAACGATGGATCAGGTTGAATGCGTCTGACGAAAGGATGTCAAAAACGCCTCGGCGTTGGCCCGCAGGCTGGGTCCAAGATAGCCACCTTCTTGGACGAGTACGGTTGGCAAGTTCATCTGCGCGATGCGTTCGGCCATTTTTGCAAAGCTGTCGGGGTACATGTTCACGGCGGCCAATGGGTCATCGGCGGCCATATCAAACCCGAGCGAGACCACCAAGGCCTGCGCGCCAAAGGTTTCGATCGCAGCGATACCGCGGTCTAATGCGGCAAAGATTTCGGCCTCACCATCGCCCATGGCCAACAGTTCATTAAGTGAAGTCCCTGCGCCCGCGCCTTCGCCGGTTTCATCCGCATGGCCCAGATAAAAGGTCGGGTAGACGCTTGGGTCGGGATGAAGCGAGCAGAAAAATACGTCGCCGCGTTCATAGAAAATATCCAGACTGCCATTGCCTGTGTGGACGTCCACATCCAGCAGGGCAACTTTGTCCCATGTGCCGCATAGATGCTGCGCGGCGATGGCGGCGTTGTTAAAAAAGCAAAACCCATTGGCACAGTCACGCATGGCGTGGTGGCCGGGCGGGCGGCTAAGCCCATAGGCGGCGCGCGCGCCGGTTGCGACCTCGTTTGCGGCGGCAAGTGCTGTTTGCGCGGACCAATAGATCGATTCAAATGTGTTTTCGGTCAGGGGTGTCGATGTATCCGTCATCCACCAGCCCATGGCGCCATTTATGTCCTGTGGACAGCGCCCCCGGCGTGTGCCGGGATGACGTGTTGGGATCGCCAAGGCGTCGTCGCTGGGGGCGGCATCCTTGAACCGCGCATAAGCGTCGATGAAGAAATCGACATAGGCCGGGTCATGCACCGCTTTGATTGGATCAAGACCAAAGTCTTGTGGTGCTTCTACGGGAAAGCCATTTTCAAGCAGCATGTCACGGATCAAAATTGCACGTTCTGGCTGTTCTGGATGGGTCATAGCGGCGCCGCCGCGAAAATATACTTGGGGTTTGTGGCCCAGTTGGCGTTCGTCAAAAAAGCTTTTCATCATCTGTCCTTGCTTTGTCTAATACCCGCTTGATCGGTCTACGGCAGCGCTGAGCGGAACGCCCAATGTGAGTTCTTTGATCGACAGCGCGAGTGTTTGCGCGACTGCATGCGGCGAGCAGACGCTGGCCTCATGTGGGGTGATCACGATGTTGGGATGGTGCCAGAAGGCATGTTCCGGCGGCAGGGGTTCGGTTTGGAACACGTCCAGTGACGCGCCGCCCAGGTGACCGCTGTTCAGGGCTGCAAGCAGGTCGTCTTCGACCATATGTGCGCCGCGCCCAAGCTGTATGAGACAGGCCCCTTCGGGCATGTGTGCAAACAAATGGGCGTTTAAAATACCGTGGGTTTCAGGTGTTAGGGGCAATACATTGATCAAAATATCGGCCTGTGCCGCGACCGTTTTAATGGCGTCTGGGCCCGCGATACGCGTAATGTTATCCCCTGCCTCTCCCGGTGAGCGGCTGGCAGCGACGACGGGAAACCCCATTCCGGCAACAGTTGTGGCGATGCGTTGCCCTAAACGCCCATAGCCCAAGAGCCCGACCGTGACTTGTGAGGGTGGACGCATGGTTTTGATCGTCGTGCGGTCCCAATGTGCTTGGGCCTGTGCTGCCAGATAGTTGCGCATTTGGCGGTGATGCCAGACGACGTGCCAGGCGGCAAAACCGGCCATGATGCTGGCTTGTTCTGCGTCAAGAACCCGAGTGACGCAGGCCTTGGGTGGCAGGTTGGGATTGGTCAATACGCCATCTACACCGGCTGCGACCACTTGGACCAATTCGATGTTTGGAAAAGGGGCGAAGGCTTGTTCCGAGGGTTGCCAAACTACGGCAAAACGGATGTTTTCCGGATCAGGAACATCTGACGCAGGATAAAGGCGCAATGCGGGGTGCTGCGCCATGGCTGCATCAAACAAATCTGGCATATCGAGGTCATCGCAGAGGTAAACCCCTTCGATTTTGTCAGAACTCGGGACTGTGGTCGCGGTGTTTTGGCGGGTCATGGGCCTATGCCTTCTTGTTTTTGTACGTATGCTTGGTCATGAGCTTGCTCGAGAGCCTTGCCGGGAATGGCTGCAAGCAGGGATTGGGTATATGCGGTTTCGGGCTTTCCAAGCACGTGTTGTGTGGGGCCGAATTCGACCATTTTGCCCTGTTGCATGACGATGATACGATCACAGACCTGTGCGGCGACGCGTAAATCATGGGTGATAAAGACCATCGCGAGATTGAGACGCTCTTTGAGGTCGGCCAACAGATCCAGCACCTGCGCCTGAATGGACACATCAAGAGCCGAGACTGCTTCGTCGGCGATGATGACTTCGGGCTCAAGGGCGAGGGCGCGGGCGATGCCGATGCGTTGACGTTGACCGCCTGAGAATTCATGAGGAAACCGCGCCATTGCGGTGTCATCAAGACCCACAAGGTTCAGTAAGTCGCAGGCCTTTTTGCGCGCGACGGCTTTATCGGCGCCATAAGCGATCAGCCCGTCGGTTAAGATGGTGCCAATCCGCGCGCGCGGATTGAGCGAGGAATAGGGGTCTTGGAACACCATCTGAATACGGCGGCGATGTTGACGCAGGGCGTCACCACTGACCTTGGAAATATCTTGTCCGCCAATTTCGACCACACCGGCCTGTGGTTTGAGCAGGCGCACAATGCAGCGGCCCAAAGTGGATTTCCCCGATCCGCTTTCACCAACAATGCCAATGGTTTCGCCCTTTCCCAAATCGAAGCTAACCTGCTGGACCGCTTTGACAACGCGCGGTTTTTTTAACAATCCAGAGGTGGGGCTGGTGAATGTCATGCTAAGATCTTGCACCCGCAGCAAGGGCGTTGCATCGCGCGGGCGGGGGGTGCGAAAGGTCATACGCGGGATCGCATCCAACAGACGACGGGTATAGGGATGGGTGGGGTTCAGCAAAACACTGTCGGCAGTGCCTTGTTCGACCACTTCGCCTTGTTGCATCACGATGACCCGGTCTGCGATGTCGCCGACGACGCCAAAGTCATGGGTGATGAACAGCACCGCCATCCCGCGACGGGCGCGCAGCTCTTCGATGAGGGTAAGAATTTGCGCCTGTGTCGTCACATCCAGTGCGGTTGTGGGTTCATCCGCGATTAGGATCTTTGGTTCAAGAGCCAGCGCCATGGCAATGACCACACGTTGGCGTTGCCCGCCGGACAGTTGAAACGGATAGGCGCGAATGATGGTTTTAGGGTCGGGCAGGCCGACCTCTTCCAGCAATTCCAATGCGCGGGTGCGGCGTTTGGTTGGGGTCAGGCGGTTGTGGGCCTCGAACACTTCGGCGATTTGATCGCCAATCCGCATCAAGGGGTTAAGCGCGCTGAGGGGTTCTTGGAAGATCATGGCCAGATCGCGGCCGCGCAGGTCCAGTAACGCGGTCTCGGACAACTCCAGAAGGTTGCGCCCATCAAAGTGGATGGCCCCTGCCACGGGTGTGACACCCTCGGGCAGCAACCCCATCACGGCATTTGCCGACATGGATTTTCCCGAGCCACTTTCGCCCACGATGCAAAGGATTTCACCAGCCTCAAGGGTCAGCGATACATCTTTGACAGCCAACGCCCGGTCGGCTGTTTCCGGCAGCGCGATAGAGAGGTTTTGGATGCTCAACACTGTCATGTGCCACGTCTCCGTAGGCGGGGGTTTAACGCATCGTTTAACCCTTCGCCGATCAAATTTAGGGCCAACACAGTGAGTAGGATTGCGATGCCGGGGATAAAGCTGAGCCACCAAGCCGTGCGCAAAACCGTGCGCGCGGCCCCAATCATATAGCCCCATGACATGACATTCGGGTCACCCAACCCCAAAAAGCTGAGCGAGCTTTCCAGCAAGATCGCTGTGGCCACCATAAGAGAGGCCAGCACAATAATTGGCGGCAGCGCATTGGGCAGCACCTGTGCGCAGATGATCCGCAGGTGTCCTTGGCCTGAAAGTGTGGCGGCCTCGACAAACTCACGGCCTCGCAGGCTTAAAACTTCGCCGCGCACCAGACGCGCGACGGGAGGCCAGCTGACAATGGCAATCGCAAGGATGATATAGCCGAGAGAGGGTTGAAAGATTGCAAGCAGCACGATGGCGAGGGCAAAGCTGGGAATGGTTTGGAAGAATTCGGTAAAGCGCATCAGCGCATCATCGACGACCCCGCCGAAATATCCAGAGAGGGCGCCGATGGGGATGCCAATTGCCAGTGCCACCACGGTTGAGACAAGCCCAACCAGAAGCGAGATCCGTGCGCCATGAAACAGCCCTGACAAGACGTCGCGCCCTAATGCGTCGGTGCCCAATGGCAGGCCATCCATCGTGAACGGAGGTAGAAACGGGCGTTGCACCATGGACCATGGGCTGCGTGGGAACACAAACGGGGCGGCGACGGCACAAAGAATGACGCAGATCAACAATACAAGACCAATCACTGCACCACGGTTTTGACGAAAACGGGACCAGAATGCCTTCATGAGCCTACCCGAATACGGGGATCGACGATGCCATAGACAACATCGGTGATCAGGTTAAACAGCAACACCATTGCTGCAGAGATGAAAAAGACGCCAAGGATCACGTTATAATCCCTTTGGTTGATTGCTTCGAACATCAGCCGCCCAACGCCGGGCCATGCAAAAACGGTTTCGGTGAGCACCGCACCGCCGACGATTTGGCCAGCCTGAAGCCCGGCGAGTGTGATGACTGGCAGCAATGCGTTGCGCAGCACATGGCGGCGTTGGATGACACTGTTGCGCATACCTTTGGCCCGCGCGGTTTTCACGAAATCCAGTCGCGAAACCTCGAGCATAGAGGCGCGGGTCATGCGCATGTAGATTGCCATAAAGAACAGACCCAGCGTGGTTGCCGGTAAAACGAGGTGTTTTGCGATGTCCAACATGCGGGCAAGGCCTGTGTAATTGGCTCCGATGGTTTCGTAGCCAAAGCCGGGAAACCAGCCTAACACGACGGAAAACAACAGAACCGCCATAAGGGCGACCCAGAACAATGGCGTGGCGTAAAACAACAACGCGAGGGTCGAGATGAGAGTGTCACGCCATGTGCCTTGGGCTTGCGCGGACAAAACCCCAGCCAAAACGCCAAGGATAAGCGAGATGACAAACGCGGTCGAGGTCAGCAGCAACGTGGCAGGCAGCCGATCCCAGATCAGTGTCGCCACTGGCATTTGTTGACGGTAGGAATAGCCCAGGTCCAACTGGATCGCGCCTTTCATATAGGCGTAAAACTGCACTGCAACGGGTTGGTCCAGCCCGAATTGTTCGCGCAGATCCTGCAGGAATTTCTCATCTGCGGCACCGGCCTCTCCGGCCATGACAGCGGCAGGGTCACCGGGGGCGGCGTGGATGAGGAAAAAGTTAAAGGCAAGGATGGCGAGCAGAATAAAGGCTGCTTTGACCAGCCGCGCGGCGATAAAGCTGAACACGAGAGATCCTCGGCAATTGGATAGAGGGTCCCCGCGCGCATGTATAATATCGCGCGCGGGGTGTGGTGTGTTAGTCTTTGCTGATCCATGCGTCGCGCAGGCCATCATTGACGCCGATGGCGGTGTTCACCGGATTGTGCAGATCGCAGCGGTAGATGGTGGGGAACTGCAGTTCCATCATCCATGCGACAGGAACGTCATCGACGACGATCTTTTGTACCTGACTGTAGAGATCCTGACGTGCTTCAGCTGTGGTTTGAACCGCGGCCTCGGCAAACAACTTGTCGACCTCTGGGTTCACATAACCGGATACATTGTTCCAAGGGCTGCCTTTGGCGATATTGGATGAAACATAGGTCCGGGCCACACCAAGGGCAGGGTCGCCGTATTGGTAGAGGTAGGTAAAGCCGAGATCAAAGTCCCAGGCGCCGGTTTTCTGGTTCCAGCCTGCAACATCGGTTGCAACGATTTCGGATTTGATCCCGACCTCTGACAGGTTTTGACGAACCGCTTCGGCCCAACGTTGCCATGTCTCCCCATAGGGCAGGGGTAGGATACGCAGGGTTTCGCCGTCATATCCGGATTGGGCGAGATAGTCCTTAGCTTTGTCCGGATCATAAGATGTGTCTGGCACATCTGCGTCGTAAAAACGTGTCACCGAGCTGATGGGGCTGGTGGCAACCTTGCCGTTGCCGTTCCATAGCGCATCGCGGGCAAAATCGCGGTCCAATGCATGCATTACGGCCTTGCGCAGGTTTTTGTCGGTCATTGGACCTTCGTGCATGTTCATCCACATCCACGACAACGGGCCAAAGAATTCCCAACCCTCATTGGTCGAGCAGACATTGTCCATCGCGGTTAGGCGGGGAATGTCGAAATTCTCGACCGAGCCACCCGGCAGCAGATCGATCTTGCCGGTTTCAAACGCCACGGCGCGCGAGGCCGCATCAGGGATCACCTGGTAATAAATCTCATCGAGATAGGGTTTCCCGTCGAGATAGTAATTTTCGTTTTTGACCAAATGGATATGAGAGCCACGCTCCCATGTGTCGAACTTGAACGGGCCGGTACCGATGGGCGTATTGTTTGCAGGGTTGTTGGCGTAATCGGTGCCTTCGTAGATATGTTTCGGGATCATCGGCATCGTGCCGACCTCAAACACACCGAGGAACGGGCCAAAGGGTTGCTTGAGCGTAAAGACCACGGTGGTGTCATCCGGTGCGGTGATACTGTCTACATGCGCCAAAGATGCACGCAGGCGGGGGTGGGTTTCACGCAGAAAAACATCGACCGAGAACACAACATCCGCCGAGGTAAAGGGGGTGTCGTCGTGCCACAATACGCCGTCTTGCAGGGTAAATGTATAGGTCAGCCCATCATCGGAAATAGTCCATGCCTTAGCGAGAGAGGGCATCGGATTCAGATCGGTGTCATAGCGCAGCAGGCTTTCGTAGATCTGGCCAGCGACCATTTGGGTGGGGCCATTTTGCACCAAACCCAGCATCAGGCTGGGGGGCTCGGGCTGGATCACTGCGTTGAGCGTGCCACCGGGCACAGGTGGACCGTGTGCGGTGGCGGCCGTTGCAGCGAGGGCCAGTGCTGCCATGGTCGTGAGGGACGTTAATGTCTTCATGCTCTCTCTCCTGTTGGGGGGGGATGGAACATCCGCTTTGGCTTATGCTGCCAGATCCGGATGGTGTTTGAGCGCAAGGCGTAAATAGGCCTCCCACTCTGGATCATAGGCACCTGGTTTGCCGCGATCCTTGGTCAAAGATTCATATTGGCGCGCCGTAAATTCGGCGAGTGTGTCAGACACGGGGGCCAAGGTGGCCCCTGAGGACATCAGCGCGACCTGAGCTTTGCAGGTGCGTTCGAGGTTGTACATCAGGGTAAAGGCTTCTCCGACGCTTGCGCCACAGGTTAGCAAACCGTGATTGCGCAGGATCATTGCTTTGGCTGTGCCCAAATCCGCCACGAGGCGTTCGCGTTCCGCGAGATTAAGGGCGATGCCCTCATAGGCATGGGTTGCGATCCGGTTGTAAAATTGCAGTGCCCATTGGTTCAGCGGTAAAATCCCGTCTTGCATCGATGAGATCGCAACCCCGGCCACGGTATGTGTATGCAGGACACAGTCGATTTCGGGGCGGGCGGCGTGAACGGCGCTGTGAATTGTAAAGCCTGCGGCATTGATCCCCTTGCCGTAATCATCACGAATGATGTTGCCATTGAGGTCCACGGTAACGAGGTTTGAGGCGGTGACCTCGTCAAAGCGCAGGCCAAAAGGATTAATGAGAAACCCGTGCTCTGCCTCATCTTTGGGCGCTCGGGCGGAAATATGGGTGAAGATGCTGTCATCTAGGCCAAAATGGGCAATCAACCGGTAGGCGGCGGCCAAATGAAGACGTTCAACAGGGAGATCTGAGGATGTTTCTACTGCCACGTGTCATGCTCTCCTGAAGCGTCAAAGGGTGCGGATGTGATAAAAATATAACGAAATCAATGAATTAAAATTTAGTCATGACTGTGTGAGCCATGTCTGTAGCAAAAGCGTAGCAATCTGTTTTGAAGATAAAAAATAGACTAAAGTTATTTCTTACATTCTATTTTGTTATGTAATGTCGTCAGCTCTGCTGGTTATGACCTCTTGGGCGAGGTCGAAAAACATCTGTTCTGCAGGGCTAAAGTGGCGATTGGGATCGGTAACGAAATAGAGATCGGCCCAAAGATCAGGCCCCTCTAGATCCAGTTTCCACAAGGTGCCTTCGGCAATTTCGCGACTGACGGCGTGAACGGGAAGCACTGCGATGCCGAGGCCTGCGGTGACCATGCGGCACACTTCGGAGAAATCACCACTGGTGCCGCCGACGTTGCGGGCGAGCCCTGTGGTGTCACGCAAGATGGTCAGAGGTTCGTGTGCGCGACCTTCGGTGTCACAGGAAAACGAGATAAAGGGCACCTCAATCAGGTCTTCGAGGGTCACATCTTGGCGCCCGCACAATGGATGTTCTGCCCCGCAAAACAAACTATACCGCGCCCGCAGCAAGAGGCTACACGACAGCCGCGACAGCGGGCGTTGCATCAGGCACAGGCCAAAGGGCAGCTCTCCGGTTGCGACATTTTGCAAGATGCGATGGCTGGTGGTGATCTGGATATCAATGATGACGGATGGGTGTCGCTGGTGCATCAGGCGCAGGATTTCGTCAAACAGATCACAACGCGCGCCGGTGACAATTTCGATCCGCACAGTGCCGACCAAACCAGAATGCAAGGCGCGCAGCTTTTCTTCTGCTCTGAGCGAGGCTTCGAACATTTTTTCGACTTCGTTGAACAAAACCTTGCCTGCGGCGGTCAGTTCGAAATTGCGCTGACCGCGTTGGATCAAGCGATGGCCGAGGTTTTTTTCCAACCTGCTGATGGCCGCACTGATGGATGGCTGGCTCAGGCCTTGCGCCTTGGCTGCCCGCGTCATTCCGCCTAAAGATGCAGTGAAATAAAAGCTGCGCAGCAAGTTCCAATTGGGACCGACAAGGTCCGTTTTCGATGCGGAAGTATCATCTTCTAACATGGCAAAACCCATCCGATAAAAGCCGCGAAGCTGCGTGTTTGGCCGCGTCGACGTTCCATAAATTTCATAACGACCTGTCGTATTTAAAATAATTTTCGCGACAGTGTCGCATTTTGGCTTGCCGATCTAGCCTGCGCGGCGCTAGCCATGATCAATAAATGACATTAACCTCAGGGGAATCTCTATGGACCCGCGCCCAAATTCTGACGAAGCTCGCGATGCTGCCTATCACTTTCATAGTTATACGAACGCCCGTTTGAATGAACAACAGGGCCCCCTGATCATTGATCGCGGTGAAGGGATTTATGTCTTTGATAATCAAGGAAATAAACTGATCGAGGGCATGGCCGGACTCTGGAGTGTTGCGGTCGGTTTTAATGAAAAACGCTTGATTGATGCGGCAACAAAACAGATGGAAAAGCTGCCGTTTTATCATAACTTTAGTCATCGCTCGCATGGTCCTGCGATTGATCTTGCTGAAAAACTAATCAATCTGGCCCCCGCACCGATGAGCAAAGTGTTTTTCACCAACTCAGGCTCAGAAGCGAATGACACGATTTTGAAACTTTTGTGGTATCGCGCCAACGCGATGGGACAGCCACAAAAGAAAAAGGTGATCTCGCGTCTGCGCGGTTACCATGGGGTCACGATTGCTGCGGCGTCGATGACGGGGTTGCCGGCGAACCACACATCATTTGATTTGCCTATCGACGGCGTCTTGCATACGACTTGCCCGCATTACTGGCGCGAAGGGCGGGACGGCGAAAGCGAAGAGGCGTTTGCCACCCGTTGCGCCGAAGATCTGGAAGCGATGATCCAGACCGAAGGGGCCGAGACGATCGCAGCCTTTATTGCTGAGCCTGTGATGGGCGCAGGTGGTGTTGTGGTGCCGCCCAAAACGTATTGGGAAAAGATCCAAAAAGTCCTGAAGAAACACGATATTCTATTGATCGCCGACGAGGTAATCTGTGGTTTTGGCCGTACTGGAAACATGTTTGGCTGCGAGACGTTTGGCATTGTGCCAGATGTGATCACGATGTCGAAACAGCTGACCTCGTCTTATTTTCCGTTTTCGGCCTTTATGATGAACGACAAGATGTACGATCCGATTGCGGATGAAAGCAACCGTATCGGTATCTTGGGTCATGGATACACAGGTGGCGGGCACCCTGTGGGGGCGGCGGTTGCGCTGGAGAATATCCGCATTATTGAAGAGGAAAACCTTGTCGCGAATGCCGCCGAACGCGGCGCGGAGCTGCGGGCCGGACTGGATGCGCTGGTTGGTCATCCATTGGTCGGCGAAGCCCGAGGCGTTGGCCTGATTGCCGCGCTTGAAATGGTGGCACCTGAAGGGAAAGCAGATCAATTCACGTCAGGTCAACTTGGGGCTGCGATGAACAAACAATGTCTGCAAAACGGGCTAATCACGCGCAATATGCTGGACGCCTTAGGGTTCTGTCCGCCAATGACGATCACCTCATCTCAAGTCCAAGACCTGTTGGGGATTTTAGAGCGCAGCCTGACGTCGTTTGCGGCTGATCTATCGTGAACCGGGCAGAGCGGCGGTAAACGGCAAGGGTGTAACCGGAGAGTTGAGCTTTATGAAAAGCGGGGGGATTGATCTGGGTGGCACTAAAATCGAGGCCCGTCTGTTTGATACAGAGAGTCATACGACATTGGCCACCCGCCGTATCCCGACACCAAGTGAAAACTATACTGCGTTTCTGGACGCAGTACAGGCCCAGATTGAATGGTTGATGGCGCAGGCAGATATGCGGGATTTGCCTGTTGGTCTTGCTGTGCCGGGCGTGTTGGACCCGGACACGGGGCGTCTGTTCGCGGCAAATATTGTGGCGTCTGGACAGATGTTGGGGAAAGACCTCGAGGATCGGCTTGGACGTGATTTGCCGTTAATCAATGACTGTATGGCCTTTGCCCTGTCCGAGAGTTGCGGTGGCGCTGGCCAAGGATTTCATACGGTCCTTGGCTTGGTCTTGGGCACTGGTGTTGGGGCCGGGATATGCATCGATCGCCGCTTGCCATCGCGTGCGGGGGGCTTGGCGGTTGAAATCGGTCATGTAGCGGCACCCGCAGGTCTTGTCGCGCGGCATGGTCTACCACTATTTGCCTGTGGTTGTGGGCGCAAAGGTTGTTTAGAGACTTATATCTCCGGCACAGGACTGGCCAATATTGCAGAATATAAACTTGGCAGACGTTTGTCCGCCGAAGCTGTGGTTGCTGAAAACCATCAAGACTGTCTTGATATCTGGGCGGATATAACTGGCGATTGTCTGGTGACGCTACAGCTTACTCTTGCGCCGCATTGTATTGTCCTAGGTGGAGGGGTGTCTAACATGTCCGGTATTTCCCAGCTTTTGGAACGAAAAATGGCCAGCCATCTTTTGCCTGGTCTGAGGCCACCTAAGATCATGGTTGCGTCTCATGGAGATAGTTCAGGGGCGCGTGGTGCGGCCCTGCTGGCGGTGCACTCATGACAGAGTGTTTTGCAAACCCTTTACCTGTGGCGCAGCAGATATGGGCCCGTGTTCAAACACCACAGTGTGTGTATGACGAGACCCAAGTGTCATGCTGATTGCAGCACAGAAAATCTGGCTAGATCACACATTGCAGTCCAACATAGGGCTGACGATTGTGGATGGCGTTGTGCAAGATATCGCGCCTTTAACTGGGGCCACGCCAGATCATACCGTGGCATTGGCTTTGCCGTATTTAACGGATCTTCAGGTCAACGGTGGCGGCGGGACCATGATCAACAGCGACCCTACGCCGAGTGGGATTATGCGCGTTATCAAGGCGCACCGGATGAAAGGGACCGGGACCATCCTGCCTACGGTGATCACTGACACACATGAGGTCATCGAAGCGGCGTCTCTGGCCGCGCTTGATCTTTTGGGTGCTCCGGGGATGGGGGGCTTGCATATCGAGGGGCCGCATATCGCGATCGAGCGGCGTGGTACTCATAAGGCAGAGTATATTCGACCCTTGGACAGGCGGACCGTTGATTTGGTTTGCCATCTGCGGGCCAAAGGGCTTGCGGTTATGGTGACGCTTGCACCAGAGTTGGCGGATGCGGATCTGATGGCAGAGCTTGTGGGCTGCGGCGCGATTGTCTCTGCGGGACATTCTGCGGCAACGGCCACGCAAACCAAAGCAGCGATTACGCAAGGGCTGGGCTGTTTCACACATCTTTATAACGCGATGCCACCGATGACATCGCGTGCGCCGGGTCTTTTGGGGACGGCACTGACATCACAGATCCCGGCGGGTATTATCGTGGATGGGCTGCATGTTAGCTGGGATATGGTACGTATCGTTTTGCGGGCGCGGCCACGGTCTGGTTTGATGTTTGCTGTATCTGACGCCATGGCCACTGTTGGCGGGCCTGATCACTTTAGGCTTTATGGTCAGGACATTTATGTCAAAGACGGTGCCTTGATTAATGACGAAGGGGCGCTTGCGGGGGCACATATTGATCTGCGGCAAAGTTTGCGCAACCTTGTGGAGCATGTGGGACTGTCGCTGGCTGAGGCTATTCCTATGGTGACGGATATTCCCCGCTCGGTGATGGGCTTACCACCGCTGGGCCTTGCCTCTGGTATGGCTGCGGCTGACATACTTGCGCTTGCAGATGACTATCGTATCTTGGATTTAATCTCTGAGGGCTGTTTGACCCAAGGGTCGACATAGGCAAGCACCAGCCCCATTTTAGGCAAGAGCGAGCCGTAAATGGTCTTTGGTTCGCTCAATCGTATCACGGCGTTTCAGAACGATATCAAGGAAGCCGTCGATGATGGCGTTTTGGCATTTGTCCAGACCGTTCTGAGATGGGTAGACAGCAAAGATATCTTTTTGTTCCAGTTCGATGTTTGGCAGGATCTGTTCCAATGAACCATCAGCCAGTTTATCCTCGACCAAGAAACGTACAGCTTTGGCGAAGCCAACACCGTTTTCCAATGCCTGCATCACCACCTGTGGGTCGCTTGCAGCAAAGCCAAGGGTAACGGGCGTGTCAACCCAGACCCCTTGGGTCTTGGCGCGAATTGTATTGCCTGTGGTTTCTAAATTGTAACGAATGAACTTAAGCCGCATCAAGTCGTTAAGCGTGTCCGGACGCCCGTGCGTGTTCAGATAATCTGGTGTTGCGACCAGCACAGTGTCGAGTTGCGCAATCTTGCGCCCATAACCGCCTTTGTTCCCCAGATGGCCTGCGCGGATCGCGAGATCATACCCTTCGCGCATTACATCCACATAGCGGTCGTCGATTCCCATCGATATATCAAGGTCAGGGAATTTCTGACTCATGTCCAGCAAAAGCGGCCCAAAGACGGTCCGGCCTAGAATGGTCCCAACGCTTATGCTGTAGCGACCAGAGAGCCTGTCTGACACATTGTCCAAATCACGTTCTAGCGCGTCATAGGCCAGTAAAAGCTGGCGGGCATGTTGGGCCGTGGTGGCACCTGCATGTGTGGCACGCACGCCGGATGCGGTGCGCAGCAATAATTGGTGGCCCAAGCTCTGCTCGAGTTGGCGGATTTGTTGGCTGACCGCAGATTGGGTGATCCCTTGTCGCTGCGCCGCGCGACTAAGGCTGCCCTCGTCAAGGGCGGTAACAAGGGTTTTGAGCAGTCCGAGACGATCCATGTAGGCGACCTATAAGCAGTTCTAATAGGGGGTAGTAGGGATATGGGGCTAGTGGGTCAAATTACCAGCCCCTAGTTTGCAAAGAGTAGCGGAAAGAGAACCGCACAGTTTTTGGAGATATATAGATGGCGATCAATCGCAGACAGATTTTGGGTGCGTCTCTTGCGGCACCGGTTGTCATGGCCAGCGGCCTGACGCAAGTTGCACATGCGCAAGCGGCGCCGGCGAAAATCGGCACCACGCACACCGTCAGTATTGGGGATGCAAAAGTAACCGCGCTGCTGGATGGTCACATCCCGATTGCGTCCGAGATCATTTCCCCATTCGATCAGGCCCAAGCCGATGCAACGCTGGAAGACACATTGTTTCAGTTTGGCCCACAGGGCATGCCAATTCCAGTTAGCGGATACCTTATTGAAAAAGCTGGAAAATACACCTTATTAGACGCTGGGGCAGCCAGCTTGTTTGGTCCAAGCCTTGGTAATCTGGCGGCATCCCTAGCAGCAACAGGTGTGACGCCCGAGCAGATCTCAACCATCTTGCTCACTCATATGCATCCTGATCACGCGGGCGGTCTTGTTAACGCAGACGGTCAAGCAGTGTTTCCAAACGCCGAGCTGGTTGTTTCAACAACCGAGCATAGTTTCTGGTATGATGATGCTATCATGGCATCTGTCCCAGAGGCCAACCGTCCGTTTTTTGAAATGGCGCGTAGCACTACCGCACCTTACGCTAACCGTTTGAAGAAATTTGACGGCGAAGTCGAAGTTGCACCGGGGATTACTTCGCTGCCTCTGCCCGGTCACACGCCCGGTCATACTGGTTATATGCTGGATGGCGGTTCGGCATCTTTGCTGTTGTGGGGGGACGTTATTCACCTCACGGGTCTGCAATTTGCCTTGCCTGATTGGACTTTGGTGTTTGATACAGATCCAACTTTGACTGTTGAAACGCGCAAGAAAATGCTTGATCGGGCCTCGGCCGACAAAATGCTGGTCACTGGCGCGCATCTCGAATTTCCGGGTTTGGGTAAGGTGATCCGTAAGGGTCAAGCTTATGGCTTTGTTGCGGCACCTTGGGAGTTCTCTGCGTAAATTCGCAGTGTAACGATCTGTGGTCTTGTTTGCACCCCGTCCGCATTGCGGGCGGGGTGTTGTTTTGAATATCACTCACAATGATTGCGAGTTGTTTTAGTCGACCTGAGCAAGCAGGTTGGCATTCCCACCGGCTGCGGTGGTGTCGACACAAATGTGGCGCTCGATGAGGCAGTTATCACCGAAATCCTCACTTGTTATTAAGGGCACCAATGCTCCTTGGCGCGCGGCTAATGCGCGGCGTGCAGCCCGTAATTGTGGTTTGGCAGCCCAGAAGACCACTGTATCAAAACCGGTTAAGGTCTCTAATGTTGCAGGATCGATCTGGCCGTTGACGGCATTTTCACCCGTGGCGTCCGAGACGCCTGGGGCGATGATCACCGGGCAGCTGCCATGCGCCCGAACGATTGCCGCCTGCCGATGAGCCGCATCAAGGGTTGGTCCAAGGCAAAGAACCTTGCCGCGCCCGTATGTGGACAGAAGATTGAATTCACCGGTGGGTCCGGGAAGTTGACTTTGGCTAAGGGCCAGACGTGCCGGGGCTGGGGTTGCGTCAATGGCGTTTTGAATGTCTTGCGCCGATGCCAGATTACCTTCGGGCGAAGGCACTTCAACTGAGCCGCGCTTGGTGAAGCGTTTTACATACATTGGCCCGCCAGCTTTGGGACCGGTTCCCGAGAGGCCTTCGCCGCCAAAGGGTTGAGACCCCACAATTGCCCCGATCTGATTGCGGTTGATGTAGATATTGCCGACATTCAAGCGTGACGTAACCTGTTCGATCCGGTCATCAATCCGGGAGTGCATGCCAAAGGTCAAGCCATAGCCGGTGGCATTTATTGCATCGACGATACCGTCCAGATCTGCGGGTTTGAATGTCGCTACGTGCAGAACGGGGCCAAATACTTCTTTTTCCAAGTCTTCGATCCCGGACACACGCAGGACTGTTGGCGGCACAAATGTGCCCTGCGTGGGTGCGGTCAGCTGCTTTAACACACGTCCTTGGGCGGCTGCGTCTTCGATGTATTTCAAGATCGACAGCCGGGCGGTGTCGTTGATGATTGGACCGATGTCAGTGCGCAGGTCCCAAGGGTTGCCCAGAACCTGCTCGTCCACAGCGCCGTACAGCATCTCGAGGAAGCTTTCGGCGATGTCCTCTTGGACATAGAGCAATCGCAGGGCTGAACAACGTTGTCCGGCAGATTGAAAAGCAGAGGCGACGATGTCCTTGATCGCCTGTTCGGGCAATGCGGTGGAATCGACGATCATCGCGTTCAGGCCCCCTGTTTCAGCAATCAGAGGGGCGCTGGGTTCAAGGGCATGGCTCATGGCTTTGTTGATTGTTTGGGCCGTCAAGGTCGAGCCGGTAAAGCATAGGCCAGCGATCCGAGGGTCAGACGTCAGCTTTGCGCCGACCGAGGACCCTTTGCCCGGTGTCAATTGTAGGCAGGCTGCGGGTACGCCTGCCTCGTGTAATAATCGTACGCCGATCGTTGCTATGATCGCGGTAGGTTCGGCAGGTTTTGCAAGAACGCCGTTGCCCGCTGCCAGTGCGGCCCCGATTTGTCCCGTAAAGATCGCAAGCGGGAAGTTCCAAGGCGAGATACAGGTAATGATACCGCAGGCAGGACGATGCAGTTCTTTGGCGCGCGCGGCGTAATATCGCAGAAAATCAACCGCTTCACGTAGTTCCGCAATAGCATCCATGACCGTCTTTCCCGCCTCGCGGGTGAGGACTGCGAAGATTTCTCCGAAGTTTTGCTCATAGAGATCAGCGGCTTTAGAGAGGGTATCTGCACGAGAATTAGGGTCGGTATCCCAAGGCTGTGCTGCCCCAAGCGCGACTTCGATGTCCTGAGCACATGCCTGTTGCACAGCGCCCAATTTGTCGTTGGGATTGGCGGGGTTGGTGACATCAATGGTAGTATCCCCGATCACTTCGCCTGCAATCATGGGACCGACATCCCAAGTTGTTGTCATGAAAGGTGTTCGCGCTGTTTCGATCTCGGCTAGATCGAGGGTATCGTGCAGGTCCCACCCTCGCGCGTTCATCCGTTCGGTGCCATAAAGTGCATCTGGACGCACAACGGGGTTTGCGTGCCCGCGAGGCGTGATGATTTCAAACGGGTCTTTCGCGATCAGTTCGGGTGCAACATCCGCGTCAACGATCTGGTTTACGAAAGATGAGTTCGCACCGTTTTCCAACAATCGGCGCACCAGATAAGCCAGAAGATCACGATGAGACCCGACAGGCGCGTATATTCTGCACCGTGTGCTTTCGTTTTTCATAACCAGATCATGCAGAACCTCGCCCATTCCATGAAGGCGTTGGAACTCAAACCGTTTTTTGTCTGCTCCCGCCATTTCAAGAATGGCCGCCACTGTGTGGGCGTTATGTGTTGCGAATTGTGGATAGATCCGGTCGCTCATGTTGAGCAGCTTTCGAGCGCAGCAGATATAGGATACATCCGTCGCAGCTTTGCGGGTAAAGACGGGGAAACCTGCGAGCCCTTCGACCTGTGCCCGTTTGATTTCGCTGTCCCAATAAGCACCTTTTACCAGTCGGACCATGATTTTGCGATCCAGTTCGACGGCCAGTTCGTGCAGCCAGTCCAAGACATGGGAGGCGCGTTTGCTGTAGGCTTGTACCACGACACCAAAGCCATCCCATCCATCCAATGAAGGATCGCGTAGAACAGCATCAATCACATCCAGTGACAGGTCTAGCCTGTCGGCCTCTTCGGCGTCGATATTTAACCCCATGCCAGCGTTTTTTGCCTGCTGGGCAAGTTGCAGAGTCAATGGCACGAGTTCCGCCATGACTCGGTCTTTTTGGCCCACTTCGTAACGTGGATGCAGGGCCGACAGTTTAATCGAGATGCCGGGGTTTTCGCGGATATCTTTGGATTTGCACTCTTTCGCCAAGGCTGAAATTGCGTCTTGATACGCCTTTAGGAAATCCTGTGCATCCTTGGCGGTCAACGCCGCCTCACCAAGCATATCATAGGAATAGGTGTAGCCCTGATCTTCGTTGGCTTTGCCGCGTTTGACGGCCTCGTCGATGGTTTGGCCCAGAACAAACTGGCTGCCCATTTCTTTCATGGCGCGCCCTATGGCGACGCGGATGACAGGTTCACCCAATCGTTTGACCACGCCTTTGAGCGTGGCGACGACACCATTTCCATCCTGTAGTACCTTGCCCGTTAGCATCAAAGCCCAAGTCGAGGCATTCACAAGCGAAGAGGACGAATTACCCAGATGCTGTCCCCAAGCGGAAGGTGCGATTTTGTCTTCGATCAGGGCATCAATCGTGTCGGTGTCCGGCACACGTAGCAAGGCTTCGGCGAGGCACATCAGAGCGATGCCCTCGCGGGTGGAAAGACCGTATTCGGCGAGGAAAACTTCCATCAAGCTAGGATTGTCGTCTGCGCGAATATCTTGGATCAGTGCGATGGCTCGATTGCGTATAATCGCCCGTTCAGCAGGAGGAATATCGGCTGTTTTTATAAGCTGGTCGACGGTCGTTGCCTCGTCTTGCAACTGCGTGTCGCGGATGGTTGTGCGAATTGATTCTAGATCGACCATTGCAGTGCTCCTTTGGCGCCGGTGTTGCAATATGATAGGATAAATACAAAAGGCATGTTGCCTTATTATTGTGGTTATGAAAGTCATTTGATTTGTTTTTAGTGTAATTGTTAGCCTGATAGAGGTGTTATATGAGTTTAGAAGGGAATTTGGATCGTTATGATCACGAGATTCTTAAGGTCCTAAGTCAGGAAGGGCGTTTGCCTGTTACTGAGTTGGCGCAACGCATTGGCTTGTCCAAAAGCCCGTGTCAGGTTCGGCTGAGGCGTCTTCAGGCTGAGGGCTACATTCTGGGCTTTAAGGCGATTTTGAATTCGGCCAAACTGGAGATGGCACAGGTGGCTTTTGTGGAAGTCAAATTGACCGACACCACAGAGCCCGCTTTGTCTGCTTTTAATGTCGCGGTGCAAGGCATCCCTGAAGTGGAACAATGCCACCTGATCGCGGGGGCTTTTGATTATCTGATCAAGATACGTACCAAGGATATGCGCACATTCCGCGAAGTTCTGGGGCAGGCGATTTCGACGATGCCAAATGTTGGCAGCACATCGACGCATGTTTCGATGCAGTCGGTAAAAGATGATGAGCTATTTGAGGTTGTCTAGTACGACGCCAAAGATAGGTTTGGATTGAGGTGTCGTATTGCGGCCTTGCGAGACTGACTGTGTTTATGCATAAAAGCAAAAACTGGTAATAAAAGAAAAAATATTTGAATGAGGCAGGCCTCGGAACAAGCGCAAGTGATGACTGGATGGGAGCTCGAATGGCTTTAGATCCGTCAAGTTTTGGGTTTACGTATAAAGTCTCAACGTCATGCACTTGTTGCCGTCAGACCAAGGCGCGTGGGTGTTTGGGTCTGTGCCTATATTGATTTCGATAAATGGGAGCCATGATGAGCGAACTTAATACCATCCGTTTCGAAGCGCTGTGCACACGTGTTGCGCAGATATTTGAAAATGCGGGACTTCGGCCCCAGACTGCGACCGCAATTGCACATGTTATTGCCTCGGGCGAGCGAGATGCCTGTAAATCGCATGGAGTCTATCGGATCGAGGGATGTTTGCGCGCAATGGCTGCTGGTACGGTGGTTCCGGATGCCGTTCCGCATCTTGTTGACGCTGGGGTTGATGCCAAAACATCCGTGATTGAAGTTGATGCGGGCGGTGGGTTTGCAAATGCAGCATATGAGGTGGCAGAACAGGCATTGATTGAACGTACGCGGGAAACAGGTCTTGCGGCATTGGTTATCCGCGATTGCCTGCATTTTTCTGCGTTGTGGTACGAGGTGGAACGCTTGGCCGGGCAGGGGCTTGCGTCGATCTCGATGTGTCCAAGCTATGCAACGGTTGCGCCTTCAGGGGGGCAAGAGCCCTTGTTGGGGACAAACCCCTTTGCATTTGGCTGGCCGCGAGTGGGTGATACCCCTTATGTTTTTGATTTTGCGACATCAGTGGCGGCGCGGGGAGAAGTGGAGTTACATCGCCGCGCAGGGACGCCGTTGCCTGAAGGCTGGGCAATTGACCAAAACGGAGACCCGACCACTGATCCAGCTGCGGCGCTTGAGGGGGCGATGCTTCCATTTGGATCCCATAAAGGGTCAGCCATCTCGACAATGATTGAATTGCTTTCTGGGGCGATGCTTGGTGAATTCATGAGCCGAGAGGCGTTGGATTTTGTTGGAACCACTGCACTGCTGCCGCGTCATGGGGCGTTGATTGTTGCCTTTGATCCTAAGGTCTTTGCCGCCCGTTCGGGGCGTGATCCGATTGCTGAAGGAGAGCGACTGATCGAGGCGATTGTCGGGCAGGGTGCACGGTTACCGTCGCAGCGTCGTTTTGTCGCGAGGGCACAATCGCTGGAACATGGTATCGCGTTGACGCAACAGGAATGGTCAGATTTGGATCGATTTGCAACTCTTGGTTTGGCCGCATTGGATGCCTGATCTGCGTCGCAGCACGGAATATTGAAATCGTGCGAGTTTAAAATCGATGGCTTTTGTTTATATTGGTCCTATCGTCAGCCAGTATAAGCCAATCTATAGATTAATCGCTTTGTGGGTTCGGTCGGCATAAACTTGACACTTTGTTAAAGGAAATATCATGAAAACCTTTTTTGCGACTGCTGCAGCTATATTGATGACGAACGCAGCCTATGCGGCTGACCTTATTGAGAAAAAAAGCCCACATTCTGTTCAAGCTACGATGGATAAGCTGGCTGTCGCTGTAGAGGGCGCGGGGGCTCATATTGCTGCGCGTGTTGATCATGCTCAGGCGGCAGGTACGGTGGGTATTGATCTTGCCCCCAATCAGGTTTTGATTTTTGGCAATCCAAATATCGGATCGCCAATTTTCGCCGAAAACCCTGCGGCTGGTTTGGATCTACCTATTCGTGTCGTTGTGTTTGAAAATGGCGCAGGTGAAACGGTTGTCGCCTATCATGATCCTGCATCCTTGGCCAAAAGCTTTGGTGTTTCGCCAGATATGAAGTCATTTCAGATGATGACCGGCGCGTTGAACAAACTCACCAATGCGGCGATTTCTGAATGATCGGCTGTTAAACAGCGCTGTGAAATCAGCGGCCATGGTTTGACGAGAAAGAGCGCGCCGTTCCTGTGACAACGTGGACACCGGACGCAACCTGATAACTTTAGGGGCAGGCATATGTTGCTGACGCGACGTAATATTATACTTGGTGGCGCGGCAGTCTGTCTTGCCAGCGGAGGCGGAGTTGCCGCCACATGGTTCAATGTGTTTGGCGATGCGTCAGAACAGGGGGCGTTGTCTGTTGATCAAGCATATCAGCGCGCTGTGGCAGGTGATATTTATTTGATAGATATACGTCGCCCTGATGAGTGGGACCGTACTGGCATCGCCCAACCTGCCATTGCGCTGGACATGCGCCGTGATGATTTTGAAACCGTGTTACAATATATTTTTGATCAAACAGGTGTGCGCCCCGTTGCCTTGATTTGCGCGCGCGGAGTGCGCTCGGATCGGATGACGGCCCGGTTGCAGAGTGCCGGATTTACGGACGTGCTTGATGTTCCCGAGGGTATGCTTGGATCAGGGGCAGGTTCTGGCTATCTGAAACGCGATTTGCCTTTGCGCGTTCCGACGCAGGTTGAACGCAGTGGTCGAATTGGCCAAGGATAAATACCAAATTGGATAAAACGATGACCCAGAATGTCTCTAAATCTGTTGCCCTTGTCGGCGGTGGGCATGCTCATGCTCTTGTTTTGAATGGACTAAAGACCGCGCCACTCGCTGGTGCGCATGTTACTGTGATCAACCCAGGAACGACCGCGCCTTATTCTGGGATGTTGCCGGGGTTCGTCGCGGGGCATTATACGCGGGATGCGCTGGATATTGATCTCGCGGCCCTGTCACAAAAAGTAGGCGCGACGCTGGTCGATGGCAAAGCCGTCGGAATGGATCCTGTTCGCAAGGTCGTCCGGCTCGAAGATGGAACAGAACTTGGGTATGATGTGGCATCAATTGACGTCGGGATCACATCGCGGATGGATGCTTTGGCGGGGTTTATTGAATATGGTGTTCCTGCTAAGCCACTGGCGCCATTTTCGCAAAAGTGGGATGCGTTTCGCAAGTCTGGCGGTGACAAACACGTTCTAATTATTGGCGGAGGTATCGCTGGGGCAGAGCTGGCCATGGCGATGGCTTATGCATTGCGGGCCCATAAAGGGGGGCAGGTAACCGTTAAATTGCTTGATCGTAGCAAGGTTCTGTCCGCCAATAGCCCGAAAACACAAGCCCGCGTGTTGAAAGAGTTGCCAGCCAACAATGTTGAGGTGTTGGAAGGTGTTGATGTAGTTCAAGTAACGGCAAAGGGTGTGCTGCTTGCTGATGGGGCAGAGATACCCGCGAATTTTGTCGTTGGTGCGGCGGGTGCAACGCCGCATGATTGGGTCTCGAATTGCGGTCTAGAAACTCACGATGGTTTTATCAAAGTGGGTCGTACGCTTGAAACAAGTGCGACGGGTGTTTTTGCGACGGGTGACTGTGCACATATGGCGCATAGCCCCCGTCCTAAGGCAGGCGTTTACGCGGTACGCCAAGCGCCGGTATTGTTGCAGAACTTGCGCAACGCATTGGATGGCGAGACGTTAGAGACCTACGATCCACAGCCAGATTATCTGAAACTGGTGTCCCTGGGTGGCAAGCGCGCATTTGGCGAGAAAATGGGCCTTGGCGCCACGGGGCATTTAGTCTGGCGGTTGAAGGACGGGATTGATCAAAAATTCATGAGCCAATTTTGATGTTTGGGCCGTGGTATATACCGTAGCGGCCCAAACGAAATTGGATCAGTAGACGTCGCGCTGATAGCGATGGCTTGCGGACATGGTGTCGAGATACGCTTTGGCTCCTGTCGCATCTGTATCTGCGCCTTTTGCGATGATGCGCAGCAGGGTTTGTTCGACATCGACAGCCATACGGTTGGCATCGCCGCAGATATAAATGGCGGCGCCGGCTTCAATCCAGGCAAAGACTTCGTCACCGCGTTCTTCAAGCAGAGTTTGCACATAGATCTTTTCAGCGCCATCACGGGACCAGGCAAGCGAGAGCTCGTTGAGCAGACCACTCTCTTGCCACGCAGTTAAGCTGTCGCGATAGAGGTAGTCGCAATCGGCGTGTTGATCGCCAAAGAACAACCAGTTTTTCCCAGTCGCCGCGCGGGCCTCGCGCTCTTCTAGAAATGCACGAAATGGCGCGATGCCAGTGCCGGGGCCGATCATGATCAACGGTGTGTTGTCGTCGCTTGGTAAATGGAAATGCGATGATTTTTGCACATAGACCCCTACCATCCCACCTTCGGCCAGACGCTCGCTGAGATGGGTTGAGGCGACACCTTTGCAGGCCCGCCCATTGAGGTCATAGCGGACCTCGCCCACGGTTAAATGCACCTCGCCGGGATGTGCCTTGGGACTGGATGAGATGGAATAGAGACGCGGTTGCATCGGGCGCAGACCATCGACCAGCTGTTGCGGGCTGATGTTTTCAAGTGTCGTCAGCAGGTCAAGAATTTGGGCCCCGTCGGGCGCCGTGTCGAGACCAAAGGCTGCGAGTGTTTTGGGCGTAACCGTGGCCAGATCCAATCGTGTGGTCAAAGCAGCCCGCAACTGTGCAGAGCCGGTTTTGAGGGTCACGGTTTCTTTGCCGCTCAAACCTGTCGTATTCAGGATTGATTTGACGACGCTGGGGCAATTTACAGGCCATACGCCCAATGCATCCCCGGCATTGTACTCGAGATCAGGGCCACCTCCGGCGAGTGAGATTTCGATGTGGTTGACACATTTCGCGCTGGTTTCTCCGCTGAGTTTTTCGCTGACCAAGAGCGATGCCATGAAGGGGCGGTTCTTGTCGAACATCGCAGTGGGGGTGTCGTCGATGACCTGTGTCGGCGTGCTGCCAGCCTTGGCGAATGGCTCGGATGTGAACAAAGCATCCTTCCATATGGCATAGTCGTCTTCAAAATCGAGATCACATTTGACAACCTCAACCACGCGCGTGGCACCAAGTGCGGCAAGGCGGTCGTCAATGTCGGTGGCGCATTTGTTGAATTCTGCATAGCTGGTGTCGCCTAGGCCGCAGACGCTGTACAACAGGGTTGCGGGCAGCGAAGGGCACTCTTCGGACATCAAGCTTGCATAGAACTTTGCGGCATTGTCTGGGGGCTCTCCCTCGCCGAAGGTAGAGACAACGATGGCTACGTGATCCATGGTTGCTAAATCGGCTGGGGTGATATCATCCAATGTGATCAACTCGGCCTCAAACCCGTAAGAGCCTGCAGATTTACGCAGATCTTTGGTAAGGGTTTCGCAATTGCCGGATTGCGAGCCATAGAGCACCTTGAGTGGGGTCAAGGTTGCGTTGTCGTCGGTCGCGGCAGATGCCGCTATGGCAGACAGTCCAGTGAGTAACCCATTAAGCCACTGGCGTTGTGCGGGATCAAAGGGGGCGTCGGCCGGGAGGATTTCGATCTGCGGTTCAGCCGAGGCCATTGCAGTTTCGATAGATTTGGCAAACAAATCGTTTTGAGCATTCATGATAGGATGTCCTGTTATGCCGCGATCTGGAGCGCTGTGGGCAGAAGCGTTTTGAGATCGTCGTCACTGAGCGTGCGTACAAAGGCGAGAAAAGTTTGATCGGGCGCGCGATGTGATATGTAGCTGCGCACCATATGCTCCACCACGGCGTTTACGTCTGCGGCAGCCACCGGCCCGCATAAAGGACGGGCAAGACCTTGGTCCTGATCGGATCCTCCGCCGACGACGATATTGTAGCCTTCTCCGCCTCCGGGGGCAGAGGCACCAACAAGGCCAATGTCACCGATATAATGCTGAGCGCAGGAATTTGCGCAGCCTGTGAGGTGTATGTTGATCGGGCTGGCGAGATCAAAACGTGCTTCGAGATGACGTACAAGGGATAGCGCATCTTGTTTGGTGTAAGCAGAGGCAAGTTTACAGCCCCATTTCCCTGTGCATGAGACAACTCCGGCAGCAAAAGCAGAGGCATTGACGATCATACCTGCTGCCTCAAGCGCGGCAGAGGCGGCAGGAACATCCGCATCAGCGATATAAGGGATCAGCGGATTTTGCCACACGGTTAAACGGATGTCACCATCACCGTATTGATCTGCCACATCGGCCAAAACGCGCATTTGATCGGGTGACAATCGACCCAGTTCTAAAGCGACGCCGATATAGTTGAGACCGAATTGTTTTTGTGGGTGGACACCAATATGCGCTTGTCGATCAATCGGGCTGCGGGGGCGGTCGAATTTCGCATCCAATCGGGTGAGTTTGACACCTGAGGTAAAGCTGTCGAGCATCTCTTGCGACTGCTCTATGAACCAATCTACACCGTGCTTTTCCAAGAGATATTTTAAGCGCGCTTTCTTGCGATTGGTACGGTCCCCGTGTTCGACAAAAACGCGCAGCATGGCTTCGGCGACGTCCACAGTCTCATCAGCTCGACATAAAAGCCCTGTGTCGCGGGCAAAATCCTTGTGGCCTGTGATGCCGCCGAGGGCAATCCGGCACCATAGGCCTGGTTCGACGCCTTGGTCATTGTCATTGACCACAGTTGCGAGAAATCCAATGTCATTGGTGTCGGACAGGCAGGATATCCGACCTGCATTATCGAAAGAGATATTGAATTTGCGTGGAATGCCCTGCAATTCGCGGGTGCGTAGAATACGGGTCGACAGTCGTCTGGCTTGCGGCCTCATGTCGATCAATTCATCACGATCAAAGCCGGCGGTTGGGGTGACCGTCAGATTGCGCGCTGAGTCTGCACCGGTTCCTTGGGACGTGAGGTTGTTTGCCTCCATCTTTTCGATCATTTCGATGACAAAGCGGGGCTTGATTTCACGCAGTTGCAGACTGCCGCGCGTGGTGACATGAGCATATCCACCGGCATAGTCTTTGGCGCAGGTCGCGAGGGTGCGCATTTGGGCTGCATCGAGTTGGCAGGCAGGCGCACGTAGGCGCATCATATAACCTTGGCTGTTGGGTTCGACGTTAAAAAACCCCAAATGGCGCATCATGAATTGATCGAGCCCTTCGGCGATCTGATCTGCATCCGTCCACTGCTCAAGACGCCGCCAGATATCTAGCGGGTGTGCTTTATATTTGGCGAGCTCCTCCTTGCAGAGGTCTTCGACAGGGATTCCATAATATGTCTCAGGCTCTGGGGAGGATGTGGCGGCATTCGCCGTGCCTGCAAAAGCCTTGTGTAGGTTCAAACGCATCAAAACACCCGCTAGGTATTCCTGCTGTTCGCGCGTAAATCCTTCGAATTTCTCTGATTGATCTGACATGAGCACATTCCATACGGTTCAGTGGTTTGCCTCCCGAAGGGGCTAACTGCTTTGACATACACGGCGTTGTGCTAAGGGTGACGAAGGGGAGATCGTCGAGGGCGTCGTTGCCTTACCAAAGGCTAGCCAAGTGGAAAACGCGAGGCAAGCGGTGGTCCTGTAACAGGCGAGGTTTGCGTCGTAAATTTTACGAGATCGCACAATTTTTGATCCTGTTGCGTATTGATGGTGCCGGGGGCTCTCCCCCAGCACCGAATGCACAGTGCACAGATCAGAGAATTACCAAGTATTATACGCCAGGTATTTCCCGCTCATCTCGATTTTGACTCGGTCGCCCTTGGGGTTTTCGACACGTTCAACAGACATATCAAAATCGATCGCAGACATAATACCGTCACCGAATTTTTCGTGGATCAGCGCCTTTAGCGTGGGGCCATAGACGCCAACGATTTCATAAAAGCGGTAGATACAAGGATCGGTTGGGACGGTTTGGGCAAAGTTTTTGGTTGGGCTTTCGCTGAGAACCTCAATGGCTTCGTCAGACAGAGACAGCAGTTTTCCCAACTCGGCGGCCTTATCAGAAGGGAAGGCGTTCATGCCAACACAGGCGGAATGGGTGAAGACCGGCGACATATCGATTTTCGCAGCGATTTCCTCCCAACTTAGACCTGCGGCTTTTTTTGCCTTAAGGATTGTCACGGTTACATCATCTTTTGTCAGCATCTGTATGCCTTTCTTGTTGGATGGTTTGGGGTGTTTCGGGGGAAGTCCACAAATTGACGGCAAGTACGATCGATAAGACCATCAGCGCAGCGCAGAGGGATTTCCAAAAGGTGAGAGGGTCGCGTTCCATTAGGGGCTGACCTTTGCGGCGCAGAAAGACCGCAGATGGTTTGCGCAGATCGGCCGCGAATTCTGACAGTGTATTATACCGTCTGTTTGGATCAGGATGGAGCGCACGGGCAAGGGCTGCGTCAATCCAAGGCGCCACTGGGGTGGTGTCGTCACGTGCATTTCTATAGCGCAGCGCCATACGGTCCCGCGGGCTGCGCACCCGTGCGATTTGGGTGCCATAGGGCAGATACCCTGTCAGCATTTCATAGGCGACGACGGCAAGCGAAAACATATCAGATCGAAAGTTAACCTGCTCATTCGAGAAATATTCGGGGGCGGTATATTGATAGGTGCCTAAGATACCATCTTGTTGTGCCAAGGGCGCGGCCTCTTGGACACCTGCGACATAGGTGGATCCGAAATCAATGAGTTTAATCACGCCGTCCTTGGTGATCATGATGTTCTCGGGGCGGATGTCTTGATGCAACATTTCGCGGCGGTGGAATGACCGCAGGCCTTTGATGCATTGTTCGATAATATTACGAACGTCTTCGAGAGGAGGGCGGGGATTGTCCTGCACCCACTGGCGTAACGTTTGTCCTTCGATGTAATCCGTCACACTATAAAGCCCACTGCGTGGAATGTGTGATGCGGGTGGCGCGCTCAATAAATGAGGGTTTGACAGGCGTCGCGCGATCCATTCCTCAAGAACAAAGCGGCGTAAGTGATCTGGAGCGTCGCGTGTATCGGGTCCTGGGATCTTAAAGGCAACCTTTGTGCCCGACGGTGACTTGGCTTGAAATAGGTGTGAACGGTGATTGCCATGGAGTGTGCGTAAGATTTCGTAACCGTCAACGACATCCCCGACACGAGGGGTCGTGAGAAAGGGCAAAGACAGCTCTGCGTCTTGTGGCGGGGCTGCGTGCAGGGGCAAAGTGTCTATGCGTACAATTTGTACAGTCATGTTATCCGGGCTGCCTGCTGCCTGTGCGGCGGTCAGAATTGTGTCAGCTGCGGATTGTAGATTGCCCTGTTCAACCGCTGCCAACACGTCAGACGGTTGCCAATATTCATGCACCCCATCGGTGGTCAGTAAAAAGATGTCACCTGGCGAGAGAGGAAGTGATTTATACGATATTTCAATGGTTTGCCTCGCGCCTAATGCCGCAGACAAGAGACCCATGCTTTGGTGATCTTGGGTTAATGGTTCAAGCGCGTTCCCTGAAATGCGCCAGATACGGCTGTCACCAACGTGGAAAAGATGTGCTTCATGCGCTTTGAGAACCAAGGCGGCGAGGGTGCTGACATAACCATGATCTACCTGTCCTGAACGTGTATTCGCAGTCTGAGCATAGAGCCAGCTGTTGGTTGCGTTGATTACGGTTGATATGGCTGTCTGAGCTGTCCAGCTGTCAGGGGTCGCATAGTAATCCGTTAATAAAGCTTTGACGGCGGTTTCCGCGGCGATATGGCTCACTTGAGACGTAGAGATCCCATCAGCAAGGGCAAGGGTGATGCCTTTGAGATCACGCGCGGATCCATTTGGGATCAATGCGCCATGGAAATCTTGGTTCACCAATTTGCGTCCTGTACTGGACGCTTGAGCCAGAGAGACACAAAGCTGATCGATACCAGATGGGGTGCTGTTCAAAGCATGCCTCTTAAGCCATTGGGTATTGGCAAAACGACCATATGCGTATGCCGAGACCCCAGGCACAGGGAATGCCCAGGGTCATTTCGTAGAGAGTGAATTACTCTGCGGGTGTGCCAACGCCCGTCACTACACGCTTTGGTGACGTCTTATAGTGGGTCGCATAGATCATACCGCCGACAAAGGTCAGGCCGCCAACAAGGTTCCCAATGATGACCGGAATTTCATTGTACAGCAGATAATCGCCCCAAGTGAACTCACCACCCAGCATGATCCCTGATGGAAAGAGGAACATGTTTACAATGGAGTGTTCAAAGCCGAGGTAAAAGAACACAAGGATTGGCATCCACATTGCCATGATTTTGCCCGAGACCGTGTTTGACATCATGGCGGCAACAACGCCGGTTGAAACCATCCAGTTACACATCACAGCACGAATAAACACGGTGAGCAGCCCAGATGCGCCAGCTGCGGCATAGCCTACGGTGCGGGCTTCTCCGATGACGCCGATACGTTGCCCGACGGCGTTGGGTTCTTGACTAAAGCCCATGGTAAAGATGATTGCCATGAAAATAGCAGTTGTCATAGCACCGGCAAAGTTACCGAGGAAGACCAACCCCCAGTTGCGGAAAATCCCACCCCAAGTCATGCCAGGTCGCTTTGCCAGTAGTGCCAGTGGCGCCAGCGTGAACACACCGGTTAGCAAGTCAAACCCAAGTAGGTAAAGCATGCAAAAGCCGACAGGAAAGAGCAGCGATGCAACCAAGAAATTCCCGGTGTTCACCGCAATCGTGACAGCGAATGCGGCTGCAAGTGCCAGAATTGCGCCGGCCATATAAGAACGGATCAATGTGTCTTTGGTCGACATTAAGACTTTAGATTCGCCAGCCTCGATCATCTTAGTCGCGAATTCTGCTGGAGTTACGTATGACATTTCATAAGTTCCTTGGTTAGATAAGGAGTTAAGAGTTTGATTTCGTTAATTTACGTGGTGATTTTTTTACGTTGATTAGGTGATGGACCGCGTTTGGATGGCCATTGAGTGAATAGGGCGGCGTCGCCTGAAAAAGATCAGACGTATCAACGAACAGGCAGCATCACGCGGACACAGGCGCATGCCGTATCAAAGTACCGCAATTTGTTTGTTACAAGTTGTCTATGTGTTCGGAGGTGTGTGAACAGGGTGCTACAGATGTATGCCGCTCAATTCAGAGGGCACGTTTGGGAAGGTGTAGCGCCATTGCCACGATCAGGTATATCTGCGTCACTGCATTATGCCTTTAATAACCTGATTAAAAATGTCGGATGGTGGATTGGTCAAGTTTTTGGAAATCAAATATTTGAAAATCGTGTGCAGCGCCTGAAGTGCCTAATGCTTTCGCTAATCCAACCCTTGATTGCGCTAAAGTTAAGCAAATTTAAATTATAATACGTAAGCCGCATGCTACTTTGCGTCGCAATTTCATGCTTGGGTGTCGCTTGTTCGTTGATTTATAGTTTTTCACTGCTCTAACAGCCAAGGAACTGGCGACAAAATAAGTATAGCGCAAAATGGCGAGGCGCGTCGTAATTGGGATTGCAATATGTTATGATATAACATTACATATATGCCCAGTAGCCAAATTGTAAAAAGAGCCATCGCTATGAAAGATATCACTCCACCCGATACCCGTTTGCCCGTTACGGTTTTGTCCGGATTTCTGGGCGCTGGAAAAACAACGCTTTTGAATCGCGTTCTGAATAACCGCGAGGGGCGGCGGGTCGCCGTCATCGTGAATGACATGTCCGAAGTAAACATCGACGCAGATCTTGTACGTGAAGGAACGGAGCTTTCGCGCTCAGAGGAAACGTTGGTTGAAATGTCCAACGGTTGTATCTGCTGCACTCTGCGTGACGATTTGCTGAAAGAAGTTCGCAAGCTTTCCGAGGAGGGCCGCTTTGACTATCTATTAATTGAATCCACCGGCATTTCCGAACCTCTGCCCGTAGCGGCGACCTTTGATTTTCGGGATGAAGACGGTCAAAGCCTGTCTGATGTTGCACGTCTGGATACAATGGTCACGGTGGTTGACGCTGTGAACCTGCTCGAGGATTTCTCTAGTCATGATTTTCTCACTGATCGTGGGGAATCCCTTGGAGACCAAGATGACCGCAGCCTTGTGAGTTTATTAACGGAACAAATTGAATTTGCAGATGTGGTTGTGCTGAATAAGGTGTCTGAGGCCGGGCCTCAGCGTACAGATACGGCGCGCAAGATTATCCGTGCGCTGAATGCGGATGCTAAGTTAGTGGAAACAAACCACTCGGATGTGTCCGCTGACACAATTCTAAACACTGGTTTGTTTGATTTTGAGACGGCTCATGAACACCCTATGTGGGCTAAGGAGCTTTATGGTTTTGCCAACCACACGCCCGAAGATGAGGAATACGGAATTCAATCCTTTGTTTATCATGCGCGTGGCCCTTTTGATCCGGCAAAACTACACAAGGTACTGAATGCCACCCTGCCCGGGGTTATCCGCGCGAAAGGGCATTTTTGGATTGCGACGCAGCCACAATGGGCGGCTGAATTCAGCCTTGCTGGCGCATTGTCATCTGTAAAGCCATTGGGGTTTTGGTGGGCCGCTGTCCCGCAAGATCGCTTGCCCACGCATCCTCAGGCTCAAGATGAGATTGCCCGGAATTGGGCAGAGCCTTGGGGGGATCGCCGACAGGAATTGGTATTTATTGGTGTAGGCCTAGAGCGTGAAAAAATCTGTGCGAGCTTGAATGCGGCTTTGTTGGACGTAAACGATTTTGAACCTGAAAAATGGGCAGATCTTTCTGATCCATTCCCATATTGGGGGCAGCGTTCGTGAATATATCTGCGCAAATTACGGCTGCTCAACCCGCGTTGAAATCTGTAACCTTTGTCGAGGAAGTCGGAGCCTTGGCAGCGATCCGAAATGCAGGTTGCGCCGCGGTGATCTGGAACAGAGCGCCTCTGTCTCAAATGCGTGCTTGGCTTGATACTCTAGAGCCAAGCCAGCTGCCACAGACCCGCCAGATTTTACAACCAGATCGGGTTGCAGATGTGGTTACGCAAGTCTGCGATAGCTGCGGTACGCCGGTGGGGATCGAGCGCCAAGCACTGATACGCGACGTTGCCAGCCTTGCCCAGAACTTTGCCACACTGATGGGTGTCAGTTCCCTGCGTCTACGTTTGGATGTTGTCACAACAAATGCATGTCGCAAATTTCATATCGACGCTGTTACGGCGCGGCTTGTGTGTACCTATCGAGGGCAGTCGACGCAATTTGGTGAGGCGGATCGTGGACATGATTCGGATGAAATCTTATCGACGCCGCCCACATGTCCTTTGGTGTTACGAGGTACGAAATGGCCGAGCGATATTCCGACCCGGTTAAGGCATCGGTCGCCGCCGATTGAAGGGACTGGGGAAACGCGCCTCGTGCTTGTGTTAGATCCTATTTATGATCTGGCAGAAGAGATTTAAGGTCTGCAAACGTGTAAAAGAACGGCAACGCAGCATATTGTCTAGGCGTTGCCGTTTCATATCCGTTGATTGCTCAGTGCTTTAACGCGTATTCAATACCACGAATTTCGGCAAGACCGCGTAGGCGTCCGATCAACGGGTATCCCGGTGCGGTACGGCGGGTTGTGTCATCAACGATGGCGTGACCGTGATCGGGTCTAAATGGCAGTTCAACCCCGCGTGTTTTCTCGATGTTAAGTGCTTTGCCGACGATCGCGACCATATCGACATCGCCATCCAGATGAGGGGCTTCGTGAAATGATAGGCCATCTTCTTCGCGTTTGGTTGCACGTAGGTGTAGAAAATGTATGCGGTCCGCGTGTTTGGTCATCATTGAAGGTAAATCATTGTCGGCGCGTACACCGTATGAGCCCGTGCAAAATGTAAACCCGTTGGCAGGTAAAGGCGAAATCGAAGCAATAAAATCCATATCATCCGCTGTGGACACAATGCGCGGCAGGCCGAAAATCGGACGAGGGGGATCATCTGGATGGATGGCAAGCAATACGCCAGCCTCTTGGGCTGCGGGGATTACAATGTCGAGAAATGCTTTGAGGTTTGCGCGTAATTCATCCGGTCCGATCCCTGCATAAGCGGCGAGGCGGTTGGCGAAGGTTTCGACCGTGTAACTTTCTTCTGATCCCGGCAGGCCGGCAATAATCGTATCAATAAGACGTTGGCGTTCGGCTTGGTCCATCGCGTCTGCACGTTTGGTCGCTTTGGCGGACAGGTCTGGACCATGGTCCTGAACGGCATTGGGACGTTTGAGAATATGAATGTCAAACGTCGCAAAATCAACAGCGTCAAATCGCAAACACCGGGCACCATCAGGCAGCTCGTACCACAGGTCCGTGCGGGTCCAGTCTAGAACGGGCATAAAATTATAGCAGATCGTTTTGATACCACAGCTGGCGAGGTTCTGCATGCTTTGCACCCAGATTTCGGCATAATGCTCCCACCCTGCGGCACCGGTTTTGATGTCCTCGTGCACGGGTATGCTTTCAACAACATCCCAACTAAGCCCTGCAGCCGTGATCATATCACGTCGCTGTTCTATGTCTTGAACGGACCACACGGTCCCATTTGGGATATGATGCAAAGCGGTTACAATACCGGTTGCCCCTGCCTGACGAATATCTTGCAGCGAAATCGCATCATCGGGGCCGAACCAACGCCAAGTTTGTTTCACTTTTGAGCTCCATTTCTATGTCTGTGGTGGCCGCGCTGTTTCGAAAATCAGGAGGCGGGTAAGCTGTTGGCAGAAAATAAAAATCCATCAAAATCCGGATCATCAACATCGGAAAGCGTCATTAAAGTTTCGCTGACCCCGGCGAGGTGTTGTTGCATCGCACGCCGCGCCGCGACGGCGTCTCGGGATTGAAGGGCCGCTAAAATCTGTTGATGATCCTTTAGCCATTGGCGTCTATAGGACATGTCAAAAATGCGATGGTGAAGTTGTTTCCACATCCGACTGTGTTTGCGTAAGTCCCATAAATCTTGGACGTTTTGAACGAGAACCGAGTTCTGCGTCGCTTCGGCCACCAGCCTGTGAAAGGCTTCGTCGCCTGCATAATCCCGCAGATCCGTTTCGCTGTTGTGTTCATTTGCCTCAAGCGCATTGATCGCGCGGTTTTCCATTTCCAAAGCATCGCGCATACGCAGGATGTCATTTTTGGTGACCATAGCGGCGGCGAAACCTGCAATTGCGCCTTCTAAGACTTGTCGCGCTTGTAGCAATTCAAACGGGCCGATGTCATTTTCCAAAGGCTGCATCTGTTCGGAGGGATCACGTAGAAGGTATATACCTGATCCTTTTCGAACCTGAACAAATCCTTGAACCTCAAGCATAATAACTGCGTCGCGGACCATACTACGGCCAACGCAAAACTGTTCGGCCATTTGGCGTTCTGTTAGCAGCCTATCGCCAATCTGGTATCTTTTCTCAAGGATGTGATCACGCAACTCCTGTGCGATATCTTGATAACGCCTGGCGTCGTTTTCCATGGGGCCCACACTTAGAAAGTTATATTGAGACGGATCAGCCCTGTGTGCTGCGCGTAAATAAGTGCGGTTACCAGTATGATTGTCAACCAAAAAGTAATTTTGGTTGACCAATTTTGATCAACGGTTCATAGGTTCCTTATACTAAGGTACCTTGCATCTGCTTAGTACCGTGACAGCGGCAGCGAATTGGGAGTGGTCAGGTGGATATTCAACGTACAACCGCAACCTATGACCGCAGTATGCTTAAGCCACGGATATTGCACATCGGTTTTGGTGCCTTTGCGCGTGCGCATCAATTTGTCTATTTAGACCAGTTGTTGTCGCGACAGGGCGGGGATTGGGGTGTTGTGGCCGTGCGTCTGAATTCTGGTGTTGAGGCGCTGAATGCGCTGGATGCGCGCGATCACAGATATACTGTGATTGAAGCAGACGACGCGAGCTGTGTTGCGCGCGAAATTGGGGTTATAACAGGAACCTGCCATCCGTTGCGTGATGGCTTGGACGCGTTGTTAAGCTATTTTACGCAAACAGATTTGTCGATTGTGTCCCTGACCATCACAGAAAAGGGCTATTGCCTGTCTGCTGGGGAGCTTGATTTTGAACACATCGGGATCAGGGCTGATTTGGAAAACCCAGACGACCCTAAAACTGCGGTTGGTATCCTTGTTGCAGGTCTTGCGCGGCGGCGTCAGGCTGGATTGGCTGGTATATCCGTTTTGTCTTGCGATAATTTGCCTGAAAACGGTCGACTGGCCCGGGCTGCAGTTGTGGCGTTTGCGCGCGCGATTGACCCGGACTTAGCGGATTGGATCACGGCCAAAGTCTGCTTTCCGGCCACGATGGTGGATCGCATCGTTCCTGCGCTTGATACTGGGGGGACCGCATTGTTGACCGAAATCACTGGTACAGAAGACCCGAACGGTATTGTCTGCGAACCATTTAGCCAATGGGTGATCGAAGATGACTTTGCAGCAGGTCGGCCGGCGTGGGAAAAGGTTGGCGCACAATTGGTCGCAGATGTGGTGCCGTTCGAAGAGATGAAGCTGCGGATGCTGAATGGGGCGCATACATTTCTTGCGCATTTAGGCGCCTTGGCTGGGCATGCCACGATATCTGATTGTATGGCGGACAGTGTGTTTCGCGAGGCCGCATATAAACTGATGCTTCAAGAGCAGGCGCCGACACTTGCCCCATTGAATGGGGTTGATTTATCGGTTTATGCAGATGCCCTCATTTCGCGGTTTGCCAATTCGCGGCTAAATCACACCACCAGTCAGATCGCGACAGACAGTTCTGCTAAATTACCGCAACGCTTGCTTGTTCCGGCGCACATCCATTTGGATCGTGATGAGCCGTGGCCGTTGACGGCTTTGGGTATCGCTGGGTGGATGGCATATCTAAAAGGCCGTGATGATCGCGACAATACGCTGCCGATCTCGGATCCATTGGCTGAAACACTTCGTGGGATCGCAGCAAAGTATGACGGCGCCGCCTATGTTGATGCGTTGATAAATCTATCTGAAATTTTTCCCGTGGCCCTTGCCAAAAATCCCGATTTTATTTCCGCCATACAGGGCGCTTATACTGCGATTTGCGAGCAGGGCGCACGCAACGCTGTTGCCGCCTGCCTTTGACCCTGCAATTCAGGAGCACTCATGCAACGTTTCTTAAACGCTGATTTTCTGTTGGACACCGCGACGGCACGCCGATTGTACCACGAGGTTGCGGCTGATTTACCGATCATAGATTATCACAATCATCTGCCGCCCAGCGAAATTGCAGCTGATCAGCATTGGGAGACGCTGGGACAACTGTGGTTAGAGCATGATCATTATAAGTGGCGGGCAATGCGGTGGGCGGGCATTGACGAAGCACGAGTTTCTGGCAATGCGGGTTGGCGTGAAAAATTTGACGCCTATGCGCAGGCCATGCCCGATATGATAATGAACCCAGTGCATCACTGGAGCCATCTTGAGTTGTGGCGTTATTTTGGGTTGGAGGGCACGATTTTGTCTCCTGACACCGCTGATATGGTATGGGAGACTGCAAATGCGCGATTAGGTGAGGCACAGTTTGGCGCGCGCGGGTTGTTGTTGCAGATGAAGGTAGAGTTTGTCGGCACGACGGATGATCCGCTGGACACATTGGAACATCATCGGGCATTGATGAATGATCCAGATCTCACTGTCGCGCCCAGTTTTCGACCGGATAAAGCTTTGCAAATCGAGGCACCGCATTTTGCTAACTATATTGCAGATTTGGCGGCGTTGACTGGAATTGAGATCACCACTTTCGACGCCCTAGAGGCTGCGTTGCTTCAGCGGCTAGATCACTTTGTGGCGCATGGCTGCAAGGCCTCGGATCATGGTTTGGATTTCTTTGATGCTGGCGAGGAGGTCTCGGCCTCTGTTTTAGATGATATCCTACGCCGCCGTCTGACGGGGCTGGATCGTATCACATCAGACGAGGCCTCTAGTCTGCGGGCTGCGCTTTTTACTGCATTGGGCCGGGCTTACGCAGCGCGTGATGTGATGATGCAGCTCCATATTGGATCACTGCGCAATACTTCGTCTCGTCTGATGGGGACGAAGGGGCGCGACTCGGGGGGGGATTCAATTGGGGACCGCGCTATTGCAGAGCCGTTGAATGTACTTTTGGACCGATTGGACCGTAGCGATGCGCTGCCCCGTACAGTGCTGTATTGTGTTGACGCCACGAAAAACGCCGTCCTCACAACAACAGCAGCCAGTTTTCAAGATGGCAGTGTTGCGGGTAAAGTTCAGGTTGGAACCGCGTGGTGGCACAATGACCAACTGGATGGCATGGAACGCCAGATCACAGAGCTTGCACAAATGGGATTGATTACGCCCTTTCTTGGCATGTTGACCGACAGCCGATCATTTCTATCCTTTCCGCGGCACGAATATTTTCGCCGTCTGTTTTGCCGAATGGTGGGGCGTTGGGTGGAAACAGGGCATATCCCAGACGCTCCGGAAATACATGACAGATTGATACGGGGGGTATGTTATGAAAATGCGCGTAAGCAATTTCTTTAACGAAACGCTGGAATATTTTATCGTGTCGCGCGTTTACCCCGGCCCAAAATGGTAAACGATAGGTACGTAAAACGGCACTGGTGACAACAATAGCTGCAACTTGGGTGAACAGCGCGGATTGCATTTTGTTGCTGCGATCAACAAGTGGCTCTAATAACGAAAAGCGGTCGTTGGAACAGACGTGATCCGGATTTTTTGGAAGGTATATTTAGGGCTTAATACTGATGTCGTTCATAATATTTCTGCACTGCTACCAATCCATAAAGCCGTCATGCAAGATTGATAAAAGTAGGCCGGTGTTTGACTGCATCGATAGGGTAGACAGGTCGAAACCCAGATCACGTGAACTGAACAAGATCCCATAAATTGCCGTATAGGTCTTCAAAGACTGCGACGGTGCCATAGGGTGCGGTTTTAGGAGGTCTTATAAATTTAACGCCGCGTGCGCTATAGGCGCTAAAATCGCGTTCAAAGTCGTCGGTTTGCAGGAATAAAAACACCCGTCCTCCGGCTTGATCTCCAACGTATTGAGCCTGATGATTGTTTGATGCTTTGGCGAGTAAAATAGCTGCGTGGCCGTCACCCTTGGGTTTGACGACAACCCAGCGTTTATTCTGTTCGGGTTGATATGTGTCATCAACCAATGTGAAGCCGAGTTTTTCTGTATAAAATGCAATTGCTTCATCATAGTCGTGCACAACAACCGCAGTGAGTGCCAGTGACTGGTTCATGATCTCATCCTCAATTCAGCTTAACTGTGATCAGTTATAGCGCATTTTTTGGTATAATAATGCTCAGGATATCATGGGTGAGGTTTTATTTATCGCAGGTTTATTATCGCGGGTACTCAGACGGGTATCTCTAATTTCGAGATGGTTTGGTATGGGGTTAGCCTCTTGTATGTCTGGGGCTAATTGCAGTTTGATATATTACTGATGAGTGCACTTGGTTGCAAAATTATTCGAGCTGATGGGTTGCATCATTGGGCAAAGACGCAATTTCAGCGCGGTGTTGATTTAACATGACACCACTTTGCCCATAACGACGCATAGCGTGCACAATGTCACCTGTCTGTCGCGCGGCTTCTGGGATGGGTAAGCCGTCTTGGCGCACATTTGACAGGCAATTACGGGCGCTGTCTGGGGTGTCAAGCTGCGGGTTTTGGGTGATATAAATCCCTAACCCATCCGCAGCAGAAAGCCCCGGTCGCTCGCCCAGGGCCATCACAACGGATGGTGCCTTGAGTGCGAGCGCGATCTTATCTCCCAAGGCCACACGTGCCTGCTGTGCGATGACGATAGGGCCATAGGTCAAGCCTGCAGTGTCTAACTGTTTAGTCAAAGCCTCAATAAAGGCCACGCCGTTTAGGGCGACAGCAAGAGCAGAGAGGCCGTCGCCCAGAACAATGGCGACATCAGGCGGGCTGTGCTCAGCTAACTGAGAGTGAGCTTCTTTAGGAAGTTGCCGCCCTAAATCAGGTCTGCGAACAAAGGTATCGCGCGTTATTGCTGTACTGGTTACAGTTTGATGCGGCAGCCCAGCTGTCTCAAGCGCGGTGTGTAAGCGGGGTAGGTCTAGGTCTGATAGAACGGCTTCGCGCGCTTTGGCGTGGTCTAGGGCAAAACCCAATGTTCTCTTGGTGCTTGCGACACGGTTGTGCTCACCGAAGGTAAGGCGCGCTTGGGTGATTTCGCGGATTGCCGCGCGGGAAGTTATGTCTGTACTCATGTTGCGGGCAACTTTAGTTGTGCCAGAGCAGATTGCACGGAGGGCAGTGTTGCCTCTGGCGTTCCAATTCCATGCGCCTGAATCCAGGCTTCGAATTCAGGGGCAGGAGGGCGGCGCAGGGTGTCGCGAATGTATATTGAATCTTGGAAGGACAATGACTGATAATTCAACATAATGTCGTCTGATCCCGGCACGGTGATTACGAAATTGACACCGGCAGCGGAGAGGACGGTTAGCAGGACGTCCATGTCCTCTTGGTCCGCATATGAGTGGTTGGTGTAACAGACATCGACGCCCATCGGCAGGCCAAGCAACTTGCCACAGAAATGATCTTCGAGACCTGCGCGGATGATTTGTTTGCCATCGGCTAAATACTCGGGCCCAATAAACCCAACAACTGTGTTTACCAAAAGTGGACGATATTGGCGCGCCACGGCGTAGGCGCGTGTTTCAATTGTTTGCTGATCCATGCCGTGATGCGCATCAGCGGATAGCGCTGCACCTTGTCCGGTTTCAAAATACATCAGATTGCTGCCTGCAGGGGCCCGGCCAAGGCCCTGCACAGCATCATAGGCTTCGTTTAGCATCGAGAGGCTGACACCAAATCCGTCATTTGCTTTGGTTGACCCCGCCACGGATTGAAACACCAGATCAACAGGAGCCTGCTGGTTCATCGCGGCAAGGGCGGTACTGACGTGACCTAACAGGCAATGTTGCGTTGGAATTTCAAGCTGCGTTGTGATGACATCCAAAACCTCGCAAATGCGAATGTAATCCGCGACCGTGTCAGTTGCAGGGTTGACGCCAATCACAGCGTCGCCTGTGCCCATCAGCAATCCGTCGATTGCAGATAAAGCGATACCACGACTGTCATCAGAGGGGTGATTGGGCTGATTGCGCGTCGACATACGACCGGTAAGGCCAATGGTTGAACGAAACCGTGTGACGACTTCGATTTTGGCAGCCACGGCAATTAAATCTTGCACGCGCATAAGTTTGGACACTGCCGCAACCATTTCGGGGGTAAGGCCCCATGCTAGGGCTTTGAGTTGCGCACCTGTTACCTGCGGATCTAGCAGCCAGTCACGAAATGCACCGACGGTGAGCGATGCGACGGGCGCAAAGGCTTTGAGGTCGTGTTGGTCCATGATCAACCGTGTGACATCGTCACCATCGATCTGCATGACATCGTCCAGAAATGCCTTGAGTGGCACATCCGCGAGACAATGTTGGGCAGCCAGCCGTTCCACTTGCCCAGATGCGGCAAGACCAGCAAGTAGATCACCGGAGCGTTCAGGAGTTGCATGAGCTAACACTGCCTTAAGTGAGGGCCAGCGAAACCGCTGGCCAGCAATGTCTGCGTGATAACTCATGTCTTACATCTCCTCGTTGCGTTAGATGTCCAATGTATGGTCTTTTTCCCATTGGCTGAAATAGCCTACAAAGCTATCCCATTCCTGCAGTTTCATTTTGACATAAGACTGTGAAAACTCTTGACCCATAGCAGCCTTGAGACCTTCGTCTTTGTCATATTCCCGCATCGCATCTAGCATGTTCAATGGCAGTTTTGGTGCGCCACTGATTGTGTGACCTTCGGCATACATGTCAATATCATAACGTGGCCCCGGGTCAGATTTGGAGCGGATACCGGACAGGCCTGCTGCGATAATAACCGCTTGAAGCAAATACGGGTTTACGGCTCCGTCGGGCAAGCGCAATTCAAATCGGCCAGGACCTGGAACACGTACCATATGCGTGCGGTTGTTGCCGGTCCATGTCACGGAATTTGGTGCCCAGGTCGCGCCGGACATTGTGCGTGGCGCATTGATCCGCTTATAGCTGTTCACCGTTGGATTGGTGATCGCAGCCAAGGCGCTGGCATGTTTCATAATGCCGCCAAGAAAGTGCCGGCCTTGATCTGACAGGCCCAACTCAGCAGTTTGCGAGCTGTCGTTTGGCTCCATCGCGAATACATTGGTTTCGCCTGCCATATCCCAAACGGAAATATGGGCGTGACAGCCGTTTCCAGTCAGGCCTTCGATTGGTTTGGGCATAAAGGTTGCGCGAAAGCCGTGCTTTTCCGCAACCGATTTGGTCATGAACTTAAAAAAGGAGTGCTTGTCAGCGGTTTTGAGCGCGTCGTCATATTCCCAGTTCATCTCGAATTGGCCATTGGCGTCTTCGTGATCGTTTTGGTAGGGGCCCCAACCCAGCTCTAGCATGTAATCGCAAATTTCGCGGACCACATCATAGCGTCGCATTACAGCCTGTTGATCATAGCAGGGCTTGGCAGCCGTGTCATATTCATCGCTAATTTGGCTGCCATCAGGGGTCAGCAGGAAATACTCAGCCTCAATCCCTGTTTTTACGCGTAGACCTTCGTCGGCCGCTTCGTCGATCAGCTTGCGCAAGACATTTCGCGGGGCTTGGGCCACGTCTTGCCCTTCCATGACGCAGTTGCCTGCGACCCAAGCGACCTCGGGTTTCCATGGCAACTGGGTAACGGACGACGGATCAGGCACAGCAAGCATGTCAGGATGCGCAGGTGTCATATCCAGATATGTCGCAAACCCTGCAAATCCCGCGCCATCTTGCTGCATGTCAGCAATCGCTTGCGCTGGGACCAGCTTGGCCCGTTGCCCCCCAAACAGGTCGGTGAAGCTTATCATGAAGTATTTTACGCCTTTTTCAGCGGCGTATTCAGCGAGATCTACGGTCATTGTGTTTCCCTGTTGTTGGTCGGGCCAATGGGTTGGCCGAAAACGGGCGCCGGCGAAATCGCCATGCGCCCTTTGTCTTGTCTAGAAAGATGTATTTGGCTTGCCGGGGTACCAATCCGTGCCAGCCAGCGGGATTTTAGCCATCGCGGCTGCTTCTAATGTCAGCGCGCAAAGGTCTTCTGGTTCAAGATTATGCAAATGGCTTTTGCCACAGGCACGGGCGATTGTTTGCGCCTCTAAGGTCATGACCTTGAGGTAATTGTTCAGGCGTCGCCCGCCTTCGATAGGGTCAAAGCGCTTCATGAGCTCTGGATCTTGTGTGGTGATCCCTGCGGGATCTTGTCCCTCGTGCCAGTCGTCATAGGCGCCTGCGGTGGTGCCAAGAGCGTTATACTCGGCTTCCCATTTGGGGTCGTTGTCGCCCAATGCGATCAACGCTGCGGTGCCGATTGCGACAGCATCCGCACCAAGTGCCATGCATTTTGCCACATCTGCGCCATTGCGAATACCGCCCGAGACAACAAGTTGTACCTCGCGGTGCATCCCAAGATCTTGCAAAGCACGCACGGCTTCGCGAATACAGGCAAGTATCGGCTGGCCGACGTTTTCAATAAACACATCCTGCGTCGCCGCCGTGCCGCCCTGCATCCCGTCTAAGACCACAACGTCCGCACCGGCCTTGACCGCCAATGTCGTATCAAAATACGGGCGCGCACCACCAACTTTGATGTAGATCGGGACCTTCCATGCAGTAATTTCACGCAGTTCGAGGATCTTAATTTCCAAATCGTCCGGTCCGGTCCAATCTGGGTGACGGCAAGCGGACCGTTGGTCGATGCCTTTTGGAAGGTTACGCATCTCGGCAACGCGGTCGCTGATCTTTTGGCCCAATAGCATGCCACCGCCGCCAGGTTTTGCCCCTTGGCCAACCACGATTTCAATCGCATCCGCACGGCGTAAGTCGACAGGGTTCATCCCATAGCGCGACGGTAGGTATTGGTAGACCAGTTTGTTGGAATGACCGCGCTCTTCGTTGGTCATGCCGCCATCGCCTGTGGTTGTCGATGTCCCCGCCAATGTTGCACCACGTCCGAGCGCCTCTTTGGCGGGACCGGACAAGGCGCCAAAAGACATGCCTGCAATCGTAATGGGGATGTCCAGTTCAATGGGGTTTGCGGCAAAACGCGTCCCAAGTGTGACAGATGTCGTGCATTTTTCGCGATAACCTTCCAAAGGATACCGCGACATGGATGCCCCAAGGAACAACAGATCATCAAAATGAGGCAGTTTACGTTTTGCCCCACCACCGCGGATATCATAAATGCCGGTCGCGGCAGAGCGACGGATTTCTGCGTTCACAGGATTGGAAAATGTTGCCGATTGGATTGGCGTTGTGCGCGGAGCGCTTGCGTGTTCGTCGTTCATGCCCATCCCCTAATATGCGTTGTCGATATTGAAATTATAGAGTTTGCGAGCCGACCCATAACGTTTGAATTCGCTAGGTTTTGCGTCTGAACCTGCGCGTTCCAGCAAATCGGTGAGGATCTCCAGATGCTCGGGACGCATCTCTTTTTCGATGCAATCGGCGCCCAAGGATTTGACCGAACCTCGTACAAACAAACGTGCCTCATAGAGGCTGTCACCCAAAGCTTCTCCGGCGTCGCCGCAGACAACTAAATTGCCAGATTGCGCCATAAATGCGGACATGTGGCCGATATTGCCGTGCACAACGATGTCGATGCCTTTCATCGAAATACCACAGCGGCTAGAAGCATTGCCTTTGATGACCAACAGCCCACCGTGTCCGGTGGCACCGGCGTATTGACTGGCGTCTCCGTCGATGATCACCGTGCCGCTCATCATGTTTTCGGCAACCCCGGGACCAGCGGAGCCCTTGATGTTGACGGTCGCCTGTTGGTTCATACCTGCGCAATAATAGCCGGTTGATCCTTTGACTGTGACTTCAATTGGTGCGTCTAGTCCGCAGGCAATTGCATGTGCGCCTTTAGGGTTTTCAAGGGTCCAAGTGGTCTGATTTGTCGTCTCGGCCTGTTCATGTAACGTCGCATTCACATCGCGCAGGCTGACCTCTTGCATATCAATCGTCTGCATCTAGGCCGCTTTCGTAGTGTTGGACGGGGTTCCGTCGTGGTTCCAAAAATAAACGGTGGCGGGTTCGGGCTCCCAAACACGGGCGGTTTCGATCCCTGGCAAATCGACAAGAGCGCGGTATTCCGATCCAAAGGCAACATACTGATCTGTTTCAGCCATGACCGCAGGTTTGCAGGCAATAGGATCGCGCACGACGCCAAAGCCATCTTTTGTCCCAACCACAAAGGTAAAGAACCCATCAAGATCCTCAAGTGACCGTTCAAGAGCTTGCCCCAATGTTGCTCCGCGTTGCATCTGCCATGTTAAATAAGCGGCACCAACTTCGGTATCGTTCTCGGTCTCAATATGAATGCCTTCGCGGCGCAGCTTGCTGCGCAACCTGTTATGGTTGGACAGGGAGCCATTGTGCACAAGGCATTGATCGTCGCCGGTATTGAATGGGTGCGCTCCCATTGTTGTTACGGCCGATTCAGTTGCCATACGCGTATGACCAATCCCGTGTGTGCCTGACATCTGCGCAATTTCAAACTGCGCCGCCACATTCTTGGGCAGGCCAACTTCCTTGTAAATCTCCAAAGTTTCGCCGCGGCTCATGAAACGGATGGGTGTCTCAAGCTCGGCTAAAATCGCGCGGAGCTGTTCTGTTGTACCGGTTGGAATTGTCAAAACAGCATGGGTGTCTTTGACATCAATTCCGATAGGCTGCCCCATGGCTGTCTGCAAGGTATCCTCCAAGCCCGAAAAGGCTGTGGAGGGGGTATCAGATTGGACGACGACCTTGGTCTTACCATCTGTTTCTGAACCATAAATGGCAATGCCAGCGCTGTCTGGGCCGCGATCCGTCATCGTGATCAACATACCCGTCAAAAGCCGTCCCAATTCAGGTTCTAATGCTTTGTCTTTTAGAAAAAGTCCGACGATCCCGCACATGTACTTTCCTCAAATGTTTCCACCCGCGGATTAAGACGGGCCGAGTCACCTTTAACATCAAATAATGCATACTTCAATTGCAGGAAAAAAATATTCCTAAAGGGTAATAATTGATGTGACGTTAAATAAGCATGTTTGAGTTTAGAGCAGAGCCAATGCCAGACAGGATCACTCAGCGAGATTGGCACACTCGTCCAAGAGACAAACCAACAGAGATGAATGTCGTGGAAAAATAGTTAGTCGATCTGCACAGTGCAGGTCGCGGGCATGGACACAAAAGTGAACTTGACGCAGATGGTTTGCGCAGGGTTTTACGATTGCCTAAGCATACCGTTGCGGATCTCATTTATGCAGGTTTTTGGGGTGTCTCCGGATCTCGACACGGAAACACCTTTGAAACAGTGAGTTTTGCGTCTTTGTTAGGTTGTTTGCGGGTAGCTGATGATCGATAAATACCGTGCAGGCAGCTTTATGAGCTCTTCGGGACCATGTGGCGCGTCCGCATCAAAGAATAAGGTGTCACCGGGCATAAGCTTATAAATATCGTCGCCATGGCGATAATCAACTTCGCCTTCCAGCATATAGATCGTCTCGATACCTGCGTGCTGAAAGGTTGGAAACCGATCGGATTCTGCTGTTAGGGTGATCATGTAAGGTTCAACGATAACACCGCTGGTGTTGGCACCAATATGCCCTAGCAAATTATATTGATGATGTGCCCGTGTGCCTGCGCGTTCCAGTTCAACACCTTCTCCGGCTTTGGTGTGCACGGCGCTGCGTGCCTCTTCAAAGCCACGGAAAAACGTTGTGATAGGCACGGACAATGCATTTGCGAGGGTTTGTAATGTGGTCAAGGATGGGGATGTATTCCCATTTTCAATTTTGGACAGCATCCCAATCGACAAGCCCGTGCTTTCTGAAAGCTCCGCAACTGTAATCTCTTGCTTACGCCGATGTGCGCGAACTTCGCGACCAATCGCCACTTCGAGCACTTTTTCGCGTGGCTCGTGAAGATGATGTGGATCCTGTAGTAAGGCTACGCCGGCGTGCGGACTAACAGTTTGTTTTCTGGTCATATCCACTCATATCCTTTTACGTGAATGACGACTTTGAAGGTATTTTAGTCTTAACGCAAACCGATCCGTGTTAAAATGAGACCTATAATGTGTACTGTATCTCTTAAGTAAACCATCAGCTATAGCCACCTAACTGCCGGCTTTTACTGGATATGTTGATCTAGACGAATAGCTTTATCATCTAATATATTGGCGCAATTGATTTGGACTTAACTGTGAATGGATCTGACATGGACGTCTTTGATGCGACGGAAGGGGATCTTCCTGCTATTCTTGATATATATAATGAGGCCGTCGCCAATACGACTGCAATCTGGAATAAGACATTAGCCGACTTAGAGAACCGCCGTGATTGGATGCAAAGTCGTCAAGCACAGGGATATCCGGTTCTCGTCACACGCGATCCGTCTGGTCTGGCGACTGGCTATGCAAGTTTTGGGGATTGGCGGGGGTGGGAAGGTTACCGTTTCACGGTTGAGCATTCAATTTATGTTCACAAAGACCACCGGGGGCAGGGCGTGGCCAAGCGTCTTCTTGATGAATTGATCTTACGTGCACGAGCACAGGGCAAACACGCAATGGTCGCTGGAATTGATGGCACAAATGCAGCTTCGATCCGGCTCCATATGCGCCACGGTTTTGAAGAGGTCGGGCGAATGCGCGAAGTTGGGGCTAAGTTTGGGACTTGGCTAGACCTTGTGATGATGCAGCTTATACTGGATGAACGCAGCACTCCCGATAGTGCTACATAAATAGACGTGTATCATCTGCCACACGAGGTGGTCAAGATCGCAGTTCGTTAACCCTGGTGTTCTGGTCCTATTCCTTGAAACAGTTTGGCAATATCGACAGTTGCCTTACGCCCGATATCGGCAAAGTTTTGGTCAAGCCAAGCCTCTGCAGTTTTGCGACCAAGATTGCGCAGATGAATGAGGAAATCCCGTTCGGCGTTCATTTTCGATGATGCACCCAAGGGAAGTAATGCCGCTTGATTTTCAACAATGTGAATTCGGGTGTCTCGATACTCATCTGCAGACAGTTTGCCTTCGCGGATGAGACGCGCCACGAAATCTATTGAACGAAGTTCTTTTAACAGGCTTGAGTTGAAACTGATTTCATTTACCCGATTCATAATTTCCTGCGCTGTTTTGGGCGCACCGGATCGCTCTACTGGGTTGATTTGAATAACAACGATATCCGAGCAATCGGTGTGTGTATGGAAGGGGAACAAAGCCGGGTTGCCCATATATCCGCCATCCCAATACGGTACACCATCAATTTCAACCGCTTGAAAGACCATTGGTAGGCAGGCAGAGGCCATAACCATGTCAGACGTCAGCTGGTTTGAGTCAAAAACTTTAACACGCCCGGTTTCGACATTTGTTGCTGATATGAATAGCTTAACGTTGTCACAGGCGCGAACTCTATCAAAATCAACAACCTCTTCTATTAAACTGTGTAGGGGATTCATGTTGAAAGGGTTCATTTGATAGGGTGACACGATCCGTGTCAGCGCGTCAAAGAAATGATAGCCTGGAGAGTTCTCAAGGCTCCAGTTTCCCATGAAGACATCAAATGGCGCACGTTGGATTGGGCTGGTTTTGGCTGAGTCACTCATCTTGTGCCAAAAATTCTCTAACGCTTCGCGGGCGCCATCGTTGCCGCCCTTCATCAAGCCGTCCACACAGACAACAGCGTTCATAGCGCCCGCTGACGTTCCTGAAATGGCTTCAAAATCTAAACGCCCATCCTCAAGAATATAGTCAAGGACACCCCAAGTAAAAGCACCATGAGAACCACCGCCCTGCAGTGCGAGATTGATCTTTTTGGTCTTAGTCATTAGAGGTGCCCTCTTTAAAATTTAGTCGTAATCTCTAGATAAACGTAGAATTCAGTAAGAAATCAGTGCGCGCCATGCGCTAAAATACCGACTGGCTTGATACCACTGATTTCGCTGGTTGGCTCAATAACGCCAAAGTAGACCTCTGCCGCAATATCACCAGTGTTTTTCCAATACGCCGTTGTGCCATCACCGAGATTGCTGCCACTGTGCGCATTTAACGTTACAGGCGTCGGATTGTCCGAGCGATACTCTTGGACGTCACCTGTCCAAACGAAAGCCTGTAACGGCTCACCTGGACCTGTGAAATCCGGTAGAATTCCACCTGGTTCAATTGTTGCGCGATATGTCGACAGAACCCAGCCGGTACCATATTCTTGGTTGAAGTGCTCACCCAAGTCGATAACCCCTAACAGGTCATTTTGCGCATCCTTCGTTGCCGGCATGTCAAACGAGGGGCTGACCGGTTTGGGGGATAGCGCGACGGCTGCATAGTCTTTTGCTACGGGTTGCACGTCAAAAGCGATCAAATGCACTGTTTCAGAGCCTGCATTGTGCCACCAATGAGCCAATTCTCCAGATTCTTTGGCTAAGCCACCTCTTTTGTGGACTATTGGCTCTTCTTCAAGACTTGAGTGTTCGAGAATTTCACCAGACGCAACGGTGAACATCGCAGGGCGACTGCTATGTTCGTGAATAGGCACAATTCCACCCGGGCCTTTGACCGCCCAGAACCGGGTGCGCAGCTTTCTACCTGCCAATTCAGCGATACCTTCTTTTTCAAGAGGCTGTGTCGCCGTCACTTTTGAGCTAATCATAGCTCCCTGTGCGGGTCCGGTTAGGTCAAGTATGACTTTGGTTTTGACCTCATCCAAATCGAAAGCAAAAGTCGCACTGGCAGTGACACCTAATGCACAGGCAGTCATTACAGAAAGAAGTTTCATGTTGTGATCCTTTGGCAAATCAATGCGCTGTCCAGCCACCATCAACAGGCAGGGCAGTACCTGTGATTGATTTCGCACCGTCTGTGCAAAGGAATACAGCAAGAGCCGCCATTTCCTCGACAGTTGCGAATTGCTTCGTTGGTTGCGCTGCCAGCAAGACGTCGCGTTTTACTTGCTCTTCGGTCATGCCACGAGCTTTTGCCGTATCTGGAATTTGCTTTTCGACCAGCGGTGTCCAGACGTATCCGGGGCATATGGCATTAACGGTGATACCGTTCTCGGCTGTTTCAAGCGCGATGGTTTTGGTGAAACCAACAATACCATGTTTTGCAGCGACATAAGCAGACTTGAATGGGGAAGCGACCAAGCCATGTGCGGATGCAATGTTGATAATCCGACCCCACCCACTCTCTTTCATGCCGGGAACAACAGCTTTTGTTGCATAAAATGCCGCTGACAGGTTCAGGTTAATGATGGCCTGCCATTTTTCGTTCGGGAAATCTTCGACAGGCGAAACATATTGAATGCCCGCATTGTTCACCAAGACATCGACCCGACCAAATGTTTCTTGTGCAAATTCAATGAGTTTTGCAGGACCTTCAGGGTCCATCATATTTGCGGCTGAATACACCGCTTTGATCCCATGATCGGCTTCAAGCTGTTTGCGTGCTGGTTCGACATCATCAGCATTTTCAATGCCGTTCATAACAATGTTCATGCCGGCGGCTGCGAGGCCATTGGCAATACCAAGGCCAATTCCGCTCGAAGATCCCGTAACGACGGCTGTTTTTGTGTCACTCATGTCAATGCTCCATATATGAGCGCGTTCCACGGCAGGTGGACGTGCGTGTTAATTTGTCGTATTTGAAATTGGCTTCGCGAGTGGTCTGGCAATGACCATCGATGCTGCCGTAACAAGAAGAAGTATAATAACGGCGGTATTCCAACCACTTGCGGTAAAGATACGCCCGATTACAGCCGCACCGATTAAACCGCCAAAATAGTAACTGGTTAAATACAAACCGCTGGCTGTCGCGCGATCCGCAGTTGCAGAAGCACCGACCTGTCCGGAAACGACAGCTTGTGCGCAAAAGGTTCCTATCCCTACGGCCATAAGCCCCAAAATGACGAGGGGCAACATGCTTGTCAACAAGGCAAGCAAGCCGATAAACGCCAATCCCATTGACATCTTGAAGCCAAAATATGCACCGCGGTAAGAGACCATTTTGCCAGCCAGTGGCGTTGTAAATACAGCAGGCAAAAAGACGAAGTAGACAAAGCCAAGCTGCTTACCTGTTAAAGAAAATGGTTCGGTCGACAGTACAAAATTCACATAGGTGAATACAGATAAGAAGATGAACAAAATCAAGAATCCAAGTAGGAAACTCGCTTGTAAACGCGGATTTGTGAGATGGATTTTCCAGACCTGCATCACAGATGGGCTGTCTGGATTGGACGTCCGTGGCGTCCCTTGAGAAAGACATAGATAAGCGAGGAACGCCCCTGCGATATTCAGTAAGGCAAACAGCCAAAAGCTGATTGAAAGCCCAAACCAATCTGCAAAATTCGCGGCCATCAATCGACCGACAAGATTAGAAAGAACGTTTCCGGTTATATAAGCCGCCATAGCGCCTGCGGCCTCTTCGGTGCTGCATTCCTCGGCAAGGTAACTCATGGTAAGAGTGAATGCGGTGGCCATCAAAGCCCCCTGAGCAATTCTGAGCCAAGTGAAAAGGGTCAGGCTATCCACAAAACCAAGAAGAGTTGTTGGAATTGCCAACAGGGCAAGACTTAGCCAAATACCCTTAACGCGGTCTATGTGACGACTAAGTAAGGCAACCACCAAACCAGCAGCTGCCATTCCAAAAGTAGACGCATTGGCTGCCAATCCCATCGATGCTGGGTCGGTATTATAAAATTCTGTGAGCTGCGGCAGGATTGCTTGTGATCCAAAAAGATCAATCAAAGTGAGGAAACTTAATAAGCCTATGGTAATGGATCTCGTTAACATCGAATTCTCCAATGGCACTGTGTCAAAATTGTGCTCTTCCAGTACATAGGGTGGAAGGCGCACAAGAATAAATGCCGCAGCGTGGCGAGTAACAGTGTTTTGAGAAATCAAACGCGCGTCGTCTCAGATAGTTGATTTCGCGATGTAACGGTGTGAATTTTGCAGAACGAAGATGCCTGTGGCGCAGTATTGCTACGCAACAGGTTTCAAAGTGTCGCCCTCATCTTCGGAAATTCTAGAAGGTGCGTTCAGGTCGGGTTCTCGGTATCTACAGGCTGTGGACAAAGCACCGACTGTGGCGCGACCCGTCTGAGGACACAACAAGAGGTGGGCGTGTCTGGCTGCAGCGGTCTTGGGCCTCGGGGCACCGTGTTACAAAAGGGCAACCTACTGGAGGGTTCAATGGGCTTGGTAGATCACCTTTGAGAATAATACGGCGCCCGGAATTACGTTGCTTGGGATCGGGCAGGGGGATCGCGGAAATCAATGCTTGGGTATAAGGATGGATGGGGTTTGCAAATACTTGCTCTGCGGGGCCCTCTTCTACAACCAGACCAAGGTACATGATTGCGACGCGGTCTGCTATGTGGCGCACGACAGACAGATCATGGGCGATGAACAGATAGCTGAGCCCTAACTCGGATTGTAAGCGCATCAGCAGATTAAGGATCTGGCTTTGGATTGAAACATCCAGGGCCGAGACCGCTTCGTCGCAGATAATCAGTTTGGGATTCAGGGCCAAAGCACGTGCGATGACGACCCTTTGGCGTTGCCCGCCAGAGAGGGCTTTGGGGCGGCGGTCACGTTGATCTGCGTTTAGACCAACAAGCGCGAGCAGTTCATCCACCCGCTGTTTGATCTCAGCTTTTGGATAACCGTGGATTTCCAGTGGTTCCGCAATAGACTGAGCAATGGTGCGGCGCGGATTGAGCGCAGAAACCGGATCTTGGAATACGACCTGCATATCGCGCCATATCTGAGCGCGGTCTCGCGAGCCTAGCTCGGATAGATCGCGACCTTCGAAGCGGACCGTACCGCTGGTGATCTGTGCCAAACCGAGGATCGCATTGCCCGTTGTGGATTTTCCGCAACCGCTTTCTCCAACGATGGCGAGTGTTTCATTGGCACCGATGGTAAGTGACACGCCGTCGACGGCTTTCACAACGGCTGGAGTCGCTCCGAACTTCCCTGTGCGCACCGGAAAATAGACGCGTAGATCTTCGACCGAAAGCAGAGTCATGAGGCATCTCCCACAGGGTGAAAACAGGCAAAGCGGTGTGTCTCGGACCCTTGCAATAGTGGGCGGGTTTGACACCTGTCAGAGGGGCGATCGCAGCGGGATTGGAACCTGCAGCCGTTGGGCCAATCTTTGGGGCTGGGTACATTTCCAGGGATCGCGAACAGCGCGCCTTTGGGGGGTTCGTCTAGGCGAGGTAACGTTTTGAGCAGCATCTGCGTGTAGGGATGATGCGGGGCCTCAAAGATATCGTCGACAGGGCCTTGTTCAACGACACTTCCGCCGTACATAACACAGACTCGATCGGCGAGTTCTGCGACAACGCCCATGTCATGCGTGATCAATAAAATAGCCGTATCAGAGCGCGCGGTTAGATCTTTCATAAGATCTAAAATTTGGGCTTGGATGGTGACATCCAGCGCTGTTGTTGGTTCATCCGCGATCAACAGCCGCGGATTAGAAATTAAGGCGGCCGCGATCATCACCCGTTGGCACATGCCCCCTGACAACTCCGAAGGCAATTGGCGCGCGCGGCTTTCGGGTTCAGGAATGCCGACTTGGCGCAGCATCTCGATTGCTTTTGTATATGCCTGCGCGGGCGAGGCACGGCCATGAACGACCAAACTTTCTGCCACCTGCGCGCCCACCGACAACAGTGGATTGAGCGAAGAAACAGGTTCTTGAAAAATCATGGCAATCTCGTTGCCGCGCAATCGGTTCAAGGTGGTCGAAGAGGCTTGTGTTAGGTCTGTATCATCAAACTTTATGGTGCCGCCGTCCACAAAGAGCCCATCACCCAGCAAACCCATCACTGACATTGCTGTCAAAGATTTCCCAGAGCCGCTTTCCCCCACCAAGGCGACCACTTCACCCTTTTGGACATCCAGCGTCACCCCATCCACAAGGGAGAGATCATTGGTGCGTATCGCCAGATCTTGGATGGTCAGCAAGCTCATGTCGTGATCTCACTTCGGGCGGCGGTCCATGGGTTGTTGGGGTGTACGGCACCGATGTTTGGTGCTCCGTCTCGACCAGCCTGCACCATAGAGGGGATGGCGAATTGAACGGGGTACAAACTGTCTTCGGAGATTTGCACGGCATGGTGGGCTGCGACCGCTGCTGCTGTATCATGAGTTGCGGCGCGGTTTACAACAATCAATGGCGTGCTGGCGTCGATGCGCGGTGCATGCAGCGCGGTTTCTGGCGTGTCGCCGCGGTCAATCAAGCGTGATAACAACTGCAGCAGAGCCGGGAAAATTTGCCGCCCGCCCGCAGCTCCAATGGCAATATCGGGGAGACCATTTCGGGTTGTGATCACAGGGGCCATATTGGCCAACGGCGTTGCATTTGGTGCGATAGAATTGGCTTGGTCTGGACGAGGGTCAAACCACATCATCCCGTTGTTCATAACCAAATCATGACTTGGTGAGACAATTTTGGACCCAAAACGCGACAACAGTGTATTGGTGAGTGAAACCATATTACCGGCACTATCAATCACGGACAGATGGCTGGTGCAATCCTGTGCGGCAGCAGCGTGCCCCATGGTTTTCAAACGCGTCTCATAGGCAGTACGGATTGCATTGGCATGGAGAGTAGAGAATTGAGCTTCGTCAGTGTTGCCAAGGTCGTGTTTGGACAGCTCATCAAAGGCGGATAACAGGCTTGGCCCTCCAGAGAGGCCGGGAATGGTGTGGACTTGCCGGTCACGATAAGCGGCGCTGGCAGCAGGACGCCAGTGAGGTTTATAAGCTTGAAGATCCGCAAGCGTCATTGGACAGCCAGCGGCTGACAGATCGTCAATCAGTGTACAGGCTATTTCACCGTGGTAGAAATCTAATGGGCCAGCTTGTGCGAGGCGGCGTAACATGGTGGCCTGTCCGGGCATGGGCAGTAGCCGCGAAGTCGGATCGGCCGGATCGGGTTTGCGACGTGTCGGATCAAGGAACAGGTTTGTCGCGGCTTCGGTGCGGGACAGGCCGGGCTGGTCGATTGCGAAAACCAGATCGGCGAACCAATCGACGCGCATGCCGCGCTCTGCTAAGGTAATCGAGGGCTCACAGACTTCTGCCCAGCTGAGAGTTCCATATTTCTCAAGGCCTGCTGCCAAGCCGGCCACAGCGCCGGGTACGCAGATCGATAGGGCGCCGATAATATTACGGTCGTCCTGCACAGACGGCCAGTTAAACCAATCGCCGCCCTCTCCGCCAGTAAGAGGATAATCAGCAGGGTTGGTCGCCGCAGGTGCACGCATATTAAAGTCAAGCGTGTCAATAGTACCTTGGGCGTCAGCGTGCAGTAAAAACCCGCCGCCGCCTAATCCTGACAGCCAGGGTTCAGCCACGGAAAGCGCGATGGCGGTTGCCACGGCAGCATCCATTGCATTGCCGCCTGCTGCTAAGATATCAGCCCCAATTTGTGCGGCTTCAAAGTGTTGTGCGGCAACAATACCCCCGTGACTTTCGACCTGCGGCTTTGTGATGGACCAAAGTTGATGAGCGGCGGCAGGTATCGGCATGGGGTGCCCTTTGTCTTGTGTATTCATTCCAATCCCTTATGTCCGATCGGCTGGGCGAGGTCAGCTGAAACGCGCAACATCGTTTTTTGGGCTTTGTGATGGGCGGCTATTTCACCGCAACTGGCGACCCAGACATCCGGTCGCGATACAAAGGATGTCAGCAAATTTTCTAGCATTTTAACGCGATTGGCGCGTCCTGAAATCCAGTCATGAACGGTGAGCATAAAGAGCGCGTTTTCGTCAAACAGCGCTTGTGCCTCGTCTTGCCATTGGCGGGCGACCTCAAAATCAGGGCGGGGCGTTTTATCACCCGCGCCAAGAAATTTGAAAAAGATCGCGTCATCATTGTCCCAGCGGACTGGAATTTCCGGCACGTTTGCAATTTCATAGGGCACATCTTCGCCCATCAGGCTGCTGTCCCAAAGATCGAGACGGGCAAGCTCTGACAACATATGCGGTGTCATTTCCCAAGCCGGAGATCGAAACCCGACGGGCTTTTGACCCGTCTGGGCGATGAACAGATCGATTGATTGCTCTAGGGCGTCGGTAAACTCTGTGTCCGAGATGTCATTGACCAGTTCGTGAAAATACCCGTGCAAGGCAATTTCTTGGCCACGCTCCAGTAACCCTGTGAGCAGATCGGGATTGTCTTGTGCGACGCAGGCCGGCACAAAGAATGTGCCGCGCATGCCGACGCGTTGAAGCATGGCGACCATGCGAGCCAAGCCACGGCGCATGCCAAAGCGGCGGTGCTCCAGCGCAGCCAGTGTGTTGGGTGTTTGGTCGCGATGCTGCCATCGGTAGGGGGCTGTCGCATCCACATCAACGGTGAAACAGGCGGCAGATTTATATCCCTGTGGCCAGCTGTAAGGTTGAGGATCCCAGATCACAGCGCGCTCTTTTTACTTTGGTAGACATCCATGACCCCTGCCGAATTGCCACCATCCACGGCAAGCGACGTGCCTGTAACGTTCTTTGCGGCTGAAGAGGCCAAATATAACGCGGCTTGGCCTACGTCTTCGGCTGTGGTTTCGGCACCGAGAGGAATGGCGGCGACAACGCGATCGATGTGTTCCTGAGACAGGGCTGATACTGTACTTCCGGAGGCAAAGCCGGGTTCTAGGCAATTCACCCGAATACCGTATTCGGCCAACTCGAGCGCAAAACCCTTGGTCATGCGATCTAGGGCGGTTTTGGACATACAATAGGTCACTGCTGTACGTCGCATTTTACGCGCCGCGCCGGATGAAATATTGACAAACGCTCCGGGTTGTTTCTGTGCAATCATTTGCAGGGCAAACCCACGCATCAGGACAAAAGGTGCACGTACGTTAACCTGCATAATACGATCCCAGTCATCGACTTCTAGGTCGAGCAGAAAGGATGAGGGGTAGAGGGCGGCGTTGTTAATGACGATGTCCGGTGCACCCCATTCTTGTTCGACAGCCTGTAATAATGTTTCTAATCCCGCGTCTGTGGTCAGGTCAGCAGCAACACTAAATCCGCTTAGCGTATCAGTGCTGAGGTCGGTTGCGCAGACCGTTGCACCTGCATCTGCAAAGGTTTGGCACAAGGCGCGCCCCATGATGCCTGCGGCACCTGTGACAACCACACGTTTGTCAGTGAATTCAGATCCGAATTGCATTATTTTCCATCTCCGATGTGATCGCTAAACCGATCACCAATAAGGTTTGCGCTGAGAACCAACAAAAACAGGGCGATGCCGGGGAACATCGTAATCCACCATGCGGTTGCAATATAGTTGCGCCCCGAGGACATCATGGAACCCCAGCTCGCGGTAGGCGGCTGCACCCCTAGGCCAAGAAAGGATAGACCTGCTTCGAACAGAACCATCAATCCAAATTCCAATGTGGCGACGACCATGAGGGGGCCAATGATATTGGGTAAAATATGGATGGCCAAGACTCGCCATGGGCTAGAGCCCATGGCGCGCGCTAACTGCACGAACGGGCGATCTGCGATGGCCAGGGTTTGTCCATAGGCAACACGCGCATAACGGGGCCAGCGGGTAAGTGCGAGAACCAAGATTACATTGATAAAGCCCGGCCCCAAAACGGCAACAGTGATAATGGCCAGCAAAATGGCGGGTATCGACAAAAAGATATCGACCAAACGCATCAAGATGGTTTCGCTCCAACCGCGTAGATAACCAGCGGCCATGCCGACCAAGATACCAACTGCGCCGGATAGGATCACTGACAAAGCCGCGACGGCCAACGAGATTCGGGCTCCGTAGATCAGACGAGACAGGACATCACGACCTAATTCATCCGAGCCTAGGAAATAGGCTGCGCCGCGGGATTCAAAACCGGGTGGCTTGAGACGGGCTAGCAAGTTTTGTCGGTCTGGATCAAATGGAACGATGGCAGGGGCAAAAAGGGCTGCCACGACCAATGAGAGTAAAATCCAAGCAGGCCATAACGATAGAAATCCGGAAAGCGAAAAGCGTTTTAGTGTCATGTTTTTCCTGCCAGACGCACACGCGGATCAACTGCAGAATATAAAATATCTGCAGCGACATTAGCAAATATGGTCACAAAAGCCCCAAGTAAAACAATAGCTTGAACCACAAGAAAGTCACGCGCTGCGATGCTCTGAACTGTGAGGAGCCCAAGGCCCGGCCATGCAAAAACAGTCTCTACGATAACGGCACCTGCTAGCAATTGAGACAGTTCAAGTGCAGTGATCGAGATAATCGGGATCAATGAATTGCGCATCAGATGATGGCGCACCAACCGCCCAGTTTCGACGCCACGCGCCCGGGCTGAGCGAACATAATCTTTGCTCAACTCATCTAAAACAGCGGATCGTGTAATGCGGGCATAGGTTGCCAGAGACAGCAGGCCAAGCGCAATAGAGGGCATGATAAGATGCGCAAAAGTACCGGTTCCCGACGAAGGCAGCCACCTGAGCCAGACACCAAAGACCAAGATCATAGTGATGCCACTCCAAAACGTCGGCATGGATTGAAAGGCTAGGATCAACCACATCAGGGCTTTTGAAATGCGCCGCCCCCGTGTGAGGGCCATGATAACGCCTACTGGCACGCCAATTAGCAATGCGACGGCCATGGCGCCGCCAGCGAGTTGTAATGTGCGGGGTATACGACTTGAGATGATGTCCCAAACGTCTGCATTTTGAACATAGCTGCGTCCGAGATCGAACCGGATAAGATCACCTAAAAAGGCGAAATATTGTACGATCATCGGGCGATCGAGGCCAAGCGTCACGCGCATGGCCTCGATGTCTGCCTGCGTCGCAGTTTCGGGCAGTAAAAGCGCTGTGGGATCGCCAGAGAGACGCTGGATAAAAAACACCAGCGTCACCACACCGAACACCGCGATCAGGGCCTGTCCACCACGATTGAGCAGGAAGCGTACCATTTTACTCGACGATGCTCATACGGTTGAGGAACATGCTTTCGTTGGCTGTTGGATCAAATTCGAGATCCGCAGCCGCACCATAGAGAACCGCAGCTTGGTACATCGGCAAGAGGTAGTAGTTTTCACGTACCATCTCGTTCACCTTGTCATAGGCGGCTTGGCGCACTGCCGGATCTAGCGATACGCGCGCTTCTTCTAGTAGAGCATCGATTTCGGGTAGGTTCACCCGTGACCATGCGCTGTCCGAATGCAATGTTGGATAGATGATCCCATCAGCATCTTGGCAGGCACAGGACCAGCGACCAAAGCTGAGTTCTGAGTTTTCAGATGGCTCGGATCGTACGATCCCTAGATAGGTCGGCATATCGGTCATGCTGATCGATACGTTAAAGCCCACGTCATTCAGCATTTGTTGTACGGCTTGGACAATGCGCTGATCAAACACAGGCGCGGTGGCCAGTTCGATGGGTGTGGCGGCCAAATCGGCCTTGGCAGAGGTCAACTGTTTTGCCTTTTCGGGGTCAAAATCAAACAGTGGCAGATCTGCAGAGTAACCAAAATGGGCCGGGGTTGCCATTTGCGAGACGGGAACTTCACCGGCTTGCAGCAGACCTTCGGTAATGCCCAACCGGTCAATCGCGAGGCTGGCAGCTTTGCGCATGTCCAGATCATTAAACGGCGCTTTGTCAAGGTTCAGACCCATGTAGCCAACGCGCTCTGTAGGGGCAGACAAAAGCTTTACGTCTGCGTTGCTCGACAATTGCGCACCGGCATCGGCGTCGATGCTCACAACCAGATCGGCAGTTCCTGCTAACAAATCAGCAACCCGTGTTGCTGCGTCAGGTACAGCGCGGAACGTCGCATTGTCGAACGGGCCTGCATCCCCCCAGTAAGCGTCGTTACGTGTCAAGGAAACAGCCACACCGCGTGACCAGTCGTTGAACTTATAAGGGCCAGAGCCAACTGGGGCAGCGTTAAACGCATCTTTGCCCATGGCTTCGACAACCTTTTGCGGGACGATCGAGAGCTTGACCAACTGCGCCATCAACGCAGGATAGGCCCCTGCAGTGGTTAGGACCACTTTGTTACCGTCGACAACCTTGGCGTCTGTGATTTGGTTAAATTGACCCAACTGAGGGGAGCCGAATTCAGGGTCGGTGATGCGTTTTACGGAAAACACGACGTCTTCTGGTGTGAGGGATGACCCATCGTGGAAGGTGACACCTTCGCGAATGGTGAGCTCCAGTTCGGTTTCGGAAAGCTGGGTCCAGCTTGTCGCGATTTGTGGTACGATCTCTCCAGCGTTGCTGCGGGTCAGCAAGTTGTCGAAGATGTTACGGTAAACATAATAACTGTCTGGGTTCCACTGTAGATGTGGATCCAGCGAAGACGGCTCCCCTGCTAAGTCGACGGTAATGTCGGCCGCATAGGCGGGTAAAGTAAACGCGATCATAGCGACTGCGCCAAGTAAGCCTTTCATCGTGTGTTTCATTGTTCTCTCCTGTCGAGGTTTGTTTTGGTATCGTTGGGATTGGGGATGGCGGACATTAGCGGTGTCTCGTCACGTAGGATCTGGCGCAAAAAATAAGTCTCTTGTGACGCAAGCAAATCAGTGCGTGCAGCCGTGATTGCAGTGGGGTCGCGGTCACATAAGGCTTTGATCAAGTCCGGCCAATCGGTGCGCCGAAACCCTTCACTTGGCGTGAACTGGTCAAAATAGTAGGTGATCCGGGCTGTGTGGTGCCACAGTTTGCGCAAATGGCGTGCTGTAAAAGGGTTGCTGGCTTCCAGCATGATCCCGTCAATACGGTTCAAGTAATGATTAACCGTTCGCAGGACACCGGGGTCATTACGACCGTCCAGAGGCAGGAGTATTTGTCCGATATTCTCAAGTTCGGCGCAGGCAGCATCAGGGAGTTTAAGCGTCGCTAATGCAGCTTCTGCAATTCGGCGGGCCTCTATGATCTGTCCGATTAACGCACCGCTGATCGGTAGGATCAGCCACCCCGCGCGTGGTTGTGGGGTTGCCCATCCGTCATAGCCAAGGCGCGCCAAACCGGATCGAGCTGCCGCTTTGGTTAGGCCGAAACGTTCCATTACATCTGCCTCGGTTACCGTCCCGTTTGGTGTAAGGGCACACCAGATAACCGCATCAAGCAGGCGATCTTCTGCGAAGCGAGCCTTTGCTTCGGGGTTTGGTGCCCCTGCTTGGGAGACAACAGGACGTAGCAGTGGGGAAGATGGATCGTACATAAAAATTCCAAAATACATTTATTGACATTTCAATTAGAGCAAATAGACATTTTTATAAATTACTTTTATCCTTTGAGGAGTAAGCTCATGTCAAAAATTCGCCTATCTATCGCTGGAATCGAGACTTTACTGGGGCAGAGCTTGCTCAACAAGATGACGCAAGATGCTGATATTACTATTGAAAGCTTACATGGCGATCTTGGTGATCTTACTGCGACTGACACTGCTCAAATTTCAGGCTGGCAACTAGATGCACAGGCGCGTGCGGCTTGTGCGGCAATCCCTATATTGTCACCAGAGGCGCCAAGTCTCGCGCCTTTGATGGTGTCATTCCTACCGGATTCGTCGGGAAGAACGATTGAAGCACAACATCTGGCGAGAGGAACGCAAGTTATCAGTCACTGCGAATATGCTCGTGAGATTGCGCCATTGTGTCTGCCTGGTGTGACGCAGCCACCGCATGAAAATACTGCGTTATTGTCCACGCCAAATTGCACCACTGCAATTTGTGCCGCACCATTGCTCGCGCTTCATGCGGCATTTGGTATAACCCGCACAACGATTACGACGATGCAGGCGATTAGTGGGACAGATTTACCGGGGCTGCCTGCGTCTGCCATTCACAATCAGATCGTCGGACACCTCGAAGGAGAGGTTGAGGCGTTGACCAATGAATTGGGCCTGCTGTTTCAAGATGCTTTTGCTGTGGATGTTTTTGCAACGCGTGTGCCAATTTGGCAGGGTCACACGATAACAGTTGCGGTTGATCTGGATAAAAAGGCAGATAAACAAACCATACAAGAGACCCTTTCGGCCCATCCTGATATTTGCGTCTTAGACAAAATCGAGGGGCGCGACCGCTTTGCGCCTGATGCCCCACTGTCGACAGTGGCACATTTACGCACGACACCGCGGGGGGTGTTATTCGTGTTAAAAGGTGACAATCTCGAGGCAGCGACAGCAGGTATCATGCATCGGATCGTAAAATCTCTGCCCCCGCAAAACTAATTAATAGCATGCGGCGGCTTTACTGTGCTCGCCTCAGTATTGATGACCTGAGGGTATGGCCGTCGTCAATGCCGGCCAATTTATGTTGCCACGGATATGCCGTTTAGACGAACCCTAGCCCGAGACCGCTTCCCACAGCATCTTCAGTGCAACGGTTATCAAGAACAGGCCAAAGAAGCGTTTGAGTGGTTTGGGGTTGGTGGCATGGGCAAGCTTGACCCCGATTGGTGCTGTGATCAATGTCATGGCGATGACTATTATGAATGCAGGGATGTTGACGGCCCCTAATGTAAAGGGTGGACGCGAACCCGGTTCAACGGTTGTCATCAAAAAACCCACAGCAGAAGGGAGCCCAATGGCAAGGCCAAACCCTGCAGCTGTAGCCACCGCACGGTGAATTGCTACGCCATGTAGCGTCATAAACGGAACGCCAAAACTGCCCCCGCCGATCCCCATCAGAACGGATAAAAACCCGATGACGGGTGAAAATATATAGCTTTTGGTCTTGGATGGCATTTCGCTGGCCAGCTGCCATGACAGGCGGCTAACCAACATGTAAAGTCCAATGGTTGTCCCGAGCAGCCCAAAAATGATCTGCAGGTAAGTCGTTTCCAGTGACGATACGATCAACATCCCCACAATAGCACCACCTGAAATGCCAGGGGCCCAACGTTTCAATATCTCCCACTCCACTGCACCTTTGCGATGATGCGCCATAACCGAGCGTATGGATGTGACAATAATTGTTGACAATGAGGTTGCCAAGCAGACCTGCATTATCTGCGGTCCGTCATAACCAAGACTTTGGAATACAAAAAAGAATGCAGGAACCAATACGATACCGCCGCCGACACCCAAAAGCCCTGCTAAAATGCCGGAAATGCAACCGATAACGCTCAAAATCGCAAGCATTTCTAAAAGGAGGAGTGTGTCTTGTTGCATGTGAGGTCTCTTTATATTGCGTTAAAAGTCGGATGTAGGGAATAGTCGCACAGGCGGAGGTTAATCTTCCTGCGATAGGAGATTAGCGAGCGTCATAAATGACGAGGCAATATGTTGTCGCATCAATTGACGTGTGGCGTTTGCATCGCTGTCAAGGATCGCCTCGCTAATGGCACGATGCTCGATACGCGAAGTTTCCAGTCGGCGCTCGTCGCGTTTGAAATTGGCGACACGCCAAACTTGTGTCCGCATCATTAGGTTCGCATGGGTTTCAGCCAAAATCATGTTGTTGGCAGATTGATTGATGAGTGTATGAAAACGGGTATTGATGTCACTATAAGTGCTTGAATTGTCGCCACTGCTGTCGCCTTCGTCTAGTATCGCGACAAGTTGCCGTCTTTGAATTTCCGACATGCGTTGCGCGGCGAGTGCGGCAAGGGAGGCTTCAATTTCACCGACGGCTTCGAACAGGTCCTCAAAATCATCCGCACGCATTTTACGTACAACAAAGGCGCGTCGCGCGCCGCGCTCGATCAGGTTTTCTTGCTCTAATCGATGCAGTGCTTCGCGTACTGGGGTGCGGGACACGTTAAATTTCTCTGCCAGAGTAACCTCTGCCAAGTTATGCCCAGACCTATATTCGCCAGTGACAATGCCATCCATCAGCAAATTATAAATATTCTCAGCGGTGCGAACGCTCATGGACTTGCCTTTTGATAATGTGTTCCGTTATGTATTATATGTATACATAAATATTACAATCGTTCACCAGCCGTAAATCGAAATAACTGCAATCGCTTTCACATCTCAGTCCGTAGGGTAATCATGGCTTTCAACTTCTTTTCCGCCCGTCGTCCCGAAACTCTGGCCTCTCAAGCGATGATTGCCACGTCCCATCCGCTGAGTACAGCGGCGGGAATGGAAATCTTATCATCAGGGGGGAATGCTGTAGATGCTGCAATTGCAGCAGTTGCCGTTCAATGTGTTGTTGATCCACTTATGACGGGTATTGGGGGCGATTGTTTTGCCCTTTATGCCCCCAAAGGTGGGGAGGTGATGGCGCTGAATGGATCAGGTCGCGCCCCAGCTGCGGCGACGATTGAAGCGCTAAATGCGGCAGGATTAACGGATGAAATTCCTCAAACCAGCCCACATGCCGTAACCATCCCTGGCGCAGTTTCTGCTTGGTGCCTTTTGCACCGCGAACATGGCCGCCTGCCTTTGACACAAATTTTTAAACGCGCAATTGGCTATGCAAAAAATGGCTTCCCGATTACGCCACGTGTCGCGGCGGATTGGGCGGAAAATGCAGAGCTCATCGCGCAAGATGCTCATGCTGCGGCGGTCTTTTTGCCACAGGGGCAGGTGCCCAAAGTTGGCGATGTTATGATGCAGCCTTTGTTGGCTGAGCGTTTATCTGAAATCGCAGAACATGGCCCAGATGGGTTTTATAAGGGCGAGACAGCGGCCAAAATGGTTGCACATTTGCAGTCTTTAGGCGGTCTGCAAACCGAAGAAGATTTTCACGCTGGCGCGGATCAAGCCTTTTGGACCAAACCGATTTCCGCGAAATATGGCAACTATGATATCTATGAGTGCCCGCCCAATGGCCAAGGTTTATGCGCCCTGATAATTATGCGCATTCTGTCCAAATTTGACCTAGGACCTGAAGTCAGTGACGCAGATCGTGTCCATTTGCACGCCGAGGCAACAAAACTGGCCTATTACCATCGCGATGCGCTCATTGCGGACCCTGAAGATTGTGAAGGTGTGGCAGAGCTATTGTTGTCTGACACGGTTATCGACGCGCTTGCCGCACGTATCGACATGACGAAAGCCTTGCCGCCCGCATTGTGGGACGAGCCTGAACATAAAGACACCATTTATCTCTGTGTCGTGGACGAAGAGGGCAACACTCTTTCATTTATCAATTCGATTTTTCATGGGTTTGGCTCGACACGGCTTGATCCGCAGACAGGTGTTTTGTTCCATTCACGCGGAGCCAGCTTTCGCCTGATCGAAGGACATCCCAATTCCATTGCACCGTTTAAACGACCGATGCATACGATTATTCCGGGATTGGCCGTAGAGGATGGCAAGCCTGTGATGCCGTTTGGTGTAATGGGCGGACAATATCAAGCGGCAGGACAAGCCGCGTTTATTTCCGCGCTTGTGGATCAAGGTCTTGATCTGCAGGCGGCTATGGATCAGCCGCGCAGCTTTGCTTTTGGGGATGAATTGCAAGTCGAGGAAACGTTGCCAGCTGAGGTCTGTGCAGAGCTTGAACGTCGCGGTCACGTGATCAAACAGATGCCCAGCCCGATTGGTGGATCACAGGCCATCCGCATTGGTGACGGCATTTTACACGGCGGTAGCGACAGCCGAAAAGATGGCTGTGCGCTGGGGTATTAATTTACCAAGGTATATGGTTGGCGAGGGTCAAAGGCGGAAATCGCTGCCCAGGCCCTCAACCGACCGCAAGTGTGCAGCCCATTCCAAATCCAAACCGCCGTCTTCTTCGTTCATTTGCACATATTGTTCATGAACACGTGCGGCGATATCGTTGCTGATTGTACGCAGGGGCTGCCCTGTGGAATGCGCCGCGATTTGAATCTCACAGGCACGTTCCAGATAAAACATATTGCTGAACATCTCAGCAGCGCTACGCCCTGTCGCGATGAGGCCATGATTGCGTAGGATCATCACGGGATGCATGCCGAAATCTGCGACGATGCGTTCGCGTTCTTCTAGATCCAGCGCGATCCCCTCAAAATCATGGTAAGCGATGCGGTTGTGAAATTGCAACGAGATCTGGTTCAGAGGCATCAACCCCTCTTCCATACATGACACTGCGACGCCGGCACGGGTGTGTGTGTGCATAATCCATGCCGCGTCGTGCCGGTTCATATGAACAGCAGAATGGATGGTGAATCCTGCTGGGTTCACACGATGAGGGCTGCCGTCGACCTTATTCCCATTCACGTCGATTTTAACCAAAGACGATGCTGTGATTTCTTCCCAACGCCAGCCATAAGGGTTGATCAGAAAATGCCCTTCATCGCCGGGAACCCGTGCGGTAATATGGGTATAGATCAAATCCGTAAAGCGATGCAGAGCCGCTAGACGGTAGCAAGCAGCAAGATCTTCACGTGTTTTTTGTTCTTCCGGCGACATGTATCTCTTTCTCCTAGGGTTAAGGGCGTTGCCCGACGGCGGTTCCGATGCTTTCAGCAGGGCGTTGTGAATGGGCCTCAGCAAGGGCTGTCAACGCCTCAAGAATATGAGGTTCCGGTGCACAGCTGCGGCGGGTGGTCAGGTCAGTATGCAACAACAAGGTCTCGATTGTAGAGACCAAACTGTACTCTGTGCCATCTTGTTTAAACATACGATGGAGAAGATGCATTTTCTTGCCTTCGCCTTTAACCACCTGTGTTGTGACCATGACCGTAGCCCCGCGATGAACCTCATCGAGATAGCGAATACGTGTGTCAACGGTAAAGAAGCTTTTGCCCGAGGCGACATAATCCGCGTCTGCACCGATGTATTTCATCAAGCCATCTGTGGCCCATGTACCAACCTCAAGATAGGCGGCTTCGTTCATGTGACCGTTGTAGTCTGTCCAGGTTACCGGAACAGCGCGCCGTAGGGTGATGGGTAATCCGTCATGATAGCCGCCACTGGGGAGCTGTGCTTCGTGGTCCAGAACCGGCTTGGCCGCTCCGCTGCTGTTGCGGCGCAAGCCGCGCATGATGGCGACAAGATTGTCATCGCGCAACCGTTCCAAATCACGAATAGATCGCCCCGCCGCCTGTTCATCGGACTGTTGTGCGATTTGAGAAATCAGGTCAGCGTCCAGCTCGGGCACGTCGGTCAGTTTGGACCATGGCCACGCAAGACTGGGGCCGAACTGTTCGATATAACTTTGCATCCCCGCTTCGCCGCCGGCGATACGGTAGGTTTCAAACAGACCCATTTGCGCCCAGCGTAAGCCAAAGCTCATGCGGATGGCATCGTCAATTTCGCCTGTTGTGGCGATGCCATCCTTGAGCATCCAGAGAGCTTCGCGCCAGACGGCCTCTTGAAAGCGGTTGGCGATAAAGGCGTCGATCTCTTTGTGCAAGACGAGGGGGGCCATGCCCAGATCTGTTATGATTTTGACGGCTTTGGAGGCAAGTTCTGCCGCCCCCGAGATTTCGACAAAGGGAAGAAGATAAACGGGATTAAAAGGATGCACCACAGCAACCGGCGCGCCTTGCGCTGTCAAATCCGAGGCTTTGAATCCCGAGGTCGAAGACGCGATAAATACGCCCTCAGCCAAAAATGGCGTGATTTGCGCATAGACTTTGTGTTTCAGCTCGAGCCGTTCGGAGACGCTTTCCTGAACCCAATCTGCACCAGTCACGGCTTCCTCAAGCGAGGAGCATAGATGTATTTTTCCCTCATCGGGTAGGGCTTTGTCGTACAGCGCTGGCAGTGAGGCACGCGCGTTTTTTAACACCTCAGAGAGTTTACGTTCGGCGTCTGGGTCGGGATCAAAGATTGAGACATCCCAGCCGTTTAGTAAAAAGCGTGCGGCCCAGCCGCCGCCGATAACTCCGCCGCCAATAATTGCTGCACGTGTCATATCATGCTCCTGCGGGGGCGCGTTTGCTCAGGCCAAGTGTATCGCGTACCTCTTGTGGACCCATCAGGCTGACGCCCATATTAGACAGCAGGTTTGCAGCCTTTTCGACCAATTGTGCATTGGTCGCCATCACGCCTCGCTCAAGATAGAGGTTGTCTTCGAGACCTACCCGAACGTTGCCGCCCGCCAGCGCAGCCGCCGCGACATAGGCCATTTGATCGCGTCCCAAGCTAAAGGCAGACCAGTTCCAGTTGGAAGGCACGTTGTTGACCATCGCCATAAATGTATTGAGATCATTGGGTGCACCCCACGGCACACCCATGCACAGTTGCACCAATGCGGGATCTTCTAGCACGCCTTCAGTGACCAGCTGTTTGGCAAACCAGAGGTGCCCTGTATCGAAGGCTTCGATTTCCGGTTTGACGCCGCAATCCGTCATCATTTGGCCCATAGCCCGTAACATGCCGGTCGTATTGGTCATGACATATTCGCCATTGCCAAAATTCATCGACCCACAATCTAACGTGCAAATTTCGGGCAGACAGGCACGGACATGCGCCATACGTTCGCTTGCGCCTGCCATATCGGTTTCGGCGGCATTCAATTCCATCGGCGTCTCGGTTGGGCCAAAGGTTAAATCTCCGCCAACTCCGGCCGTTAGGTTCAACACCATATCCACATCCGCTGCACGAATGCGGTCAGTGAGCTCGCGATACAAGTTCAAATCGCGGCAAGGTACGCCTGTTTCAGGGTCGCGCACATGACAATGGACAATTGCTGCGCCAGCTTTGGCGGCGTCAATTGCGGCATCGGCAATTTCTTTGGGTGAGCGTGGAACAAGGCGACTTTTGTCTTGTGTCCACCCAGCACCGGTAATGGCAGCGGTCAAAAAGACCTTACGTTTCATCGTCAATGGCATAATCTATCCTGATCGCTTTTAGCGGCCCTTCCAGACCGGATCGCGTTTCTCTGCAAAGGCGCGCGCGCCTTCTTTTTGATCATCAGAGCGGTAGAGTTTTTCAACAGTCTCAAACTGGCTGCCCGTCACTCTGCTCATCACATCTTGGAATTTCATGTTTTCGGCTTCGCGGGCGATTTCCTTGATCGCGGCGAAAACCAGCGGTGGACCTGCGGCCAGCTCATCGGCAAGGGTGCGGGCGGCTTGTAGCAGTTCAGCCGCAGGGAGGATGCGGTTGATCAAGCCCCAGCGGTGACCTTCTTCGGCATCGAACCAGCGACCTGTGTACAGCAATTCCATCGCGATATGGTAAGGAATGCGCTTGGGAAGTTTAATGGTTGCCGCATCGGCCACGGTGCCTGAGCGGATTTCAGGTAGAGCAAATGTTGCATGATCGGCTGCCAAAATGATGTCAGCGCTAATCGCCAACTCCAGCCCACCGCCACAACAGATACCGTTTACGGCTGCAATGACCGGTTTGTTCAATCCGCGCAGTTCTTGCAGACCGCCAAAGCCACCTTTGCCATAGTCGGCATCTGCAGCTTCGCCATCTGCGGCGGCTTTTAGATCCCAACCTGGGCAAAAGAATTTCTCTCCTGCACCCGTGATAATAGCAACACGCAATTCAGGATCATCACGAAAATTGGTGAAAATCTCACCCAACTCTTGGCTGGTTGCCATGTCGATGGCATTGGCCTTTGGTCGATCCAGTGTAACCTCTAATACGGTATCACGACGTGTGACAGTAACGTTTGATTGGCTCATGTCATTGGTCCCATTCGGATGAGGGCATCTGCCGCAACAGCGTCATGTGTACGGCACAGCAAAGGGTTGATTTCGATTTCATAAAGCGCATCGGCATGGGTTTCCACCAAGCTTTGCAATGCCATGATCATATCGACCACCGCATCAATATTGGCTGCTGGACGTCCACGATAACCGGACAACACAGGTGCGGTTTGCAATGTGGCGAGTGCCGCGCGTATCTGATCAGGAGATGATGGGATCAGGACCGAGGCCGTGTCTTTGATCAGTTCGGTCAAAATGCCACCGAGGCCCATGGTAAGGACAAAGCCATGTGCAGGATCACGCGTGACGCCAATCAGTAATTCAGCCACGGTGCCGGTGATCATTTCCTCGATCAGAAAACTATCTGCGGGCATGGCATTGGCCGCAGCGTCAACGGCTTCGGCACTGTTTAGATTCAGTTGAACCGCCCCGGCCTCGGTTTTATGGGCGATGCCTTGACCTTTGACAACGACGGGAAAGCCGATTGATGTGGCTACAGATCCTGGGCCATCCGCTAGGGTCGCTTGTTTTGACTGCGGTATGCGTAGACCTGCTTGCATCAACATCTGTTTGGCTTCGGCTTCGCCGATGATGTTGATGTCTGCCTCCTGTGTTGTGACGGTTGTGTGCAGGGCAGGTTGTGTATTGACCGCATCCCTGCGCAGTTTGGTGACATCGGCGGCCGCGCGAATGGCGTGCAAGGCTGTGCGCATCTCGGACAGAGGTACCACACCGAGATCGATGGCCAATTGCGCCATGGTTTCCGACAACCCATCAGGTAAAAGCGAGATCAAAGCCACTTGTGTTCCGGTGGTCGATTGGGCCGCAGCAGCGGCATGGATGACCTGAAGGAAATCCCCAGCTTCAAAACGATCGCTGCGCGGCATATCCAAAACAATGCAGGCTAAGGCCAGATCCGTATCCAAGCAAAGCGCGGTGAAACAGTCAGTAAGGGCTTGTTGGTCGCCCCAAATATAGGTGTTGTAATCCAGTGGGTTAGCCAGTGCGACCTTGGGGCCAAGCACCGTTCGAAGGGCTGTGGATTGGACCTCTTTGAGAGGAGGAAAGATCACACCGGCCTCTGCGCCGATATCTGCCATTAATGAGGCCTCGCCACCCGAGCACGACGCCGAGGCGATCTGGGCAGACTTCAGGCCGCCCGTCACATGTAACAGCTTGAGGGTTTCGACCAACTCGCCAGGGGTGTCGACTTGTGCAATGCCTAGACGTGCCAAAAGCGCGCGTGCACCCGCATCACTGCCCACAAGAGAGGCCGTATGCGAAACTGCGGCTGTCTGTGCCTGTTCCGAAACTCCAACGCGCAAGGCAACTATGGGTTTGTTCAACTCGATCGCCCGTCTGGCTAGGGCTTCAAACGCGGGCAGGTCAGTGATACCCTCGATGTGCAGCCCAAGCGCCGTGATGCGCGGGTCTTCCAACAGAGCAATCCCGATATCCGACATGCAGGTTTGTGCTTGATTTCCAGCTGCAACAACCATGGCCAACGGCAGTGCGCGCTGTTGCATCGTAATATTAATCAAGACGTTAGACGACTGCCCCACAATCGCAACACCGCTGTCGCAGGATTGCATACCATGCTGGTCAGGCCAAAGTGCAAGATTGTCTAGGGTGTTGACCACACCGTAACAATTGGGTCCCAGAATACGCATATCGCCAGCGGCTTGAACCAAGGCGTCTTGCAGGTCTGCTCCATCGGCAAGCTCTGCTGTGGCTTCGCTGTAACCGGCGGCGAAACAGACGGCGCCTGCACATCCCATCACAGAAAGTTGCCGCACCATTTCGACAGTCAGTTCACGATTAACCCCAACAAATGCTGCATCAGGCGTATAGGGCAAGGTTGCAAGATCGCGATAGGCAGGCAGGCCGCCTATGGTGTCTTTTTTCGGATGCACTGGCCAAATGTCGCCAGTAAAACCTGTGTCGCGACATTGCTGCACGACATTTTCACACCACGTACCACCCCCAATGACCACGACGGCCTTGGGGGAGAAAAAACGACGGAGGGGCTCCATGATATTTTCCTTATGCGCCAAGGGGGCGTAGCAGCTCGCGGCTGATAATGTGACGCTGGATTTCCGAGGTGCCATCCCAAATGCGCTCGACGCGGGCATCACGCCAGAACCGTTCGATTGGCAACTCATCCATCAGACCCATACCACCATAAACCTGCAGTGTGGCATCGGTGACGCGGGCCAGCATTTCCGAGGCATAGACCTTGGCTGAGGCAATTTCACGATTGGCAGGTAGACCTTGGTCTAAGCGCCAAGCAGAGGCCAGTGTCAGATAATCTGCAGCATCGATTTCAGTGATCATATCGGCAAGTTGAAAGCTGACGCCTTGGAATTTCCCGATAGGTTGTCCAAATTGCTTGCGTTCTGCAGCATAGTTCAACGCATAATCAAAAACGCGACGTGCGCGGCCTACAGACATAGTCGCAACGGTGATGCGCGTTGCATAAAGCCATTCGTTCATTACGGCAAAGCCACCATCCACTTCGCCCAGAACATGCGCGTCAGAGAGGCGGCATTTATCGAAATAGAGGATGCAGTTTTTATACCCGTGATGTGATACGGAATTATATCCTTTGGCGACTTCAAAGCCGGGCGTGCCACGGTCGACAAGGAAACAGGTGATCCGTTTTTTCGGACCACGGGGGGTATCATCTTCGCCGGTCGCGACAAATACGATAAAGAAATCAGCGTGATCCGCGCCTGAAATAAAGTGTTTAGATCCGTTGATGACCCAATCGCCTCCATCGCGCGTGGCGGTACACTTCATGCCGCGAACATCCGAACCCGCGTCAGGTTCAGTCATCGCAAGCGCGTCCATACGTTCGCCGCGCACAGCTGGCATCAAGTATTTTTCGATCTGTTCCCCTCGGCAAGCCATCAGGATATTTTGCGGTCGACCAAAGAAATGGGTCAAAGCCATTGATCCACGGCCCAGTTCACGTTCGACCAATGCGAACTCAAGATGAGACAAGCCGGGACCACCAACGCTTTCGGGAAAGTTTGATGCGTAAAACCCGAGATCAAGAACCTTTTGCTTAATGTCTTGAGCAATTTCGGCAGGGACCTCGCCGGTACGTTCCACTTCAGCTTCGTGTGGGTAGATCTCGTTTTCGACAAAGCTGCGGACGGTAGAAACAATCATCTCTTGTTCGTCGGATAATCCAAAGTGCATGGCCGGTCTCTCATTTCTTTATTTAGAAGGCACTATGTGCGCACCTCTAAGCTAGAGATCTGAGAGATGTGAACTCAATTGAAACTTTTTATAGATGGCAACAAATACTGTTTGTCAGCTACGTGTTTCAGAGGTCAAATCTCGGCTATTTATGCACGAAATCAACCATTTAAGCAGTTCTTCAGTGAGTGGATTATCTGCGCAATCATGTGGTGTGCAAAAATAATACTTTGTTTCCGAGTATAAAGATTGCTCAAATGGACGCATGAGTTGACCATTTCGCAACTCACGTCGCCATAATACGGCATCCCCGATGGCGATACCTTGTCCTTGCAGAACCGCGGTGTGGACCATATTCATATCTGGAAAGCAAATACCCCTTTCGGCGGATTGCTCGGGGAAGCCCTGTAACGTCATCCAGTTTTTCCAATCGTCAAAATCCCCCATATGTAACAAGGTCGCATGTTCCAAACTGTTACAGTCCAGTGTACCGCCGAGCCGGGTCAGATAAGCAGGGCTGCACAGGGGTGAAAATTCGACTTTATGCAATTCTGTAGCGTTCACTTTTGCATTGGGATCCAGGCCAAAGGTAATAAAAGCGTCCACACTGGGATTGCTGGTGTCGCTCATGTAGGGCGCATTGATAACCTTGAGGGTAATGTCTGGATTTGCCTCAAGAAATTCGCGGATATAAAAACAAAACCATGCGGAAATAAATCCCGCCGGACAGCTGATTGCAATAGTCCCACTGAGGCCATTTTGTGTAACACGAGACGAAGACTGCGCAATCATACGCAGAGCCTGACGCACATCTTGTGCGTAGGATCTGGCGCGGGCGGTGACTTCGGTGCGGTTGCCCGAGCGCTCTAGGAGTTTGAACCCGAGATCGCGCTCAAGCAATCGCAACTGGTGACTGACAGCACTGCGAGTGACGTTCAGCTCTTCGGCGGCACGCCATAAGGACCCGTGACGATCGACACATTCAATGGCACGTAATGCCTGAATTGAGGGATATCGTGTCATTTTGCTTAACCTTAGTTGTGACCTGTAAATAGGGTGCAAGCCCGGAACCATATGAAGAGTGCGAACCGCATCTATCGCAAGATCACGCTCAAATGCCTATACGAAAAAGTCCCGCATAAAGCGGAACTTGCGGGGCTTTCTCATTGATCTCTGCTTTAGCGCGGGAGCTGGGATTTCAGATAAGCGAAATGTTCATCTGCCATACCTGCATAGGGCTTCCAGCCATCAGCGGTATTTTGGGCCACCTCGTCACTTAAAATCGCAAGTGGTTGACCTGTTGAACGCGCTAATATCAATGTTTGAGCGGCTTTTTCAAAAAAATACAAATCTTCAAAAGCAGCAGCAACCGTATCTCCTACGATGCTGACACCATGATTGCCCATGACCAAAACTGTCTTATGACCAATGGCCTGGGCCAGACGTTCACCCTCTTCTTCGGCATCCGCGATCCCACCGAAATCACGATCATAGGCCGTGCGCCCGTAAAAGCGTGCGGTGTTGTTATCGATTGGAACCATGGTTGGATCTTCAAGACAGGCCAGCGCAGTTGCGTAAGGCGAATGCGCATGTAGGATCACTTTGGCCGAAGGCAAGTTGCGGTGCATCGTACCATGCACGCACCACGCAGAGGCATCCGGCGCATTCGGCCCATCTAACACATCTGTATTATCACTGTTCAGCAGTAATAAATCATCTGGGCCAATCGTCGCAAAATGCTTCCATTTGGGATTGAGTAGAAAGCTTTTACCATCCTCAGATGTGGTGGCACTGAAATGGTTGCCGACGGATTCGCTCCAACCAAGTTGGTGGCAAATCCGAAACGCTGCCGCGAGATCTGAACGTAAACTGTCCAAATCTGCGCTGTTATTGTGGCCTACCGGTGTGAGGTTATCGAGGCTCATGCTTTAAACCGCCCTTCGCCTACCAAGGCACGATAGGTTGAACGCATTTCAGCACGATCTGCATAAGTGCCACGTAAATACCGTTCGCCACTGGTTGCGGAGTAAGCTTCACGACCGTGCACAATGCGGTGGTTGTCAAAGACCATACATTCGCCCGCCTTCATCAAAAAACGCATCATGTACTTGTCTTCCTGCAACATACGACCAAAGCGGCAGAAGGCAGGATAATAATCGTCCAGCATATCTTGGGGCAGGTCGATGATATCCAGCATGTGTTGGCTGATGGTCAAACCGGACACTTCACCATGTTGATCCAGCTCGATCACGGTTTGACGCGAGCGCATGTCATATGTGTCATGTTCACAATAAAACGGCACAGATACTTCGGATAACAGTTTAAAACCTTCGGGATCACGGGCGCGGAAATCATTCGCCACTGCCACACCATCTGCATAAAGGCTTTGACCACCTGCAACCGAATTTGCGCGGCAATGTAAAAACTGGATGCCGGGGGCAAATTCTTCGGCGGGTGTGTCTGTATGTAACTCCAGCGCCGCAGACGTATAGGCCGTATTGGTTGGATTAATATAAGTTTTAACGTCGAAGTAATCACCAAAGAAGGTCGGACGGACAGCACCCATCAAGTTGACAGTTTCTGTCAGCGCGGCATCAGTGTCCGGCATGTCTGTCAATATGACAAAGCCGTCAACGAGCATCGCTTCGATCCATGCTTTGCGGGTTTCAGTGTTGGTGACTAAGTCAGGTTGGCTGAAACGCGGAACATTTGGATAGTGATCACCATACCATGCTTTGCGTGGCAGGTCGGCAGGGTCTTTACGGGACTTAGCAGAAGAAAACTCTTCCAACCACGTCAGAGGGAAACGTGTGATGTGCCCTTCATCTTTCCAAGCAATTACAAGTGCATCACCGTCAACATTGGCGGTTTCTGCGGTTGGCGCCGTGGCGAGGTGAAAAATGTCAAAGCTACGTTCGCGCGTCGCTGCATTAAACGAGCTGGGGCAGTTGTCGCGCAGCCAATGGTAGTTGAAATAGTGCTGGTGACCATCTGAAAGTGTCACAGACAGACCTTTATCAAGAGTCTCGACTGAGGCGGAGAGAGGTGTGATGACGTTCATGTTTCGAACCTAATCCTGAAAGAGATAGACTGGAGTGCTTGCTTTATACTTTCAGGTCTTTTTTTCTGTGGGTAGATCGAATAGCCTAAATATAAATTAAGCATATGGTTAAGTTATGGATCGTCTGCCGCCGTTACGATTATTGATGACCTTTGAAACTGTGGCACGACTTGGGTCTATGCGGCAGGCAGCCGCGCGTTTGAATGTATCGCAACCAGCGGTCAGTCAGGCGTTGAAAGCGTTAGAGGATCATGTCGGAGCCGCATTATTTGACCGCAGTACACGTCCTGCCAGCTTGACCGAGGCAGGGCAGATTTTATCCAACGCGACACGTGAGGGCCTAGGCCAAATCGCTGCCGCACTCGAGGACATCCACGGTCTACTCAACAGCGAAGACCAACAGGTCACGGTTGCTTGCACTGTAGGAATGGCAACCTACTGGTTGATGCCCAAATTGGCCGCGTTTTACGATCTTTACCCGAATATTTCGGTGAACGTACAAGCGCCTTCAACCGATTTGCCCATTCTTGCGCCTGGAATCGATGTCGCTATCCGTTACGGAAAAGGCGGGTGGACCGATGGAAATACATATAAACTGTTTTCAGAAACAGTCTGTCCAGTTGGCACACCTGCTTTGATTGAAAAACTACTGCGTGATGGCGCTGGCTTGGACTCCGCACCGTTAATCCATGTCCGCAATCCATATAATCCGCATTGGACCAGTTGGGATGAATACTTACGCAAGCGTGCTCTTCCGCACCGCCGTAGTGTCGGCCCGAATTATAATAATTATGTTCAAGCATCACAGGCCGCTTTGACAGGACGAGGCTTGATGCTGGGTTGGAAATCTATCACTGGCGCTTCGATCGACGATGGTATTCTCGCGCTATGGCCAAATGGCGAAGTGGACTTGGGGACAGCTTATTACGCCACTTCTCCAAGCCGTTTGTCGCAAAGTGGGCAGTATTTCATCGATTGGCTCATGAGTTTATTTGAATCTGACTAGATATGACCGATATTTAGGCAGGTATTGAGAGGATCATTACATAAATATTGCGGCTTACAATCGTAACCAAAACGCGAAACTTGTTAAGATCGATCTGAAATAGATGTTTTCAACAAATATATAGCTCAAAATATAAGCATAATTGCGCAGCAAGGCGCGAAACAAATCGTATTTGCCGAGCCCTGTAAAAACATTCACTTGTATGAGCGACCTTCTCTCGCTCAGGATCGTTACATATCATTAATCATTGCAGGAAGACAGCCTTGGCCAGTTCCACCGCCGCAATCGAAGCCCTCCAAATCGGCAAAGACTATGGTACATTCACCGCACTTAGCGATGTATCCATGAAAATTATGCCGGGGGAATTTGTCACACTTCTTGGACCTTCCGGTTCAGGTAAAACCACATTTTTGATGATGCTGGCTGGTTTCGAAGACATTACACGTGGAAAACTGCTGATCGAGGGGGCGGATTGCACCAAAACGGATGCCGAAGACCGCGGCTTTGGAATGATGTTTCAGGGCTATGCACTGTTTCCCCATATGACAGTTGCGGAAAACATTGCCTTTCCACTCAAAGTTCAAAAGCGCCCAAAATCCGAAATTAAAACACGTGTCGCGGACATGATCGATCTGGTTGGCCTTACAGGACATGCACACAAGCGCCCTACTGGGTTGTCAGGTGGTCAACAACAACGTGTTGCACTGGCGCGCGCGCTTGCATATGAACCGCCGGTTTTATTGCTGGATGAGCCATTTTCAGCGTTGGACAAGAACCTACGCGGTCAAATGCAGGACGAATTGCGCCGTATCCACGCCAAGATGGGAACAACGTTTGTGTTTGTGACCCACGACCAAGACGAGGCGCTGGCCCTTTCTAGCCGCGTCGCGATTTTCGCCAAAGGCAGGCTACAACAAATGGCGTCACCAACAGATGTTTACGAACGCCCGAGCAATCGTTTTGTTGCTGAATTTCTAGGTGATATCAATATTTTACCGGCAAGCTTTGATGGTGTGAATTCACGTGTTGGGGATTTTGCAATTACCTTGCCTCAGGCGCCGTCATCACAAGCAACACATATCGGGGTACGCCCTGAAAACCTCGTTTTGTATCCAGCAGCCGAAACCGATGGCTTAGAATGCACAATATCTGACCGCGTTTATATGGGGGCGCAATCGCGGTTACAGCTGACCTCAGCACTCGACGATACCCCTTTGATGATCGACGTAAAGACCTCCGAACTGACCAGCCATGCAGAACCTGGGCAAAAGATCCGGGTCGGGTGGGCAGGAAAAGACAGCCTGATCTTTTGATCAAGCATCCAACAGAAAGGAAATACCATGAATAAGCATTTTCAGCAGGATCAAGTCCTTCTTCTTAAAGAGAAACTAGAGTCTGGGGCACTGTCACGACGTGGCTTTATGCAGGGACTTGCGCTTTTGGGCGGCACCTCTGCGTTGGGCCTTTCCGCTGGCAGCCTGCATGCAGCTGACAAAGATATGGTCTTTGTAAACTGGGGCGGTGACGCAATCGAAGCGATGGCTGCAGCCTTTGGTGATGGGTTCTCTGAGAAGACAGGGGTTAAGGTCCTATATGACGGGTCCGGTCCTCTGGAAGGGTCGATCAAAGCACAAGCCGAAAGTGGTAGCCCAACTTGGGATCTTGTTGATTGTGATCCGTTTTCTGGTCAAGCTTTGGGTAAGCAAGGCTTTATGCGCCCCATTGATTGGAACATCGTCGACGAAAGTAAAATTCGCGACGGGTTTAAATGGGAATATGCAGCAAGTAGCTATTTCTATAGCTATGTCATTGCCTATGACGCGACCAAGTATGACACACCGCCTGCATCAATGGCCGATTTCTTTGACGCTGAAAAATTCCCCGGCAAACGTGCGATGTACAAATGGGGCGCTGGTATGTGGGAAGCGGCATTGATGGCCGATGGGGTCGCACCCGAAGACCTATATCCCCTTGATTTAGAACGTGCGCATGCCAAAATTGCTGGCTTCAAAGACAATATCGGCGCCTTCTGGGGGGGCGGTGCAGAAAGCCAATCTCTGTTGCTTAACGGAGATGTATCAATGGCGTTGATTTGGAACACACGCGCATCCTTGCTGCATAAAGACACTGACGGTGAGATCGCGATGACCTGGGCGCAAGGCATTGTAGCACCTGGCTCCACAGGCGTATTAATGAACAATCCCGTTGGTGAAAAAGCTGCGATGGAATATATCGCGCATTCGCAAGATCCCGAGTCACAGGTCAAACTGTTTGAGTTGTTAGGCAATGGCCCGGCAAACCCAGCTGCGGATGCTTTGGTTCCCGAAGAGAGTAAGTTCTTTAACCCAACCGATCCTGCGAATTTCGCCCAACAGACACCGTTGGATATGGCGTGGTACGAAGAAAACTATGGATCAGCTTTGGATGCCTATTTGGGTGTGATCTCCGCTTAAATTAACCTATAGGTTACCATTATGAAGTGACAGCCGGTCGTCGATAAAATCTTCCGGTTGTCATTTGATATGGCCATATTTTCAAACACATTTGATCAAAGGCTGTCCATGTCACGTCTTTTCACCCTTGCACCGCTTATGCTGTTTTTGGGGCTTGCCTATCTTATCCCATTAGCTGGGATCATGTTGCAAAGCGTCACCACCCCTGAGTTTGGGATGCAAAACTACAGCCAAGCGCTTGGCGATCCATTGGTGTGGAGCGTGATCCGGCGGACTCTTCGTATTTGTCTCAGTGTGACTGCGATTGCCGTTGTGTTGGCTTATGCCTTGACATTGTTATGGCTGAATGGCTCGCGCGGAATGCGGGTGTTTGTTGAATTGGCGATTATGATCCCGTTTTGGCTATCGGTGCTCAGCCGGACTTTTGGTTGGCTCTCGCTTCTGTCCAATCGCGGCTTGATCAATACGTGGTTGCAATCAATCGGGGTGATCTCAGAACCTTTGACATTAATACGCAATGAGTTCGGCGTTATTTTAGGAATGGTCCATTTCTTGATCCCCTTTGCCGTCTTTCCTTTGGCCAGTGCAATGCGGGATGTGGATACGCGCGTTGTCTTAGCCGCACGTGGCATGGGCGCGTCAAGACTGCGCATTTTCTGGCAAATCTTTGTTCCGATGACCAAAAGCGGGATCATCGGGGCTGCACTATTGGTGTTTGTGTTCTCTCTTGGGTTCTACATCGTCCCAACGCTTTTGGGTGGCGGACGCAGTGTCATGGTTGCCGAACTCATCTATTTGCGGATTTTTCAAATTCCAAACTGGGGTTTGGCGGCTGCATTATCCGCGCTGATAATGCTTTCTATTGGTGCATTTCTTGTGGCACTGATCAAACGTACCGAAGGGACAATGAAATGACTGTTTCCCTCAAACCAGGTCCTGTTACCACTGCGATCGGCGCACTAACGGCTGTGTTCCTCTTGATGCCGCTGCTTGCTGTGATCCCGGTTAGTTTTACCCCGAAACGTTATCTCAGCCTGCCCAAAGGTGAATGGTCGTTACGCCACTACGAAGCCCTTTGGGACAAGCCAGAGTGGGGCGACAGTGTGTTGCTCTCCTTACAGATCGGAGTGACCGCTGCGGTCCTAGCAACGCTTTTGGCGACAGCATTTTGTCTGGGATTTTGGATGCTGCGCCCCAAGGCAGGAGGGTTGTTGGCAGGTATTGCCTTGCTACCCATGTTAGCCCCACCAGTGGTTTCTGCCTTGACGCTTTATTCGTTTTTGCAAGCGATTACGCCTTGGAATTCATGGGTGGTTTACGACGGTTGGCTAGGGGTTGTGGTCGCACATACTGTGATGGTCGTACCCTATGCTGTGGTTATCTTGATGGTTGCGCTTTCACAGGTTGATCGAAAAATTGATCTTTCGGCGCGCTCAATGGGGGCAAACCTTTGGACCCGAATTCATGCAGTCATATTACCCAATATTCGATTTGGCATTTTGTCGGCCTTTATGCTGAGCTTTATCCTATCGTGGGATGAAATTGGTGTGACGCTGTTCATTACATCGGTTAAAGCCATCACATTGCCGCGGCGCATGTGGATGGGTCTACGGGACAATGTTGATCCAACTGTCGCGGCCTTGTCTGTATTGCTGATTGTGTTGGTCACACTGGTTATTCTGGGACGACTGGTCTGGGAGCACAGTCAAAAAGCGGAATAAATCAATCTGACGCTTAAATTCTTATACCCTATCAACTTGCGAAAATCCGCGTGATAGTCCCGACGATAGGGTAAGGGATCAAGAGACTGAAAGCGTTGCCTGAACTGCCCGTTTCCACAGCGCATATTTTTCTTCACGCTGCGTGTTTTCCATTGTGGGAATAAATTGCGCCTCACGTGCCCAAGATTTGGCAAAGGTATCCTGATCAGGATAGATTCCAGCCCACATTCCGGCCAGCCATGCGGCGCCAAGGGCCGTTGTTTCGTGCAGGGCAGGGCGGTCAACAGGTGCGGCGATAATGTCAGACAAGAATTGCATTGCCCAATCACTTGCCGACATGCCGCCGTCGACGCGTAACACAGGCTGTACACCATCTGCATTCCAATCCGAAGCCATCGCCTCCAGGAGGTCACGGGTCTGATAGCCCACACTTTCCAGTGCAGCCTTGGCCATCTCTGCGGGACCTGTACCACGGGTTAAGCCAAAGGTTGCCCCACGACATTTAGGGTTCCAGTAGGGTGCACCAAGACCTACAAATGCGGGCACAATAATAACATTTTGATGTGGATCCGCCTGCGTGGCTAAAGTCTGAGTTTCACGCGCGTCGGTGATGATTTTCAACCCGTCACGCAGCCATTGCACGACAGCCCCCGCCACAAAAATCGACCCCTCAAGTGCATAGGTTGGTTGGCCATCTAATTGATAGGCAATAGTTGTCAGCAAACGCTGTTGCGATTTCACTGGAGCATCACCAGTATTGAGCAACGCAAAACAGCCTGTTCCGTAGGTCGATTTCAACATGCCCGGTTCAAAACAGGCTTGCCCGATTGTGGCCGCTTGTTGATCTCCCGCGACGCCATAAATGGGAATTGGGGAACCCAGAAAGTCTGACGTGGTGACGCCAAAATCTGCAGCACAATCTTTAACCTCTGGCAACATCTGGATTGGGATATCCAGTAGGTCACAGATTTCCGTGCTCCAACGACCTTTGTGAATATCATATAACATGGTTCGGGCGGCGTTTGTGGCGTCGGTGACGTGTTGTCCCCCTCCCGTCAACTTCCAAATAAGATAGCTGTCAACGGTCCCAAATAACAAGTCGCCTTGCGCCGCACGTGCACGCGCATCAGCAACGTGGTCCAATACCCAACTCAATTTGGTACTGGAAAAATATGGATCGAGCAGCAGGCCTGTGCGTGCGGTGATCATCTCTTCATGCCCATCCTCACGCAACGCCTGACAGGTATTTGAGGTTCTGCGATCTTGCCAGACAATGGCATTGTAAACCGGCGTACCTGTCTGTTTGTCCCAGACGACAACGGTTTCGCGCTGGTTTGTAATCCCAATGGCCGCAATATCCGCAGCCTGCACATCCGCACGTTTTAATACGGTACGGCATGTAGAAAGAACCGTCTCCCAAAGCGCGTTTGGATCATGTTCGACCCAACCAGATTGTGGAAAGTATTGGGTAAATTCTTGCTGCGCGCTGGCAACAATACGCATCTGTGCGTCAAACAACAACGCCCGGGTAGAGGTTGTGCCTTGATCAATAGCCAAAACATAGGTCATGCGCGTACCTTAATTCTAGAATTCAAGATATGTTACCGTGTGAATTTCGGCGACATCTCTGTGCAAATGGTTTTCGCCATTTGGTGGTAAATGAATGGACAATGAAATGTTGAGGGCCCAATCCAAGGGCCCTCAATCTGCATATTACTGCCAGGATTTGATCAATTCGTCATAAGCGATGGTCACGGGTGTCTCGTCCTCATTGGTGAGTTTCGCTTTGGGCGAACCAGGCTGGGACAACCAATAGTCAGGATCGACCTCGTCGTTCATGACCGGGCCGATGTCACCTTGCACGCCAGCGCGCTCAAGACGGATCAGAACCTTTTCCTGATCTTCACACAGCGCGTCCAACGCTTCTTGTGGAGTTTTTGCACCAGACATTGCGTCGCCAATGTTCTGCCACCACAGTTGTGCCAGTTTAGGATAATCTGGAACATTTGTACCAGTTGGTGACCACTGAACCCGGGCAGGGGAGCGGTAGAATTCGATCAATCCTCCAAGCTTTGGCGCGCGGTCTGTAAAGCTTTCGTGCTGGATCGTTGATTCACGAATGAATGTTAGACCAACATGGCTTTTCTTTACGTCGACCGTTTTGGAGGTCACGAACTGCGCATAAAGCCACGCGGCTTGGGCACGGTCCACAGGGGTGGATTCCATCAACGTCCAAGAACCTGCATCTTGATAACCGATTTTTGTCCCCTCGGACCAATATGCCCCGTGCGGGGAAGGCGCCATGCGCCATTTTGGCGTGCCATCTTCGTTCATCACGGGTAAATCTGGCTCAACTGACGCAGCTGTAAAGGCCGTATACCAGAACATTTGCTGCGCAACATTGCCTTGTGCAGGAATGGGGCCCGCCTCTGAGAATGTCATGCCAGCCGCTGCGGGTGGAGAGTATTTTTCCAACCACTCAATGGCTTTCGTGACAGCATAAACAGCCGCCGGACCATTGGTTGCGCCACCGCGCGCGACACAAGACCCAACCGGTTGCGACTTTTCATTGACGCGGATGCCCCATTCATCAACAGGCAGGCCATTTGGTTCGCCCACATCACCAGCGCCGGCCATGGACAGCCACGCATCAGTGTAGCGCCAACCCAGCGACGGGTCTTTTTTGCCGTAGTCCATATTGCCAAAAACTTCGCCTTCGACACCCATCCGCGACAGGTCCCGGCCCGTAAAGAATTCGGCGATGTCCTCGTAGGCGGACCAGTTCACAGGCACTCCAAGATCATAGCCGTATTTGGCTTTGAAATCGGCCTTGTTCTGCGCGTCACTGAACCAATCGTGCCGAAACCAGTAGAGGTTGGCAAATTGCTGATCAGGCAATTGATAGATTTTACCATCAGGGCCAGTTGTGAACGACAGACCGATAAAATCCTCTAGATCAATGTTGGGATTGGTCACCGCGGCACCTTCGCCGGCCATCCAATCTGTCAGGTTACGGGCCTGTTGATAGCGCCAGTGTGTTCCAATGAGATCAGAGTCGTTGATATAGGCGTCATAGATGTTTTCGCCAGACTGCATTTGTGTTTGCAGCTTTTCAACGACATCGCCTTCGCCGATCAAATCATGGGTGACTTTGATGCCGGTGATCGCCTCAAACGCAGGGGCAAGCACCGTGGATTCATACGTATGCGTCCCAATCGTTTCCGAGACGACATTGATCGACATGCCCTTGTAAGGCGTTGCAGCATCCACAAAAAACTGGAGTTCAGCTTCCTGTTCAGTGCGTGACAGGACCGACAAATCGCCGATTTCCGTGTCAAGGAACGCCTTTGCGGCCTCCATATCTGCAAAAGCAGGCGCGGCAATCATCAAAGCCACGGCGCTTAACGCAGTTGTACCATTTAGTCGCATGTTCATTTTAGCTCCTCCCTAAAATTAGAACGCTTTTGGGGCCGTCATTCTCCCTAATCGGGCCCTTATCGTTTCTCTTTGTTTATACCCAGCGAAACACCGCCAAGGCATAAGCAAAGCATACAATCAGTGCCCCCCACTGGGGGTTACTGAGCAGTCCAAGCCAAGCCAGATTGATAAAGGCCGAGCCCAACAGCGTGATGAACAATCTGTCACCGCGCGTTGTTTCCATCCGTAAAATCCCCATACGCGGGGTTTCGGGATATTTGATTGCGAGCACGGTGAAGGTCACCAGAGTTGCCGCAATAATCGCGAAGAATGTCGCAGTCTGCCAAGTCCATGCCATCCAGTCCATTGCGAATTCTCCTTATACACGTCCGAGGGCAAAGCCCTTGGCGATGTAGTTGCGAACAAAGTAAATCACCAAAGCGCCAGGCAAAATTGTCAAAACACCTGCCGCCGCTAAAACACCCCAGTCAATCCCGGCCGCGCCCACCGTCCGCGTCATCGTCGCTGCAATTGGTTTTGCGTCAACACTGGTCAAAGTCCGGCTAAGCAGCAGTTCGACCCAGCTGAACATAAACAAAAAGAACGCGGTCACCCCGATGCCAGATGCGACCAAAGGCGTGAATATCTGGACGAAAAAGCGCGGAAAAGAATAGCCGTCAATATAGGCGGTTTCGTCGATTTCTTTTGGCACACCGCGCATAAACCCCTCGAGAATCCAGACTGCCAAGGGCACGTTGAACAAGCAATGGGCCAGTGCAACAGCGATATGGGTATCGAACAACCCGACCGAGCTGTAGAGCTGAAAGAATGGCAATGCGAATACCGCAGGCGGGGCCATTCTATTGGTCAAAAGCCAAAAGAACAGGTGTTTGTCCCCAAGGAATGTATAGCGGCTAAACGCATAAGCCGCCGGTAAAGCAACCGCGAGCGAGATCACAACATTCAAAACGACATAGGCCAACGAATTCACATAGCCCATATACCACGAGGGATCCGTTAAAATCGTGCGATAGTTTTCAAACGTCAAATCGTTCGGCCACAAGGTAAAAGTGTTCAAAATCTCAGTGTTGGTTTTCAAACTCATCATCAGCAGCCAGTAGATGGGCAGCAAAAGAAACAGCAGGTAAAACCCCATGACAACAGCACTGCCTTTGAGTTTTATCAAAGCACCCCTGCGTGCAGATTGAGTATTTTCTGTAATCGTTATCATCAGTGACCATCCCGTTTGTCGAGGTTGGTCATCACAGTGTAAAACACGTAAGACACCAACAAAATTACCAAATAATACATGATCGAGAATGCGGCTGCAGGGCCAAGATCAAACTGTCCAAGGGCCATTTTCACCAGATCAATCGACAGAAATGTTGTTGAATTTCCGGGCCCTCCACCAGTGACCACAAAAGGTTCGGTGTAGATCATGAAACTGTCCATAAACCGCAATAAGATCGCGATCATCAAGACACCCATGATCTTGGGTAATTCAATGAAACGGAATACTTTCCAACGTCCCGCCTGGTCGATCTTGGCCGCTTGATAATAGGCGTCGGGGATCGATTGCAAACCTGCGTAAGCCAGCAGTGCCACAAGAGATGTCCAGTGCCAGACATCCATGACGATCACCGTAATCCAGGCTGCATAGAAATCTTGTGTATAGTTATAATCTACCCCGATCGCATCCAGCGTATATCCAAGCAGCCCAATGTCGACACGACCGAAAATCTGCCAGATGGTGCCAACCACATTCCACGGGATCAACAAGGGCAACGACATCAAGACCAAACAAAACGAGGCCCAAAACCCCTTTTTCGGCATATTTAGGGCGATAAAAACACCCAACGGAATCTCGATAGCTAAAATAATTGCCGAAAAGGCAATTTGGCGGCCCAAAGCCGACCACATGCGTTCGGATTCTAGCATTTCTTGGAACCAATCAAGACCAGCCCAAAAGAATTTATTGTTCCCAAACGTATCTTGGAACGCATAGTTCACAACTGTCATAAGCGGGATCACAGCAGAGAAGGCAACCAGCAGCAAAACCGGTAAAACAAGGAACCAAGCCTTTTGATTGACTGTTTTATTCATGATGAATCTCTTTTGGCAATGTTGATAGCTTAGAGCCTAAAAGCATTTCAGGCCGCCTTTGACGCAACACGCCAACTGTTTGAATAGATATTGATACCAGCAGGATCAAAAACAACGCGGTTCATATCGGGAGAGATATTTGTACCCTCCGGAGTGATCACGTTGATTTCAGTGCCCAAGAAATCTGTTCGTACGATTTTGTGGCGACCGACGTCCTCGACACGCTTGATAGTGACGGGCAGGCCGTCGTTTCCCGCGCTGAGAGATGTAAATTCGGGGCGCACTCCGATCTCTGTTTTCCCTGTCGGCGCACCGTACCCATTGCCAAGGGAGATTTCCGTTCCCGACACCACAGCCATATTGCCGTTCACTTTGGCATCTAAAACATTCATGCCTGGCGAGCCGATAAAGTAACCAACAAAAGTATGCGCGGGTGTTTCAAACAATTCTTGCGGCGTACCCATTTGCACCACACGGCCATCATACATGACGACAACTTTGTCCGCAAAGGTCAGAGCCTCGGTTTGGTCATGGGTCACATAAATCATGGTGTGACCAAATTCATGATGCAAAGACTTTAGCTGTGTCCGCAATTCCCACTTCATGTGGGGATCGATTACGGTCAAGGGTTCGTCAAACAGCAATGCGTTGACATCTTCGCGCACCATACCCCGGCCAAGCGAAATCTTCTGCTTGGCATCGGCTGTCAGTCCACGCGCCTTACGATCCAGCGTTGCCTCCATCCCGATCATAGTCGCGATTTGCTGCACACGATCACGAACGTAACTTGCATCAGCGCCGCGATTTCGCAGTGGAAAGGCCAGATTATCCCGCACAGTCATCGTATCGTACACGACTGGAAACTGGAACACCTGCGCAATATTGCGCTCAGACGTTGCGGCCTGCGTGACATCGCGATCATTAAATAAGATGCGGCCCTGACTGGGGGTCACCAATCCAGAAATGATATTAAGCAGCGTCGACTTTCCGCAACCTGATGATCCCAAGAGCGCATAGGCTTCTCCGTCGACCCAATCATGGTTCAGTTCCTTAAGTGCAAAGTCGTCTTCATACCTTGGGTTCGGCTGATAGGAATGCGCTAAATTTTGTAGAGTGATTTTTGCCATATCATTTACACCTCAAGCCGCAATTGCATAAGAGGCTGGCGCAACAGAGGTGCCATCTTCTGCGAAAATATAGATATGAGACGGGTCAAGATAGACGTTGAGAGACATGCCGATATCCAATTGTTTGATACCGTGAATAAGCCCAACCCAGTTTTCGCCATGATGGCTCAGGTGGATAAAAGTCTCAGAGCCAGTGATTTCCGTTACATTCAATTTACCAGTAAATTCCAACGCATCGGGCGTGGGTTTTTGCAGTTCTAGGTGATTAGGACGAAACCCAGCGACATAGTTGCCGTCATCAAGATTTGCAAAAGTCGCCGATATGGTGGCCTGTCCATCCCCAAACAACAGCCGGTCTGCGACTTTGCGAATGGGTAGGAAATTCATAGGCGGGTCGGAAAAGACCCGTGCCGTGGTTGCGTTCACCGGTTGGCGGTAGACAGTTGGCGTTTGGCCGAATTGGGTAATATGACCCTGCCAAAGAGTTGCAGTGTTTCCACCCAACAACAAAGCCTCTTCTGGTTCTGTTGTTGCATAAACGAAAATTGATCCCGCTGCTTCAAAGATCTTAGGGATTTCAGCGCGCAATTCTTCGCGAAGCTTGTAATCGAGATTGGCCAAAGGCTCATCCAGCAGCACAAGACCCGCATCTTTGACCAGGGCCCTGGCCAAAGCACAGCGTTGTTGCTGGCCACCTGATAACTCCAGCGGTTTACGATCTAAAAACGGTGCGAGCTTCATCAACTCAGCCGCCTCTTTAACCGCGATGTCGATCTGCGCAGCCGACTTCTTTAACAATCGCAGCGGGCTTGCGATATTGTCGTAAACGCTCATCGATGGGTAATTGATGAACTGCTGATACACCATCGCGACGCCACGATCCTGCACGCGCATTCCCGTCACATCTGTGCCGTTCCAGATGACCCGACCAGTGTTTGGTACATCAAGTCCCGCCATCAAGCGCATCAATGATGTTTTTCCAGACGACGTCGGGCCAAGAAGCACGTTCATCGTACCGCTGCTAAGCTCAAGATCGGTTGGGTAGATATGACTCTGCCCATCAACGACCTTGGATACCCCCTCCAGCATAAGTGACATTATCTCTCTCCCCTTAGATATTCACAGTGCTCTTTATTTTACTTAATCGGCGGCGAGATCACCCATCCACACGTTAAGTGCATCTATTTCTTGCTTTGTTAGCCTCAGGCCCAGTTTCGATCGCCTCCACACGATATCATCTGCACACAAGGCATATTCATTTTGCATCAACCAATCGACTTCGCGCGCGGTTAGATTGCTTCCAAAGTTTTGCCCCAAATCCGCAATGTCTTGCGCATCCCCCAAAACATCAAATGCATCCAAACCGTACGCTTTCACCAATCGGGCAGCCCATACCTGATCAACAAAAGGATATGTGTTCATCACACGTGTAATAAGATCAGCCACGCCATCGACTGGAAAGTTACCACCCGGTAACGCAACACCAGCAGTCCATGGTTTACCAACGGTGTCAAAGTAAGGCGCAATCTCCTCAAGTGCGCTTTCAGCTAATCGCCGATAGGTCGTAATCTTCCCGCCAAAAATATTCAGGATCGGTGCACCAGCTGATGTATCAACTTTCAGCGTATAATCACGTGTCGCAGCTGTCGCAGATGACGCCCCGTCATCATACAAAGGCCGCACACCGGAATATGTCCAAACAACATCATCCGCAGTTATAGGCTGCTTTAAATATTGAGATGCAAAATCAATTAGATAACTCTGCTCTTCTGTTGTGCAAACAGGTTTTTCAAATGGATCCTGATGCTCTGCATCCGTTGTCCCAATAAGTGTAAAGTCGTTCTCGTAGGGAATGGTAAAAATAATCCGCCCGTCTTCACCCTGAAAGAAATAACATTTGTCGTGTTCGTATAGCTTGCGGGTCACAATATGGCTGCCACGAACCAATCGCACACCTTCGCGACTGTTTATCCGCACTGTGTTCTGAATAATGTTACCAACCCATGGCCCGCCTGCATTCACCAGCATACGTGCCATGACAGTGCGGCTTTCACCGGTTACTTTATCCAACAGATGAATGCGCCAAACACCGTCGACCTGTTCAGCCGACGTCACCTGAGTTTGCACATTGATCCGCGCACCCCGGGCCTGGGCATCGCGTGCGTTTAGAACAACCAATCGGCTGTCTTCGATCCAGCAATCTGAATATTCGTAAGCCGTTTTAAACTTATCCGATAACGCCGCCCCTTCTGGCGCCGTGACCAGATCCAATGACGTCGTACCTTTGAGAATTTGGCGTCCGCCAAGATTATCATAAAGAAACAAGCCCAATCGAATAAGCCAAGCAGGGCGGCGCCCCTTCATCCATGGCATCACGACGTTCAAAAGCTTAGAGGTTGGGGTTTCCCCTTCGAACCGCATATCTTTATGGTATGGTAGAACGAAACGCATCGGCCACGATATATGTGGCATCGCCTTGAGCAGAGTTTCCCGTTCGATCAAAGCTTCGCGAACCAGACGGACTTCCCAGTATTCCAGATATCGCAGACCGCCATGGAACAGTTTAGTAGAGGCAGAGGACGTTGCAGATGCCAAGTCGTTCATCTCGGCCAACTCGACACTCAACCCGCGTCCAACTGCATCACGCGCGATACCGCATCCGTTAATGCCACCGCCAATAACAAAAAGGTCCACGCAATCGTAATGGTTTGACTCGCCCACTGAGGCCTCCCAGCATTCACTCGCTGCGGCAACTCCGTCAGTTACCACTCGTGCACCGTAACGTGACAATACATGACAGGTCAATAACGAGTGTTCGTTTTTGTTCGTTTTATTATTTTGAAACCAAAAACCGGATAAATCCTTTTATTTAGATGAATTTATTTTCTTTCATACGCGCATTTGGTGAACTACGATGGATGCCCAGGCTGTTTGTAATTGCGATCTAGCAGCAATCGAACTTAAATAGATCAGACTCACAAATCGAAGAGGCATGTATGGTATCGAATTTCAGGCAGAAAGAAATACTTGAGATTGCCCGTACAGAAGGCAAAGTTACCGTTGATGACTTGGCTGAAAAATACAATGTTACTGTACAAACCATTCGCCGTGATCTGTCAGAACTGGCTGATGCAGGGCGCCTTGAACGCGTACACGGTGGGGCGGTGCTCGCATCTGGTGTGGTTAATATCCTCTACGAGGAACGTCGTCGTCTAAACGAAGCCGCAAAGAAAGCAATTGCCGTACAATGTGCTCAGGCTATCCCCAACAGCGCCTCTGTTTTTATGAATATCGGCACCAGCACCGAAGCCGTCGCACACGAGCTGTTAGATCATCAAAACCTTTTGGTCGTGACGAATAACTTGAATATCGCACATATCCTATCTGCCAATCAAACCTGCAAAATCATTCTCACCGGGGGTGAGCTGCGACGCACAGACAGCGGTATCGTCGGTAATCTCACAGCGGATATGGTGAAACAGTTTAAGTTTGATCATTGTGTTTTAGGCTGCTCGGCCATTGATGCCGACGGTGATTTACTGGACTTTGACGGCCAAGAAATCATGGTAACGCGCGCCGCAATTCAACGTTCCAGACAGGTGATGGTTGTCGCGGACAATATCAAATTCCAACGAAAAGCACCGTTGATGATTTGTTCTCTTAAGGACGTTGACATCCTTTTTACCGATGCAGCTATCCCTGACATGTTAAAAACGAATTGCGATACGTGGAATATCAAGATTGTTACAAGCTAATGCAACAGTCCCGACTGTGGAACCAAAGCACAAGGGGGGCTAGGTTAGTAGGATGATAGAGTTGATCCGAAAGTAGGTTCAGCAAGATATTTCATTTCGATCAAAAATAAACTGTACGGGTGCCCTACAGCGCTCAAGTGGAAATGGTACTTGTCCGGTTCCGAGCGCAAATGGGTCGCCAGGTAATGCTGCTACAATTGTTCGCTGCGTGAACGCCAAGCTCTGGCATGCAAACGCCCCGCCTGTTTTTTGAGTTACCGGGTTGTAGCTATTGCTTGGATGTCGCCAACAGATGGCTTCCCGTCCTGATACGATATCTCGCTTGTATTCTTCTGCTATGCCTCGCCGGTTTCTTGGGTACCAGAGCCATGCTTTCCCTTGGGGAGCTAAGTAATTTACCTGAAACCCGTGTGCGCTTGAAAAAGACAAATAGGTCGTGTTTGGTTGAGGGTAAGATGGGAAGCGGTTCTCTCGAGAGTTTACCTCTGAGATTGCTGCTTCTGTACTTGAAGGCGGCTGGCTATTTGAGCAAGCAGAGGCCAATAAAGCTAAAGCTGCTATTGCCCCCCATCTCTTAGTGAACATACCTAGCACGCTAGAGAAACCGACCATCCGTCGAAGCGACTCGCAATTTTAGTGCGCAATTCGGCAAGATCTGCTGTCGCAATATTCCCGCTAAGAAAGGCCAGAATACCTGGATCGAACGTGCCCTTACACCCTGTCGCGGCGTGTGATGCAGCTTCTACATCTGAGACGAAGTAAGGCGTGGATGTGCCAATAAATTCAACAAGTGCTTGATTGCGCTCCGTTACATGAGCAACACGGAATGACTTGCCATTAACGGCTACTGTCTTCGCTGTGGACAATGCAGCATCTGTTTGAGCAATATTTGCCGCTCTTCGCGCCCGCTGTTCAGGAGATAGTTGGGGGCCACCACAAGCGGAGAGAATAATTCCAGAAATTAAAAGAGGTAAAATAAAGCGCATAGATAAGTCCTTATGGTTGTCATGGTCATATATAGTTCTATTCAATGATCACGTAAATGGCCATAAAGACGTAACTTAATGCTCACCTGAAAGATTTTGTTTTTACAATATGCGATGAAGGCAGCCCCTACGTTTTATGGTAGGTTTCCTTTCCCTGTAGTGTCATGCGAAAATCCATCAAGTTCGCGCGAAGAGCACAGTAGTCACAGTCCTTTCCTGTGCGACCTCACGTTCTTTTTTCTTCGGCCATTCGGGCAGAGTAATGTCTGTTGCGGTGACGACGCGGTGCTGGCGTGGTCAGACAATAACAAGATCATCTGATGTGAGTTCCAGTTTGTAGAAAGGTAGGTGATCGCTTTCAATGATCTAGCGGATGTTGAGGCGGAATTTTTTGAGAGGTGAGTTACTGCCCGCTTTTCCTGAAGGTTTGATAGCTTGATGTACCAGCGTTTTTGGTTGCCGCAGTGCTTACGGGCAATCTTATAAATGCGCCGCTCAAGAGGTTGCTAATATATCGACAAAATTTCCGATCATTGCGAACGGCCAAGGTGACCCTCAGCGGTATAGAAACTATGCGAAGTATCAAACGCGGACATATCCACAACAGTAAATAAAGACAGGATCTTACGCTGTCCACAAACTCAACCGGCTAAAACTCAGCAGTTGGCTAGTTTGTGAACTTGACAGCGGTCCCCGTAGCATTTCTGCATCCCCAGCTCAAAGCACAGATCGTCACGTCGCTTACAGAGGCACTGATAACAGCATTTGCACCCAACTCAGCGGCTTCAATTCTCAGCTTCTGCTCCGCTTGGGCAACAGTTGGGGTGGGGTGAAAAGCCGTTATCTTCCCTACAGTTGCTTTTACAGGCCCGATCTCCGTAAAATTCCCACCATTCACAGTATTGCTAGACACCACTTGAATCTGATTTACGGGCGTTGGTGCTAATTGGGACGCCGCTGCGGTCTCTCCATCCAGTTCGACTGGGTAGGTTATGGCATCTCCACAAGCAGTCAAAAATGTCAATGATATAATTGTAATTGCGATTCTCATAATCGTTGCTCTCACTTCCATTTCACTTTTACCTTTATAGGTTCAGTCCAAACTAACGGCAACAACTGCATAACGATTGGTTAGTTCGGCTCAGAGTATTCAGGCAGATACGCCGTCGCTTGGTCTCGGGTGGTTTTGCCCTGACCGTACTGCTCCATCATCTCTGTAAGTTCAACGCTCTTGGCGGCTTGAAGCTGAAACCCATTCTGGTCAAGGAAATCAAACGCTGTGCGCTTGTTCCTATCCACAAAGATATGGTAGCGGGAAATCGCCTCGGTATAGCGCTCTTTGTCACTGTCGCTGATACCCTTGTTACCCTGTCAAGCGGCGGTATTAAAGCACGAGGCGGTCACGCTGATCGCTGGTGATAATCACAGGTTCGCTCATCGCAGTATCACTGAACGCGCCGATATTGCTCTTAAATTTTGTTGCTGTGATGCGGGTAATGATGGTCCCTTTTCTTACTATTATTATATGGCTAAAATGGCCACTTTATCCACTATCGTTCGAAACCTTCCAGCCAATGTCAGGCAAGGGATCGTGGTACAGTTTTTCGCCAGGTTGCGCCTCAAGGCTGGGGTGGTCGATTTCCCGCGCCGCCTTGATATCGTGCAGATAGCTACATAAAATCAAGATGTTAAGATTGAAAAATAACCCTAATAAATCAATGATCGCCGGCACGATTGGAGCTGAGAAGATGCCTGCCGGCTGCGGCAAAATTTTTCACTATGGCCGATATGCGAGAAAGCAATCCAACCTCTAGATGAGCCTCAAGGTTTGCAACCAGCCGGCTTACTGCAGGTTGGGTGACGTTCAATTCTTTTGCTGCCAAAGAGAACCTCCCACTCCGGGCGGTTACCTCAAAAGCGAGCAAGGATTTCAGGGACGGAACGCGATCATCCAGGTTCTGGTTCATCATATCTGGAAACATGCATGTGCATGCATTGATGGAGAACAGATGCGTTTTGAGCATGGCATGTTGCACAGTATTATCACAGCATCAGTGCCTAAGGAATTTACTCAATTGGTGCACAATCGAAAGAGATCGGTTGTTATGAGCGGAAATAACATCGTCTTCGCCCCTGCGTATGGTCCGCCTTTTATTCGCAGCCTTGACTTTGAGCGGCGCTATGCCACGATAGATGATTTTCAAAATCTGTTAAAGCTGGCCTATATGTCAGACGGCATCCATCAGTCGGGCGGTGTTGTGTGTGAGACTGTAGATGTGCGCGCAGGCCACCGTCGCCTTGAGATGAATTACAGCCATATCAAGTTTGCGGACAAAGCGTTTACGGGCACTGTCACCACGGCTGAACGTGCGCAAGACAGCGTGGATATGGCGCGCATCCTCTTTGGCCGTGAGGTTCTGGACAATAACACCTGCCTCACCAGTCTGATCAATGTAAATTCTCCACTGGCTTTGGACGGCACGATGAGCGGCGCGCTCAAGATCTATGCGCGGGCCAGAGCCCACGTTGACATTGCTGGGCTTTGGCCAATTGGCCAGACGGTTGGGGGTGCCATGGCGGGACGGGGCGGGAGATCGCATTCAACCTCAAAGATCCTTGATACCCAATGCATGCATGAAGCAGCAAGTTTCATGATGGCAACGGCACTGGCTGGCACCAATTTTGTCATCCACGCGGCGGGCTCCCTAGAGGGCGGCTTGTCGATGAGCTATGAGAAATTCGTGACCGACGCAAATCATCTAGCAAACATACAGCGCCTCTTGGCGGGTATCGATCTGTCTGAGCCCGAATTTGGACTTGATGCTTACCAGGAGGTCGGTCCGGGTAAGCATTTTCTAGGCTGCGCCCATACTTTAGCCCGTTACAAAGGCGCGTTTTTCGAAAGCGCTCTGAATGACAGCAATTCGTTTGAGCAATGGGCCGAAGAAGGCTCTACTGATCTGTTATTACAACCTTTTCAGCTTAAATAACTGTGGTTGAAAAATCGCGTGATCAGCAGCAGCCACGCGATTTCCTATGGAAATTAAAAGCCCCGTTCTCCGTGCGCACGTTGCCGCTGATCAAGAGGACCTCATCCTCGCCTGTGTCGGTACCACTTACTGTAGCTCGCAGCGCAGGCCGAAAAATCCTACGTGATTGATCTGGTTGAGGCGGGTATTCTAGCCAGAAAAGGGCCTGCATTCGTCGTATTTATCACAGGCCCAACCCGCCTAGTATTGCGGATGGCACAAACCGTGGCTTCCAATTTCCACCCAATCAATTCATCCGAATGAGAGACGAAGCACGCGCTTATGGCTGCGTTGACTAGGTAATCGCTGGTGGGGTGAGAGACATAGAGCCAACTAAGGTTTAGTATTCGTTTGCGCTTCGATCCAATCACTGAATATTCCTGACGCTTTGTGGTCGGGGCGGCAGTATAGGTAATAATGGTCCCGCTTGAATGCGGGGATGCCGGCCATGGCGATCAAGGTGCCATCCGTTAAAAATGAATCAACCAAAGGGCGACCGGCCAGCGCGATGCCTTGGCCTTCGATCGCAGCCTGAAGCATGTTGATGTATGTGTTCACGGATATGCCTAACCTTTCCTCGGGTGGACTAAGGCCCAGTTCGGAGAACCAATGTTCCCACCGTGCTTCGGGGCGGTATTTGCCAGATAGAAACAGCAGTCGTTCTTCGCGCAGGTCTTCGCTCTTTTCGAGCGGCGTATGTGCCGCATAGCGCGGGCTATAGACGGGAAAGATCACCTCTTGGAGCAGAGGGCGCCAATTGCTGCCGACCATTACATTGGGGCTATAGCGCACGGCCACATCGATGCCCTCGGCCTCCAGATCGATGTACCTGTCAGACACCACCAGATTGACCTCAATCTCTGGGTACTGTGCGCCGAAACTGATGAGCCGCGGCATCAGCCAATAGGTCGCAAAAGCAGAGGTTACCGTGATGGACAGGCGTCCATCAGATGTATCATCGCGCTGTTTTGCAAAGGCCTGCGTGATCGCATCAAGCGCGGGACCAATTTCCTTGGCGAAGGCTTCGCCGTTTTGTGTCAGGGCCACCATGCGGTGGTTGCGCATAAACAGTTTTTGTCCAAGTGATTGTTCTAAATCAGCAATTTGTCGGCTTACGGCCACCCGCGAAACACCAAGGTTTTTTGCAGCTTTAGTAAAGTTTTCTGCACGCGATGCCTCTTGGAAGGTGACCAAGTTTCTTAGTAAATGCACATCTTTTCGTAAGTTTGCCATAACGCATAGGTTAACACAGCGATGCGCTTTCAACAACTACACATTCCTTACAAATCGGGTAACGTTCAGGGATAAACAAACGATAGACAACAGGGTGAAATACAATGAACAAACTAACGATGACGACGGCACTCGCCGCACTCGCCATTGCAGGCAGCGCATTCGCAGACGACATGCCTGGTAAAGGTGTCACAGTAGAGCCGATCAAAGGCACACCAGCAAACGCATGGTTCCAGCATATGGTTGTGCAATTGGGTCTTGAAGCATTGGGCTATGAGGTTGACGAAACGCGCGAAGCTGATTTCCCCGCGCTGCACCTTGCGGTGTCTTCAGGCGACGCATCTTACACTGTAAACCACTGGCAGCCGCTGCATAATCAATTCTACGACAAATCAGGCGGTGACGCTGTGATGGTCCGCGAACATGCCGTGATCACCGGAGCGGGCCAAGGTTTCTTTATCGACAAAAAAACCGCCGAAGCCCACGGCATCACTAGTATTCAGCAGCTGTCTGACCCTGCGGTTGCAGCGCTATTTGATAGCGATGGCGACGGCAAAGCGAACCTGTCAGGCTGTAACCCTGGTTGGGGCTGCGAAATCAGAATCGAAGATCACCTAGACAATCTTGATCTGCGCGATACCGTACACCATGATCAAGGCAGCTATTTCGCGATCATGGCCGACACGATCACACGCTATAACGAAGGCGCGCCGATCATTTATTACACATGGACGCCGAACTGGATCAGTGATGTGTTAATCCCAGGCACAGATGTTATGCAAATCGGTGTGCAGTCTGCTGATGCGGCGATGGATGTGGGCTTTGCGATCAACGATATTTATGTTGTCGCAAACAAAGAGTTCATGGAAGACAACCCAGCCGCTGCAGCCTTCTTGAGCACAGTAGAAATCCCGCTTGGCGCGGTGAATGCGGCGCAGGTCAAGCTGCGCGATGGCGAAGACACAGTGGAAGATTTCCGCCGCCATGCAGAAGATTGGGTTGCTGCAAACCAAACGCAATTTGATGCTTGGGTCGCCGAAGCGGCAAAAGCAGCCAAATAAGTCACCCTGACCAGTGAGGCATCGAAAGATCGGTGCCTCGTTTTTTTTGTTTTGGAGGGTGCTCATGGCCGACGTTGAAATTGAATGCCGCAATCTTTGGAAGATCTACGGCGCACAGGAAAAAGAAGCTCTTAAAGCAGTTCAAAGCGAAGGGCTGTCAAAAGAAGAAGTCCGCGATCGATTTAATTGTGTTTTAGGTGTGAGGGACGCCAGTTTTAGCGTCAACAAGGGTGAAATTTTCTGCATCATGGGCCTGTCCGGTTCGGGCAAGTCCACCTTGGTTCGCCACATCAACCGTTTGATTGAACCAACTGCTGGTGAAATTCATGTTGCGGGTCACCGTGTGGATACGATGGGCGAAGCAGAGCTGCGCAAGTTGCGTGCGGAATCTATCGGAATGGTATTTCAGCACATGGCGCTCTGGCCGCATCGTTCGCTTGCTGAAAACGTAGGCTTTGGTCTTGAGGTGCGTGATGTGCCTTTGGCAAAGCGCCGCAAAGCCGCCGAAGAGGCGCTTGCGGCGATGGATCTGCAAGGCTGGGAAGATCATTATCCCGATCAGCTGTCAGGCGGCATGCAACAACGTGTTGGTCTTGCCCGCGCCTTGGCCGCTGACCCCGACATCTTATTGATGGATGAGCCCTTCTCGGCGCTTGACCCTTTGATCCGCCGTCAGTTGCAGGATCAATTTCTGGGGCTTTCTAGAAAGCTGAAAAAGACCACTGTATTCATCACTCATGATCTGGACGAAGCAATCCGTATGGGCGATCAAATCGCGATCATGAATGACGGGGTTATCGTGCAGACGGGTACCCCAGAAGAGATCGTCACAAACCCCAAAGACGCCTATGTCGCCGAGTTTGTAAAAGGCATCAGCCGCGTGAGCTTGGTCCGTGCAAAAACCATAATGTCTCCATTGGACGGGCACAACCCGACCTCCAAAACCGTGCCGCTCGACAGTGAATTGGGCGAGATCATGGATCAATTTATGGACGACCAAGCGCCTGTCACTGTGGTTGATACTGCAAATAGCGCTGTGGGGATTATCACCATTACCGACGCATTGCGCGCGTTGCGCGGATAGGGGAAAGCATATGGAACTCTGGAACATCTTTGATAAAGAATGGGTGCCAGTCGGTACTTGGGTAGAAACTGCGCTGCAATGGGTTGTTGATAATTTCCGGTTTGTCTTTCAGGCCATCAAGGTGCCCTTTGATATCGTTCTGACCGGTCTTGAAGATGGGTTGACCGGCGCGCCAGATCTTTTGATGCTTGCGATAATCGTGCTTGTCGGTTGGCAGGCAGGCGGGCGTAAGCTGGCGATGGTCACTGGCGCTTCGATGATCGCAATCGGTTTGATGGGTGCTTGGGAAGAGAGCATGGTCACGCTGTCCATCGTTCTGACTTGCGTCATTTTCTGCTCTCTGATCGGCATACCTTTGGGTATTATGGCCGCGCGGAATGATCGTTTCTGGACGGTTTTACGCCCCTTCCTTGATCTCATGCAGACGATCCCGTCGTTTGTATATCTGGTACCGATCGTCATGCTGTTTTCTATCGGCAATGTTTCGGGGGTGATTGTGACCTTCATCTATGCGCTGCCGCCTGTGGTGCGCTTGACTAATCTGGGCATTCGCCAAGTGCGCGAAGACATGGTTGAGGCCGCGCGCGCATTTGGCGCAAGCCAGCGCCAGACGCTTTATAAGGTAGAACTGCCGCTTGCCATGCCAACAATTATGGCAGGGGTGAATCAGACGATCATGATGGCATTGTCGATGGTTGTAGTGGCCTCCATGATCTCGGTTACAGGGCTGGGTCAAATGGTTCTGCGCGGCATTGGCCGTCTGGATATGGGCATCGCGACAGTGGGGGGCTTGGGCATCGTGTTTCTTGCCATTGTCATCGACCGGATCAGCCAAAGCTTTGGGGTGTCTGCCCGCGATCGTGGGCACAAAAAATGGTACGAGACCGGGCCTGTTGGCGCGCTCCGTAAATTAGCAGGTAAAGGATAAGCCTCAATGACGTCACCTAACATATTGTTTATACAGGTAGACCAACTGACAGCCGCATCGCTGCGCGCCTATGGCGACACGGTTTGCCATGCGCCCAATCTTGATCGTCTTGCTGAAACAGGCACGGTCTTCGAGACCAGCTATTGTAACTATCCGCTTTGCGCACCGTCACGATTCTCGATGGCGGCGGGACAGCTGTGTTCAACAATTGGGGCCTATGACAATGCTGCTGAAATGCCGGCATCTATTCCGACCTATGCGCATTATCTGCGCGCGGCGGGCTATCAAACAGCGTTATCAGGCAAGATGCACTTTATCGGTCCGGATCAATATCACGGGTTTGAAAAACGTTTGACCCCCGATCTATACCCTGCTGATTTCAGCTGGGTTCCGTTTTGGGGGGACGAAGGGGACCGCGATACCAATGACCAGCGTGCTGTACTTGTCTCAGGTGTTTGCGAACGTTCTGTTCAAATCGATTTCGACGAGATGGTAACGGCACAAGCGATCCAGCATCTCTACAACCTTGCACGTTCGGACGATAAACGTCCGTTCTTTCTTCAGGCCTCTTATACCCACCCGCATGAACCATATTTGTGTCGCAAGGAATATTGGGATCTGTATGAAGGTGTCGACATTCCCTTGCCATCCGTACCTGCTTTGTCGGCCAATGAGCACGACCCCCATTCGCGCCGGTTGCTGGAAGATTTCAACATGTTGAACTTGCAGTTTGCAGATGAAGACATCGCACGGGCACGTCGCGCCTATTACGGATCTATCAGTTATATAGACGCAATGGTCGGACAGCTGTTCAAAACATTGGATGCTATCGGGAAAGCCGAAAACACGGCGATCGTCTTTACTTCCGATCATGGCGAAATGTTGGGCGAACGCGGAATGTGGTTCAAAAAGCATTTCTATGAACGCGCATTGCAAGTGCCATTGCTGATGAAATTACCTGGTCAGACCCCAACCCGCGTTTCGACGCCGACCTCATTGGTTGATCTGCTTCCGACATTTATGGGTATTGCGACTGGTGGACCGTGGCAAAGCGAGGTCGAAGACCTTGAAGGGTACGATCTAACACAGGCATTAGAGGCGCCGAATGAACCTGACAGGCCGGTCTATGCCGAATATCTTGCCGAAGCGACACCGACGCCGATCCTCATGATCCGTAAAGGTGATTATAAGTTTATCTATTCCAGATTTGATCCGGTTCTTTTGTTTGATCTCGCGAATGACCCAAACGAGCGGATTAATATTGCAAGCGATCCCGCCCAATCAGATCGCGTCGCTGAGTTTGAAAAATTGGTCACTGAGAAATGGGATATCGATGTGCTAACGGCTAAGATTGTCGAAAGTCAGAAACGTCGTCGCCTTATTGTCCAAGGTTACAAAGATGGCATTAAACCGCGCTGGAACCATGCCGAAGAAGCAACCGACGAAGTAATCTGGTATCGCGGCGAAGGTGGCTACAACGAGTGGGCGTTTTCCTTCCTGCCCGTGAAAATGGACACCGCTTGACCGAAATCACGCCTGCCCTGACCACAAAGGAAATGGCAGGCGCGCATCTGTAATCATTGATCACATCTCGATGACGCCGGCGCGGGGTCAGTAAAGCCCCCGCGTCAAACCTGTTAAAGTTACGATTTATGTCTAGGCCTAATGACAAACGTGATGTGACGGACAGACCATGTCGCATCCTGCAAATAGGTTTCGCTTTCTGAGAGGTTGGGGGTTGTCGGCGTTGTTATCTCTGCTGAAACAGGAGAATTCTTAATGAGCACTCAACCAAAAGGCAGGCGTTCGGGCGGCCGTTCAGGTCGGCAATCTATTCGGTCTATCAGAGATGTCAAAATGCTGCCCGGGCTGACACGCAATATTCCGCTGTGCGAAGTCATGGACGGCGCAAAAGTCGAGATGATCGACAATGCATCGATGGATATTCTTGAAAATGTCGGAGTGCAGTTTCGCGACCCAATTGCCCTAGAAGACTGGAAACAAGCTGGTGCAAAGGTAATTGGAGAGATGGTCTATCTTGATCGCGGTCTGGTGCGCGATTTGATTGCTACGATCCCAAGTGACTTTACCTATCACGCGCGCAATCCAGAACATAATGTCCGTCTTGGTGGCCCGCATTCCGTTTTCGTTCCGATGACGGGAGCACCTTTTTTGCGTGACCTAGACGACGTACGTCGCAACCCGACGCTTGATGATCTAGCGATGTTTCACAAACTCAGTCACATGTCGCCCGCACTGCATTCCTCGGCGCATCACATCGTTGAACCCTACGATCACCCGATCAGTCAGCGCCATTTGCGCATAACGTATTCATCGATGAAATATTCTGACAAAATGTTCATGGGGATGACAACCAGCCCCAAAAACGCCGAAGATGTCATGGATATGTGCGCTGTCTTGTTCGGCGAGGATTTCCTTGAAGATCATCCCGTCACGACAGGGAACTGCAACGGGAACTCCCCACTTGTGTGGGATGAAACGATGCTGGGCGCGATGCGCGCTTTCTGTAAACGCAATCAGCCTGTTCTATGCTCGCCCTTTGTTCTGGGCGGAGCAAATACGCCAGCAAGTGTGCCCGCAACAGTCGCGCAATTGAACGCCGAAGCACTGAGCGCATTAGCCTACACCCAAGTCATCCGACGTGGATGTCCTGCGATCTACGGGCACTATCTGTCTTCGGTTTCGATGAAATCGGGCGCGCCTATGGCAGGGACACCGGAAATCAGCCTCATGAACTTTATGATCGGCCAAATGGCGCGCTATTATGGTGTGCCCTGGCGCACGTCCAACACACTTGGCGGGGCAAAGACGTTTGACGCACAGGCTGGCTACGAGAGCGCCACAACCTTGTCAGCAGTCATCCATGCTGGGGCTAACTATATTTGGCACTCTGCTGGCTGGAACGAAGCGGGCATGCATTGTTCGGTTGCCAAATTCATCGTAGATGCCGAACAATGCGCCATGGCCTACCGCATGGCCGAGGGACCAAAATGGGACGACTTTGATCAGGCCGTTGCAGCAGTGCCCGATGTCGGCCCTGGCGGTCACTACCTTGGTCATCCTCATACACTGGAGAAATTCCAATCTGCGTTCTTCATGCCAGAACTGTTCGACAATAATTCAATCGAACAATGGGCAGCAGACGGTGAAAAGGAAATCACCCAGCGCGCGTTGGAAGTAGCCCGGGCGATGCTTTCAGAATATCAAGAGCCAAAATTGGATCAGGCGCGCGATGAGGCGTTGCTGGATTATATCGCGCGTCGTGAACGCGAAATCCCAGCGGCGGATGCACTCAACCAGACCCATTAGGGTCTGGCTATTCTGATTTAGCGCGCCATTCGCGATATCGCAGTAGTGCATTTGCACCAATTTGCTGGAATGGTCGGGGCGGCAGTTTTTTGGGTTGTTCTTCGGCTTGGAAATAGCGCGTGATCGCACTGGTTTCACCACAGGCCAGTTCTGCGGCACCGATGCCTGTCAACGTACCGCGTGTTGTGCCCAACCCATTCTGGACGCAACCCGAAAACAGCCCATCGTCAAGCTTTCGCATGACAGAAACGCCGTTGAGGCTCAGGCATAAATGCCCAGCCCAAGCGTGCTCCATCTTCAGCCCTGCAAGCTGCGGGAACCGCTGGTCGAATTTACCTTGCATCACCCGCGCAGCACGGACGACATTTGCCTGCGTCACAACGCGACTGGGGATGAGCGTCGCACAAGTACGGGTGATAATACGGTGGCCGCCTTGGCGGTCATCGATGCGCCGCACGGTTGTTCCCATCGGATCAGAGGGCGTGATCCCCCAGCGTGATTGCCCGCCCAAACGCTTGAGCGCATCGGTATCCAGCCTTGGCGTCATAACCGCATAGAGAAACAGCTGCATCAGTCGCCCGCGCTCAAATCCGAAGCTTTCCAAATGGCCATTCACCGTAAGAATGACCTGGCCCGCGCTAATAGAGCCCTGCGGGGTTGTGACCTGCCAAGCGCTGCCTTGGCGCTCCAAGGCCGTGACGGGAGAATTTTCATAGATCCTCACGCCCTGCGCGCGCAGCCCTTTGGCCAGCCCCTGAATATAGCCCGCGGGCTGCAACATCACCGTGCCGGGAGTGTAGAGGCCCGAAAGGTAATGGGCGGATCCGGTAAGTTCTTGCATTTGCTGGCGGTCCAGCGTTTCGCTGGCCTCCCCCAATGAGGAAAGATGCTTGGCGTAGCTTTCGTTATGCGACTGGGTTGTCGGGCTTGCTGCGCCATTTACTTTGCCAGCAGGGTCAAAGAAATTCGGATCAATGCCATAGTCTTCGACGGCTTGACCTCCGAATGCGATGGCACTGCGGTTTAGCTCAATCAATGCGCGATCATCGCCAGTCCCTGCATAGTCATCAGAGGCCAGATCATGAGGTAAATCAATCATGAAGCCCGAGTTGCGACCGGCCGATCCTTCGGCCACCCGCGTTGCATCCACAACAATGACGGATGCATTTGGTTGCAATTGCTTGACGCGCCGCGCCGCGGACAACCCCGCGAACCCCGCGCCGACAATGACTATATCTGTCGTGGCTGCGTTTGTCAGCGGCTCTGCTGCGGGATGTGGTCCAAGAATAGAATTCCACGCGGCTGGCCCCGCGAGTGGGACCAGCTTGCGAACGGGCGTCCTGATCAATCGACTGCCTCGTCGTCATCGTCGCTGAGATCAACCCAGATTGTCTTCAACTGGGTGTATTGATCATGCGCGTGAATGCTGTTGTCACGCCCACCAAAGCCAGACTGTTTGTAGCCGCCAAACGGTGTCGCGATATCGCCTTCGCCAAAGCTGTTCACCGTGACTGTACCTGCGCGAATGGAGCGCGCACCACGCATGGCCCGTTTGACGTTGGCCGAGAAGATCGAGGCCGCGAGACCGTATTCTGTGTCATTGGCCAGTGCGACGGCTTCATCGAATGTGGCAACGGTGAGCACCGACAGAACAGGCCCGAAGATTTCCTCGCGCACCTGTGGCGCATCCAAATTCGCGATATCCAAAATTGTTGGTTCCACAAATCCGTCTTTCGCCGTGCCGCCCATCAAAACAACAGGATCCTTGTCCAGATAAGAGCACACCTTGTCAAAATGCGCTTTGGAGACCAATGCGCCGACACGGTTCTCGGGGTTCAATGGATCCCCCATTGGCCATTCGCGGGCATGGGCGATGATGCGCTGGATCAGTTCGTCCTTGATGCCCTTTTGAACAATTAACCGCGACGCAGCCGAGCAGTTCTCTCCCATGTTCCAGAACGCGCCATTGACGATATGAGCCGCCACGAGATCGAGGTTTTCGGCATCATTCAGCACAACGGCGGGGTTCTTGCCGCCCATTTCCAAGGTGACTTCTTTGAGGTTGGATTCAGCTGCATAACTGAGGAACCGACGCCCTGTTGCGGTCGAGCCTGTAAAGGAAATCATGTCCACATCCATGTGGCGCCCCAAAGGCTCGCCTACCTCGGCGCCGCCGCCTGTCAAGACGTTGAATACGCCTGCAGGCACGCCGGCCTCCATCGCGAGTTCGGCCAGACGTAACGCGGTGAGTGATGTTTCTTCTGCAGGTTTTACGATTACGGAACAGCCAGCTGCCAAGGCAGGTCCAATCTTCCATGCAAGCATCAGCAGCGGGAAATTCCACGGCAGCACCAGCCCGACAACGCCCACAGGTTCACGCACCACCATGGCAATGTGATCGTCAGAGGCAGGCGCCATCTGGTCGTAAATCTTGTCGATCAATTCCGCGTGCCACGCCAGACAATGGATCGTTTCGGGTACATCGACCGTTTCACAATCATAGATGGTTTTGCCACTATCGAGGCTTTCCATCACGGCCAATTCTTTAGCGTTGCGTTTGATCAGTTTGGTGAATTTGATCAGCACCTCTTTCCGCTCGGAAGGGTGCATTTTTGACCAACGACCATCATCAAAAGCTTCACGCGCTTTTTCAACGGCAAGATCGACATCCGCACTGGCACAGGCCGCTACTTTGGCAAGCACATCACCCGTCGCAGGGTTTGTTGTCTCAAAGGTTTCACCAGAGATCGCAGCGCGAAACCCGCCATCAATGAACGCCTGAGACGGGAAGGTAAGGCCAGCGGCAACGGCTTTGTATTCTTCGGTTGTTAACAAATCACTCATTTGCGTGGCTCCACTTCGATTTCGGCGACGGTGCGTTTGAGCACACGGACGACCTGTTCTAGTTGTCTTTTGTCATCTTTGTTTAGTCCGCGCAGAGGCGGGCGCGGTGGACCGGCGTAATGGCCTGCCATTTCGCAGCCGTGTTTGACCGCCTGAATGAACTTGCCACCCTGTTCCAACACGCGCATCAACGGCATCATGGCAGACATGATGCGGCGAGCTTTGTCGTAGTCACCCTCAACCGTGCAGGCACGCCAGAGTGCGATATGTTCTGTCGGCAAAAAGTTTGATCCCGCACAAACCCATGATTTTGCGCCCCATGCAAAGAATTCCAGAGCTTGGTCATCCATGCCGCAAGACATCTGAATGTGAGGGTAGTCGCGCGCAAGCAAATGCACGCGGTTGATATCGCCCGAGCTTTCCTTGATCGCGGTGAAATTCCGGCTGCGCCCGACACGGTCCAAGAATTCCTCGCCCATGTTGATGCCCATCCGGCCAGGATAGTTGTAGAGCATGATTGGCAAATCTGCCGCACGGTCAATTGCCAGCGCATTCAGCGCGTTTTCATGCTCGGTCGGGACTGAATAGGGTGGTGATCCAACCAGCAACGCATCCGCGCCGATCTTGGCGGCGTGTTCCGCCATTTCCAATGAATCGTCCAGTCGCACAGAGACTGTGCCAACAATTAGCGGAACACGACCATCAATGACCTCTTTGGAGAAGCTCGCCATTTCTTTGCGTTCTTCCATAGACTGGGCGTAATATTCGCCAGTAGAGCCGCCATTGATCAGCCCGTGAACACCCGATGCGATCAGGTGCTCGATCTGCGCCACCATTGCATCGCGGTCAATGCTGCCGTCCGAGCCGTGGGGCGTGATAACGGGGGTATAAATGCCGTCAAATTTCATGAGGCGCCTTTCGTGTTAAGAATATGTGGAACTTCACCCAGCGGTACTTCCATACCTTGCGGTGTGACGAAGCTTTCGATTTCTGCGCGCGATAATTCCCAATGAGCGATCGCAAGGGTGGCTGCGGCATCTGCATCACCCGCCTTGATCAGTGCAATGAATTCATCGTGTTGCTCGGCCGCTTCTTCGCGCTGGGAGGCCAACGAAGGGTTGCGCGGGTTGTAAAATGTCATCCCGATCCGGGTGTGGTCGATCAGAAGACGGCGCAGGCTGGGCGCAAGATATTCATTGTCTGCCATTTCACCGATAATCGTATGAAACCGCAGATTGAGCAGCGCGCGTTCTGCAGCATCGCTGCCGCGAATGGATGCGCGAAACAGCAGCTGTGTATCTTCCAAGCGCATGATTTGTGCAGTGGTTGCATTCATCGCGGCAAGCCGCGTAACAGCCGAGTAAATCATCGGGGCCGCCACAAAGAAATTGCGGAGTGTTTTGTGAGTCATCGGCGATACTTGCGCACCGCGGTTTTTATGCAGAATAACGTATTCTTCGCCTGCAAGCTGGTTCAGAACCTCACGCAGGGGAGGGCGTGAAATATCATAGGTTTCGGCCAATTCCGCCTCGTCCAGATACATACCCGGCGCCAGTTCTTGAGTCAGAATCCGATTGCGCAGATCGACAAGACAGCGGGTCTTTTTGGTTTTTGGTTGATCTGTCACGTCTGCCTCCAGCTTCGGTTCAGTCTATTCTCACCACTAAAAATACATATTGTCTACAATTAAAATTTATGATTTGCTTTCTCCCACTGGAGACACCAATGCCCGACCTCAAAGCAGCCGATAAACCTCAGCATTTCGTTTTCGCATTGGTCGAGGAGTTTTCCCACATGGCATTCTCATGTGCGGTTGATCCACTAAGGATAGCGAACCTAATCAGTGGCCGGGAACTTTATACATGGTCGTTTGCATCACTGGACGGCGAAACTGCCACAAGCTCGAATACATCAGTCACGCTGACCCATCACAGATTTCAGGACATCCCCAAATGTGATTACCTGTTTGTGCTATCAGGAATTAACATGCAGCGTATGGACCATACGGTTTTGCTGAATTCCTTGCGTCGGATTGATCGCACCAGCCAAACGAAAATCGGCGCCTTGTGTTCAGGCGCCTACATCCTTGTATTGGCCGGGTTTTTGAACGGAAAAAAAGCCGCAGTCCATTGGGAGTATCACGACAGTTTTCAAGAAAATTTTCCTGAAGTGAATCTTGTTCGCAACGTGTTTGTCGGCGATGAAAAATATACGACAGCCTCAGGCGGCACCGCCACTGCTGATCTCATGCTGCACCTAATTGAACGTGACCACGGTTATGACCTTGCCGTCGCCGTGGCAGATCAGATGGTCTATAATTCAGTGCGCGATGCAACATCTGAGCAGAAGGTATCACTACAATCGCGTAATGGCATGCGGAACAAACATTTGACCCGCGCCATCGAATTGATGCGCGACAGTCTCGAAGATCCAATTTCACCTACGCTCATAGCGAACGAGATCGGCATTTCCACACGTCAACTCGAAAGACTATTCGGCAAATATCTGAATACATCCCCAAAGAAATATTTCCTAGAAATGCGACTGGACCGCGCCCGCCATTTGTTATTGCAGACTGAGATGTCGATAGTCGAAGTGGCAATGGCCTGTGGTTTTCAAAGCCCCGGCCATTTCTCCCGCGTGTACCGGATAAATTTCGGCGTAACCCCGATGTGTCAAAAGGTGCGTTTGGGGCAGCATTAAAACGTGAAGGGTCCGCTATGATCATTGGTTGCTTTTATAATATGGCTCCTGTTTCCGCAGTGATCAGTTCTTTGTAGAGAACACGAATGCGATCCATGACGGTACGCTCTCCCGTGCCGATCTGTTTACCATCAATTTCTGAAACAGGTGTTTGCGCCCCAAAGGTGCCTGTCAGGAAAGCCTCATCCGCACTGTAGGTTTCATACAAGGAATAGTTGCGTTCAAAAACCGGGATGTCGTTGTCGCGGTAGATATCAATAACCTCTTTACGGGTTACACCGTTCATGCAGTAATCCCCAGTTGATGTCCAACCCCCCCCTTTGGATATCCTACAGACTTGATTGGGGAGAGAATAATCTCGTTGAAGCCAGATCACCAAACGAGTGCCCAGTTGCGCGATGCTTTTTCACAATTCAAACGCTCTTTCGAGCCTGACATTGAGACTTTTCTCTTCGCGCCTCTGGCTGCAATGGTGGCGGCTGGGGCAGGTGTGGGGATAATCGATCCTCTGTCGGCCAACACAGTCCAAAATGCGGGTTTGGTTATTCGAAAGTTTCGTCGAAAAATCGTCTTTCGGCTAATGGTGATTACAGCAAATGACCAGACACACCTCGGAATTGGTTAAATATATTTCTAAAGCACTCGATTTGCAGGTAAGTGAGATCCTTTCTAAGATTTAAAGGCGATTATGGACCCAACACGCTCTATTTTCAGACCCTGTTGAGACTGATGCCTAACCCTTGGAACAATTTTTCGTTTGGTAGCGCAGCAGGATCAAAACTTGTCGGTGACGAAACGTGTGGGCGAGCAGTTGTGCTTTCTCATCATCCACTCCTTGGTCGTTATAATGAACAACAAACCCTCTCTGAGCGCATTGCCCTGATTGTTCTCATAGGCGCTGACGTCAAACACCCAGAAATATATTTATATTACATAACATTGATTACCAATATTAGTAGTTGTAGCAACAAAGCTAAGACATCAGCAATTCAGGAATGCCACTCTCGCCCGCAACTATAACAGGCAGAGGTCGGGCATTGGATGGGTGATTATGAGTGAGCGCGAGCTGAACCGCGTGGAGTTATAGGCACGGGTTGATGATGGACAGCTGTTTGTCGACAATGCCGCGAACACATCAGACCTGATGGCATATTCTGAATAGATACGAATTTTTGTGTATTACACGCCAGTGATGAAAAGGACCACATTATATACGTCTGAAATTATTAGTTATGATATATCATAACATATTGAGACCATTGAGAAAAATTTCGCGGTGCTGCGTTTTGTTATAAAACTGTCGTCTTCCTTTGCGAAAGAAGCACAAGTTTTAGAACAAGGACTGATTTCATGAAAACCATCGCAACGTCTTTTGTCGCACTCATTGCAGCGAATGCTGTGGTTGCACAAGACATCCCCCAAGCTGAGAATGCTTGGTTCGCCGCAGGTCAAGCCGAGATTGCAAAGCAGCTGGCAAAGACACCTAACACCACCAAAGCAAAAAACGTGATCATCCTGATCTCTGACGGCAACGGCGTTGGTACCAACTATGCATCCCGTATCTTTGCAGGTCAGCAAGACGGCGGTTTTGGGGATGAATACATCCAACCTCACGAAGGTTTTCCAAATCTCGCTTTGGCAAAAACATATAATGTAAATGCTCAGACACCCGACTCTGCAGGCACAGGTACTGCAATGATGACGGGTGTCAAAACCAAAGCAGGCGTGCTGGGTGTGAACGAGAACGTCAAGCGCGGCGAGTGCGCGACCATCACTGGTAATACCGTCGCGTCGTTCAACGAAATCATGTCTGATTTGGGCAAAGCAACCGGCATCGTGTCAACCGCACGCCTCACGCACGCGACACCTGCAGCAGCTTATTCCAAATCTGTAGACCGTAACTTTGAAGCAACTTTGCCAGAGGGCTGCACCGAGCAAAAAGACATCGCAGCACAGCTAATCGACGCCATGGAAACCGGCGTGATTGACGTTGCACTTGGCGGCGGTCGTCGTAACTTTATCGGAGCCGACATTGAAGGCGAAGAAGGCAAAGCTGGCCGCCGTGCCGAAGGTGAAAACCTGATCGCGGCAGCCACAGAAATGGGCGCCTATTACGCATGGGATCAGGCCACATTTGACGCGGCTCCAAAAGATGGCACGCCGCTTTTGGGTCTGTTTGAATCCAGCCATATGAAATACGAAGCAGACCGTGACAACGAGCCATCTTTGGCCGAAATGACCGGCGCAGCCATCGAAGCCCTTAAAGTCAAATCAGGCGACAATGGTTTCTTCTTGCAAGTCGAGGCAGGCCGCGTTGACCACGCCAACCATGACGGCAACTTGGCCCGTGTTGTTCGCGATCAAAAAGCCATGGCAGACGCTGTTGCAATGGCTGACGCCATGACCGACGACGCAGACACATTGATCATCGTCACTGCGGACCATGAACATGCAATCGCCTTTAACGGTTATTGTGGCCGTGGTTCTGACATTCTGGGCCTGTGCATGGGCATTGACGGCGCAGGTGTGGTAAACACAGGCGAGCCCGAGCTGGCAGATGACGGCCAACCCTATACTGTTGCGGGTTACCTGAATGGTGCAGGCTCTATCCTGCGCGAAGACATGAACTGGGCCGGTGTCCGCCCTGCTTTGACACAAGACGAAGCAACGGATCTGGATTACACCCAACAGGCACTGGTTCCTAAATCCTCCGAGACACACTCTGGCGAAGATGTTGCAATCTACGCAAAAGGCCCATGGGCGCATCTGGTTGACGGCACACTTGAGCAAAACGTGATCTTCCATGTTATGCACCACGCCGTAACAGCAGAGTAAGTGACCACACGATCATCACAAGTGGGAGAGCGTCAAAGCGCTCTCCTTTTTTGTCACTTGATTGTCATGAAACTCGACGATCAGTCTAGAGACACCACGGTTCACGGATCAAACAACGGAATAACATGGACAAGCGACGTTTTTTAATTACCGGTGGACTTGCCCTTGCCACACCGAATTTACTTCTGGCGGCAAACCCTCCGCTCAAATTGCGCGAACTTTACAACAAAGATGGCAGTTTCTCTGATCTCGCGTTGAATCTTGCGGATCAGCGCGTGACCGTCATGGGCTTTATGGCCCCTCCCCTCAAAGCAGATAGCCAGTTTTTCGTTCTCACAAAAAAACCGCTGGCCGTGTGTCCATTTTGCGAAACCGAAGCAGATTGGCCCGATGATATTCTCGCCATTTATATGCGGCGCAAATATCGCGTGATTTCCTTTAGTCGCAAAATCGAGACAACAGGCAGACTGGCCCTTGGCAAGTTTGTTGACCCCGAAACCGGCTTCCTCAGTATGGTGCGCATAGAAGACGCCAGATTTGAAGTTGCCTAGCGTGCCTGTCCCAGATCTGTATGTCAAAGACCTCACTCTTCGCAGCCCTGAGGGGCGTTGCCTGTTAAGTATCGACCACCTACATGTTGCAGCAGGCGAAAGCCTCGCGATCAAAGGTCCTTCAGGGGCCGGTAAATCCACCCTGTTATTTGCAATTGCCGGCATTATACCCGTATCAAGCGGCACACTTGCATGGGGTGACGCTGATCTGGCGCAGATGTCAGACAACGCCCGCACGCAGTTTCGTCGCGACAGCTTGGGCATTATCTTCCAAGATCACCTATTGTTCGAAGAGCTCTCTGCCGCACAAAACAGCAGCCTCGCTGCGCTGTATAATCGACCCCATACCCGGACGAACATCGCGGCTCGGGCCCGCCAATTGTTGCATGATTTAGGTATAAAAGATCACGACCGCCCCTATGTCGACAGCTATTCAGGCGGGGAACGCCAACGCATCGCCGTTGCCCGTGCTCTTGCTGCGGATCCGCAGGTGATTTTGGCGGACGAACCCACAGCAAGCCTGGATCGCGAGACCGCAGACCGGTTGATTGCTGATCTGACACGGCGAGCCAAACACGACGGCCGAACCCTAATCTGCGTGTCGCATGACCAAGCTCTTCTGGCCGCCGCAGACCGTGTAATCACCATCCAAGAGGGTTGCATAAGCGCGGACACAGGCCGACATCGCGACACGAGAGGCGACAACGATGTTTGAAACATTCTGGTTTGCATTGCCAATATGGATGCAGGATCTACTGGTGTTCCTCGCCCTTCTCGCCCCGCTTTTTATCGCCGGGTTGATATGCCTGCGCGGATATCGCATCACACCCCTGCTTGTTGGATTGCTGCGTCGTCACCGAATGATCAGCCTAACGTTTATGGCCCTTATCGCAACCTCGGTCGCCATTAGCGCCAGCCTAATCGCGCAAGAACGCGGGTTACGGGCAGGAACCGCCCGCGCGGCTGAAAAATTCGACCTTGTGGTGGCGGCACCTGGCAGTGAGATCACTGCGATGTTGGCCGCCGTCTACCTGCAGCCCTCTGCGCTGGCGTTGGTCGACGGGGACACCTACATCAAAATCGCCACCCACGAATTGGTCTCTCTCGCGGCACCTCTTGCCTTTGGCGACAGTTGGAACGGCGCGCCTGTTGTTGGCACTACGGACGCCTTTATTGAACACCTCGGTGATGGCCTCAGCACGGGGCGCATGTTCGCCACAATAGACGAGGCCATCGCAGGCGCTGCCGTCGATCTAAGCATCGGCGATAAAATTGCGCCCGTGCACGGTGACGGCTCTGCAGGGGCCGTGGACGAACATGGGTTTGAATATGAAATCGTCGGGACATTGCCCGCAACCGGCTCGCCTTGGGACAAGGCCATTTTGGTGCCTGTTGAATCCGTTTGGGACGTGCATAATTTGCCAAACGGACATGGGTCAGACTGGGACGGCACCTTGGGTGCTCCCTTTGCACCCGAGCACTTCCCCGGAACCCCAGCTGTTTTAGTCCGCGCAGAGGCCTTGTGGGCCAATTATGCCCTACAGTCCGAATTCAACACGGACCCAAACACGATGGCCTTTTTCCCTGGCAGCGTCTTGGCACAACTCCACGCATTGATGGGCGACATTCGCCAACTGATGTCTGTTCTGGCGGTAACGACCCAAGTTCTAGTTGCCATCGCTGTGCTGTCTGGTTTGGCGATGCTGTCTAAGCTCTTGTCCCGCCGCCTTGCCTTGTTGCGCGCATTAGGTGCACCAAGACGATTTATTTTAGCCCTAAACTGGGGTTTTGCGACCGTCTTGATCGTGATCGGCGCGGGAATTGGCCTTGTGCTGGGGATCGGCGCAACCGCCATCTTGTCAGCGATGATCACGCAACGCACCAATGTCCTCGTCACGGCCCATCTTGGCTGGCCTGAGCTCCATATAGTGGCAGGTTTTGTCAGCTTTGTCGCAATTCTGTCGTTTATTCCGGCCTATGCTGCCAGCCGACGTCCAATTACCGAAGATTTACGCACCTAGGAGTTTTCCATGCGCATCGCCTATCTCGCCGCTTTTTTACTTTCGACAACAGCGGTCTATGCAGATGATCACAAACACGAAGAGCACGCCGAACAAGGCAGCCACCTCGCCGAACTTGGCGAAGTACACCTGCTGCACGCATGGGCGCCAGCCTCAGAAGGCGGCGATGTTCTGGTGTTCATGGAAATCGAAAACGAAGGTCACGAGACTGTCACCCTGCTTGGCGCCCACGCGCATATAGCAGCCAAAGTCGAATTGGTTGGCTTTGAACTCAAAGACGGCCACGGTCACTATGAACCATTGCCCAAGCTACCCATTGCCGCTGGTGCGCATATGACCCTTGCTCCAAACGGCGTTGCCTTCCAGCTCAGCGGCGTTTCAGAGCATCTACATCAAGGGGATGAATTTGCACTGCACATCGAATTTGCGGCAGGAGAAATCGAAATGATGGTTCAAGTCGAAGCCGCAGGCGCGACACAACACAGCCATGCAGGGCATAATCATTAATGGCGCCAGTTGTGAATGGGGGCGGAATCCTACGCTAAGGAATTTTCGGGATGGTTTGGGGCCATTTGTATTCACCGTACGGATCACGGTAACCAATGCTGTGCGCAAGACGACCAGAAAACCCTGCACCAGCATGTGCAAGCAAGATCCTCGCCATCGGTGATCTGGACTAAATAGCAGATAAGAGGCATCCCTCTGGAGTGGTGTAGAACCATCTGGCAACAACGAGGGACCTCATTTGTCTAAGATCGATACAGTTCAGTCAGCCTCATTCCTCATAGCCTGCGAAGAGGGATCAATAAGGTCGGCATCAGAGCGGTTGGGCGTTGAACCTTCGACAATTAGCCGCCAGATCAAGGCACTTGAAACGTCACTGGGCGCAGCGTTGATTGAACGGGGCAGAAAAGGGGTGCGCCCGACCGAAGCGGGAATGATCCTGCAAACTTACTTGAAACATCAACAAGGCGAACAGGAAGCGTTACTTTCACAGCTTGACGAGCTCAAAGGTATGCGGCGCGGTGAATTGGTGATTGCGGTGGGCGACGGCTTCATCAGTGATTTCGTGGGCAACGCAATCAAATCTTATAGCAAGGTGTTTCCTGGATTTACTTACGATTTGCTGAGCGGATCAACAGAGCAGGTTCTACATGCGGTTCGAACGGACCGCGCTCACATTGGTCTCGCCTATAATGTGGGCAAAGAACGCGCTATTCGCGTCGCAGCGCAAGCCAAACAACCACTGGAATTGCTGGTCAGCCCCACTGCGCAATGGGCCAACTTGATTGAACCGATCACGATGTCGCAACTCGAAGCTTTGCCTTGTGCCTTGCTGAAATCGGGTTTTGGTGTGGGGGATTTGATCGCTGTCGCCGAAAATGCCCATGGTGTGAGGTTGCGCGCCCTTGTTCATTCCAATTCTTTGGCTGTGCTGCGAAATTTTGTGCGCGAAGGGCTTGGCGTAACAGTACTGCCCGCTTTTGTCGTGACACGCGAAATTTCCGACAGGACAATCATTACAAAACGCCTAGCGGTGCCGGAACTAAGCAAGGGAGAAGCCTCGGTATTTACGCGTAACGGGAGACGCTTGCCTGAAGGGGCCGCGCGACTGGTCGACCATATCACCCGGTCAATGGTCGCCTTTCAAATAGAAAATTAATGTTGCGTGAAACGCAACGATATTTTTATTTGCTGCAATTCTAGCGCAATCACTTTGGCTGTAGCCTGATGGGAATCAAAAATCTCAACAGGGTAAAAAAATGCTAAAAACTTATCTAGCGCCTCTTTCTACGGCTTTGGTTCTTTCGAGCGCGTTGGTTGCACCAGCTCAAGCAGAAACCCTGCGTCTGGCGTCGCAGAGTGATGCAACCAGCCTTGATCCGCACAGCCACAACGAAAGCTTTACCAACTACTTTCTGGCCAACATTTACGAAGGGCTTGTTGCGCGTGACAGAACCTTTGAGATTACAGGTCAGTTGGCAGAAAGCTGGGAACAGCTCGATGCGACCACATGGCGCTTTAAGTTGCGCGATGGTGTGACGTTTCATGACGGGTCTGCTTTTGCCGCCGATGATGTGATTTTCAGCATGGACCGTGCCTTGTCTGAAACCTCGAACTTCAAACACGTGCTGGCCTCTGTTGAAAGCTATCGCGCAGTCGACGACATGACCGTCGAAATCGTAACCAAAGCACCGAACCCGATCCTGCTGAACGATCTGCTGGATCTGATGATCCTCGATAAACAATGGGCTGAGGCAAACGGCGCGGCAGAGCCAATCAACCTGCAGACCGAAGAAAAGGCATTCAGCGCGACCAACGCCAACGGCACAGGTCCATTTTCCGTCATGTCCCGTGCGCAGGGCGAAAAGACGACATTGACCGCTTTTGATGGCTATTGGGGCGAGAGCGGCAATGTGACCGAAGTTGTCTTCACGCCCATCAACAACGCAGCGACGCTTGTATCGGCGCTGTTGTCTGGTGAAGTTGATCTGGTGATGCCACTGCCCTTGCAGGACATCGCACGCATTGAGGCCGGTGAGGGCGTCAAAGTCGTCTCCAGCGCCGAGGCGCGCACGATGTACATCGGCATGGACCAATGGCGCGATCAAATCATCGAAAGCCCTGTTGAGGGGAATCCGTTCCTTGATCTGCGCGTCCGTCAGGCCATTGCCCATGCGGTGGATGCACAGGCAATCATCGACCGCGTTATGCAGGGTCAGGCCACGCTGGCCACCCAATACGTCATGGAAAAGGTGAACGGCTACAACCCCGATCTGACGCGGCTGGAATACAATGTGGAAACGGCCAAGTCGCTGCTTACTGAGGCAGGCTACCCTGACGGGTTCGAGCTGACGATGGATTGCTCGACGGACCGCTATGTGAACGATGGACAGATTTGTCAGGCAACGGTCAGCCTGCTGGCACGGATCGGTATCACGGTAAATCTGATTGCCCAGCCCAAAGCTCAGTTCTTTCCCAAAGTAGTTGCGCCTGATTTCGGCACGTCGTTTTTCCTGCTCAGCTGGACACCGTCGACCATGGACAGCCTGAACGTTTTCCAAAACGTGCTGGGCACGCGTGATCTGGAGAATGGCGTCGGTGCCTGGAATATCTCGGGCTGCTCGGTACCCGAAGCGGACGCACTGGCAGCAGAAGCTGCGGTGACGATGGATGCTGCGGCACGTGAAAAGATGCTGCAAGATGCAATGGCGCTCATGGTCGAAGATGTCTGCCTTGTCCCGCTGCATGTGCAGCAACTGGTCTGGGGCGCTGCCGAGAATATCGATGTTGTGCAGCACCCGACGTTTGAATTCCCGCTGGAATATTTCAACGTCAACTAAGTCTTGGTTTTGCGGCCCGGTAAAATCGGGCTGCATCCTCCAAATTATCTCCTATCAAATGGAAAACTGAAATGTACTTTTTGTTGGCCCGATTGTTTCAGGCCACGGTTGTCATGCTCTGCGTTGCCCTTGTCGGTTTCCTTGTGTTTCAATTCGTTGGTGACCCTGTTCTGTCTCTTGTCGGACAAGAAACGACTGTAGAAGACCGCGAGGCGCTGCGTGAAAGCCTTGGTTTGAACGACCCGATCCTTGTGCAGTATGCCCGCTACGTGATGAATGCGGTGCAAGGGGATTTCGGAATTTCTTACAGCTTTAATCGCGACGTAAGCGAAATGATCGCCGACAGACTACCCGCAACCGTTGAGCTTGTGCTGTTGTCCGGCGTGTTCTCGCTGCTGCTGGCCATACCCGCTGGAATCTACACTGGTATTCGACGCAAGGGAGGGATTGCCCAAACGATCATGACGATTTCTATCATCGGTGTGTCGATCCCTTCGTTTTTACTGGGTATCCTTCTGATCCTCGTGTTCTCGGTCTGGCTAAACTGGTTGCCTTCTTTTGGTCGCGGCGATCTGGCGACAGTGTTCGGGCTGCGCTCCAGCCTGTTCACATGGAACGGGCTCAGTCATGCATTGATGCCGGCCGCTGTCCTTTGCCTGTTCCAGCTTGGTGTGATCCTGCGCCTGATCCGCGCCGAAATGCTGGAGGTGTTACGCACGGATTACATCCGCTTTGCATGGGCGCGCGGGCTGCCCGGTAAAAGAGTCTATTTTGGCCATGCGCTGAAAAACACGCTGGTGCCTGTTGTCACCGCGGTCGGTTTGCAGCTTAGCTCGCTCTTTGCGTTTTCGATCATCACAGAGCTGGTCTTTCAATGGCCAGGCATGGGATCGCTTTTGTTGCATGCCATCGGTCAAAGCGACATCCCCCTGCTGGCCGCATACCTGATCTTTGTCGGTTTGGTGTTCACAATTTCCAACCTTATAGTCGACGGAGTCTATGTCCTGATCGACCCGCGCATTCGGCATGGAGCACTTTGATATGTTTGACCGAATCCGCTCTGATTTCTGGTACGAATTGCTCAATTCGCCCGTCACGATTGTCTCGGCTATCATCATTGTGCTGATGATTATTGGCTGCACCTTTGCCCCGATATTCGCACCACACACGCCTTTTGATCCCGCGACTATTTCGATCATGGACAACAATATGCCACCTGCTTGGGTTGACGGCGCTGATCACAGGTTTCTGTTGGGCACGGACCTGCAAGGGCGCGATGTATTGTCGGCCATGCTTTATGGCGGACGTATTTCGCTGCTGGTTGGCATTGGCGCTGTTGCATTGTCGGTTGTCATTGGCATGGCCGTTGGCCTGCTTGCGGGGTATTTTGGGGGCATGACGGATGCGGTGCTGATGCGTATTGCCGAAATCCAATTTGCATTTCCACCCATCCTGATTGCTCTGTTGTTCAATGGTATCCTCAAGGCCTCGCTGCCCGCAGATGTCTTTGCGCAAGCCGCCGTGCCTATCATGATCTTGGCCATTGGATTAGCGGGCTGGGTGCAATTTGCACGGATCGTACGCGCGTCGACACTGGTTCAGCGTAATCAGGACTACGTGACTGCCTGTCGTGCCATCGGGTTGCCGACACTCACTATTATCGCGCGCCACATTACCCCCAACATTCTTGGGCCAGTTCTGGTGCTTGCCATGTTGCAAATCGCCGTCGCCATTGTGACCGAAGCAACGCTGTCCTTTCTGGGCCTTGGCACGCCCCTGACCGAACCTTCGCTGGGGGCGCTGATCCAGATCGGCAGCCAATACCTGTTCTCGGGTATTTGGTGGGTCGTGATCTTCCCTGGCATCATGCTGCTGCTGATGGTGGTTGCTTTTAACCTCGTGGCCGACTGGGTCCGAGACTATTTGAATCCGAGGCTGAGATGATCGATATTCTGTGTGAAACCAAAGATCTCAAGATCACGTTCCCACATCGCTTGGGTGACTTCACAGCGGTACATAGCCTTGACCTGCAGGTGCGGCGCGGCGAGATTGTCGGGCTTATTGGCGAAAGCGGCGCGGGCAAATCGACCGTCGGCAACGCCATTATGGGTCTTTTGTCCCATCCCGGGCAAGTGTCAGGTGGGCGGATAGAACTTGGTGGTGAAAACCTGGTTGATCTGTCTGATGCTGCGATGGCTCGCTTGCGGGGCAGGCGGATTGGTATGATTTTTCAGGATCCGATGACCTCGCTCAACCCGCTGATGACGGTCGGGGGGCAATTGACGGAATCCATTGCGTTGCTTCAGGATGTCGGGGTTGCACAGGCCCGCCAAATGGCGATCGAACGGTTGGACGGCGTGGGCATACCCGACCCTGCCAGGCGCATGGATCAATACCCGCACGAGTTTTCCGGCGGCATGCGTCAACGGGTTGTGATCGCCCTTGCAATGGCAGGTGATCCTGACCTGCTGATCGCGGATGAGCCGACAACGGCGCTTGATGTATCCGTTCAAAAACAGGTGCTTGATCTGATCAAAAGCATTTGTGTGGAGCGGTCCTTGGGCGTGATTTTGGTCACGCATGATATGGGGGTCATCGCCGAAACTGCGGATCGGGTCTATGTGATGCGCCACGGCGCTTTGGTCGAAACTGGCCCCACGGCTCAGGTCATCCAGACGCCCAGCCAGCGTTATACCAAGGAGCTGATTGCCGCGATCCCCAGCATCGAGCGGCGCGAAGAAAGGTTTCGCAATCCGGCAAAGAAAACCGGCGAAATCGACCAATGGCTGCTGCAAGGGCATAAAGACGAAGGCAGCGGTGATTACGTCACCGCAAGTGCTTTGACGAAAGACTTTGCAACCAAGAAAAAGTCGTTTTGGGGCAAAGCGGGCACATTCCGTGCCGTGGATATCCCGGGCCTCAACATTAAACGCGGCGAGGTTCTGGGCCTTGTCGGTGAAAGCGGTTCGGGTAAATCAACCCTTGGGCGGATGATGACGGGTCTTATACCGCCCAGCTCGGGCGAAGTGACCTATGGCGATCACGGGCCTTTGACAGACGTACGCTCGCGCACGGCGCGCAAGGCGCTGCGCCGCGATGTTCAGGTGGTTTTCCAAGACCCGTATTCATCGCTCAACAGTCGTATGCGGGTTGATCAAATACTGGCCGAACCTATCCGCTTCCATGGCCTTGCGGATCACCACGATATTCCTCGGCTGGTCGGTGCCTTACTGGAGCGTGTAGGCCTTGCGGCAGAAGCTGGACGCAAGTTTCCGCACCAGTTTTCGGGCGGTCAGCGTCAGCGCATCTGCATTGCGCGCGCTTTGTCTGTGCGACCTCGCTTCCTGCTGTGTGACGAGCCGACGTCAGCGCTGGATGTCTCCATTCAGGCCGACATGCTGGCCCTGTTGATGGAGCTGCGCCGCTCCCTTGGGTTGACGATGTTGTTTGTCAGTCATGACCTGGCAGTCGTGCGTCAGATGTCTGATCGCGTGGCGGTAATGAAGCAGGGTGAAATTGTCGAATGCCGCGAGGCCGAGGCTTTGTATGACGCACCAGAGAACAGCTATACTCGGATGCTTTTGGACACTGCGCCACGTGCAACCAGACATTAAAAAGAACAGATTGAGGAGAGAGAACCATGATTGGGTTGATAGGATGCGGTGCAATGGGCGGTGCGATGATTGCGCGGCTGGTTGAAAAGGGTCACGAAGTTCACTGCTATGATGCAATGCCAGAGGCACGCGCACGGGCCGAAGCCAATGGCGGCAAGGCTTGTGAAAGCTTGGCCGAGCTGGCGCAGATATGTGACCAGATTATCCTGTCGCTGCCAAAAGCCGAGACCGTGACCAGTGTTATGGCGGACCTTGCTCCGCATGTGCGTGTGAACACGATTATTCTGGACACGTCCACTTCTGAACCTGACACAACCAAGACCCATGCCGCAGCCGCCGTGGGCTATACCTTTCTAGATGGGCCAGTCAGCGGCGGACCCGGCGGCGCGCGCGCGGGCACGATGACCATGGTGCTGGGTGGGCCAGCCGAGGCCATTGATGCATTGCGCCCCGTTCTGAATGATCTGACGGCTAAAACAGTGCATATTGGCCCCGCCGGCGCTGGCCATGCCGCAAAAATCGCCAACAATCTTCTATGTGCGGCAAACCTTGTATTGGTCAGCGAAATGGCGCGTTTGGCTGATAGCAACGGCATCTCGCTGGAAAGCCTTTTGCAGGGCGTCAACGCAGGATCAGGACGTAGCGGCGTCAGCGAAGTGAATTTCCCAAAATGGATTCTAAGCGCGGGGTACGATTCAGGGTTTACGATGGGTTTGATGCGCAAAGACGTTGGGCTTGCCACAAAACTGGCGGACCAGGGCGGTCTTAATTTACCCGCCACAAAAGCCATCGTTGCAATCTGGGAAAACAGCCGAGCGCTGTTAGAGGATAGCGCTGATTTCAATGAAATATTTAAATACGAGGCTACTGAAAATGTCTGATCGTAAAGACCTTCTAACGTCACTCATGTCTGACTTGGGCCTTGGCGCAACTGTACAAAGCTATGTTGGCGGCAAACTTTGTGATGGAACAGGCGATGTCGTGATCCTTGAGGATCCTTATGCCCAAACCGAATTGACGCGCTATGCTGATTGTGGTGCCGCACTGGCGGCTGAGGCTTGTCTTTCTGCGGCAGCCGCTCAGAAAGACTGGGTATCAGGATATTCTGCTGCAAAGCGTGGTGACGTTATGCAAGACATAGCGCGTGCAGTCCTCGACAGTGCAGAGACCTTGGCCAAGCTTGAAGCCTTGGTTGCTGGTAAACCGATCCGCGATTGTCGGGTAGAGGTCGTTAAGGTCGCTGAAATGTTCCGCTATTATGCAGGTTGGGCTGATAAGCTGCACGGCGAGGTCATCCCTGTGCCAAGCGGCCATCTGAACTATACTCTGCGCGAGCCTTTAGGCGTGGTTTTCCAGATCACACCTTGGAATGCCCCTATCTTTACAGCCGGTTGGCAAATCGCCCCCGCCATCGCTGCGGGCAACGGCGTGGTCATAAAACCCAGCGAGTTGACGCCGTTGACAACCGTGGCCTTGGTCCGCATCGCGGAAGACGCGGGCCTGCCCAAAGGGCTGGTGAATGTGCTGTGTGGGTTGGGCCCGACAACAGGCCAAGCCGCGATTGAGCATGACACAGTGCGCAAAGTCATTTTTGTAGGCTCCCCGGAAACAGGGCGTCGCGTTGCGATGGCGGCCGCGCAATCCCTGAAACCTGCGGTGCTAGAATTGGGCGGAAAATCGGCCAATATTGTCTTTGACGATGCCAACCTGAAACATGCAGCCCTTGGCGCGCAGGCAGCGATCTTCTCGGGTGCTGGTCAAAGCTGTGTCGCAGGCTCGCGACTTTTGGTGCAGCAATCGGTGTATAATCAGCTGACAGATATGATCGCAGTGGGGATGGATAGTATTACACTGGGTGATCCGCTGGATGAGGCCACCGAAGTGGGCCCGATCAGCAATGGCCGCCAGTTCGCCCACGTCACAGGCATGATCCAGGGCGCACGCGACGAAGGCGCCAGTGTCCGAACGCGATCAACCACGCCCGAGACCGGTTTTTTTGTGCCGCCAACTGTGCTGTCAGGTCTGGGGAACACCGCCATTGTCGCCCAGACGGAAATCTTTGGCCCCGTGGTCACCGCGATCCCTTTTGCAGGGGAAGATGAGGCCATCGCCATTGCCAATGACACATTGTTTGGCTTGGCGGGCGCAGTTTGGACATCTGATGTTGGCTGTGCCCATCGGGTGTCATCCGCTGTACGGGCGGGCACCTTCTGGATAAACAGCTATAAAGCGATCCATGTGTCCTCACCCTTTGGCGGATCACTGAACTCCGGCTTTGGTAGATCAAGCGGCAGCGACGCGTTGATGGAGTACACCAGCCCCAAATCGGTTTGGTTGGATAGCGGCAAAACACCCAAGATCGCATTTGGATATGTGTCGTAATAAACGGATAGGCATGGGCGCACGCCCTGCCTAAGAAAGAGAGTAGCAAGATGCGGGCGACTGATTTTTTCACGACACAACAGCCTACATGGATGCAATGGCGTCGCGATTTGCACAAACATCCGGACTTGGCGGACCAAGAGCATCGCACCTCCGAATTTGTTGTCGAACGGTCGACCCAGATGGGGGTAGAGGTTCATCGCGGGTATGGCCGCACTGGGAATGTCGGGGTTCAGTGTCTTGCAACACTGGTTGAAGGTGCAAAACGATGAAGACAATGCCATGACTTTAACCGCCGACACCGAAGCATTCTTGCATGACACTCCCGAGGTATCAGTCATTTTAGGTATCGCGCCGCGGCGATTTGCCGATTTTGCCGACCTCGCAGGCGAAATTTTGGCCGCTTTTGGTGGCGTATCCGCAGATACAGTGCGGGGTATCTACGCGGCCAACCCCGGTTTGGTAGACCTCAGCCTCCGTGATATTACAGAAACGGCACGGCGCAACTTTGAGCCAGGTGGTGCAGTTTCCACCCTATTGTTTGCACGTGGGGTCCACGCCGTTATGGCCCACCGCATCGCGCATCATCTATGGCAGGAGGGGGATCACACCCTCGCTCTCGCGATCAAGTCGCGTCTTGGGCGCGCTTTTTCAACAGATATCCACCCCGCCGCCCGTATTGGTGCCGGCTTTTGGTTGGACCATGGGTTGGGATTTGTGGCTGGTGAAACCTGTGTGATCGGACAAGATGTGTCGATCTGGCATAACGTGACTTTGGGCAGCAGCCTGTCCGACAGCGGACCGCAGCGCCATCCGGTCATCGGAGACGGTGCTGTGATCGGGGCCGGTGCGACCATTCTTGGCAACGTGACCGTCGGGGCCGGTGCCAATGTGGCCGCAGGCGCGGTGGTCGTCACCGATGTCGCGCCCAGAACCGTTGTTGTCGGTGCAAAGGCGAGACCCGTTGGTCTTGCCAAAGTATCTTTCCGAGAGACACAGGAGTAACATCATGAACGCCTCCTTTGGTATAGATCACCCTTTGATCGCCGTGAACGATATCCACGCTTTGCGCGATAGGCTGATCTCAATGGGGTTTAACATGACGCCGATCGGCATGCACCCGTGGGGAACCAGTACCAGCCTCGCGATGTTCCAAGGCTGCTTACTGGAAATCATGGGTATCTATGACGCGACACTGATTGATGAAGTCCCCGCAGGTGATTTTTACTTTGGGCGTCATGTTTATGAATACCTCCAGCAGCGTGAAGGCGTCGCACTGTCAGCGCTGCACAGCACCGATTCAATCAAAGATGCCGCCTTTGCAGAAAAAGCTGGGCTCCACGTTGCGGGCCATCTCGAATTCGGCCGTGACGTGACATTGCCAGACGGCCGCGAGGATCGCACCAAAACCTCTCTCGCCTTATTGCCAAACCGAACTTATCCGCGCCTGTCGCTGTTTCTGTGCCAGCAGCACCGTCCTGAGTTGATTTATGTACCATCTTGGATGGAGCACCCGAATTCGGTTCATGGCTATGCAGGGGCGACCGTATTGACCGAACAGGATGATATGACGCCCCTAACAGCCCAATTTTCCGGCCTGTATGGTGAACCACATTCAGTCGACGGCGGTGTTGCATTTGAAACAGCAAACGGCAGAGTTCAATTGCTAACCCGTTCTGCGGTCGAAGCGCTCTACGGACCTCTTTCAACGCATGTCACGAGCGACCGGGAACCTGCTATCGTGGCTCTGGATCTTAAATATTCCAACAGCAAAGACCTTGAGACATGTTTGCGGGCCTCCGATGTCGAATACACAAAGAATGGAAGGGAATTTCTCCTCTCAGAAGCACAGCTTTTCGGCAATACATTTCTGAATTTTGTCCCGGTTAAAGAACTTTGATCCTGCGATACGATCTGCCTGAAGGGTCAGTGCTCGCGCTGTACTACAACACTGGAAATCCATAGGAAAACTCTGTTCGTAACCGAGGACAGTTTTAGGCGGCACAGCGATTGAAGCACAGGCTAACTTAAAACACCCAACATTTCAGCGAAGCAGGTCGACATGTGTACATGGCCGAAAATCACATTGTTACATCTGGCCGGCGATTACAATTAAACATGAGTACAGTGAATGCAGTCCCTGAGTGCTGGCGCGTTTTGATCAATGAGTGCAAATCTCATTGCTTTTTAGCGCTATATTTTTGTTTAGAGTAATTTTTAGGCAGATCGGCGCCAGCCCAATCACTTTGCGCGCCGCGACAATAACCCCTTTTGTTCCTTAACGAAATTGCTTTGCTTCCGCCCTGCTGCTGCGCTACCGCACTCACTATGAATCAGGCACGGATCACTTTCTTTGCAAGCGCTCTGGCGATCACCAGCGGTGCACTCTGGGGCTTTTATTGGGTGCCTGTACGAGCACTTGATCAGGCCGGGGTGGGCGGAGCCTGGGGAACCTTCGCAATCACGAGCGCGGCTTGCCTGCTGATGATGCCACTGGCGCTGTGGCATTGGGTCAACATCCGAAGTGCGCACCCGATTGGGGTGGCGGCAACCGCATTGGGCGGGGCGGCTTTCACGCTCTACTCGGTGGCCTTTGTCTACGGAGAGATCGGAATCACCGTCTTACTATTCTTTCTCAGCCCGGTCTGGAGCACACTCATCGGTCGCTTCATTTTCGGGTGGCATACGCCGTTACTGCGGGTCTGGGCTATTGGAGCAGGGCTGATCGGTCTCACCATCATGCTCAGCGCAGACGGCACGATGCCGATCCCCCGAAATTTAGGAGAATGGATGGGGCTAACATCGGGGGCGCTTTGGGCAGTGGGCTCGACTGGGATGCGGCTGCGGTCAACTCTCCAACCCGCTGTTGCAGCATGGGTTTTTGCGATCGGTGCCGCGGGAACAGCCCTAATGCTTGGGCTATGGCTGGGACCGATCCCACAGATAGATAACATCGGACTGGTACTTGGCATCTCCCTTGGCACCGGTGGGCTCTGGTGGGGGGGCATCATGATCGCGCTGATGTGGGCGACGGTCAGGCTCGACCCCGCGCGGATCGGGATCCTTTTGATGTCCGAGGTCGTGATCGGCACAGCTTCAGCGGCGTTGATCGCAGGCGAATACCTGTCTCCATTAGAACTGGCCGGTGGCGGTTTCGTGCTTTGCGCAGGATTACTGGAACTCTGGCCTATCAAAACGCCGCACACTGTGTGAACTTCGAACTGTTGTATTAATTGGTCCGTTTGGCGGCTTTGGTTTTTTGGGAGTGATCATGCCGGGCAAATCGCCGTTTAAACACCATCGCTTTCCAAGCCTTCCCCAGTTTCAATTGAAGTGGCTGCATTCGGATTCAATGACGATCACAAGGACCGAACTAGGGTGAAACTCTTTGAACTCTTCGATTGGGGCCTGCGCGATGTTAAAACCACCACCCGACATGCCTGTATCATCAAAAATGTGCTTGCGATACATTCTGCTAAAGCAGGTTTGATCCGAGCTGTAATAGATGACGACATCACAAACTGTGTAGACACATAGGCTCATGAAAACTGAAGTTGGATGGTTAACTGTGGGCTCGATGACCAGCTCGTATGTTATGGTCAAAAGCTAAAAAATTAGCTTTTGACCGAAAACTTGTGCTTCATTCCTGATCGCCTCATCCAGTATTTGTCTTCGCCACTGGACCGGGCCGAAAAGGTAAATGTGATGTTCTGATAGTCGATACCGCTGTGATCTGAGGCGACCCCAGCTTGATTAATACCAATCTCCCCAGAGAATTTCTAAAATTCCCTTGACTACAGAAAGACCGATGCCCGTCTGCGTTTTGCACCATCTGACCCACTCCGCCTGTTTCGTTCAATCTCCATGTTCATCGACAATGGTAAGCGAGGCATCGCGGAGGAGAGTCTCGGCTCAGCGAACGTCGCACTGATCGCGCTCAAGCTTGCGTAACGCGGAGAGAAGAATGAACGCAACTATTCGTTGCTGTGTATCGAAGAGCCTGAAGCACATCTCCACCCCCAACTGCAGCGCGGCGTGTTTGAAAAACTATTCAAGGCTGGCGATCCCAATCATAACAAGTCACTCTCCAACCCTTGCCGCAGTCGCTCCACTCCGCGCTATCGTCCACCTCAAGGAGCAAGACGGAAAGGCGCATGCTTATTCTCTCGCGAACCTTCCTGTCACGACCGAGGAGCTTGATGATATTGAGTGCTACTTGAACGCCACGCGCTCTGAACTTCTGTTCTCGCACGGCGTCATCTTCATCGAAGGCGACGCAGAGGAAACGCTGATGCCAGCATTCGCCAACGCGTTGGGCTAAATCTTGACCAGCTTGGCATCTCTATATGCAACATCGCCGGTGTCAATTTTACGCCCTATGTCAAGCTCACCGCCGGTCTAGGCCTCCCGTTTTCGGTTGTCACCGATTGAGACCCTCTCGACGGCACCAAGCCGCCGCGCGGTAGGGCTCGCAAGCTCGACATCTGGAATGCCTATGCGTCGCTGTCGGGAAAGGCAGTGCTTTCGGCAGCGCAACGTGCCGATTGGGACGCTTGCGATTTTGCTACGTTCAGCAAAGGCTGGGAACCGGCGGGCGTTTTTGAATTATCAGACCTTCGAGGTCTCGGTCGCAAATACACCAGCCTTGCTCGGCACGCTGCTCGATATCCTATCCGAACAAGGGTTCGGTTCTATCCGCATCAAACACATTGCAACTTGGCGTGCCGACACGCAAGTCGACCCTGCGCAGTTGCTCGCGATGATCGCAGATATCGGCAAGGGCCGTTTGAGTGTCAAGAATACCCGAAAGCTGCCCCACGGCGCACATCCCCCCACCTATATCGCCAACGCTATCAAGTTCTTAGCCGACCGTATCTAGCTATCTTGCACTGGCGCACACGCTGGTAAACCTTACATTCAACGCCGAACAAGCCGCTGCTGTTCAGGAGCGGGGCCATTGCGTTGTCCTGGCTGAACCCGGCAGCGGCAAAACCAAGACTTTGACCACGGCGATGGCACGCTGCCTCGTTGAAGATGTAGTCGATCCGCGCGGAGTCGCATGTATTACCTACAATAACGAATGCACAATTGAACTCGAGACACGTCTCGCCGCACTCGGTATTGCTACCAAAGATAGCGCCTTCATCGGCACTGTCCACAGCTTTGCGCTCACGCAGGTGATCCTGCCCTATGCGCACTGTCTTCCCGGATTGCTGCCAGATGATTTCCGCGTCGCTAGCCGGGCGGAGTGCCGTGCTGCGATCGAAGTCGCTTATTCGCAGGTTTTTGACGATCAGTTCGATCCCCATGGTCGTTGAGGCTTTGCCGAAGAAAAGCGTCGGCTTGATGTCAACCGATTGCTGCCTGACTGGCGTGGTCCCAATCCTGAGCTCACAGATTTCATCGAAGCCTATGACGCGGAACTGTGCCTCCGCAGGCTGATCGAATTCGACGACATGCGGCTGATTACCTTTCGTATGATTCAGCAGCATGGCTGGATACGGGCCGCACTGCGAGCACGATTTCCGGTGCTGTTCGTCGACGAATATCAGGACCTTGGTCACGCTCTGCATGAATTGGTGCTTCGTCGGCGGAGCCTCCCCATCCTTCGTAATTCCGTGGACCTGAAAAACATGTTTGGCTAGATCGATGCCGACTGTTGTAACTGGCATTAGGTAGCTTCTTTCCTAGCAGTGATAGACAACTGTGGACCTGTCACGGTTTGATGCCGCTCCTTTGATAGCATTTTTTTGCCACAAAGGAGATTGATTATGAGACTGAAACGGACGGACGAATTCCTGCAAGATGCGGTACGTATCGCACTGACCAGCGGGCTGACGCGCAAGCAGGTAGCTGATGATTTGGGTGTCGGAATGTCGACGCTGAACAAA
>CANMPD010000004.1 GCA_947499635.1 uncultured Paracoccaceae bacterium | reverse complement strand
GCTGATGCGCCGCGCGCTGTGAAAGAATATTTAGACGTCCTCGATGACGCGGCTTTTGGCGCAGCATCGAAAGTCGACCCCAAGTTCACGTCACATTCTGATCGGTCTTACCGATCAGCGCTTGGATAGTTTGGATCAATTACCCAAATATCAGAAATCTGAGTTTCAAAGATGGCGCGAAGAGACAAGGCGCCTTTTGAGAAATCTTGATCGTCCACACCTATATTTCCTCCGCGTTTTGCGTACGTTTAGCCTACATTTTTTCGCGGAGGAAATTCAATTTTTCATTGCTAGATCGGTACCTAAGACAAAATTACCGCGTCTGCCCCAGTGGATCCATTTCATCCCGTAACCAGTCACCAAGCAAATTCAAGCCCAGCACTGTCAACATGATCGCAACCCCTGGAAAAACAGTGACCCACCAAGCGGTTTGTATATAACTGCGGCCTTCCGACAGCATCCCTCCCCAGCTTGGCGTTTGAGGATCGGCGCCAAGCCCAAGGAACGTCAAAGAGCTCTCCAATAGAATGTTGTTGGCCACGTTCAACGTTAGCAAAATGATCAACGGCCCCATTGCGTTTGGCAAGATATGGCTAAAGATAATCTTGAGATTAGATTGCCCATAACTGCGCGCCGCTTGAACGAATTCCCGTTCTCGTAAGCTGAGCACCGATCCACGCACGAGGCGCGCATATTGCACCCATTGAGACGCAATCATCAGAATGATGATCCGATCTATTCCGGGACCAATGATAGCGATGACGGTGATCGCCATCAGGATGAACGGCAGCGCAAGTTGAACATCAGCAAAACGCATCACAAATGCATCCAGAAAGCCCCGATAGTACCCTGCAAAGAGCCCGATAACCGTACCAACGACCACCGCGCCAAGCGCGGAGAACAATCCTACCAATAGGGAAATACGCCCCCCATGCACAATCCGCGCCAGAATATCGCGCCCTAACGGATCTGTCCCTAAGGGGAAATCACTAGATTGGAAAGGCTCGCTTAGGCGCGCGATCAAATTCACTTCGGTCCCGCCACCGGGGAATAAAACGCCAGAAAGCAGAACCAGCACAACCAACGAGACTGTCAGAAAGCTGCCGATGATGAATTCAAAGCTTGCGTAGCGGCTTAGAAAAAAGCGGGCGAACCAGCTGCGTTTGGGAGAAGTATGGATATCTGACATTTAGGTTACCCGAATTCGAGGATCAATCAGACCGTAGACAAGGTCCACAGCCAAGTTTACCGCGACGATCATGATCGCGAGAATTGAGACAGTCGCCTGCAGCAACGGATAGTCACGCTGTGAGATTGCCTCGATGGACAAAGTTCCCATTCCCGGCCAATTGAACACCAGCTCGATGATAACGAGGCCACCGATCAGATTGCCAAACTGCAAACCAAGAAACGTAACAATCGAAATCGCAGCGTTGCGCAGGGCGTGTTTGTAAACGACGGACCATTCTCCTAATCCCTTAGCGCGCGCCACCATGACGTATTGCGCAGAAAGGGTTTCCAACATTTGCGTGCGTACAAGTCGCACGTTCGTGGCAGTCAAAATAATGCCGATCGTCGTCGCTGGAAGGGCAAGAGATGACCAAGAGCTAAAGCCGGACGCCGGAAAAATCGGGAAGGTAATCGACAATAACAGCACAAGCATAATGCCAAGCCAAAAATTCGGGAACGACAGGCCAACCAACGACAAAACGCGAATGATTTGATCGGAAATGCCCCCCTTATGCAGCGCAGAATAAATTCCCAAGGGAATAGATAGAACGATAGAAACGACCATAGATGCCGTTGCTAAGAGCAGGGTTGAAGGAAGAGCAATCGAAATCAAATCTTTGATCGAACCCCTGAAAAACGAATCTCCGAAATCGAACGTCACAAGACTTTTGATGAAATCGAAATATTGAACGAGAAACGGATCGTTCAACCCCAGTGCTTCACGGATACGCACCAAATCGTCTTCAGTCACGCCGCTAGAATCTCCGGCGAGAATGATCGCGGGGTCACCTGTTAGTCGGATAGCAAAAGCAACAAACAACGTCACAGCCACGGTCACAAGGATCGCTTGAAAGCCGCGCTGTAGAATAAACCGTAATATAGGCAAGGTTGTACTCCTTTTGGGAAGGCTAGCCCGAGGTAAAATACCTCGAGCCATAAGTGGCGTGACGTTATTCTACCGTCACGTTCATGTACCGGACGCGATCATCCGGCGCAGGAACGAAACCTTGGACATGAGTGTGAACACCATAAAGTGTCGCTTCGTTGTAAAGCGGCAGATCAAGGACATTTTCATACGCATAATTTGCGACGGCCTGAAGGGACTCACGGCGCACTTTGGTATCGTAAGTCGCTCGCTGCGCATTCAAAAGTTCATCAAGCTTCGCATCCTCGATATAAGGGTTTTGACGCTCGCCAGTATGGTACAAAAGATAGGCTGTGTTATCGAAATCGAAGGTCCAACCACCCCAACCAAAGTAGTAAAGTTCACCCGTTTTTCCGTTCGGAAGGATATCATTGAAGTAAACGCTGTTTTCGTGCGGGCGCACATTCAGTTTCAACCCAACTTGACCAAGATAGGCTGCGATTACCTGAGACACTTCGCGGAATGTATCTAGGTTACCCGGGAAATCGAGTGTGATTTCGGTACCTGGTTCAATGCCCACTTCTGCGAGCAGTGATTGGGCGAGTTCAGGATCGTAAGCATAGGGAATAAGTTCAGGGTCATTGCCAAATGATTTTTCGCCTTGGGCGCTAGAAATTGGGCTCGCCAGTCCGCCTAGCATCGCCTCAATGATGGCGTTTGTATCAACCGCGTGCGCAATGGCACGGCGTACCAACGGGTTGGTCGTGATGCCGGTTTGCGTGTTAAAACGATTGATCACAACCGTCGGACCATCAACAGAAACGAGATCTACGTTTTGGTTGTTTTGAATGGTTTCGACAGATGGCTTTGGAATGTTTAACGCGATATCCACGCCGCCAGACAAAAGCTCTGCGATACGCGTTGCGTCTTCAGAGATGAAGCGAATATCAACAACGTCCATTTGCGCTTCACCGTTCCAATAGGTGTCAGATTTTTCGAGACGTACACCAACGGTTGGTTGATAATTAGCGACCTTAAACGGACCTGTCCCGACCGGTTTCATATCAAAGACTTCTTCGCCAACTTCCTTGATATATTGCGGCGGAACGATCATCGCACCATAGCCCGCCAACTTCGTAATCAACACTGGATCAGGATGATCCATCATGAAATCAACGGTGAACTCGTCAATCACAATAACTTCGCTAATTGAGGTATAATTGCTGCGCTGTGGCCCTTGTTCGCCCTGTTCCCCGAGAAGGCGATCAAAGGTGTATTTAACGGCCTCTGCATTGAACGGTTCGCCATTATGAAATTCTACGCCTTCACGAAGCGTAAAGCGGATACGCGTCTCATCATCTAGGAACTCCCAGCCAGTCGCTAGACCTGGCTGCAGTTGTAGATCTTCGCCGCGGAATACCAACCCTTCGAATACGTTGCTGGCAATCGACCCCCATGACAGAAGGAACGTATCGATTGGATCAAGGTTCTGCGGATCTTGACGCTGCGCCACGTTCAACACGGTTTCCGCAAAAGACGTTGCCGGGACTGTCGCACATAGGGTCGTAGTCAAAAGGGCTGCACGCAGGGCGTTTTTTACCAAAACGTTTTTCGTTAATGACATCTCGTTCTCCGTTCAGTTGAAATTCGAGCCTTTGCGGCCCTGTCTTTGTTGGTTTTAAAAAGCGTCGTCTCAGGTTCCGACGAAGTGGCCTTCGCTAACTTGCCGAAACGTGACAATTTCTGGTTCATCACCTACAGCGCGCGTGGCGCTAGGGATTTCTCCTTCAAGAGGGGGGCGATTGGGCCGATGACCGGGGTCTAGGACGGGAACAGCCGCCAAGAGCCGTTTTGTGTAGGGATGCTGCGGGTTCTCGAAAATCTGTTGGCGCGTTCCTAATTCAACGATCTGCCCCAAATACATCACCGCAACACGGTGGCTGACGCGTTCAACTACCGCCATGTCATGGGTAATAAACAGGTAAGATAAGTTATGGTCAGCCTGTAATTTCATCATCAGGTTTACGACCTGCGCCTGCACTGAAACATCCAGTGCTGATACGGCTTCGTCAGCAATCACCAAACTTGGGTTGCAGGCGAGTGCGCGCGCAATACAAACCCGCTGGCGTTGCCCACCGGAAAATTGATGCGGATAGCGCCCTGCGTATTCGGCTGGCAAATCCACTTTGGTCAAAAGGTCCGCCGCCAGGTCGCGTGCCTGAGTTTTGGTCTTCACAAGCCCATGCACCCAAGCTGGCTCCACAAGACTTTCCCCCACCGTTTTTCGAGGGTTCATGGAACCATAAGGATCTTGGAAGACGTACTGCGTTTGTTTTTGAAACACCTTACGTTCTTCTGCCGGCAACGAAAATATATCACGTCCATGATAACGCATTGCCCCAGAAACCGGCTCAACAAGCTGCTGGATGGTTTTGCCAACCGTAGATTTCCCGCTTCCTGATTCCCCGACGAGGGCCAGTGTCTCTCCTGGATAAATCTTGAAAGAAACCTTCTCGGCAGCGTGTACCCTATGGGTAACTTTGTTGAATAACCCACCACGGATATCATACCGCGTCGTTAGATCCTCGATCTCCAAAACAGGGGCGACATTCACGTCGATCACCTCATTGATTGCTTTTCCTGACGTCGACGCAACCGTCACGCCAGGGATATCAAAGAGTTTTGGTGCCTGCGTTCCCGTCATGCTGCCGATCCTTGGGACCGCCGCTAGAAGCGCCTTTGTATAATCTGCTTTCGGCGCGCCAAGAACCTCTTTCACGGTGCCGGATTCGACAAATTTGCTAGCCTTCATCACCAAAACATCGTCCGCCATTTCGGACACCACACCCATATCGTGACTGATAAAGATCACCGCCGTTCCGAGCTCGGCTTGAAGGTCTCGGATAATATGCAAGATTTGTGCTTGAATGGTCACATCCAAGGCTGTTGTCGGCTCATCTGCGATCAGGATTTTCGGCTCACAGCAAATCGCCATCGCAATCATGACCCGTTGACGCATCCCGCCCGACAGTTGATGCGGATAACTGTCCAGTAGTCGTTTTGCATTTGGAAGCCTCACCAGATCAAGGAATTCCAAAGCCTTCGCTCTGGCTTCTTTTTTGCTGAGTTTTTGGTGTAGTACCAAGGTTTCGACCATCTGCGCGCCAATGGTGAACACCGGGTTCAAAGACGTCATCGGTTCTTGGAAAATCATCGCGATTTCATTGCCGCGAATTTGCCGTAATTCCTGCTCGGATGCTTGAGCCAAATCAACAGTATCACCCAACAATGCACTTTGAAACGCCATGCGACCGGTGGTTACTCTCCCCCCGATATTTTTGAGCAAGCCCAGTAAAGCAAGAGACGAGATCGACTTGCCTGAGCCGGACTCCCCTACAATCGCGAGTGTCTTGTTCGCCTGTAAATCAAAGGACAAACCGTCAACGGCGCGCACAGCAAAATCGCCGACACCAAATTCGATGGTCATGTCCTGAACAGAAAGGATCGGGGAAGAAGTGGCTGGCATATTTATGATCTCCTCACGCACATTTTTCGTATTGCGCAATAAGTGCATGCGCAGTCGTTTCAACACAGCACGCCACAGCCGCTCTGCTATGCACGAGGCTCATGGACGGTTTGTTCATCTTGGGATCGTCTAGTTCAAATAGATTGGCGGGCGTTTTGGGCACGTGGATAAAACCGGTCAAAGTACGCAGGCCACGTGCTTCGATCTGATGCGCCGTCATGTAAAGCATCTGGTTACACAGATGTGTTCCCGCGTGAAAAGAAACCTCGGAAGGAATGCCTGCGGCCTTTATTCCCTCCACAATCTCAAAATTAGGTAGGGTTGCGCGATAGGCTGCGGGTCCGTCTTCAATGATCGCCTCTCCGTCAACCCTGTTGCCACCGGCGTCGGGAACATCAAAGGCACGCCAATTGATACCGATCAATTCAGCTTGAACATTCGCTGCTGATGAAACACCGACACCGACACCGACACCGACACCGACACCGATCCTTACATCTGGTGAATGTTTGGCAAGAAGTGCGTCGATCTCAGTAGAAAGAACAGTCGTGTCGACAGGCAAACCAACACCGCTCGCCTCGCAACAATCCCACCTGCGTGTCCCCAACTCCAACGCAATTGCTTCCGCTGGGCTCTCCTTTGTCTTCGCCCAGCTACCATATCCAGCAATCAGGATCTTTGGCTTCTTCATTTTCTCTCAATCCTTAAAGGTTTCGAAAAAGAGAGCTAGAAAAGATCATCACATCAAGTTATTTAAACTTATAATCATATGCGAAAAACTAATACAAAACAGGGTGCAAAATGAAGCATCGTCAACTCGAAGCCTTCAGAAATGTCATGCAAGCGGGCACAACAGCAAAAGCCGCAGACTTAATGTGCGTGACACAACCCGCTGTTAGCCGATTGATCAGTGAATTAGAAATTCACTTGAGTTTCAATCTCTTCGATAGGGTCAAGGGGCGCCTCGTGCCCACACCAGAAGCTCTCAAGTTCTTTAACGGCGTTGAACGGTTCTTTATCGGGATTGATGAATTAGAGAAGTCAGCTAAGCAAATTAGAGAGCAAGGCGGTGGCGCCCTCAAGATCAGCGCGACCCCTGCGCTTTCGACTGGGGTTCTCCCGAAGGCAATCGAGGAGTTCCACCAAACGCATAAAAAAGCAGCGGTAGAGATTGAAACGGCATCGTTCTCTCAAATCGCGCTGCGCCTACAGACGTTTCAGACCGATCTAGGAATCGCTCATGCCTTTCCGGATTTGCCTGGCATTGAACAAATGACCTTGGCCAATGTCGCGCATATCTGCGCCATGCATGAAACGCATCCTTTGGCTCAAAAGGAAATCATCACACCGGAAGACGTAGCTGGGGAGAACGTTTTACGGATCCTACCAGAGGGAAATATGAACTGGGACGACACCAAAGCAGTGCTCGATAAGGCCGCTGTCCAATTTCGTTCGGATTTTGGAACGCAAAGTTCACACACAGGATATGCGATGATCGCCCAAAACCTAGCAATTGGTCTCATCGAGCCTTTCGCAGCGGGACCGTGGTGCAATAATGGCGTTGTGATACGAAGATTTGAGCCGCAAATAGAATACCCATACGTCGTCGCGATGCCTGAAGATCAACCCGTGCCTAGAATGGCCCGTGAGTTTATCAAGATTTTGCGAACTCACATGAATGCCTTTGAGAGGGATAGTTTTCCGACACCAACATTTAAAGGATAGATCCGTGCGCGTGGAGTTGTAACAAACATTAAAGATTTTCGAGCTTCAGTGCAGTATAACTGATGCCCCCTTAACGGCGGCAATGAATCAATACTTCTGGAGTCAGATTGTCTGTTTCCCGAAAGCGGTCTTGGGCTGCGATGCAGAAAAATGACAAAGTCGTCCGATTTCGTTGAAACAGCCTTCGATTTCGGTAGGCGTGTTTGAGGTATCAGTTGCATTTCGTTCAGATGTCTAAGACGTAGCCGCCGCTTCAACTTGCGACGGGCGACATTGGCTTGAGTCTGGCCAGTTGCGGGAGGTTTTGGATGATGGCTGCGAGGGTACGCCAAAGCGCTCATCGATCCGGTCAAGCATCTTGTACATCGCGTCCACCTCGGCGGTCTTATTCGACCGGCTGGCATCAAGGCGCAGATCGACGGACTCGAAGCGCATGTCCAGACATGGCTTAGAAGCATTGATGAACGGAAAAGGCAATCTGCCAATATATTAATGGGCTCTACAAGCCACAGAAGCGTCATTCATAGCTGGGAGGCAAAAGCCAATTGGCCCACGAATGAAAAGCTGCATAAATGAACTGAGAGACCGGAGCGTAAGCGCGGCAAAGGTGTTTAAGCCGTTTTAGGTTTTTGTTCATTGTCGGCGATCACGCCCGGCTTGGAGAACTCCGCTTCTATTCCGGGACCGAAAAACACATGTTGCGCTCGTCCGCGCCCTTTCGCTGCATAAAGTGCATGATCGGCTTGTTGCAATAAAACCGCTGCAGAAGGTTTCATCATGCATGTCGACAAAGTTGTACCAGCCGATGCCGAAATTCTGCAAATTTCTTTCCCGAAACTGATTGGTTCTTCGATTTGGCGAATGAGACGATCCGCTAGAATTTTAATACGATCACGATCCAGCATGCCGTTGAAAATAAATACGAATTCATCCCCACCAATACGCGCAACCGTATCTCCCTCGCGAATACTGTCCACCATGATCGCTGCAACGCGTTGTAAAACAGCATCCCCAGCCGCATGTCCTAATGTATCATTGACCTGCTTAAAGAGATCCAAGTCCAAGTGCATCAATGAAAATTCTTTACCCGTTGAAATCAGGCGATCCAACACATGATCCATAGCACGACGGTTTTTCAAACCTGTCAACGTATCCGTAAATGCCTGCTCTTCGGCCGCGATCTTGGCCCCTTGCAAACGTGAATTTAGCTGGCGTGACGCATTCATCGCTGCCGATTTAGCCTCGACAAGATAAAGCATCTCAATCGTCTGATCCGTCACCGCAAAATCCGCAGCCGTCAGTTTGTAATCGCGCACAGCTTCGACGACAGAGATCCCAAAGGACAGATGAAGAAAAGCTCCGTAACCATTAGGCAATTTCGCAAGAACAGCCTTCATACGTGTCTCGGCTCCGCCGCGCATCTGGATATGAAGTTTGACCCCTTCAGCCTTCATCAAATCATCAACGGTTTTTAAGCCCCGTGGACGCAAAATCTGAAACAGATCGAAAAAATTTGTCTGTGCAAAATCCGTATCACTCATCATTTTGTTGAGTGTCTTACCAGAACTTAAGATACGCCCAGTGTGATCGATACCAAGGTGCATCGGCGAGAGCTGGTCAGCTATACTCCAGAACTGGTCCAACTCGATCTTCATAACGGGTGTGCCCCTAATTCAAAACTCCGCCCTTCGGCAAATTCCGTATCCACAACGGAAATTGCGATGACTTCTACATTATCTCGCTTACCCACATAGTCGAGAATAACAAGACTGCCATAATCATCAGCCATCGCACGCAACACACCCATCATAACATATGCATATCCAGGGATGCCCTCATGACACCACAACTCAAACGTACCAGAGGACATTTCAATCAGCTCTAAACTTGGCAGGTCTAGGTCAGATACCGCAAGCCGTGCACGATCAGATAAATCATCCAGTGATTGCAGAAACTCTGAATAATTAACGCCGCTAAATCGCAATAGTCGGCGTAGAGCCTCTACTTTTGGATTTGAGACAAGGAAAGTACCCAGATCCTCAAGAATCTCTGGTAAGGGACGCTCTAGCGTCTTTTCCAGAGTCGTCAGCATGCTCTGTGATTGCTCATCCGGATAAATGAGCATAGCTTCGAATTCGGAGAACCCGAGCTCTGCACCCTCCATGATTTCCTTCCAGCGATCCTCGCCGTAAGTACTCACCACGAAGGCTTGTATCGCTGTGTTGACCAAACCGTGCATGAGGCTCCCTCAGATACTTGTAGACATACCTTATAACCCAGGTCTTAACAAAGGCCCAACAACGTGTTACGACAAGGTCTTCGGGCGATGTTATCTTTTTTTACAAGAAAGAAAACCCTTATGGTCTAGGCGCGCCAATACTTGCCGAACCTAGATTTTAATACGTTTATAATACGGATAACGATAACATAACCTGACTTTACATCACCTGTCATTGATCCCAAAATAGCTTTAAAACCTGTCGTCTGGACCAAGCTCCTACAAGGATCAAAGTACAGCAGATCAATCGACAGTTTGAAGGTATACATCAAGAAAGATGTCGATGCGTCAGCCAATCGGGAATTTGTCCGATATCAGGCAACACCACATCAGCCTCTGCACTCAGCGTCTCTTGGGTTGCAATACCTGTCAGCACCGCAATCGTCGTCATTCCAGCCGCACGCCCAGAAATAAGGTCATGTAGGCTATCGCCCACCATTGCAGTCGCAGACGCCTGCACATCAACATGCGCGCAAAAAGCTAACAGCGGGTCAGGTGACGGTTTGGCCCCAAAACCACTATCCGCCCCAATCACCATATCGAATTGATCCAGAGCCCCTACCCGGTGCAACTGTTGTCGTGCCGCTGCTTCGCTGTCGTTTGTCATCACCCCTAACCGATACCCCTGCGCTTTTAGATCCTTCAAATACGCTTTGAGCGGCACTGCCTCGCTTGGCTCTAACTGTGCAGCCTGCGCGTCGAGATATCGCCGCAATTGATCATGCGTAAAATCAGGTGCAAATGGCAGTAAGCAGTCTACAATTTGCGCGGTTGTCCCTGCGATCGCAACACTGTCTTTGTCATAACAATCACGGCTAAGATCGAAACCAATAGCCGCTGCCATGCCTTCAAGCTGACTTTTATCACCAGCAGCCAAACCTTGCAAAACACTGCGCGTCCATCCAGCCCATGTTTTTGTGAATTCAAACAGCGTGCCGTCCTTATCAAACAACAGTGCTTTTATCGTCATTTCTTTATCCTAAATCCGTATATCTGCCTGCAGGGTTTTCTTGGAAACGTCACGTCCAATGCGGCTGTGCACCACCCGGCAATGCCATGCGCGCTTCGGCCAGTTTGGTATATTCCATGCCCTGACCATCGCAAAATTCAATTACCCAGCTGTCATCCATCAAAATGAAATCTAACACTGCCCCCAAAAATTCTGGATCTTGTGCGCGTTCTTTAAAATCGTCGACACTGCTACCGCTGGCTCCCATGAACACCGTAAGAAGCTCATCTTTCGCGGCCAACCAGCCCAGAACTTGTAGACCAATAACTTCGGCTTGATCGGCGGAAACCGGCATATTACCCTCGCTTAAATAACGGCAGACACAGCTCATGCGCCTTAGGACCATGTTCCTAACCAATCTGACAACACAATGACATCCACAAACGCATGAAGAGACGCCCGCGCTGTACATATAAATGTATGCTAATCGGGATCTGACTTTGATTGCAGATAAAACACGATCAAGAATACAGGCAGCCAAGCATCGCCCGTGCTTATAATTTTGTGAGAACCTGCCTGCAGCGCATTTTACTTATCAGACAAACGGGTCTCACATTGGCACCACGACAGATGCATTTAGCCTTGTTCCCGCTTATACCTGCAAATCTAAGGGCGAGGCGGGTGTCTGAGATGATTGTGCACCTGGTCCGCCAGACGGATGCGCTCATCTTGTGACATAGAGGCCACTTTTTCGATCCACACATCTTGCATCGCGCTGTGAATAGAACTCAAACGCTCATGCTGTACGGCAATGGCAGCGCGCAGGGCCTCGGCATCCAGCGTGGGCATCCGGATCAGTTCCAGCAGCGTCTCGGCCTCAGCCCTGCGACGTGCCAGAATATCAGGATACTCTCCCCGGGCCAATTCGCGCAAAGCCATACGTTCGGGGCGATCTAGCCCGCGAAAAACAGCACCTCCGATAAGCATCGATGCTTCGGGGGCATGATGACGAGGTGCCTCATGCTGCTCTCGACCATGCAAAAGCGCCCCTACAAAAGTTCCCGCCATTACTAAATTTATCGCGCATGACACTAAAAATGCCAGACGCAACCTGCGTGTAGATTTCACGGCATGACCTTCATTTGTCATTTTAGATCCTCATTTAGGACAATCGCTAAATCGAAATCATCCAAAACATTATCATAAAACGACGTATCACCATAAAGCGTCGCCAGCGCCAAAGATTGGTATCCGCCTAAAAATGTCGGCGGTGCTGCGCCAAACCACACTCCAACAACCGAGGCCACAGCCAAGCCTCCTAAAGCGTGCCAACCACCAACGATATCTTTCACATTCCGCCGCAACATACGAAACGCACTGTCTGTTGATGAGGTTCGTGTCTCAGGCTTAGCCTTGATATCCATTTCCACCTGTGACTGAGGTAAAAAAGCAAGTGCATCCGCCAACACCGCATCTTGTAGCCGCTGTGACATCTGCGGTGTCGTTTGTCGTGCCTTTAGGAACACCTGTTCAAGATCTATATCACCTCGTTCGAAATCTGTTTCATCAACCATCGTAATACCCCAATTCACCCTTTCGATCACCCAATGCCTTAATCAAAGCCCGCTTTCCCCGCGCGATCAAACTCTCGACTGCTTCAATGCTTACCTCTAAAACCTCGGCAATCTCAGGATTGCTAAGCTCTTCTAAATGGCGCAAAATCACGGCTTGCCGCTGTCGGTCTGGCAACAGATCTAATGCTTCCATCAGCGCATAATAACGCGCGCTTTCTTGCACATCCTCAAACGCGCTACTGGAGGGGTCTACCGGCTCTGGAACATCATCCAGATCTACAGTTCCCCCACGTTGGCGACGCTTGATATCGATGCATAAATTCATCACCACCCGATACAACCAAGTCGAGACCTGAGCCCCTTGATCATCCCAATGTGGTGCAATTTTCCACAGCCGTAACAATGCTTCTTGCGCCACATCCTCCGCCTCTGCCCGATCCCGTAAGACACGGTAAGCAACTGCAAAGGCACGCGGCGTTAACTTATTGGTTAACTCAACCGCAGCACGTGAATCTCCAGACGCGTAGCGGCGCAACAAAGCCGCATCCCGCTTAGCAGGGTCAGATACAGCAACCGCCGCGCCTTGCCCCAAAGCTTTGTGCCGCAGCACTTTTGAAAATGCAGAGTTTAACACTTAACGATCACAAACCAGGTCTATTCTCCCGCTTTCCCATGTAGAACATCATTCTGATAGGCAGGTTTTTTCATTTTCACAGACCTTTCTGACTTGGATGTGTCAAACTCCTTTTGTGAAACAGCGCCGTCGCCATTTGCATCAGCACGTTCGAACAGCTTTCCCTCGCCATTGGGCATTTCCTCCGCAGTCAGCGCACCGTCTTGATCACGATCAAATTTATCAATCATCATTGCTGCCCGTTTGAGAGCCTTATCCCCTAGAGAGACGTTGTGTACTGCAATCATTTCTGATGACGTGATTTTTCCATCATTATTTACGTCAATGCGCGCAAACCGGGCGACTTTGCGCGCCTGAACTTCAACACGCGTTATCTCGCCATCTCCATTGAGATCTAAACGTTCAAAGTCATGTATGCCACTTCCTTGGCCTACATTCGACCGCGCACCAACCTGCGTCGCGCCAAACCCGCTTAAGGTCACAAATATGACGGCAGCAGCAGTCTTACAAATCAATTTAAACCGCGTCATCATCCACGTGTATCCCGCACAACTAACCCTTTCTGAGGCTTTCGAGAATTACACGCACTGCGGCCGGTCTTCCGTCGCGAAATGATCACTTTCTTTACATTTCTCTCACCTGTTCTTGGATCTCGCGCTATACTCGCAAATACGAGGTGAATATGACGGACCAGACATCATTCCAGACAGCTGTAACATCGCCTAATCGCGAGACAAAACCTGCCCTTTGGCGAGGGTGGCAACAACGCTGCCCAAACTGTGGCACAGGGCCGCTGTACCAAGCCTACCTTAAAACCTGCGACCAGTGCGACACCTGTGGGCAGGATCTTGCAAACCACCGCGCGGATGACGGCCCTGCCTATTTGACGATCCTAGTGGTTGGCCACCTCTTAGCTCCGGTTATGCATGTCGTGTATTTCCAGCTTCGGCCGGGACCGTGGATATCAATCCTGGTCTTTTCGGTGCTATGTCTCGCCCTAACGCTTTATCTTTTGCCACGTCTCAAGGGATGCGTGATCGCATATCAATGGGCCAAACGCATGTATGGGTTTAGCAATTCGGTATGACATCAGAACCGCCTATACGTGACGCAGCCACGGTGATTGTCCTGCGCGACCGCGACAGTGATACGCCGCGTATTCTGATGGGGCAACGTGGTACACAGGCTGCGTTTATGCCCAATAAATTCGTCTTTCCTGGTGGCGCCGTCGACCCCGAGGATACATTTGCACAGCTCGCTGCCTCGATCAGTGACCCCTGTTTATCTCGTTTGGCGCAACACCCTAGCCACGCCACGGCACATGCGCTGACAGCCGCTGCTTTGCGCGAACTGTGGGAAGAAACCGGCTTGCGCATGCATCAACCTGATGCTTCGTCCCTGCAATACGTGTTTCGGGCGATCACCCCACCTGGCCAAACTCGCCGTTTTGATGCCCGGTTTTTCTTAATGGACGCCAGTGCCCTATCGGGAAACCTTGATGATTTTTCGCAAGCCTCAGACGAGTTATCACATCTGCAATGGGTTCCACTGGCACAGACTGCAAATTATGATCTCCCCTTTATCACGCGTGTTGTCCTCACCCAAGTAAGCGAGCGCGTGACCTGTCGCCAGGCACCCGCCACTGTTCCGTTTTACGACAATAGCACCGGCAGCCAGTTTCGACACCTCAACGCCTTGCAAGCGAAAATACCCTAAATCGATAAGATCAACCCAAGGATCGACAGGCATAACAAACCCATCCCCCAAAGTTCCCGGCGGCTGATTGTTTCGTGAAAAAACAAAACCGAAGCCGCCATGGCGAGGATCAATTCAACCTGCCCCACTGCTTTAACATAGGCCGCGTTTTGCAAGGCAAAGGCCCAAAACCAGCAAAATGAACCCGCAAGGCTGGTTAGCCCGACCCAAACCGCAATACTGCGTGCTTGCCACACACGGATTATTTCCTGTCGATCCCGCAGCACCAGCCACACCAGCATCAACACCACTTGCAATGCAACCACGCAGCCCAAAGTCACAGCCGCCCGAAAGGCTGCGTCCTCTGTTCCCAACGTCAAAGCAGCCGCACGGTAACTGACTGCTGAAATGCCTAAAAACGCACCAGACCCGAGCCCGATCACTGAAGCAAGAGACCCCAAATGTTGCCACCAAACACCTTCGACCTTGGGCGGCTTCGACAGTATCAGGACAGCGACAACGCCGGCAAAAATCGCACACCATCCTCCTAGGTTGATTTGATCCCCCAACAGCACCAAACCAACCAATGCTGTCTGGATCACTTCGGTCTTCATAAATGTGATACCAACGGCGAAATTGCGCTGTTTAAAGAGGGACACCACACAAATCGTGCCCAATATCTGAAACAAGCCGCCAACCAAGGCATATATCCAGAACTCTATCGTGAGGTCAGGGAATGCGCGCCCGCTGCCTATTAGATAAAGGCCCAACCCCAGCCAAACAAAGGGCGCCGAATAGAAAAATCGCGAAAACGTCGCCCCTGCAGGTGTCAGCGTGACAGTCGCAAGCAGTTTTTGCAGCATAAAGCGCACGGTCTGAAAGGTCGCGGCCGAAAAGGAGATAAAAATCCATAAAATCATATCCGACCTATGACAGCTTCGCCGTGCGCCTCACAGTGAGATTATCCCCCTAGGCCAAAATTTCGTGTCACCATCGACAAAACCGCCACGAAGCGCCCAAATGGATATGGAGATACGTGCCAAGGCCCCAGACCTTTTCCAAACGCCAAAGCACCTGCAAACACCCTCAAAATCCGCCTTATCTCGGTGCTCCGATACTGCGGCCTAATCCGTCGGGTGCCACCAATTTGGCTTGCTTCTGTGCAATTTTTACGAGGTTCGCTTCGATATCTGCAGCAGGTGCAGAGGCGCGGCGCGTTTTCAGATTCACGTGTAACAACATATGTTCCCCCGTCGCCAACAACCGCTCTCCAGCGGTCATCTCGTGCCACAAATGCATCTTTTTGCCTGCTCCCATAATCACACGTGTTTTCACGTGAATCACATCACCTGCGTGAACTTCGTCGAGATGGCGAATATGCGTTTCAGCCGTAAAATAACTGCCGCCGTTGGCAATATACGCGTCATCGCAACCGATAATTTCCATCAAACGATCTGTCGACTGGGCAAAAGCATCCAAATACCGGCTTTCGGTCATATGGCCATTATAATCCACCCAATCTAGCGGAACGACCCGGGCCTGTGTCAGGATCGGCTGCGACAGATCCTCAATCTCTGCCAGTGTGCGCGCAAGCCCTGCATCCGCCATGCGTGCCGCGTCATGCGCGTTTTGTAATTTGCCTGCCCCCCAATCGTTTGCCGATAAGGCCCGCATCATGCCAACCAGATTATCATCACGGATCCGTTCGAGATCGCGGATCGAGTGCTGTCCCGATTGCGCATCAGATTGGTCCGCAATCAAATCAACCAAGTCGTCGGTAAACTCAGGCACATCCATCAACTTGGTCCATGGCCACTTCAATGCGGGGCCAAATTGCGCCATGAAATGTTTCATTCCCGCTTCTCCGCCCGCGACGCGATAGGTCTCAAACAACCCCATCTGTGCCCAGCGAATACCAAAGCCATAGCGGATCGCGTCATCCAGTTCTTCTGTGGTGACGATCCCATCTTTGACCAACCACAAAGATTCACGCCAAACGGCCTCTAGCAGGCGATCCGCAACATGCGCATCAATCTCTTTTCGGATATGCAACGGATGCATGCCCAACGACGAAATGATTTCTTTGGCCGTTGCAACCCGCTCTGCATCATTCGCTGATGTCGTGACCAATTCCACAAGTGGCAACAGGTAGACTGGATTAAAAGGATGCGCGACCATGATCTGACCCGGATTCGCACTGCCTGCCTGCAGCTCGGATGGTTTAAATCCCGATGTTGATGACCCAATGATTGTCCGATCGTCACATGCTGCGGTTAGCTGTGCATAGACGTCCATCTTGAGGTCCAGACGTTCAGGTACGCTTTCCTGCACCCAATCGGCACCCGCGACAGCCTCAGGCAAGGTATCATGAAAACTCAATGCGCCCTCAGCAGGCAGAACAACATTTCCCAAACCCGGCAGAGATCGGCGCGCATTAGACAAGACCTCGTTGATTTTACGCTCCGCCTCAGGATCCGGGTCAAACACCCGGACATCCCAACCGTTCAGCAAAAAGCGCGCAGCCCAGCCGCCGCCAATCACTCCGCCTCCAATAATCGCCGCAATTTTCATATCGTTTTCCTCTCATCCTGACCTGCGCGTAGGAGCGGGGATCCTGGCCTTTGGCCAGGACCGCGTCGCAGCAGCCCTCGATGGGCTGCTGCGACGCCGCCTCCTTGCACGTTTATTTACTTCACAAGAGATGCGCGTTTGGTCAGGCCAAGTTTTTCGCGGACCTCTTGTGGGCCAATCACCCGTGCACCCATATTGGACACAATCGCAGCGGCCCTTTCGACCAATTGGTAATTCTCGGCCAATACGCCCTTTTCAAGCCACAGATTGTCTTCCAAACCAACCCGTACATTCCCCCCTGCCAAAACTGCTGCGGCGACATAAGCCATCTGATCACGTCCTAGCGAAAATGCTGAAAACGTCCATTCTTCCGGCACCGCATTCACCATTGCCATAAAGGTATTCAAATCATTTGGCGCACCCCAAGGGACTCCCATGCACAGCTGCACCAAAGCATTTGGCTCCAAAATACCTTCTGCTACCAACTGTTTGGCAAACCAGAGATGGCCGGTATCAAAAGCCTCAATTTCAGCTTTAACACCCAAATCCGTCATCATCTGCCCCATAGCACGCAGCATCCCCGGCGTGTTCGTCATCACATAATCGGCCTCGGCGAAATTCATCGTACCGCAATCCAGCGTGCAGATTTCTGGCAAACAATCCGCCACATGTGCCACGCGCTGCGTTGCCCCGATCATATCCGTACCGCTTTCCTTCACCGGGAACGGGGCCTCCACATCACCGAAAACAATATCACCGCCCATACCAGCCGTCAGGTTCAAGACGACATCCGTATCACTGTCACGCACACGATCTGTCAGCTCACGATACAGCGCCAAATCCCGTGAGGGCGCGCCCGTCTCCGGATCACGCACATGACAATGCACAATCGCAGCGCCTGCCTTGGCCGCTGCAATCGCACTTTCTGCGATCTCTTTAGGCGCGCGCGGCACATGTGGACTGCGATCTTGCGTGCTGCCCGAACCTGTGACAGCAGCGGTAATAAAGACCTCACGGCTCATTTTAAGCGGCATTTTCGTTTTCCCTTAAATGTACAGAGTTTTGCCATGAGTTATCCCCAGGCTTCTCCCCGGATTCCAATTTGCACTGTTCACGACTCTGCCGCAGGCTTGTCGGCAAGACTTATCACAAAGCGAATCCCACTTGATGAAATCCGCAAAAAACATACTGCAACCCGAAAATCGCCCGCTAAAAACGGCCGTTCTTGTGCTTGACGACAGCAACACGCTCAGCTTTGCAGCCGCGATTGACCCAATGCGCGCAGCCAACCGACTCGCGGGGCGTCCGGTCTTTGATTGGGACTACGTTAATGCCTCGGGGGATATCCCGATGCTGACGTCTGGCCTCACGGTTCCATCCTTCCCACTGGCTCGCCTTACCGACTGTGATCTCCTGATTGTTGTCGCAGGATTTCAACTGGCCCGCCACGCAACCCCCAGCCTGCTTGCAGGTTTGCGCCGCATCGCGGCCACAGGTGCAATGATCGCCGGTGTCGACGGTGGTCCATGGCTGATGGCCGAAGCAGGCCTGCTCGACAATCACCCCGCAACCACTCACTGGGAAGATCTTGAGAATTTTTCAGCCCGTTTCCCCCAAGTGGACTGCCGAACCGATCGCTTTACAGTATCCCAAAGCCGCATGACCTCGGGTGGCGCAACCCCTGCAGTCGAGATGATGCTGCATATCATCACTGCCCGTCATGGCGCAGGCTTTGCGGATCGTGTTGCAGGATTGTTCCTTTACGACGGCCCAGGCACACCAGCCCGCCCACAAAGCCGTTTGGCCACCTCAGGTCGCCACAAGCACAACGCTCTGACAGCCAAGGCAAATGCGTTGATGGAGGCCGCCTTGGACGAACCGCTGCCGCTGGCGAACATTGCCGAAACTCTTGGCACCAGCGCGCGCAGCTTGCAGCAACAATTTCGCCTGCGTCTCAATACGACACCGCAGGACCATTATTTGCAACTGCGCCTCGCCGAAGCTCGCCGGTTGGTGACAGACACCGATCTGCCGTTGATGGAAATTGCTCAGGCAACCGGCTTTACATCACAATCCAGCTTTGCACGTGCCTTTCGCACGGCCCACGGCAATTCTGCCCGCGACCTGCGCCAAGCCCAAAACAACGTTGTAACTGGTGCGCAAATTCTAAGCTTCGCAAGCGCCCAGCGCCAGCATTAGTCATGCCTCATCCGTAAACACAGGCGCCGCCGCAAAGCGGCGCCCGGCCCAACAGATCAACAGGCATGTAATGCCTGCGCAATCGGCGGGAGCCCCCCCGCCCGCCGCAGGCGTCCAAATCAGAACCTAGATTAATACGGCATTGGATGGGCCCGATGCACCTTATCCAATTCTGTCATCACCGCCTCAGGTAACTCCAGATCTTTCATCTCAATGATATGCGCCAATTGCTCAGATGTGGTTGCGCCAAAAATAACCGATGCCATAAACGGTCGCTGGCGACACCAAGCCAAGGCCATATGCGTCGGATCCAGATCATGTGCTCGTGCAACCTCAACATATGCGCGCGCGGCCGCATCGGCGCGCTCAGATGCACGCCCGCCAAGTCCGGGATTGATTGACTTACGCGACCTTTCCGGCACAGCTCCATCCATGTACTTGCCCGTCAACAGCCCCGTCGCAAGCGGCGAATATGTGATTAACCCAACATCCTCGTAATAACTCAGTTCGGCCAAATCCGTATCAAACAGCCGGCACATCAATGAGTACTCATTTTGCAAGGTCGCCACGCGTGGCCCCATATCTGCCTCGGACAGGCGCAACCATTGGGCCGTGCCCCAGGCGGAATCGTTTGACAGACCAAAGGCACGAATTGTTCCGCGCTCGACCTCGCGCTGCAAGGCCCCCAGGCAATCTTCGATCTCAGCCAAAACATCCGCCTTTGTCTGGCCGGATGTCGCCGGATCATAACTCCAGTTTTTGCGGAACATATAACTGCCGCGATTGGGCCAATGAAACTGATAAAGATCAATGTAATCCGTCTGCAAACGTTTCAGAGAACCTTCGATCGCCTCAGGTATCGTCTTTGACGAAATAGCCGCACCATCACGTGCGCCGCTTAACCCAACACCAGAATGTTTCGTGGCCATAACATATTCGCCACGGCGTCCACTTTTCGCATTCCAATTCCCAATAATCTGTTCCGTCAATCCGGTGGTTTCTGCACGTACTGGGTTTACCGGATACATCTCGGCAGTATCGAGAAAATTGATCCCTCCGGCCAAGGCCATATCCAACTGTGCATGTGCATCCGTTTCATTCGTCTGCGTGCCATAGGTCATGGTTCCCAAACACAGATCCGTCACCATAATATCCGTACGGCCCAAAGGGTTCATTTTCATCCGGCATGTCCTTATGCTCAAGTATGTTCGCGCTTATATCTAATATCGAAATATCAAGGCGCAAGAACATGTGATCCCTTCACAAGCCCCCGCCCCTCAATCGGTCATTAGCCCCGCGTCGAGGTGTAGCCAATCCAATCTCTCATCTAAATGAAAATATGCGACAGCTGTCGCAACACACATATCTTTGAGCAACGCCGCATAAAAATGCACCTCATTACAGGAACGATCCGGCTGGGCGACAGTCTCAACGACAGACACGATACCCCCTTCGTTAACCATTTCATCACTCTTTCCACACAAACACCGCATGCAATGGCATACTGAAAACAGATAGAAACTTTGAAGAAAAGGAAACTCAAATGACTTTCATTTCAACCAAAAGCTATCAAGACCTTATCGCCGATGCCGAAGCATCCATCTCTTTCTTCTCAATCGAAGAGGCTATGGCGAACCTAGACAGTGCACAGGTTCAGTTCATTGACCTGCGCGTGTATCGTGAATTGGACAAGACCGGCGTGATCCCTGGTGCTCTGTCCTGCCCACGCGGATTGTTGGAATTCTGGCTCGACCAAGACAGCCCCTATGCACGTCAGGTCTTTGCCAAAGATGCCACCTTTGTTTTTTATTGCGACAACGGCTGGCGCTCAATGCTGAGCACTCAAATGGCGCAAACTATGGGCCTCAAAGACGCGTTCTGCCTGCGTGGCGGCCTGGATGCATGGCTTGCAGCTGGCAACACGGTTGAACCTTACAACTGGTAAGCCCTAAAAACCTACCCCTGCCTCCAGCAGGGGGCAAACATACGAACAGACGCTCAAATAGCACACCTCCTCCAAATGACAGGATCTGTCGTAAAATCACATGCATCTCTTACGCCTCTCTCTTAGAGAGAGAGCGTCATGCATATGATCCTTTCCTTCGCGGCCCTTTTTTTATCGGTCATCCTGCTTCAACTTGCTGCCGGCAGCTTGGGGCCTTTGGATGTGTTATCCGGGACGCAATTGGGATTTAATGCACAGCAGATTGGCCTTTTGGGATCTGCGCATTTCGTTGGATTTTTTGTCGGATGTTGGTGGACTCCGCGCCTGATGGGAAAAGTCGGGCATTCCCGCGCGTTTGCCGTCTGTGCCGCTTTTGGGGCGATGGGCATCATTGGTCATACATTCACCCAGCAGCCCTATATTTGGGCTCTGTTGCGCATCGCATCCGGACTATGTGTTGCGGGCTGTTATACGGTAATCGAAGCATGGCTAAACGCCAAGGTCACGAATGAAAATCGCGGCCGCGCCTCTGGTCTGTACCGTATGGTCGACACATCCGCGTCATTAATGGCGCAGCTCATGATCGCGGTTTTGCCGCCAGCCGTTTATATCTCGTATAATATTTTGACATTGCTCAGCTGCGCCGCGCTGCTGCCACTGATGCTCACCTCGGTTCAGCCGCCGAAAATGCCATCCGCCCCACGCCTGCGCCCCAAATTGGCCTGGCAGTGCTCGCCTTTGGCTGTCGTTGGCGTGTGTGTCTCTGCTCTTAGCTCTGCATCAATGCGGATGGTTGGGCCGATTTATGGCCATGAAGTCGGCCTCGACCCAGAGAAAATCGCCTATTTCCTCGCGTCCTTTGTGCTTGGCGGTGCTTTGGCCCAATATCCCATGGGCTGGTTGGCCGATAAATTTGACCGTCGCTGGATTTTAATCGGCCTGTCAGTTGCATCCATATTGTCTTGCGCCCTGACATTGCCGTCCAGTGCGTTTGGCACCTCTGCCATCATGGGATCCGCAATCTTCTTTGGCCTCACGACAGTGCCCATATTCTCCTTATCGGCTGCCCACGCCAACGACTTTGCGACCTCAGAACAGCGGGTCGAGCTGTCAGCCGCCCTTATGTTCTTTTACGCCACGGGCGCAATCGCCGCCCCGCTGGTGACATCCTACCTGATCCAAGCCTTTGGCCCTGGCGCCCTATTTGGATTTGTCGCTTTAGGGCATTTGGGGTTGATCACATTTGGCCTCGCGCGGATGCGAGTCCGTGCCACCCCAGATGAGCGTACCCGTTATGTCTATGCACCACGCACCTCATTCACCATTGGGAAAATGCTAAAACGCGCACGCGAAAGGCAGCAATAGCAACATCTAGATCGTTTTTTCTCTACCCAGATCTTTCCGCGCCGCGCCGCATGGGCTAGATGGGCTGTAACTCGTAGACGTGGATGGAACAAATGGCGCGTATTCTTATCACCTCAGCTCTTCCCTATATCAACGGGATTAAGCACCTCGGCAACCTTGTGGGCAGCCAACTGCCAGCGGATCTATATGCCCGCTACAACCGCGGTCGCGGCAACGAGGTTCTGTTTCTCTGCGCCACCGACGAACACGGCACGCCGGCAGAATTGGCTGCAACCAAAGCAGGCAAACCCGTGGCAGAGTACTGCGCGCAAATGCACGGCGTCCAGACGGACATCGCCAACCGCTTTGGCCTAAGCTTTGATCACTACGGCCGTTCCTCTAGCGTGCAAAACCGTGCCTTAACCCAGCATTTCGCAGGCAAACTCGAAGAGGCAGGTCTGATCTCAGAGGTCGCAGACCGTCAGGTCTATTCCAACGCCGATGGTCGCTTTTTGCCAGACCGTTACGTCGAAGGCACCTGCCCCAACTGCGGCCACGACAAAGCCCGTGGCGACCAATGCGAAGAATGCACCAAGCAGTTGGACCCGACCGATTTGATCGATCCGCGCTCGGCTATCTCTGGATCGACCGATCTAGAAGTGCGCGAAACCAAACATCTGTTTCTGCGCCAATCTGCCCTGCGTGACCAGCTGGACGCATGGATCGACAGCAAAACCGACTGGCCTGTGCTGACAACATCCATCGCCAAAAAATGGCTACACGACGGCGACGGTCTGCAAGATCGCGGCATCACACGCGATCTGGACTGGGGCGTACCTGTCAAAAAAGGCGATGCCGACTGGCCGGGCATGGAAGGCAAAGTGTTCTATGTTTGGTTCGATGCCCCCATCGAATACATCGCCGCCGCTGCCGAATGGGCCGAGGCCAACGGCAAAACAGACGCCGATTGGGAACGTTGGTGGCGCACCGACAAAGGTGCGGATGATGTAAAATACGTCCAGTTCATGGGCAAGGACAACGTACCATTTCACACCCTGTCTTTCCCCGCCACGATCCTTGGCTCGGGCGAGCCCTGGAAAATGGTCGACCATCTGAAGTCCTTTAACTACCTGAATTACGACGGCGGTCAGTTCTCAACCTCGCAGGGTCGCGGTGTCTTCATGGACCAAGCACTTGAACTGCTGCCTGCAGATTTCTGGCGCTGGTGGCTGTTGTCACACGCGCCTGAAAGCTCAGATTCGGAGTTCACATGGGAAAACTTCCAGCAGTCTGTGAACAAGGATCTCGCGGATGTCCTGGGGAATTTTGTCAGCCGCATCACCAAATTCTGCCGCTCTAAGTTTGGCGAAGAGGTGCCAAGCGCCGGTGAGTTTGGCGAACAAGAACAATCCCTTATCGCAGATCTCACCACGCGCATTCGTGCGTATGAGGATCACATGGCCGCGATGGACGTGCGTAAATCCGCGCAAGAGCTGCGCGCGATTTGGGTGGCTGGCAACGAATACCTCCAATCCGCGGCACCATGGTCTGTGTTCAAAACCGATCCTGACAAAGCCGCCGCACAGGTGCGTTTGGGCCTGAACTTGATCCGCCTTTATGCGGTTCTGTCTGCACCCTTTATCCCAGCGGCAGCTGACTCGTTGTTTGACGCCTTAAAAACCGACGATCGCAGCTGGCCCGATGACGTCGCAGCCGCGCTTGATGCGCTCAAAGGCGGTCATGCCTTTGCGGTGCCCGAAGTCTTGTTTGCCAAAATTACCGACGAACAGCGCGAAGACTGGCAAGCCCGCTTTGCAGGCACCCGCACCTAACGCCGCGCTTAAGCTATATCACAACAAAAAGGCCCGCATAAAACCGCGGGCCTTTTTTGCGTTCACAGCACACTGGCAAGATAGAAATACAGTGGCATACCCAGCGTCAAATTAAACGGAAACGTCACCCCCAGCGCGAGGGTCAGATACACCCCCGACTTCGCCTGCGGCAGCGCCAACTTCATTGCTGCGGGCACCGCGATATACGAGGCAGACGCGCTGAGCACCATCATCAGGAACGTGCCGCCCAGACTTAATCCCACCATATTGGCCGCCAGCATCCCAAACAAACTGCCAACAACAGGCATCACGCAGCCAAAGGCTATAATGCCGATTGAGATATCCTTGCGATTTTCCAGCAGGCTTTTGCCCGCTGACAAGCCCATATCCAGCAAAAACACCGCCAATACGCCCGTAAAAGGCACCACAATAAACGGGTGCAGCTCTTTTAGTCCCGCCTCTCCCGTCACCGCCCCGATCACAAAAGCGCCAATCAGTAGCACAATCGACCCATTAGCAAGGATATGCTGCATCAACGCGCCATCCACCCGCATCACACTGTTGCCGCGCGCCACCAACCACAGCGCCGACATGATCGCGGGCACCTCCATCACAGCGGCGACAGCCACCAGATACCCTTCGGGTTCAAGCCCCTGCGCCTCAAGCAGGCTGATACCCGTTACAAAGGTCACAATGGAAATCGACCCGTAATGCCCTGCCACTGCGGCCGCGTTCATGGCGTCCAACTGCGTCATGACCCGCAGCAATCCATAGGCTGCGAATGGCAACACAAACGACAGAACCCCGCCAGCGCCAAGCGCAGCCAGTAACTGCATGTCCACGCCACTTTGGGCGACCGCCGCCCCACCCTTAAAGCCAATCGCCAACAGCAGATAAATCGACATCAGCTTGGCTGCCCCCTCGGGGATCGAAAGATCGCTGCGCGCAAAGGCTGCAACCAACCCCAAAATAAAAAACAGGATAGTGGGGGCCAGCAGATTGCCTGCCAAAGCCGAAATTGAAAGTTCCATGGATAAGCCTCGTTTCATGTTTGGCGCTATATCTGCTGGAACATTCATCGTTACAAATATATACTAACCCATATTTACATAGTTTCAGGCTATATATGCGCCCAACTTTTCGCCAACTTGAATATCTTGTTGCTCTTGCTGACGCCGGCCAAGTTGGTCTGGCTGCAGCGAAACTAAACGTCAGCCAGCCCAGTCTTTCCGCGCAGCTCAGCGAGATCGAAACCGATCTGGGCGTGACCCTGTTTTACCGCAGCCGGAGCGGCGCCAAAATCACCCCCGCAGGCGAAGACGTCGTGCGCCGGGCCCGGCAAATCTTACACGCATTGCAAGACCTACGTGCCGCAGCACAAGGCGGTGGCATCTTTCATGGCCGCTTGCGCCTCGGGGTTTTGCCCTCGATCGGCCCCTATTTGCTGCCAGCCGTGGTCCAACGCCTGCACCGCGAACACCCAAGCCTGCGTTTGATCATCCGAGAAGAAAACACCCGCGACCTAGACGAAGGCCTGCGCAGCGGGCGTTTGGACATGATCATCTCCACGCCCGAAGATCATCCCGGCATGCGTGAAACCCGTCTTTTCACAGAAAGTCTCTGGGCTGCGATGGCTTTTGATCATCCGCTTGCAACGCTTAAGTCACACACTACGTCGCAGGCTCTAAAACTCAGCGATTTGGCCGGTCATGTGTTTTTGACTTTGGGTGCGGGGCACCGTTTGTCACACAGCGTTGCTGGTCTGGCCACCTCGGCGGGCGGGCGTGTGTCTGATGAATACGAGGGCACCAGCCTTGACGCGATCCGTCTGATGGCCGCCACCGGTGCAGGCGTCGCGATCCTGCCCAGCATCTATGCGGCCACCGAAGCGCGCCGTGGCACCGATGTACATCTGCGCGCTCTCGACACGCCTGCAGCGCGGCGTGATATCGCCCTCATCCAGCCCAACTTGCCCGATCCAAGATCCGGCAGTGACATGCTGGCCGACATCTTGCGCAGCGAAGCCGAGATCATTCTGGCAGCACATGCGAATTTGCCCGCATCTTAGCGCCAATTCACTGCCTAAAATCAGATCATTTTATTTCTGACTAAATTAATCAGGTTGACATTTCCGAGTCACTAAGTCAGGTATTAACACAACGAACAGCCAACCTGCATCGCAGGCCAGCCGATACGCGATAGATATTAGCAAAAGGGAATTTCATGATGAATGCCATTACCCCCATGTCCGCTGACCAGTTGGTTTCTGCTGCTCAATCCGAAGCTTTCCCGACCTATGATGCCGAGGCGTTGACTGACGGTGGCAATCAAGCACGGATCGTTCTAAACGGCCAGATTTACTCGCTGCGGATCACCCGCGCAGGCAAACTGATCCTTACCAAATAACCCTCCCCGAATACCAACCACTCTTCAACAAGGAAGTCACAATGAAATCTCCGCTACTTTCCGGTGCTGCTGCTTTAGCACTTGTCGCAGGTACCTCCGCTGGTTTTGCGGCCACAAAGTCTGAGGTTCTGGCCACCTACGCAGATATCGCCCACGCGGGCTATGAAGACAGCCTAATCACAGCAAAAGCATTGCAATCCGCAATTGATGCCTTGCTGGAAGCCCCCTCTGCCGAGGCGTTGGAACTCGCAAAAGCCGCATGGTTGGCTGCACGCGTCCCTTACCAGCAGACCGAAGTTTACCGTTTTGGCAACGCGATCGTTGACGATTGGGAAGGCAAAGTAAACGCATGGCCGCTGGACGAAGGTCTGATCGACTATGTTGACGCATCTTATGGTGGACCAACCGACGAAAACGCCGTTGCGGCACTGAATGTTGTGGCAAACCCAACATTTGAACTGTCCGGCAAATCCATCGACGCCGCTGCGATCACCCCTGCCCTGCTGGAAGGTGACCTGCACGAGGCTGAAGGTGTCGAATCCAACGTTGCAACTGGCTATCACGCGATTGAATTCCTGCTGTGGGGCCAAGACCTTAATGGCACAGAATATGGCGCGGGCAACCGCTCATGGACAGACTATGCTGCGGGCGACGATTGCACACACGGCAACTGTGACCGTCGTGGTGAATACCTCAAAGCGGCAACAGATTTGTTGGTTTCCGACCTAGAGTGGATCACTGCACAATGGGCTGCGGGCGGCGAAGCACGTGAAACCGTTCTGGCAGATGAAGCCGCAGGTATCAGCGCAATGCTGACCGGCATGGGCTCTTTGTCATATGGTGAAACTGCAGGCGAACGTATGCGTCTTGGCCTAATGTTGAACGACCCCGAAGAAGAGCACGATTGCTTCTCTGACAACACTCACAACAGCCATTTCTATGATGGTTTGGGCGTTCAGAACGTGTACTTGGGTGAATACATCCGTGTAAACGGCGACGTTGTCTCAGGTGCATCTCTCTCCGATCTGGTTGCGGATGCAGATGCAGGCGTAGATGCAGAACTGCGTGGCAAACTGTCCACCACAATGCAAATGCTGGGCCGTATCAAAACAGCCGCCGAGGCCGGTTTCTCCTATGACCAAATGCTAGCGCAAGGCAATGCTGCAGGCGAAGCACTTGTCATGGGTGGTGTGAATGCCCTGGTTGATCAAACCCGCTCACTCGAACGCGCGGTCACTGCACTGGATGTTGCCGAAGTGGGAATCGAAGGGTCTGATTCTCTCGATAACCCATCTGCGGTTTTCCAATAAACCCACCTAAAAGCACCGCTTAGCCGGTTGTTTGGTTCCAAAGCTTTTAGAGGCCACCTTTTGGGTGGCCTTTTAAATTGCGACATTTTGACGCAGTAACGTGGCTGTGACATTGATTGATGCTGATTTTATACAAAAATTGTCAGGTACATATTGCAATCTGATCGTTTCACTCAGATATTAAGCAGGCAGGGTTCTCCCTAAAACACCAGTCTTTCACGAACGACCCATTTCAGCCACCTCATGTCCCTTCAAAGGCCTTGCTGCTATGATCATTTGCCACTGCACGCATATAACCGACCATGATATCCATGCCGCGATCAACTGGATGCGCGCATCGGATTCCCAGACGATCATCACCCCTGGTAAGGTTTATCGTGCCCTAGGCAAAAGTGCGGATTGCGGTGGATGCATGTCACTGTTCCTCGACACGATGCGCGGCAATGCCAAGGTCAGCGTTCCTGTCCATTTGCAAAACCTGCGCAATGATCCGATACACGTCTCAGACATCACATCAGATCTAGCGACGGAGCACAGCTATGAAGGGCGACCCAAAGGTCATCGAATTTCTAAATAAATCCCTGCAACATGAGCTGACAGCGGTAAACCAATATTGGTTGCACTACCGTATGCAGGACGATTGGGGCCTTGGCTCCATGGCTGCAAAAAGCCGTGAGGAAAGCATCGAAGAGATGCAGCACGCCGACAAATTGATCGAGCGTATCCTTTTCCTTGGCGGTCACCCAAATCTGCAAAAACTCGGCGCGCTGCGTATTGGTCAAACACCACGCGAAACACTGGAATGCGACCTTGCTGCCGAAGAGGAAGCCCGCGCTTTGTATAAAGATGCGCGTGATGCCTGCAACACTGCAGGGGATTACGTTACCATGAAACTATTTGAACAATTGCTGGCCGACGAAGAAGGGCATATCGACTTTCTCGAGACACAGCTTGACCTTCACGACCGGATTGGCGCCGAAAACTATGCGCAACTTAACGCGACAAAAATGGAAGACGTCAAAGAGTAACGTCTTCACAGCGGCCACGGTATTCACCTTGGCCGCTCTTCCCGCTGGGGCCACTGACCGCCTTGGTCTGGCGGAACCACATCTCGATATCATTCCCCGTACGCCCCAAGACGTCGAACGTATACGGGCGGTTACAATCCCCACACAAGATTTTAGCGCACCCGAGAAGTTTGAGGCCCGAACCGCTGGCGCCACCACTGTTCCCGCGCGCACCGATGACGAAGCTTTCTCACAGCCCTCAGCCAATCTCACCTATGAACAAGGCTTAGAATTTCATCTGGGCGAAGCTCTGTTTGATAAGATCTGGGTCTTTGCCCCCTCCTCAACCAAAGCGTCGGATGGGCTGGGGCCTCTGTATAATGCCCGATCCTGTCAGCGCTGCCACATCCGCGATGGGCGTGGCCATTTACCCGACGGACCAGATTACACATCGGCCTCTACCTTCTTACGTGTCTCAATTCCCGGTCCTGTCCCCCCCGAGCTGGCCGAAATCCGCGACTATATCGGCCAACAACCCGATCCCATTTATGGAACCCAGCTACAAGACTTCTCGGCCCCGGGCATTGACCCTGAATACCGTCTCAAGATCACCTATGAAGATGTGACTGTCCCTCTAAGCGGCGGTGAAACCGCAACCTTACGCCGCCCGACCTTTGAGGCCGATCAACTTAAATACGGGCCTCTTCATCCCGATGCGCAGCTGTCTCCACGTGTTGCGCCGCCCATGGTTGGCCTTGGCCTCATCGAGGCTATTCCCGCCGCCGATATCCTCGCACAGGCGGATCCTGACGATGCGGATGGCGACGGTATTTCTGGGCGGGCCAATCTGGTCTGGTCGCCTGAATTCTCACAAATCATGCTGGGCCGCTTTGGCCACAAAGCCAGCACCCCTACAATCCACCAACAATCTGCGGCCGCCTTTCATGGTGACATTGGCATCTCAACCCCGCTGTTTCCCGAACACGCCGGCGAATGCACACAGGCACAGGTCGCGTGCCTCGCAGCACCCAGCGGTGGCGGCGATCTGCGCGGCACCGAAATAGATCAGCTCAATATGGATCTGATGACGTTTTACAGCCGCAACATTGCCCTTCCTGCCCGACGTAATATGGCCAGCCCTTCAGTTTTGCGCGGAAAACAAGTTTTCTACGACGCCGGTTGCACCAGCTGCCATACGCCAAAATTCGTCACCCACCGCCTTACCGATAGGTCAGAAAACAGCTTTCAATTAATCTGGCCATATTCCGATATGTTGCTGCACGACATGGGAGACGACCTCGCGGATAATCGTCCCGACGGACGTGCGACGGGACGAGAGTGGCGGACGGCCCCCTTGTGGGGCATCGGCCTAACCAAACAAGTTTCAGACCGTGCGACCTATTTACACGATGGCCGCGCCCGCACCCTCCTCGAGGCAATCCTGTGGCATGGCGGCGAAGCTCAAACAGCCCGCGATCATATTATCACGATCCCTCCAGACGACCGCAGCGCCTTGATCCAATTTTTGGAGAGCCTCTGATGAAAACAATAAAACCTAACCTGGCTGCGCTGCTTCTCGCAGTTAGTGTCATGCCATCCAATGCACAAGCAGATGCTTTGACGGATCGGGTGCTTGAACAACATATTATTCCGTCTTATCAAAATCTTGTCGATCAAACCGCAGCGTTAAAGCACAGAGCAATACACAGTTGCGACCTCGAAACTTTAAAGCCCGCCTTTGGCGCCGCGCTGGATGCATGGGTTGGTGTAAGCCATCTAAGATTTGGTCCCTCTGAGAGCAACAACCGCGCCTTTGCTATTGCCTTTTGGCCTGACACCCGCAGTAAAACGCCCAAAGCCTTGAATGCATTAATCGCAAAATCCGACCCCAGCATTGCGAATCCTAAGGCATTCGAACAGGCATCCGTCGCTGTCCGCGGTCTATATCCGCTTGAGTATTTACTTTACGATGACGCCTACACATCTAAAGAAACCGTCGATTACACCTGTAATCTCATCCGTGCCATTGCCAACGATACCGCTGCAAATGCAGAAGCCATACTTACCGAATGGCAAGGAACCTTTGGCGACGAATTGCGAACAACGGGCGAACGGTATCAATCCGACGAAGAAGCCCATCAAGAATTATTTAAAGCGTTAAACACTGGGCTGGAAATTCTCTCGGATGTGAGATTGGGCCGCCCCCTTGGCACCTTTGACGCACCCCGCCCGCGTCGTGCAGAAACCTGGCGTTCAGGGCGCAGTTTGAACAATGTCAAAGTGCAAATCACAGCGCTGCGCAATCTGGCTTTGTTGCTGGCAAAAGGCGACGATGACCTCTCTGCCAATTTGGCGCAGAAATTCGACCACGCAAATACACGCGCCGCCTTGTTGGACGAAGACCCTATATTTGCAGGTGTCAGTGACCCACAACAACGCATCAGAATTGAAGCACTGCAACAAGAGATCCACGATATAAAAACACTCTCGGCTGAGCAGCTTGGGCCCAAACTTGGCGTCCTTCCCGGCTTTAACGCACTCGACGGGGATTAATCATGACCAGCCGCCGCCGTTTCCTTGCCGGGCTTATCGCAACAAGCGTCGCCCCCGCCGCCACATGGGCCGATGCAGGTGCACCCGCCTATTTGACAGCAGGGCAAGCGGACACCGGGCAGTACCTCATCGCAGGATTGTCAGCGCAGGGTCAGCTGTTGTTTCAACACCCACTGCCAGCACGCGGCCATGCCGCCGCAGCGCATCCACTACGCCCCGAAGCCGTCGGCTTTGCACGGCGTCCCGGTATCTTTGCCCATGTCATCGATTGCCGTAACGGCACGCAGCTAAAGCATCTAACCCCACCTTCTGGCCATCACTTCTATGGTCACGGCGCCTTTTCACCGGACGGCAGCCTGCTGTTCACCACCGAGAATGACTTTGAGGCGGCGCGCGGCATGATCGGCGTATGGGACGGGAAAACCTATGCCCGTCTTGGGGCCTTTCCCTCTGGTGGGATCGGACCGCATGAGCTCCTGTGGCACCCTCACAGCCAAGGTTTGGTGGTGGCAAATGGCGGGATTGAGACCCACCCTGACAGTGGCCGTGCCAAGCTAAATCTTGCAACTATGCAGCCAAACCTCAGCTACATTGGCGCCGACGGAACCCTGCACGCACAAATCGCGCTAGACGCCGATCTGCATATGAACTCCATCCGTCACCTCACACAACGGCGTGACGGAACAGTCGGATTTGCAATGCAATGGCAAGGCGATATTGGCGCAGACGTTCCGATCCTTGGCTTACATAAGTTGGGCGCGGACATCTCGCTTCTGGGGGAAGAAGATCCGCGCAGCCGTAACCTGAACGGCTATGGCGGATCCACCGCGTTTTCAAATGATGGCAGCCATATCGTCGTCTCGTCTCCTCGAGGGGGGGTCGTGCAGATATTCAACTGTGAAACAGGTATCCTAGAAACAGAACACTCGTTGACAGACGTCTGCGGCGTGGCAGCAGGAAACCAGTCTCACTTTATTGCTTCCACGGGCCTTGGCCAGACTGTTGCTGTGACGAACACAGCAACAAGCCGCTTGCAGACATCAAATATAGCCTGGGACAATCACCTGATCTCAATCCTATAGCGGACCAAAAGGGGAATACTCCCGCCCCTTGTCGGTCCCCTAAAGGACCCCAGAAAGCGTTGGGCCAAGCATGGCCGCGCCAAAGGCGCGGCCATGCTCCCCGGCGATTTGCAAAGCAAAGCGCAAAACCTCAACCCGCAAATTGCCCTTAAAATTCCACCCCTTTTTGAGCCTTAACACCTGATCGAAACGGATGTTTAATTTGCTCCATACTGGTGACAAGATCCGCGATCTCGATCAACTCATCCTTGGCGTTGCGCCCCGTCAGGACGACATGGGTCATCGCGGGCTTGTGATCGACAAGAAATGTCAAAACCTCGTCGAGGTTCAAATACTCATACCGCAGGGCAATATTGATCTCATCGAGCAACACCATTGTATTTCGCTCGTCCAGAATCATCTCTTTGGCTTTTTCCCAGCCTCTTTGTGCCGCTGCAATGTCGCGCGCCTTATCTTGAGTTTCCCAAGTAAAGCCTTCGCCCATCGCATAAAATTGGCACAAATCCGAGAAGTTATCTTCGATCAAACTGCGCTCACCCGTCTGCCAGGATCCTTTGATAAACTGCACCACAGCTGATGGCATTTGATGCGCAATACAGCGCATAATCATTCCAAACCCGGACGAGGATTTTCCCTTACCTGGTCCTGTATGCACGATGATCAGACCTTTTTCACCGTCTTTGGTCTTCATCATCTTATCACGCGCGGCCTTTTTCTTGGCCATCTTTGACGCATGACGCGCGGCATCTTCTTCTGAGATTTCAACGGGAGGTGAGGCGGTCATATCCGATCCTTTCGACATAGGATCCCAGTCTTGCCTGATTCTGTCGAAATTGAAAATAGCCGCAATGACCGTCCCAAAAAACCCATAACCGGCCCCAGTCTTATAACTAGGTTATAAAGATACCGTATCAATACTAAGGGAGTAAATGGTACCACCTCCTGGTCTCGAACCAGGGACCTCTTGATCCACAATCAAGCGCTCTAACCTACTGAGCTAAGGCGGCACTGAGGGCGATTTACAGCACAGAAATCTCAAGTGCAAGGGGCCACAGACCAAGTTTTTCCATCTTTGTCATTTTCCTGTGTCTTAGGTGGCGTGCAATCCTGCCTGCGACCTGCACTTGCCTTTCATCGCGCAGCAGTCTAGCAAGCGATGCCATATCCGCCCGTTTCTGGCCTCTCATTGGCCAATGTTTCACCGGAAAACTCCGGTCGCGCCCCTACAGAAAAGAGCCCGCCATGAGCATCAACACCGAACGTGATATCGAAGCCAACATGCAAATCGGCCCCACAGACCAAGGTATGGTTCGTATTTTCATCGAAGCCACCGGTGTAGAAATTCCAATGGATTTCGACCCTGAAGAAGCTGAAGAAATCGCCGACGAAATCCGTGCTGCCGCCATGGCCGCGCGTGCCGTCACGGATTAGAGCCTCCGCATCATTAAAAATTCGCCTTCAATACGGGCTTTTAAACACTTAAATTTGTGTCTCCATAAGCTTGGGGGCGCATTGGATGATTCGTCATTCACCTCTGAGTTGCCCTGGGTGTAACCATCCGTTTGTCACCTTCGCGCCACCTGATATCTTACTCGACTTATCCCCAAACCACTCTAAAACCCTTGTTTTCATGGGGTTTTTGACGAAAGTACGTAAAATTAGACCCATTCTATTTACGGAACTCTCTAAGCTGTTACCTTGATGTTATTCGAGAAGGCAAGAAAGCCTCAGTTGGCGGTGTAAATATCACAGCTCCTCGACACTTCTAAATTTCTCTCGAACCACCCGGTCTGTGCTTGTCAGGGCCCATGTCGGATGTGTCGAACAACAAATGAAACGACACGGCACGACCAATCGTCTGTGTGTGGCAAAACACATAAGCTATCCCCTTGGGTTCGGCTCAGGGGTGTAAATCGGATCGGGAGTTATACTCAAACACGCGGAACCCTCCGCACTCAAGGATCTTTGCCGATCATATCAACGCAGTCAGCCGATCCAAGGCCAGCCTGCCCAAGGAGTGAGTGACATGGAAAGTCTATCCCCACCGCTCTTGCCGGTGGCAGCAACAAAATCGTCAGAGACGGCCGACAACGCGGCAACGATCGACACAGCGGCGCGCGGTACACCTGTGACGCTGGCGGAACAAACCTCCGTACCTCACTCTGCGCAGGCACCTTCTCTTTCTATTGCAGAAGAGGATTATGATTTAGGCGCGATCTATCGCCAAGTTACCGAAATTCGTAAAGCTCAGGCAAAGATGCTCAGCAATGTCGAACGCCCCACCCCTCTCAGCCTACGTCTTGCGATGGGGCAGGTTGCCGGCTCGGTCCAGCAAGCTGAAAAGGCGCTCAACAGCACTTCGAACGTCAGTTTACCCACGTCCACATCAGATCTGGCCTTTAAAAAAGCCAATCGTGTGTCGACCTTCTACGCGCAATCGGCGCTTGAGACACAGGCCCAAACCATCAGCAACGCTAGCTCTCAACTCACTCTTTCCCAAACCTCCAATAGCGCGCAGGCACAGCCCCCCGGAAGCGGTTCTCAAACCCTGCCGTCCAGCGAAACAACCCAGCACTCGGCCTTAGATCGGGCAAGACAGGCCTATACGGATACCGAACACGTCACGCCTGACAATTCGCAAAGCTAACCGCCGGCACCCCTTGCCACATGCCCGTCCGCAGCCTAGATAGGTCAGTGGCGGGCTCTGCCCTTCTCGTCACACGCAGCATTCCAGTGGCCTTAAGCAAATCCGAGGGAGCTGGCTCTGTCTTGGTCCTGGCCTCGTTATCTGGCACCCACCTGTACATACAGGTCCTCGGGAATCAAAGCGAAACGGTTGTCTGGTGGTCCCGCCACTTCCCCTATGTCCGTAACCCAGTCCGTAATTCATGCGTGTCCTTAAAACACAAAAACCACGCCTTAGGCGTGGTTCTGATTGATGCGCTTTGGGGATCGTTTAACGACGTGGCCGCCGGTTATCACGCTCAACAGGGATTGGGATCACGCGCAATTCGTGGGTCATACGTCCCACCGGTGTACCACCACGCGGCTCATCGTCATCATCGTCATGACTTTGCAAAGTCACCAAAGCATATTGCATGCGGCCAAAGATAACGCCCAACACAAACCACAGGGTTACAAAACCAAGGTGAGACACCGAGAGCATTTCAAACCATAAGAGAACAGAAACTAAGATTGCAGAAATCCCAAATCCCCAAAGGGTACTGCGAAAAGAGAGCTTCTTAAAGTCGGGCATAGAGTCCTCCGATATGCGCCGCGAGTAGCCTAATAAACTTAGGCACACACAGTGCAAAGGTCCAGAGGATGTAACGAAATTACGTCTATTTTAGCGATAACATTCCGTTACGTTTATTCGTAAAAATCACTCAAAACGCTTCGGGGCGCAATTCGCGGGCCATATGGTCCAAAACCGCATTTACAAAGCTTGCTTCGCGGCCTTCAGGGAAAAATGCGCGGGCGACATCGACGAATTCATTGATCACGACCTTAATCGGAGTCTTCGATTCGGTCATTTCAGCGGCTGAAGCCCGAAACAAAGCACGCAGGGTTGGGTCGATTCGTGCAATCGGCCACTTTGCCACCAGGGCCCGGTCGGTCGCTTGGTCGATCTTCGCCTGATTGTTCACGGCTTCGCGCACCATCATACGGAACAACTTGGTGTCGCCTTCGGCAAACTCGCCCTCTTCGTAAGTGGCCCCAAACCGGTGCTCTTCGAACTCGGCGATAACCTTGTCAAAGTTCACATCGCTTTGTTCCATCTGAAACAAAGCCTGTACCGCATAGAGTCGCGCCGCAGAGCGGGCTTGCGTTTTTGCGTTCACCGCCTTGGGTGCCGCTTTGGGGCTATTACCTTGGGTCATACTGTGCTGGATCCATTATCTGCGCCAGAATCTGCCGCGGCAATTTTTATCGCCTCGGAGGGGGCCTTAAAGCCAACTCCTTTGGTCTGGGCGCCCCATTTACGCGCCAGTGCGACAAGATGCAAGGCCGCCGCCGCCGCACCGCCACCTTTATTTTGGTCAGCTGGATCGGCTCTCACCTCAGCTTGGGCGCGATTTTCAACGGTCAGAATTGCATTCCCAATGCACAAGCCTTGCAGGCCCATCAACTGGATCGCCCGCGAGCTGTCATTACAGACGGTGTCATAATGCGTCGTCTCGCCACGGATCACACAGCCCAGCGCGACATAGCCGTCAAAATTGCTGGCGCGATCTGCAATAGCAATCGCCGTCGGAATTTCCAATGCACCGGGCACTTGGATCAAATCATAAGTCCCGCCAGACGCTTCGATCTCGGCTATGGCGCCAGAGACCATATTGTCCGCGATATCCTTGTAGTAAGGAGAGACCACAATCAAAATCTTGACGGGTGCGTCAAAGGATGCACGCGGCATAATGTAGTGGGATTCATGTCCAGCCATAGTGCAACACTCCTAAGATTGATCAGACAAAATGGGACGGGTTCCCACAATCGTCAGCCCATAAGCATCCAGGCCGACATATTTGGTAGCTGGGGAATCTGTCAGCAAAATCAGCTCGTTCACGCCGAGTTTATTCAACATTTGTGCCCCCAAACCTGTTTGCTTGATCGTACGCGGCCCCTCGTCTTCGCCAGCATATAATGCATTGCGTGGCTGACGGAACAGGCAAACAGCACCGCGCCCCTCATCCGCGATTTTACGCATCGCAGTGGGCAGTTCGTTGACGGTTTTAGGCCCAAGCCCCAAGATATCCGATGCTTCGTGCAGCGCATGGGTGCGCACCAAAACAGGTTCAGGCGTGGTGATGTCCCCTTTGATCAGCACGACATGCTCAACATCATGGGTTTTATCGGTAAATATCCGCATATCCCAATCACCGCCATATTCAGAGGTGACCGTCGAGCGGCTGGTTTCAACCACCAGATTATCATTTTTCGTGCGATAGGCGATCAGGTCGGAAATCGTGCCGATTTTCAGGCCGTGATCCTTGGCAACCTGTACCAAGTCCGGCAGACGGGCCATAGTGCCGTCTTCTTTCATGATCTCGCAAATCACACCCGCGGGGTTTAGCCCTGCCAAACGCGAAATATCCACGGCCGCCTCTGTGTGGCCGGCGCGCACCAAAACACCGCCTCGTTTTGCGCGCAGCGGGAACACATGCCCCGGCGTCGCAATATGCGCCATGGTGTTTTGTTCATTGATCGCGGTCGCGATGGTCAATGCACGGTCTTCTGCGGAAATCCCTGTTGAAACCCCTTCGCGCGCTTCGATCGATACGGTAAAGGCTGTCTCGTGACGCGACGAATTGTTCACTGCCATCATCGGCAGTTCCAATGCATCCACACGTTCCGCAGTCATCGGCAAACATATCAACCCACGCCCATAAGTGGCCATAAAATTGATCGCTGCCGCATCAGCAAATTCTGCGGGAATGACAAAATCACCCTCATTCTCGCGGTCTTCGTGATCCACCAGAATATACATCCGACCCGCGCGGGCCTCGGCGATGATATCCTCGATCGGACTAATGGCATCTTTCAATTCGGTCTCAACGGGACCGGGCGTTGCAAAGCTCATTTTAGGCGCAGCCTTTTGAATGTGGGGCACAGCAAGCTTAAAAACCGGCCACCCCCGCGTATCGGTTGGGTGCGAAATATCCCCTATGAGGGGTGAATGCTACCCCCCTAAGCGGCATTTCAATGAGTGTTTTACGCCATTCTTATCGATTGCGCCCCTGCGTGACACGCTTGCAGAGAATCACACGTCTGCGTCAACGCAAACAAACGGCCTCAGCTCATCTCTGACAAGCGGGCGACATAGCGGGCCAATGTATCAATTTCGAGGTTGATACGGTCCCCTGTCTTCACATCCCCCCATGTGGTCACCTCTTTGGTGTGAGGGATAAAGTTGATGCCAAAATCACAACCATCCACCTCGTTCACGGTCAACGAAGTTCCATTCAACGCGACTGATCCCTTTGGGGCGATAAAGCGTGCCAGATCCGCAGGAGCACGCAGGGTAACGCGCGTGCTGTCGCCCTCTTCGGTGATACCCACCACTTCCGCGACACCATCCACATGCCCTGACACGATATGGCCGCCCAGCTCGTCCCCGACCTTAAGGGCGCGCTCCAGGTTGACACGTCGCCCTACGCCCCAAAGATCCAAATTGGTTTTAGACACGGTTTCAGCCGAGATCTGCACCTCGTACCAATCACTTCCCAGATCGACGACGGTCAGGCACACCCCATCCGAAGCAATCGACGCGCCCATATCAACGCCCTGCGTATCATATCCGGTCTGGATCCGCGCACGCAGATCGCCCTCTTGATCGAGCTTAATGATGCGTCCAACGTCGGTGATGATCCCTGTGAACATATCCGGTCCTTTCTTGCGCGTAACTGGTCAGTCTTTGCGCCAGAGCTAGCGATTTACACCTTTATACTCAAGCCACCACAGATCTAACTTTGCCTGAATATCAAATCTCGCTAAGAGATAAGTCACAGTTTTGCCCTAGTATGACCTTAGCCAAGCCCTAGCTAAAATTAATATTTCATTAACCGCAATGACGATTATCCCATCATTGAACTGATTGAGACCAAGTATAATGCTGGCCGAACCGCACAAAGCCAAACTGCTGACAGACCACAGCCAACGCAGCTTCCTGTTTCTGCAAGGGCCGCACGGGCCGTTTTTCGCTGCGCTTGGGGCGATGCTCAAATCAGCTGGGGCGACAGTACATCGTGTCGGATTTAACGCCGGCGATCAGGCGTTTTGGCCGAAAAAATCAAGTTACATCCCCTATCATGACACGCTAAGCAATTGGCCCGAACATTTCTTCGACCTGTGCGATGCCCATGCCGTGACCGATATTGTTCTTTACGGTGACACACGCCCTATTCATGCTCGCGCGGTTGAGATTGCCAAAGCACGCGGCGTCACTGTGCATATCTTTGAAGAGGGATATCTGCGGCCCTACTGGGTCACTTATGAACGTGACGGCGCAAACGGACACTCGCGTTTGATGGACATGTCCGTCGACGATATGGAGGCGGCACTTGCACGTAGCGAACTGGAGGCTCCCCTGCCGCCTGCACGTTGGGGCGACACCCGCAAACATGTGATCTATGGCGCGCTCTACCACTGGTTTGTTATGTTTGCGAACCGGCGGTACCGCAATTTCAAGCCTCACCGCAGCCTCACTGTATCATCTGAATTTAAGTTATATTTCAAACGCCTATGCCTAATGCCATTACACGCATTAGAACGTGCCGGAGAGACTGCCCGCATCCGCAACGGTGGCTTTCCCTATCATCTGGCCCTCCTGCAACTAGAACACGACAGCGCGTTTCAAGCACATTCCCCGTTTAATGAAATGCGCGACTTCCTGCGGGAGGTTATTGCCGAATTCGCCAAAGGTGCCCCTCGCCATCATCACTTGGTGTTCAAAGCCCACCCCCTCGAAGATGGGCGCACCCCAGTTCGGCGCAACATTCGACGCCTTGCCAAAGAATTCGACGTGTCTGATCGCATCCACTTTGTGCGAGGCGGCAAACTGGCACAGCTGTTAAACGAAGCACGAACAGCGGTGACTGTGAATTCCACCGCGGCACAACAGGTCCTGTGGCGTGGCTTGCCGATCAAGATTTTTGGCAAAGCCGTTTACGACAAACCAGAATTTGTGTCGACACAGGCGCTGGCAGATTTCTTTGCCAACCCAGACCGCCCCGATGCGCGCGCCTATAAACAGTATCGCCGCTTTTTACTGGAAACGTCGCAACTTCCTGGCGGCTTTTATTCCAAAACGGGGCGTCGCCAAGTGTTACGACAAGTGGTCGATATGATGCTGGCGCCTGATGATCCTTACATGGCCTTTACCAGCGGAACCGCTGCCCCTCGGCAACACTTGCGTGCCGTGACATAGGTTTAGAGTGAGACGGTGCTAGATTTTTTACTTTGTCTCGTGTATTTTACACGTAAAAATTGAGGCAAAATAAAAATAGGTCGAGGAGACCGTGCAGTGAAACCCATTCAAAAGAAATGGGCAGTCCCTGCAACCGCGCCAGTGGCTGCACTGGCTCTGGTTGCATTTGTGGCTGCCTGTGGCCTGCCCAAGATTGGTCCAAACAAACGTGATATCTTTGCGGGCTCTGTTGAACGCGAAGGGGATGCCTTTATCGTATCTGTAGATGACCGTGTCGCACGGGCGACTGCTGTCGCACCGGCACTGGGCTTTTCCGAATCGTTGTTATCCGCTTCGGTCCTGACCTCTGACACCATTCGCCCCGGCGATGTCTTGGGTCTGACCATTTGGGAAAACGTCGACGATGGGTTGCTGTCAGGAGCCACCGGAAATGCCACCACGCTAGAAGAGGTTCAGGTCGACAGTGCGGGTTATATTTTCGTCCCCTACGCCGGACGTTTACGTGCCTCTGGCAACACCCCCAGCCAACTGCGCCGTGCAATCACCGCCAAGCTTGAAGATCAGACACCAGACCCGCAGGTTCAAGTTCGCCGTTTGGCCGGTGATGGCGCCACCGTAAGTCTCAGCGGTGCAATCGGCGCACAGGGTGTCTATCCCATCGAACGCCCAACCCGTACATTGACGTCAATGCTGTCAACAGCTGGCGGTCTGACGATTGAACCCAGTATCGCCAAGGTCAGCGTCATTCGCGGCCAAGAGCGCAGCACTGTCTGGTTCCAAGATCTGTTCGCAGACCCGAATTTGGACATTGCCCTGCGGGGCGGAGACAAGATTCTGGTAGAGGGCGATACCCGCAGCTTTACCGCACTTGGCGCCACCTCCAGCCAATCACGTGTCAGCTTTGAAACTCAAACTCTCTCGGCGCTCGAAGCAATTGCGCAGGTGGGTGGATTGATTTCGACGTCTTCGGATCCAACCGGCGTTTTCATCTTCCGCAACGAAGTCTCGGAAATTTCCAATCAAGTTTTGGGCCGCGATGACCTGATCGGCGCGCAGCGTATGGTCTATCTTCTTGATTTAACACAGCCTAATGGCTTGTTCACAGCCCGTGATTTCGTGATCCGTGACGGTGACACGCTCTATGTGACCGAAGCGCCTTATTCACAATGGACCAAAACACTCACCCTATTGATCAGTCCAGCGACCCAAGTGTCCGGTAGCGCCGATACGCTGTTTGGTGGTTAAATTACTATGCAACACCAGGCTTGGCCTGATCGCCAAAATACAGGCAACGAGGCACGTCAGAACTTATTTGTCTACAACGGCGGTTTTTTAACACAGAAACGTCTGCGCCGAATTTTAGATCTGGCCGGATATGATGTTCGTATTGGCCTGCCCAAAAGCGGCAAAGATATGGTGGGCATTTGGGGGGCCTCTCCTACCGCCCATCGTGGGCGCCACATTGCACAGGATCGAGATTGCGATCTTTTACGCGTCGAAGATGCGTTTTTACGCTCGGTTCTGCCCGGTCGCGCAGGCGATGCCCCGATGGGGCTCTTGCTGGATCGCAGCGGCCTGCACTTTGACCCTTCGCAGCCCAGCGACCTGATTACGCTGCTCAAAACCGCACCCTTCGACAATAGCGCGCACTTGCGCCGCGCACGCAATGTTATTGACCGTTTGATGGATGCGCATATCAGCAAGTATAACGCATTTCATCCTGACACCCCTGTGCCCGATCCCGGGTATGTTTTGGTCATCGATCAGGTGCGCGGCGATGCCGCCGTTACTGCGTCGATCCCATTTCCTGGTGCGGACCAGGGACGTTTTCGCGAAATGCTGGCCTTTGCCCAAGAGGAAAACCCCGGCGCACGCGTGGTCATCAAAACCCACCCAGAAACGGCGCGTGGACTTCGGCCCGGTTATTTCGACGCCTCTGATTGCAATGATCGCATCAGTCTTTATACGCAACCCGCCTCGCCCTATGCGTTGCTGGAAGGTGCGATTGCCGTCTATACCGTTTCGTCGCAACTGGGGTTCGAAGCCATTCTGGCCGGACATAAACCACGTGTCTTTGGTCAACCGTTTTATGCCGGATGGGGGTTAACTCAGGATGAGTTCCCACCCGCTGGACGTACCCGCCACCTGACACGCGCACAGCTTTTCTATGGTGCGATGATCGACTATCCCACCTGGTATGATCCCTATCATGACCGCCTATGCGAAATCGAACAGGTGATTGACGCCTTAGAGGCACAGGCACGTGCATGGCGCGAAGATCGCGCAGGCTGGGCCGCCTCGGAAATGAGTTTGTGGAAGCGTCCGCATTTACAGCAATTCTTTGGTGGAACGAAACGGACGCGATTTGTCGATACCCCTAAACATGCGGTCAAAAGCGGGCGCAACTGGATGGTTTGGGCTTCCAAAGCGGGTAAGCACCACGATGGGGCTTGGCGGTTAGAAGATGGTTTTTTACGTTCCAAAGGGTTGGGCGCCGAACTTGTACCACCATTGTCGCTGATTTTGGACCGCCAAGGGATCTACTATAACCCCGCCCGCGAGAGCGACCTAGACGGGCTGATCAACGCCCGCGCGACGTTGACACCCGCGCAAGAGAAACGCGCCGAAAACCTAGTGATGCGCCTGGTGCAACAGGAACTCTCTAAGTACAATCTCGGTGGTGAGGTGCCAAACCTTCCCAAAGGCCATAAGATTTTGGTACCCGGTCAAGTCGCAGACGATGCGTCGATCAAAGCTGGGGCTGGTAAGATCAACACCAATCTCAAGCTGCTCCAAGCGGTACGTGCCGCGCGCCCTGATGCTGTGATCGTCTACAAGCCTCACCCCGATGTCGAAGCAGGCCTGCGCAATGGCGCCGTAAAGCGACCACTGGAATGGGCTGATGTGGTGGCTGAACACGCAGACCCCATTGCCCTATTAGAGCAGGTGAACGAAGTCTGGACGATGACGTCGTTGCTGGGGTTCGAAGCTTTGCTGCGTCGTTTGCCTGTCACCTGTGTAGGGCTGCCGTTTTATGCGGGTTGGGGACTGACAACAGACCGCTTGCAAGCCCCTCATTGGCGCAGTGAACGGCCAAATTTGCTCGGGTTGGCGCATGCGGCTTTGATCGATTATCCACGCTATATTGACCCGATCACCGGTCTGCCCTGTTCACCAGAGGTCGCCGTGGATCGGTTGAGCGACCCACAAGCCATCAAGACCCGCTGGAGCACGCGTGGCCTGTCAAAGTTGCAAGGGCTATTTGCCACCTACGCCCATCTGTGGCGCTGACCATGGCTTAGATCGCGCACAACAAAGGCTACACACAAGCTTACAGCTCGCCGCGGGCGCATACCCGTGGCGATACTATGTGGTTACCGTGTTGTTTCCTCACGATGGCGTATCGTTCCGTCAGGAAACATTGCTCAGTTTTAAAATGGCGGTACCGCCGCATAGGCGGAGGATCGGATGGGGAATGTCAGCGCCCCATGTCCGTTGTTGATCAATATTGGACCTGCCCTGCACCCAATGAAGGGGTGGTCTTTGGGGCCGGATCTCCTGAAAGTGTCGCGACCCTCACACCCTCTCAAATAAAGACTAACATCTGCAAAGCGGTGCGTACGCAGCGAATGCAACACAGTCGCCGATCAGACGCGCCGCCACCGGTGCATCACATCATTGCCGACGGCGTAAGTCTCGGCCAGCGTAAAACGTGGCGCTTCTTGCAGTTGGCCGATACCCAAAGCGCCCAGCGATGGTAGACCTTCGGCACCAATGGCGAGCCCTGCGGTAAATCCCACCAGCTCATCCACAAGATCATGTGCCAAAAGCGTCGCGGCTAGTGCACCGCCCCCTTCGCAAAACACACGTGTCAGCCCCATGGTTCCAAGTTGCTGCAATACATCATTGGGATCAAGTTGCGCGCCCAAAACAGAACAGGGCAACATTTTCGCCCCTAACCCCTGCCACGCTGTAACACGTGCCTGCGCAGCGCCGGCCCCATGACAAACCCAGACTGGAACTTTGTTCGCAGTCCGCGCCAATTGCCCCATCAGTGGCAAATCAATGTGACGTGACACCAGCACGCGTACAGGCTGATGCGTCACGCCCAAATCGCGCACTGTTAATGATGGGTCATCTGCACGCGCCGTTCCAGCCCCCACCATCACCGCATCGTGACGCGCGCGCATTGCATGGACCATGCGCCGCGAATGAGGTCCAGTGATCCATTGGCTTTGCCCCGATCCCGTCGCGATACGCCCGTCAAAACTAGAGGCCAGTTTCAACGTCACAAAAGGGCGGCCCTGTTCGGTTTTCAAAAAGAACCCCTGGTGATCGCGCGCGGCCTCGGCGGCAAAAACACCCGTCACCACCTCAATACCCGCAGCGCGCAACATATCAAACCCTTGGCCCGACACCCGCGCGTCACTGTCTTGCAGCGCAGCAACCACACGTGCGATCCCGGCCTCGATCAAGGCCTGTGCACATGGCGGCGTTTTTCCGTAATGCGAGCAAGGCTCTAAGGTCACATAAGCCGTTGCCCCACGCGCAGCCAGGCCCGCCTGCGCAAGAGCGATAGGTTCAGCATGGGGCCGACCACCCGGTTGTGTCCAACCGCGCCCAATAACGCGATCCTCTTTTACAATCACACATCCAACGGCAGGGTTTGGCCAACATCGCCCCATGCCCCGGCGCCCAAGACTAAGGGCCAAGGCCATATATCGGTGATCAACCTCTGTTACATCCGCGTTTTTCACCTGTATTGTCCTTGGATGAACCGGCCCTATAGACCGATCGGTAGGTTACTCTGTTTCTGGCGGTCGCAGTTCGTGAACAAAGTCTTCGAAATCATCTGCAGCCTGAAAATTCTTATACACACTCGCAAAACGCACATAAGCGACGGTATCAATACGCGCCAAGGCTTCCATAACAATTTCACCAATCAGTTTCGAGGGAATATCCGTCTCGCCCATGCTTTCAAGGCGGCGGACAATGCCAGAGATCATCTGATCAATCCGCTCTGGTTCGATCGGACGCTTTTGCATCGAAATCCGAATAGAGCGCTCTAACTTGTCACGGTCAAAATCTTCGCGTTTGCCATTGGTTTTCACCACAACCAGATCGCGCAATTGAACACGTTCATAGGTGGTAAACCGCCCACCGCAGGACGGGCAAAAACGGCGACGGCGGATCGCGACGTGATCTTCAGCCGGGCGCGAATCTTTGACTTGCGTATCGACGTTTCCGCAAAATGGACAGCGCATGGTGGCCCCCTCGTGATCTGATGTGGTCTCTCCCCACAGAGGCTGTGCCGATGCATAACCGTCCATAGTGGAATTCAGGGTAAGTTATCCACAATTATAGGCTAACCGCTAGAGTTTGGGTAGAGGGGAAATCAGCCCGCAACACTTATGTGGTCAAATGCGCCACAACCCTGCGCTGGTGAGGCGCGTCGCGGTGTTCAAACAGATATATACCCTGCCAAGTTCCCAACCGCATTTGCCCATCCATCATTGGAATTGATAGGCTGACCGGCATCATTGCCGCCTTGATATGAGCAGGCATATCATCTGGGCCTTCGTATGTGTGACGCAGATAGCGCATCGACGCATCGGTTGTTGGTGGTACGAGACGTGTGAAAAATGCCTGAAGATCTGACTGGACATCAGGGTCTGCATTTTCCTGGATCAGCAACGAACACGAGGTGTGCTGGATAAAAAGCGTCAAAATCCCGGGGCCCTGCATCTCGTGTTGACCACGACCAAGATGGTGCAGCCACCGTCGTACATCCGCCGTGAACTCATACAGACCTGCCCCACAGGTCGTGATCTGGAAATCGCTAGAATGCGCCATCAACGTTCAGGCCGTCTGTATTTTTCGCATCAGCTGCGTGTGGGAAACGGAATAATTTGCGCCGAAACTGGGTTGCCCAATGTTTTTTCAACCAGCGCCATAGCCTTTGCATTTGGGCTGCTACCGCCGTCAAAATGATACACAGCGCGCGCCTTACGACGCAGCATATCGCGCGCCTCTTGGTCGCTCATTTGTTTAAGTACATCCTTATTTTCCCGCATTTGAGCCACGAGAAAACTGTTTACCTCTGTCATCACTTGTAAAACGTCGAGCTTCTCATTCAAAAGCTCGAGCGCCTCTGTCATATTGGACTGAGCACTCATCTTGTCACCCTTGTTTATGCACATCCAATGCCCGCTTCGCAGCGCACATGATGTTGATCACCCCAGATGGCCGCGACATACCCACTTTGCGTCACGACCTGTGTATACAATAGCACGATTGCTGTGATCATTATGATAAATCGCAGAAAATTCCATAAAAAACTGGCGCAATTTCGGGTTTTCTTAACTTTTGGTTAACACTTATGCCTCTGGGGAAATCATGCGCGAGTTCCCGCAAGAACGACAACTGGAGATTGATATTTCTGTGACTGCGAATCAGTTACCACCCGTGGGTGCCAATTCAATACCCACCTTCAACAAAGCGGGCCCGCAGGTCTTGATCTGGAAGCAAACAGCTATCTCGCCGCCCCATCAGACGAAAGCGGTTTTTAGCAACCAAACCATAACCCCAGTCTTTCAACCATGTAGGCAGAAACCGTGTGTAAGCAAAGGCACGCCACGGCCAACCCACCGCCCCAAGCGCCATGGCACAGGCATCAAGACGCTGATAGGTGACGCCGTCGCGAATTACCAAAATCGTGTCAAAGTGATCAGTCGGCAGATCATTGGCCGCATAGTGCGCCTGCCCTACCGAAGATTGACCAATCGCATACGAAAAAACCTGACGCTTATCTGTTGCGAGCATGAATTTGAAAAACCCACTGCACAGCACACATTCACCATCAAAGATGATCATGTTTTCTGGGAGATCGTGGATCATATCATCTGCCCTTCAAGCTTGGCTTTGCCTTGCATAGCTTGAACAGATCAAAAATGGAATGCTCCAACGCAAAAGGCGCACCCAGAGGTACGCCTTTAACATCTATGTATAGGAGCCTTACTGGTCCAAGAAGCTGCGGAGTTTGCGCGAGCGGCTTGGGTGTTTCAGTTTACGAAGCGCTTTTGCCTCGATTTGACGGATCCGTTCACGGGTCACGCTGAACTGTTGGCCCACTTCCTCGAGCGTGTGATCGGTGTTCATACCGATGCCAAAACGCATACGCAGGACGCGTTCTTCGCGTGGGGTAAGCGAGGACAGAACCCGTGTCGTGGTTTCTTTCAGGTTTTCCTGAATGGCAGAATCCAACGGCAGAACCGCGTTTTTGTCTTCGATGAAATCGCCCAGTTGCGAATCTTCTTCGTCCCCGATGGGGGTTTCGAGGCTGATCGGCTCTTTGGCGATTTTCATCACCTTACGGACTTTTTCCAGCGGCATTTGCAGTTTGCCTGCCAATTCCTCTGGTGTCGGTTCACGGCCAATTTCGTGCAGCATCTGACGTCCGGTACGGACCAATTTGTTGATCGTCTCGATCATATGGACCGGAATACGGATGGTACGTGCCTGATCCGCAATAGAGCGCGTGATCGCCTGACGAATCCACCATGTCGCGTAGGTCGAGAACTTATATCCGCGACGATACTCGAATTTATCAACGGCCTTCATCAGACCGATGTTACCCTCTTGGATCAAATCCAAGAACTGTAAGCCACGGTTTGTGTATTTCTTGGCGATGGAAATCACGAGACGTAGGTTCGCTTCGACCATTTCTTTCTTGGCCTGACGCGCCTCTTTTTCGCCTTTTTGCACCTGCTGCACAATGCGGCGGAATTCAGAGATATCCAGACCAACATATTGGCCAACTTGCGCCATATCGTTACGCAGTTCTTCGACCTTTTCGGTGGAGCGTTCGGTGAACATCTTCCAACCACGGCCCGGCTTTTCAGCCATTTCGGCGAGCCAGTTCGGATCCAGTTCACGCCCACGATAGGAATCAACAAATTCCTTGCGGTTGATACGCGCCTGATCTGCCAGTTTCACAATCGCGCTGTCGATCTGCATCACGCGGCGGTTGATACCATAAAGCTGGTCAATCAACGCTTCGATCCGATTGTTATGCAGGTGTAACCCGTTCACCAATACAACGATTTCCGAGCGCAACTCCTGATAAGTTGCCTCGTCTTTGGAATTAAAAGAGCCGTCTTCGTTCAAGGTTGCCGAAATCCGTGAATCTTGCATCTCGGACAATTGCGCAAAATCGGTTGAAATCCGTTCGAGCGTTTCCAGAACCCGATCTTTCAGCGCAGCTTCCATAGCGGCGAGAGACATGTTTGCTGCCTCATCGTCGTCATCGTCGTCGTCCGCATTCAAGATCGGATTACCGTCGGCGTCCAATTCGGGGCTGTCGGCTTTTTCCACTTTGGCCGCTTGCACGACAGAGGGATCGACGACAGGCTCGGCCACATCACCGTCTTCGCCCATTTCCGTGCCAAACGTGGCCTCAAGATCGATAACATCGCGCAACAGGATGTCTTCGGACAAAAGTTCGTCGTGCCAGATGGTAATCGCTTGAAAGGTCAATGGGCTTTCGCACAGACCTTGGATCATCGTGTTACGGCCAGCTTCGATCCGCTTGGCAATCGCAATCTCGCCCTCACGAGACAACAGTTCAACGGACCCCATCTCGCGCAGGTACATGCGTACAGGATCGTCAGTCCGGTCCAGCTTTTCAGAGCCGGTTCCTGCAACGGAAACCTCACGGTTGCTTTCGGTCGCGACCAGTTCAGTGGAGCCTTTATTCTCCTCTTCCTCGGCCTCTTCGTCCTCGATAATATTGATGCCCATTTCAGAGAGCATCGACATCACGTCTTCGATTTGTTCAGAAGAAACCTGATCGGGCGGAAGCACCTGATTAAGTTGATCGTAGGTGATGTAGCCCTTTTCACGGGCTTCTGCGATCATCTTTTTGACCTGAGTCTGGCTCATGTCGATCGCGATGTCACCATCTTGATCGTCTGGCTTTTGGTCGTCGTTATCTTTGGCGGCCATTCAATGCTCCTCTTAAGCCTCAATACAAGGCTCAGCGATTCGGGTGTTCGGAATCATTAGCGCCTTCGCATGATTCGTCACCCCGTTTACCTAAAATTTCTTTGCGTTTCTTTAGCAAAACGCATCTGCGCGTCCTCAGAGCCACAGGATTATGCCCTGAATCGCATGATTCTTATCTATTATGTCTCTCGAGGTTATTTTTCGGAAAAACCGATTCGGTCCAAAAGCGCGCCAAAAGCATCGCGTTCGTCCCGATTAAGGCGTGCACCGTTTTCCCCGACATCATAGGTTCCCTTGTCCTCGTTTTCACTGCGTACGGCACGGTTGCGTGCTTCGGCAGCCTGACGCAAACGCCATGTCATAGCCTCATCGGGGAGCCGCTCAAGATCAGCCTGGGCTTCTGCAATTTCTGCATCCAAACCCTCGCGGCTTTCCAATTTAGCGAATTCCTCGCTTAGCAGCTGACTGGCGATTTCCAAATCACCAGGGCGACGCAAGCAGGGGCTAATAGCCACATGGCGCAGTGCAAAGAGGTTTTCAAGGGCATCGGGGCCTAAATGCATGTAAACTTGTTCACGCAGCTGATCCGGAGTGTCGATGGCATAGCGCAGGAGCAAATCACGCAGCACCGCATGATCCTGATCGACACAGGCCATGCGTTCGAAACTGCTTTCATGTTCGACCACCGCCGCAGGGGTTACAAGCGCCGAGGCCAAGATCACCGCTTCGCGCACGCGGGTAAAGCTGTGCTCGTCGCCTCCTGCGACCAAGGACGCCCGCGTGGTTGCCACGGGCTCGACCGGTGCAGCAGCCCATTTGCCACGCCCGCCATCGCGAAATCCAGATGATGCCCGGGAGCCAGATCGCTGACCTGCGGAGCGGTTTTGATAGCCGGAGCCCCCTGCCCCGCCGCGACTGCCGCGAAAGAGCTCAAACCGCAGGTCTTTGATATCTTGACCATAATGCTGGCGGATTGATGGATCCTGGATCAGGCGAATTTTCTCGCGCAGGCTTTTGTCCAGCGCCGCTTTACGCTCGGGGCTATCAAATGTTTTGCCCTCGGTTTCGCGTTGCCACAGCAGTTTCACCATCGGCAGAGCTTGATCCAAAGCGGTTTGCACCGCCTGCGGACCGCTCGCGCGTATCAGGTCATCAGGGTCTTTACCTTCGGGCATAATCGCAAAACGCAGGGATTTGCCCGCCTCAATCAAGGGCAGCGCCATATCGATCAATCGCATGGCGGCCCGCAAACCGGCAGTGTCACCGTCCAGAGCAATCACCGGCTCGGGTGACATGCGCCACAACATTTGCAACTGATGTTCCGTGACCGCCGTGCCCAGTGGTGCCACCGTCGCGCCAAAGCCTGCATCCGACAGGGCAATCACATCCATATAGCCTTCGGCCACGATCAATGTCGCGTCCCGTCCCGAAGCCGCCCGCGCCGGGCCGTGGTTGTACAGGCTGCGCCCTTTATCAAACAGTGGCGTCTCAGGGGAATTCAGATATTTCGCGTTGTCATTGGGGTCCATCGCCCGCCCACCAAAGGCAATCGCACGGCCGCGGGCATCACGTATCGGATACATGATCCGATTGCGAAATGTATCATAGGGGCGTTTGCCCTTGTTTGAAGGTTTGGCAAGCCCTGCCGCCAAGATCAGATCATCTGCAACATCTTTGCCCTTGAGCGCATCCCACAATACCTGCCAGCCATCTGGGGCAAAGCCGATCTCCCAACGCTCCAACGCTTGCTCGTCCAAGCCTCGCCCTGCAAGATAAGCACGCGCGTCACTGGCCACACGGGTTTTGAGCTGCAGGCGATAAAATCGCACCGCAAGTTCCATAACCTCGATCAATTGGGTGCGATGGTCTTGTTTTTCCACCGCTTTTGGATCGCGTTTGGGCACTTCCATGCCAGCCTCACCCGCCAAAATTTCGACCGCCTCCATAAAGGAAACATTCTCGGTTTCTTGGACAAACTTTAAGGCATCGCCTTTGGCATGGCAGCCAAAGCAGTAATAAAAGCCTTTGCGGTCATCTACATGAAATGATGCCGTTTTTTCATGGTGAAATGGGCAAGGCGACCAGAAGTCACCTTTTCCCGGCTGACTTTTACGCTGATCCCACATGACCTTGCGCCCAACCACATCAGAGATGTTCAACCGCGTGCGCAGCTCGTCTAGAAAGCCGGGGGGCAATGACATAAAGAGGGGTCTCCTTTTGGTGGGGCGACGCGTAGAGCCACGTGATATCACGCAGCGTTTCAGGCCATAAGGCAGGTGTTATTCGGAGGCGGTAGTGTCTTCGTTTTGGTTTTGGTTTTGGTTTTGGTTTTGGTTTTGAGTTATCGCTTGGACCTGTTCCCAGCTGGCAAGGCACTGCCCTTCAAAGATTTCGCCAAGGTCATTCTTGCGCAGATCCCGCCGTTTGATCGTATAAACATGTGCTGCCAGTTGTGGAATCGCATTAGAGAATTGCGCAGGCCAATCAGGGTTAGAGGCCAAGAGGGTCGCTTGCACGTTTTCTTCTTTGACGCGATCAAGGCGCGCCTGTTGGACTGCGGCCATCACCTGGCCTTGATATCTGCAACTGTCTTCTTTGCTCAATGCCGCTGCGCCCGGCGTGACGTCAGTCTGTGCTGTATAGGCGGGTGCGTCCTGCGCCTGTACAATACCTGCAGTGGCCAGCAAGAGGGCGGCGCTCAAAGTGATGCGGATCATGGATCTATCCCGGAATCAGTTATTCAGTTCCCCCAACCTATCGCCCCAATCCGCCCGCCGCCATAGCTGTCACACAGATCGGCCAAAGCCTGCAATACTTGACAAGCCTCTGCGTCTCGCGCAATGGGTGGACCTGTTGGTTCCAGTCAGGTGAATGCCTGATCGGCGAAGAGGGAATGTGACGGGGCTTACCCCAATCACAGCCGCCCCCGCGACCGTGACCAGAGAGACCCCGATGCCACTGGCCATTTTATTTGGCTGGGAAGGCGGCGGGTCGTATGTGCCGCAAGCGCATGCTCTGCAAGCCGGGAGACCTGCCAACATCAGAATTAACCGGCGGACGGGGTGTGTCGCAACGGGTCAAGAGAAGGACGTCGCGCTGTCGTCTGCTCTGCCTGTCCATGTCCCGCCTGTCAGCATAGGAACCACAAGGCGAGAGGACCAGCTGCCATGTCTGAAACGATGTCTGAAACAATGTCCGAGACACCCACTGACCCGCTGACAGCGGACGCAGCCACTGTACCAGATCCGACACTGGCCCCTGTTGTCGTCACCGTTTGCACCACCTGCCGCCAAGCAAACGCAGACCCAGAGGCCATTCGCCCCGGACTTGTTTTAGCCGAAACGTTGAATGCCGCTGATCTGCCGCCGAATGTCACCCTGCGCGGGACAGAATGTCTGTCGGCCTGCAGTCGCAGCTGTGTCCTTGTGATCGAAGGCGGAGAAGAGCGCTGGTCCTATATATATGGCGACCTCGATCCTGCCGAACACAGCGCAGATATCCTTGCCGGAATTCATGCCTATGCGGGCACCACTGATGGACTTGTTCCCTGGCGCGCCCGCCCGGTCGTATTTCGCAAACAATCTGTCGCCCGCATTCCACCCAAAGCCCACCCAAGTGTGGAATTAGGCACATCGGCTTTAACCCAACCTGCAACATCAACTGCCTCTGCAGCCAAGGACACCTAAAAGATGGTCACTTTGAACAAAATTCCCGTTACCGTCATCACCGGCTTTTTGGGAGCAGGTAAAACCACATTAATCCGCCATCTGATGCAAAACCCGCAAGGCAAGCGTCTAGCAGTGGTTGTGAACGAATTTGGCACCGCAGGCGTGGATGGCGATATTTTGAAATCCTGCGCGGATGAGAGCTGCCCTGCGGAAAACATTATGGAGCTGGCAAACGGCTGTATTTGCTGCACCGTCGCAGATGATTTCATCCCAACCATCGAACAGCTGATGGCCCTGCCCGACGCCCCAGAGCATATTATTATCGAAACCTCTGGTTTGGCTCTGCCCAAGCCGCTGCTCAAGGCCTTTGACTGGCCCGCGATCCGCTCACGCATCACAGTCGACGGTGTCATCGCACTGGCTGACGCTGAAGCTGTGGCTAAGGGACAATTCGCACCCGATCTGGCCGCCATCGACGCCCAGCGCGCAGCCGATGACAGTTTAGACCACGAGACCCCCTTGTCCGAGGTCTTCGAAGACCAGATTTCCTGCGCCGATATCGTCTTGTTGACCAAATCAGATCTGGCGGGTGAAGAAGGCGTTGCGAAAGCCCGCGCCATGATCGAAGCCGAAGCGCCCCGCAAACTGCCCATTTTGTCGATTTCCGAAGGCGTCGTGGACCCGCGCGTGATTTTAGGCCTCGAAGCCGCCGCCGAAGACGATCTCGCTGCGCGTCCCAGCCACCACGACGGGCATCATGATCACGAGCATGACGACTTTGAAAGCATTGTGGTCGAGATGGGCGAAGTTGCCGATCCACAGGATCTGCAAGATCGGATCATCAAAATGGCCAGCACCCGCAATATTTTGCGCGTCAAAGGCTATATCGCCGTAGAAGGCAAACCGATGCGGATGTTAGTACAGGCCGTCGGGGAACGTCTTCGCGCGCAATATGACCAGCCCTGGGGGACGCAGCCGCGTAAAACTCAGCTGGTGGTGATTGCAGAACATGACAACATCAACACTGCCGGCATTCACGCCGATCTGGGCGCATAAGTCCGGGCATCTACCATAATATCTAAAGGCTAATCTAAACCAATGCATGTCGTCTTTCGCGAAAGCCATGGTCTGGGAGAAACAGACACGCCATTTGACGTCGGGCAAACGCCCGGCGACTTGGTTGTGTTGTCGTTTTCTGACAGCGACCTTGGGGCTTTTGCAGCAGGATGGCATCGGGCGAATACCCGCGCCAAAGGCAGCTTGCCCACCACGCGTTTGGCAAATTTGGTCGCGCTGAAACATCCTCTATCCGTGGATGTCTACGCAGAGCAAACACTAGAGCATGCCAAAGGCATTCTTGTGCGTCTCATCGGTGGCGAAAGCTATTGGTCCTATGGGTTGGCAACCTTGCAAGATCTGGCGCGCCGCAAAGGCATCGCACTGGCAATTCTACCAGCTGACGGGCGCGAAGACCCCCGACTGGATGCCTTGTCGACGGTTCCGGTCTCGACGTTACGCCGTCTTCAGACCCTATGCGATGCAGGCGGTGCGGTTGCGGCACAGGCGGCTTTGGCGCAGTTTGCCTTGGCTGCTGGGTTATATGCTGGTCCCGTTACGGGGGTGAAATCGCTGCCCAGCTATGGGTTTTACGATCCTGACGCGGGCATTATCGCCCAGCCCAGCCCAGATGACACCGACGGCATGAACGGCGCCCCCGTATTGGTCAGTTTCTACCGGTCCTATCTGGCCTCGGCTGATACAGATGCGGTTGATGCCGTCATTCGCGGCCTGCGCGCACGCGGATTTGCGGCCTATGGCGTGTTTGCCTCGAGCCTCAAAGCGGGCGACGTCGTGACATGGCTGCAGGATTGCCTGCCATCCATAGATCCGGCAGCCATTGTGAATGCAACAGCCTTCTCGGCCAAGGGGACAGACGGGCAGGACTCGCCACTCAACACTACAGGCTGCCCAGTGTTTCAGGTCGCGCTCTCGACCGCGCGACGCAAGGACTGGGCCTTGGCGGATCGCGGGTTATCCCCCGCAGATCTGGCCATGCATGTGGTATTGCCCGAAGTAGACGGGCGGATCTTTGCAGGCGTGGTCAGCTTTAAGGCCCCCAGCAAACGCGACCCTGATCTAGAGTATTCTCGCTTTGCTCACCGTGCGGATCCTATGCGTGTCGACGCAGCCGTAGACCGCATCTGTCGCTGGCTGCGGCTGTCGCAGATCGACAACAGCAAAAAGCGTGTGGCCATGATCCTTTCGACCTATCCAGGGCGCGCGTATAACCTCGCCCATGCGGTGGGGTTGGATGCCTTGGCGTCTTGCGAAGAAATCTGTGATACCTTGGTGCAAGCCGGGTATGATCTGGCACCGGTACCAGATCTGGGCACACAACTGGAACATGCGACGCTCGACTGGCCGCTTGAGGCTTATACGACCGCACTTGCAACCCTGCCCCAAGAGTTACGAGAGGCATTGACGGCCGCTTGGGGTGCGCCAGACACTGACCCAGATATTACCGACGGCGTGATCCGTTTTCGCGCGCTTGCAACGGGGCGCGGATTGGTCGCGCTGCAACCGGAACGCGGCACTGTACAGACGCGTGTTGACGATTATCACGACCTCGACCGTACCCCGCGACATGCCTATGTCGCCTTTTATCTCTGGCTGCGCCAGCGTGCAGATGCGCTGATACATATTGGCGCACATGGCACGTTAGAGTGGTTGCCGGGCAAATCCGTCGCCCTATCTGATACCTGCTGGCCCGAAGCACTGCTCGGTGCACTGCCCGTAATCTATCCCTTTATCGTCAATGATCCGGGCGAAGCCGCGCAGGCAAAACGCCGTATTGGGGCGGTCACGCTGGGCCATATGCCGCCTCCGCTGGCACAGACCCAAATGCCTGACGGGATGCTGCGCCTTGAGAGCCTGCTGGACGAATATTCGACCGCCGACGGATTAGACCCTGCCAGACGGGATCGCCTGATTGATGACATCCGCGCAGAAGCACAGGGCATCGGCGTAGAGGCCGATCTGGATATCCCACCACAGGCCTCTTCGGCCGAAGCCATCACGCGCATCGACGCCTTCGTCTGCGATATCAAAGAAAGCCAATACGGCGAGGGCCTCCATATCTTTGGCCACGGCGACAGCGGCGACACAGAACGCCAAGGCCTGCTGGACGCTCTTGCGGGACGCCACGTTGCAGCGGGCCCCTCGGGGTCGCCGTACCGCGGGCGATCCGACGTCCTGCCCACCGGTCGCAACCTCTTTACAACGGATCCACGCGCGGTGCCGTCGCGCGCGGCGCATGCGCAAGGGGTCAAATTGGCGCAAGAGCTGCTGCGCCGCCATCTGCAGGACCATGGTGACTGGCCACAAGGGTTGGTTGTGGATCTCTGGGGATCTGCCACCATGCGCACGGCAGGCGAAGAATTTGCCATGGCGCTCCACTTGGCGGGACTTGCCCCACAATGGGACGCGGGATCAGAGCGCGTCTCAGGCTTCGAGATCATCCCCGCCGCGTTGCTGGATAGACCACGTATTGATGTAACCCTTCGGGTTTCGGGTCTGTTTCGTGATGTGTTTCCCGGCCTCGCCCAAATGTTCGAACTCGCCGCCAATGCATTGGCCATCCGTGACGAAGCAGACAATCCCTATGTCGCGCAAGCTCCGCGGGTGTTTGGCCCTAAACCCGGCCAATACGGTCTAAATATGGGCGCGCATATGGATGACTACTCAGATACAGCACGGGCTGCCGCAGGCGAGGCCTGGCTTGCCGCCTCATCGCACGCCATTGATGCTCAGGGGCATATCCACGACGCCCGTGACGCCTTAGAAACCCGCCTGCGCGGCGCGGATAGTTTTATTCACCTGCAGGACTTGCCCGAAACTGATGTCTTGGTGGCCAGCGATTATGCGGCTCACGAAGCGGGGTTTGCCGCTGCAATGGCACGGCTCGGACATAAGGCGCCCGCGCTCTATCATATGGATGCGACCCGCAGCGACAAACCCGTGGCACGTAGTCTACAAGAGGAAATCGCCCGTGTCACACGCGCTCGTGCCGCTGATCCGGCTTGGGCCACATCAATGATGCAACACGGGTTTCGCGGCGCTGCGGAAATTGCCGCAACACTGGATAACATGGCCGCCTTTGCCCATTTGGCAGATGTGGTGCCCGCACATCTGTTTGATTTGTATTTCGAGGCCACGTTGGGTCGCGACGATCTGGTGTCGTTTATGTCCCGCGAAAACCCAGCCGCGTTGGAAGCAATGCGTGCGCGGTTTCAGGCTCTCAAAGAGGCTAATTTGTGGATCACACGCCGCAATTCCATCAGCGCCGCTCTTGCCGCAACAGCCGAGAATACAAGATGACGGAGGCCCCCAAAACATATGGCTGGTGCCCCGGTGCACTGCGTCCAATGATGTCTGGGGACGGATTGGTTGTACGCATTCGCCCGCCTTTGGGGCGATTAACACAAGCACAGGCACATGGTGTTGCGACATTAGCAACCCAATTTGGCAACGGGCTGCTAGATGTCTCGACGCGCGCCAATTTACAAATGCGTGGTATCCAAGAGCACCATCACACGGAGCTCATTTGCGCCCTGCGTGAGCTGGGTCTTGTAGACGCCACCCCTCAAGAAGAAGCACGCCGCAATGTGATCCTTACCCCCTTTTGGCAAACTCAGGATCTCACCCACCGTATCGCGTCTAATATATCAAGCACGCTGCAGGAAAATGCGACCCTACTGCTGCCGGCAAAATTCGGCTTTGCAATCGATTGCGGCCCCCATCCTGTCCTAAGAGAAACATCTGCGGATATCAGAATTGAACAGGGTTCCGATGGGTTGATAGTAATTGCAGATGGCGCGGATTATGGGAAGATCACCACAGCAGCTACGGCAGCGTCAGATGCTGTAGATCTCGCACAATGGTTTCTCAAACATGGCGGCGCGCCCAACCGTCGCGGCCGAATGAGAACACTCACTGCGCGCCGCGCACTACCTCCTGAGCATGTGGCCACCCTTGGCACCCCTGCGCCACAGCCACGCCCCGGCCCTATGACCACCGGAGTTTTGGCGGCGCTTGAATTCGGCCAAATCACGGCCCATACGCTTGCGCAACTCGCACAGATTGGCGCAATCCGCCTGACACCTTGGCGCATGTTGCTGATTGAGACAACACGCGACATGAGCCATATTCCCGGCCTGATCCTAGATGCAACAGATCCCCGCCTGCATGTGAGTGCGTGTACCGGAGCGCCCGGTTGCCTGCAGGCGCATGCGGACACACGGGCCTTGGCGCGGGCTCTTGCGCCTTTTGTGCCCAACGGACAAATCTTACATATCTCGGGTTGCGCCAAAGGGTGCGCCCACCCGCAGCCTGTGTTTCGCACATTGACGGCCTGCGCACCCAACAGTTTTAACGTAATCGCAAATGGCTGCGCCAGTGATACGCCCGCTCTTTCAGCCGTCAGCTCTGAACAGCTGATCGCCAGCCCACCCCTTTGGACCAAAGACCTCTGACATGTTGCACACCTATGAAACCGACGGCGCGAAAATCTACGCCGAGAGCTTTGCCACCATCCGCGCAGAGGCCAATCTGGAGCGTTTTACCAAAGACGAGGAAAGCGTCGCTGTCCGCATGATCCACGCCGCAGGCATGGTCGGTCTGGAAAAGGACATTGTCTTTTCTCCCGACATGGCCCGCACAGCCCGCGCGGCCCTTGCCGCAGGCGCCCCAATTTTATGCGATGCCTATATGGTCTCCGAGGGGATTACCCGCCCCCGCCTGCCTGCCAACAACGAGGTCATCTGCACCCTGCGCGATCCCAGCGTGCCTGACCTCGCCAAACGCATGTCCAACACGCGCTCTGCGGCGGCCCTAGAGCTGTGGCGTCCCAAGCTTGACGGTGCGGTCGTCGCCATCGGCAACGCCCCTACCGCCCTGTTTCACTTGCTGAATATGCTCAAAGACCCAAACTGTCCACGCCCAGCCGCAATCATTGGCTGTCCCGTCGGATTTGTTGGCGCACGCGAAAGCAAAGACGCTTTGATGCTAGACTTACCAGTGCCTTCGATGATTGTGCGCGGCCGTTTGGGCGGTTCCGCCATTACAGTGGCCGCGGTGAACGCGCTTGCCTCTTGGAAAGAATAGGCTGAAAGGACGATCATGACCGGAAAAGTCATCTGCGCAGGTCTCGGCCCTGGCGATCCAGACCTGATGAGCGTCAAATCCTGGCGCGCCTTGCAATCAGCTAAACACGTTGCTTATTTTCGCAAGGCTGGCCGCACGGGGCAAGCCCGCACCATTGTCGAGGGGATTGTACCATCCACTGCGATTGAGCACGCAATGGAATACCCTGTGACCACCGAGATCCATTTCTCGGATCCTGAATACAATCGCCTGCTGTCACAGTTTTACGATCAATGGGCTGATACACTGGCCGAAATTGCCCAAACCGAAACCGTCGTTGTTCCCTGCGAAGGGGATCCGTTTTTGTACGGTTCCTTCATGCATCTTTATACGCGTCTACAAGGGCGCGCGCAGGTCGAAGTCATCCCCGGCATCACGGGCATGTCCGGCTGCTGGACCGCCACGGGGCATCCGATCACATGGGGGGATGACGTGTTAACCGTGGCCATGGCAACTCTCCCCGAAGACGAACTCACCCGCCGCATTCGCGACACCGACGCATTGGTGGTTATGAAAATCGGGCGTAACCTGCCCAAGCTGCGCCGCGCTCTTGAAGCGGCAGGTAAAATCGATACGGCTTGGCTGGTCGAGCGCGGAACCATGGCTGGGGAACGGGTTGAGCGGCTCAGTGACGTCACCGGCGAGGTGCCATATTTCTCAATTGTTCTCATCCATGGGCAGGGGCGCAGACCATGACAACCGGCTGGCTTACCATTGCAGGGCTTGGCCCTGGTGACGAGATGCTTGTCACCCAAGAGGTGCGCGAGGCGATTGCGCAAGCCACAGATGTTGTCGGCTATATTCCCTATGTCAAACGTATCGAGCCTCGTTCTGGACTGACCTTACACGCCAGTGACAATCGGGTCGAGGTTGACCGCGCGACCCATGCATTGGAAATGGCAGCGCGCGGTCAGCGTGTGGTGGTTGTATCCTCTGGTGATCCCGGCGTGTTTGCCATGGCCTCAGCCGTGTTTGAAGCACTAGAGGCAGGTCCACAAGATTGGCTGGATCTTACCATCACTGTCCTCCCCGGGATCACAGCTATGCTGGCAGCGGCGGCACAAATTGGGGCGCCGCTGGGACACGATTTTGCGGCCATCAACCTGAGTGATAATCTCAAACCATGGGCGCTGATCGAGGAACGGCTGCAACTGGTTGGGCAAGCCGGGTTGGCGATGGCGTTTTACAACCCGCGTTCTGCATCACGCCCGCATCAATTTGCACGTGCCCTTGAGATTTTACGCAGCGTTTGTGGCGATGATACGCTCATTACTTTTGCTCGCAACGTGAGCAAGCCCGACCAAAAAATCGTGACCGTCTCGCTGCGAGATGCGACGCCCGAGATGGCCGATATGCGCACGGTGGTGATTGTTGGAAATCGCGACACACGCCGCATTGGGCGTTATGTGTATACGCCCCGGTTTGCCCCCGGTTTTGAAACCTCTTCGCTCAAGGATTAGCCTGCGTGTTTCAACCAGCGCATCACCTCAGCCACAGAGCCCAACAACACGCGTGGCGCAAGCGCGGGCCGGTCGATCATGAGGATTGGCAAGTTAAGGGCCCGCGCGGCGTGTATCTTGGCCTCAGCACCCGCACCGCCAGCGTTTTTTGCAACAATATGCGTGATAGCATATTGCTGCAGCAGTGCCAGATCCTGCGCAACAGCAAACGGCCCTCGGTCGATGACAACAGACACGTTGGGCAAAGGCAACAGCGCTGTAGGGTGGTCAACCAAACGCACGAGATAATGGTGCTGCGGCTTGATGGCAAATGCGCCGAGGTTCTGCTTTCCAATGGCAAGAAAGATACGGGCGGGGTCGTCAGGCAATACCTGCGCAGCCGTATCGATGTCCGCGACATGCTGCCATTTGTCCTTTTCCCTTTCGACCCATGCAGGCCGTTCCAGCCTACACAACGGGACTTGCGCCGTGTCACTGGCGATTATTGCGTTTTTACGCATCTGGGACGCAAAGGGATGTGTCGCGTCCACGACATGCGTCACCCCCTCAGAGGTGATATAATCCATCAGCCCAGCAACGCCACCAAACCCCCCTATCCGCACGGGTACCGGCTGCGATGCCGGGCGCGCGGTTCGGCCGGCATAAGAGAACATCACTTGACGCCCGGCCTGCGGATTGGCCCAATGTGTGGCCAGATGTTGGGCAAGTTGACTCGCTTCGGTTGTGCCTCCGAGCAGCAGGATTTTACACATGTCTGAAACTGGACCTTTCCCTTGGTTGACCCTCATCGGACTGGGAGAAGATGGCCTATCAGGCCTATCGGATGCAAGCCGTTGTGCACTGGATAAAGCAGAGGTCATCTTTGGCGGCCCGCGACATTTGGATTTAGTGGATGCTGGCGTGCGAGGGCAAGCTTGGCCTGTCCCATTCTCAACTGCTCCCGTCCTCGCCAAACGTGGTAGACCTGTGGTTGTTTTGGCCTCTGGTGATCCGTTTCATTTTGGAGCCGGAGGCTCTTTGATGCGGGATCTTGCGCCCGGAGACTGGGTCTCTCATCCTGCGCCCTCGTGCTTTTCTTTAGCTACCAATCACTTGGGCTGGAAGATTGAAGACTGTCTTTGCCTGGGTCTACACGCCGCACCTTACGCAGGGTTACGGCCAGTGCTTGGACTTGGGGTGCGTGTCATTTGTACGCTAAGGGATCATAAAGCGCCGGCGGAGCTGGCCGATTGGCTGGTTGAGCAGGGTTACGGCAGCGCGCATTTACATATTTTAGAACGTCTTGGCGGGCCAAAAGCGCATGTCACATCGAGCCTAGCACGGGACTATGTTCCAACCACGGGAGGGGGGGCTCCGGTTCTTGCGGCCATCGAGGCCACAACCCCCGGGCTGCCGCGGACATCCGGCCTGCCCGATGATCTCTTCACACATGGTGGTCAAATCACCAAACGCCCAATCCGGGCAATTACCCTGTCGACTCTTGCCCCACGGGTAGGAGATGTTCTGTGGGATATCGGCGGAGGCTCTGGCTCCATCTCGATAGAATGGTGTCTGGCCGCACCCTCTGCGACGGCAGTGACGTTTGAGTCGCGTCAAGATCGCCTTGATGGCATCAAAACCAACATTGACCGGTTTGGTCTTAACCACCGCATCACCAGCATTTTGGGACGTGCACCCGACATTTTAATCGACACACCCGCGCATAGGCTGTCACGCCCAGACGCGGTGTTTATTGGTGGCGGGGCTTCGCAGGATTTGCTGGATCACCTATGGGGTACCATACCAATCGGTACACGTATCGTCGCCAATGCCGTCACGCTTGAGACAGAAACGTTGTTGATGCAAGCCCATGCGCGCTGGGGAGGGCATTTGCTCAAGGCGGAAATCTCTGAAGTGAATGCCCTTGGCTCTCTGCGTGGATGGCACTCTGCCCGTCCCGTTTTACAATGGAGCATCACACGATGATTTGTGCAGGTCTTGGATTTAACAGCACCGTTTGCGCCGCCCAGTTAGAGGATATCGTCGCACAAGCGGCGCCGGATATTCTTGCCGTGCTTGCCTCAAAATCGCAGATCGCAGAATTTACCCGTTTTAGACGCCGGACCCCCCTTCCTATTGTGGAAATTCAACCCGGTGATATTGGCGGCATCGACACATTGACCTGCTCGCCGCGCATCAAGGCACGTTTTGGCACGGGATCTGTCGCCGAAGCCCTTGCCCTTGTTGTTGCCCGGCGCCACAGCCCTCAAGCGCGGTTATGCGCCCCCAGACAGATTGGCCCAGATGGCACGACCACCTTGGCCCTAGCGGAGACCTACTAAATGACTGTTCACTATATCGGGGCTGGCCCTGGCGCCGCGGATTTGATCACCCTGCGTGGGCGCGACCTGATCGCGGCCTGCCCCGTGTGTCTGTATGCCGGATCACTGGTGCCTGAGGCCTTGCTGCAACATTGTCCAGATGGCGCAAAAATTATCAATACGGCATCTTTGTCGCTGGATGACATCATTGGTGAAATCCAGACCGCCCACGCGGCAGGCCACGATATCGCGCGACTGCACTCGGGGGATCTGTCGGTTTGGTCCGCAATGGGAGAGCAACTGCGCCGCTTACGGGCCTTAGAGATCCCCTATGACGTGACGCCTGGTGTGCCTGCTTTTGCGGCCTCTGCTGCGGCCCTTGGGGCTGAATTGACCCTGCCCGGCGTCGCACAGTCCCTGGTGTTAACCCGAACATCAGGTCGTGCCTCCTCAATGCCCGAGAGGGAAACGCTTGAGAACTTTGCCCGCACCGGAGCTACACTCGCGATTCACCTCTCAGTTCATATCCTCGAGGACGTTGTGGACCGCCTGACACCCGCATATGGGTCAGAGTGCCCCGTGGCTATTGTCTGGCGCGCCAGCTGGCCAGATCAAAAGATCATCAAAGCCACACTTGGCACATTGATCGCCGCCACAGATGGCGCGCGTGGGCGCACTGCCCTGATCCTCGTCGGACATGCCTTAGGGCAGGAGGGCTTTGACGAAAGCTGTCTCTATTCAACAGATTATGACCGCCGCTATCGCCCCCAAAGCGCAGATAGCCCTTGGGCACAGTGGAGTGAAGCAGATGAATGATACAGGAATGTACCCTAAGGGATTGATGATCTCAGCGCCGGCATCAGGCACGGGAAAAACCACCGTGATGCTGGGGTTGCTGCGCGCCCTCAGCGATGATGGCCTGACAGTTCAGCCGTTCAAAAGCGGACCGGACTATATCGATCCGGCCTTTCACAGGGCAGCAGCAGGTCGTGCCTCGTTTAATCTGGACACTTGGGCAATGGATGAAACACTGCTCTCTGCTGTGAGCAAACAAGCCGATGGTGCCGATATCTGTATTGGCGAAGGGTCTATGGGCCTCTACGACGGTGTCGCAACACATGGACAGTCCGGTTTTGGAGCTTCGGCAGAGACGGCCAAACGCATGGGTTGGCCTGTCGTTTTGGTTGTCGACGTCGGAGGACAAGCGCAATCTGCAGCCGCGACTGCATTGGGATTTCAAGCCTATGATCCTGAACTGCCTTTCGCAGGGGTGATCCTCAATCGCGTCGCCAGCCCACGTCACGAACGTCTTGCACGACTGGGCATGGAACGCGCCGGCATCACAGTTCTAGGTGCCCTGCCCCGCCGTGGCGATCTTGCGTTACCTGAACGCCATCTTGGCTTGATCCAGGCCGTTGAACACCCTGATCTTAACACCGCGATCTCCGGATACGCTGAATTTCTGCGCGAACATGTGGATCTTGGCGGGTTGCGCGCGGCCGCCATCGGCGGCCGCGCGCCCGCGGCGCGGGCGGCTGGGGCAAAATTGCCTCAGCCGCCCGCGCAACGTATCGCCCTAGCCCGCGATGCCGCGTTTTCCTTCACCTATCCTCATCTATTAGAGGGCTGGCAGCGGGCAGGTGCGGAAATCATTCCATTTTCCCCACTTGCTGATGAGGCCCCTGCTGCCGATGCAGATCTTGTCTGGCTCCCCGGGGGGTACCCTGAACTACACGGAGCAACCTTGGCCAATGCCGAAAACTGGCGAGCAGGCATGCAGAAACACGCACGCACCAAACCGGTCCATGGCGAGTGCGGCGGCTATATGGCGCTTGGTCAAGCCTTGATCGACAAAAGCGGCACACGACATGAAATGGCTGGCTTGCTTGGACTTGTGACCTCCTATGAAAAACGCAAATTTCATCTGGGCTATCGCCGCGCCAAGCTACATGCCGACATGCCTGGTTTTCAAAGCGGCGCGTATTTGCGTGGCCACGAGTTTCATTACTCGACCATTTTGGATGAACCCGATGCGCCTCTCGCCCATGTTATGGACGCCGACGGAAACCCTGTTGCAGAAACAGGGTCGATCAAAGGCCATGTCACCGGCACGTTTTTCCATCTCATCACGGGAGAGGCGCAATGAAGACACCTAAGACCGGTTTTGTCAGCTTTGTCTCTTCGGGGCCCGGCGATCCGGATTTATTAACCGTCAAGGCCGTCAAACGACTGGAAGCCGCAGATGCGATTTTGTTCGACGATCTGTCTTCTGGTCCGATCTTAGAGCATGCCAAGGCCGATGCGGACCTCGTAGGGGTTGGCAAGCGCGCAGGACGTCCGTCTCCCAAACAAGATCACGTCAGCCAGCTTTTGATAGAATACGCCCAGACCGGCGCACATGTCGTGCGGTTAAAATCCGGCGACGCAGGTATTTTTGGACGACTAGAAGAAGAGCTCACCGCACTGCGTGCCGCGGGCATTGCCTATGAAATCGTCCCCGGCATCACCGCAGCTTCTGCTGCTGCAGCGATGGCTGCAATTCCGCTGACCCGGCGGATGACCGCACGTCGCCTACAATTCATCACCGGCCACGACACCAAAGGTGGCTTGCCTGAAGGGTTGAACATGGCGGCACTGGCCGATCCAGAAGCGACAACAGTTGTTTACATGGGGAAACGCACCTTTGCAGCACTGGCCGAAAAATTGGTCGACGCGGGGCTGCCTGCGCAAACGCCTGCTTTGGTCGCACAGGGTGTGTCTACGCCCAGTCAAAAATACGCATACCATTCGATTTCCACCTTACCCGAAATCTTACGGGCCATGGACACGCAAGCCCCTGTTTTGATTCTCTATGGTGCATTGGCGCGGCCAGACGACACCCCTGTTTAACCCTCCCAATGCCACGGTTAACGCCAAAGGTCGCAATAGTACAAAGCTGTGACGATTTCCAACTTGACCGGGTTAACCAAGACAGGCACCTAAGGGACAGTTATGGTGTCCCATTGGCGCAAAGCGTCGGGACTGAAACGGGAATGAGGACGGTGGACCCAATCGCGGCACCGCAGCCTCAACCGCCCCCGCGACTGTGAGTGGTGAGCGGCCTTTGTATATCCCACTGGGCCTTTTGGGTTTGGGAAGGGGAAAGGTCGCATAGATCCACGAGTCAGGAGACCGGCCATGGACAGAAAATCAATCCCGTCGGGTGAGACGGAGAGGAGAACAAAATGCATATCGAAGCTGGTATCGTAGACGGCGCAAAAATCGCACTATCCTACGCCACAGCAGCAGGCGCCTTTGCCTATGCTGCAAAAGAAACAATGAAAGACCTGCGCGACACCAATGTGGTGTCTTTCGCAGCCCGCGCCTTGATTGCGACAATCGGCGTTTTTGTCTTTTTCGAACTGATGCCTCATTTCGCAGTTGGCGTCTCTGAGGTGCACTTTATCCTAGGCTCAACTCTGTTCCTAATTTTGGGCGCCGCACCTGCTGCATTTGGTCTGGCCATGGGCCTGTTGGTCCAAGGGGTCTTTTTCGCGCCCTTCGATCTGCCGCAGTATTTTATCAATGTCACAACCCTGCTGGTGCCTCTGTTCGCGGTCACCGCACTGGCCAAGCAAATCATCGCCCCAAACACGGCGTATATTGATCTGAAATACTCCCAAGCTCTCGCTTTATCCACGGCCTACCAAGGTGGCGTCGTCGCATGGGTCGCTTTTTGGGCCTTTTACGGCCAGGGCTTTGGTGCAGAGAATATCGCCTCTGTCATGACCTTTGGCGGTGCATATATGCTGGTTGTTCTGGTTGAGCCTCTGGCAGATTTGGCCGTATTGGCAGCTGCAAAAACTCTGCGTTCAATGGAGCGCAGCGGCTTGGTCACTCCGCGCCTTTACGCAGCAGCTTAAGTAATCGCCTTAGCCTTTAGGTTATATGGTTCTACACGGCCCCCAGCGGGCCGTGTTTTGTTTTAAAAGCCCTATGATACACGGCGACATTCCCCGTCACATTACACAAGATGGACCAGTTTGATGATCACACTTAGCCTTATTGGTATCGGCACCGGCAACCCCAAACACCTGACCCGCGAGGCGATGGATGCAATTGCCCAACAAGATCTGATCTTGATTCCCAATAAAGGCGACGCCAAAGATGATTTGGCAGGTTTGCGGCGCGCGATCTGTGCAGATGTCTTGCAAGACGCATCTAGCCCGCCTCGGATCATCGAGTTTGACCTGCCCACACGGGATCCCAACATCACACCCTACACCGCCCGTGTGGAGGACTGGCATGATCGTATTGCACTGATTTGGCGCACAACCATGCACACACATCTGGAAGGACAAAGTGGGCGTGTCGGATTTCTGGTTTGGGGGGATCCGTCGCTTTACGACAGCACAATGCGGATTGCGAAACGTTTACCGGACGTGACACTGCGCGTCATTGCGGGGATTACGTCAATCCAAGCCCTGACAGCGGCCCATGCAATCCCGCTGAATGATATTGGTGCACCCGTGGTGATCACAACGGGCCGCAAAATACGCGAGACCGGCTGGCCTGCCGGCGCTGACACAGCCGTTGTTATGCTCGACGGGGACTGTTCTTTTCAAAGCCTGCCAGCCAAAGATCTCACAATATACTGGACAGCCTATGCTGGAATGAACAATGAGATCAGCCTTTGTGGCCCACTTGGCGAAATTCAAGACGCGATAATATCAACCCGCGACAAAGCACGCGCGGCACATGGTTGGATCATGGATATTTACATCCTGCGCCGCTCAATTGGTGCTTAGCCTGATTGAACTTGCGTACCCGTGTCCGTATATATCGAGCCCTTTGCACCGCCATGCACGTAATCGCGTAACGTGTTAAAATCAACCGCCTGAGAAAAGAAGAACCCTTGCAGAATATCGCATCCCATGCTGTTCAGCAGTTGGGCTTTTTTGGCACTGTCGACACCTTCGGCAATAACCTTAACATCTAAAGAGCGCGCCAGTTCCAGCACTGCATTCACCATGCGTTCTGCGCCATCGTTTTTTCCTAACGGGAAGATCAGGTTACGGTCGATTTTCAACGCATCTGGCTGAATTTTGATAACACTGTTGATCGAAGCATGCCCTGAGCCAAAATCGTCGACATCGATTTGAAACCCAAGATCTTTCAAACCATCAACTGCGTAATCTAAAACCTCTCCGCAATCCTCGCAGGAAATTGTTTCAAGGATTTCAAAGACAAACCGTTCTCTTCCTTTGGTAATAGAGGCCGCAACTGTTTGTAAAAACTGTGGGTCTATTATGCGGGCGGCGCTAACGTTAAACCCCGTACGAGACAATACAAAGCCTTCGTCTTCAAGCTGGCCAACGCGGGCTACAGCCGTATCAAAGATCGCTTTATCCAGATCCGTTTCCATACCCAACTGTTTGGCGATGCCTAGAAAGCTCCCCGGATAAAGCAGCCCTTCGGTGGGATGTTCCCAGCGGGCCAAGACCTCGACGCCAACCAAATCCCATGTCCGCGCGTCATGCTGGGTTTGGAAGTAGGGTTGAATTTCACCCGCCTCAAGCGCAAAGGCAAAGCGGTCAGCCAACACCCGTTCGTGTTGAGCAATACGCCCCATCTCAGGGGTGAACAGTTCAACAATGCCGCGCCCAGCCTCTTTCGCACGGTACAACGCATCATCAGCGTAACTCAGCACCTCCGTTGCGCGTGTCCCTTTCTCCCCGCGCGCCACACCAAAACTCGCCCCGAAATGGCAACGTTTATTACCAAACATCACAGGCTGTAACAGTTCTTGCAGCAAGACATGAGACTGCGCCACCGCATCTTCTTCACTGGTATCAGCAGCACATAGGACGACAAATTCGTCTCCACCGACACGGGCTGGCAAGTCATCTGGATTTGCATGCTTTTGAAGCACCTTAGCCACATGTTGCAAAACAAAATCACCTGCTTCATGTCCTAGAATATCATTCACTTTTTTAAAGCGATCAAGATCGATACGAATAAGTGTCACATCATGTTGGCTCAAACGATCTTGGAGCGCGCGATCCAAGTGACGTCGATTGGCAAGGTTTGTCAGAGTATCTGTAAGCGATTGAATTTCAACTTTGTTTTTTGCTTCCTGCAACGCCTGCGCCGCGAGGCGTTGTTTGTTTTCTGAACGCACAATGTCGGTCACATCAGCAGTGGTAAAGACTTTGTCGCCTGCATCTGTCATATTGCAGCGCAACAGCACATACTGGTTTCCTGAGATCTCAAACTGACGCTCGAGACAATAATTCGATGATCGTAACTCTCGGAAAAGGGACTGAATAAATTCCTGTTCTGTCACCCCGTCTAACTCTAAGTGTCCTTGGAAGACAGAATCTGCGAATATATCATGTAACGAACAGCCGGGGGCCAAGAAATCAGGATCGGGATGAATATGTTTGCGAAACCGGTCGTTGCAGGTCAACAAGCCATTTTCATCATCAAATAGGGCGAACCCTTCGATTGATGCAGCAATAGCTGCCGAAAACCGCTGGCTAATCCTGTTCAATTCAACCGTTTGACGCGACTGGACACGCCAACCTTCGGACAATTGTCGTGCTAAAATTGCAAACATACTCAGAAGAGCAAGGCTGGCAAGAGCGGTCGCAATTCGAACGGAAATCGCGATGCGGTCTTCAAGCTCAGCCACCAACATCCGAAATCGTAAGCTTCCGGCACGCATCACCTCAACCTCTTTGCGGGCGGCAACCGCAAAGGTAATCCGTTCCATTTGGGTCGCCCCGTTTTGATCTGAAGTCGCCATCGGTATGAAACTGTCTGCCACGGCTTGAACATGACCCATCCGCGCCTGACAGAGGTCAATCGCATCCGTTGCACCTAACAATGCGAAAAATTCGTGTTCGTAATAGTTAAGGTTTTGAGCGCACCAGGTAATTTGTTCTGCTGCTTTTTGAACATGAAGATGAACAAGCGCCGCAGTCTTTGGTCCCAAAAACGGGTCTTTCTGGAGCAATTCAACAGCTTGAACAGTCGCACCAAGGTGAATCACGTTGCGCTCGCGGAACTCGCTGGCCCGAGAGAGATAGTGATACCCTAGGAAAGAGACCCCCGTCGCAAGCCCGAGTATCAATGCAAAGAGCGCGAGCGTTTGACCCAGCCGCATGATATCACTGTTCCCAATTCAAAGTACAATTGGGATAACGCTATCTTAAACCGTTTTCACAAATCTTAATACATCACCAGCACAGCGCAGGTAGACACGCGAAAGGGGACGAAAAATCGCCCCCTTTTTAAGAAGTTTGTCGCTTTATTTTACAGGCTTACAGAAGCGCGGCTTCGTGTTTGCGCAGGACACGACGGGCAGACGCGTAAGATTGGATACCATCATGTGTCGCAAGTTCTGGGAACAACGCAAAGATCTCGTCCCGTTGCGCCTGTCCGACACCTTTCAAAGACATATCACCCGGCTGGAAACTTTCCGTCCAAGCACTATCAGATAGGACGACCTCGTGGTGGTCAAACATGATGTGGATATATGTTACTTGATCGGCTTTGACACGTTCGACACCATCAAGACCGGTCAAATGCTTGGCTGCCACCAGAACTTCGTTCTCTTCGAACAAAAGCTCAACCTGACCCGAGCTCACCAAAACGCGGTGATTTGGCGATACCATCATATCGCGTGAAGGTTGGTTTTGACCCAAGGCACCTTTGCGGATCAAGATCGGACGTAGGCGGCCCTGATCCAACAATTCCTCTTTGGTCATGGTACGTGAGCCAACCCAGCGCAGGGTTTGGATGCCGTTGTCACGCGTGATGATCTGATCACCAGCTTTAAGTGCTTCGACACAAACTTCGCCGTTTGGCGTTGCGATCAAAGTCCCCGGCGTAAAGCATGGAATGATTTCTTCGATCTCTTCAAACTGCAAGGTCCCTGAAACATCACCGTCAGAGTCGTAGTAGGTGACATAGCCATCAAAGCCGTTTCCGTTGCTGTCTTCGCCTGTGATTGTCACACTCAAAGACCCGCCGTCTTCGCTGGATCCAGTCAGATCCAAGACATCGTTGTCATCACCAGCAGATCCACCGTCGACGACATCACCGATACCGTCACCTGGTCCACCGACAACAATCGTATCAGCGCCTGCACCACCATCGATGGTGTCCGCGCTTGAGCCGCCTGTGATGCTATCGTCACCGGATTGACCAAAGAGAGAGTCTTCGCCTTCGCCACCGTAAATGGTGTCATTGCCGCTTTCTGTAGGGAGTTCACCCACAAGCGAGACATTGTCGATCAGGGGGCCAAAGGTATTGTTATCAGACGATACTTCTTTGATTTCGACGCGGTCATCGCCGCTACCTGTAACCTCAAAGGTATAGGTTTTCCATTCATCACCTGGCTGGATCGTCGCGATCAATTCACCGCCAAAGTAAACTTCCAGCTCGTCATCAGACCCTTCGACACGCTGCATGGCGTCAAAGCTATAGGTATAAGTCGCATCTTCGACTGTTTCTACGTCTTGGAAAATACCGTCGATACCGCGTTCTGCGTCCAGTTCAACAAAGTTGCCCCCATCAGACGAGTTTTCATTCGCAAACCCGTCGCCCCAAGTCTCGATCAGATCAGCAGAGGGGTTCCATCCTTCGATGCTGGCGGTTTGAACAAATGTATTATCTGCAACGCCGGATTCCAGGGCACCGTTGATGAGCAACTCACCCGTAACACCGCTGCCCTGAGTTGGTTCAGATCCGCCATAAATGGTATCATCTGCGTTACCACCCTCTAGGCTATCGTCACCTGTTCCGCCGGTGATGAAGTCATCGCCTTTGTCACCCGAGATCGTATCGTCACCAGAGCCACCATCAATCGTATCTTCGCTGGCACCACCAGAAATATAATCATCGCCTTCGCCGCCAGACAACAGATCGTCATCATCGTCGCCGTCAATCGTATCGTCGCCTTCGCCACCGTAAATGGTGTCGTCATTCTCGCCACCATCCAGACTGTCGTCACCGCCCTGGCCAAAGATCAGATCGTCGCCATCATTCCCCTTGATCGTGTCATCGCCGCTGGCCTCAGGCAATTCTCCAACCAAAGATACGTTGTCGATCAAAGGACCAAATGTCGTATCTTGTGAAGACAGTTCTTTAATTTCAACGCGATCGTCGCCACTACCTGTCACTTCGAATGTATACGTCTGCCATTCATCTTCAGGCTGGATTGTAGCAATCAGCTCACCGCCGAAATAGACTTCAAGCTGGTCATCAGACCCTTCGACGCGCTGCATTGCCTCGAAGCTATAAGTGTAGGTCGCATCCTCGACTGTGGCGACATCTTGATAAATGCTATCGACACCGCGTTCGGCATCCAATTCTACAAAGTTGCCCCCATCGGTGGAGTTTTCATTTTCAAACCCATCGCCCCAGCTTTCGATCAAACCGGTGTTAGAATTCCATCCTGTGATGGATGATGTTTGTACAAATGTATTGTCCGCAACACCTGATTCCAATGCACCATTGATCAGCAATTCACCTGTCGTCGCGCTATTGTCGCCGTAGATAGTGTCATCACCAACGTTGCCGTCGATGACATCGTCACCTTCGCCACCTTCGACAAGGTCATCGCCCTTGCCCGCATCGATGGTATCATCGCCACCGTTGCCGAAAATCGTATCGTTTAGGCCATCATCGCCATCGATAATATCGCCACCGCCATCAGTCGCGCCATCTGCATCATCATACCCGATACCCATAACTTCGCCGGTTTCTTCACCATCAACCGCGCCATCGGAAGGATCGTTAGGTTCAACGATTGATGTATTGTCTACGGAGTAGCTATCCGTCCAACCGATAAACTTTGTCTCAGTAATCTCATCGATTGTAACCGAGGAAATTTCGAGATTGTCGAGCGTACCAGCATTGCCAAGGTCGGTTATGAACAGATCACCATTATCGGCCTGTACAAACGCAACTTCGATTGATTGTTCATTTCCATCTGGGTCCGTAACCGTCACATAACCTTTGAACGACGCATCCGTTGTTGGCCGAACCGCCCCGTCGCCAAGGTCATATTTAATGTCTTCACCTCGGCCATAGTCGTCGTCCGCAACGACATTATCACGGCCAGAGAAAACTTCCGTAGAGACCACTTGAAGCGTCGTATAATCTACATTCGTCCCGATCAGAAAATCGGTATTTTCTGCGTCGTAGTTATATTCTTTTATATCTGTTGAAGCAAAATTGCCCAGATACAGCAGATTAACTGTGGCGTTACTGTAGCCCATACTAAAGTCTCCCAAATAGCAGCGGTGTGCGCGGACGGCAGTTCCGCTACGATAAACAATCAAATTAAGGGAATGAACAAATGCATACAGATATAGACCGCCACGCAGTGTGACATCTCTACCCTTACATTTTCGCGAATATTACCTCGCGAAATGACGATGCACTTGCACACAACGCCACTTTATTCAGCCACCTTTAGATGAACAGCACTTTACTACTGAATTCATTTACGCATACGAAGCTAAAAATTCGCGGCTGTGGCGAAAATTTCATAACTCAAAAGACGCAAAAAAGCGTCACATCCCAAAAATTCAATCACAGGCTGTTTTCAACACCAGACCTAAAACATTAATAGTAAGTGAAATCAGCGTGTTAATAAAAAATTAACATATTGATACGTTCACCACGTGTGAAAGCGAAAATAATTGTGAATTTTGTATAATTCGATTTTACGTTTTAAAATATGCACGCAATATGGGCACTGTTGATAAAATGAGACCAATTAGAGCCAATCAGCCATTTTTGTTCACACTCGCAATATTTAAACTGCATGAAAACGCGAATCATGAATGGTGAATTTTCATGAGATACCGCTAAAAACAACCACCTGCTCTCATATGCGCAAATATTCGCCCAATGTCGTACTCTCGTCCAATAATTGAGATTTCCCTGAACGCTTAGATTGACAACAGCCCTTCAGAGTGAAACGCAAAGTTAACCTATCAAGAGATGTACACATGTTCGCGCGGCATGTAGTAAGCAGTTAAAACAATGGCGTATCGCAACACCAAATGAAACCTGAAATCCTCCCCCATGGACTAAACGGGCTTGTTGTTCGTTTTGCGCAAAGCACAGAACAAGATGTCACAGGCGCCGTGCAAAGTTTCCTGAGCAGTATTCCCCCGGACGCTCCAGAGGGGATAACAGAAATCGCGGCGTCCCTTTGTTCTGTTCGGTTCGGCTTTGATCCTCGGAAAATCGACCGCAAGACGCTGTCCGATTATATAGAGACGCAATTAACGGCCCAAAATTGGTATACTGCCGCCACCCCGCAAACAACGCGCGTTTGGCGCATTCCTGTCGGGTTTGGCCCGGCATACGCCCCGCAGTTAAACGAAGTCGCTGCACTAACGCATCAAACTGTCGAAGATGTTATACAGGATGTAACCTGTGCCGAACATCGCGTTCTGGCCATCGGCTTTGCACCTGGGCAACCCTATATTGGCATACTGCCCGAACATTGGGGATTTGCCCGTCAAGAGACATTAACGCCTCAGGTCCCCGCGGGTGCTTTGACAGCTGCGGTGCGGCAACTGGTACTGTTCACAAATGACAGCACAACCGGTTGGCGGCAAATCGGGCGGTGTGGGTTTCGACCCTTTTTACAATCCCGCAACACACCCTTTTTGTTGCGCGCCGGAGATGCCATTCGGTTTGAGGCCGTCTCTGACACCGAAATCGAAAGTTTGCTGAAGACGACTGATGGCCTGGGTGGCGCAATTTGCGACGTCCTGACATGACAGTAACACTGCATATCAACCGCGCAGGTCCAGGCCTGAGCTTACAAGATTTGGGACGTGCTGACCTGATATCACAAGGTATCAGCCCCGGCGGTGCCGCAGATCGTCTTGCCATCCTAGAGGCTGCCGCCTTGCTGGGTCTACAGACTCCTGCATCCGCAATTGAAATGGCCGGCATGGGAGCTGAGTTTCATGTCGACGCGCCAATGCGCTTTGCCCTGACCGGTGCCCCGATGCGCGCCTTTGTCGATGATATACCTGTGAAATGGGACGCCAGTCACGTTTTGGCCCCAGAACAGACCTTGCGCATTGGCTCTGCAACGCGTGGCATGTACGGGTATTTAACCTTTGCCGGTGACTTTTTAACACCGCAATGGCTTTCTAGCCGCTCAACACATTTGGTCGCAGGGATCGGCGGCCTGATAACCAGCGGAGATGTGTTTGAGCTAGGAGATGATCCGGCCCCTCACACCCAAGCTCTGAATTTGCCAGCACAAGACCGCTTTGCAGGTGGGGATCTGCGCGTCATGCCCGGCCCCCAGACAGCGTTATTTTCCCCACAAACACGGGCGCGGTTTTTTGCAGCCGAATTTACCCGTGGCCCACGTGGCAATCGCCAAGGTGTCGAGGTGCTGAGCCCCGATCAGCCGTTTAGCAGTGAAAATACGAAATCCCTGATTTCAGATTTTATTATACCCGGTGACATCCAATTGACCGGCACGGGGCTGCCCTATGTCTTATTGGCAGAATGTCAGACCATTGGTGGATATCCTCGTATTGGCACCGTTGTGCCCGACGACCTGCCCCGGATCGCCCAGTGCCCACCAGGTGGGAAACTGCGTCTGATCGAACTCTCCTTAGAAGAGGCCGAGGCGCTTTATATAACAGATGCCGAACGATTGGCGCAGATATACAAACGCACCTCTCCTTTGTACCGCAATCCTAAAGACATTCACGACCTGCTGTCGTATCAACTGATAAGCGGTGCAACCGCAGGTGACGACCTGGAGCAAAGCCACGATGACCAAAACAATCGATCTCAATGCGGATATGGGCGAAAGCTTTGGCCCTTGGCCAATGGGTAATGATGCAGCTTTGCTGGACATTGTAAGCTCTGCCAATATCGCCTGCGGTTTTCATGCTGGTGACCCAAACACCATGGCACGCACAATGCGGCAAGCCATACGTAAATCAGTCGCCATTGGCGCCCATCCCGGGTTTGATGATTTACAAGGATTTGGTCGCCGCCGTATCACGCTACCAAAAGACGAGTTGGCAAATTTGGTCATCTATCAACTCGGTGCTGCACAAGCGATGGCCAAGGCTGTTGGTGGCAAAGTGCATCATTTAAAACTACACGGAGCACTGGCGAACATGGCATCGCAAGACGCCGACATTGCACGCACCTGCTATGAGGCCGCGTTAAGCATTGATCCAGATATTCTAATCTTTGCTATCGCTGCAACCGAACAAGAACGTGTTGTACGGTCCTTGGATTGCCGCTGGGCGGGAGAAATCTTTGCCGATCGCGCCTATAACGATGACGCCACGCTGGTGGATCGCAGCCAACCCGGCGCCGTGATCCACGATGCAACCGAAGCCGCCGATCGTATATTAGCAATGCTGAGCGAAGGGGCTCTCATCGCCCAAAGCGGGGCACGCATCCCGTGCAAAATTGACAGCATCTGCCTACACGGTGACGGAGATAGCGCCCTCGAGATCGCCAACACGTTGAAATCCCATTTGATCAGCGCAGGATACACGCTGCGCCCGTATTAGATGAATCGACTTGGCGCATGCGCTCTGCGACATCTTGGCATTTCTGCTGTATCCCATCTAACGTTGAAAGACGCAGAACACCGCTTGACCTAATGCCAAGCGCCCCCTAAACACCGGTGAATTTTGCCCGCACGGAGACTCGACCATGGCTGAGACTGCCCCTTTGAAGCCCACCGCTTGTCTTGCACTCGCTGATGGAACCGTTTTTTACGGACACGGATTTGGCGCAATCGGGCGATGCGTGGCCGAGCTGTGCTTTAACACCGCCATGACCGGGTATCAGGAGATCATGACAGATCCGTCTTATGCCGGTCAGATCGTGACATTTACTTTCCCGCATATTGGCAACACTGGCACCACACCGGAAGACGACGAAACCACAACGCCTTCGGCGGCGGGTATGGTCGTAAAATGGGATCCGACACAATCGTCAAACTGGCGCGCCAGCCAAGAGCTGCAAGATTGGTTGGTCCGCAGTGGCCAAATCGCGATTGGCGGCATTGATACGCGCCGCCTGACCCGCGCGATCCGTCAACAAGGTGCACCACATGCAGCCTTGGCGCATGATCCAGACGGCAATTTTGACGTCGAAGCATTGGTTGCCGAAGCGCGCGCTTGGGCTGGCCTAGAAGGTATGGATCTCGCCAAAGATGTGACCTGTGCGCAATCTTATCGCTGGGATGAAATGCGTTGGGCTTGGCCCGAGGGCTATACGCGTCAAGAAGCCCCAAAATACAAGGTTGTTGCAGTTGATTATGGTGCGAAACGCAATATCTTGCGCTGCCTCGCCTCAGCCGGCTGTGATGTGACCGTCCTGCCTGCGAATGCCACAGCCGAAGAGGTTTTGGCGCATAATCCAGATGGTGTCTTTCTGTCCAATGGCCCCGGTGACCCGGCTGCAACTGGTGAATATGCAGTTCCAATGATCAAAACCGTTCTGGATACGACAGATCTGCCGGTCTTTGGGATTTGTCTTGGCCACCAAATGCTGGCATTGGCGCTGGGGGCGAAAACCATCAAAATGAACCACGGACATCACGGTGCCAACCACCCGGTCAAAGAAAACAGCACTGGTAAGGTTGAGATTACATCGATGAATCACGGCTTTGCGGTGGATGCGCAATCCCTGCCCGAAGGTGTCGAGGAAACACATGTTTCGCTGTTTGACGGTTCAAACTGCGGCATCCGCATGAAAGACCGCCCCGTCTATTCAGTTCAGCAACACCCCGAGGCCAGCCCGGGCCCACAAGATAGCTATTACTTATTTGAGCGCTTTGCCGAAGCCATGGCAGCCCGCAAAAAAGCCTAGAGCTCGCTCTTCCTTGCTTGCCCAATCTACGAGGCAGGCAAGGACCTTACGATTCTTTAACTTTGTCCCACCCTCTCCAGCTGTTAGCCATATAGCATGGGTATGGACAACGGACAGATTCCTTCGCAGCATCGTGTGTTGTTTCAACGCAGTCAAAAGCTGCGACCAATCTCTGTATCCGATTTACGGCCGAACCCGGCAAATACTTCGGAGCCCCCGTACGACGGTTTGCTGGCAGACCATCTGAATAACATTGCCCGTCTGAAACGATTGCGAGCGGATGCCGTCGACCGCATACTGCGCATTCATCGCAAACCTAAGGTCGGCAACCACATCAGGCCAACACCCGTAACGCCCAAACGCGAGGCTTTACGTGATATTTTGGATCAGCGCCCTGCGCAATTCTGGCTACAGCATTGCGCCCTGCCTTTTGATCGTATGGGCCGCACCGCTTTGGTCTTGGTCACAGACGCCAAATGCGTCACCGCATTACAAGAAGAGTTATCCGATATTTTTGACGAAATTCTTCCTGTCATAGCCGAGCGTGATGTTATTGAAAAACAACTGCTTGCGCATTTTTCGGAAACCCTCACCACTGCGGCAAATCAATCGGTCCCAGCAGCCCAAAGCTGTCGCAGTTATAACATAGCCCGCGCGCGTCTTTATGCGGGCATCACTGGCTTTTTTCTGACCGCAGCCTTGATTTTTACACCTGTCCTTGTGCTCACCTGCCTTTCAGTCCTCGCCTTCATGAGTCTCGTGTTCTTTACGCTGTTACGCAGTGCCGGGATGTATTGGATGTTACATCGCAAAAGCATCCCTCCCAAACCCAACCTGCCCAGTGAACGTCCATTTATATCCATGATCGTCCCGCTGTATCGCGAAGCTGAGATCGGGAAACAATTGCTGCGCCGTCTGTGTCGCCTCAGTTATCCACGAGATCGGCTGGAAATTTTACTCGTCTTAGAAGCGGACGACGATGTAACACGTAACGCAGTACGCTGTGCAGACTTACCACCCTGGTTTCGGGTTGTGCATGTGCCCCCAAAAGACGGGCTCAAGACCAAGCCCCGCGCGATGAACTATGCCCTGAATCTCTGTCGCGGCGAAATTATCGGTGTCTGGGACGCCGAAGATGCCCCTGCACCGCACCAGCTGGACATCGTCGCGCAAAAATTTGCAAACGCCCCAGAGAATACGGTCTGTTTTCAGGGAATTTTGGACTTTTACAACCCTGATCACAATTGGATTTCACGCTGTTTTTCACTGGAATACGCAGGCTGGTTTCGCGTCGTCCTGCAAGGTTTGGCACATTTAAAACTGGTCGTTCCACTGGGCGGGACCACAATGTTTATTCGTCGCGACGTCCTGAACCAACTTGGGGCATGGGACGCTCACAACGTCACCGAGGATGCAGATCTTGGAATTCGTATTGCGCGCAAAGGCTGGCAAACGCAAATGCTGCCGATCACCACATACGAAGAAGCCAACAGTCGCGTCATACCTTGGATCAAACAACGCTCGCGATGGCTTAAGGGGTTCATTATGACCTATTTGGTGCATATGCGGCGCCCAAAGGTCTTACTACAGGATCTAGGTCTTTGGCGCTTTGTGGGGTTTCAAGCCTTTTTCTTGGGAACCATCGGACATTTTCTGTTGGCCCCAATTTTATGGAGCTTTTGGCTCGTCGCTCTTGGCATCACACATCCAACTCAAACTATGTTGCCCGCCTCGGCACTCAACATTGCCACCGTAACATTGATCGTATTTGAATTGATGAATATCACCATCTGGTGGTTCGGCGCGCGCGCCTCAGGGCGGCCATGGTTAGCCCTGTGGTCTATAACCATGCCTATATACTTCATTATGGGTTGTGCGGCAGCGTATAAGGCGCTCTATGAAATTTTTGCCGCCCCGTTTTTCTGGGACAAGACCGCCCACGGGGTTCATCATCGCCCGCGCCACCGGCACAGATGGTTTCACGGGCAAGCTAGCCCTCAAACCCGCCAGCGTTTTGCTTTAAACGCGTGGTGTAAGCGCCCGAAATATGATCCTTAATAGCCTGTCCAGCTGCCGCTTCGTCCCGGGCTGAGATCGCATCGACGATAGCCTTGTGTTCAGCCTGTGCCACACGCCCGCGCCCTGCAGCTGCAAGTGACGTGGTCGCCATGAGTGCCATTGAACGATGGACCAAGTCGAGCTGTTGACGCAAATACCGATTGTGCGACGCCAAATGAACTTGCTGGTGGAACCGGCGGTTGGCCTTGGACAAGGCGACAGCATCATCCACAAGCGCATCATCTGCGGTGACCATGTCACGCAGCACCTGTATCTCTTCGTCCGTTGCATGACGTGCGGCCAATGATGCCGCCAGCCCTTCCAACTCACGACGTACAGCATACAGTTCCGCAGTTTGGTTGTGATCAAGCGAAGCCACAATCAAGGAACGACCATCACGCGCCAACAGGGATTGTGTTTCCAATCGCTGCAACGCTTCACGAATGGGGGTTCGTGACACACCAAAGCGTTCCGCAAGATCACTTTCGACCAACCGGTCCCCAGGCCTATACATACCAACGTCAATGGCATCCAAAATCAGAGTATAGGCATCTTTATGTGGTGAAATACGCAAGGGGCTCATGCGGGCTCCAAATTTTTCTATTCGCATATATGTATATGCGCGACCTCTGTTTGATCAAGCCTAGCCGTAAAGCATTGCCAAGCCGTTCTCAGAACTCTACTTTCCACCTATGGTCAAAAATGCTTTTTCACATATACGTTACTGGGTCTTTGACCTTGATAATACACTCTATCACCCTTCGGCACGTCTTTTTGACCAGATCGAAGACCGCATGACAAACTATATGATTGACCGTCTCGGCATCGACCCAACAAAGGCCAGCGACTTGCGCAAAGATTATTGGCGCAATCACGGCACGACACTCGCAGGTTTGATGCAAGACCATGATATCGACCCTGATCCGTTCTTACTGGATGTTCATGATATCTCTCTTGCCCATCTGGAGCATGATCCCAAGTTGGCAGCAGGTATTGATGCCTTACCCGGACATAAGATCGTTTACACAAACGGCACCGCCCCTTACGCGCGTCGCGTCTTAGCCGCTCGCGGGTTAAGCAACCTGTTTGATGACGTCTATGGGGTAGAGCACGCAAATTATCGTCCCAAACCTGAAGCCGCAGCTTTTGAAACTGTTTTCGCGAAAGCCGGTATTGTCGGGGAAATCGCAGCCATGTTCGAGGATGACCCTCGTAACCTTGCCGTTCCTCATGCAATGGGCATGCAAACCATACACGTTGCCCCTGCCCCTCATACGCAAGACCACATCCACCACCACACAGATGATTTAGCCGATTTTTTAGAACGCCTTACTTAGAACGCCGATGATTCCAAACGTAAGTAATTTTCAATTTTTTCGTCAATCAATGTACGACAATCATCGAGTTGGACCTGCTGAACATCCAAGCGCTTGCGGTGCTCCTCTAATAAAATGCGACGCTCCTCCATACTGTGCTGCCCTTCACGAGCCAGTTGTGCATACCGCTTGACCTGAGCAAGCGGCATGCCTGTTGATCGCAATCGCTCAAACATCCGAAGCCACCGCAGATCATGCCCAGTAAAAGCCCGGTGACCATCCGAGCTGCGCCCCACATTCGCCAATAAACCAATACGTTCATAGTAACGAATGGTATCAGCGCTCAGGCCAGATTTTGCGGCAGCTTCAGCAATTTTCATACGATCTGTTCTTTCGATTCTGTCCTCACCTCCAACGCCTCTTCCAGCGCGGCGGTGTCTTCGTAAAAATGATACGATGCAATTTTTTGACCTACAAATGTGCATCGCACGGCCCAGTGACTACGAAACAATCTACCTGTGTGTCGCACGAGATGTTCAAACCGACCAAAGGCTGCACCCTCACTTTTGGTCTCGATCACATGATCGACATAAAATGCCTGTGTATCAAACGCGGCTCTCAAGTTAGTTATAAAAGCCTCGGCCCCCTCAGGACCATAATAGATTCCATATATCGGTAATTCTTCGTATATATTTTCGCGAACACCAACGAAACGCGCATCGGGCGTCACTAGTGTTTTCACTACCTCTAAGTCACCAAAATTACTTAGAAATCTTTGAATGATAGATGCCATTATCGTGCTCCTGTTAATTGAACACTTTAGCTCCTAATGACATGGACCTACTCAAGGTCAATATTTTTTATATATAAAAACTCCCTTGAGGATTAATAAAGGTTAACAATTAGTTAATAGTTTAAATTAAAAATTCAAATTTTAATCTCATTAATGTGAATTCATGTGAGCGCGAGAACACCCTCCCGTCAGTATGCAGGTTACAAATTACGGTGATACAAAAAGAGCACTCAGGGGACAATCAAACTTAATCCTCCCGATTAATTGTTGATTGAATTAATAATTCCGCTGGGAAACGCAGAAAGTGTTTTGAGGAGACTAAAGTGAAATTTCTAACAACCCTACTCGCCACAACGGTTCTGGCTTTGCCCGCATCAGCAGCAACGCTTCGTATCACCGTAACCAACACCCAAGCCGCGCCGTCAGAAGGCAGCGCAGGTTTCGCCCTGACGCCTGTTTACACCGCACTACACAACGGCAACTTTGACAGCGTTACGGCTGGCTCTGCTGTATCTGCTGGTGTTGAAACACTTGCAGAACTGGGGAACCCAAGCCTGTTGCCAGCGGAACGTACAGCCGATGGTGTTTCTCCTGGTTCCGTTGCGACCACAATCTCCAACGGCCGCCCGTTGTTCGGTGGTGAGTCTGCAACGGTTGAAATCGATGTCGATGACTTCGAAAACCAACGCTATTTCAGCTTCTTATCCATGGTTGTCCCATCAAACGATCTGTTTATCGCAAATGCGGATCCGTTGGCTTACAACCTGTTCAACGATGACGGCACTTTTGTCGGCCCACAAACAATCAACGTCAGCGGCGTAAACGTTTGGGATGCTGGCACCGAGGCCAATGATGCTTCCATCACAGGCGGCGCCGCATTTGTTGCGGGCTCAGACGCAACAGCGGGTGTTGTCACTGATGGCGTCGCAACCTCTGGCTTTTCCGAGCTGGCAACTTACCTGGGCGCAAGCACCGTTCCAGGCTTTTCAATCGACGAAAGCCTGGGCTTTGACGGCTTCTTTAGTGATTTCTCGAATGCTTACACATTCAACCTAGCGACCATCACTATTGAAGAAGTTGCACCAGTTCCTCTGCCTGCAGGTGGTCTGTTGCTCTTGTCCGGTCTCGGACTTGGCGGCATCGTAGCCCGCCGTAAAAAGAAAATGCAAAACGCATAATTAAATAAAATATAAAGCCGTTAATTTATTTAGCGGCTTTATATTTGCAGATAAGAAACGCCACCTCGAGCAAAGCGACAGGATGTCACTTGTCTTTTTAACGTGTCGCGCTCTATGTGACATATTACGTTTAAAGATGAGGTTCGCAGTGGCATATGAGTATGACGTCGTAATTTCCGGTGGAGGCATTGCAGGTCTAACCGCGACGGCTGCTTTTGCCGCGCAAGGGTTTAGCGTTTTATGCGTAGACCCAACGCCACCCGTGACACAGGGCAATTCCGACGGCGCCGATTTGCGCACCACAGCCTTTTTACAACCCGCAAAAGCGATTTTGGAACACGCTGGTATTTGGCCCCATCTTGCCCCTCATGCTGCCGCCTTACACACGATGCGAATTGTAGATGCCGGTGGCGAAACCCCAGAACCTCGCGTCGTGCGAGATTTCAAATCCAATGAGATCTCAGATCTGCCATTTGGTTGGAATTTACCAAACTGGCTGTTGCGGCGCGAATTGCTGAACCGCATTGGTCAGCTCCCCAACGCCACATTCCGATCCGGTATCAGCACCACCAAGCTATTCACACGCACAAATGAGGCGCGCGTCCGCTTAACGGATGGCAGTCAAATTTGTTGCCGCCTTCTGCTTGCCTGTGATGGACGGCTCTCTCCCATGCGAGAAGCCGCAGGTATTGGTGTCAAAACAACGCGATACGGTCAGAAAGCTGTGACATTTGCTGTCACGCATACACGTCCGCATGAAAATATATCGACCGAAATTCACCGCTCAGGTGGGCCGTTCACTTTGGTTCCGCTACCCGATCACAACGGGCTCCCCTGTTCCGCAGTTGTATGGATGGAACGCAGTACACGGGCCGACGAACTTGCGCTTTTGGACAATGAAGCTTTTGAAACGGAAATGAATTGGCGTGCCTGTGATGTATTGGGCACCATGTCACTTGTCACACGACGCAGCCTGTGGCCCATAATCAGTCAATCCGCAGACCATCTGGTCTCTGAACGCCTTGCTTTGATGGCAGAAGCCGCACATGTTGTACCTCCAATTGGCGCGCAAGGATTAAACATGTCCCTTGCAGACCTCGCCACACTGCTTGACCTTGCCTGCAAAGATCCTGCGCAGCTAGGAGATCAAACCATGTTGGACAGCTATCAACGCGCAAGACATAAAGACATCGCAATCAGACGCGCTGGGATAGATTTTCTAAATCGTGCGTCAATGATCGAAGCAAGACCCCTACGAGATCTACGCGCGGCTGGCCTTTCGACATTATATGCGATGCCTCAGGTGCGTCAGATGTTGATGCAGATGGGACTTGGTGCACGCTAGACATACCAAATTTTATTGGCAGGTAACGCAAAACCCAAAACCAATCGATTTCGTGGCCTAAAACGTTCAAATTAACGTGTTTCACTATAATTTTATGAGGTAGATCAATGGTTTTTAATAAAGACGTAAGCGTAAAAATATACAATATAAATGTTCCTCTAGCGTCTAAGATTCGAAAGAACCCAACATGTCATCTTCAGCAAACACAGGCTTATTTGTCGTAAGTGGCGCCGATGTCGCGCTGAATGCCAATGTCAGCACACGCGATGATCGAAGTGACGATGGCGAAGGCGTCGCCACCATTTCAAATGGCACCGAGGTATTTGAGGCCGACGATATCGTTGTCGTGACCGTACAAGACATAACCGACGATGGCCAAATCGACGGATCAAGCGGTATTATCGGCATAACCGTCTTTGACACACAGGCCGATTACGAGGAATGGCTCTCCACGGACGATGAGTCCTTGATCAAGTATGATTACGACCCCCAAAACCCGGGCCAAGAGGCCACTGTACAAAGCGACCAGTCTGGTCTTGGCGATACCTATGTGCGCTTTAATGGGTCTGTACTTGTGTCAGACGATGCCGGAGCCCCACAGCTTGGCAACTTGATCATCGCACCGGATACTGGCATCAGCGATGGCTCTAGTGTGACAACAGATTATCGCACAGATCTGGATTTTGACGGCGACAACACAATTAGCGATGGGATCGAGACCGGCGACCGCTTGTTCTATGTTGGCGATTATGTGACAGAATCCACAACGCCCTGCTTTGCCCGTGGTACATTCATTGCAACACCCGATGGCGCGCGTAAAATCGAAGATTTAAACCCCGGTGACCTCGTTATCACACGCGACAATGGCGCCCAACCGATCCGTTGGGTTGGGGTCCGCAGCACAATCGGAACCGGTGATGACGCGCCTGTAACCATCAATAGTGGTGCTTTAGGCAACGCCAAGCAATTGGTTCTATCCCCCAATCACCGCGTTTTGGTCACACATGAAAAAGCTGAACTACTGTTTGGTGAACCAGAGTGCTTGGTTGCCGCAAAATTCCTTTGTACGAGGGATGGTGTTTCTCAGGCTGAGACAGGCCGCATTACATACCACCACATCATGTTAGAACACCATGAAATCATAACGGCAAATGGGATTCCCTGTGAAAGCCTGTTACCTGTGTCCGATCACATGCACCCATTGGCATGGAAACGTCTGGCAGGGCTGACTGACACGCCAGAGGCCGCACGCCTATGTCTGCGCCAATACGAAGCGGAGCTGCTGGACTAACTACATCAGCTCTCAGGCGCTGCAAGGGGACCAAGTCTGCGCTCTTCTGACAACAAAACATTTGCATCAACATTGCCCACAGCGGGTAGTGTCATAATACGTCGACGCAAGACACGTTCAAAATCGGCGATATCTCTGGCGACGACACGCAAACGGTAATCATATAATCCTAAAACATGCTCAACCGATTGCACCTCTGGGATAGCACGAACTGCGCGTTCAAAATCCTCGAGGCTTAGCCGCCCCTTGGTCGCGAGCTTGATCCCCAAAAACACGGTCACACCAAGACCCAACTTTTCCGCATCCAAATCCAACCGTCGGCCAAGGATCACACCTTCGTCTTCCAAACGTCGAATACGCCGCCAAGTGGCCGGTTGACTGAGCCCAAGCTGCCGCCCAAGCGCCCCAGCAGATTGCGTTGCATCAACACTCAGCGCGCGCAAAATAGCATAATCCAAATCATCCAGGGTCATATCGGCAGCCCTTGGTTTGTCTTGATCCGTGCGACATGCGTCAAAGCCTCAATATCTGTCATATGAGGCAAAAACAGGATATGATCACGATAGAGACGTTGGTAATCGCGCATGTCCCGCGCAATCACACTTAATCGTACATCGACTTGCCCCAAGAACGTTTGGATTTCCAACACCTCAGGGATTTCCCGCGCCGCTGGGATGAATTCATCAAATGCACGCGGATTGGTTTTGTCTAATGTCACACGCAGAGACACCTCAACCGTATAACCAAGCGCCTGCCAATCAATCACAGCATAGGTGCCGCGCAAGACACCACTGTCGCGCAATTTATCCAACCGCCGCGACAGGCGTGAGACTGTCACCCCCAAACGATCCGCCAAATCTGGCAATGATTGGGTGGGATCCGTTTGAAGGTTCCGCAGCATGCGCCGATCTGCATCATCAAGCATAAAAAATCCCATAAACCGAAAAATTACGCATGAATACTGCAAAATAAGTGAATATTTTACAATCGAATATGTCGCAACACTGATGAAAATACCTATGATCGCCACCAACCGTAGCTGAAAGGATAAAATCATGCGCGTATATTATGACCGCGATTGCGATGTGAACCTGATCAAAGAGAAAAAAGTAGCCATCCTTGGTTACGGCTCTCAGGGTCACGCACATGCACTGAACCTGCGCGACTCTGGCGCGAAAAACCTCGTTATCGCCCTGCGTGAAGGTTCTCCTTCGGCGAAAAAAGCCGAAGCTGAAGGCCTGCAAGTTATGGGCATCGCCGAAGCGGCAGCTTGGTGTGACGTGATCATGTTCACCATGCCCGACGAACTGCAGGCAGAAACATACAAAAAATACGTACACGACAACATCAAGCCCGGCGCAGCTATCGCGTTTGCTCACGGCCTGAACGTACACTTTGGCCTGATCGAGCCAAAAGAAGGCGTTGACGTCATCATGATGGCGCCCAAAGGCCCAGGTCACACTGTGCGCGGCGAATACACCAAAGGCGGCGGCGTGCCTTGCCTGGTTGCGATCCACAATGACGCATCCGGTTCCGCGCTGGAAACAGCATTGTCTTATTGCTCTGCGATTGGTGGCGGTCGTTCCGGCGTTATCGAAACCAACTTCCGTGAAGAGTGCGAAACTGACCTGTTCGGTGAGCAAGCTGTTCTGTGCGGTGGTATCGTTGAACTGATCCGTTGCGGCTTTGAGACTCTGGTCGAAGCAGGTTACGCACCTGAAATGGCCTACTTCGAGTGCCTGCACGAAACCAAGCTGATCGTAGATCTGATCTATGAAGGTGGTATCGCGAACATGGATTACTCGATCTCCAACACTGCTGAATACGGTCAATACGTCACCGGCCCACGCATCCTGCCATATGAGCAGACAAAGAAAGCCATGAAAGACGTTCTGTCCGACATTCAGTCTGGCAAATTCGTCCGTGACTTCATGCTGGAAAACGCGGTTGGTCAACCAACAATCAAAGCGTCCCGTCGTGCAAACGATGAGCACCAAGTCGAAGAAGTTGGCGGCAAGCTGCGCGAAATGATGCCTTGGATCTCTGCGGGCAAAATGGTCGACAAAGCGAAAAACTAATCGCGTCACCATTTCCAAAAAGACTATGATTAAACCGAGGTGCCCCGTGTGCCTCGGTTTTTTCGTGCCAATTCGCCCCTACGCTGTCACGACGACACCTTGAATTTGGAGAACAACAGCCTTCGTGATAGATTGTTTTCGTGCAGCGAGGTCTCAGGACCAACAGGCATGTAAGGGGGGAGACTTACGATGAAACATGCAGATAAGGTCATCACCACGGCCGCGTCCACGCAATCGGCAGCGCATAGCCGTATTGCGGCATCATGGCGACGGTCTATCGACCATTATGGTCTAGATCCATCTATGCGACCTCGTCAGACTATTCTCAGCCAAAATGAGCTGCGCGACCATTGCGAGGCCGTTGGCGCGCTGTGCGATATTGCGAGGCCGAAACTGGACCAATTGTTCACGCTTGTCTGCTCTTCGGGCTGTGCGGTTGTGCTGACGGATAAGCGGGGTGTGATCTTGGATCAACGCTGTGATGGCGCGGATACTCAGACATTTGCGCTTTGGGGGCTTGTACCCGGTGCAGATTGGAGCGAACGCAATGAAGGGACAAATGGGATCGGCACCTGCCTCGCAGAGGGGCGCAGCGTTATCATTCACAGGGACCAGCATTTTTATTCCAAAAACACCGCAATGAGCTGCATTGATGCCCCTATTTATGGGCCTCATGGCGATCTGCTTGGTGCCGTCGATGTTTCTTCTGCCCGCGCAGACCAAACTGAGACCATCAACAAACTTATGTGTGCAATGATAACCCAGACAACCAAACAAATCGAAGCCGCGTTGTTTAAAGATGCATTCCCTAACGTCCGTGTGGTGCTAGCAGATGAGGAAGACACTGGTCGCGGCGCTTTGCTGGCCATTGATTCAGATGATATCATTGTCGGCGCGACGCGGGGCGCACGGCAAAAATTTGGCTGGAAGACTGAAGGTCAGTTCCAACCCGTTCCTGCAACGGATGTCTTAGGACGCACAGATCACATGATTGGCTTTGATCGCGGCGAACGTGCTGCCGTTTTACGTGCATTGGCACGCTCTCAGGGCAATGTCTCCGCTGCGGCACGACATTTGAGGATTGGACGTGCAACACTGTATCGCCGCATGCAGCGTTTGGGTTTGGTACGAAAATCCTAACCACCTGTTTCATCGCTGAGACAGGTCAAACCCGTTTCCACAACCACAAGGCTAGCGTCCTATTATTTCTTGACTAGGCTCTCTCAACGGCATTGGAGGTGCCGCATTTTTTGGGAGGATGATCATGAATGAGATGGTAAAACCAGAGAGCACGTTCAGCTCTCCGTTTAAAACGAAATATGACAACTTTATTGGTGGGCAGTTTGTGCCCCCGAAAAACGGGCGATATTTTGACAATACGACACCGATTACTGGAGCTGTTATCAACAAGATCGCCCGTTCAGACGCCAGTGATATTGAGGCTGCGATTGACGCGGCCCACGCCGCAAAAGACTCATGGGGACGCACATCCGCCACAGATCGCGCCAATGCTCTGCTGAAAATCGCAGACATTATGGAAGAAAACCTCGACCTGCTTGCCGTATGTGAAACATGGGACAACGGCAAGGCAATCCGCGAAACGATGGCAGCGGACCTACCTTTGGCAGTGGACCATTTTCGCTATTTCGCATCCTGCCTGCGCTCGCAAGAAGGCACGATGAGTGAGATTGACAATGACACTGTCGCTTATCATTTTCACGAACCTCTTGGCGTGGTCGGACAAATTATCCCATGGAATTTTCCGTTATTGATGGCGGCTTGGAAATTGGCTCCGGCTTTGGCCGCTGGCAATTGTGTGGTCATCAAACCTGCGGAACAAACGCCCGCCACAATCATGGTTTGGGCCGAACTAATCGCCGATATCCTGCCTGCAGGCGTGTTGAATATCATCAACGGTTTCGGGCTTGAGGCTGGCAAGCCACTGGCGCAATCTAACCGGATCGCCAAAATAGCCTTTACCGGCGAGACGACCACCGGCCGTCTGATCATGCAATACGCCACCGAGAACCTGATCCCAATCACCTTGGAACTGGGCGGGAAATCCCCCAACGTGTTCCACAAAGACGTAATGCGCGAGGATGATGCTTTTCTCGACAAAGCCATCGAAGGTTTTGTGATGTTTGCGTTGAACCAAGGCGAGGTTTGCACCTGTCCAAGCCGCGCCTTGATCCACGAAGACATCTATGACGAATTTATCCAACGCTGTATCGCCCGTACCGAGGCTATCGTCACGGGGGATCCCCGCGCGGCGGGCGTGATGATGGGCGCGCAGGCCTCGTCGGAACAGCGCGATAAAATTCTCAGCTATTTTGACATTGGCCACCAAGAAGGTGCAGAAATCCTGACAGGCGGCGGCGCGGCTGATTACGGTGGAGAACTGTCCTCGGGTTATTATATCCAGCCGACGATTTTGAAGGGCCATAATAAAATGCGGGTCTTCCAAGAGGAAATATTTGGCCCTGTGGTCTCGGTCACTACGTTCAAAGACGAAGATGAGGCCCTCGAGATTGCAAATGACACCCTATATGGTCTGGGTGCCGGTGTCTGGAGCCGCGATGCCAATACCTGCTATCGCTTTGGCCGGGCCATTCAGGCCGGACGCGTTTGGACCAATTGCTATCACGCCTACCCGGCACATGCGGCATTTGGCGGATACAAGCAGTCTGGCATTGGGCGTGAAAACCACAAGATGATGTTGGATCATTATCAACAGACCAAAAACATGCTGGTGAGCTATAATCCAAACAAGCTTGGGTTCTTCTAAGCACATCTCCCGGCGGCGTTAAGGTCGCCGGGACTTTCCGCGCCGCGTCAACTTAGGGGCCCCAAATGACAACTCGTGATATATCCTGTGTTTCAGAGCACACTCCCGTTTCTAAGGATGATTTGACCAAACGTGTCACATCCACACCCGCCGCACGTACGCTGCTGGGCGAGATACAAGCCGAATATGGGGATGTCATGTTCCACCAATCCGGCGGTTGCTGCGACGGCTCCTCGCCGATGTGTTATCCAAAAGGTGACTTTGCGCTTGGCGTCAACGATGTAAAGCTAGGTGATATTCTCAACGCTGAGGTCTGGATTTCAGGCTCTCAATACGAGGTTTGGAAACACACACAGCTGATTCTGGATGCTGTGCCCGGTCGCGGAGGTATGTTCAGCCTCGACAATGGGCGAGAACAGCGATTTTTGACTCGTTCACGAGTGTTCACCCCCGCTGAGCTGGACGCTATGGGGATACATTAAGGACAGGACATAGTCTCAGCATACATTTACCGGCTCGGCCCCATCCAAGAATGGGCTGCATATATGATCAACCTATGAAAAACACACAAAATCACAAAAGACCTCTTGCACCCTGTAGCAGCTTTCTTTAAATCAGCGCTCACCGGGTCGTTAGCTCAGTTGGTAGAGCGCTTCGTTTACACCGAAGATGTCGGGAGTTCGAGCCTCTCACGACCCACCATTATCCTTAAAATATTATGCTCTATCAACCTTATAGAGTGACAGTGATTAAGCATCAGCGCCGTTGGACCGTTAGCCGCGCGGATACCCCTGTTGGTGTGTCTTCAAAAGACAACTTACCTCCGTGAAGCTTGGCAATTGTCGCAACAATGGTCAGGCCAAGACCGTGGCCATCGATCGTTGTTGTATTTTCCCCGCGTTGGTATGGTGCCAGAAGGTTTTCGATATCTGCTGCAGAGCTTTTAGACCCTTCATCTTCAATTACAATCGTCGCAAACTGTGCATCACTTTCCAAAGAAACTGTCGCACGCCGCCCGTATTTCAAAGCATTTTCAACCAAGTTGGTAATGGCCCGTTCCAAGGAAACTGGTCGGCCAAAAACCACTGTGTCATGGTCATGTGACATCACGCCATAGCCCTGTCGCGACATGAAGATTGATGTTCCACCTTGAACAATAACGTCCTTGGCCTTGCGAACCGCGACAGGGCGACCAACGTCTTGATAATTGGCCACAATCGCATCAATCAACGACGTCAATGATAAGTCTCGAGGGGCTTCGACGTCCATTTCAGCATGCGTATAGGTGAGCACACTTTCAATGATACCGGTCATACTATCGATGTCATTTTCAAACTTACGACGCAGCGTAGTATCTTCAATCAATGCCGCTCGCAAACGCAGGCGTGTGGCCGGTGTGCCCAGATCGTGACTCACTCCAGACAGTACCGCTGCGCGACTGGCGAGTTGTTCCCGTTCAATTTCAAGGTAATTATTCACCGCCGTTACGATTTCTTGCAACTCTCGCGGTCCCTCGGCCTTATATTCGGTCGGGCCACCGACGCGGCGCCGGTTGCGCAATTGCCGTGCAAAAGCAGTAAACGCAGTGGGCAAGTTCAGCGTGACAGTTGTCAAAATTCCGACCCCGACAATGCCCAGCAGTGCAGCTAAAATTCGATAATCCGCCGGTGCGGCCTTACAGCCCCAAACAGCGCTGCCATCAAGCTCCACCCACGGCGCATTACCCATTTGTGCCACAACAAACGGGTCACTGCAGAAAAACGCCAATTTACGCGTGACGGCCCCCAGAGTTTCTGCCGCCGTTTGCCCATCCCGATATGGTAAATCGGCTAAGCCATAGGTGAAATGCGCAGATAAAACGACCATCGTAAGAGGCGCACCCGTAACCCGGTTCGCACGATCTGCAGAAAGAGGAATAATTGTAATTCGAGGCCCGGCAGTCCCTCCATTCAGTCGTCGGAATGCGCCTGTTCCTGCATGGGCTTGATCCTCGGCAGATAATTGACGAACGTCTACCCCATCAGGTGGCGCTGTCCCATTTTGCAAAGCATAGTATAACGTCACTCCTGTTTCATATGCCCTCGAGCCATAGGTCTGCCACGCCGCGGTCGACCGATCCCATGTCCAAACCACGCCGCCTCCGATAACCAAAGCGGTGAAAACCAAAATGAGCCCAATCGCACGCAGGCTATTCACATGCCTGTTCACCTGTCTAAGACCTCAACATCGACTGCGAACACATAGCCGACGCCGCGCTCGGTTTTTAGAATTTGAGGGTCCTTCGGGGTGACTTCTATCTTGTTGCGCAGACGTCCGACGAGAACATCTATGGCACGGCCTGACGTCTCAGACACCGTATCAGATTGTTGGCTGGCACCGGTAACATCTAAAGACTTGGCGATTTCCTCTCGTGTCAACGGTATATGCGGGTTGGCGAGCAGCACCCGTAACAAGGCCATCTCACGATGGGAGAGTGTCACTTGGACTTGGTCAGGAGACAAAACTTCGCTTGATTTCGCATTATAACTCCAACCATTGAAATGAAAAATATTGGTGTTACGCCGATGCACTAAAGACGCAGACCGCTGCGTACGTGACAACACCGCCTTTACCCGTGCCAATAAGAGGTCGGGATTAAAAGGTTTGGCGACGTAATCATCCGCACCAACCGCGTAGCCTTCCATACGTTGGTGATCCGCTGAAAGCGCTGATACTAAAATAATCGGCACATCCTGTTCGCTGCGCAAACGTTTACAGATTTCCAGGCCATTCTCATCCCCGAGCATTACATCCAGTAAAATGAGATCAACCCGGCCTGCTTCGATATGTTGACGTACTTCGACCTCATTCGCCGCAGGTAGCGCAATTGATCCATTTTGCCGTAAAAATTGCGTCATCATCTGTCGCATATCAAGATCATCATCGACAACGAGGATGCGTGAAATTGCCATATTCTATTCTCTCCGACGCATATTCTATTTGGAGCCCTGCAGGATCACTGGACCGCAATATTCGACACAATGCATCAAAACAGCCCCCAAGGTAACAGTGTGTAACAAGCGAAACAATTTTCTGCGTTCCAATGGGGAAACTCCATCACGATCTGGTTGCATCCAAACGGCACTCACCTTCACAATACAATTATTCGAGCCGTGAAAGCGGTATTCTGGGAGGAGATCGAAAATGAAACATTATCTGACGGGCGCTGTGTCCGGCTTCGCTATTCTTGCATCCACGGCAGCATTTGCCGAACCACAAGCTGAAGTCCTGCATTACTGGACTTCTGGCGGCGAAGCAAAATCTGTTGCAGTCCTACAAAAAGAGTTCGCAGACAAAGGTGGCGTTTGGACAGATATGCCTGTCGCCGGAGGCGGTGGTGACGCTGCAGGTACAGCACTGCGCGCACGTGTTTTGTCCGGCAACGCGCCAACAGCAGCACAAATCAAAGGTCCAGCCATTCAAGAATGGTATGAAGAAGGCGTTTTGGCAGATATTTCTGCTGTCGCCGAAGCCAACCATTGGGCAGATGTTTTGCCTGCCTCGATCGCCGCGCATATGCAATGCGATGGCACATGGTGTGCGGCGCCTGTGAATGTTCACCGTGTTGACTGGATATGGGCAAACGCCAAAGTCCTCACTGCGAATAATATCGACATGCCAACGACATGGGACGAATTTAACGCAGCTGCAGAACAATTGCAGTCCGCAGGCATCATCCCGTTGGCCCATGGGGGTCAAGCTTGGCAAGATGCGACGATATTCGAAGCCGTCGCCTTGGGCATTCTTGGACCAGATGGTTACCGTAAAGCCTTTACTGAACTCGACACAGAGACCCTGACATCAGACAAGATGAAAGCCGTGTTTGATCAGATGCGCATTATGCGTGGCTTTGTCGACAGCAATTTTTCTGGTCGCGATTGGAACCTATCCACCGCTATGGTCATGAACGGCGAAGCGGCATTTCAGATCATGGGCGACTGGGCCAAAGGTGAATTCATCGCGGCGGGTCAAGTTCCGGGCCAAGACTTTTTATGCGCTTCTACACCCGGGGATGGTTTTCTCTACAACGTAGATAGCTTTGCAATGTTCGAAGTTGCCGGAGATGAAAAACAACAAGGCCAGTCCCTGTTGGCAGAACTGGTCGTTGGCGAAGAGTTCCAAGAGGTATTCAACCTGAACAAAGGATCTATTCCTGCACGTATAGACGTATCGCTTGACGCATTTGATAGCTGTGCGGTGTTGTCTTCTCAGGAAATGAATACAAGTTCTGAAAACGGGTCTTTGTTGCCTTCCTACGCGCATGGCATGGCACTGCGTGGCGCGCAAGCTGGTGCAATCACAGATGTTGTAACGGCGCATTTCAACTCTGACATGTCATCAGATGATGCCGTTCAGATGCTTGCGAATGCGATCGCAAACAGCCTGTAATGCAATACCCCACTCCTTTGATACTCAAAGGGGTGGGACCGTTTAGGAAAATATCCCATGATCAAATGGCTTGAAACAAACACGCCAAAATTGGTACTGGCCCCCTCCTTCGTTGCTGTCCTGATCTTCGTCTATGGCTTTATTGCTTGGACGGCTTGGGTCTCGTTGACGCGATCTCGCCTGCTACCAAAATATGAAATCGACGGTCTTATTCAATACGATAGGCTGTTTGCCTCCCCTCGTTGGGACACCGCATTCAACAACCTATTTTTGTTTGGTTTTTTGTTCATTACCATTGCGATGATCCTCGGGTTGTCCCTTGCGATCTTGTTAGATCAAAATATCCGAACCGAAGGCGCAATTCGCACGATTTACCTGTACCCAATGGCACTTTCGATGATCGTCACCGGGACCGCATGGAAGTGGATTTTGAATCCGGGTCTTGGCCTCGAAGCCACGGTGCGCGGTTGGGGCTTTGAAGATTTCACCTTCGACTGGCTCATAAACCCCGATATGGCGATTTATACGGTCGTCATCGCGGCAATTTGGCAAAGCTCTGGCTTTGTTATGGCGCTCTTTTTGGCGGGTTTGCGGTCGGTGGATCAGGAAATTATCAAGGCTGCCCAAGTCGACGGCATCCCCACATGGCGCGTCTATACCGCCATTATCATTCCTTCAATGGCGCCGATCTTTCTGTCAGCTTTTATCGTGCTGTCGCATATCGCCATCAAAAGTTTTGATCTGGTTATCGCACTCACAGGCGGCGGGCCTGGCTATGCAACAGATTTACCGGCCACTTACATGTATACAATGGCGTTTTCGCGCGGCGACATCGGGCAAGCTGCCAGTTCTGCCATGATCATGATGATGGTCGTTTTCGCCATTATCGTTCCTTACCTCTATTCAGAACTGAGGTCTAAAGATGACTAATGTATCTTACACCTCCAGCGGATCAGGCAAAAACACAACCAAAATCGCGCTGCGTTGGGGTCTCTATATCATGCTGGGCCTGTTCGCATTGTTCTATTTGCTGCCTTTGTTCGTCATGGTCACCACATCGTTCAAAAGCCTAGATGAAATTCGCACAGGCGATCTGATCTCCCTTCCCCGCGAGGTCACGTTTGACGCGTGGCGCACAGCCTGGTCTGAAGCATGTACCGGCATCCAATGTCAGGGCGTTCGTCCGTATTTTTGGAATTCCGTCATGATCGCTATCCCTGCGGTTTTGATCTCGACCTTAATCGGAGCAATGAACGGGTATGTCGTGGCGCAATGGCGGTTCAAAGGGGCGAACCTATTCTTTGCTCTCATGCTCTTTGGATGTTTCATCCCGTTTCAGGTTGTTTTGCTGCCGATGGCCCGCATGTTGGGTTTGATGGGGTTGGCTGGAACCATACCGGGATTGATCTTTGTCCATGTCATCTATGGTCTTGGGTTCACCACATTGTTCTTTCGCAATTACTATGTGTCGATTCCAGACGAGCTCACCAAAGCTGCAAAAGTCGATGGCGCAGGGTTTTTCCGCATCTTTTGGTCAATCTTCCTGCCCCTGTCGCTCCCCATTATTGTGGTCACCATCATTTGGCAGTTTACGCAAATATGGAATGATTTTCTGTTTGGTGTTTCCTTCAGTCAAGCAGGCACGCAACCCGTAACTGTTGCCCTCAATAACATCGTAAATTCGACCACCGGCGTAAAAGCCTACAACGTGGACATGGCGGCCGCGATCATCGCCGCGCTACCAACCCTGTTTGTCTATGTCATCGCAGGCAATTATTTTGTCCGCGGCCTGACTGCTGGCTCCGTGAAAGGATAATCACATGGCTCCGATCCTCGAAATCAACAACCTGTTTAAAAACTACGGCTCTGTTGAGATCCTCAAAGATATCAATGTGGCCATTGAACAAGGTGACTTCCTTGTGTTGGTTGGTCCATCTGGATGCGGGAAATCAACCCTGTTGAACTGTATTGCCGGGCTAGAACCCATCACCAGCGGTGAAATGGCGATCGGCGGTCAAGACATGGTCAACGTCAGCCCCAAAGACCGCGACATCGCAATGGTGTTCCAGTCATATGCCCTATACCCAACGATGACCGTCGCCAAGAACATCACCTTTGGTATGAAGGTGCGCGGTATTGATCCGGCGATACAAAAGGAAAAGCTGGACTATGTTTCGCAGCAACTGCAGATTGGGCCGCTGCTGAACCGCAAGCCCGGACAGTTGTCTGGGGGACAACGTCAGCGTGTCGCGATGGGGCGGGCCTTGGTGCGTGATCCCAAACTGTTCTTGTTTGATGAACCTTTGTCCAACTTGGATGCCAAGCTGCGCGTTGAAATGCGCACCGAGATCAAAGCCCTGCACCAGCGGCTTGGGGCCTCGATGGTTTATGTCACCCATGATCAAATCGAAGCAATGACCCTCGCCACCAAAATCGTTGTCATGAAAGGCGGCGTCATCCAGCAGATCGGGACTCCGGCCGAGATTTATAACCGTCCTGCCAATCTCTTTGTAGCAGATTTTATGGGCAGTCCGGCTATGAACCTCATTCCGGCCAAGACACGGACTAACGGTCAAGAATTGCAAATTGAAATCGCGCGCAAAGACAGTGAGCCGATTATTTTAACCGATACGCGCAATCAGAACTTACCCGAAGATGTTATAATCGGAGTACGTCCTGAAGATATCGCAGATGCGACGGTCGCCCGTGTTGGTGAAACCCAAGAGGCCGACTGCGTAATAGACATTGTCGAACCTGCAGGGGCAGACACATTCGCAGTCATGCAGTTGGGTGGCAAGCATGTAACCGCACGCCTGCATGCGGAAACAACCGCAGTCGCGGGTGCTGCACAACGTCTGGCCTTTGACCTCGGAAAAGTATCGTATTTTGAGCCCGAAACCGGTCTCAGGCTTAATTAAGCGCATTTAGCGAGGCCTTAGTCATAGGCTTGCGAGGAACGAACGCGTTTTGGAGCCCAGTTCATGCCGCCATTCGTTCCTCCTGCAGGGTCACCTTATGTGAAACGCCCTATTAGGTGGCTTGATCAATACCTGCTCATTCAAGCCTTTTCTATGCATGCCGTTTACCCCGTAACCTGCGCCGCGCCTGAGTATCCGCAACTTTAACAACAAGGCTCCATCGCTGAACAAACACCTGCAACGTAAAACATCAGTTCATCACGCACAGACGCACAAATAACCTCAAAGCGTCAACGCGAGGCGCGTGCCCTGTTCGATGGCAAATTTCGCATCAAGTTCAGACGCAACGGCTGCCCCTCCGATCACATGAGACGCTTTTCCCTTTGCCGCCAAATGATCCACCAGTTCCCGAGACGATATCTGCCCAGCACATAAAATGATCGTATCCGCTGCAATCACCCGGGTCTCTGCGGGCGTTGTACCCGTACGAATATGCAACCCCATGTCATCTATATGGTCGTAAGTCGCGCCAGACACAAAGGTGACACCCTGCGCGCGCAGTTGCATACGATGGATCCAACCCGTCGTTTTACCCAATCTTTTTCCAACCCCACCCGATTTACGCTGTAACAAAGTCACTTGACGTGCGGCAGCGGCCCGTTGTGGTCCCTGTGGTGCGACCCCTGCCCGATGCTCCATCGGATCCGCCACCCCCCATTCGCGCATCCATTGATCAAGATCCGCCGGGGCGGTGTCTCTCGGTGCTATTTTGTCATTGTGTAAAATATACTCACAAACATCAAAGCCAATCCCCCCTGCACCGATAACCGCAACCTTATGCCCGACACGGGCACGATCACGTAACACATCAATATAACTTACGACTTTGGGATGACTCTGGCCCATAATCTCTGGATCACGTGGCACAACACCTGTGGCAATCACCACTTCATCAAACGACAGGACGTCTTCGGCGTGCACAACCTGCCCTAGCTGTAACGTGATTTTACTTTGAGAAACCATGGTACGATACCATGCCAACAAGCCGAAAAACTCTTCTTTTCCAGGAACTTTCTTGGCCATATTCAACTGGCCACCGATGTCTTGCGCCTTATCAAATATCGTCACATCATGCCCACGCTGCGCTGCAGTCAAGGCACAGGCGAGACCCGCAGGGCCCGCCCCGACAATCGCGATACGTTTCACAAAAGACGTAGGCTGGATGATCAACTCTGTCTCAGAACAAGCGCGCGGGTTCACCAAACACGAGGCGGTTTTGCCGACAAAGATATGGTCCAAACAGGCCTGATTACAGCCGATACAGGGGGCGATTTGATCCCCTTTTCCAGCCGCTGCTTTGGCAACAAAATGCGCATCAGCCAGCATCGGGCGCGCCATAGACACCATATCCGCATGACCGCTTGCCAGAACGTGTTCCGCGATTTCGGCCGTATTGATCCGGTTCGACGTCACAACAGGAATAGTCACCCGCCCCATCAGGTTTTTCGCAACACCCGTAAATGCAGCTGGCGGCACCAGTGTCGCAATCGTCGGAACACGTGCCTCGTGCCAACCGACGCCACAATTTAAAATTGTTGCGCCTGCCTTTTGAACCGCCAAAGCAAGCCTGAGAACTTCGTCAAAACTGGATCCATCAGGGATTAAATCCATCACCGAGAGGCGATAAATCAGGATAAAGTTATCTCCGACAGCGGCGCGTACACGACGCACCACCTCGACAGAGAACCGCATACGGTTTTCATAACATCCACCCCATCGATCGGTTCGTTTGTTGGTATGGGTCACTAGAAACTGGTTTAAGAGATACCCTTCGGACCCCATGATCTCGGCACCGTCATAACCTGCTTGTTGCGCAAGACGGGCGGTTTCGACCATATCTGTGATTTGCTTTTCAATACCCGCCTCATCCAGCTCATGTGGCGTATACCGAGAAATCGGTGACCGGATTGCACTGGGGGCAACACAATTCGCAGTTTCCGCGTAACGGCCCGCATGTAGAATTTGCAGAGCAATCTTTCCGCCAGCCGCCTGCACACGCTGAGTGACGCTCTTGTGGTTTTCAACATCGCGCTGACATTTCAAAAATGTCGCGCCAGGCAGGACCGCCCCTTCAGCATTCGGAGCCACCCCTCCCGTCACGATCAACCCAACTTCACCGCGCGCGCGTTCTGCGTAGAACTCTGCCACACGATTCCAATCACCAGTCTCCTCGAGCCCGGTATGCATTGCCCCCATCAACACACGGTTTTTCAACACCGTGAATCCCAGATCCAAGGGCGTCAACATATTAGGATAGGCAGACATCGCGCACTCCTTGATCCACGATTTTGCAAGATTGCGCCTTTGAGAAGAAATGTCACGCCCTGTGTCACGTCATGCTCTTGCGTGTTCTTACGCCAGAGGGTCTAAAGAGAACAATCAATCCCCGGAGTGCAAGGCCATGACCCCCGAAGAAATAAAAAAACTACCATATCGCCCAAATGTCGGCGTTATGCTTATTAATGCACAGAGCAGTGTCTGGGTCGGCCAACGGTCTGATCGTTTTCAAGACGCGTGGCAAATGCCCCAAGGCGGTATCGACAAAGGTGAAGACCCTCGTGTAGCGGCGTTGCGCGAACTCGAAGAGGAAACCGGTATCACAGAGGATCTTGTTGAGATCATTGCCGAAAGTGATGGCTGGCTGCCTTATGACCTGCCACATGATGTTGTGCCCAAATTCTGGGGCGGGAAATACCGTGGCCAAGAACAAAAATGGTATCTAATGCGGTTTCGCGGCGTGGATACGGACGTCAATATCGCAACAAAACATCCCGAATTTTCAAATTGGTGTTGGCAACCAGCCGATGAACTCGTCGAAAAAGTTGTCCCCTTCAAACGTGAGGTTTATGACCGTGTTCTGGAAGAATTCAAAACCCACCTATAAGGCTATATTGTTTGGACTGGCATCCCTTGGCTGGACCAACTCTGCGCTTGCTCTGAGCTGTATTCCCATGGGGCCCGGTGACGTCTATCGCATCATCTCCGACGCCGAGGTCGATTATGTTGTGCTCGAAGGGCAAGTCGACTTTGACGACAGCCTGTTACCCACAGCAGGTGAAGCGAATGATCAGGAAACTGTCGTGATCCCCGCATGGTTTTCCGGTCTCATGCTTGGCGAGCACAGCTTTGATCAAAAAGTTACTGGTGAAATCCAGATCGAAGCGCATTGCACCGGCGACTGGTGTGGCGCGCTTGAAAGTGGTGCACGTTATGTTCTATTTGCCCGACAACAAGCAGATGCGCTGGTCTTGCCGCTAGATCCCTGCCAGTCTTTTGTCTTTACCGCAGCAGATGGCACCGCAGGAGATGTGGTGATGCAATGCCACCGAGGCGGGGCCTGCATCAGCGAGTTGCCCAAACAGATGCAAGACCTGTCACCACAAAATTGATATCACACAGCACAAGGGCGAAAACATCGCCCTTGTGTAGGCCCGAGAGGTGCTATGCCTCAGATCAAGTCAGCGGCCTTAAGGACGGCTTTCATATCAGTTTGCGGACGTGGCCCAATATGCGAGATAACCTCGGCTGCGCAAGCAACGCCAATCTTGGTACAGGTTTCTACGTCCCGCCCACTCGCCAAACCAAATAGGAAACCGGCAGCAAACTGATCGCCGGCTCCTGTCGCATCCACGGGCACGATTTTGGTCACCGGCACGTCAATACGTTTTTGATCGGCCATGACGCTCACCCCATCACCTGAGCGGGTGCAAACCACCAATGGGCAAATTTCCGCAGCTTTACCAAGCGCCACATCAAGGTCATCCGTTTCAAACAGCGACTTCATCTCGTCCTCGTTGCCAATGACGAATGACAGCTGTTCTGCGATGAGTTTCAGGAAATCGGCCCGATGGCGTTCAACACAAAACGGATCAGATAGCGAAATTCCCGGCTTACCGCCACCTTCACGACAGTCACGAGCCGCTTCCATAAAGGCGGTTTTTCCTTTGTCCTTATCGAACAAATACCCCTCAAGGAACATAATCTGCGCTTGGCCTGCAACCGCCTGATTAACGTCATCAGAACTAAGCTCAGAAGAAATTCCCAGATAAGTGTTCATGGACCGTTCACCATCTGGCGACACAAAAATCATTGATCGCGAAGTCGGCAATTCCCCACCCGCAACCGGCGCGTTGACAAAAGTCACACCATCATCTTGCATGGCTTGCGCGTAAAAACGGCCCAGCGCGTCGTCGTGCACCCGACCAATAAAGGCCGCATCCAGACCCAAGGCACCTGCCCCAGCGATCGTATTCGCCACAGAACCGCCCGGGGTTTGCACCCGTGCTTCCATTGCAGCATAAAGCACCTCGGCGCGGTCACGCTCGATCAGCTGCATAATGCCCTTGTCGATCCCCATTTGATCTAGAAACATATCGTCGCTTTGACTGATGACGTCTACAACGGCGTTGCCGATCCCGACGAGTTGATAGGTTTTCATTGCGTCTTGTCCTCAAATTGGCAGAGATCTTTTATGATACAGGTTGGGCATTGCGGCTTGCGCGCTTTGCAGTGGTAGCGACCATGCAGGATCATCCAATGGTGCGCATGAAGCTGAAAATCTACCGGAATATGATCCTCAATTGAACGTTCAACAGCGTCAACATCTTTGCCCGGTGCGATGCCAGACCGGTTTCCAAGGCGAAAGATGTGCGTATCCACCGCTTGCGCGGGATAATGCCACCACATGTTTAACACAACATTAGCGGTTTTGCGGCCCACGCCCGGCAAGGATTGCAAAGCGGCACGTGAACACGGGACTTCGCCACCGTAATCGTCGACCAAGATTTGCGACATTTTGATCACGTTCTTAGCCTTTTGACGAAACAGGCCGATGGTTTTAATGTGCTCGGTCACTCCGTCTTGACCCAGATCCAACATCTTTTGCGGCGTATCTGCGATCTTAAACAGTTCTTTTGTGGCCTTATTCACGCCTGCATCTGTCGCCTGTGCGGACAGCGCCACAGCAACCACCAACGTATAGACATTCACATGGTCCAATTCGCCCTTTGGGGCCTCGTCCGCATCCTGAAATCGGGTAAAGATTTCGCGTAGCGTATGATAATCAAGTTGCTTTGCCATGCATTTGGGTATGCCCAGAGCCGAAGGTGCATTCAAGACGCAATCACATCACATCCCTGCAAAGCCGCAAGATACGGGTCGCATATGGTCTGTCTTCGCTCTAATATTCCAAAGACCAAGCAATGGACGTCCTATGTCACACCCATCAACGCTCTCTCAGTCTCAGCCCGACAACTCATACCACTATCACATTATACGCCGTGCGATTGGTCTGATAGATGCAGGTGGAACGAATATGTCCCTTGCCGAACTGGCCGCTGCCCTTGGGATGAGCCCTGCGCATTTTCAACGCATCTTCTCGGCATGGGCAGGCGTGTCCCCCAAGCGTTATCAGCAATACCTGCGTTTAGGGCATGCCAAAACCCTCCTGCAAAACCGTCATACGACATTGGATACGGCACATGATATCGGCCTATCGGGGTCTGGACGGCTGCATGATCTGTTTTTACGCTGGGAAGCTATGAGCCCAGGCGAATACGCCCGTAAGGGTGACGGGTTGACCATTCGTTGGGGCTGGTTTGACAGCCCCTTTGGCCCTGCTCTTGCTGCTATGACGTCCAAGGGAATTTGCGGTCTCGGCTTTGGCGTGGAAACAGGTCACATACAAACACAAAACGATCTCTTTTCTCGCTGGCCCAAAGCAGAATTCATCGAAGACCCAGCAGCACTGCAGTCTGATGTACAAGCTGCCTTTGCCGCGCAAGAAACGCGTCTGCATTTGATCGGCGCACCTTTACAGCTCAAGGTGTGGGAGGCCCTGTTACATATTCCCTCGGGGCAGGCCACCACCTATGGCACGATCGCATCAGCTATCCAGTCCCCTCGTGCCGCGCGCGCGGTTGGAACTGCGGTTGGGCAAAACCCGATCAGTTGGTTGATCCCCTGTCATCGGGTGTTACGTCAGGGCGGTGCCTTGGGCGGATACCATTGGGGCACACCTGTTAAACGTGCCATGCTTGCCTTTGAAGCGGCCCGTACCGAGGGCAACACGTCTGATCCACTTACGCAATAAACCGCCTATCACGAAAACGCGTCCCTGTGACACTTGCTCCTTAGGCCCTCCGATATGATATGAAGACTTCAAGCTGAACGTGCGCAAGACGCGTCAGCGCATTCTGAGCATAAAGGGCCACTGTTATGGCACATGTAAAATTCTCTATTCTCGGTGCAAGCGCTGCACTTGTTGTCCTCGGTGCCTGCACACCACCGCCAGAAGGCACACCTGCGTTGCAGGACAGTCGTCGCGTTCAAAACGGCGCGGTCATCGGCGGCTTGCTGGGCGCAACTGTCGGTGTCCTAACCTCGGATGACGATGTCCTGCCCACGGTCCTCGCAACAGCCGCCGCCGGTGCTGCTGTCGGCGGAGTGATCGGCCATGAACTGGACAAGCAAGAGGCCGAGCTGCGCAATAGTCTCGATAGCGACATCGGTATCGTTAATGCAGGCGACCGCCTGATCCTCACATTCCCGAACGACCTGACATTTGCAACAAACAGCGCGGCCCTATCACCTGCTATTCGTGGTGACCTGTCGACCGTGGCAAACAGCTTGCAAAGCTATCCTGGCAGCAATGTACATATCACCGGCCATGCTGATAGCGATGGTTCAGCAGAATATAACCAAGGCCTGTCTGAACGACGTGCCCAAGCGGTCGCCAACTCCATTGCCTCAGGTGGTGTGCCTTATACGCGTATGTCCATTGTTGGCGTTGGCGAAAGTGCCCCTATCGCGTCAAACTTGACCACTGAAGGTAAGGCACAAAACCGTCGGGTTGAGATCGAAATCATCCCACAATAACATCTATAAGAGCGGCGGGACTTAGGTCCCGCCAATTGCGCCTTATAGATTATCTTCCACGCGAAATCCCTGAGGAATCGCATCCACTCCTTCAAGCATAAGATCGGCCATCACGGCGCCTATTTTAGGAGCCATACCAAACCCGATTTTAAACCCTCCATTCGCGATAAAATGCCCATCATGCCCCGGCCAGTGGCCCAGCATTGGCGCGCGGGATTTAGCCCGTGGCCGCACGCCCGCCCAACGCTCGATCACACGGGCATTTGCCAATTGAGGCACGGCATGCCTTGCACGGGCAATCACATCTTCTAACTGATCATCTGTTGTTCGTGGGTCGTCAAAATCGCGTTCGCTGGTAGAGCCAATTGCCAATGTTCCATCCGCATGCGGGATCAAGTGCAACCCATCGGCATATAGCTGTGGCGCATTACGGACATCATATTCCAACAGGGCTGCTTGCCCTTTGACCCCATTCCCCACAACTTTCCCAAAATCTTCGCACAGATCAACCAAGCCGGTCCACCCCGTGGCGTGTAAGACGAGACCCTTATCTGCTCCATCAGCCTGAACCTGCACACCCTTTGCCATAAGCGCCGCAACCAAAGCCGCACAGGCCTGACGCGGATGCATTCGCCCTGACAAGGTATCATGCACGACAAATCCCGTTTCAGAAGGCGGGCACCATTCAGAAAACCTGCCTGCGTCGTGTACAACCCAGCTGGCAGCCTTCCCCCATAAATCTCGTGCTGTAATCTCGCGTTGGCGAGCCAGATCCAATGCACGCGCATCGTTCAAAGGTTGTAATCGACCTGTTCGTCCATATCCGGCACGAACACCGCCCAGCGCCTCAACCTGATCCCAAAAATCCTGCGCCATCAAAAGGCTCTCCAACTGAAAAGCCTTTTTGGCATTCCAATTCTCCGGCACATGCGGCGCCAAAGCCCCTACAACACCACCACTGGATCCTGCACCCACCCCATATGGGTCAATAACCTGAACCCGCGCACCGCGCTGCGTGCAGGCCCAAGCAACGCTCAGACCAAATATTCCTGCACCTCGTATGGTGATATCTACTGCAGCCATTGCCATTGCCCAAACCTTTCGCCAATGTCGCCAAGGCTGACCTAAAGGAAAATATCATGACAAACCAGTCGACACAGGGGCAGGCCCAACTCAGCTGGCGTGAGGGCGGCCTTCCTATATCCGAACAATTCGACGATCCTTATTTTTCGCTACACAATGGCTTGGCGGAAACCGAGCATGTTTTTCTGGCGGGAAATGATCTGCCTGCGCGCTTTGCCCCAGATTTTCATATTGCAGAATTGGGCTTTGGCACCGGATTAAACCTGATGACATCATGGCGCGCTTGGGAACAAGCAGGCCATAAGACACCCCTGTATTTCACAAGTTTTGAGGCATTCCCAATGGCCCCGAACGAAATGGCCCGTGCCCTTGCAGCCTTTCCTGCAATAGCACCATGGGCGCAACGGTTCCTGGGCGCTTGGGACGGCGAGACTTGTGATTTGAATACCCTTAAGTTCAACATGATAACCGGCGATGCCCGTGACACCCTACCCCATTGGCCCCTATCCGCAGATTGCTGGTTTCTGGACGGGTTCTCTCCTGCGAAAAATCCTGAACTCTGGGAAGCATCCCTCATGCAAGCGGTCTATGATCATACAAAAACTGAGGGCACCGCAGCCACCTACACCGCCGCAGGGTTTGTCCGTCGTGGGCTTACTGATGCAGGTTTCAAAGTTAGCCGCATCACAGGGTTTGGTCATAAACGCCACATGACCATCGCGCATAAATCCAATTAGGACACACAACACATGAGCGAAACAAACAACCGACTTGGCATCTTGTTGATGATGCTCTCTACGATAATCTTCTCTATCCAAGACGGTTTATCGCGACATCTGGCTGGCGAATATAACGCATATATGGTGGTCATGGTCCGGTATTGGTTCTTTGCAGCCTTTGTGGTGTTCCTCGCTGCACGCGCCCCAGGGGGTATTCGCGCGACCGCAAAAACCAATCAACTGGGCCTGCAAATCTTCCGCGGCGTCTTACTCGTCGCAGAAATTACGCTAGCAGTTTATGGCTTTACCATCTTAGGCCTTGTGAACAGTCAGGCGATTTTCATCTGCTACCCCCTACTCATCGCAGCGTTATGTGGTCCGGTTTTGGGTGAAAAAGTCGGGTGGCGCCGTTGGTGCGCCATTGGCACCGGATTGATTGGAGTTATGATTATCCTGCGTCCTGATGGCGGCGTATTTGACCCTTACGCATTGATCCCGCTGCTCACAGCGCTGATGTTCGCGGTCTACGGTCTATTAACCCGCTATGTAGCCCGTCAAGATACTGCCCAGACCAGCTTTTTCTGGACCGGAGTGGCAGGCAGTGCGGCGATGACCTGTGTTGGCATCTGGTTTTGGGAGCCGATGCACGGCATGGATATCCTGTGGATGGCTTGCCTGTGCCTGACCGGTGTTGCCGGTCATGGTTTGCTAATCAAATGCTATTCCGTCGCCGAAGCCAGTACTGTCCAACCTTTTGCTTACTTCCATCTTATTTGGTCGGCTTTGGTCGGCCTTAGCGTCTTTGGCGAGATCATCCATCTAAACATAGTCGTCGGATCTGCGATCATCATCGGTGCGGGGTTGTTCACCTTATGGCGTGAACAGCTTAAGGCTCGTACCGGCTAACTCTTGTGAAAATGGGATAGGCAAAGGGTCTTGCCCAAGCCGTGCGCGGTAAATCGGCAGGCTTTCGGTTACCCGCATCACATAGTTGCGTGTCTCGTTGAAGGGAATGTGCTCCACCCAGTCAACAACATCCACACGCGTGCTGCGTGGATCACCATAGCGCCCCATCCATGTCTCAGCCCGATGTGGTCCTGCGTTATACCCTGCCGCCATCAATGTAACATTGCCAGTAAACTGCTCGGACAACTGCGCCAGATAAGACGCACCAAGCGTCGCATTATACGGCCACTCTGAAATCAACCGATCAGTGCTATGAGCGTTGGGTTTCCCAATGTCGCTGGCAACTTTGGCAGCAGTTGCAGGCATCACCTGCATCAGCCCCCGCGCGCCTGCGTGACTGATAACCTTGCTGTCAAATTCACTCTCGCGTCGTGAAATTGCGAGCACCATCTCAGGTGCCATAGGTAAATCAAGCTTGCCGACAGGATGCAACGGATAATAAGCCCCTGCCAGCTCAAGCCCTTGCCGCGCCGCGCGTTTGGAAATCATCACAGCCAAATGCGGTTGATCAATGCCAACTGCCATCTGCCCAAGCTCAAGCGCCTTGTCGGCAGGTAATGTTTCGACCAAATGAGTCAAAAACCGCTCGGCCATCACCAGATCACCCGCCTTGATCAAGGCCAAGCCCGCCGCTGCGACAGACGATTGCAGGACGTCAGAGTTATCCCATGACACTTGCGGAGGCTGTGCCAAATGCGCTGACAAAGGACGCCCAATTTCCTCGGCTGCCAACAATCCATAATAAGACGTCTGGAATTTGGCCCCCAACTGATAGGCTGCAAGCGCCTTGTCCACCTCGCCTTGTGCACTATAGCTGCGTCCAAGCCAATATCCCGCACGCCCAAGTGAGATCGGTGTCTCAACCGCGCCTAAAAAGCGTGTGAAATGATAAGTGGCCAGTTCAGGATTGTTCAATTTTTGCAGCGCGACATATCCTGCGATCCATTCGCTATCCGCATAGCCATAGCCATCGTCTGGCGTTGAAAAATGATTTGCTGCCAATTCATATGCGCGACGATTGTTACCATCACGCATTTCTTGGCGGGCAAAGTCGCGACGACGGCGCAGCCATTTTCCCGGCTCGCCTAAAGCTTCTGCACTGGTTGAGCGCTCCAACATCAATGAAATCGCATCTGCTTGACGGCGTTTGCTGTCGCGCCAGGCAAACCGGTCATAGGCCAAACCGGCAGAGTTCTTTTGTGCAGACGGCACAGCCGCAATCAGCGCATCAACCCCGTCATCTTGCTTTTGTAGTGCTATTCGCGCCGCCCCTACAGCCCGCGCACCGCGCGACACGCGATCCAGCATGCGGGCGCCGCTGACCGTATGCCCCTCCCATAACAATGCATCTAGGCGTGCGTCATGATGTTTGCGCAGCACAGAGGCATAGCGGGAGAGGTAAAGACCCTCTGTTGTCGAGGACATCGCCATACTGCGCCATGCGCGTACGATTTCGACCTGCGCGTCACTGCTGCGTCCCGCCGCCGCCAATGCGTCAGCGTAGCTCAGTGCACCTTCGGGGGTTTGGGGCAAGTCTGTGCCATAAAATGCCAAAATCGTGTTTGTATCGGCCTTGGCAATCGTCTCTTCGCTTTGACGACGCAAATAGGCTAACCCAGGCCAATCCGCGCGGCGCGTTAGAAAATCGACGACCTGTCGCGGTGTACCTTCACCTGCACGCAGTCGCTGCCATTCGACAATATCTGCAGAAACTGTCCCAGCTGGACCGGCCGCGCGCGCTGCATCAGCCCAATCTTTTTGCGCGGAAAACTCTAAAGCCCGCGACAGCCCGTTTTCCTGAGCAACAGCAGAAACGCCCCCAAAAATCGACGCCCCCAAAAGAATAACCGCACTCACAATGCGTCTCATGTCTTGCATTTTCCACTGTTCCAAGGCTAGAGCCTATCACGTTAATCTTGTTGATACAGGTGGCAACTCGTCCCCCTAGCATCAAGAGCAAATCCATCGGGTTTTACCCGTCCATGTCACTTTAATTGGGAGCGTCCCCATGTTCAAAGGCTCAATGCCCGCCCTAGTCACCCCCTTTCGCAATGGTGAAGTGGATGTGAAGACGCTCAAACACCTTGTAAATTGGCATATAGACCAAGGCTCCACTGGTTTAGTTCCTGTTGGAACCACTGGTGAAACCCCGACCCTGACCCACGAAGAACATGAAATGGTTGTTGCCGAGGTTGTTAAAGCCTCTGCCGGCCGCGTGCCAATCATTGCCGGTGCAGGCTCAAACAACACAGCCGAGGCGATTCGCTTGGTCAAGTTTGCGGCTGATATCGGTGCAGATGCTGCGCTTATCGTCACACCTTATTACAATAAACCGACACAACGCGGACTTCTGGCCCATTTTAAAGCTGTACATGATTGCGCGGACATCCCGATTATCATCTACAATATTCCTGGCCGCTCCATCATCGATATGTCGCCAGAAACTATGGGCGAATTGGCCAAACTTCCTCGTATTGTGGGCGTTAAAGATGCCACAGGCGATCTCTCACGTGTCTCTCAACAACGCATAACTTGTGGAACAGAATTCTGCCAATTATCCGGCGAAGACGCCACTGCACTGGGTTTTAACGCACATGGCGGTGTTGGTTGTATCTCTGTCACGGCAAATGTCGCCCCAAAACTCTGCGCTGAATTTCAGGCCGCGACTTTAGCAGGCGACTATGCCAAAGCGCTTGAATATCAGGATAAATTGATGCCATTGCACGAGGCGATCTTTATCGAACCTGGCCTTGTTGGCACCAAATATGCACTTTCTAAGCTCGGCCTGTGTTCACCGGATGTGCGTCTGCCTCTGACAGAGCTGACAGACAGTACCAAGACGGCGATTGACGCTGCAATGGCTCACGCAGGATTGCTATAAAATCGTATCCCCCACGAGGACCGCTTTGAGCGGTCCTTTTTCTGACAAGACGCTATATCTCAACCAGCCTATATTCTCTTTGTGTGCAGTCGATATTATTGGCCCGGTAAAAGCCCAGCGGGTGCGTCCGGAGCACGATAAAAGTCGACAGGGGGCTGTTCTGTCGCGGCGGTCGAGCGCTTAAAATCATAACGCACTTCGCCATATTCCTCATTTGCGGCTACAATCAAACATTGCGACAGATGACGACTGCCCTCATAAAGATCAACCAAACCACGTAGTTGCGGCACTGTGATAGCTTCAACAGCGAACCCATCGTTCCACATATGCAAGACGGGAAAAAATTTATCGTCAATTTGAACCCGAAGCCGATTCTTATGCTTCATTTTAGACGTATGAGCCTGATGAAGTGCATCTTGAACAGCCATAGAAATATAAGTGGACATAGCGCGAGCCTCATATCAAACGATCTGAATTAACCATGGCATATGACGTACTAAAGTTTCATGAATGTTAATTGAACGAAAGCGCGCAATTACAATCGTATGGCTCTCAAAAGCACCTTGCCTAAAAAGTCAGGCCAAGTCTCGTCTCTATGTCATTTTCTTAAGCGCCAGAAGAACACATCAATCGTCGCATGTGGACTTGCGCCTTAATCGGTGCTCGGACATAGGAACAAGCAGGGCACCAAATAAACAAGCGAGGCAGCGCCATGGCACAGGATAGCACAAGAGATCATGGTGGTAACTTGACCACGGCGATCGCTAGATTTGGTGGCACACGCGAACAATGGTGTGATCTATCAACAGGGATCAATCCAATACCCTACCCGCTGCCGACTTTCACCTCTGATGATTGGACCGCCCTACCTGCTGCCGACGCCCAAGAGGCTCTTGTTACCGCAGCGCGCAGATTTTGGAACGTCCCTGAGGGCGCAGCAATCCTAGCAGCACCTGGTGCGTCCAGTCTGATTGCACGCCTGCCTGCCCTCAAACCCAGTGGCACAGTCGACATCCCACATCCGACCTATAACGAACATGCGGCCTCGTTCTCTCACAGCGGCTGGACGATGGGCGCACAAAAACACGACGCCCGTATTGACGCCCGTGTTATCGTACATCCGAATAATCCCGATGGGCGACTATGGTCAGCGGCAGACCTAGATGCGCCATTTATGATCGTAGATGAAAGCTTTTGCGACGTCACTCCTGCCCAAAGCTTGATGAAATACGCAGATCGACCCGGAACCATCATATTAAAAAGTTTTGGAAAATTCTGGGGTCTGGCAGGTATGCGTTTGGGATTTGCCATCGGAGACCCAACACTCGTCGCTTCGCTTTCCGCGACACTTGGTCCCTGGCCTGTGTCTGGTCCTGCTCTCACAGTGGGCACACAAGCCTTGAGTGATACGTCATGGGCAACAACCACGCGTCAACGCCTACGCCAAGACGCACAGCGCCTTGATCAGCTTGCCTTAGCCAGCGGCGCACAGTTACACGGCGGCACAGATCTGTTCCGGCTCTATCGCGTCGACAGTGCCCAAAATTGGCAAGATCGTTTGGCCAAACATCATATTTGGTCGCGCATTTTCCCCTATTCCGCGCATTTCCTACGATTGGGTCTGCCGCCTGAACAAGATTGGGCGCGTCTTGAAAATGCACTGTCCTAGAGCCCCACGACATGAGTACCGCAATCCTCCTGATCCCCGCACTTATCCTTGATGCTACACTCGGAGAACCGAACTGGCTGTGGTCTCGGCTGCCGCATCCCGCCGTATTGATGGGAAAGCTCGTGGCGTGGCTCGATCAAAGACTGAACTATGGGGCACATCGCAAGATCAAAGGCTGTATTGCCGCTGCGGTGCTGCTGTTCGTCGGAGTATTTTTAGGTCAGCTGCTTGCGCAATTGGGAGCCGTAGTGACTGTTGTGATCACAGCTATTTTGATTGCACAACGTTCGCTGGTAGAGCATGTCGCGGCTGTCGCTCATGGCTTGTCTCACTCATTGGACAAAGGGCGTGCTGCGGTTGCAATGATTGTCAGTCGCGACACTATAAACATGACAGAGGCGCAAGTTAGCCGTTCAGCTATAGAAAGCGGCGCTGAGAATTTTTCTGACGCCGTAATCGCGCCTGCGTTTTGGTTTCTGGTCGCAGGTTTGCCAGGATTAATAGCGTATAAACTCATCAATACCGGCGACAGTATGATCGGATACCGCTCGCCCAAATATCGAGACTTTGGCTGGGCAACCGCACGCCTGGATGATCTAGTCAACTTGATCCCAGCACGCCTAAGTGCAATTCTCATTGCAGCTGTCGCCAATTGTCTGACCGATATGGCGGCAATCACACGCGATGCCCGCCTGCACCGCTCTCCTAATGCAGGCTGGCCCGAAGCCGCAATGGCGCGCGCCATTCATGTCTCTCTTGCCGGCCCACGCTCCTATGAAGGAGTGCTGCAGGACTTCCCATGGGTTCATAAAAACGGAAACCGCACCCCCACCGCCTTTGATATCCATCATTCAACTCAGGTTTTATGGAAAACATGGGTCCTTTCTCTTGTGCTATTGGTTGCGCTCACAGTGCTCTTCTCGATAATGTGAAGATAACAACACCTCGGTTCGGGATCCTGCAATTATGATGTTTCACTCTTTTCCATCTGTATCGCTGCGCACAGCCAGACGGTTTCCTTGTTTGACACATCTTTTTTGCGGTATTTTGGCAACTTTGTTAGCTACAACCGGCACAGCTTCGGCACAATGTGGCGGTAACTTCAACCGCTTCGTTACGCAGCTCAAAGACGAAGCTGTCTCGACGGGATATGATATAAATACCGTTAACGCGTTTTTCTCTGGCACAGCCAAAGACCCTAAAGTGCTCAATGCTGATCGTGCTCAAGGGGTGTTTCAAAAGCCATTTATCGATTTTTCCCGCCGCTTGATTTCGCAAGATCGCTTACAACGCGGACATCAAAAAGCAGCGCAATACAGCACTGTATTTGAGCGCGTACAGAACACTTATGGTATCGACCAAGGTGTATTGCTCGCCTTTTGGGCCTTTGAAACAGACTATGGCGCATTTCAGGGGAACTTCAACACGCGCAACGCATTGGTAACACTTGCCCATGACTGCCGTCGTCCCGATCTATTTCGCCCCCAGATCTTTGCCGCACTCGAACTGTATAGTCGCGGTGATTTTGATCCCCACAATACGACTGGCGCCTGGGCTGGCGAAATCGGAATGGTGCAAATGTTGCCCGGTGATATCTTGGAGAATGGCGTCGACGCAGATGGTGATGGTACCGTTAGCCTAAAAACCTCACCCGCGGATGCGTTGATGTCGGGTGCCAAGATGCTGTCTAGTATGGGTTGGCAGGCAGGGCAGCCATGGTTGCAAGAAATCACCATCCCCACCGATCTAGACCTGTCCAAAACAGGTTTGTTGCATAAAGAGTCCGTCGCAGATTGGACAGCCAAAGGCGTACGCCCCAAGAGCGGTACATTTACCGGTCGCGACCTGAATGCGTCGGTGATCCTCCCCCAAGGGCATAAAGGTCCAGCCTTCCTTGCCTACCCCAATTTTGATGTCTATTTTGAATGGAACCAAAGCTTTACCTACGTGCTCACCGCAGCGTATTTTGCAACACGTCTTGAAGGTGCAGACGTTTATACCGCTGGAAACCCTGATCCAGGGCTATCCGGGGCACAAATGGAAACATTACAGTCTAAGCTGCAGGCACGTGGACACAATGTTGGTAAAATCGACGGGATCTTGGGTGCGAACACTCGGCTTGCCGTCAAAAAAGAACAACAACGTCTTGGCCTGCCTGCCGATGCTTGGCCAACTGCTACGTTGTTGAACCAGTTGTGAAATTGATGGTGCCCTAAATCTAGGCCACCATCGCTTCGGCTTTTTTCAAATCAACCGACACCAGCTGACTCACGCCCTTTTCTTGCATCGTGACGCCAAATAGGCGATCCATCCGGGCCATAGTCACCGCGTGGTGGGTAATGATCAAAAACCGTGTATCCGTGCGGCGACACATCTCGTCTAACAGATCACAGAACCGCGTGACATTTGCATCATCCAACGGGGCATCCACCTCGTCCAGCACACAGATCGGGGCAGGGTTTGATAAGAACACCGCAAAAATCAGCGCCATCGCAGTCAGTGTTTGCTCGCCACCGGACAATAGGGACAGGGTCGACAATTTCTTACCCGGAGGTTGGCACATGATCTCAAGTCCGGCATCCAATGGGTCGTCACTTTCGACCATCACCAGATTGGCCTCACCTCCGCCAAATAGATGCTGAAACAACGTTGAGAATGCGCCGTTTACCTGTTCGAATGCTGAAAGCAGACGTTCACGTCCTTCACGATTAAGGCTTGCGATGCCGCTGCGCAGGGTCTTCACGGCCTCTTCGAGATCTTGCTTCTCTGACACCAATGTATCGTGCTCATTTTGTAAGTCACGTGCGTCATCTTCGGCTCGTAAATTTACCGCACCCAGTGCATCCCGCTGTTGTTTATGCTGAGCTACGGTCGCATCCAGATCGGAAATCGATGGCATATCTTTTGGATCAACAGACAATTCTTGTAACATCTGTTCTGGCGTCATTTCGCGATCTTCGCCAATACGGTCCACCATCACCTGAACCGTCTCTCGCAATCCCTGACTGCGGACTTCGGCGCCGGCGCGAATTTCACGCGCCTGCGACGCCAATCGCGCGCGCTCGCGTTCATGATCGGCAGCAACGCGCACAGCCTCTTCGCCACTGATAAGCTGCGTGTTCGCCACTGATTTGCGTGCCTGAGCCGTTTCAATCTGCGCGTCCAGTTCTTCGCGCGTGTCGGCCAGTTGTTCGGGAAGAGACCTTGCTTCGGCCAAGTCATCCTGACTGGCATCGCGGCGACTTTGCAGCTCGGCCACACGTTTTTCCGCGCTTTCGAGACGTAACCGCCAGCCTGATAGCTCTTTGGTCACTGTTTGCGCGCGTTTAATCCGCGCGTCACCCTCGCGGCGTACCTCATCCAAGGCCGATCGGTGCGACATCAGCGTGATACGCGCGGCCTCGACACTCATTTTCATGTCTTCAACCTGCCCGCGCACATGATCCAGATCACCTAAATTCAGCTGCGCCGTCTCTGCTTCAGTCAGCCGCAAACGGGCAGCCATCGCATCCTCATCGTGACGCGCCATCGCAATGGTTAAGGTTTCAACTTTACCTCTTGCCAAATTGCACTCGGCCTCGGCACGGCTAAGAGCACGCGCCGTGTCGGCAACACGTTGATCCGCCATACGGCGCGCCTGACGGGCGGATTGGTCTGCCAATGTGACTTCTTGCAGGCGTGAAACCAGCGCCTCATGCGCGGCACGGGCCCCTTCGGCGCGCGCGGAAACATGTACCATTTCCTGCTTTAGGCTTTCTAGGCGGTTAAGTTGTTGCAACCGCATCGCCGCTGCAGACGGCGCATCTTCGGCCCATGTCCGAAATCCATCCCAACGCCACAAATCACCCTCTAGTGTCACAAGCCGTTGGCCAGGTTGTAAATCCCGTTGCAATCCTTCGGCTATCTCACCATCAATCACACCAATCTGAGCAATCCGACGCGCCAAAACTTCGGGACCATCCACATATTTCGCCAGTGGATCAACACCTTCTGGCAGCGGCACATCCTTTGGATAATCGGGTAATGCCAACCAGCCCGAGGGCCCATCGCCAACAACCTCTGGACTGCGCAAATCATCCGCTAGTGCCGCACCAAGCGCCTTTTCATATCCCGGCGTCACGCGCAAATCATCCATGATCTGGCCGCTCTCGGTGGCCTCGCGTTCAACCAACTTGGCCAACGCGGTTACCTCAGCCCCTAATGCACCCAGCTCTCCTTCGGCGGCCGAGCGTTGCGCCCGTGCCTCTGCTTCTTGTGCTTGGGTTTCGGTGCGCAAATCATCCACAGAAGCAAGTGCCTCTTCGGCCATTTCAGCCGCCTCACGAGCTTCTTCTTCGGCAATCTGAGCGGCCTCAAAAGCAGCATCGGCCGCACTTAATGCCATCTTAGCACTTTGAGCTTCCGTATGAGATTTTTCACCATCAGCCTCAGCACGCGCCAACGCGCGTCGTGCATCTTCGACCAAACGATGTGCGGATTGATGTCGGGCAGACAGGCGTGCGACCTCTTCATTGACCTGTGCCAAACGGTCCTCGCCAGCCTCTAGGATCGCAGCGCTATCTTTTGCGATTTCAGAAGCTTCGTCTAGACGGTCCTCGTGACCTTCGCTGGCTTTATCAAGTTCGCGACGCTCCCACTCGAGCCGTTCGATCGTCTCGCCAGCATCACGGTTTAAGCCGCCTTCGCGCTCTATATCCTGCCCCAGTTGCGCAACCCGCGCAGTCAATTGTTCAATCGTTTGCCGCGCTTGAGCCTCTTGCGCATCTAGCGCGTCGCGTTGGACACTCACCCGCTGCATAAGCGCCGTGGCAATCGCTTCTTCTTCGCGCAAAGGTGGTAGTTGTGCCTCGGCCTGTGTACGATCCTGTGTCGCCGCCACAGCGGCGGTTTCGGCCTTATCTGCCTGCAATGCGCAGTCAGTCAGTTCCTGCTCGGCGATGGCGCAGCTCTCTTGAGCCTCACGCCAGCGACTATATAGCAACATTCCCTCGGCGGTGCGCAGTCTCTCGCCAATCTCACGATACCGTTTCGCCTGACGGGCCTGACGCCCCAATTGCCCCAGTTGGTTAGACAATTGGTCAACAACATCCTCGATACGCAGTAAATTTTGTTCGGTGCTTTTGAGACGTAATTCCGCCTCATGGCGTCGTTGGTATAAACCCGAGATCCCCGCAGCCTCTTCTAGCACACGACGACGCGCTTTGGGTTTAGCATTGATCAACTCGGCAATTTGCCCCTGTCGTACCAATGCAGGAGAATGTGCGCCGGTTGAAGCATCCGCAAACAACATTTGCACATCTTTAGCCCGCACGTCTTTAGAGTTCGCCTTATAAGCCGAACCTGCATCACGTGTGATACGGCGCATAATTTCCAGCTGGTCCGCATCGTTAAACCCCGAAGGCGCAAGCCGGTCGCTGTTATCTAACGCCAGTGTCACTTCGGCAAAATTTCGCGGCGGGCGAGATGATGTTCCTGCGAAAATCACATCTTCCATACCATCCCCGCGCATTGCTTTGGCACGGGTTTCCCCCATGACCCAACGCAACGCTTCAAGCAGGTTGGATTTACCACAACCATTTGGCCCCACGACCCCGGTTAATCCATCTGCAATAGTCAGTTCAGTCGGGTCTACAAAACTTTTAAAACCGCTGAGCTTGAGTTTAGAAAAGCGCAAATCGTCTCTCGTTACTGATTCAAAGGTTTGCAGACCAAATAGGAGGCGCGCGCCAGTGTCAACGCGGCCTCCCTCCAAACTCAGACCTTCAGGACAGTGATGCCGCTATATCTTGTGGATAACCTTACTCATCCGTTCGAAGCACCCGCCCAAGACGTGTGATGCCATCCTCGATCTGTGCCTCGTTACTATTGGAAAAGCTCAGCCGCAGAGTGTTGCTTCCACTGCCATCCGCAAAGAAGGCCTGCCCCGGCACGAACGCCATCTTTTCCTGCTTTATAGCCTTTTCCAGCAAGGCCCCAGCATCCATCCCTTTTGGCAAGGTCAGCCAGACAAACATCCCGCCCTCGGGCTCAGTCCAAGTCACCCCATCCGGCATCTCATGTTCGAGCGCGGATAACATTGCAGCACAGCGACGTCCGTAAACCGTACGCAAGCGGGCAACATGCTCTGCAAACCCCTCAACAGCTACACTGTGGATAGCCATCTGGTTAATCGTCGAAGAATGTAAATCCGCTGCCTGCTTTAATAAAACCAGTTGCGAAATCACTGCATCAGAAGCGACAACCCATCCCACGCGTAAGCCTGGCGACAACGTTTTAGAAAACGACCCACAATAAATCGTGCGACAGAGGTTGATATCCCCTACGCTCTCTAGCTCTAGGGCAAGGATCGCGGGCACATCTTCGCCGCTATAACGTAGCCCGCAATAGGCCGCATCTTCAATTACCGCAGCATCTAATACTTTGGCCTGTTCAAGCACCTTCAATCGGGCTGCTCGCGAAAGCGTCTGACCTGTCGGATTGGCAAAATCTGGACTGAGATACGAGAATTTCACCTTCCCCCCTACCTCAGATGCGATCCGCCCAATCTCTGACGTTGTGCGATTGTCAAATGGATCAAGCCGGTCATACCGCGGTTCATAAGCGTTAAACGCCCCTAACGCCCCAAGATACGTCGGTGCACCGATCAACGCGGTATCTACAGGGTCAAGAAACATTTTCCCCAGATAATCCAATGCTTGTTGCGATCCAGATGTGATCAAGATGTTGTCTGTCGTACAATCCACGCCAAGATCAGCCATATAGGACACCAACCACTGTCGCAGCGGCAGATACCCTTCGCTCACGGAATACTGCAATGCCTGAGTTTGCCTACTTGGCGTCAAAGCATCAGCATAAGCCTGTGCAAAGGCATCCGCAGGAAAAAGTGCTGGATCAGGGATGCCCCCGGCAAAGGACAACATACCCGGTTGCTCCAATAGCTTAAGAAGCTCACGAATTTCTGATGCTTTCATCCCGGCTATTCGAGTCGCAAATTGCGTTTCAAGGTCCATTTTTATCATTTCCTTACAATCACAATCGCGCACCATAAATAAACGACTTACTATGTCAATATATATGACCTATACATACAATTCCGTGACCCGCAGCCCGTTATGTTATCGTCAGCGCATAGATGGCGTTGTCGGCTTCAGCAGAACAATCACAAGGCGTTCAAATCTCGTAGCATTCGCGCAAAGAAAAACCCGGCCAAAAAGACCGGGTTTCAAAATTTTACAGTTAACAGTGGCTGATCTAGTGCAGCTTGGCGTTTACGTCACCAATTGCAGCATCAATAAGCTTGTTCGCATCCGTCGCCGTCAGTTGATCACTAATGACTTTGTCTGCAACATCCACTGCAACAGCAATCGCGCCATCACGAACTTCTTTGATAGCTGATGCTTCAGCCGCAGCTATCTGTTCCTGCGCGGCGACCAAACGGCGTGCAATAGAAACCTCTAGATCTGCTTTCGCCTGAGCAGCAGCAGTCGTGGCTTCTTCGCGTGCATTTGCAACAATACGATCAGCTTGCGCTTGGACGTCTTTTTGTTTGCGCTCATAAGAAGCCAACACTGTCTGCGCTTCTTCACGCAGCGCGCGGGCTTCTTCTAGCTCGGACTTGATGCCATCAGCACGGTCGTCCAACATTTTCGACACCATGCTTGGTACTTTTACGTAAAGCAAAATACCGACGAACAGCAAAAACGCGAGGATGACAACAAAGTCAGTGTTGCCCATATTCATGCCGCCACCTGCTGCAAACGCAGGCAGGCTAGAGGTCAGCGTGATGGCTAAAGCAAGGGTATAACGCATGTCTTAGCCTTCCATTTTCGCTGTAACAGCCGCTGCAACGGCTTTCGCGTCAGCTTTACCACCCAGCGCTGTGACCAGTGCTTTGGCAGTATCTGTCGCAACCAGTTTGATGCTTTCAACGGCACCAGCCTGAATTTCTGCAATCGCTTTCTCAGATTCTGCAGCCTTAGCTGCGATATCTGCATCTGCTTTTGCAATCGCGACATCCAAATCAGCCTGAATTTCAGCCCGTGCTTGTGCAGCAATACGTTGCGCTTCCGCGCGTGCATCTGCCAAAGCTTGATTATATGCGTTTTCGGCCTCAAGTGCTTTGGACTTTAGGTCTTCAGCAGCAGCGAGGTCATTCGTGATCGCACCCTGACGTTCGCTCAGGATCGCTGCAATACGAGGCAGCGCAACGCGCGACAGGATCATAAAGATCACGACAAGCGTGACCAGAAGCCAGAAAATCTGGTTTCCATAAGTCGAAAAGTCTAGCTGCGGCATGCCTGATGCGCCGTGGGCTACATCATGTGCACCATGTGCCGCGTCGACAGCACCATGAGCGGCGTCATGTGCATGGCCAGCTTCATGACTTGTGTCATGTGAATTCGATGCCATGTCGTCCTCCTTTGGAACTTGCCGTTACACCGGGCAACACGCATGACGCGCCCTGCCCGGCCGTAAGGAAAAAAATTCCGTAGGTCTTAGACAGCGAACATCAGCAGCAGAGCAACCAGGAACGAGAAGATGCCCAGAGCTTCTGCAAATGCGATGCCGATGAAGAGTGTTGCGGTTTGTGAAGCAGCCGCAGATGGGTTGCGCAGCGCGCCTGCCAAGAAGTTAGCAGCAACGTTGCCAACGCCCAGAGCAGCAATACCAGTACCCATGCCAGCCAAGCCAGCGCCGATGTATGCGAGATCGCCTTCCATAGTATTTCTCCTTACGATTGGAAGTTGAGTAAGTCTTCGGACCAGCCGCCCCTTAGTGGGACGGATGAAGTGCGTCTTTAAGATAGACACAGGTCAGAATTGTGAACACGTAAGCCTGAATGAAGGCTACGAGAACCTCGAGTGCATAGAATGCACTGATGGCAAAGATTGGCAGGAACGACGCTGCACCCAGCGCACCTGCAAACCCAGCAAAAACCTTAAGAACCGCGTGGCCGGCCATGATGTTACCCGCAAGACGGATACACAGGCTAACAGGGCGAACAAAGTACGAGATGACTTCGATCAGCGCCAGAACAGGGCGCAGCGGCAGTGGTGCAGAGCTAACCCAGAACAGGGCCAGAAACTTTGCACCGTGCAAAACAAAACCAGTAACGGTAATCGCGACGAAAACAACCAAGGCCAGAACACCGGTTACCGCGAAATGCGATGTGGTTGTGAAGGACATCGGGATCAAACCAAGGAAGTTTGATGTCACAATGAACATGAACACAGTGAAGATATAAGGGAAAAACTTGACCGCATCTTTGCCTGCCACGTCCTCGACCATCTTGTAGACAAAACCATAGGCCAGCTCTGCAACAGATTGGGACCGGCTTGGTACAATCGAACGACGCGCGGTGCCCATAACAAGGATTGCCGCAATCGCTGCAATGGCCAGCGCCATCCATAGTGTTACGTTTGTAACCGTAAACAGCCCAACATGCGCGCCACCAAAGAATGGCTCAACCGTGAACTGGTCCATAGGATGGATTGCCAGCTTACCGTCTGGCGAACCAAAGATGATGCCTGATACCAACACCAAGGCCAAAGCTACATAAAAGAACAGTTTGCCCATCGTTCTGCTTCTCCTGTCACCGGGGTCTCCCCGGGATTGTTCCCTGCCAAGGTATGTACCTTGGGCTTAATCTCGTTTGTTATCGTGCCCTGCGTTGCCCATTGCATCGCTGCGTTGAGCTTCACCGGCTTCGACGGCATGCGCTTGGATCTCGTTGGCGGACTTCAGCATCACTTTGACACCGGCCACCAGACCCAACACGATAAACAGTATCATGAAGATGGGGGTTGTCCCCAACAGACTATCCAGCCCAAATCCGATACCAAAACCGATCACAAGACCGGCTACCAATTCTGTCACCATTCTCCAAGCCTGATTGGCGAGGGTAAAATGGGTTTCTGCAGGAGGCTCCGGCTCTTGTGCCTTTTTCGCCGCTTCTAGTTTCGCTTCAAGCTGCGCAAGCCGCTGCTTGTCGTCACCTTCTGTCACGGCGGGACCCTCTTACTTTCTTAAGACTGAGTGCTAAGGCGTCTCCCGCATAGAGTCAACTTAGCTTACACGACATTACCCATTATTAAATACATTATTATCAGCCACTTAAGTCAACCAAGAGATCAAGGCCGAACATGGATGTCCCATTTTGGCGTGAAATCCATATTCAACCTTTTGGTTGATCTTAATTCACGCACCCAAACTCACCTGAAATCAGGCCTGTTCTTTCTTCCATCGCAAGATGCGCCCGTCGATCAACAACAGACCCAGCAAAATCGCAACCAACCCCAATAAATGTGTAGGCAAGAGTGGTTCACCCAGCAAACTCACACCTAAAACAAGAGCAGAGGCAGGGGCGATCAATGTAACCAATGTCATATTCGTCGGCCCGACCTTTGGCAGCAACCAATAGAATACCAAAAAAGCCGTCGTCGTCAAAAGAAGACCAATGCATGCAAGCGCACCAACACCTTGCCACGAAAGTGCATGCGGAACCCCTTCCAATACCAACGCCAGAACACCCACCACCGCCGAGGCACCCGTCAGGCCCCAGCTCAGCAAGACAGCAGGCGGGACAGCGCGAAAACGTCCGACCAAGTTCACTGAAACCGCATAAGCCATCGGAGCGCCCAACATGATCATAACGGCCCAAATCTTGGTCGCATCCCCTTGGCGCAAGATAGGGAGCGACAGTAAGATAATCCCAATTACACCGGCCAATACTCCCAGGGATTTTGGCCAAGTCGCCCGTTCACCGCCCGGCCAAAAATGTGCAACAACAACCGCAAAGGCTGGGGTCGTGGCGTTTACAATACCTGCAACACCGCTTGCAATATGTTGCTGCGCCACCGCGTAACAAATGAACGGTGCCGTGTAACTTAACACCCCAAAGGCAAAAAGCTTGGCTACTAAAGGTGCAGGCAAACGCCAATTATATCCGCGCAGGAACACATAAGCCCAGCATCCCAAGCCGCCCAAACACACCCGACCAAAGGTCACCGTTAACGGCCCAAGATCGCGCAGTAAAATGGCATTGAATAAAAAAGACATCCCCCAGCTAATACCCAAAATTACAATAACCGCCCAATATCGCAGTGGCATAGCCTAACTTCCCTGTCTTAGGTGCTTCGTCAGCACATGTCCTCATCGCGCGCTTTAACGGTGGTGTCGACCCAATTCATGCGAATAGTTCCAGTCGGACAGACCTTGCCAAGAAACCACCCTGCGCATTAGATCTATAAGTATGAGCACTTCTATTGATGCCGTGTTTGCCGCTCTGGCAGATCCGACGCGGCGCGCCATTTTGACAATGTTGTTAGAAGACGACATGGCCGTGACCGACGTCGCGGCCCCTTTTGAGATGTCTCTGGCGGCCATTTCCAAACACTTAACCATTCTGGCCAATGCCGGTTTGATCGCCCAAGAAAAGCGTGGACGGGTCAAGTGGTGCAAATTGCAACCCGATGCACTCCGCGCCACCTCAGTGTGGATGCAGGGATTTGGCCAGTTCGAACCGGTACATCTAGATGATTTTGAGCGCTTCCTCGAAGCACAACTTGATCCAAACCAACGAGAGGCTGATCAAGGCGACACCGCAGTCTAGGTCAGCCTATCTACCCATCCTGCTTCACCTGTAACCGCCACAACATGATAAGGCGCGCAATCAGGATCATTACAAAGGTTACAAGTGTCGCGATAGGTTCGCTCAGGATTTGCAACATTCCGATAAACATGGCTGCCCCCGCCAGCGACAGCGTTGCGTATAGATCTTCGCGCAGAACAATCGGCGTCACGCTGCAGAGCAAATCACGGATCATGCCACCAGCAGTTCCAGTGATACAGCCGATCACAATCGCCAATACCGGCGCAACACCGGCCTCCAATGCGACATGCACACCTGTTAATGTAAACAAAGCCAGCCCAATAGCATCCAACTGCAACAACAACCGCAATCTACGGCCACTGCCGGTTGGCATCCGCTTGGCATTAAAGAAACTTAGGGCCGCACAGGGTATAGCCACCAGAAGAAACCGTTGATCGACAATCCAAAACACCGGTGTCAACCCCAACAGCAAATCACGCAAAGTGCCGCCCCCGACTGCGGTTACAACCCCCAGAACGGTTGCTCCAAATAAGTCCAGACGAAAACGATGTGCCTGAATCGCTGCCGAAGCCGCCATTACCGCTGTCGCAATCAGCGACAACGGGACAAAAAAGACCGAAAGCGTTTCCATGATGCATAGCCTCATCAGAACAAAGGAAGAGTTCCATACTCTCCCCAGCGCTTCAACGATATTACTGTGCCCTAAGCAACATCAAAAGCGCGTTGATCGTCAACATAGGCATGTAACCTACAGACCGGCCTTATCTATTCGCCCCATGCGACAGTCTCTTCTTTGAGAAACCGTACAAAACTTTGAACTTTATTGGTTCGATGTAAATCCACATGCGTAACCAGCCAAATTTTGGTTTCCCATTCAGGCTTTGGCGCAAGCATCTGTATTAAGTTGGCATCCTGCGCCGCCCTCAGCGTGTTCATAAATCCAATTCCCGCCCCCGCACGGACAGCCGCCTCGCAGGACATCTGGTCCGTACATCGAAAGCGGATGCTCTCTAATGGTACATGCGTACGCAGCCACCGGTCATGCGGCGCGCGCGTTTCAGCGTTATCGGCCCCCACGAATCCATGGTTCACGGCATCATTGATATCTTTAAGCACCCCATAACGGGCAACGTAGTCTTGTGACGCATAAAGCGCGAGCCGCTGCATCATAAACGCCTGAACAACATTATCTGGTTGCTCAGGCACGGAACCTGCACGCAACGCAACATGGGCCTCGCCATATTCGAGACGAAACAAACGGTCCCCGGTCAAATAACGGATCGTCACGTCTGGATGGTTTCGCTGAAATTGGGTCAAAATAGGGGCCAACAGACCTGCCATCGACGACAAGGATGTTATAACCAGCTCCCCGGACATCGTGTCACCCTGCCCCTTCAGCCGCCCCATAAGTTGGCTAAATTGGTCATCTGTCGCCTGAGCAATGCGCAACAGGTCCTGACCACCCTCCGTTGGTGTGTAACCACGTGCATGACGTTGGAATAGTTTCACTCCCAAACGTGTCTCGATTGCATCGATGTGGCGGATTACCGTCGCGTGATGTACTCCTAAAGCCTCTGCCGCGCCACTCACTGTGCCATGGCGCGCGACATGATAAGCGGTACGCACCTCGTCCCAATTATCCATAACGCGACCTCCTAGACCCAGTGTATTTCGACCTCAAGACGTTCCATAAACCGCAACAAGTCTGTCCGCGCCATGGCAATCGTCCGATCGTTGACCAGCGGGTGCATATAAATCACATCCACCTCCCATGCGGCAACGTCCATATAAAACGTCACAGATTTAGATACGCCGTTGAACATTGCCAAAGGGCTCACCGCGCCAGGGCGCACCCCGAGGTTTTCCAGCAACCGTTCTGGCGACCCAAAAGACAGATTCCCCAACCCGAGATCCCGCGCCGTCTCTTTCAAATCAACTGTCCGATCCTGATCCAACGTCACCAAATGATTGCGCTTTTTGCGGTCACGAAGGTAAAAATTCTTAATCCGCAACGCCCGTTCACCGGGTATACTTAGATCAGCCTCCACTGCCTTGGATTCTTCCACCGTTCTCAGTGGCACATGAGTATGCAACACAAAGTCCAGCCCCCAAGCTTGCAACTGCGCCAGCAGCGCATCCGAGCTGGTCGGCAAACTGTCCTGAAACTTCGATGACGCATCCATATGTTCGGCCCCCTTTGGTGAATAGTTTGGGTCCAGCCCTAGTGTGCCCTTTACGTCAAGGCAAGCACATGCAATTGCGACATACAATTCTGCCCGACACACAAGGCAGGCTCTGCGCGCAAGCAAAGCTTCCATCCGAGGTTATCATACCCAAAGATGGCCCTAATATTGACGGCACGACATTGCGATAACACCCGTGACATACAGCCTGACCGCTTGACAGAGACCTCGAAAGCCGGTAATGGCTGCCCAAATTCCGGAAGATTACCATACTTCCGGTCCTCTCTGATACAGAGGATCGCCCTCCACCAGCGCGTTGCGCCCGTGGGGGCAATTACGCTTGGTTTGTTCGGGAACTACGCCGAATAATTGTAGAATACGTAACCGCCCCTTAGATTTGGGGCACATTGAAAACGGCAAGGAGGCCGAAGGCATGTTTGAAAATCTATCCGAACGCCTATCCGGTGTCTTTGATCGCCTGACAAAACAAGGCGCCCTGTCCGAGGACGATGTCAAAACCGCTCTGCGCGAAGTGCGTGTTGCCCTGCTTGAGGCTGATGTCTCGCTGAATGTGGCGCGTGATTTTGTCAAAAAGGTACAGACACAAGCAACCGGTCAAGCGGTCACCAAATCTGTAACCCCCGGCCAGCAAGTTGTTAAAATCGTCCACGACGCATTGATCGAAACCCTACGCGGTGACGAAGATGCGGGTACGCTAAAGATCGACAGCCCCCCTGCGCCGATCTTGATGGTGGGCCTACAAGGTTCAGGTAAAACCACAACCACCGGCAAGCTGGCCAAGCGCCTAAAGGATCGAGAGGGCAAAAAAGTACTCCTCGCTTCGCTTGACGTCTATCGCCCGGCTGCGATGGATCAGCTCGCCGTACTTGGTACACAAATTGGCGTCGACACATTGCCAATCGTACCGGGGCAAAAGCCTGTCGACATCGCCAAACGTGCCAAACAACAGGCGGCGATGGGCGGCTACGACGTTTATATGCTTGATACTGCAGGCCGCCTGCAAATCGACGACGTTCTGATGAAAGAAGTCGAGGACGTCCGTGACGTGGTAAGCCCACGTGAAACGCTCCTTGTTGTGGATGGCCTCACAGGTCAAGTCGCGGTTGAAGTCGCCGAAGAGTTCGACGCCAAAATTGGTATTTCTGGTGTGGTCCTCACACGTATGGACGGCGACGGTCGCGGTGGTGCGGCCCTGTCCATGCGCGCTGTCACCGGCAAGCCAATTCGCTTTGTTGGTCTTGGCGAGAAAATGGACGCGATCGAGACCTTTGAACCCGAACGTGTCGCCGGCCGTATTCTCGGCATGGGTGACATTGTTGCTCTGGTTGAAAAAGCCCAAGAGACCATCGAGGCCGAACAAGCCGAACGCATGATGAAGCGCATGATGAAAGGTCAGTTCAACATGAACGACCTGCGCATGCAGCTGGAACAAATGCAACAGATGGGCGGCATGCAAGGCATGATGCAAATGATGCCGGGCATGGGGAAAATGGCCAAACAGGTCGAAGGCGCTGGTTTTGACGATAAGATGCTCAAACGTCAAATCGCCTTGATCCAATCCATGACCAAGAAAGAACGCGCCAACCCCGCTCTATTGCAAGCCTCACGCAAGAAACGCATTGCGGCGGGCTCTGGCATGCAGGTCTCTGACTTGAACAAGCTGTTAAAGATGCACCGTCAAATGTCTGACATGATGAAGAAAATGGGCAAGATGGGCAAAGGTGGCATGCTGAAACAAGCCATGAAAGGCATGTTCGGCAAGGGCGGTATGCCCGAGATGCCCGCTGGTATGGACCCTAAGGCGCTGGAAGCGGCAGCCAAAGCCATGGGCGGCGGCAAAGGCATGCCCGGCGGTTTGCCAGGCCTAGGCGGATTGGGCGGCGGCATGGGCCTTCCCGGTGGCCTATCTGGCTTTGGGAAAAAGAAATAACATGACACGAGTTTGGACACCAACTGCCATCGCAAGAGGTCTATATGACTGATCCTGTTACACACGCTGCCGAGGTGCTAAAATCACATCGCGAGAGCATTGACCGTCTGGACGCCATCCTGATCTACACTCTGGGTGAACGCTTTAAGCACACTCAGGCGGTTGGCAAACTCAAAGCTGAACATGACCTTCCCCCGTCCGATCCTACACGCGAAGCGTCCCAGATCGCACGTCTTGAAGATTTGGCAAGCCGGGCCGATCTTGATCCCGAATTCGCCAAAGCGTTTTTAAACTTCATCATCGATGAAGTTATTCGCCACCACAAGAAACACCAAGAATAATCAGATCTTCGCTAGCAAGCAATGCATCTGATCCAAGCCATTCAAAGGAGATTAACACCATGGCAATGAAAATTCGTCTGGCCCGCGGCGGCTCTAAAAAACGTCCCTTTTATCGCATTGTTGCGGCTGACAGCCGTATGCCACGCGACGGCCGTTTCATCGAAAAGCTGGGCACATATAACCCCCTGCTGCCAAAAGACAGCGAAGAGCGCGTAAAAATGAACATGGAACGCGTTCAACACTGGCTAAGCCAAGGCGCGCAGCCAACTGATCGTATCGCACGTATGCTCGAAGCAGCTGGCGTTCGCGAAAAAACAGTTCGCAACAACCCACAAAAAGCGGTTCCAGGCAAGAAAGCTCAGGATCGTGCAGAAGAAAAAGCGGCAAAAGCAGCAGAAGCAGCGGCCGAGTAATTTCATGGATCCGCGGCACACTGCACAGGATAACAACGCCCTTGGCGCGTTTCCCAAGGTGTTCCGCGACCAATTGGATTTACTGATGCGCTTACGTCGGGATGTCCGGCGTTTTCGCACCCAAGACGTTGATGAGGCAGTGCTTGCGCGCTGCCTTTCTTGTGTTCAGTTGGCCCCTTCTGTGGGGCTCAGCGAACCTTGGCGCGTGATCCGCGTCAACAGCGCCTCTGCACGTGCGGCTGCGCTTAAGAATTTTCAGACGGCCAATGCCGCAGCTCTTGCAGGATATGACGGTGAAAAGGCCGAAACCTATGCAGGACTGAAACTGTCCGGAATGAGAGAGGCCCCTATTCAGCTGGCTTTTTATTGCGATGACAGCACAGAGAAAGGTCATGGTCTTGGGGCTAACACCATGCCCGAGATGCGCCGTTATTCCGTCGTCACTGCGATCACTCTGTTCTGGTTGGCCTTACGCGGCGAGGGTTTAGGCCTTGGCTGGGTTTCCGTACTGGATCCTGATCAGATGAACCGTGATCTAAACGTGCCCGATGACTGGGCCCTAATCGGTTACTTTTGCATTGGATACCCTGAGCACATTTCAGACACACCAGAGTTGGAGCTGGAAGGGTGGGAAACACGCTTTGGCGAGCTTCCTCTTGAAACACGTTAGATTCACGGGCAGTTAGGACACATGGGATTGATACGTCTTGTCATATTCGTCGGCATCGCCTTTGGCGCGGGTGTTCTTTACGAGCGCTCCAATGCGCGTGAGCGCTGCACACAGGCCGGGGGCGCATGGGCAAACACACTGACAGGGGCCGGATATTGCACCGGTGTTTCAAATGGATGACATGATTTGCGTTGGCGCAATTGCCGGATCTTACGGGGTGCGCGGCGAAGTGCGCATCAAAAGCTTTTGCGCTGTTCCCGAGGAAATCGAAACCTATTCCCCTCTTTCCACTGAAAACGGCGATACGACCTATTCGATCACGCTCACACGGGCGATTAAAAACGGCTTTTGCGCGCGCGTGATAGGCGTTGAAACCAAGGAACAGGCTGATGCGCTCAAAGGTGTGCAGCTGTTTGCACCACGCTCAAGCCTGCCAAACTTGCCAGATGACGAGTACTACCACACCGACCTCGTAGGGATTTCCGTTTACGACACCGGTGGCGCATTGCTTGGACAGGTACGCAGTGTGCAAAACCACGGAGCGTCTGACCTGCTTGAAATCCAAGGCGAAGGGCTGAAATCAACCGTTCTACTGCCTTTTACCCTCGCAGCAGTCCCCACCGTTGATATGGAACAAGGGCGCATTATCGCGGACCCTCCTGAGGGTCTATTTTAGGTCTGGTCTTTAATTTCCTCGGCCAGAAGACGATCGAAAATATGCAAGATAACTTTCCTGCGACGCATGCTTTTTTCTGCAGCAAGTGAATTGAGGCTGTTAAACCTCCAGAATTTCAACAGATGCATGCCATACACAAAATGAAAGACGGGGTCGGCCAGTACATCGGCACCGTATCCATATTCAAACGCCCGCCAATCTGTATCTGAAACACCACCATATCCATCTGTTACCAGCGGATCATCCAACTCGCCCTGCAAAAGATTAGCCATCCAAAGATTGGCAATATCATCAAGTTGAACAGATCCACCGTCATCAGAAAAATCGATAAAATGGATACCTTCTTTGGATGCCATGACATTATGAAAGTGAAAATCTCCGTGTTTGTCACCGGCAATAAAGGGGCGACCCTTCGCACGCCGTGCCATACGATGAAGATATGCGCAAAGCCCCAAAAACTTATGGCGATTAAAAACGTCTAGCTCGCCTGAACGAACCTCTCCCGCCCAACGAACCACCCGAGGCAAATAGAATTTAGGCCAAAACAGACGCTCTTCGTGCCGTAAAACACCGTGTAATGCTGCCGTTGCCTGTCCAACCTGTTGCAGAATTTCTGGCCGCGATCCAAGACCTAGATCCGCAAAGCCCAACTCCCGATCTACGGTTTCGCCCGCAACGAACTCCATCAAGATGCAACTATAGTCTGCACTGTGCCATAAGATTTCCGGAACGAAGACGCCAGGCGTATCGTTTAATCTCACCTGTGCTTTTTTGTGCCGAGCTAAAACCGCCTGACGTCGCTCAACCGGCTTATCCCCGAAATCGCCTCGTAAAACAAATCGGCCGTGTTTGGGCACACGAACATCTAGGACACATAATTTATGAAAGTTTCGACTGTTGGAACGCAGTGGAAAGAACTGCACATCTTCAGGGGGAAAAGACAAGGCTGCCGCAATTTCGGGCCAAAAACGAATAGCACGCGCACGCACGCTTTGAGCTTCGGGTGAATTCTTACTCACAGGCGCACTCTGATCTTCACGGGTGGGGGTCATGTCGCCCTTTCCAAGCTTTCTATTGCATGGGAGCATAATTAAACTAAACAACACTCTATGAACACGCCTTCTAAATCCAAACGCCCGCTTCCGACGAAATCCCACGGCCGCCTCTCGATTGGCGCGACGCTAAAACCGCGCGAACTGATGTCAGATACGCCAGATCTTGCAGGAGTATGGAAAGCCAAAATCCTAACCCTTTTCCCCGGAGCGTTCCCCGGTGTTTTAGGCGAAAGCTTAACAGGAAAAGCCTTGCAACAAGGGTTATGGCAACTCGAAACCATCGATCTGCGCCCCTTTGGCATCGGCAAACATAAGAACGTTGATGACACACCTGCCGGCGGCGGAGCCGGTATGGTTTTACGCGCCGATGTGTTGGGCGACGCAATCGATCATGCGATGACAGGCACACGCGGAAATTGGCCACTTATCTATCTATCTCCACGTGGACGGCGCATGGATCAGAAGATGATGCAGAACCTCGCCCGATGTGATGGGATGACGTTGCTGTGCGGTCGATTCGAAGGCGTGGACGAACGGGTCTTGGAACATTACGGCATCCAAGAGGTCTCCTTGGGGGATTTTGTGATGACCGGAGGGGAACTCGCGGCACAGGCCTTGATTGATGCCACCGTACGCCTGATCCCTGGTGTTTTGGGCAATCAGGCGTCGACCGAAGAAGAAAGCTTTTCGTCAGGCCTACTAGAACATCCACAATACACCCGCCCACCTGAGTGGCGAGGGCATAGCATTCCTGATGTGCTGATGTCAGGCCATCACGGAAAAATTGCCCAATGGCGACAAGACAGCAGTGAAGAGATCACAGCCCAACGCCGCCCTGATCTGTGGGAAGCCTATCAGCAACGTAAAAACAGCAAGGATTAGGGAAAAGGCCACCGCATTGTGTGCCATTCGCCGCCGCACGCCCTTGCTTTTTATTCTGCTTCCTTTTATCCACCGCTCATCCGGTCCTCTCAACTGAGTCGACCGGGTTTTTCGTATATGTTCAGGTATGGGTGACCTTCGCCAAGCCAGCAGATATGAAACGACCATAAGGAAAGATGTCTAACCTCTGACGGGCGCGTTTAGCGGACTCGGTGAAGGATCAGAGCTCTGGGATGTCATCTAAACTTCGTGGAAAAACCACGAGCAAAAAAGGAGAAGGTCAGATGGATCTGATCGCACAACTCGAAGCGGAGCAAGTCGCTGCGCTGGGGAAAGACATCCCCGACTTTAAAGCCGGTGACACCATCCGCGTCGGCTACAAAGTGACCGAAGGGTCTCGCACACGTGTGCAGAACTACGAAGGTGTTTGCATCAGCCGTAAAAACGGTCACGGCATCGCTGGTTCGTTCACTGTTCGCAAAATTTCTTTCGGCGAAGGCGTAGAACGTGTGTTCCCGCTGTTCTCAACCAATATCGAAAAAATCGAAGTTGTTCGTCGTGGCCGCGTCCGTCGCGCCAAACTATACTATCTGCGTGCACGTCGTGGTAAGTCTGCGCGTATCGCAGAGGTTACCAACTACAAAGCCAAAAAAGCGTAAGGAGTGGGTCTATGAAATCCGATACACATCCCGAGTACCACTCCATCGACGTCAAACTGACAGATGGCACCATCATCAAGATGAAATCCACATGGGGTAAAGAAGGTGACCAAATGGCACTGGATATTGACCCTTCCGTGCACCCTGCATGGACTGGCGGCTCAACCCGCTTAATGGATGCCGGTGGTCGCGTCTCCAAGTTCAAAAAGAAATACGAAGGTCTGGGCTTCTAAGCTCAATACCTTTTTTTTCTTTAAAGCCGTCCCAATGGGGCGGCTTTTTCGTTTAATGGTCACGACCTTCATATCTAAAATCGCCCTTAGGCACGAAACGGCATCACAGCTGCGGAACCCAAAGCCTTTGTGATACGGTGGCACAGATACCATGCCTCGCAGCGCAATCGCTCCTCAATCGCTGACAGCGCTTTTCTTTGATTTCACCGCGTCTTATAGTTGCCGATAAATGACAGACGCACGCAGAGGCGTCGCATGAAAGGGACCAGAAGATGGCGCATATCATCGTTGTTGGCAATGAAAAGGGCGGCGCGGGGAAATCAACCATGTCGATGCACGTGGTCACTGCGCTTGCTAGAATGGGACATAGAATTGCGGCACTAGATCTGGACCTGCGTCAACGCTCGCTTGGGCGGTATTTAGAAAACCGGCTAGAATTCATGGCGACAGCCAATATCGAATTGCCCATGGTGTCCCTGTATGACCTTCCCGAAATTGATCCAAGTACTTTGCAGCCCGGCGAAAATATTTACGACCTACGCCTGTCTGCCGCTATTTCGGATCTTGAACCTAAATATGATTTTATCCTGATCGACTGCCCAGGGTCCCACACACGCCTTAGCCAAGTCGCGCATTCCTTAGCGGATACGCTGATTACTCCACTCAATGACAGCTTCGTTGATTTCGATTTGCTGGCCCACACGGACGAAAAAGGCGAAAAAATCAAAGGTCCATCCGTCTATTCCGAAATGGTCTGGAATGCCCGCCAACTGCGCGCCCAGGCTGGACTGCCCCCCATTGACTGGATCGTTGTACGTAACCGGGTCGGGTCGCAGCGCATGGTTAATAAAGAAAAGATGGAACGTGCGATCGATATGCTATCAAAACGTATTGGATTTCGCGTTGGTCCCGGTTTTTCTGAACGGGTGATTTTCCGCGAACTCTTCCCGCGTGGATTAACATTACTGGACTTAAAAGACGTTGGAGTAAAACAACTGAACATCTCTAACATCGCAGCCCGTCAGGAACTGCGTGATACAATGAAGGCTTTCAACCTGCCGAACGTAGAAATAGACGTATAATTTCCATCGAACTGGCAGCCATGAAAATTATGAGTAAAGCTCTTTACGTTCAGAATATAAATACGATTGCCAGCTCCCCTCCCCCTGTCACTAGCTCAATATCAGTCGATGGAAACGGTGGGTATTCGATAGAAAACGCCACAGCATCAGTTACCAATCAAAGATATAACTTTGATCGTGATGCCCTTGCGGGAAAAGGTGTTCGGGGAGCGATCAGACAAGGAGCTACAAATTTTGCAATTGGCGTAGCGACTGGTCGACCAAACGAACAAGCTCCTAATGGGTTATGGAACAATGGGCCAACATCTATGTACAATGATGCGAACATCATTACTGAATCAAACAGAAGTTATAACTTCCGTGGTTGAGGTAATTATTAAGCATCATGAAATTTAGGAAGTTACTATATGTTGCCACGTCTATTGTGGCCGCCCTGTTTGTAGCCGATACTGTTGTTTCATATTCCCAGATAGCTCGTTTTCCAGATCGAGAGCGTTTGATAATTGAAAATTGGGTGCATGCGGGAGATTTACCCAAATGTAATCCATCCTCATTGGCCACCCAATTCGACCAATCGTCGATAGAAGATACACAGTCAGCGACTGAAATGTGTTTCTCGGAAGCGAAAGTTGATGAACAAATAATTAACGCCAGCCCCGATCAACCAGAGCTCGACCAAGCTTATTACCACCTGAGCTGTTCCACCGATACAGTGTCGGCAAGATTCCAAATAATTCTTGGACGTACTGACTACAGAATATGGTGCCAGTACTCACTCGGAAATGAGCTAGATCGTATTCCTGAGTTCAATGTCGAAGATGCGGCAATTCCTCCAGAACCTCCTTGGTTTGTTGACCGTATCCTTAGCAGGATTGCTGATTGACATAACGGAAGTGCCCCGTCTTGAAACGGAACGGTTTTGCAACACTTTCTGTGGGTGAATGATTTCAAGGGGTTGGCTGTCGCAAAACCCTGTTGCAAAATACCTGCATGAAATTTGGTTATGCACGTGTCTCAACTTCGGATCAGGATGCCAGCCTGCAACCTTAAGCCTTGATGCAATACCTTTGGAAGGGATGAAGCCCGGACAACGCAACCACGTCCCTCTCTCCAGCAATGCAGTCTTTCATGTGACGGGTGCTCGTTAATATCAGGTACGCTCTATTACTACACAATGATGGCAAAATTTACCTTTGCGTTCGGCAACTGCCGCAAGCCATCTCATATTGGCCATAAGCGCTCCGATATATGAAGTCTCTGGTCGAGCAAATTTGGCAACATGCGCTGGAGTAATGTCTCGCTTCGCTTAATTTTCGCGGTGCCACTGAGCAATGCTACGTAAAGCATCAGCATGGACACATTTAACAGCGGGCGGTGGCACTTTTACCCCTCGAATACATAGATGGATGCCATCGCCTTTTGAGATTCAAGGATACGCAGCATTCCGTCAGTCAGCGGCACCCGATGCTGAACCCCACCCTTCATGCGGTCCTCTGGTATCACCCAAAGCTTTTGTTCTAGGTCCAGCTCGCCCCAAGTCATATCCAACACCTCAGACGTGCGGCAGGCTGTCAGGATGGTGAAAAGGCCACCATGAGGGATTGGTGTCGCTAGAGACTTTTGAAACCATTCAAAAGAAAATCAAAGATGGAGCCCGCGCGCCTGCACGCAAAGATATCAATGCGGATTTCCCATTGCATGGGTTTGTTTGCTGCGAAGACTGTGGCACGCCGCTCGCGCCCGACGGATCAACCACAAGATACAAACCGCTCCCGTCGCCATGGCGACCGGGGCCGAGGGTTCGGACCAGATTTTTCGTCAGCTTTCCACTCAGAGCAGCCATGAAATACCACAATTCCTACCACGCAATGAATACAAACGAGCCTAATCGAAGAGAAATGAAAAGCAACAACGAATACAGATAGACCAACAAAAACAGCCCCATAAGGGGTTGAATGAGTACCAACAGAACTGAATAAAAATGATAGGTGGCGGAGCAGCTGGGAGCTGATCCAAACCGTTTGGATGAACTTTTCACAGAATTGGCGCGTTGGGAACAGGTTTTGACCGCACTGCCACATCCATCTGTGGATAGTTCGCTGTCGCAGGATGAAAGCCCCGGCTTGCACCCAGACTAATGCTCTTAACTTTGCACACTTCTATCAACCCGCCCTCATTTCGAGCGGCGGGTTTTCTGTTGGAGCCGCTTTCCCTCATGTCATCTTCTCAAAGTCATCGCATCACCATCCGGTTCAAGCCGGATGAGTTTGCCTTGATTCAGAAGAAAGCGGGAGATGAACCTATCAGCGTTTTTCTGCGCGACCTCATTTTTCAGGAAGCCTCTCAACGCCGTATAAAGACCCAACGTCGGGTTGGGATTGATGCCAAAGCAGCAGCTGTAATTCTTGCGCGCCTCGGTCAACATCGATTGGTGGCGGAGTTTAAAACTGTGGCGCGACAGGTGGATCATGGGGTTCTCGATGCAAACGACGCAGAACTCACGGCACTGTTAGAATGCCACGAGATGTTGTGCGAGATCCGTTGTCTTTTGATGCAAGCCATAGGTCAAAAACGATGATCCTGAAAGGCAGCCAGCGCGGGCATGGGTGTCAGTTGACCCGCCATCTGATGAACGCTGACGACAATGACCACGTAGAAGTCCATGCGGTTGTCGGATTTCTCGGAGACAGTGTCGCCGAGGCCTTTGACGAAATCGAAGCGATTTCAAAGGGCACCAGATGCCATCAGCCGTTTTTCTCAGTCAGCCTGTCGCCACCGCCAGAGGAACGGCCAAGCATTGCAACTTTTGAAGATGCAATTGCCCGGCTCGCCAAGGCAAACGGGCTTCTCGATCAGCCACATGTGGTGATCTTTCACGAAAAAGACGGTCGTCGTCATGCACATGCCGTCTTCTCCCGCATCGATGCACAGAGCATGACAGCAATCAACTTGCCGCATTTTAAAAATCGTATGCAGAACCTGTCGCGTGAACTTTTCTTCGAAAACCAATGGAAGATGCCAAATGGATTGAGAGACAGACGTCTCAAGTCGCCCACCAATGTCACGTTGGCGGAATGGCAAGCTGCCAAGCGACGTGGCAAAAATGCAATTGATCAAAAGGCGTTGATCCAACAGTGTTGGGCAGTAAGCGACGACATGGCAAGTTTCGAAACCGCGCTTGCGGATCATGGCTATTTGCTTGCCCGCGGAGATCAGCGTGGACATGTCATTGTTTGTCATGATGGCGAAGTGTTTACCGCCGCGCGCGCGACCGGACTTAAAGCGAAAGACATCAGGGCACGTCTGGGAGATCCCAGCAAGCTACGCAGTGTTTCAGAAGCCCTGGAGCAACATCAGCAAGCACTGCGCACGCAGTTCCGCAAAATGGCGGGCGAAGTTCGGGAAGGCTTGTCTCAGCAATGTCAGCAGCTAGAACAAGAACGCAAGGCAATGATCGCAAACCACCGATCCGAACGAGCCGCGCTAACTCAAGGTCAGGCGTCACGCTGGAAGAGGGAAGCTCAAGCCCGGCAGCAGCGTTATAGGTCTGGTCTTGTGGGAATCTGGCAGCGCCTCACAGGAAAACGCCAGACCATTGCCAAAGAAAACGCACATCAGGCGCTTGAAGCATTGGAGCGCGACCGCCGCCAAGTAGATGAACTAAGAACGGTACAACTGTCGGAGCGCTTTGCACTGGAGCAACAACGTAGCCAGCTCAGAAAAGGCGCGTTTGGTCTGGTCCAAGAAATAAAAATGGACCGGGATGCCTTGATCAAACGCCTTTCTGAACCACAAACATTGCCCAAACGTCGACGTAGTAAATTGACAAAAAGCCAAGACAACGAAATCTCACCAATCCCAGATCTCGGATTGTAACTCATGCGCATGGCAAAAAGGACACTTCTCGGCGGCGTTAGATAACCACAAACGTCGCTAGCGAAGAGCTTTCAAACCGTTTGATTTCAGGTCAAACTATTCTTCCTCATTGTGAATAGCCGCCCTCTACGCCACGTGCTGTCAATGACCGCAATGCGGACATTTCCGACCTTCGCAAAACAGCGGGCTAGGTCCGATTCTTGTTTGCCCAAGCTTGTCGGCTCGGATCGCTTATGTTACGCGGGAGTGGCGCTTGGAGGCGCACCCAGCCTACGGAAAGGACAGAAGCCCACTCCTCACGAAGCAAGTCAGATGAACTGACCTTTGGCGAATGATGTAGGTATTTTGCCATTAAAGAGGAAAGTTCCATGCCGACAAAATGGCTCCCTAATTCTGCCAGTCTTGATCATTTGAAGCATCAAGCAAAAGACCTTATGCGCGATTTTCGCGCTGGCGAAAAAGATGCATTTCAGCGGATTCGAGAGTTCCACCCTAAGTTTACAGGTTTTCCTGACATCGAGATGTACTCACAGACATTTAGCCTGAGTGATGCGTTGCTTTCGATCGCACGAGAGTACGGCTACGCCAGTTGGCCACGATTGAAGACAGTTCTGGCCGAGAAGCAGAACAAAGACGTACAACTTTCACATAATGATCGTTTGCCGGACGGCCTGTTCAAGCAAGCACTTGATTTCATGGATGATGGCGACGAGGCCAGATTGGTGCAGCATCTTGCAAAACACCCCGACCTCATTCGCGAAACAGCCCATTTCGAGGGCGGGAACTATTTCTCCAACCCGACACTTCTGGAGTTCTTGCCTGAGAATCCCTTCCGAAACGAAGTGATGCCGAAAAATGCTGTGCGGATCGCGGAAATTCTGCTGGAAGCGGGTGCCAAGACCAACCAAATGGCTTTGAATGAAACAATTGGGTTGGCTGCTTCGGGGCGGATATGCCGTGAATGTGGCGTACAGGCCGATCTTATCAAACTGCTATGCCGCTATGGGGCTGATCCTGCGACGGCAATGCATACTGCGTTGGCCCATCTCGAATTTGATGCCGCCCGCGTGCTACTACAATGCGGTGCGCCATTGTCCTTAACTGCAGCTGCTACACTCGGCGACGCGGACGCTGTCGCGCGTCTTATCAAAGGTGGTCATAGCGATGATTTGCAGTTGGCCTTGTCCCTTTCCGCCAATGCTGGACGTTCCAAGATCGTCACCACCCTGCTTGCTGCGGGTGCGGATCCTGATCAATACAATCCCCCCGGTGGTCATAGCCATTGCACCCCGCTTCACTCAGCAGTCGCGAGTAATGAGTTCGATACAGTTGTGGCGCTGGTGGAAGGGAGCGCCGATTTGAGTATCGAAGATATTCATCATGGAGCCACAGCGCTAGATTGGGCAATTTACATGAAGCGTGACGCAATTGCAGCATTCCTCAGGTCGCGGACGTCGTTACGGTATGGGCACTATCTCACAGCGCCCAGCATACGCGGAAGGACCTAACTGCGCACCGTTGCTGCTGGACGCGCTGGTTGAGTGACATTCGACCGCCTTGTCTTTAAACGAAGGTGCATGGCAATCTCCGCCGACATGTGAACATGTCCAACGCTTCGTATTCAGAGACAACTCTATGCAGTTTCAACGACACCGATCTTCATGGCTGGCCAAAATCCAGCTGTCGGCTTGGACCAACTTTATTGATGACGACACTATTGGTGTGCTCTTCGCGCCTGAGGGGCGGGATGATGCGCCGCTGACAGCAGAAGAAATCGCCCTCGCCGCATGGCTTCCGGCCCATCATGAAATGCAAAAGCAAGCTTTGCTCAGCGCCGTCCTCAGCGCCTATCCTCAGTTTCGCGAGGACTATTTCAAAGATCATCGCATCGACGAAAATGAAGACGACTTGCCACTTATTTCCAGCATTGACGGTCTGTCGAAAGTGCTCAGTCTTGATGCGATTTATGTGCACCAGATTAGCAAAGACGGTGCCCCTTACGTTGGATACGGGTTCGCATGCGCGTGGGAGCAGGAACATGCGTTCGGCGTGCTGATGCACAAAGATCGGGTGGTTGAGATGGGTTGGGCTGAGACCGCATTCCTGCTCTGGATCGCAGAAGATGACGCGCTAAACGACACATAAGGCAACCGCCGGATTACCTGTTGCCCCAGCGCGTTGTAGGCGTATTCGGACTGGATCACCCCGTTGATCGCGAAGGAGAATAGCTTGGAACGGAGACAATACGCCCCCAGAATCTGAGAGCCCAGATGGTCATGATCGACCTGGTCACTAATGAGATCAAGGCGCGTGCGTAACCCACAATGGCCACGGCCCGCGAGCCGATAAACAGGTCGGATACATATCAGCGACTATCGCTAGCCACGCCAATATCTCACTTGTGAACAGCAGCCGGTACATACATTTGGGCTCACAGTCAGAATTCGCCGCGCTTTGTCTGAGTACCCGCTGACCAGCCTTAGAAGATATTGAGACCCGGCTGACGCTGGGCCACCCGTTTGTTTTGGTTCAGGGGATTTGGACAAGACAAATAGATAAGGCCGTGTCCTCGCTGTGCTGCGGGCCGCACCAACCTTGTCGATTTGTCCTGTCTCGCCCCCCTCCGCGTTCGCCACGCGGCAGATTTGCAGGAGCAGGCGGCTTCGCCGTCTGACCTTCAAATAAGCCCTGAATTTCGGAAACGGAAGTCAGATCAACGAAACAGGCCCACAGGGGCAGGATACGGGATCAGGTCAATTTATGACGCAAAGGTCAAAGTCATCTGACGTTCAACACCTGTGGAACGTCGCAAGCCTTTGACTCTTTACGATACAAATTTCGAGGATTTTCGCATTTCGCGTCGAGCAATTCCGACCCAAACATCAACCAAACCTGACTCGAAGCCTACTTTGACAAATGCTGCGCATCGCACGAAGGTCTGCAATGACAGACTAAGGAAAGGCAGGCCAACCAGATGATTGTTCAAGCTTGTATGAACGGAGCCCGGCCTGAGGGCTACCACCCATCTCTGCCTTTGACGACCGACGCGATGATAGCTGATGCTGAAGTATGCATTTCTTCTGGAGCAGGCGAACTGCATATCCATCCTCGCGACCCGGACACAAATGAAAGCCTCATCCATGTGGATGAACTTATACGTGGCATCCGAAACGCCTGCCCAGGCACGCTGGTTGGTGTATCAACTGGGGCGTGGATCGAGAATGACATCGTTCTGACAAGGCAACGTATCCAAGCTTGGTCTAGCCTACCGGACTACGCATCGGTCAACCTGTCGGAGACGGATGCCCCGGAGATTTTCTCGATACTTGAAGCGAAAGGCGTTGGTATCGAAGCGGGCATCGCTACAGTACAAGACGCAAAGCGTTTCGTGTCGCTGCCGCAATGTGACAGGGTCTTTCGTGCCCTATTTGAAATTGAAGAGCAGGACTTCGAACAGGCTGAAGCGACGCTACATGGTATCGAAGCTGTCTTGAATGAAGCCGGGGTACAGCACCCCATACTGCTTCATGGATTTGACTCAACGGTATGGCATTTCGTGCGCAAGGCGCGGATCAGGCGATGGTCTACGCGCGTAGGACTTGAGGACGGGAATAGTTTTGAAGACGAATCCATTGCCGCATCAAACGCAGAACTTGTCGCTGAGGCAGTAGCTCTCTTTCGTCGGTAGCACTTTGCAAAGCAGACCTTTTCGTTGCCTGTGCGAATTCACACTTTGTCCCGCACTGCTGCCGTTCAACCGCCCCGACCGAAGGACTGGTGTGCGGACAAAGTGTGAGTTCGCTGCAGCTGCACCAATGGCTGCTTTTTGGCAACTTAGAAACAATTGTCTTTCACTAAAGAATGAGTAACACCCCGTGCAGATCAACCGGCAATGGGCTCATCCGCGTTGTCTGGACGCCCAACGGCCCCGCCCATGTCGAGATTGAGACTACCATTGAGAGAATACGCTGAAGAACTTGTCGGATGACCCGATGCACCCTGTTGAAGTCCTGAAAGAGCTTCACCTCGATCCTCTGGAGATGGGAGCCATCCCTTTTGCGCGGTGTCTGGGTGTGCACAGGACGCGGATCGCACGGTTGATCATGGGCATGACTGGCATCACCCCTGAAGCGGCACTTAGAATTGCTCGTTTATTCAATACGGCCCCAGTCTACGGGGTGAACTTACAGACGAACTATGACATGGCGATGGCATGTAAGGAGATAGACGCGCCAAATATTGAACGCTGTTTGCCGCATAGTTGTTCCTAAACTGATTGTTTTTAGATCAGCTCTCAAACATACATGCGACCACAACTCTTTGAGGCACCCACCTTTTGGGAGCAATAAACTCGTTTTGAAAAAGGATTGGAGAAAATCCGGTGAGTTTCCCGTCGTTCTATCAAGTCCTGATCGCATGCTACTTCTTTGCAGCGCTATTTTTATTATTTGATGCGGCATCCCAAGCTAACTTGCTGGCAACACTAGATTTGCCAGATCCGGTCAAAATTCTAATCTTCTGGGTATCCGCCTTAACTGTCTTTGCAAGTTGCTTCCCGATCGTTTGGTTTCTGAACATATCATTGTTAGCATCCACGCCCATCCCAATTTCATGGCGAACTGGCTTCCTTATGAGGTTTTGGGCAGGCCTCCCGCTATCGCTTTCATTTGCTATCCTGTTTAGCCTAGCAAGTGACTACATCGACCTCAGTGGACTTCCCTCACTGATTTTGATTTCGCTAATCCTATCTTTCTGCTTAGCGCCAAGTGCATTCATCCTAAGCGTCGAACTACTAGAAAAGTCCGACGACAGTAGATTTGCTAGCGTAACACTCGGAATACCTCGTCGAACTTACGTATGGCAAATATTTAGACTGGAAAACGTCAAGCCTTTGTCTGTCATAGTAGTTTTGAGCCTTGCAAGAGCACTTGGTGAATTTCTCATTTTGTTTCAAGTCTTGAACAAAGAGGTATCAGAGCAGCCAGACGAACTTGGTGAGATTCTTACTTCGATGACTCAAACTCTAGTCTCTAGCGATCACAGTCTGTTACTATTCTTAATAATCTTACTAGCCTTACTGGGCCAGACCATCATCGGTATTGGTGGAGTGTTTTCCAAATGACTGAAGCACAGGAAACCCCCACACTTAGTGTTCGCGACCTGAATGTTTACTTTGGTGAACAACATGCACTCAAGGACGTTTCTTTTGATGTTTTTTCAGGTAAAATCACCGCAATAATCGGACCATCAGGTTGTGGAAAGTCAACTATTTTGAAAGCAATAGCGAGACTTCTTGATGAAACTCCAAACGCTCGCGTAGAAGGTAGCATTAGCCTGCAAGGTAGAGAACTCTACTCCAAAAACGTTGATGTGGATCAGTTGCGAGGAAGCGCAGTTTATGTGGACCAGCGCCCTACAGTTTGGTCGATATCGGTCTATGACAATGTAGCGATGCCAGCGAGGACTTGGCGTTTGGCAGGAAACAAAGCAGAGCTTGACGAAATTGTTGAAATTAGCCTTCGTAAGGCATCGCTATGGGACGAAGTCAAAGCTAGACTAGACATTAATGCTGCCGAGTTGTCGGCGGGGCAACAGCAGCGGCTTTCAATCGCTAGAGCGTTGTCACTGAACCCGCCACTTCTACTTCTTGATGAACCGACAGCAAACCTAGATCCGATATGTACAAGTATTTTTGAAGACTTCTTGCATGAAATTCGGGATGAAGAAGTAAGCATTAAAACAACGGTCGGTATGAACTACTCTCAATCAAAGGTGGCCGTTCTTATTGTGACGCACAGTATGCAGCAAGCGGCTCGAATTTCGCAATTAGTTGGTATGATGCACCTTGGGAACATGGTGGAATACGGCAAAACCGAGAAAATTTTCACCAACCCAACTGACCAACGTTTGGAGAGCTTCATCACCGGACTTATTGGCTAAATCACGTGATATCCAACTTTGAAGTCCTTCAATCGGAAGCAACATCTCTAATCAGTTGAACAGGAACAACCCGTAGCTGACGTTCGAAGTCGGCGCAGCATCGGTGGCTTTGGGCTCGTTTGAGACATTCGCTGCGTTTTGCAGTAAGGTCTGCAGTGTGGGACAAAACGGACTTTCGCTGCACGGAATGCGAAGGTCCGCAAACGGTGTTATTTCTCGCCACTTATAGACCGCAATGTATTCAGCGCGTTAATGGCAGCAGGAAGTCCACCATAGAGCGCCATTTGCCAAATCACCTCGGCGACTTCTATTTCGCTCAAGCCAACCTTCAGTCCGGATTCTATATTGATCCGTAGTTGCGGCGCGGTTTGAGCACCCATGGCCGACAAAGCCGCGATGATTGCAATGTAGCGGCTTTTCAGGTCGAGGCCCGGACGCGCATAAAAGCGGTCATAGGCCATGTCGATCACTGTATCTGCCATGCCCGGCAAAAGGTCCCCATATCGTTCTTCCAAAACGTCCCGAACTCCGGAATTGAGATCATCGGCGAGTTGTGCTCCATTCACTGTTGTCATCTCAGTGCTCCGCCCAAAGTAAATCCACCATCAACGACGACGTCTTGACCCGTCACGAAGTCGGAGTTGTCAGACAAAAGCCACATCGCGGTTCCTGTTACGTCCTCTGGTCTACCGTTCCGTCGAAGCGGTGTGTGGTTCGAAAGACGGGCGGAAATTTCCGGGTCCAATACTTCGTCCGCCATTGGGGTCAGAATGATCCCGGGGCTAATCGCGTTAATTCGATTGCCACGGGGTCCTTCTTCGACAGCTAACACGCGCATCATCGCAAGGAGTGCCGCTTTGGTTGCCGCATAAGCACCAGACCCAGGCATAACTGCGCCAGCCGTCCAAGACGCATTTATCAGCACGACGCCATTTTCCATGTGGGATAGACACTGCGCCACCGTTTGCTGCGTGCCGATACGCTCGGGGGCAAGCTGGGGGACATGACAAAACAAAACGACCCCGCACAAAGGCGAGGCCGCAGGTTTTTAGCGGTTGTTGAAGCCATTAATTCGCCGCCAACACCTCCAACGGATCCACAATCAGCCAAGCAGAATTTGGGACACGCTGCTCGATGACCGCTTGTTCCACGCCAAGGCCCTGATTGCCCATGGTCGCCGGAATGTGGAATGATCGCGCCCAGACTTTGCCGTCAATCGCGATCCGCAATTCTCCTTGCACGCCTTTCGAACTGGTCGCGCCGCCATAGTAGTTGATCGCGATATCCATCTGGCTCAAATCCAAGGGCTGATTTGTCAAAGCCACGGTTTCAAATCCGGTACCAGGACTTGTGGTGAAATCTTTAAAAAGCTGCCCCTCCGGCGATTGGGCCGCGTTGAAGTAGATCACGGCTGCTTCTGGTTTGGGCCGCACGTAGAGATCCAGATCAGCACCAACAATATCCCAGGTGATACCGACCTCAACAGATGGTGCCGATTGCCACACAGGCACAGGCGCAGGACTTGGCTCAACAGGCAAGCTATAGAGATCGGCCGCTGCGCCAGTATCCGGTGCAAAGGCCAACATCTCGATCTTTTCGCCCAAACGAAGTGGGTCACTATGCGAAAGTTCAGCCACATCTTGTCCGGCACGAGCAAACAGCGTCTCAAGATCTTCGCCAATAAAGGCCGTGTGACCGCCATGACCCTCGACACTTAGGCTCCAGAAGCGTTCAACATGATATTTATGTTCTGGAGACACAGCCCAATCAGCTGCAGGAAAGCCCAAATAGACATCGTAGTTCGCCAGGTTGCCCGGCAAGCCATTGGTTGCATACAGAGACTGTGCGGGCGTTGCCTGGATATGGCCATCAGACGGAACCCGCTGCCGAGAGTTTGCCAGTTACAAAGGTTACGAGGTTGCAAGAGTCTTCAAAGATGAAGGCATTTCTGGCGGTCTGGTGGAGCGCCCCGCCATGCGTGAAATGCTGAGCTTTCTGCGCAAGCACAAAGATGACGAACCGGTGATTATCATCGACGATATCTCACGTCTGGCGCGGGATCTGGATGCGCATTTGAAACTGCGCGCCGCCATCGGCTCGGTCGGCGCACGGCTGGAAAGCCCCTCAATTGAGTTTGGTGACGACAGCGACAGCCAATTGATTGAAAACATGCTGGCATCGGTCAGCCAACACCACCGTCAAAAGAACGCAGAGCAGACGCAAAACCGCATGCGTGCGCGATTGCAGGCGGGGTATTTCTGCTTTTGGGCTCCAACAGGCTACAAATACGTCAAAAGCACCTCAGGCGGCAAAGTACTGGAGCGGGAAGAACCCGCCGCCAGCCTGATCCAGGAGGCGCTAGAGGGCTACGCCTCAGGCCGTTTCCAAACGCAGGCTGACATGCGCCGTTTCCTCGAACCCCATCCGATTTTTAGTCGTGACAAGAACGGCAATATCCATCCGCAGCGCATCAAAAACATGCTCAGCAACAAAATCTATGCGGGCCATTATGAATACAGACCTTGGGGCATCCCGCTGACCAAGGGCAAATTTGATCCGATTATCAGCTGGGCAACCTTTGAGCAGAACCAAAACCGCTTGAACAGCCGCACAAGTGCGCCGCAGAAGACCACCTCAGCTGAGGACTTTCCGTTGCGCGGTCACATCGCCTGCGGCTGCTGTGGCCATCCTATGACGGGCTATTGGGTCAAGGGGCGCAGCAAGCACTACGCTTACTATGAATGCTTCCAGAAGACCTGTCCTGAACGCCGTAAATCTGTACGCAGCGCCGATGCTGAGGCACATTTTCTGCAATACCTGAACAAGCTCCGCATGAGCTGCGGTCCAATTGCGATAGCCAAGCTGATGTTCAAAGAACTGTGGGACAGGCGTATCCATGCACATTCAGCGCACCAGAAAAGCCAGAAAGCAAATCTTGCGCGTATTAACAGCGACATTCGCAAAGCCACCGAGCGGTTAATCAACACAGACAGTAACGCCACCATCAAAGCGCTGGAGGCTCGACTGGATAAGCTGGAAAAGGAAAAAGCGCTGATTACCGAAGATCTGGCCAAAACCAAGCCAAAGCCCAAAGACTTCGATCAAAGTTTCCGAACCGCCATGGAATTCCTCGCAAACCCCCGAAAACTTTGGGAAACAGGCCGCATCGACGATCGCAAAGCCTTGCTAAATATCGTATTTGAAGCCCCTGTGCCTTACATCAGGAATAAAGGCTTCCGAACCGCAAAAACCAGCAGTGTTTTCAATATTTTGAAGGATATTTCATCAAGCGATGATGAAATGGCGGAGACGATGGGATTCGAACCCACGAGACCCTTCCGGGCCTACTCCCTTAGCAGGGGAGCGCCTTCGACCACTCGGCCACGTCTCCACCGACGCGTATAGCCAAGTAAGCACAAAGGTTACAAGGCAAAAATTACTGTTTTTGAATTTTTCCTGTAAGGGGCATATTCCTCTCAAAATGATACTGGAAAACACTCAATATTACTGTTGCAACATTTGATTTACAGTTTTTGAGCTAGAATTTTATGTCGTTCAAATCTTCAAATTTACCCATCGAGTGCTGAGTTCAGACACAGGCAGACTATATAATCAGCAAAGACTTCCTTTTCGAACAAAACTCCTGTATGCGCGAATTATCTGAGACGAGTGCTTGGGCCTTGGCACGCGAAGCAAGATATGAAGGGCCGGCGGCAATGGGGCCGCCATGAAAACGGGAGACTTGGGATACGCCCAAGGGAGCTCCTATTTAGGATATGACAATGTTCAACGTCACCAAAAAATCGATGCAGTGGGGCGAAGAGACGCTTACACTGGAAACAGGCAAGGTTGCGCGTCAAGCAGACGGCACCGTAATCGCTACACTGGGTGAAACCAGTGTTATGGCGAACGTTACCTTTGCCAAGGAACAAAAGCCGGGGCAGGATTTCTTTCCGCTGACCGTGCACTATCAAGAAAAATACTATGCGGCCGGTAAAGTTCCCGGTGGCTTCTTCAAGCGTGAAGCGCGCCCGACAGAAAAAGAGACGCTGACTGCGCGTCTAATCGACCGTCCAATGCGCCCACTGTTTGTTCCAGGCTTCAAAAACGAAGTTCTGGTTATGTGTACTGTGCTGAGCCACGATCTGGTCAATGACCCTGACATCGTTGCCATGATCGCAGCCTCTGCCGCGCTGACCATTTCTGGCGCGCCATTCATGGGCCCTGTTGCAGGCGCACGCGTTGGTTTTGAAGACGGCGAATATGTGCTGAACCCAACAATCGACGACATGCAAAACCTGCGCCTGAACCCAGAGCAGCGTTTGGATCTTGTTGTTGCCGGCACCAAAGATGCCGTGATGATGGTTGAATCTGAGGCTTATGAGCTATCCGAAGAGGAAATGCTGGGCGCCGTTAACTTTGCGCACGAGCAGATCCAACCGGTTATCGATCTGATCATCTCTCTTGCAGAAGAAACAGCCAAAGAGCCGTTCAACTTTGTTGCACCGGATTACTCTGAGCTGTTCGCAGCCGTCAAAGCCGCTGGCGAAGACAAAATGCGCGAAGCTTATGCAATCAGCGACAAACAAGAGCGTGTTGCGGCTGTTTCTACAGTCAAAGAAGGCATCATTGCAGCTCTGAGTGAAGAGCAGCAAGAAGATGCAAACCTGAATTCAGCACTCAAAAAGCTGGAATCCGGTGTTCTGCGTGGTGATGTTGTCAAAAACGGTCGCCGTATCGATGGTCGTGCGTTGGACGAAATCCGTTCGATTGAATGCGAAACCGGCCTGCTGCCACGTACGCACGGCTCTGCTTTGTTTACACGTGGTGAAACACAGGGTCTGGTTGTAACCACATTGGGCACCGGCGATGACGAGCAAATGATCGACTCGCTGCATGGCACATACAAGTCTAACTTCCTGCTGCACTATAACTTCCCTCCCTATTCTGTTGGTGAAGTTGGTCGTGTTGGCTCCCCAGGTCGTCGTGAAATCGGCCATGGTAAGTTGGCATGGCGTGCGCTTCAGGCTGTTCTGCCTGCGCCGACCGATTTCCCATACACTGTACGCGTTGTGTCTGAGATCACAGAATCTAACGGTTCGTCCTCTATGGCGTCTGTTTGCGGTGGTTCCTTGTCTATGATGGACGCGGGCGTTCCCCTAAAAGCACCAGTTGCTGGTGTTGCGATGGGTCTGGTTCTGGAAGAAGATGGATCTTATGGTATCCTGTCTGACATCTTAGGTGACGAAGATCACCTGGGCGACATGGACTTTAAAGTTGCCGGTACCGAGGCAGGCATCACATCGCTGCAGATGGACATCAAAGTTGCAGGTATTACCCCTGAAATCATGAAGTCTGCTCTGGCTCAAGCGAAAGCCGGCCGTTTGCACATCCTGAACGAAATGTCGAAGTCTCTTACAGAAGCCTCCGAATTTTCGACTCATGCGCCACGTATCGAGACAATGCAGATCCCAACCGACAAAATCCGTGAAGTTATCGGATCTGGCGGCAAGGTCATTCGCGAGATTGTTGAAACCTCGGGTGCGAAGGTCGACATCAATGATGACGGCGTGATCAAAATTGCATCAGCCAACGGTGAAGCAATCAAAAAAGCCTATGACATGATTTATTCGATCGTGGCAGAGCCAGAAGAAGGCGCAGTTTACACCGGTCGTGTGGTCAAAATCGTCGACTTTGGTGCGTTCGTAAACTTCTTTGGCAAGCGCGACGGTCTCGTCCATGTGTCTCAGATCGAAAACCGCCGCTTGAACCATCCTTCAGACGTTTTGAAAGAAGGCCAAGAAGTAAAGGTCAAGCTGCTGGGCTTTGATGATCGCGGCAAGGTTCGTTTGTCCATGAAAGTGGTCGATCAAGAAACTGGCGAAGAGATCGTTGAAGAGAAAAAAGAAGATTAATTTGTAATCTCATGACATGAATAGGAACTCCGCGCCTGCGGGGTTCCTTCTTTTTATCGCATGTGGCCGAAAGATCATTTGGTATGAGCCCTCAGTATCCGATTTTCATCATCAGCCTCGCCGATGCCGAGAACCGGCGGAAACCGCTACTGGATCAGTTGACCGAACAAGGCTTGGACTGGGAAGTATTCCACGCAATTGATGCGCAAAATGGGGTCCCTGATCAGTACGAACCCCTGATTAATCGAGAAAAATCATATAAACGTATGCGCCGCGCGATGACCGAAGGCGAGTACGGCTGTGCCCTGTCTCACCGCGCTGTTTATGAAAAAATCATCGACGATGACCTACCCGGCGCGATCATCTTAGAAGACGATGCAATACTTCATTCGCAATTTGGCGATTTTATTCGCACTGATGATCTGACGTATGCCGATATGTTTATTTTTGACTATCTACGTGTCTCTGTTTCGCGTTGGCAGAAACGTATTTCTGTTTTTGATATAGAATTGCACAAGGTTCTTGCCAGACCAACACGTGCAACAGGGTATAGCCTATCCAAACAGGGCGCAAAAAAAATGCTCAAGGCGACAACACCAATTACTCATGCCGCCGACTGGCCATGTGATCTGTATGACATCGGAGCATGGGCAACATTTCCAAAACTGATTAATCACCCAGATGATGATGCCGAGACTTCGAGTCTGGAACGTGAACGCTCTCAGTTAGCCAATAAACTGGCGCGCAAAGACCCTATGCGGTATCTCGCGGCTGAGTACTGGCGTCGAAAAATAGCAAAACGTGTAGGATAAACTCTTGGATCCCGTACTAATTCTAACCATGAAATGGGGTACTTTATATGGTGCCCACTACGTTAATAATCTGGCCCGTGGAGTCAAAAAAAACCTAAAGCGACCACATCGCTTTATTTGTTTTACGGATGACGCGTCGGGGCTTGATGAAAATATCGAAGCATTCCCACTGCCTGAACTTGGGCTGCCAGAAGGTCACAGTGACACACGTTGGCGCAAACTAGCACTGTTTCGAAAAGACCTTGCGGGTCTTGAAGGAACAGCCTTATTCTTGGACTTAGATCTCATTATTGTTGATGATCTTGAGCCTTTGTTCCAGCGCGAAGGTACCTTCCACATTATACGTGATGACGACCTGTTCCGCCCCAAACCGCTGCGAAAAATCAACCCACAGCGCGATGCTTTCCTACATTCCGTCGGCAACAGTTCTGTGTTTCGCTACGAAATTGGCGCGCATAGCTATATTCTGGACGCATTCATCCAAGACCCTAGCGCCGCAACCGCCAATTACGAAATCAGTCAGCAATTCCAAAGTGCACAGTTAGCGAAACACGGGAACTTGCATTACTGGCCAAAAGAATGGTGTGTCAGCTTTAAAAACGATTGTGTCCCACGCGGATTACGGAGTTTCTTTGCTGACCCCAGCCAACCAAAGGGTGCGCGGATTGTCGTTTTTGCGGGTTCACCTAAAATGGATGATGCCTTAAGCGGAAAAGGCAATAAATGGTATCGGCGTATTGGCGATGTCAGCTGGTTAAAAGCCGCCTGGAATGACGTGGCGAATACATAATGGCTGGTCGTAATTGGTTTTCACACCTCAAATGGTTGTTCCGCGTTCGTGCATGTAAAAACGAGCTTGCGAAACGGCATGTTACCCCGCGTGCGCATGGCTTGGACGCGCCGCTGGTCGTATCACTCACAAGCTATCCGCCACGTTTTGCACAGTTACATCTAACCCTGCGATGTCTGCTAGAGCAGACGGTTCAACCGGATGAGGTGCTCTTGTGGATCGCGCATGATGATATGGAAAAATTGACCCCAGAAATCCTTGATCTCAAATCCCAAGGACTAACAATTCATCCCTGTCAGGAACTCAGATCTTATAATAAATTGGTTCATGCGATACAGGAAAACCCGCATCGGTATATTGTTACAGCAGATGACGATATTTATTATGCGGCTGATTGGCTAGAAAAACTAACGACAACAGCCAACCAATATCCATCTCAGATTATCGCCCACCGTGCACATCGTGTCACATACCAAGCTGACGGGGCTATGATGTCCTATGAGCAATGGGAAACAAACATCAGCGGCCCACACGACGGTAGCGATATTTTCGCAACCGGTGTTGGCGGAGTTTTATATCCCCCCAACAGCCTAGACGAGATGTCCACTCAGGTTGAACAATTCTCAAGTCTCAGCCCCACCGCAGATGACATCTGGTTTTATTGGATGGCTCGTAGAAAAGGGACAACAGTACGTCATGTTGGCCCCAAAACACGCGTCATTGAATGGCCAGGCAGCCAGACAGTCAGCCTGCGCAGTACAAATCGCGGAATCGAAGACAACAATGGGAACGATACGGCAATTGCCAACCTCACACGGGTTCTAGGTTTGCCTGTTCCGCACGATCTATAACCCCTCGCCCAATCGGCAAGAACGCCCAATGTATCGGGCGTTCTTTTCTTGACGAACCTGAGCGTCAGCCAAAGGCACAACCCAGTTTAAACGGGTGCCTTGGTTTTGCGCAGGTATGGGAAAATGGTTTCAAACTCACCAAATTTAGCAGCCGCATCTTCATCACTAACGGTTGGCGGAATAATAACGTCCTCTCCAGGCACCCAGTTGGCCGGCGTCGCCACGCCTTTAGATGACATCTGCAGACCGTCCAAAGCACGCAGGATTTCTGCAAAGTTACGACCCACTGTCATCGGGTATGTCATCGACAGTTTTAGCTGCTTATCTGGGCCGATGATGAATACAGACCGCACAGTCGCGCTATGTGCAGGTGTGCGACCGTCTGGTAGGTACGCCTCAGCAGGCAGCATATCAAATGCTTTGGACACTGCCAGATCACTATCAGCAATGATCGGGAATCCAGCCTCTACCCCTGCATAAGCACTGATGTCACCTTTCCATTTGCGATGTTCTTCGGCGCCATCGACCGAAACACCAATCACTTTGGTTCCGCGCTTGGCCCATTCATCTGCCAGCTGTGCAACCGCCCCAAATTCCGTGGTGCACACGGGTGTGAAGTCTTTGGGGTGTGAGAACAAGATCGCCCAGTCTTCGCCGATCCAATCATGAAAGCTAATCTCGCCCTGATCAGTCTCGGCCGTAAAATTCGGCACCACATCATTAATACGCAATCCCATGGAGACGCTCCTTTTCTAAAGATGAATCATCTCAGTCAACCTAAGAAGTATATGGCGATAAAAAAGCCCCTTCATGCAGTAAAACCAACTATATTATATTCTACATTGAATTCAGCTTGCTGCGCTCATAACTCATTGACAGTGTGACACCGAGCACCCTCAAGGGTTCGAGACGTCTAAAACACCCCGCTACGGAGCATTTCGATGATTGAGAAACTAGACTTTTATATTAACGGCCAATGGGTTGCCTCATCCGAGAAAAATACGATTGAGGTCATTGACCCGTCGACAGAGGAAGCCTGTGCCGTCATTTCTCTGGGGTCTCAGGCAGATACCGATGCGGCAGTTGCTGCGGCCAAAGCTGCACTTCCAGGATGGATGGCCACACCACCAGCCGAACGGATCGCTTTAGTCAAAAAGATGATCGCAATCTACGAACGTCGGGCTGAAGATCTAGCCCAGGCAATGTCATCGGAAATGGGCGCTCCTATTGATATGTCGCGCTCCAGTCAATCTGGTGCAGGGTCATGGCATTTGGACACCTTTGTCAGCATAGCTGAAACCTTTGAATTCGAACACCCTCTGGGCGACCACGCCCCCAATGATCGCATTATCCACGAAGCCGTCGGCGTCTGCGGTTTGATCACGCCGTGGAACTGGCCGATGAACCAAATCACATTAAAATTTGGTGCCGCCGCGATTGCTGGTTGTACCATGGTTCTCAAACCATCTGAGCAGAGCCCGTTAAACGCGATGATCTTTGCCGAAATCGTGGATGAAGCAGGTTTCCCTGCCGGTGTGTTCAACCTTGTCAACGGCGACGGTGCGGGTGTTGGTTCACAACTGTCAGCTCATCCGGACGTTGATATGATCTCCTTCACGGGCTCAACCCGTGCCGGCACGGCGATTTCAAAAGCCGCAGCAGACACTCTAAAACGCGTACACCTTGAATTGGGTGGTAAGGGCGCAAATGTCCTTTTTGATGATGCCGATGCAAACGCTGTCGAGCGCGGCGTTCGCCATATGATGAATAATACGGGGCAAAGCTGTAACGCACCGAGCCGCATGCTGGTTCAGCGTGGAATCTATGACAAAGCTGTCGAAGAAGCCGTGCGCGTTGCAAACAGTGTTGAGGTCGCATCAGCCCATACCGAGGGCAACCATATTGGGCCCGTCGTCAACGAATTGCAGTGGAACAAAATCCAAGATCTGATCCAAGTCGGTATTGATGAAGGTGCCAAGCTGGTTGCAGGAGGCACCGGGCGGCCTGATGGACTAAACAAAGGCTTTTATGTCCGGCCAACTATCTTTGCAGATGTGAACAACCAGATGACTGTCGCGCGCGAAGAGATCTTTGGCCCTGTTATGGTGATGATCCCCTTCGATACAGAAGAAGAAGCGATCGAAGTTGCAAATGACACGCCATATGGTTTGACCAATTATGTGCAAACGCAAGACGGGGCGCGCGCAAACCGCCTAGCGCGGGCGCTGCGGGCTGGTATGGTCGAGATGAATGGTCAAAGCCGTGGCAAAGGCTCGCCTTTTGGCGGCATGAAACAATCTGGCAATGGTCGCGAGGGCGGGAAATGGGGCCTTGAGGACTTCCTCGAAGTCAAAGCCATCAGCAGCTGGACCCCAGAACATTCCTCTTAAAAATTACAATCTGAATTGACAAACTAAGCCGCCCAAATGGGTGGCTTTTTTTGTGCTACTTTTCATCTCAGCTGTACATATGGAAAGATACGCTTGGCATTATTTCACCGCGTGGCAATGTAGTCCTACTGATGCATTTGACCAATGAGGGAGGATAGATGATGGATATCGTGACCGCACTTGGCTTATCCAATCAGATCCTAGCGCCCGAACAACTCATGGCCTGCGGCAAGCCACTGTCTGCAGCCGCGCTTGCAAGTATAAAGCCCACCAATATAACACGTGCCATATTTCAAACTCCAAATGCCGCTGCTGTGATCGAAAAATTTATACGGCTCGAAAAGTACTGCGCATCCCCGCTCCGATTAAACATAACAGGTGATCAAAAATCGCAGTTGAATTTGGAACAATCTTTTTCCGGACAATATCGTTTTGATAAGGACACAAAGACTTTAGCCGCTCCGGTCCGTGCCCAAATGATTGGCCTCTTTCTGTCACGCAGCGGCTACAGTGGTATGGATTTTGCTATGGACTGCTCAAATGATGTTCTGTCTTTCCATATAGGCTGGAAATACGCGCCCAAAGGCATAGAGGCCCCGACGATCCAATCCTCGAACCTACAAGATCATGTACGTCATCTCTTCACCACAGATCCTGCACGGGGTTGGCGTATAAAACAGGTTACGCATCAACTTGGCCTGACATCGCGTAGCTTACAGCGTTATCTTTTCGCGTCAGATTGCTCTTTTTCACACATTCTAAAAGAGGTTCGTATCTCTCGGGCTAAAGCACTCCTGAAGACCCCGGGCTACACCCTCGCCGAGATCGGGTACTGTTGTGGATATGCAGATCAAGCGCATTTCCAGCGTGAATTCCGCAACATTGTACAGGTGACGCCTCGTAAATATCGACTTGGATGACCTGCGTGCAGGGGCAAACAGTCGTAAATCAAAACGGTGTTTTGGCACGGAACTTAAGCGAAACGCCGCTATTTGGATGTTTGATCCGCAGCTCTTCCGAATGCAGCATCATGCGCGAAAAAGCGGATGCCGCGCCTGTCGCATAAAACGGATCCCCTAAAATCGCATGCCCAAGCGACAACATATGCACCCGCAACTGATGCGAACGCCCTGTCTTTGGCATCAGGCGCACACGGCTTTCCTCAAAACCGTTCTCATGTGTCTTGTACTTGACAACTTTCCAATCCGTCACCGCGGGTTTGCCAGTGTCATGGCACACCATTTGGCGTGGACGGTTTGGCCAATCAACAATCAACGGAGCATCCACCGTCCCATCACGAGGTTCTAATCGACCAAACACTCGCGCCACATAGGTCTTTTTCGTTGTTCGTTTCTCAAACTGCATCGATAGATGACGTTGGGCATGAGGCGTAAGCCCAAAAACCATCACACCAGACGTGTCGCGATCAAGGCGATGTACTAACAACGCTTCGGGAAATGCGGCTTGTAGACGCGAAAGCAAACAATCCGACAGATGCTCACCCCTACCAGGGACCGACAAAAGGCCCGCAGGTTTATGTACGACGATGATTTCTGCATCATGATGCAGAATATCAAGCGGATCGTCTGGCGGGTCATAATCACTTGAAATTGGAGTAATGTCTGTCATGCACTGTCTCTACTCACTTGATCACAGTACAACAAGCAGGCACAGCGGTAAAAAGCATATGTCATTTAAGCAAATCTTGCGAACACCGATCTGAGCATATCAGCTAGGGCTGTTGCATCTTCTTCAGTAAACGCATCCGGTTGATTGCTATCGATATCAAACACACCGATAATATTTGAGTTGTTATCAAAGACCGGCAGGACCAACTCCGAGCGCGTCGAAGATGCACAGGCAATATGCCCTGGAAACGCAGCGACATCAGAAACCAACTGCACCTCTCCCGTGCGTGCTGCAGCCCCACAGACTCCTCGCGAAAACGGAATCGTGAGGCAACCATGTCCACCTTGATAAGGCCCAATCTTAAGTAATTCAGGTTCTGTGACACGATAAAACCCAGTCCAATCAAAGCGTGCATCGCTTTGGTGTACTTCGCAAGCCACAGTCGCCATCAGCGCCACCATGTCCGTCTCTCCCTCGGTCAAGGAAGCAATACGCTTGGATAAGGCTATATAATCTTTGCTCACGATCAATCTACTCCGTGCTATCGTCTGAACTAAATGTACTAAAAATGATCAAAATACACCCAATGAGAAAGATATCATTTTTAAAATTGAACGGACAATACATACTGAATGATAATATTTAAGCCTTAAACTATCTTGTAAGCCGTTTAACCGAGAGACAATTATGAGCCTCACCAGCACCGCCAAAGATGGTATCCAAGTCGTAACAGTCGACGCCGAACGTATTGATGCGGCGATGGCAATTCAATTTAAAGATGACATGCGCAGCACAACAGATGATGGGCCCGCGCGCGTTATTCTTGACCTAACAAAGGTGAACTTTGTGGATTCCAGCGGATTGGGTGCAATCGTTGCCGCTATGAAGCAAGTTGGCCCCAATCGCAAACTGGATCTTGCCAGCTTGTCCCCAATGGTTGGCAAAGTGTTCCGCCTCACGCGGATGGACACAGTGTTTAACATTTACGACACAGTGCAAGATGCTATTGACGCGGAACAAGATGACGATTGACAGCAGCCTAATCACTGTGGAGCAATAGGACCATGTCGAGGTCATTTTACTGTTCCTTCAGCGCCAATGAATTAAATGCCCGTGAAGGCATACTTTCTGTGATTAGCAGATTGAAAAACTTTGGCTTGTCTGAACATAGGCTAAACGAAATACAGATTGCTCTTGCCGAAGCAATCAACAATGTTGTCGAACACGCATACGAGAACAACACCTCTGGCGAGGTAAAGGTCACGTGTTCAATGCACGATGCCAACCTCATGATTGAGATCCATGACACTGGATCTCCTCTGCCGAATTTAGAGCTTCCAGATGGAAACTTAGGTCCTTTAGAAAAAAATTTAGAAACTCTGCCTGAAGGCGGTTTTGGATGGTTTCTTATCCGTGAATTGACAACGGATGTTCATTATCGCCGTGTTGCACAAACGAACGAACTTAAATTAACCTTCTCAATTGCCTAAACGCCTCATTACAAAGTGGCTCAACATTACTGTCAAATAACGCCCTACCCCTTATCAATATCTTGGGCCAATGGCGCATAGAAACTAAACATCAAAGCACTTCTCACAAGGATCTACCTGATTAGATCAGTCATCTTGGCAATGCCCTCAGAGGCAATTCATATGACTATACTTCTGCATCAATAGTACCCTGTCACCAAGACGAACTCAGTCTGGAAACGATTTGAGGAAATACGATCAGAAAACGTTGGCCCTCGAGCCCATAGAGGGAAGGCTGACACGATAATCGCATCGAATGTTACTCAAAGTTAAATATAATCTTCGAAACTTACAGCGCGCAGCCATGAATTCGACGCATTTCAAACGGCTCGACGCCACAGAGGCTGCTTAGGGTCCACATCAGAGCTGAGAATGCTCCCTCCGGCACTTTATACAGTTTGCCCCCATGCGAGAAAAGTGTCGGAGGTATTATACCACCAAAGGTATATCATCGAAATACACACAGACATCCTATGTTCAGCGGATACATCTATACGGCTTCAGCCTTAGTTGAGCTGATACTGTAATTGGTAATTTCCGTCGTCAAAACCTGTGAACATTTCAGAGACATCAGGGTGGCCAACCGGCTCTCCTGAATAGTCCGCAATCAGGTTTTGTTCTGACACATAGGCTACATAAAAACTTTGGTCATTTTCTGCCAACAAATGATAAAATGGCTGATCCTTGGCTGGGCGCGTGTCTTCGGGAATCGCCTCATACCACTCATCACTGTTTGAAAATACAGGGTCTACGTCAAAAACAACGCCGCGAAACGGGTGTTTACGATGTCGAACAACTTGACCAATATTATACCGTGCACGGGTTTCTAACATATACTTAAATCCTCTCCCATTCTTTTGCCTTAAACTTTAGCCGTTGTCCAACCTCTCGAGCTTTTTTCAGAGAAACAGTGTGTAACGATCTAATGAACAGTCGATCCGCGGATCTTTGGCACAGTTTTTGTTCCTGCCTTTACTGCGAAATCTCGCCAATTCCTCACCTGTCACAACAATGTGGCCCTGATCATCACAGAAGGGATTTCAAAAGCTGTTCGATTTGCTAAAATCATTCTAAAAAGCGAGCATAGTAAAAATGAACAAAGCAATTCGTGCCTTAACACTGCTATTGGTGTTGGCTTCGTGTGGCAGCGGCAGCCACACTCCCCCGCGTAATTTGGATAATGCATGCAGCATTGTCACACAGCGACCAAAGTATCTGCGTGCCTTCAAGGCTACAGAACGCAAATGGGGGGTGCCGGTCCACGTACAAATGGCGGTTATCCACCAAGAAAGTAAATTTGATGCAGATGCCCGTACACCGCATCAATTCGTTTTGGGCGTCATCCCGGTCGGCCGTCAATCCAGCGCCTATGGCTATGGACAGGCGTTAGATGGGACATGGGATGACTATAAGCGTGCGACAGGAAAACGGGGGGCACGTCGAGACCGTATTGACGACGCCACTGACTTTATGGGTTGGTACATGAACCAAACCAAACGTCGCAATGGCATCGCCTTATCCGACGCACGCAATCAATACCTCGCCTATCACGAAGGGCATACTGGTTATGCCCGCGGAAGCCATCGTGCAAAGCCTTGGCTATTGAATGTTGCGACACGTGTGTCTGCACGTTCAAATGCCTATCAGGCCCAACTTGCGAGCTGTAGAAAAGCACGTTGAATATAAAATAGTTCAAGCGGCGTAATGTCATCGACAACTATGCCACCGCATTGCGCCGCTATACTGCTGGCTAATCCAATATTGGGTTACTGCTGTTGAATAGATCGTTATTCAAATTTAGACCTATGTTCATCTCTCCCAGAATAACTGTTGTCGCCTCGCCAGATGAATCATAAATGACCCATTGGCGCAGTTCGATCGGCGAGCCTGTAAAACTCATCTCAATACTGCCTGCCTCAGTGCGTTTTGGGTCCTGAGCTTTTACAACAGTCGCTGTGCCATCAAAATCATGACCCACAACCATGTTTTCGGCTGCCAAATTAACGGTGCGTGCAAGAATGATCGACAAGGGCGTCCGTGACAAAGGGTAGATTTCTGGTCCGGTATTAGATTTAGCATCCGCAACCGCTACTGCGCCCTGCCCTGCAACCACGATTCCTGTATTGGGAGCATCATATTCAAAACGCATCTTGCCTGGGCGTTTAATATAAAGGGTCCCCGTCGCGACATAGCCATCACTGCTGATCTGAGTAAAATCTGCCTGCGCGGAGGTAATACCAGTCAAGTAATGCGAAATCGCGTTCAAGCTTAACTTATCCGCTGCCAAACTTGCAGAGGCTATCAAAGTCGAAGCGGCCAAGCCGCATGCAAAAAGGATCTGTTTCATATCATGAACATATGTAGATAAAGGCAAAAAGAAAGAGGTCATACGATATCGCATGACCTCATAAGCAGGTTTTCACACATTTCGCATCTAACTCATGTGTGGATCTTATTGTTCAGGAACAAGGATTTCACGTTTCCCGACATGGTTGGCCGATGAAACCAGCCTTTCTTCTTCCATTTGCTCTACAAGGCGTGCTGCTTTGTTGTAACCAATTCCCAACTTGCGTTGGATGTAAGAGGTCGAGCATTTACGGTCTTTAATCACAATCGCCACTGCCTGATCATAAAGCGCGTTTTCACTGTTCGTGTTTCCACCTGTATTTAGCCCCAACACCGCGTCAATATTTTCGGCCTTATCCTCGGACGGACCATCCAGTACACCACCAACATATTCAGGCGGACCAAATTGCTTCAGATGGTTAACAACCTCTTCAACTTCTTCGTCAGATACGAACGGCCCATGACAACGGGTAATCTTAGAGCCACCCGCCATATATAGCATGTCCCCCATGCCCAATAGCTGTTCTGCCCCCATTTCACCAAGGATCGTTCGGCTATCAATTTTAGAGGTCACTTGGAATGAAATCCGCGTGGGGAAGTTCGCCTTAATTGTGCCTGTGATCACATCCACAGACGGGCGCTGTGTGGCCATAACAAGGTGAATACCAGAAGCACGTGCCATCTGAGCCAAACGTTGAATGCAGGCCTCGATCTCTTTGCCCGCGACCATCATCAAATCCGCCATCTCGTCGACAATCACAACGATATATGGTAGTTTCTTCGGTTCAAACTCTTCTGTTTCGAAAATCGGCTCGCCAGTCTCTTCGTCAAAACCAGTTTGCACAGTCCGTGAAAACATCTCGTCTTTGGCCAAAGCTTCGGCGACGCGCCCATTGTAGCCGGCGATATTGCGCACACCCATTTTGGACATTTTACGATACCGATCTTCCATTTCTCCCACAGCCCATTTCAAAGCAACGACCGCTTTTTTGGGATCTGTCACAACAGGCGACAGAAGATGTGGGATGCCATCATAAACCGACAATTCCAGCATCTTTGGATCGATCATAATAAGGCGACATTCATCAGGCGTTAACTTGTACAGCAGCGATAAGATCATCGTATTGATCGCCACAGATTTACCTGACCCCGTCGTCCCTGCGATCAACAGGTGCGGCATCTTAGCGAGGTTTGCCACCACGGCATCCCCGCCTATATCCTTACCCAATGCCAATGGCAGTGCTTGATTCCCATCGCCGTAATCCCGACTAGAGAGCATTTCGCGAAAACTGACCATCTCGCGATTTTCATTGGGGAGTTCAATACCGATCACCGATCGCCCAGGCACAGTAGACACACGCGCAGAAAGTGCAGACATGGAGCGTGCAATATCATCTGCCAACCCAATAACCCGCGAGGCTTTCAAACCTGGTGCAGGCTCTAGCTCGTACATTGTGACAACTGGACCAGGGCGCACAGATACGATTTCGCCCTTTATCCCATAATCATCCAACACGTTTTCCAGCATACGTGCGTTTTCTTCCAACGCTTCATCACTCAGATGATGCCGTTCAATATTATCTGCACTTGCTAATAGGGACAGAGGCGGCAATTCAAAATCGCTATCCTCTGCGTTAAACAAATTCGGCTGTGCTTCGGCGCGTGCACGTGTTGAAGGCTGCAAGGATCTTGTTTGCGGCTTCTCAACAACTGCTTTGCGTTCCTGTGCAACCGGAATATCCGAAACCGGAACGATAGGAGCAGGCGCAACAGTTTCAGATCGTGCAATGCGTGTCTGTGCTAGCGGGGCCGCTTCATGGCCAGCCTTATCAAAGGAGTCACCAAACTGTGCAGAAATCGCTTCAGCCTCGGATTGGTATTCGGGCTGGTGTTCGCTCATTGTCGAATCCAGAGCAGGTTCTGACGGCTGTATATGATCATAATTCTGATAGTCTATGTGCGCGCCTGCCATAGTTTCATGATCATAGCTGCCCTCTTCCGAAAGCATATCCGATGGCGCCGCGAGAGTGGGTTGCAAAGCCTCTGCTGTCAACAACGGCTCAACCCCCGTGGTCGCGGCTGCTGTTTTATTGGGATTAAAAATCAACGGCTCAGGGCGCTTTCCACGACCTTTTGTTAACGGCATATCAGGCGCAGTACGGGCGCGCCGGATGCGAACCGCGTTGGCGATTTTTTGCGAAATACGTTCGTCGCCAGAGAGGTTTTCAAGATCAGCGAACGGGTCACCCTCTATGCCCTCGATCACTTCGTCATCAATCACTGGTTCAGAGGCTGCATCAGCGCCGCGAATAAAACTGCTGGCACGGCTGAACAATCCCAACTTAGGCTGTTCAGGCTCTGATATTGGCAATTCCGCCTGATAATTTGGCTGCGTCTGTGGCGTAGAATCTACTGCTGGATAGGTTCTAAATTGCGCAGTGTTATATTGGGCATACTCATCTTCCGCTTGCTCATATGGTGCCTCTTCACGATCAGAAAAGGGGGCCTCTGCAAAAGCAATAGCCTGTTCTTGCGCAGAGCTATCGGCATCTTGTTCAAAGGCATACGCCCCCGTATTTCCCGCATTCACCTGAGCCCGACGCGCCCCAAGATCCTTGGCCGCTTGCAGACCTGTTGTCGCACCGCGCCCCAGCAGGCGTGCGATACAATCATAACAGAGGATGAGACCAAGAACGACAAAACGCCCGATCGCAAACAGTTCCGTGCGCGAAAATCCCAACACAAAAACACCCAGCATGATCGCGCCAAGTGCTGTGATAAAGGAGAGAGATTTCACCAAAAACGCCAGGCCGAACGGCAAAAGTGCCAACAGCCCACCCAATGCGGTATTACCAATCATTCCGCCGAGGCCAAAACTGTGAAAATTCTGCCACTCACCATCAGGCAATAACGTTTCAAAATGCAAAGCAACAACGATCAGCCAGACGATCAACATCAAGGACGGCCAAACAATTCGCTCGGCTCCACGATGTAACATGAACCGCATCCCCCAGCACAGGCAGAATACAGAAATAGCCCAGCTGCCCAAGCCTAGAAAAGTTATTAAAATAAAAGCAATGGATGCGCCGGTTTGCCCCATCCAGTTCTGCACTGGAGCATCGCTTGAAACCATCCAGTTGCTATCATCTGGTGCGTAAGATCCAATCATTACAGCGACGATTAAACCAAGCACAATAAGGCCGAGCCCAATCAGCTCTTTACCGCGTTTTTCAATAGCGGCTTGCATATTGCTATCTAGCAGCGGATCTCTGCCACGGGTCTGAAATGCCATGCCTAACCTCGGGTTCCATATGCAATGCGGCTGGCTGTTTCGCTCGTGTACCGCTTTGCTGGTTATCATTTATTTTATTGTTGGCCCCAAACTAACGTCTGGAAGCAGTTGTCTAGTATAGACAGTCTCGCAAAGTTATCAGCGCAGTTCGCGTTTGTTCTGCGTCAGCAACAAGCGCCACACGGATAAATTCGTGACCGGGGTTTTGAGCTCCCTCGCCCTGCGCCAAATACGCCCCCGGTAGAACCTTAACACCTGTTTGCGTCCAAAGCTTCACAGTAGCTGCCACACCGTCATCAACCGGCAACCATAAGAAGAAACCTGCTTCGAGCGGCAGATAGCCTTGCAACCCCGAAAACACCTCATCTGCGATGACAAATTTTTCCTGGTACAAAGCACGGTTCGCGATCACATGCTCTTCATCGGCCCAAACCTTGGCAGCCGCCGCCTGCAATGGTGCAGGACTAGGCGATCCTGAATAAGACCGCAGCGTCTTAACGCGTTTAATCGTTTCCGGACCGCCAGCGATTAAACCTGCCCGCAACCCTGGCAAGTTTGATCGCTTAGACAGCGAGTTGAACAAAACCACGCGTTCAGGGTCTGTCCCGAGTTCATCTGCAATAGTCAGAGCCCCAATGGGAGCCGTATCGCGATAAATTTCAGAATAGCATTCATCCGCAAAGATCTTGAAATCATACTTCTCAGCAAGCTGAATAAGTTGGGTCCAATACGTCCGGCTAGCGACAGCGCCCTGCGGATTTGCTGGAGAGCAAATATAAGCCGCAGTCACCCGGTTTAAAATTTCGGGTGGCAGGCTCGCATAATCCGGCAAATGGCCTGTGGCTGCCGTGGCGGGTACGAACACAGGCTCTGCAGCAACAGAAATTGCTGCGATCATATAGACCTGATAAAAGGGATTTGGCACCAGAATAACAGGTTTTTGCCCGTTCTTCTCTTCAGGGCACAGCGCCATAGCCGCATTATACAACCCTTCCCGCGTCCCATTCAAAGCCATCAGCTGTGTTGCAGGGTCCAGTGAGACCTTATAACGCCGCGCGACCCAGTCGGCCATAGCCTGACGCAAATCATCACTGCCCTCGTTTTGAGGATATTTATTAAAGCCAGCAGCGTTTTCCGCAATAATCTCTGTGACCCACGCAGGAAATTTATGCTGAGGTTCACCAATCGTCAGCTGCACAGGGTCACCACCCGGAGCATGCGGATCAAGCAGCGCGCGCAAACGCGGGAACGCATAAGGCGGAAGGGATGCAAACCGCTCAGGAAAGTTCATAGTCATGCCTCAATTTTCGGGATCATTTTCGCCCCAGTTTGCACTCAAGTTACAATGCAATCCCGACTTCGTCCAGCGACAGTTCATGTAGGGGTTAGGCAAAGCGAATCACTGTGACTTTCCCGCATGCTGGATAAGGGCCTTTGATCAACAAACCTTAATAAATCCGCAACTGCGGCATTGATCCCCATGGACAATTTCCCCGCGCACGCCATATTCAATCACATGACCCAGACACATCCCATATTAATCGTCGGAGGCGGCTTGAACGGTCCTGTTCTTGCACTTGCGATGGCCCAACATGGCCATGCCGTCACACTTATAGACTCTGTCCCTCGTGACACGCGGCTTCAAAGAAATTTCGACGGCCGTTCTTATGCGCTGGCGCTGGCATCAACCCGAATGTTGGATAAAATCGGTGTGTGGCACGGGATCGAAGAACACACACAGCCCATGCGTGAAATAAAAGTGAGCGATGGTCACGCAGGGCACGGCCCCTCACCTTTATTTGTCCATTTCGAACAAGGTGACTTAGACGATGGTCCGATGGGCTACATGGTCGAAGATCGTTATCTACGGAAGGCTTTGTTGGCAGCAATAGATGCGACACCTGCGATCACTCAAATCACCGGCACCCCTGTTGTTCATCAAGAAACCACACGCGATCAGGTGTCTGTGACCCTCGCTGACGGCAGTGTTTACTCTGGCGCGCTATTGATTGGCGCTGATGGACGCGACAGCGGTACCGCACAGCGCGCAGGCATCAAACGCACGGGTTGGGATTATGGCCAGACCGGTTTGGTTTGCGCAATCGAACATGAAAAGCCTCATGACGGCATTGCGCATCAATTTTTCATGCCTCCTGGGCCATTGGCTATTTTACCCCTGACAGGCAATCGCAGCTCAATCGTATGGAGTGAAAAGACCAATGCGGCCGCTGCCATACAAGCGATGTCAGAAGCCGACTATCTCTCGATCTTAAAACCGCGCTTTGGAGATTTCCTTGGTGACATTTCCCTTGCCGGGCAGCGCTTTTCTTACCCTCTACGGCTCACTCTCGCCAATAGCTTTATTGAAACCCGCCTTGCTCTTGTAGGTGATGCCGCCCATGGTCTGCATCCTATCGCGGGCCAAGGGCTGAATGCGGGCTTGCGTGATATTGCCGCTCTTGTCGAAGTTATCATCCAAGCATCACGCCGCGGAGAAGACCCCGCTTCGCCTTTGGTTCTTGCACGTTATCAACAATGGCGGCGGTTTGATACCGCATCGCTAGCCCTTGCGACCGATCAATTCAACAGGCTGTTTTCAAATGACAATCCATTGTTACGCTTGGGGCGTGATATAGGACTTGGACTAACCGGTGCGATTGGCGGCCTACGGCGTGGCTTTGTACAAGAGGCAGCAGGCCTGTCTGGGGATATCCCCAAATTACTACAGGGGCGCCCGATTTAAAGCGCACCCTAATCTATCGTGCGCGCCTCGTCTCGAAGCATAACAGGAATGCCGTTGCGAATTGGATAAGCCAAATTGGCCGATTTCGAAATAAGCTCTTGAGCCTCAACATCATACTCCAGAACTGTCTGTGTTTCTGGGCAGATCAATGCCTCAAGCATACGGCGGTCAAACGGTGTTGTGGCCGTTGGGATACTTTGTTCACTCATGGATCGAGCCTCATTTAAATTTAATTATTGGATTGCGTCATCTTTGACGCCACTACGCAGTGCAAACTCAATCAACGCCGTCAAAACCTGCACCCGTGCTGTTAAATCCGATGCCTCGACCAAAGCTTGCTTATCCTCAGGTGAAAAGTCCAACATCATCGAAAGCGAATTAATCAACATCTCATCCCCGGCGTCCTGTAATCCGTCCAAGTCAGTCGATAGCCCTCGTGACGCAAACAATCGCGCAAGCAGATCCAGCAGATGCGCCCGGTTAAAATCACATGTTTCACTATGCATGTCGCCTTCAAAAGGCTGCCAATTAACGCGCGCACGTCTATATGGCGTAAACCCATCAACCTCTTGTGCAAAAACAAAACGAGAAATCCCCGTCAAGGTAATCATATAGCGGCCGTCGTCCGTTTCAGAAAACTGTGTGACACGCCCTGCACAGCCAACACGATGCAAACCATCGCCACTGGGCTGGATCATCCCAACAAGTCGCTGAGACGTTTTCAGGCAATCCTCAAACATCTGTAAGTAACGAGGTTCGAATAAATGCAAAGGTAACTTTGCCCGAGGCAGTAAAACTGCACTGGGCAAAGGGAAAATAGGTAAGATATCGGGGAGGTCGGCAAGCTGTATCATAATCAGATATCTAGTGCGCACAGCCCATTAGACAAATATCATCGATGTAAGTTTTCGACGCCCCGCCAAAACGATTGGGTCATTGGGCTTAAGCGCGTCAAAAATCGTGAACAACTGTGCTTTGGCAGCCCCTTCATTCCACTCTCGGTCTTGACGAAAAATTTCCAACAACTCATTTACGGCTGCCTGCATTTCATCAGTCGCCTGCAACGCCTGTGCAAGATCAAACCGAGCCTGATGGTCGTCCGGCGCAGCCTCTACCTTTGCGCGTAATTCAGCCACTGGGCCTGCATTTTCAGCCTGCCGCGCCAATTCAATTTGCGCATAGGCAGCTTCGATCTCCGTCGCATCACCGATCGCCGCAGGAGCACCATTTAGCACAGCCTCCGCCTGATCCAGTTCACCCATCGCAACATACGTACGTGCCAGACCGCCATATGCTGCGGCGTTCTGGTCGTCTTCGCCCATCACAGCTGTAAAAATCTGTACAGCGTCCTCGTGCTCGCCATTTTCAAGCATTTCTTCAGCCATGGTAAGCGCCTCAGTAAGGCCGCCATCCGCACTACCGCCGCCAGCTTCGGCCATGCGTGCCACAAAGCTCTCAATTTCAGATTGCGGGACAGCACCTTGAAACATATCAACGGGACGCCCTTGGTAAAACGCAACCACCGTCGGAATTGACTGCAAAGGGAGACCTTGCTGCGCCAAAGCTGCTGCAAGTTGCTGGCACTCATCCACATTAACCTTTGCCATCTTGACCGCACCTTTGGCTTTGGTCACAGCCGCTTCCAGCATAGGTCCTAGCGTTTTACATGGACCACACCAAGGGGCCCAGAAGTCAACGATCACGGGCACTTGCATGGATGTCTCAACAACATCCTGCATAAAGCTTTGTTCGCCTACGTCTTTGATGAGATCTGTTACGGCTTCGGGCGCTGTTGCGCCTCCTAGAATATCAATCATCTGCTTGGTCTCCAATTGGAACTTGCTCTCTATATGTCGCCTTCCCCATCAGAAACCAAGGGCAGACTTCACGAAATGCACCCACAGCGCGCCATAGGCGCGCTGCCTGGCCCAACGAGAGCGGTTCGGCAGATCCGTCGACGGGCGGGAGCATCTGCTTCAGCCGTCTTACAAATCAAACGTCGCAAAAACCGGCGCGTGGTCGCTGGGTTTTTCCCACCCCCGCGCGTGGCGCAGCACGCGACTAGAATGGGCCTTGTCTTTAATATCACCTGTCGCCCAAATATGATCAAGTCGCCGCCCCTTATCTGCGGCATCCCAGTCTTTAGCGCGATAGCTCCACCAACTATAAAGGAGCCCATCAGGAATATCTGCGCGGGTCACATCGTGCCAATCCCCTGCCTCCATCACGGCTTGGAAAGCCTCAACCTCAATTGGTGTATGACTGACAATCTTGAGCATTTTTTTATGATCCCATACATCATCCTCACGCGGAGCGATGTTTAGGTCTCCCACCAAAATCGCGCGCTGAGGTGTTTCTGAATGAAACCAATCTCGCATATCCGTCAAATAATCGAGCTTCTGACCGAATTTTTCGTTCACCTCGCGGTCGGGCTTATCACCCCCTGCTGGGACGTAGAAATTATGGATCGTCACACCATTCGCCAAACGGCCAGCAACATGTCGAGCGTGACCAAGGTCCGCAAAATCCTTGCTGCCAGCATCTTCGATTGGAAGACGAGACAAGATAGCGACGCCATTGTATCCTTTTTGTCCCCGCGCGATCATATGCGCGTAACCGAGATCCCGAAATGCATCCATCGGAATTTTGTCCACTGGACTTTTACATTCTTGCAAACACAGTACATCCGGACCTTCATCGCGCAAAAGCTGAGCAACCAGGGCTTCGCGTAGGCGGACTGAGTTAATATTCCAAGTCGCAAGGGTAAAGGTCATCGCAAGAACTCTCTGTTGATTCAGGTTGAGCCTATTTGCCTCAAATATCGAATGAAACGCCACCCATTTGATATACAAATCATTGCATCCCCACCTGTATTTGAAATAAAAAATGCCGGGCACAAGGCCCGGCAAGTCCAACAGGGAGGTTGCATATCATAACCCGGATATGCGCGGGAGCCGTTGATTAAAGGTTCAAACGATATCCACCAGATTCCGTCACAAGCAGTCTGGCGTTTGAGGGGTCCGGCTCAATCTTCTGACGCAAACGGTAGATATGCGTCTCAAGCGTATGAGTGGTGACACCAGCATTATAACCCCAAACCTCGTGCAATAGCACATCCCGAGGTACAACACCGTCACTTGAACGGTATAGGTATTTCAGAATATTGGTTTCTTTTTCAGTTAGGCGAATTTTGCGATCGTCTTCGGTGACCAAAAGCTTGCTGGATGGTTTGAAAGTATATGGCCCAAGCGCAAACACAGCGTCTTCTGATTGCTCATGTTGGCGCAACTGTGCACGAATACGCGCCAATAGAACTGGAAATTTAAACGGCTTCGTGATGTAGTCATTCGCCCCTGCGTCCAGACCCAAAATCGTGTCCGCATCGCTGTCGTGGCCTGTCAACATTAACACAGGTGATTTGACACCCTGTTTGCGCATCAGGCGGCATAACTCACGACCATCCGTATCCGGAAGACCTACATCAAGAACGATCAAATCATATAACGCTTCTTTGGTACGATCCATACCGCCAGCACCAGTATCTGCTTCGAACACGTCGAACTCTTCGGTCATGATTAGCTGCTCGCTCAGCGCTTCACGCAAGTCATCGTCGTCATCTACAAGCAGAATTTTCTTTAATTGTGCCACGGCGGCCTCCTATAATGTTGTCTAAGACATGTTACGACACGTAAAAAAGAACAAGCGTTGCAACATATCCCTCACGCCTAGTTGTCTGTAGAGTGGTAAATGTTTCACTTTTGTAGCGATTACACCTACAAGCGGGCGTTAAAACCTGTCCGATATTACATCATTACTGGAATCACCGCTCATGAGTCTCTTGCCAACCACGTTAGAACGCATTGCACGCGCCCGTGTGGATCTACGTATGGGCTTGCCGATCGTGATCTATAATGGAGAGCATGCGGTTCTCGCAATTGCTGCAGAAACTCTAACCTCTGCGCGGCTAAAAGACCTGCGCGCACTTGCACAACCCGTAATTTGCCTCACGGCACGCCGGGCCGAAACGCTAAAGGCGCGCATTTACGATCATGACTTGGCCCGTATCTTGATCCCACAAGACCGAGATCTCAACTGGGTTCGATCACTCGCTGAACCAGCAACGGACCTGCAGACGCCAATGAAGGGACCACTGCAGAGCCAACGTGAAGGAGATGCTCAACTGCATCGCCTCTCAATTATCCTAGTAAAATCTGCGCGCCTCGTACCTGCGTCGATCTGTGTTCCGATCCAAGACGCCCAAGCCTTTGCACGATCTCATGACTTAACCGCATTGCCTCTGACTGCAGCTGAACCTTTGTTAGACGAGACCTCGCCTCAACATCCAATCGCAGCAGCCCGCCTGCCCATCGAGGCAGCAGAACATGGGCGTGTACATGTTTTTCGCCCTGAAGACGGAGGCGAAGAGCACTATGCCATCGAAATTGGCCGCCCAGATCGCAGCAAGCCTGTCTTAACACGCCTACATTCGGCCTGCTTTACAGGAGATGTACTTGGGTCCTTAAAATGTGATTGCGGCCCACAGCTGCGTGCAGCCCTCGCTCAGATGGGACAAGAAGAAGCTGGTATTTTACTTTACCTCAATCAAGAAGGACGCGGCATAGGCCTCGCCAACAAAATGCGGGCTTATTCTTTACAAGACCAGGGTTTTGATACGGTTGACGCCAACCACCGCCTCGGCTTTGAAGATGACGAGCGCGATTTTCGTATTGGATCAAATATCCTGCGTGAAATGGGGTTCAACTCGGTGCGACTGATGACCAATAATCCCAACAAAATTACCATGATGGAAGACACAGGCATTACGGTCACAGAACGCGTTGCACTGAAAGTTGGGGAGAATCCATTTAATATGAACTACCTCGCGACCAAAGCCGCTAAATCTGGCCATATACTGTGACCTCGCACTACACATCTGCCGATCTGGTTCTAACGCCGCGCGGAGTACGGTTTCATGGGCGCGTCTTTCCATGCAGCCATGGTAAAGGCGGATACACCCAGAATAAGCGTGAAGGCGATGGGGCAACGCCTACTGGCACACATCGCATCACCGGCATGTTCTATCGGCCAGATAGAATAACCAAACCTGTCGGCTGGGCCCACCCTATCGGTCCGCGTGATCTATGGTCTGATGCCAGTGGCACCCCAGAGTACAATCAACATGTTCGGGCTCCGTATAACTTCAGTCACGAAACCTTGCGCCGCGCAGATCCTTTGTACGATTTAATTTTAGTGATCGACTGGAACATGCACCCGGCACTCACAGGCAAAGGGTCGGCAATCTTTATACATCAGTGGCGCCGCCCCGGCTTTGGAACCGAAGGTTGCATCGCATTTTCACGAACCAATCTGCGTTGGATTGCAGAACGCGTTATGATCGGAACCCGCTTGATTATCCCTCATTCGTCGTAAGTTCGTGCTCCAAAAATCGCTGACCCTACCCGTACATGTGTCGCGCCAAAGCTAATCGCTTTTTCAAAATCGCTACTCATCCCCATGGAAAGACCAGATAATCCATTGCGCTCAGCTATTTTAGCAAGAAGAGCAAAATGCAATGCCGCCTCTTCTTCGGCTGGCGGGATACACATCAATCCCTTGATCGGCAGATCCAATCCGCGACACTCGGACACAAAAGCATCGGCCTCGCGAGGCAAAACACCCGCCTTTTGCGGCTCTTCCCCGGTATTCACCTGAACAAACAGATCCGGGCAACGCCCCAATTCTTGTGCAAGACGTGCAAGAACTGTCGCTAGCTTGGGACGATCAAGCGAATGAATCGTGTCACACAACTCCATCGCCTGCCGTGCTTTGTTTGTTTGAAGCGGACCTAATAGGTGAAGATCAACACCTTGGTATCGTTCTCGAAACTCAGGCCATTTTCCTGCAGCTTCCTGAACACGATTTTCACCAAAGACACGATGCCCCTGCGCAAGGACACCTTCAACGCGCGCATTCGGCTGTACCTTTGAAACCGCAATTAATTCCACCGACCCAGCAGCTCGGCCTGCTTGCGCCTCGGCAATGGCGATACGGGATTTGATTTCATCTAACGACATGACAGACCTCGCGGATAAATACATGCGCGAGAAACCATGTTTAAAGCCAAAAGAAAAGGGCGAGTTCCAAAAGGAACTCGCCCTAAAATCTTTCGGTTCAAATCAACTTAGAAGTTGAAGCGAACACCGAAGTCAGCAGTTGTAACGGAATCTGCGTCGTCAGTTGCTTTATCAGAACCGATACCGCCGCGCAGGGTAACACCGCCACCCAATGAGTGGATGAAGCCCAGAGCAAAAGATTCTGCGTCGTTGTCACCGGAGCCACCACCGTAAGAAGCAACAACAGTTGTTGCAGATGTTACGTCGTAACCAGCAGACAGACCGTAGAATGTGTCAGATGCTTCTTCGTCAGCAACATCTTCGTCACCGATCAGACCAGTTACATTGAAGTCACCGATTGAACCGCCAATAACGAATATTGTGATGTCGTCATCATCTGCGCCAGCAGCGCCATCTGTGCTACCGTACAGCAGTTCTGCAGTCCAGTCGCCGAATGTGTAGTCTACACCGATGTCAAAACGATCACCGTCACCACCAGAAGGTGCGGAATCGTAAGATGCTGCGATACCGAAATCACCGATTTCATAACGTGCGTATACACCGTTAGAACCTGCACCTGTGGAAGAGAATGCCAAGATGTCATAGTCAACCGCGTCATACTGACCGGCAAAGTTTTCCAAACCAGGCTCTTCACCGAAGTAGTTAGCAGAGTTATCGATCACACCGGATACGTTACCTGCTTCAACGCGCAGACCGCCGTAAGAAACACCGAAGCGCGCGCCGCTGATTGAGCCTTGGTTTGCTTCGCCTGTTGACGCATCTTCGTCAGCTTGCAAACGGAAACGTGCATCAAAGCCAACGCCAGCGTCTGTTTCAGTTTTTGCATCAACGTTAATACGCAGACGAGAAACGATTACTGTTTCGTCGCCGGCACGATCTTCAACGTAGCCAAGACCGAAACGGCCGTAACCGCTGATTTTGATGTTTGCGATGTCTGCAGAAGCAACGGAAGCAGTTGCAACCAGAGCTGTCGATGCGAAGAGAATCTTTTTCATGGTTTTCCCTCGGGTTTAAAAATTTCCAGAGCGTTCCGGATAATCCGATGCGTCCCTGAGTACGCATTCCGTCTCGCCTGTTTTGGGGGGCTGACGCAAGCTTGGCCTGCTGATGGAAATCCTTTCCCCAACAAATTGATGCAACCGTGCCACAGTTCATTTACGCAAAATCAAGGCAACCCGGCGCACATACGCATATGTAAGAAGAATAAGCTTGTTGCCGCTGTTCCCCTTGTCTAGACGTATGTTAACGTCTCGATACCTATGGAATAACCTATTATGCGGATCCCGAGTAAACTTCTGTTTTGCCTTGCAACACTCAGCTTTCTTGGGGCGTGCGGTGTTTTCAAATCACAAGATGGCCAATCAGGCGCCAGAAACGCAGAGCCTGTACAAAATAACAGTGACTTACGCGAAGCTGAGCTGGAAGATGGTACGATTTGGGATGCGTTTAAAGGAAGACAGGCCGAACAACGCCTTCAGGTGAATCGCTATCTCTGGACAGCGAGCCTGGATGTTTTGAATTTCCTACCAATCGAATCTGTTGACCCTTTTACTGGTCTCATCCTCACCGGATACGGCACCCCACCCGGCGGTGGTCAGGCCTATCGTGCGACTGTGCACATCCAAGACCCTGCTCTTGAGGCGCGCTCCCTGAACTTAGCCCTGCAAACAAACGGTGGCCGTTCAGTGAGTAAAGAAACTGTGCGGTCTGTTGAAGACGCGATTCTCTCTCGGGCGCGTCAGCTGCGTATTGCCGATAAGAAATTCTAGGCTAATGCCGCTCAATTCGCACGAACACTTCGGTGCTCCACTGGATTGACTGGATTTGCTGACAAAATACACGTATGACGCCGGGTAAAATGCCCGGCGTTTTCGTGCTCCGGCGTTTAAAAACAAAGGACCGCAATTAATGTCGCGTTACACTGCCTCGGAAATCGAAGTAAAATGGCAAAAGACCTGGGACGAGGCCGCCATTTTCAAAGCCACCGAAGATCACAACAAGCCCAAGTATTATGTGCTTGAAATGTTTCCCTATCCTTCTGGGAAACTCCACATGGGGCACGTCCGAAATTACACTATGGGCGATGTGATCGCGCGATATAAGCTCTCGACAGGCCACAATGTCTTACACCCAATGGGATTTGACGCTTTTGGCATGCCCGCAGAAAATGCCGCAATGGCATCTGGTGGGCATCCTAAAGACTGGACCTATAGCAACATCGACACAATGGTCGACCAGATGAAGCCGCTTGGCCTGTCTTTGGATTGGTCCCGTATGTTTGCGACCTGCGACGAAGACTATTATGGCCAGCAACAGGCTTTGTTCCTAGATTTCCTCGAAAAAGGTTTGGTGTATCGTAAGAACGCTGTCGTGAACTGGGACCCAGTGGACATGACCGTTCTGGCCAACGAACAAGTCGAAAACGGTCGCGGATGGCGCTCTGGTGCATTGGTGGAACGCCGCGAGTTGACGCAATGGTTCTTTAAAATATCCGATTATTCCGACGAGCTCCTGACCGCTTTGGACAGCCTTGAAAATTGGCCAGCCAAAGTACGTCTGATGCAAGAAAACTGGATCGGCAAATCTCGTGGGCTGGAATTTGATTTTGAACGTGTGGATGAGGGAGATCCCATCACTGTTTACACGACTCGCCCAGACACATTAATGGGCGCATCTTTTGTGGGGATTTCTCCTGATCACCCAATCGCTAAGGCACTAGAGGCCGAATCAAGTGACGTTGCCGAATTTGTTGCTGAATGCCGAAAAGGTGGCACCACCGAAGAGGCCATCGAAACCGGTGAAAAACTGGGGTACGACACAGGAATTCGCGTCAAACACCCCCTTGATCCCAACTGGGAACTTCCTGTGTGGATCGCGAACTTTATTTTGATGGATTATGGAACCGGCGCGGTTTTCGCCTGCCCAGCCCATGACCAGCGCGATTTTGAGTTTGCAACCAAATACGACCTTCCCATTATTCCCGTATTTGAAGCACCCGGTAATGCATCTGAGTTGAAAACAGCCTTTGTTCCCACAAAAACTGAAACCGTTCACTATACCAAGGGTTTTGCAGGTTCCGCCGAACAAACGGGTGAGGATGCTGTCAACGCCGCCGTCGACGCTGCTGAAGCTCAAGGTTGGGGCACAGGCGTGACGAAATTCCGTTTGCGTGACTGGGGCTTGTCACGTCAGCGCTATTGGGGCTGCCCGATTCCCGTGGTTCATTGTCCAGACTGTGGCGTGGTGCCTGAAAAGAAAGAAAACCTGCCCATTGCGCTGCCCTACGATGAAGATGGTCAGGCAATTGACTTCTCGATTCCCGGCAACCCACTGGATCGCCATCCTAGCTGGCGCGATTGTTCTTGCCCGGCCTGTGGCAAACCTGCGCAACGTGAAACCGATACGATGGATACATTCGTTGATTCATCTTGGTACTTCGCGCGCTTTACCGCACCAAATGCAAAAACGCCGACCGATTTGGCCGCAGCCGACTATTGGATGAATGTCGATCAATACATCGGCGGCATCGAGCATGCGATTCTGCACCTGCTTTATTCACGATTCTTTTCACGGGCCATGCAGATTTGCGGTCACCTTCCCGAAAGTGCAAAAGAACCTTTCGACGCGCTGTTTACTCAAGGCATGGTTACACATGCAATTTACGAGAACGCCGAGCGCAAGGACGCAAATGGGCGTACTGTTTACCACTATCCCGCCGAAGTCGAAGAACGTGACGGCGGTGTTTTTGTTAAAGAAACTGGTGAAGCCGTAAATGTGATTCCTTCGGCAAAGATGTCGAAGTCAAAAAACAACGTTGTCGACCCTCTGGCAATCATATCGGCTTATGGTGCTGATACGGCTCGCTGGTTTGTCCTATCCGATAGCCCCCCAGAGCGGGATGTTGAATGGACCGCATCTGGTGCGGATGCTGCGTTCAAGCATCTCAATCGCGTCCATACAATGAGCGAAAAGATCGCCAACATGGATACAAACGCAAAAGGTCAAGGTGACGATGACCTATTGCGCGAAATGCATAAATGTATCCGTGATGTGACTCTGGGCGTGGACTCATTTGGTTTTAACGCTGCAATTGCAAAACTCTATGGCTTTACAGCAACTTTGAACAAATCAAAGGCAAGCGCTGCTGCCCAGCGCGAGGCGATCATGACATTGGCACAACTGATGTCTCCAATGACTCCGCACCTCGCCGAGGACATCTGGGCCCGTCAAGGGGGTAAAGGATTGATCACAACAGCGCCTTGGCCCAAAGTAGACGAAGCTATGCTCGTCGAAGCCAATGTCACTCTGCCAATCCAAATCAACGGCAAACGGCGCGGCGAAATCACCGTGGCCAAAGACATGCCAAAGGACCAAATTGAGGCGATAGTGCTTGCACATGACGTCGTGGTCAAAACTTTGGATGGTGCAGCCCCTAAGAAACTGATCGTCGTACCGGGTAGAATCGTCAATGTGGTCGTCTAATCGCCGAAAATTCATCACGCTGGGGGGCGCATTGGCGGCCCTCAGCGCCTGTGGCTTTACACCTGTCTATGGCCCAAATGGCGCAGGCACCAAGCTGCAAAACAATGTCTATATTCAAGCCCCCGAAGAGATCAAAAGCAATCCTGTCGAAGACGCTTACTATCTGGTCCGCAATTTGGAAAATCGTTTGGGGCGCAGTTCAGGAGGCGAATATCGTCTGGACCTGGCCCTCAGTAGCCGCGAAGTTGGCCAAGCGATTACCGCCGATAGCGAGATCACTCGTTACTCTCTGTTGGGAACTGCAGACTATACACTGGTCAGAGAATCAGACGGCCAGATTATAGCCAGCGGTGACGTTGAGAATTTCACTGGTTATTCAGCGACAGGCACGACAGTTCAAACACAAGCCAGCGAAAATGATGCCCATGAGCGCTTGATGGTCATTCTGGCGGATCAAATTGTCACACGGCTTTTCACCATAACGCTGGATGAAGAATGAAACTCAGCACGCGCGACGCTGACAGCTATTTCGCCAAACCAGATCCCGGAAAAACCGGGCTTTTGATTTATGGCGGCGATACCATGCGCGTCGCGCTGAAACGTCAACAGGTTCTAGCTGCCTTGCTGGGGCCTGCTGCCGAAGAAGAAATGCGCTTGTCACGCATGCCCGGAAGCGATCTTCGCAAAGATCCGGCTCTGGTGCTGGATGCCGTAAAAGCCGTGGGATTCTTTCCTGGTCAACGCGCTGTCTTCATTGAGGACGCAACAGATACAGCGGCCCCTGCTATCTTGGTCGCGCTAGAGGAATGGCGCCCTGGGGATGCGCAAATTATCGTGACAGCAGGTCAACTCAAAGCCAGTTCAAAGCTGCGTAAAGCGTTTGAAGCACATCGCAACGCCTATGCCGTTGGGATCTATGATGACCCGCCGACACGGGCAGAGATTGAGCGAATTCTCAGTGAAAACAACATTCGTGATGTGCCCACCGACAGCATGTCTGCACTTGGCGATATCGCCAATGATATCGGGCCCGGCGATTTTTCCCGAATGATCGAGAAACTTGCGCTCTATAAACATGGTGACACAGCTGCGTTGACGCTTGCTGACATTGATGCAGTAGCCCCACAATCCACCGAAGCGGCGCTGGATGATTTATTAAATGCCGTTGCCGAAGGCCGCAGCACAGAAATCGGGCCGATTCTGCGCAAATTGCAGGCTCAAGGCACCAATGCCGTCACGTTGTGTATCGGCGCCACCCGTCATTTTCGCACACTTTACACCGTGGCGGGTGCAAGCGGCGGCCCTGCACAGGGCATCGGTTCTTTACGCCCACCACTTTATGGCAAACGTCGTGATCTCGTTTTACGACAAGCCCAAAACTGGGGCGCACAAAAATTGCAAAATGCGTTAACGCTGCTAACAGATACGGACTTACAACTGCGATCAGCAGGTCAAAGCGCCCCTGCACTTGCGCTGACAGAACGTGCGTTGATCCGTTTGGCTATGATGGCGCGCTCACGCTAGAAAACGCGCGACACCTTGGCCAGCCCACCGGCCCGTGGCAAGACAGCCCGTCAACAGGTACCCGCCTGTCGGCGCCTCCCAATCCAGCATTTCGCCTGCACAAAAGACGCTTGGCAATTTGTGCAACATCAGATCTGCATTCATGCTTTCAAACATGACGCCACCTGACGTCGAAATTGCTTCATCTATCGGACGTAGCTTTGCGTCTTGGATCGGTAGATGCTTGACCAATTCCGGCCATTTCTCAAAAGAAACACTTTGATATGATGCCGTGACCTCATTAAACAGCGCCACTTTAACGGCTGGCAGCTTCAGCGTTTTTTTCAACCATTGCGACAGGCGCGCTTTTTTTCGATCTTTAGGCAATCGCGAGGTCAAACGTTCCAACGGAACATCCGGCATCAAATCAATATAGAGTGTCGCCCCCCGGCGCAAAGCTGGGGTCAGAGGATACACTCCCCCGCCTTCAAGGCCTCGTTTGGACAGGATCGCTTCGCCACGACTGCGCAGATCTCCAGCACTCCACCCAACAGCCTTTAATGCAGTCCCAAAATGAGGGCGCATATGTTCGCTCCACTCGCGTGACACAGCCGCATTCGACGGTGCGAAATTCGCAAGATCGACACCCTGTTTTCGTAAAATTTCAGCCCATATTCCATCTGACCCTAGCCGCGCCCAGCTTGCGCCCCCCAAAGCCAAAACAGTCGTCGTTGCCTGAACCACACGGCGCCCTTTTGCTGTTTCAAAAAGCAAAGCACCCTCATGCCACCCGCACCACCGCCACTGCGTGCGCCGTTCAACGCCCAGCGCATCCAGCCGCGTTAACCACGCCCTCAGCAGAGGTGAGCCTTTCATCACTTCAGGGAACACCCGCCCCGTTGACCCTGTAAATAGCTCTTGCCCTAATCCGCGCGCCCACTCTTGCACAGCCTGCGCGTCAAAGCCCTGCAACATCGGAGACAGGTCATTTTGCGCGCGGCCGTAATGTGTGAGAAGCCTATGAAGCGCTTCGTCTTTTGTCAGGTTCAAACCCGATTTTCCTGCCATCAAGAATTTGCGCGCAACAGATGGCTTGGCCTCAAGTACAAGAACATCATGCCCTGCCTGTGCAATTTGATCCGCAGCCATAAGGCCAGCCGGACCAGCACCGATCACAACAGCCGTGCGATTTTCTGGGTCAGTCATTGAATTAAATCAAACCGACCCGACCCCGGATCGTTTCATCCCGCAAGGAAATCTCACCGCCAATAAACTCATCGGCTTGGGAAGAGCACATCCACAGCAATGTTCGCGCAGGCCAATCCGCTGGAATATGATCTTCCCAATCAAGTTGACTGACGGCATTCATACCACTGTCTTTAATCTCGCGCTGCATTTGCGTTGCAACAGTGCCCGGTGACAGGCTGATCGTCCGAATACCGTTCTCTCGCTCTTCCAAATCTAATGCACGCGTCAACATCAAGGCCCCCGCTTTTGAAGAACAATACGCACTCCATCCTTCTAGCGGTCGTTGCGCGGCTCCTGATCCGATAGTCAAAACTGTCCCACCACCGTTTGCTTTCAATAACGGCACGCCCGCGCGCATAACATTGAACATGCCGGTAATGTTAACCTGTATCAAAGTTGCCCAATCTGCCGGATCAGCGTCCGTAATGCGCGCAATCGGATCAATCATGCCCGCATTACAAATCAACACATCCAATGCTCCGAAATGTGTATTTGCTTCGCTCAATGCAGTCGCAACAGATGCATAGTCTCCAACATCACAAGGTAACGCCAAAGCACGGTCACCGATTTCCGTGCTAATCGCATTTAACGCATCTGTATTGCGCGCCAACAAAGCCACATTTGCCCCTGCTTCGGCAAAAACACGCGCAGTCTCAGCTCCGATTCCGCGGCTCGCACCCGTTATGACGACTGTTTTACCAGAAAAATCCATAAATCGCGTCCTATCTATTACCGGTTTCAATTTTTAATCACCATATAGGATGCAACCACAGTGCACAGCAGGTAAAATGGCATTCAGCCTCACAGCTGGTCCCGTGGGTTCGGGAGCAGTGCACGCGTTATGAGAAAGAAAGGTTCGTTAATGTCCATTCAATTTAACCGCACTTATGGAATCGTGCTGGGTCTAACCGTCTCATTGTCGCTAACCGCGCAGCCTGCATTTGCGGATCTCACAGCACAAGATGTATGGGACACTTGGAAAGAACAGGTGGCAATCGGCGATCTCGACGTGTCTGCAACCGAAAGCCTCCTTGGAGGTGTCTTAACCGTAACCGATTTACAAATAGCTGGAACAAAAGGTGGGTCAGGTTTCACGGTCAAACTTCCCTCCGTAACATTCGACGAACGCGGTGACGGAACCGTAAGCATTATCTTTCCACAAGCTTTTAATATAGACTTTGAAAGCAACATAGAAGATGCAGGACGTGTCACAGCTACGGCGGCCTCTAATCGGTCCGGTTCAAAAATTATTGCTTCAGGCACGCCAGAAAACATAGCACTCGACTATGGTTTTGATACTTGGACAATTTCGCTGTCTCAATTCGACATCGAAACAGACAAACCTATTCCACATATTGATCTGGATCTAACGCTGGCCGACTTTAAGGGGCGTTCAAATATAGAACGTGGCGAGATGCGGCATCAATCGGACACGATGTCAGGCGCATCAATGGTATACAATATGGCGATTACCGGCGATGATAATGATTTATTCAGCCTACAGGGAGAGCTCAACGACCTCGATTATACAGGCACAACTGTATCCCCATTGAATACCGCCTTCGGTTTTGAGAACATTACACAACTGTTGGGTGCCGGCCTTAAATATACCAGCAGTTTTACATATAAAGAGGGCACCACTGCAGTCGATTTACGTGCAGATTCACATGCGTTTTCCGCGCAAACAACCTCGGAAAGTGGGACATTAACAACTGCTTTTGATGCCAACGGGCTTAAGTACTCGGTGCAAGGTGACGATGCCACAATTAATCTCAGTGGTGATCAAATTCCATTCCCAATCGCACTAAACATGCGCCACATGAATATGAACCTGACCGCGCCTGTGTCAAAATCAGACGCTGAACAGGATTTCGCCCTTGCGTTCGGTCTTCATGATTTCAATGTACCTGAGTTATTATGGAGCTTGGTCGACCCAGAAGGTGGCCTACCTCATGATCCAGCCACCCTCGCATTCGACGTCAGCGGTAAATTGAAATTATTCTTTGATCTTTTTGATGAAACTCAAATAGCCGCTGTTGAGATAGGCAATCAGTCCCCTGGCGAGATCAACACCTTGGACATCAATGGCCTCAGGGTCTCCATCGCAGGCACAGAACTTACCGGTACAGGCGGCTTTACCTTTGACAATGAAAATCTGGAAACCTTTGATGGTCTTCCTGCACCAAGCGGCGAGGTTAATCTGCAATTGGTCGGCGCGAATGGCTTGATTACCAGCTTGGCTGATCTGGGGCTTTTGCCAGACCAACAAGCCCTTGGCGCGCGCATGATGATGGGGCTGTTCACCACACCTGGCGAAGGAGAGGATACATTAACATCTCGTGTGCAGGTTAAAGACAACGGAGAGATCATCGCAAACGGGCAACGTCTGCGATAAGACCCCTGTTCTGAATTCCAAAGCCGCCCTCCCCAACTTGGGCGGCTTTTTGTGCCCCTCCAAGACATGAGGCCTTGCAGCGGGCGCACGGTCTGTCTAGCTCTTAAGAAACCAAGTAAAAGAGGTCCCGATGACACAATCTCCTGAACAGCTATGCCAAGCTTTGCTGGATGCCGCGAAACAAGCAGGGGCCGACGGTGGAGACGCGATGGCAGCCGAAGGAAATTCGCTATCAATCGAGGTCCGAGACGGTAAGCTAGAACAGGCAGAACGGTCTGAAGGCGTCGATATCGGATTGCGAGTGTTCGTCGGAAAACGCCAAGCCCAAGTCTCGTCATCAGACACAAGCTTAAGCACCATTGCCTCGATGGCAGAGCGCGCAGTGGCTATGGCAAAAGAAGCCCCAGAAGATCCTTATGCGACTTTAGCTTCGGCCGATATGTTTGCGAAAGATTGGGACCTTGCCGCATTAGAACTCGCCGATCCATCAGACGAGCCCTCGCCTGCTGCTTTACAAGCAGACGCAATGGCAGCCGAAGCGGCCTGTGCAGGCATAGATGGCATCACACAAGTCCAAAGCGCATCTGCAGGATACGGACAACACAATATCCATCTCGCCACATCAAACGGATTTTCCGGTGGCTACATACGCACCGGGCGCTCGCTGTCATGCGTGGGTATTGCAGGCACGGGCACAGGGATGGAACGTGACTATGATGGCGATTCTCGTACCTTTCAATCAGACCTACGCAGTGCAGACGAAATCGGCCAACAAGCCGGACGTCGCGCGATTGAACGCCTGCATGCACGGCGACCAACAACAGGTTCCTATCCCGTGCTCTTTGACGAGCGAATTTCATCGTCGTTGATCGGTCATCTCCTGAGTGCTTCTAATGGCGCTGCGATTGCGCGTGGCTCGTCTTGGTTAAAGGATTCATTAGGACATGAAATTCTGCCATCTGCACTTTCTGTCCTAGAAAATCCGCACCGCCCCCGCATCAGCGGGTCGCGCCCATTTGATGGCGAAGGCTTACCAACACAACATCGTAAGATCATTGACAAGGGTGTACTCACCAACTGGACCATGGACCTTGCCTCGGCTTTAAAGCTTGGCCTGAACAGCACTGGCAATGCAGCCCGCGGTATCGGGTCGGTTCCTTCTCCGGCAAATTGGAATATCGAAATGACACCAGGGACGCACAGCCGTGCGGACTTGGTTCGTGATATGGGAACGGGCCTTTTGGTGACATCGATGATCGGCTCAACCATCAATCCAAATACCGGCGACTATTCGCGCGGTGCCTCCGGGTTTTGGATTGAAAACGGCGAGATTGCATACCCCGTGAACGAAATCACTATCGCAGGCAATTTGTTGGACATGCTAAAGACACTCATACCTGCAAATGACGCGCGCAGTCACCTGTCGCGTGTTGTGCCATCATTGTTGGTCGAGGGGATGACCCTTGCCGGAAACTAAAGCGGACATTGATCAAGCCGCAGATCTCACGCTCTTGATTGATGCCGCCTTGGCTGCTGGTAAAGTTGCCTGTCAATTTGTCGGCCCAGAGACAAAGCGTTGGGATAAACCAGATGGCGCAGGCCCTGTAACAGAAGCCGATCTCGCGGTTAATCGTTTGCTAGAAGACACATTGCAAGCCGCGCGTCCCGAATATGGCTGGCTATCTGAGGAAACCGAAGACAGCACCCTGCGATTGGACAAAACCCGCGTCTTTGTTATCGATCCGATTGATGGGACACGCAGCTTTGCAGCTGGGTCAAAAACTTGGGCACACTCTTTGGCCATTGTTGAAAACGGCTTTCCATATGCTGCAGTCGTGTACCTGCCGCAACGCGATTTGTTATATGTTGCAGCTTTAGGCAAAGGGGCAACTTGTAATAGTGAAACCCTCGCTGTGAACCCTGCCCCTGACATTGAAAACGCGCATGTGCTGGCAACTAAGATCACGATGCAGCCCGAGAACTGGTCAGAACACAAAGTCCCGCAATTCACCCATAGCCATCGCCCCTCATTGGCCTACCGCATGGCACGCGTCGCTGATGGGTCTTATGATGCGATGATTACACTACGCCCAACCTGGGACTGGGATATCGCCGCAGGGGATTTAATTCTGCGTGAAGCTGGTGCCGTGACCAGCGATCAATTTGGTACGCCCCTACGTTTTAATAGCAAGTCCGCACAAAACGCCGGCGTCGTCGCTGCTGCACGCCCTTTACAAGGCGCTTTGTTAAAACGTCTCGTTGGAGCGCCCAATCGATCACAGGATCTATAGATTGCAGACCAATGCGCCCCAGCCAGGCCGCCCAAACGGCGAGTTGATTTGGATCCATGCGACCAACACCGAACGTTTGTTTGCGCTGTGTGACGTCACACGCCGTCTGAAAACGATGCGTCCAGATTTACGGGTGCTGTGCACGTGGGAAGCGGCAATGGAACCAACCATATGTCCCACCGACTGCGATATACCCTTTGGTCCCTTCACCGCCGAAACCAAAATCGAAATACGACAATTTCTGGATCATTGGACACCAGATGTTTGCCTCTGGTCCGGCGGGAATTTACGGCGCGCGTTAATACGCAAGCTGCGTGATCGTGGAGTTATGACACTTTGGGTCGATATGGCCGAAGAAGATCTCCCCGACCGCCGCGCCCGATGGCTACCAGATCAACGCCATCACATGTTGGGTGGGTTTTCGGCAATTCTTGCGCCCAATCAGACAGTTGCTGACCGGTTGATTAAAGTGGGAGTATCCGCGCCGCATATCTCGGTCAGCGGTCCATTACGACTGTCCGCCACCCCACCAGATTGCGCCGATAGTGATTTAGATGCGCTACACGAGAGCCTTGGCAGTCGTCCTATCTGGCTTGCAGCGCGGATTGAGCTGGGTGAAATTGAGACGATTATCACCGCGCATCGCCAAGCTCTGCGCTTGCTGCATCGCCTGCTCCTTATCGTCGTCATGGATACGCCCCAAGACGTGATACAAGCCAAAGAAAGGATCCAGTCGCTCGGCTTAAGCATTGCGGATTGGGAACTGGGTGAAGAGCCCGAAGAACATAACCAAATCCTATTATGTGGTCCCGAGGATCTAGGGCTCTGGTATCGCCTCTCACCTCTTACATTTATCGGAGGCAGTCTCGAAAATGGCGCTGCAGGTCATGATCCACTGGATGCTGCGGCTCTTGGTTCAGCAATTTTGCACGGTCGCGGCATACAACACTTTCATGGTATGTATGCTCGGCTACAAAATGCAGGTGCTGCACAAGCCATTACATCCGCCCATGATCTTGGCGAGGCTGTGATAAACCTATCTGCACCAGATCAGGCCGCAGACATGGCGTTAGCAGGTTGGGAAATCGTCACCGAAGGGGCGCAAGTGGCGGACGAGTTGATCGACCGCCTACAAACACTTCTAGACGACCGCGACACAAGGAATATCGGGTATGCGCGCACCTAAATTTTGGAACCTACCGCCGTCTCAATGGACTTATCGCGCTACGGTGTTGTCTCCCTTATCTAAACTTTATGCGGCGGCAACTGCGCGAAGGCTGTGCAAGACAAATGGGATCAAATTAGACATCCCTGTGATTTGCATCGGGAACATCAATGCCGGAGGGACAGGCAAAACACCCACTGTCATGTGGTTACAAGAACAGCTGATTGCCATAGGCCATAACCCGCATGTGGTCAGTCGCGGTTTTGGGGGCAAACTGTCAGGTCCTGTCCAGGTTTCCAGTCAAATCCACGATGCGCAAGATGTGGGAGACGAACCCCTGTTGCTGTCAGAAATCTCACCTGTTTGGATCGCAAAAGATCGTGCGGCCGGGGCTCTCGCCGCTCAACAGGCGGGTGCGAATATCGTATTGCTAGATGATGGCTTTCAAAACCCATCCGTTCAAAAAGACATATCTATCATCGTTGTCGACGCGAAACAGGGATTTGGAAACACCAAATGTCTACCAGCGGGCCCACTGCGTGAACCTGTTGAGGTTGGATTAAGCCGGGCAGATTTTTTACTCTCACTGGGATCGGCGCAAGCACAAGCGCATTTTATAAATCACTGGGACAAACAAATAAGCAACATTCCTCACATCACCGGTGAAGTTTTCCCCTTGCCCACTGGCATGCCTTGGCAAGGGACACGTGTTCTCGCATTTGCGGGTATTGGTCACCCTGACAAATTTTTTGCGACTTTGCGAAACCTAGGGGCAGACGTCGTCCATGGAGAGGCGCTTGCAGACCACCAGCCTCTAACTCTTGCCCTGATGTCACGGCTAGAACAAGATGCCAGCCGTTTAGGGGCGCAATTGGTGACGACAGAAAAAGATGCAGTTCGCTTGCCCGAACAGTTTCGACGCAAAGTCATAACTTTGCCGGTGCGACTTTCTGTTAATCAAGCAGATACTCTAAAATCCGCATTGAGCGATTTATTCAGCGCGCAGGATAAAGCCACCAACACATAGATACGCGGCGACAGTCGCTTGAGAACACCGTCGCCGCGCATAGTAATTATTCAGCCAACTCAGCGTCGATTAACGCCTTAAGAGACGCGTAAGGCTGGTTCGTGACTTTCTCTCCGTTCAGAATAAACGAAGGCGTCGCGGTAACTTCGTCCGCTTCAGCATTTTCCTGATACCATGTGACTAAAGTCTGTGCTTTGGTGCCGTCTTGCAGGCAAGCTTCGATTTTCTCGCTCTCCAGTCCCGCGAGGCGGCCGATTTTACGCAGTTCATCTGCAATGGCTGCTGGGCTACCCGCGCGTGTCCACTGAGATTGACCCGCAAAGATCAAATCGGTGATGCCAAAAAACTTGTCTGTGCCGCCACAACGCGCAACCATCGACGCCCATAGGCCCGGACCATCAAAATAGACCTCGCGGTAAATGAACTTAACCTTACCTGTATCGATAAAATCAGCCTTGAGCTTTTTATAAGCATCCGCATGGAAATTTGCGCAATGTGGGCAAGTATAAGATGCGTATTCGATCATTGTCACCGGTGCATCTTCGGCCCCTTGAACCATATCAACAATAGTCGACGTATCAACTTCTGTCACTTGTTCTTGAGCCTGGGCCACACTGACAAACGCCGGCGCTGTGCCGCCGTTTAGGGCAAAACTGCCCGCAGTGATCGCCAAAGCGGCATAAAGCGCTGTATTAAAACGGGTCATGAGTACCCCTTTCCTTGGGTTTACTGTCTGCTATTTTTCTGACGAGCCAAAACATTGCGCCCCAGTCGTTCGAGGGCACTCCGTAAGTCATCATTTTCAACGCCACTTGCGGTCTTTTTAGCATCCTCAATATCTTCTGGCGCAACCGGGGCCGGCACTTGTGTCTTAGCCGCATACCGAAATTCCACTTGGCCCTCTGAAAACCCTGTGGGCGCGGTTTGCGTAATATGAATTTTAGAAATCGCATTATAGCCGTAGACACCATTCACCTTGGCCCGCAGCTGCTCTTTTTGCATCTCAAGCATAGGCGCATGTGCACCTGTGGTTAAAACGGTCAATGCTGCCCCAAAGCCTCCGCGACCATAACCAACTTTGACCGGACGCGCGATAGCTGCCATATCTGGCCCCACAATGTCTTCCCAATGGGTCAACACTCGAGAAACCGCAAAGCCACGCGTTTCGCCCGCCTTACGGATCTGATCGTTCAATAACGAACCGGTGCGTTTAAAGCCGCGTGTTGACGTGCGTTTGAATGCCATATGCTGGTTTTGCGTGACCATGTGACCTAATGTAAAGAGCCTGTTTGAAAGAACCACATATTGGGCGAAATCAAGGATAACGAATGCGTGATATAACTCTCTCAACAACCTACTCTAGTTTAAGTACTGAATTGTTGGATTGGTATGATAAACACGCACGCGCCATGCCGTGGCGTATCAGCCCAAGTGAACGAAAATCAGGGATACAGCCTGACCCTTACCGCGTGTGGTTAAGCGAAGTGATGCTGCAACAAACCACTGTCGCAGCCGTACGAGAGTATTTTACCCGCTTTACTGCACGCTGGCCCAGCGTCTGCGATCTTGCCGCAGCCCAAGATGCTGACGTGATGGCCGAATGGGCGGGTTTGGGATATTATGCGCGTGCGCGAAACCTATTAAAATGTGCCCGCATGGTAAGCACTGAGCTGGATGGCGTATTCCCAAGCACCTACGCCGAACTTATCACACTGCCCGGTATAGGGCCGTACACGGCAGCCGCAATCGCGTCGATCGCCTTTGATCAGCCTGAGGCGGTACTGGACGGTAATGTGGAACGCGTGATGGCCCGTATGTACGATATTCACGATCCTCTTCCCGGATCTAAACCGGTGTTGAGAGACTGCGCCGCCAATCTAACCTCAGCCGCGCGCCCCGGCGACTATGCACAGGCCGTGATGGATTTAGGTGCGACCATTTGCACTCCCCGAAATCCCGCCTGCGGAATATGTCCATGGGTGACGCCCTGTGCAGCCCGCCAAGCAGGTACTGCGGCCTTCTTACCTAAAAAGATTCCCAAAAAACCAAAACCAACCCGTTATGGTGTCGCCTATATCGCCCGAACCCACGACGGTTCCTGGTTACTTGAACGCCGTCCCGATAAAGGGTTGTTGGGGGGGATGCTGGGCTGGCCCGGCGGTGACTGGTCAGACATACCCGCACTTGTCCCTCCGTTTGAGACGGCATGGACCGAAATAGCAGGTGAAGTGCGCCATACATTTACGCATTTTCATCTGATTTTATCTGTACGTTGCGCAACAGTCCCAACAGGATACAATTTACAACCCAGCCAACACCTCATTGCAAACGACGATTTGCGTCGCTCGGACCTGCCCACGGTCATGCGTAAAGCATTTGATTTATACCAAACACATGTGTGAACTTTGATGTTATGGTATCTATTTTGAGTTCAACATTTGCCACGCCTTTAAATTGCCGCTTATCAATGAGTCCTCAATGCTATCTCAAAAGAACCTCATATCTTGGCAACACGCCCTACCCTTTTGGCTCTCATTTGCGTTGATCCCGCTTGTATGGGTTGCGGCCTTAGGCGGAGGATGGTGGCTCGTGCTCCCTCCCTTGGTGACATGGTATGTTTTTGCAGCGCTTGATGGCCTGTTGGGGCTCGAATTGGGCAACGCGGACCCCCACACACCTGACACAGAGCTGCGTTGGTATGTGTGGCTCACCGCAGCTTGGGTGCCATTGCAGGCGATCACCCTATTTACGCTTTTAGCCTACGTCGCCCACAGCACACATTTAAACGGATGGGAAAAAATAGGAAGCTTTGCCGGAATGGGCGTTATTTCTGGTACAATCGGCATCAATTACAGTCACGAGCTGATGCACCAGAAAAGTAAAGCCGAGCGGCGTCTTGGCGATATTTTACTCGCGATGGTGCTATATTCACACTTCAGATCGGAACATTTATTGGTGCACCATCGTTATGTAGGAACGCCACGTGATCCAGTCACCGCACGCTATAACGAAGGTTTCCACCGTTTTTACCCACGCGTTTTAAAAGACTGTTGGCACTCTGCGTTTGAGGCTGAAAAAGCCATGCTTGCCCGCAAGAACCGTAACTGGACGGACCTATCCAATCCGTTTTTCCTGTATTGGGGGCTGCAGGCCGTTTTTCTTATTACCGCGTTTTTGATTGGTGGCCTCGCCGGTGTCGGATTGTTTCTAGTACAAGCCGGTATTGCCATATGGCAGCTTGAGGTCATCAACTACATTGAGCACTATGGTCTCACGCGCGAACACTTGGGTAATGGTAAATACGAGCATATCAAACCGCACCATTCGTGGAATGCATCGCACAAAGCCACCAACTGGCTGCTTATTAATCTGCAACGGCATTCAGACCATCACTATAAACCCAACCGTCGCTTCCCGCTGCTACAAACGTACTCGGAAGATGAAGCGCCACAACTGCCCTATGGCTATCCAATCATGAGTATGGCAGCCATGTGCCCACCTTTATGGAAGCGGATTATGAACCCAAAAGTGCGGGCATGGAGGCGAAAACACTATCCCGATATTCACGATTGGCATCCTTATAATAAGGCCGAAAACCCTAAGCCACGCTAGGGCATAACGTCCAAACAGTCATGGGGTTTGCAATCCCACGGATGACTTGGTCTGGCCGCTTACAAAACCCCAATAACATATCGGAACCGTTATTCTCGGCCTTCACTTTCTTATAAAGTGCATCCCCTAGAACAATTCCGCTGCCCAACTCTCGGGTCAGCCGCTCGAGACGCGACGCAACATTAACCGGGGTACCAATAACAGCAAATTCAAGTTGGTTGGCCCCCACATCCCCCAGAACAACGTCACCATAGTGCAAACCAATTCCAAGCTTGATCGGTGCCTGCCCTAAAAGCGCGCGTTCACGATTTAACTGTTTGATGCTGTCCTGCATGCCTATTGCGCACCAAAGCGCGTCACAGGCATCATGCTCGCCCTCAAATGGCGTTCCAAACGTCGCCATCAATCCGTCACCGAGATATTTATCCAATGTTCCTTGGTGACGAAAAACCTCGGCTTCCATTCGTGCATAGAAACTGCGCAAAAATTCGATGACCTCATGAGGGGTTTTAGACTGTGTCAGCTCAGTGAACCCAATGATATCAACAAATAAGACAGCAACCTTCTGGTTGCGTTCTCGCTTTAGCAGATCATCATTATGGGAAAGTTGTTCAACGACATTGGGAGAAAAGTACCGCGACAGGTTCGTCCGCTCACGCTCAAGACCTGCGTTGTTTAACAACATTTCATAATAACGCTTACTCGATAATGCCAAGGCACCGGAGACAATTAAGAATATCATCGCCTCTTGGATACGCGACTTAAAGTGTACATCGTGCGGATTTAGAATTTCCCACAGAACTGTATCACGGCCAACAACCTCTGCAATCGCGTCTCCCATTTCAGAGGTCGAGGGGGCTATCAGCCATATAACCAAAGATGCACCTAGCCACAAAATACTTGTCCAAACCCCAAAAGCCCAAACGGTTCGCCAGCTATGCGCAAGTGTCGCCGCCGAGAGTATAAAGAAGAAATACAAGAAGTTTCCAAATTGGAACATCATCGGTAATGGCACCGTTTGATTCTCAAACGGGTTTGGCACCAGAATGCTGAATAGCAACAAAAGTAGATCAAACATGATCAGTGCAAGCTCAGCGCCTGAACGCCCAATCCGTGCGACCCGACGTAAAATCAATCCGTTCAGACAAAATATGCCCAGAGGAATGAGATAGTAAAGCTGTGCCCAGGTGGGGTTTCTCGCAATAAGAAACACCGCAATAATAGGCGTCGCAACCCAACGCACATAAACAGCCAATTCAATCCCACGACGCTTGTTCTCGTCAAGTGCAGCACGGACGTGTTCTGCATCAATCCCATCGTGAGCTAACGGTATCATGGCGTGTTTCATTGAGGCCTCTCCTTCAATGGTGCCTACCTCATATAGGAGGACGCGTAAGTGATTCCACGATGCTACAGCTAAAGCATTATTAAATGTGGCCTAAGGCGATGAATAAAAAAGCCCCGCACGAGAGCGGGGCAGTTACGATACCCAGAATAAATCCGGGCATCAACGGTATTTGTTACCATCTGTCCGCGATTAATTCTTCATTTCCGCGCGAATTTGCTGGCGTAAAACGTCGATCGGCACTGTTTTCCCCTCGCGCTTAAAGCACCAGTAGGTCCAACCGTTACACGAAGGTGCATTTTCAAGATGTGCACCAACCTGATGAATCGATCCTTTGATATTGTCTCCGATCAATGTCCCGTCTGCACGCACCTTGGCTTTGTGACGTTGGTTCATTGAAAACAGCTCTTCACCTGGGCGCAACATGCCACGCTCAACCAGCTGTCCGAATGGAACACGTGGCTCCGCCCGTTTAGATGCTGAGACTTGCAAGGCTTCGCGATCATATTTTCGCACTTCGCTGATACGTTTTTCAGCAACCTTACGATACGCTTCTTCACGCTCAATGCCGATCCAATCTCGACCCAACATTTTCGCAACAGCCCCTGTGGTGCCGGTACCAAAGAACGGATCTAAGACAACATCCCCGGGTTGCGTCGTGCCAACCATAATCCGGTGCAATAACGATTCTGGCTTTTGCGTCGGGTGTGCTTTGTCACCATTGGCATCTTTCAAACGCTCGTGGCCCGTGCAAATTGGCAGAACCCAATCCGAACGCATCTGGATACCTTCGTTCAACGCCTTAAGAGCCTCGTAATTAAAGGTATATTTCGCACCCTCAGATTTAGACGCCCAAATCATCGTTTCATGCGCGTTGGTAAAGCGCTTGCCTCGGAAATTAGGCATCGGATTGGATTTACGCCAAACCACATCGTTGAGGATCCAAAAGCCTTCGTCCTGAAGTGCGGAGCCTACCCGGAATATATTGTGGTAAGATCCAATCACCCACAACGCGCCATTTGGTTTCAGGATGCGCCGTGCCTGTTTCAGCCATGCCCGCGTAAATTTATCATAGACGGCGAAACTGGAAAATTGGTCCCAATGATCGTCTACCGCATCAACTTTGGAGTTGTCGGGACGGTGCAGCTGGCCCTTCAGCTGCAAGTTATAGGGCGGATCTGCAAAGATCATATCAATCGAGTCTGACGGCAAAGCCGTCATTGCCTCAATACAATCATCTGCAATAATCGTGTTCAACGGGAGCGCGGAAACCGCGCCCTTTTCTATGGTTTTGTTCATTGCTCTGCCTCGATCACCACGGCGCTTTTGCGCTCATTCTGGTTATCCACAAGATGAGTCATCCTGGATTCGAGGTCAATTTCTTTTTTAAATCAAATGCCTGCTGTTCACTCTTGATACAAGATGTTGTGGACAGGCTTAAACGAACAGCGATGATGTGGTGTTACACCTATTTCCCGTAAAGCATCACGGTGTTGCTGGGTTGGGTAGCCTGCGTTTTTCTCCCATCCGTAGCCCGGAAACTGTTGCCCTAAATCCACCATAATTCGGTCGCGTTCAACTTTTGCTATGATCGAAGCCGCTGAAATCGAGAGTGATTTGGTATCACCTTTTACAATTGCAGAGCTGGGAAGCTGCAAACCACGTGGGATAAGATTGCCATCGATCAACAGATAATCGGGCCGATTTTCCAGCGCATAGATCGCACGTTCCATTGCTAAATGCGCTGCACGCAGAATATTTAGCTCATCTATTTCTTGAACAGAGGCATGCGCCACCGCCCAATCACTGTGCTCGATAATTTCTTCTGCCATGATTTCACGACGTTTCGCGCTCAGCTTTTTAGAATCATTTAGACCCTCGGGAATATGATCTGGATTTAGAATAACTGCCGCAGCAGTCACTGGTCCTGCAAGAGGCCCTCGGCCGACCTCATCGACGCCGGCAACACGCGTATACCCTCGGGTGTGAAGGCTTGTCTCAAACTTAAAATCTGGCTGTTCCATAGATCATGAACAGCCAGATTCTCTCTCTTTAAGCAAGGCTAACTTAGCGATAATGACGACCACTTTGTTTCTGGTGGGTGTATCGCTTGCTGTAACGATTTGACGTTCTATGACCGTAACGAACCTGCTGGCGCTTTTTCAGCTGCCTGTGCTTGTGGATGGTCGCCTGTTTTTTAGAGTGCCCCACAGAGCGCGAATGATGACGATCATCTTTTGCGTCATTGATAGCCGCCCCGATAATGCCAATCGCTGCCGCCCCGGCGATAAATTTGAGAACATCATCATCAGCACGGGCAGGTGCAGACGAGAATGCAGTGGCCGCTAAGGACAACGACAGAACCAAGGCAATGAACTTTGGCGCCGCAGATTGGGTAAACGAACGATATACAGACATGTAACTTTCCTTTGCTGCTTGAATACAGATGGGTTGCGTCGCAATTGGATCAACCCGACTGTCACAAGCCTCACCCAAACGTGCACTGACAGGCAATAACGCGGCATTGTTATCAAATATCACCCCTATTTTTATAGGTTGTCATTGAATATCACGCAGCAACAGCGCATGAAGAAAAGCATGAAACATCTATTGTTCATCGCTATCTTTTCAATCGCCACAAGCGGGTTCACAACCGCGGGACAGGCCGCAGATTGTTATGCCGATTACAAGGCCAAGCAAGATAAGCCCTTGCGTCTGCACTATGGCGTCATGCAATTGCGCGGACAATGTGCCAAAAATTCAGCCCAGAAAGAAATCACTGGCCGCCTCTCGCGGCAGGGCTGGAAGCTTTTAAACGTTCAATCTGTTTTCGGCCCCGAGGGGTTGAAAAAAAGGAAGGCGAATGCCGGATCCTATTATCTCCGTTTCTAAAATTCGCAATTCTGGCAGTCGGATTGTTATAATCGGCATCGTCACTATTGTTTTGCTTTTGGGCCTCGCCGGAACGTTTTTGCTGCTCACGTTGCCTGATGCAAATGCGTTCAACGCCCGTGTTGAAGCACTGTTTGTTGAACAGGATTTCACCAGTCAGGGTCAAATCAAACTGCTTGAGATCCTCGCCCAATCTGGGACGGCCTTTGCAGATACCCTAACCAGTTATCGTATGGTCATCTTCGTCTTACTGGTTTTTGCCACTGCAATGATGGCGGCCGCCTTGGTCGTGCTGGCAATGTTCGTTATCATCAACCGCCGTATCGCGCAGATTGAACGCGCCGGTATTCAAGTCACCGAACTGTTGATCAGCCGCGAGGAACATACGGTGTATTTAAACACCATGGGCTTTAAACTCTCTCCTGCAGCGATGGATACTTTAGCCGTTTTGGCCGAAGCGCGCATGGACAGTGATGTCCTCTCGGGGGCCGAGCTTGAGGCCGTGATTTCAGGTCGAGATGCGAGTGATTGCGAAGAAGCTGCCGGCGCCACGCGTATTAAACGCTTGCGCGATACTCTTGGCAATCAAATGGTGAGCGAACTTTTGGTGAAAAACATCGCGAAACAAGGATACGTTCTTGCTGTGAACAAAGACGTGATCCGTATCATCTAGCCTCTTACTGCGATGCCAATCGCCGCGTGTTTTGTGCATCGCGATACCAGTGACGGATCAGACGGCGCTCCTCCATTTCCATATAGCTGACGTTGGCTGGGGGCATAGCATGCGTCACCCCTGCGTGCAGATATATCTGTCGCGCCATTTTCGCGACATCTGCCCGAGTTTCCAGCAACACACCTTTGGGTGCCCGACGGATGCCATCGTAATAAGGTTCGCGCGCGTGACACATAGCGCAACGGCCTGGTACCACATTCATCACATCCTCAAAATGCGCCGCCTGTGCAAAAACCAGCTCAGTCGGCGATAAGGTCCGTGCCTCGGACTCTTCGTAAGTGTCTTGTACAAGCGGGGCCTGACTTAGCATCATGATCGATATGAATAACAACGCAGTCACCAACCACGTCCAGCGCGGGTTCCCAGTCTTTGTATGTACCGTATTAAAATAATGCCTGATCGTCACACCCATCAAAAAGACCAACGCCGCAATAACCCAATTGTACTGCGTGGCAAATGCCAACGGGTAATGGTTGGACAACATCAAGAAAATAACTGGTAAAGTCAGATAGTTATTATGAGTTGATCGCAACTTGGCAATCTTGCCATACTTGGAGTCTGGCTTACGACCCGCTTTTAAATCAGCAACAACGATCCGCTGATTTGGCATGATGATAAAGAACACATTCGCAGTCATGATTGTCGCGGTGAATGCACCCAAATGCAGCAGGACCGCGCGCCCGGTAAAGACTTGATTATAGGCCCAACCCATTGTGACCAACATCACAAACAAAAGCACCATCAAGACGGTGGGTCGCTCTCCAAGGCGGGATTTACACAGATAATCATAAATCATCCACCCTACAGACAACGATGCTGCCGAGATCAAAATCCCTTGCCACACTGATAAATCCGCTTTTGCGCGATCAATCAGATACAGTTCACCGCCAGCCCAATAAACGATCATCAACAGCGCAGCGCCGGAAAGCCAGGTGACGTAGCTCTCCCATTTGAACCAGACCAAATGGTCCGGCATGGTCGAAGGCGCGACAAGGTATTTTTGTACATGGTAGAATCCACCGCCATGCACCTGCCATTCTTCGCCGTCGGCAGGGCCTGCAATGTTTCTGTTAAGGCCAAGATCAAGAGCAATAAAATAAAACGACGCCCCTATCCACGCCATCGCCGTAATGACATGGAGCCACCGAACAGCAAAGGCCAACCAATCCCAAATGATCAACAGCTCCGTCATGCGTTAACTGCCACGATATGTTGCGTAGCTGTAAGGCGATAACAAAAGCGGTACATGATAATGAGTCGCTTCGCGCATTCCAAAGCGGAGAGGAATTTGATCTAGAAACAATGGGTCATCACCAACATTTCCGGTCGCTCGCAGATAAGGTCCACAGGAAAAGAGCAGCTCATAGTTGCCAAACACAAAATTCTGCTCAGGTAAAATGGGTGTATCCGTTCGGCCATCAGCATTTGTAATGGCCTCTGCAACTTTTTCTCGCAGCGCATCCTTCAGCCGATACAATGTGATCTCGATACCCTCTGCAGGGCAGCCTCGTGCAGTGTCCAAGACATGGGTGGTTAGAAAACCGGTCATAATACCCTCCTGTTTTGCAGCATATTGCTTGGCAATTCCGCAATACACCAGTGCGTTGCGAACAAACCAAGCAAAACACTGTAAAAAACATCTTCGACTGGCGTAAGATACTGGCAACGAAACAAATCACCGGAGCGCCACACGTGACACGCTACCTTCGCGATATGCGCGGCTATGGGGCAACACCCCCGCATCCTCAATGGCCCAACAACGCCAAAATCGCAGTGCAATTTGTATTGAATTATGAAGAGGGTGGCGAAAATTGCGTTCTACATGGCGACCCCGCATCAGAGGCCTTTCTATCTGATATTCCCGGCACGGCACAGTGGCCCGGGCAACGCCATTGGAATATGGAATCCCTGTATGAGTACGGCGCACGTGCCGGTTTTTGGCGGCTGCACCGTCTCTTTACCGGCGCCAATATCCCTTTGACGATCTACGGCGTCGCAACTGCCTTGGCCCGATCACCTGAGCAGGTTCAGGCGATGAAAGATGCGGACTGGGAAATCGCGTCGCACGGGTTGAAGTGGGTCGAGCATAAAGACATGCCCGAAGTACAAGAACGCCGCGCAATCAAGGAAGCCATCCGCCTTCACACCGAAGTCGTCGGACACCGCCCGCAAGGCTGGTACACTGGCCGCTGTAGTGAAAATACCGTCCGACTTGTCGCAGAAGAAGGTGGGTTTGACTATATTTCAGACACATACGACGACGATTTGCCCTATTGGAACGAGATAGGTGACAAGGATCAATTGATAATTCCTTATACGCTCGAGGCAAACGATATGCGTTTTGCCACGGCTCCGGGCTGGGTCACAGGCGAAGATTTTGGTACCTATTTAAAAGACGCCTTTGATGCTCTTTATAACGAAGGCAAAGATGGCGCACCCAAGATGCTAAGCATTGGTTTGCATTGCCGTCTCATCGGTCGCCCAGGCAAAATTGCCGCCCTTCAACGTTTCATCGAATACATTCAAAGCTATGACGATGTTTGGTGTGCCCGCCGTATCGATATCGCCCGTCATTGGAAAGAAACGCACCCACATACCCGCACAGAACGTCCGAGCCAGATGACACCAGCGCGCTTTGTCGAATGCTTTGGTGGCATCTTTGAACATTCACCATGGGTTGCGGATCGCGCTTTTGACCTAGAACTCGGCCCGGCACATGATAGTGCCCTTGGCGTTCACAGTGTCTTGTGCCGCGCTTTTCGTCGTGCATCCGATGCCGAGCGTTTGACTGTATTGCGTGCACATCCAGACCTTGCAGGTAAACTGGCACAAGCAGGGCACCTCACATCTGAAAGCGCATCAGAACAAGCCAGTGCTGGTCTGGATATGCTCACGGATGATGAACGCAACGCCTTCACTCGCCTCAATGCTCAATATGTCGAAACACATGGGTTTCCCTTTATTATCGCTGTGCGCGACTACGACAAACCTTCGATCTTAGCTGCGTTTGAGACGCGTATAAAAAACGATCCTGCCAGCGAATTCCAAGAGGCTTGTAGGCAAGTGGAACGTATCGCACAGTTTCGCCTCATGGATATGCTGTCGTGATCCGTTCAATTCTTGCACGCCCTTTGACAGCAGCCGCGTTCGCGCCCTTTGGAGATGTCATAGAAGTCACGGGAGAACCTGATAAAATTATCAATCAAACGATGTGTGGCCGATATCATGACCGTGCAACACTAGATTTCTCAGACGGACGGGCAGGATTAAGCGTGTTTGATGCAAAAGCGCGCCAATTGCCTTACACATTAGATTTGGTTGAACGCCACCCAAAGGGAAGTCAGGCTTTCATACCTCTCAATAATGTGCAGATGCTTGTTACTGTTGCTCAGGATCTTGGCGACGCACCCGGAAAAATCCACGCGTTTATCAGCCAACCTGGGCAGGCAATCAATCTGCATCGTGGTACCTGGCATGGGGTTTTGGCCCCTTTAGAGACACAAGGACAATACATCGTTGTTGATCGTATCGCACAAGACGACAACCTCGAAGAACACTGGTTTGAAGATCCATGGACCATAACAGCAATCGATAACGTAGCTGCATCAACACACGGATCATAATCAACCGGGTGATCACGATCCGCCAAATGAGATCGTGCACCCCTAACACAGGGAATATGTGAATGACCGATACGTCTCTTGGAACACCAGAAGAACTACGCGACACCGACTATATGCCCCCCCTTCAAAAAGCTCTGCCTCTGGGCATTCAACATGTTTTAGCAATGTTCGTTTCTAACGTAACACCTGCTATTATCGTGGCGGGTGCGGCTGGGTTTGGCTTTGGCTCCAACTCGCCCGATTTTCCTGAACTGTTGTATCTCATCCAGATGGCGATGCTGTTTGCGGGCATCGCAACCCTGTTGCAAACTGTTACAGTTGGTCCTATTGGCGCACGCCTTCCGATCGTTCAAGGGACGTCATTTGCCTTTGTCCCGATTATGATACCACTCGTCGCAGGCAAAGGAGTCGAAGCACTACCTGCCCTCTTTGGTGGTGTATTGATTGGTGGATTATTTCACGCAACGCTCGGCTTTTTTATCGGACGCATCCGTTTTGCCCTGCCCCCATTGGTCACAGGTTTGGTCGTGCTGATGATTGGCCTGTCCTTGGTAAAGGTCGGAATACAATACGCCGCAGGTGGTGTTCCAGCTATAGGCACGCCCGAGTATGGGTCCCTACTCAATTGGTCTGCTGCGCTGGTCGTGATCTTTGTGACATTGGGTTTGAAATTCTACACGACAGGCATGCTATCGGTCTCCGCTGTTTTAATAGGATTATGCGGTGGCTATGTTTATGCGCTCGCAATGGGGATGATCAGCTTTGACACGCTCACTGGATCTTGGAGCCGCGCCGCAGCCTTTGCATTGCCACAACCGTTTAAGTACGGTTTTGAATTTTCATCCGCTGCAATCATAGGGTTTTGCCTTATGGCCTTTGTATCGGCCGTGGAAACCGTAGGAGACGTCAGTGGCATCACCAAAGGTGGCGCGAAACGCGAAGCTACAGATGACGAAGTCTCAGGGGCGACATTTGCCGATGGCGTTGGTTCGGCCATTGCAGGTGTATTTGGCAGTCTGCCCAATACCTCGTTCAGTCAAAACGTCGGCTTGATTGCGATGACCGGCATCATGAGCCGCCATGTCGTCACCTTGGGCGCACTCTTCCTCATTCTATGTGGTTTGGTACCAAAAGTCGGCGCCATCATTCGCACCATTCCCATCGAAGTCCTCGGCGGTGGTGTTATCGTGATGTTTGGTATGGTCGTGTCAGCTGGTGTGTCCATTCTAGCAGAGGTAAACTGGAACCGGCGGAATATGATGATATTTGCGATTTCTTTGTCTATCGGATTTGGCTTGCAACTCGAGCCGGGTGCTTTGCAGCACCTCCCAGGCACAGCAAAAATCCTGCTGACAAGTGGCTTGTTACCCTCTGCAGTACTCGCAATTTTCTTGAACTTATTATTGCCTGACGAGCCTGTTACGGCAAACGACAGCTAAACATCTCGACCTTAAAAGCAAAGGCCACTCACTTGAGTGGCCTTTGCTTTGTCAATCAACGCGGTTCAAAAATTCGAATTATAGCTTTGGTGCAAGTGACATATGTCGGTTCACATCCTTGTAGAGCAGATACCGGAACCGGCCCGGTCCTCCTGCATAACAAGCCTGCGGGCAAAATGCGCGAAGCCACATATAATCGCCTGCTTCAACCTCAACCCAATCCTGATTAAGGCGATAGGCCGCTTTCCCCTCAAGCACATATAGACCGTGTTCCATCACATGGGTTTCTAAAAACGGGATAACCCCACCTGGCTCAAAAGTGACGATATTCACATGCATGTCGTGACGCAAATCCGAAGGTTCAACAAAGCGAGTCGTCGCCCATTTCCCATCGGTTTCTGGCATCGCAACTGGCGGAATATCAGTCTCGTTTGCGACAAAAAATTCGGGCGTGTCCAGCCCGTCAACATTTTGATATGCTTTTCGGATCCAGTGGAATTTCGCAGGCTTTGCACTGATATTTCTCAGTGTCCAATCAATGTCGGGTGGAAGGAACGCATATCCCCCCTCATCCAGAATATGTGGTTTCCCGTTCACAATCAGCTGCACTGTGCCTTCGACCACAAACAACACCGCCTCGACCCCTGTTTCTGTCTCGGGGCGATCACTGCCTCCATCAGGCATAACCTCGGCGATATAATGGGAAAATGTCTCAGAGAAACCTGACATCGGTCTGGCAATCACCCAAAACCTTGCCTTGTCCCAAAATGGCAGAAGGCTGGTGACAATATCCGTCATGACACCTTTCGGCATAACCGCATAGGACTCTGTAAAGACCGCGCGATCCGTCAGTAGTTGAGTTTGCGGCGGCAAACCTCCCTTGGGTGCATAATATTTCGACTTCGTCATACCTTGACCAATCCTACAGTTTGCGCGCGCCCTATCAAACCTTGTCATCGAACGAAGTCCACTGCCAAATCGCTGTGAATGTTTAAAAATTCCAAAGCGAGGAATTAAACAGCACTCCTTCGAGCTGATATTGACGCACAGTACCAAGCCGTTCACATTCAAGACATAAAACACCAAAGGGGCAAGACATGACAGACCTGCGCGAAGTCGCAAATGAACTGTTTCAAACAGCAATCGCTCGCGCAAATCCATATGATGCTGTTCACGATCACTTAGATCAAATCCCCCCCCTCGCGGATGGTGGACGGCGGATAATCATCGCATTGGGAAAAGCGGCAGTGCCGATGATGCGTGCAGCCTTGGCTGGTCTTCCTAAACCTGATGCCGCACTGGTCATTACGAACCCCGAAAACATTGCGAGTCTTGAGAATGTAAAGGTTATGGCTGGTTCACATCCAGTCCCCGATGTTCATAGTGAACAAGCAGGAATTGCAGTTTTAGAGCACCTCACGGATATGCGCGCAGAAGATCAAGTCCTAGCACTGATTTCGGGTGGCGGGTCTGCTTTGATGGTTGCTCCGGTCGCTGGCATTTCATTGGCGGACAAGACAGCAATGACAGAAATATTGCTAACATCTGGCCTAGATATTGTTGAAATGAATTTGATACGTCAGCAATTGTCTGCCTTGAAAGGCGGAGGATTGCTATCTGCCGCGGCCCCTGCCAGCGTCACTGCACTTTTGCTGTCAGACGTCATCGGGGACGACATTCGCGCCATTGCCTCTGGTCCCGCTGCCACTGCGATTGGCTCAAAAACCCAAGCACGCGAGATATTGCAGCGCGAAAACGTCTGGGATCACATCCCAAACGCTGTGAAACATGTCTTAAGCCAACCCGACACGCAACCTGTTGCAGCACAGGCCAGCAACCATATCATCGGTTCGAACCGTCAAAGCCTAGACGCGATGTTAGAGCATGCAACACAGATGGGCTGGGACGCAAAAATCATCAACGACGCGCTTGTCGGCGATGTTCAAGACGCCTGTAATGAAATTTTAAAAGCGGTTGAGACAGCGCCGACAGATCGACCAATCGCTTTACTCTTTGGGGGCGAGACCACTGTCCAAATCAATGGCCAAGGCCAAGGGGGTCGCAATCAGGAACTTGCCTTGCGTCTCAGTCGTGCCGCACAGGATATCCCCGGTGATTGGGTCTTTTTGTCTGGAGGGACGGATGGCCGCGACGGGCCTACAGACGCTGCAGGGGGCTGTATCAATGCTCACAGCTGGGCAAAAGTCGGCCCAAACGCAGAGGCCCTGCTCGCCAACAACGACAGCTACGCAGCCTTACAAGCAGCAGACGGCCTATTGATGACAGGAGGTACAGGTACAAATGTGGCAGATGTTCAAATATTTTTGCGGCGACCAACATAACTCTCTGTCACTCGCTCAAAACATATCCCTCGGGCCAGTCAATTTGCGTTTTAAGCGCGATATTTTGAACCAGCCCTGTGCCGATTTGCAAATCCCACGCCAAAATGCCGCGCTGATTGTCTACGTTTTCGACACTCACCAAAGGGGTGGCCTGCCAAGAAACTTCCAAATCGTCTTGTTCTGAATAAGGTACCCCTTCGAGAACCCGCACGGGCCAATCTCGATCCGTTAGGTTTTCAACCGTAATCGCGACCTGTGTCACGCGTTGATTGCTGCGCGAAATCACGCCTTGTTCACCATCTGAACGCCCAAGTATCGCACGTTTGACCTGCAAACCCTCTATCGCGCCGAACCCCATTTTGGTTGTCGCATTCGCAACGAGACCTTGAAAGCCGCCTGTCCCGACCAATTCAGTTCCGATGTAAAAACGCGTCTGCGCCGAGGATAATAGCTCTTGGTCGGACGTATTTGTAATTTCAACCATACGATAGGCGTTGCTGTCCCACAGCGGAACCACTTGCGCTGAGACTTCGGCTGGAACCACAATCGAAGGCAAGCCAAGCTGCACAGTTCCTCCGTCGGTCGCGACAGAAACCTGCTGTGGAATTAAATAAGTTACCCCTGCCTCGGACACAGAATAGCTGCTCGCGATTTCGGGCTCTATTACAGGTGTTGCAAGCACCGCATCAGCTGCGACCGATCGCCCAAGTTGTTGTCTCGTCTTCAGCGCCAGTGTCGCAGGATCATGAATACGTGCCTGACGTGGATGCAAAACCGACGGCGCTGACTGCGTAGATGGAGATGCTGTGGCGAGTGTTAAAACAACATCGTTCCAGTCTTCGCCTGTATTTTGCGATACAAAAACGGAACGTTCAAAGGTCAGCGTCTTATTTGCGCTATCCAACCGCAAATCATACGCGGGTGTCCACCGCGTCTGGTGTTTCACCAGATATGAGAGCTCAACAGTTGTGTCTACGGCTTGTGACGCGACGACATTCAGCGCCACAAACATCCGATCTTCGCTTTGTAAGGATAACGCTTGCAAAGTGGCACGCGCTTTTTCCAAATCCTTATTTAGGGCAGGTAGTCCCCGCTCAATGTCTTGCGCCTGTACATCTGCTGCGAGGATATCTGCTTTTGCGGTCTGTGTTTGCACCGAGATCATGTCAGACAAGTCCTGCAACTGCGCGACAGATAAATTCCCGATGCCGTCTCTTTGACCAATTTGGCTCAGAAAATCTATTTTGACTTGCCCTGCAAGTGTGGATGTACGTGCCAAGGCAGCAGCTTGCTTAAGCTCAGCGATACGAAGCTCCAACTCCTCCACGCGCGCTTTTGCGGCTTCTTGTTCGGGTGAAATAAGCGGCACTTGCAATGGGTAATCGTCTCGTAACGACACGCTTAGCCTGTCCAACCCTGGATGATCCAAAATCAAACTGGTTGCATCAATATCAAGGGGAAGTCCCGAGATTAAAATTTGATGTTGTCCTGCGGGCAGTTGTACTTTGGCTTCACGACGCACAACCGCCGTTTGAGGGTGCAATTTTACATGAGTAACATCGCTGTCTGCAAAAAATGTATCTGCATGCGCAGCCGTCACGGTTGCACAAACTGACAAAACTACCGAAATCAAAGGAAATAAACGCATGAAAGCCTCGGAAATAAACTCTGGGCAAACGTAACCGTATAGGTGCAAAATACAAGAGGCGCCCGAATGGACGCCTCAATGTCTGTCAGTCTTTTCTAGGAAAGTCAGCCCTTTTTCAGAACTTCACGTCCCAAGAGCTCTGCGATTTGAACCGCGTTCAACGCAGCCCCCTTACGAAGGTTGTCAGAGACACACCAAAGATTCAGGCCATTATCTAGTGTCGAATCCTGACGGATACGGCTGATGAATGTCGCGTAATCACCCACACATTCAACCGGTGTCACATATCCACCTGCTTCGCGCTTATCGATGACCATAATACCTGGCGCTTCGCGCAGAATATCACGTGCTTCATCTTCGTCGAGGAACTCTTCGAATTCGATATTGATCGCCTCAGAATGCCCAACAAACACAGGAACACGTACGCATGTCGCGGTCACTTTGATGGATGGATCAACGATTTTCTTGGTCTCAACGACCATTTTCCACTCTTCTTTCGTCGAGCCGTCTTCCATGAATACATCAATTTGCGGGATTACATTGAATGCAATCTGCTTTTGAAACTTGTTCGGTGGTACATCTTTTGTCGGGTTATAAACCGCTTTGGTTTGCTCCCAAAGCTCGTCCATACCATCCTTGCCTGAACCAGACACCGATTGATACGTCGAGACAACAACACGTTTGATCTTTGCACGATCATGCAAAGGCTTAAGCGCCACGACCATCTGCGCGGTTGAGCAATTCGGGTTAGCAATAATATTTTTCTTTGAATAGTCATGAACCGCTTCAGGGTTCACCTCTGGCACGATCAAAGGGATCTCTGGGTCGTAACGATACAGAGACGAGTTATCGATAACCACACAACCCGCCTTGGCTGCCAAAGGCGCGTATTTTTGTGTTGCTTCAGAACCGATGGCAAAAAGCGCCATGTCCCAACCCGTAAAGTCAAACGTATCCAGATCCTGGGTCTTCAGCGTCTTTTCACCAAATGTGACCTCCGTACCCAGCGAACGGCGTGATGCCAAGACGGCAATCTCATCCACTGGAAACTGGCGTTCCGCCAGGATGTTCAACATTTCACGGCCCACGTTACCCGTGGCGCCGGCAATAACGACGCGATAACCCATTTTGTTTCTCCGATATACTCCGGTCTCATGACCGGCTGGGCCGTTCTATAGGGTCTCGACCGTGGTGGAAAGCGGGGATTCTGCTGTTACTCACTGAAATTCCAGTGATCTAAGGCAGAAATCACCTTTTCACATCAATATCCGCAGCATTTACGATAAATAGTGTCCTGTCAGAGCATCTGATTCTACGTATCTGCTATGGAACAGATGCATTAAACCTTGCGAAAAGTCAGTTTCGTGGCGTCGTAATATTCAAGATCACCTTCACCAATATCTGTCCAAAGCCCGTGCACACTCAACTCGTCAGATTGAACAGCTTGCTCGACAAACGGAAAGGTCATCAAATTTTCCAAAGATGCGACCACGGCTTGCCGTTCAAACATACGTGCCTGTTCGTCTTCATCTTCGATATCCGCAACGGTTTCGTATTTGGGTTTTAAAATTTCCATCCAACGGCCGACAAAGCTTGTCTTCTCTTCCAGCTTTGGGGCATTCCCTTTGCACATATCGATACAGCCCTGCACCCCGCCACATTGCGAGTGACCTAAAACGATTAAATGCGCCACTTTCAAAGCAGTAACAGCATATTCAATCGCCGCAGAGGTCCCATGGTGATCTCCGTCCGGAGCATATGGGGGAATAAGATTCGCAATATTTCGGTGCACAAAAAACTCACCCTGGTCTGCACCAAACAGCCCTTCGACATTCACGCGACTATCACAACATGAAATGACCATAGCCCGGGGACGCTGCCCTTCTTTGGCTAGGCGTCTATACCAGCCTTGATTTTCTGCATAAGCAGTCGCTTTCCACCCGTGATAACGGGTGACTAAATATCCGGGTAAAGGTCTAGCGTTTTTCATACACGTCACTCTCGATGCACCAATAAAGGCGGTCTTAACTCGAATTGTCAGAAAATTCGAGAGATATCGCACACCTTTGGCAACCTTTTGACAATAGTTCGGCGTCACATTGGTCCCGTGCCGTGGGGGCATACCGAATACGGGGTGAAATGTGGTGGCTAATATTCTTACAGTCAATCATCGAGAAAACGTCAGTTTAGACCAAAAGAAGCTGACTGACTTATATCTGCAACTTGGCGAAAACAGCGCCGAGGATGTAGTGTGTCGTGCGATTGAGGAACTCGCCATAAGGCTTACGCATTGTGAGCGCTTGTGGCGACAAGGTGAAATTGCGCAGCTTCGAAAGAGCGCGCGTGCTCTTGTGGCAATTGCCGATCAAATCGGAATGGGTGCCATGGCCGACGTGGCGAAAGACGTCACAACGGTCATTGATGCGGACGATCAACCCGCCATCGCGGCAACGCTGTTCAGGCTGATACGTGTTGGTGAAACCTCGCTGACCGCGGTTTGGGAACAACAAGACCTCAGCATCTAAAGGCCGATGGCTCTAAAACACCTACACAGAGTTTCTGTGTGGGTGTTTTTGCACGTCTGCACTTGTTCTTAAAAGACAACGCAGTAGTTTGGACGGATAAATAAAAGAACCGTTCAGGAGTTCCTAAATGTCCGCCGTATTCGCAAAAAGTAGCCCGACAGCTGTACCAATTTTCGTTGTAGATACGGAGAACTGGGAGAACTGGTGCTCGACGCAACCCGCGAACGTAACGAAATGGGCAAACTTGCACGGCTTTACCGCGGCTTGGGGAAAATCGCTGGTTGTTCCCGACAGCCACGGCGACATGTACTGCGTAATTGCGGGATTTGGGACAAAAGCACAGCGTAAACGTGGACGCTTTGCCATGGCGGCAATCGCTGCAGCCTTACCCGCAGGCACTTATGAATTTTCCGGTCAGCTTCCTGTTGATTTTGACACGGCCATTGAGAGTTTTGGTTGGCTCCTGAGCCAATATCGCTTTAACCGCTATAAACAAACACCCGTATCTGGCGCGCAACTTGTTGCACCCGACGACATTGATCATTCAAAGATAGAAGCCATCGCCGCTGGTGAATGGCTTACCCGCGATTTGATAAACACACCCGCTGAAGACATGGGTCCGGTTCAATTACAAACTTCTGTCGAAGAACTCGCACAGGAATTTTCCGCTGATTTAAAGGTGATCCAAGGCGAAGAACTTCTAAAGCAGAATTTTCCACTGATTCACACGGTTGGTCGCGCTGCGTCACAGGCCCCGCGCCTGATAGACATGCGATGGGGCGATACCGGTCCTACGTTAACATTAGTGGGTAAAGGTGTGTGTTTCGACACTGGCGGGCTGAATTTAAAACCCGGTAGCAGCATGGGCTTGATGAAAAAGGATATGGGCGGCGCCGCAAATGTAATGGGTTTGGCACGGATGATTATGGCGCTTAACCTAAAACTACGCTTACGCGTTTTAATCCCTGCTGTCGAAAATGCCGTTTCTGGATCCTCCTTTCGCTCTGGGGATGTTTTTCCCTCTCGTAAAGGTTTGACTGTGGAAATTAACAATACCGATGCCGAAGGTCGCTTGGTATTGGCCGACGCCCTCGCCTATGCTCAAGAAGATGAGCCAGATCTTATTGTTTCCATGGCCACTCTCACAGGTGCAGCACGTGTCGCCGTCGGTGCAGATCTCGCCCCTTACTATACAGATGATGAGAACGATTCACGCGCATTAGCCACCGCCGCAACCGCGCAGGCAGATCCAGTGTGGCGTATGCCCTTTCACACACCCTATGAGGCGCAAATTGAACCTTCCATTGCTGACCTCGACAATGCACCTGCAGGCGGTTTCGCAGGTTCAATAACCGCGGCGCTTTTCCTGCGCCGGTTCGTTGGTGATGCCCGCTATATGCACTTTGATATCTATGGTTGGAATAAATCCAATCTGCCAGCGCGCCCCGCGGGCGGCGTCGGCCAAGGCACGCGCGCCCTACTGCAAGCGATCCCTCAGATGTTGAAGCTCTGATGACTGTTCGACAAGTTACTGTACCAGTCGCCGATATATGCGCAGACACAGCAGGCAAGCGTGAACGACAGTTATTGTTTGGGGCGCATGTCAAAGTTCATGAGGAACATCAAGATCATCTCCGTATCTCTGCAATAAAAGACGGATATACTGGATTTATCCCAGCGCATGTTGTGGCTCCAATTACGTCACCAACCCATTGGGTCAGTGCGCCAGCAACGCATATTTACAGCGACGCCGATTTCAAATCTCCAGAGCAATGCGCACTTAGCCTCGGCAGCCTTGTGAGCGTAACGAAACAAGATCAACGTTACGCCAAAACCCAACATGGCCATATCCCGTTGCCACATCTCCGCCCCTTGCATGAACGGCCCAAAGATCCAGTCGCTGTGGCAGAATCGCTGTTGGGCACACCATATTTATGGGGCGGGAACAGCTATTTCGGTATCGATTGCTCTGGTTTGGTTCAATTATCTTGTCAAATTTGTGGGATCTCATGCCCAGGCGACAGCGGCCCTCAAGAGCGGGATTTAGGCACTGCATTGCCCCAAAACACCCCTTACAGGCGAGGTGACCTTCTGTTTTGGAAAGGTCACGTCGCATGGGTGAGCGATGAGGTTATGCTTTTGCATGCCAATGCACATTCGATGAGCGTCACACACGAACCCATCCAGACCGCCATATCCCGCATACAGTCACAAGGCGATGGGCCAGTTACCTCTCATAAGCGCCTTGATATATCGGACAACCTTTAATCAATCGCACGAATAAGCTTGCGCTCTAGGACGTAAAGAACGGTTTTCAGGTCCCGACCGCGCTTAATCACCTGACCATCCATTCCCACAATCGCATAAAGACCCTGTTTGTGACGTAACTTGGGGTGTTTTTCGATTCGATAAAGAGGGTTTTCAGCCGTCCTGCGAAAGATAGAAAATACTGCCATTTCTTTCAGGGATGACATGCCATAGTCGCGCCATTCTCCTGCTGCGACCATACGCCCGTACAGCGACATAATGACCGATAATTCACGTCGATCAAAAGCAACCTGTTGCGGAATCTTAGGCCGTGATTGCTGCGTGGGCTGCTTCGGGTAAAGATGTTCTATTGTCATGTATCAAGCCTCGACCCAAATATTTAACAAATCAAGACCATAACAGAGTGCGTTTAAAATTAGCTCGAAACCTATTGTGGTTTGACCGCGGCGATTCGCGAACTTTAACCGCGAAATAACCTCTATCACCGAAGCTTTCTCACAAACATTCTGCCACCTTATCTTCTTCTGTTACAAGTGAGTATTCAATGCGTACATTTCTCATTGTCAGTTTATTCTTTTCGCTTGTAACCGCCCCTTCACTGCACGCTGAAGTTCACCGTGAGCTGCACCGTAAGTTGGAACAGCGGTTAGATTTAATGAATTTGCAAAAAGATACGATGGACTTCCTCAACAATATGGCGACGGGGCGTGTGGCGTTTAATCCAAAACAAGTGCGAAACGCCCGCAGGATATTGATCACAACCACAAAGAAAATTCCGAAACGGTTTCGCAAGGAAGTTACAGGCCTTCAATCACACGCGGCCCCAAGCATATGGTACAGTCGCCGGGATTTTGAACAACGTGCCGAAAACGCAACTGCGGCAGCCAAAGCAATTTCTTCCCGGTCTTTAGAAAAATTTCGGCCCAGTCTAAATCGTATGGTCAATACATGTATCGCATGCCATCAGACTTACCGTCTGCGCGCAAATGAATTCAAGACCCACTAAGGGCCTGTATCCGTTTCGAAAAATAAACCCCGCTTCAGAAAACTGAGCGGGGTTTATAATTTCAAGGCTTAGCCACCAAAATCATCCAACATGATATCTTCGCGGTCCACACCAAGTTCAACCAGCATGTTAATCACCGATTGGTTCATAATCGGCGGGCCACACATGTAGAACTCGCAGTCTTCCGGTGCAGGGTGGTTTTTCAGATATTCATCAAACAGAACATTGTGAATAAAGCCTGTATATCCAGTCCACTCGTCTTCTGGCTGGGCATCAGACAGTGCAACATGCCATTCAAAATTGTCGAACTCTTCAGCCAATTGGTCGAAGTCCTCAACAAAGAACATCTCTTTTTTAGAACGAGCACCGTACCAGAACGTAATCTTACGATCGCGATTCTCAAGACGCTTAAGCTGATCAAAGATATGGCTTCGCATCGGCGCCATACCAGCACCACCACCAACAAAGACCATCTCTTTTTCAGTTTCGCGTGCAAAGAACTCGCCAAACGGTCCTGAAATCGTAACCTTATCGCCTGGTTTCAGGTTAAAGATATAGGATGACATCTGACCAGCAGGGATGCCCTCAGATCCAGGAGGCGGTGAAGCAACCCGAACATTCAGCATGATCATGCCTTTTTCGTCCGGATAGTTCGCCATAGAATAGGCCCGCTCAATCGGTTCTTTTACCGAGGATTCGTACTGCCACAGGTTAAAGCGATCCCAGTCGTCACGGTATTCTTCTTGAACGTCAAATTCAGTGTATTTCAGATCATGCGCCGGCGCTTCGATCTGGATGTAGCCACCAGCACGAAAATTCACATCTTCGCCTTCAGGCAAATCCAATGTCAGCGCCTTAATAAAGGTTGCAACGTTGTCATTGGAACGAACAGTACATTCCCACTTTTTAACGCCAAATACCTCTTCGGGAACTTCGATATCCATGTCCTGTTTAACGGCAACCTGACAAGATAGACGATCCCCGCATGCGGCTTCACGCTTGGTGATGTGGCTTTCTTCGGTTGGAAGAATAGACCCACCTCCGTCGTGCACCTTGACGCGGCATTGTGCGCAGGTTCCGCCACCACCACAGGCTGATGGAACGAACAGTTTTTGTTCGGCCAGCGTCTGCAGCAATTTACCACCCGCCGGAACTGAGATGGTTTTTTCACCGTTGATACGAATATTCACATTGCCCGAAGACACCAGACGCGAGCGAGCAACCAAAATAATGGTCACCAGCCCGAGAACGATCAGCGTAAAAAGAATAATACCAAGTCCAAAAGTTTGCATAACTCTCCCCTTCTCTTACAGCTTAACGCCGCTGAAGGACATAAAGGCCATCGCCATCAGACCCGCAGTGATGAAAGTGATGCCTAGGCCCTGAAGACCATCGGGAATATCTGAATATTTCAGCTTTTCACGCACACCAGCCATAGCCGTAATCGCCAGCGCCCAGCCAAAACCGGAAGACACACCATAAGTTAGGCTTTCGGAAAAGTTGTAGTCGCGTTCAACCATGAACAATGAACCACCCATAATCGCGCAGTTCACAGTGATCAGCGGCAAGAACACACCCAGCGCATTATAAAGCGGCGGAAAGTACTTATCGAGCACCATTTCAAGGATCTGAACCAATGCCGCGATAACACCGATGTATGAAATCAGGCCAAGGAACGTGAGATCAACGTCTGGAAAACCAGCCCATGTCAACGCGCCAGGTGAGAGGAAATTGGTCAAGATGAGGTTGTTTGCAGGCACAGTGATTGCTTGCACAGCCATCACCGAAACCCCAAGGCCAATCGCCGTTGAAATTTTCTTGGAGACAGCAATGAAGGTACACATGCCAAGGAAGAAAGACAGGGCAAGGTTCTCAACAAAGATCGCCTTGACCGCAAGGGACAGTAGCGCTTCCATTAGTGGGCCTCAACTGTTTGAATTTTATACTCGCGCTCTTCGACCTGTGCAGGTTTCCATGTGCGGAAAGCCCAGATCAAAAGACCGATGACAAAAAATGCGGATGGCGGCAACAAAAGCAGACCATTTGGAACATACCAACCGCCATTGTTGACTGTCGGCAAAATAGTGATCCCAAACAGGCTTCCGGCACCAAATAGTTCGCGCACAATACCGACCAGCATCAAGATCAAACCATATCCAAGGCCGTTACCGATCCCGTCAACGAAACTTGCGATAGGCGGGTTTTTCATTGCAAAGGCTTCAGCGCGGCCCATTACGATACAGTTTGTGATGATCAATCCCACGAAAACAGACAGCGTTTTAGAAATCTCAAACGCATATGCCTTTAGGAATTGGTCCACAACGATCACAAGCGACGCAATGATCACCATCTGTACGATAATCCGGATCGAGCCAGGAATATGATTCCGCAACATCGAAATAAACATTGACGAAAACGCGGTAACCATCGTCACAGCAATCGCCATCACCAAGGCAACCTGTAATGAGGACGTCACAGCCAAAGCCGAACAAATCCCCAAAACTTGAAGCGTAATTGGATTGTTATCGACCAATGGGTCGATCAGCATTTCTCTGCGTGTCTGAGCCATTAGATCTCTCCTGCTTTTAGGTTATCAAGAAACGGACCATACCCCGTTTCGCTCATCCAGAAACGCACGAGGTTATTCACCCCTGCGGATGTCAAAGTTGCACCAGCGAGCGCGTCGATATGATAATCTGGACCAGCTGGAGATACCGATTTCGCAACAGTGATCTGCAATGCGCCAGACTCATCTTTCAGCTTCTTGCCTTTCCACAACGCCTTCCAGCGTGGGTTATCAACTTCGGCACCAAGACCGGGAGTCTCGGCATGACTATAAAACTGCAATCCATATATATCGTTACCATTCGCCTCTAGAGCGATGTAACCATAAAGCGTCGACCAAAGACCATAACCGTGCACGGGCATGATCACTTTGTCGATTGAACCGCCCTCACCGCGAAGCAGATAAACCGTTACGAATTCAGCCTTTCGACCGATACCGGCAGGATCTTCATCCAATTCAACAGATGTTGCAGGATCGTCCGCCGCAGCCACATCATCAAATGTCGCCGCATCAAATTGATCCGTGAACTGACCCGTCGACAACTCAAGCACATGCGGCTCAAAGGCCCCAAATGCTTCGAGTACGTCCTGCGATGGATCATAAACACCAGCAACCTGCAGAATGTTGATCTGTTTATCTTTGAGCTTGTTGATTTCCTGCGTGGGACGCAGAGAAACCGCGACCGCAGAAACGATCATCGACGCGACAAGACACAGCGTAACCGCGACAAATAATGTCTTTGGTACAGAATCAGCCGGCAACGCCAGAAAACGACGAATTGGACCCATGTTATTATTAGCGTCAGACATTGCGTTTTGCCCTCCGACGGATGTTAGCCTGTACGACAAAATAGTCGATCAGCGGTGCGAAGACATTACCGAACAGAATTGCCAGCATCATACCTTCAGGGAAAGCCGGGTTGATCACACGAATCATCACAACCATGAAACCAATCAGCGCGCCATAGATGAAACGGCCTGTATTTGTATGCGATGCAGACACGGGTTCGGTTACCATGAACACCAGACCGAACGCATAACCACCGACAACCAAATGCCAATACCAAGGCATCGCGAACATAGGATTGGTATCAGAACCGATTATGTTCAACAGCAATGAGAAACCGATCATCCCTGCCAAACATCCAACAACCAAGCGCCAGTTGGCGATTTTGGTGAACAACAAAAAGGCGAGACCGATCATACAGGCCAAGGTCGACGTTTCGCCGATTGACCCTTGGATCGTACCCAGGAAGGAGCTCATCCAGCTCATCCCGTTTGCCGCCAGCTGCTGATATCCGGCAGTGGACCCGACAGACAACGCAGTTGCGCCGGAAAATCCGTCAACGGCCGTCCAGATCGTATCGCCTGACATTTGTGCAGGATATGCGAAGTATAAAAACGCACGTCCGGTCAGCGCAGGGTTCAAAAAGTTCTTACCTGTGCCACCAAAGACTTCTTTACCAATCACGACACCAAAGATGATTCCCAAAGCGACCTGCCACAAAGGCGCGGTTGGCGGGAGAATCAGCGCATAAAGCATCGAGGAAACCAAGAAGCCTTCGTTGACCTCGTGTCCGCGAACCGTTGCAAAGATCACTTCAAAGATCCCACCTGCGATCAGTGTCGTCAGGTAAATCGGTAAAAAGTACAGCAACCCGTGGAATAGATTCGCAAAGGGGTTATTGGGGTTAAACCCAACACCAAGCGCCTCAATAATCGCGGCACGCCAACCTGAGGCCGGCAATGTTTGCAAAGCCGTGTTCGCCTGCAAACCAACATTATACAGCCCCACGAGGATACATGGGATTGTCGCGATGACCACATAGGTCATGATACGCTTCATATCGATGTAAGACCGTGCATGTGGCGCAACAGTCGTTACAGTCTTTGGCGTATAAAGGAAACTTTCCACCATCTCGTAGACGGGGAAGTATTTCTCATATTTGCCGCCTTTTTCGAAATGCGGCTCAATAGAGTCAAAAAAGCTGCGTAGACCCAAGGGTTTAACCTTCCTTCTCGATCTTCGTCAGGCAGTCCCGAAGGGCCATGCCGTACTCATATTTCGCGGGGCACGCAAAGCCAACAAGACCGAGGTCTTCTTCGTCGAGCTCTAACACACCTAGCGCTTGTGCCTGGTCGGTATCCATCACCAACATCGAACGTAACAACTGCGTCGGCAAGAAATCCTGCGGCATCAGCTGTTCAAATGTACCCAACGGAACCATTGCGCGGCGACCACCGTTTAAATTCGATGTCAACGCGTACAGTTTGTCAGACAAAGCAGACCCCAGCACCGGCTGGAATGCGTATTTGGATACCATAGGGCGAATCCAACCCATAGGGATTTGCTTACGATCTTCTTCGATCAACGTAAGCTGACGCGCGTAACGGCCTAAATATGCGTCAATCCCGTCTCCCATACGTCCGCTCAGAATAGATCCTGAAATCAAGCGTGCAGGCACACCATCAGCGATCTCGTTTTCTGCCAGCTCTGTCATAGACGCACCAGCCGTTGTCCGAACCAGACGAGGATCTTTGCACAAAGGACCGGATAGTGCGATCACTCGGCTCGGATCATAATGACCCGTCTCTAGCAAACGACCAATGGCGATCACATCGTGATAACCAATTGTCCAAACCATTTCACTGCCGGTCGGCGGTTTCAGGAAATGCATATGCGTTCCAGACAACCCTGCAGGGTGAGGGCCGGAAAAACTCGCCACATCTACGCCTGCAACATCTGATCCCGGAATGGATGCATCTGCAGCATGGCATAGATATGTCTTACCGCCACTTAATGATGCAACTGCAGCAAGACCCTTAGCAAAGCTCTCGCCTGCATCGTTGATCACCACCGCAGCGTCCGCGCACAATGGCTCAGTGTCCATCGCGTTGACGTATATCGCTGCAGGGCGCGAGGCCGGATCTGCGACTTTCGAATAAGGGCGTGTTCGGAAAGATGTCCAAAGACCCGAGGCACACAGCCGTGTAACCAAACCTTCTGTGGTCGACACATCCCCAACCTCAGAAAAATCTACTGGGGCTGCTTTTGTCTCATCCACTTGGATTTCAACGCTTATTAGGACCCGTCGGGGACCACGGTTGACGGCTCTGATATAGCCAGCCGCTGGCGCGGTGATCATAACATCAGGGGTATCTTTGTGAAAGAAAAGAGGGGTGCCAACCCCAACCTCATCCCCTTCTTGAACAAGAAGACGAGGTTTCAATCCAATATAATCTGCAGCGATTACCGCTACTGTCTGGGTTGCTCGCGTATCGCGAATCTCTTGGGCGGGTGCGCCAAGAACTGGCAAATCCAGACCTTTATTTAGGTTAAAGCTTTGCACGCTTTCTGCCTCCGGTAGTCAATACTGGGCCGTATGCTCTGTTTTTACGTCGATCAAAAGACCTGAAATGCGGCGTAGCAGTATTTTCTTGTTGAATCGAGTACGAAAACAAATGAAAAGCCCATAATATTCAGCGACTGTTGTCGTAAATGACCTATCGGAGGCGGTTAAGGTGACACCCAGCATTAAATTCTCCAGACGTGGCTTTATCGTATCGGCGCTCGCGCTTTCAGCATGTAAACGCGGTGCGGCATTGCTCGAGCTCTCGGGCAACACTATGGGAACAAGCTACTCTATCGCAGCAGTCGATCACGAGCGCAGTGTTGACAAAGCCGCACTTGAGGCCGCAATTTTTGCGACTTTGTCTAAAGTTAACGCACAAATGTCCAACTGGGATGCATCTTCTGAGGTTTCCCGCTTCAATTCTGCTTCAACCACAACTCCGGTTGCTGTCTCTCCCGAGCTGGCACAAGTGGTCGCTGCAGCTGCAGATGTGAGTCACGCGACAGATGGTCAGTTCGACATCACGCTTGGCCCAGTTATCGAAGCATGGGGATTCGGCGCAACCACAACACTGTCCGCGCACGAGCCTGCTCCTGCGACACTCGCAAAAGCGCTCGACTCAGTTGGACAAAGCAAATCTCTTGTTGCCAACAAAGCATCGTTGCAAAAATCACGCAGCGACACACAAATCTATCTGTCGTCCATCGGCAAAGGCTTTGGTGTCGATCAAGTCGCACAAACTGTTGCGGGTTTTGGTCTCAAAGACTTCATGGTCGAAATTGGCGGTGATCTTTATCTCGCCGGCGCAAACACAGATGGTCAGCCTTGGCAGATCGGTATCGAATCTCCGGATGCGATTGCAAAACAAGCATTCGATATCGCAAAAGTCTCCAACATGGGCATGGCCACTTCTGGTGATTATCGCAATTACTTTGAAAACGATGGTCAGCGTTACTCGCACATTATCGACGCCAAAACCGGCCGTCCCGTCAGCCATAACACCGCTTCCGTGACAGTCTTGGCCGAAAATGCAATGCTTGCTGATGCTTGGGCAACTGCCATGTTGGTTGTTGGTTCAAAGCGTGGCCTTGAGATTGCAAATGATCGTGACCTCGCCGTTATGTTCATTGATCGCGATGACGAAGCAGGGCAAAAAGGCTTTAAGACAACATCAAGCAAGCGCTTTTCGACGCTTCAGGCCTAAACACACAGGAATCATCCCATGCTGACCTTTGCTTTCACCTTCGGACTATTAATGCTTGTTGTGACCGGAATGGCACTCGGTGTGATATTCGCAGGTAAAACAATCAAGGGCAGCTGCGGTGGTTTGAACGCGATTTCGGATGCAGACCAGTGCTTGGTCTGCAACAAGGAAATCGACCCAAATAGCCCCCTCCGCGAACGTCTTTTGTGCCCAAGAGCAAAAAAGATGATCGCGGATATGGATCCATAATTCGACTATATAGTCAGATTATATCGATATATTTCAGTAGCTTGTAGCGACTGGTATAAAGGCGACTGCCCCCAGACATACGGCAGCAACAATACCGTAAATCCACAGTTGCCAATTGGGCCCTTCCGCGACCCAAGTCCTGCGATATCTATAGCCTGCGATGCAGGCTACGATAAAGATCGTCATGGCAACTGTGGGATTAAGCATAAGATTTGACAAATTCAAAGGTTCCTTAAAGCGCGATAATTCGTTTAGGCTGTTTCATACCGTGTAAACGAAATTGACGGCAAGGAGCCTTTGCATGCCAAGTTCTTACCAATCGCCAACACGCGGCGATAAAAAATCTCCTATAATGTACAGTCAGTCGACTGTAACCAATACGTCCAGCGAGAGCGCTACGATTGGAAAGTTGCTAGCGGGTAAAAAGAATGCGGTTCATAGTATTCGCCCACAAGCCACACTACACGAAGCTGTTGAGCTCCTGCGTGAGAAACGCATTGGTGCATTACTTGTGCTAAACGCGCAAGGTCACCTTCTAGGCATCCTCTCCGAGCGCGACATCGTTCGAAAGCTCGCCGAAGCCCCCGGAGAGACGCTTGCCAAACAGGTTCAAGATGCCATGACCCCAAAAGTCGAAACTTGTACGACTGAAGAGCCTCTCGTTTCGGCTCTGCAACGTATGACGGACGGGCGTTTCCGACATATGCCTGTTGTCGATAATGAACGGGTGATTGGTATGGTAACTGTGGGCGACGCAGTTAATTACCGTCTGCTCGAACTTGAGCACGAAGCCCTGCAGATGAAACAACTCATCGTTGGATAGTATCTATCCACAAATAAGGCTGCGCTATTTCACAAGCGCAGCCTTATTTAAAATATCAGTGATTACCCTGAGACATACTGTTTGATTGCAGTACGTGTACCTTGAGACCAAATTTGGCTCAAAGCGTCGCAGAAGGCTGACGAAAACTCAGCATGCTCGGCAAGTTCGCCATAGATCCCCTCCTGCTGCAACCATGCCATAGGAGAGTCCTTCGCAGCCAACGCCGCCTTGTTCAACTCATCCCACATCGGATCGTTTGCCTCGATAACAGTGTTATCTTCACGGTGACCTGCACACATCCGCGCCCAGAGCGCCTCGACAAATGCAAATCCTTTGACCGAAGCACCATCCTGCGCAATTGCTTCGCGCAAAATTGGCAAGACAAAACCGCTATGACGCGCAGATCCATCATAGGCTACGCGGCGGATTGTATCCCGAATAGAAGGATTAGAGAACCTACTTACAATCAAATCCAGATAAGCATCTGGCGTATACCCTGGAACGGCCTTAACATATGGCAGGATATCATCTCGCTGTACTTTTCTAAAAAACGCATCTATATCAGGGTCTTGCATAGTCGCAGAAATTGTCTCGGTCGATAAAATCTCGCCGACATTTGCCAAAACCTGATGCCCAGCATTCAAAATACGCAGCTTCATCGACTCGTAGGCATGAACATCTTGGGTCAAAATCGCACCGGCATCCTCCCACGAAGGGCGCCCGGCACAAAAACTGTCTTCGATGACCCATTGACGAAAGTTTTCGTGAGTCACAGGGACCGCATCATCAATACCTAAACCAACAGCCAATGCTCGCTCGTCTGGGCCGGTGGCTGGAACAATACAATCCACCATAGCATTGGGGAACTTGCAATTTTCAGCAATCCATTCAGCCAGTTCAGGATCGATCAGATGTGCCAAACCAACAATAGTCTGACGCAGAACATCCCCATTGCCCTGTAAGTTATCACAGCTTTGCAAGGTAAATGGTCCCTGCCCTGCTGCACGACGCTTAGCTAAGGCTGCAACAATAGCACCAAATGCACTGGTTGGTGCGCTGGGGTTGGCAATATCCTGTTGAATATCCTCGTGAGAAGCATCGAAACTGCCGTCGACCGGATCCAGAAAATACCCGCTCTCGGTAACGGTTAGGGCGACAATACGGATCATAGGATCACACATCGCCGCAATCAATGCGCCGTGACCTGTCTCAATAGGCAGATAGTCGATCATCGAGCCGACGATTTCAGCAGAACTGCCTTTGGGGTCCAGCTCGATCAAAGTTGTCAGGCAATCTTGGTCCAACAGTTTTTGACGCATTTGTGCGTCATAAGGGCGAACACCTGCACCGATAATTCCCCAATCGAGTGCTTTTCCATCTTGCATCAGCTTATGCAAAAACCATGCCTGATGCGCGCGGTGAAAATTACCGACGCCGATATGAACGATACCCGGTGTTATCTTTGACCGATCATAAATCGGCGTTTTAATGTCTTTCGACACCGCTCCAAGCGCAGCGTTATTAAGTCTCATGGGTTTCATTCCAGAAAAATGTTGCCGATACGCCCCCGCAATGGGGGGCGCACAATGTTAGTCGACACGCAAACCTTGAGCATCGAATTTGTGGATTAGATCTTCGCGTGGGCTCAGATGTACTGTATCGCCATGTTTCAGGTTCACATCCCCTGTCACACGCACTGTCATCATCTCAGTGAGACCTGTTTCATGGACGTGCAAGAAAGTGTCAGAGCCCAAATGCTCAGAAACCCCAACAACGCCCTTCCACTTTGTTTCGGTCTCGCTGATATCGATGTGTTCAGGACGAATACCGATAGTGGCTGCACCATATTTAGCAGCCTCAGCCCCTTCGATCAGGTTCATTGTCGGTGACCCGATAAAGCCCGCAACAAACTTATTGCGTGGGCGGTGATAGAGTTCCAATGGGCTGCCAACCTGTTCGATATGGCCCGCGCGCAGAACAACAATCTTATCCGCCATAGTCATGGCTTCGACCTGGTCGTGCGTCACGTAGATCATCGTGGTTTTCAAGCGCTCATGCAGTTCGGAGATTTCCAAACGCATACCCACACGCAACGCTGCATCCAAGTTTGACAAAGGTTCATCAAACAAGAACGCCGATGGTTCACGAACAATCGCACGTCCAATAGCAACACGCTGACGTTGACCGCCAGACAGCTGCCCTGGACGACGATCCAGATAGTCTGTCAGGTTCAAAACCGATGCAGCGCCTTCAACGCGACGATCAATTTCGGCCTGATCCATCTTAATCATCTTAAGAGGGAAGGCGATATTTTTGCGCACACTCATATGCGGGTAGAGCGCATAGGATTGGAAAACCATCGCCAGACCGCGTTTTGCTGGCGGCAGCTCAGTCGCATTTTGATCATCGATGCTAATCGCACCTGAACTCACGTCTTCCAGTCCAGCAATCAAACGCAAAAGGGTAGATTTACCGCAGCCAGATGGGCCAACAAATACGGTAAACTCGCCTTCTTCGATGGTCAAATCCAACGGCGGGATGACCTCAACGTTGCCAAAGCTCTTGGTCACCTTTTCAAGTGTAATACGTCCCATAGTCTTTCCTTACTTCACAGCGCCGAATGTCAGGCCGCGCACAAGTTGTTTCTGGCTGAACCAGCCGAGGATCAAGATCGGAGCAATCGCCATTGTCGATGCGGCAGACAGCTTCGCGTAGAACAGTCCCTCAGGACTGGAGTAGCTCGCGATAAACGACGTCAAAGGGGCCGCTTTTGCTGCGGTCAAATTCAACGTCCAAAACGCCTCGTTCCAAGCCAGAATGATATTCAGAAGAATAGTGGATGCGATCCCAGGAACAGCCATCGGCGTCAGTACATAAAGCACCTCTTCCTTCAAGCTGGCTCCGTCCATACGCGCAGCCTCAAGGATCTCACCCGGGATTTCCTTAAAGTACGTATACAACATCCAGATAATGATCGGCAGGTTGATCAGCATAATCACCACGACCAAGCCGACGCGTGTGTCCAAAATTCCCATGCGAATAAACAGCAGGTAAATTGGATAAAGTACGCCGACCGCTGGCAACATTTTCGTCGACAGCATCCAGAGCAGGATATCTTTGGTTCGTTTAGACGGAACAAAAGCCATCGACCACGCCGCAGGGATCGCAATCGCAGTCCCCAACAATGTCGAACCACCGGCAATAATCACAGAGTTCCACAAGAAACGTCCATAGTTAGAGCGTTCCTGTACAACCTGATAGTTCTCCAACGTCCAGTCAAAGAACAGGAATATCGGCGGGTCGTTAATCGCCTGAGCTTCAGTTTTAAAACTGGTCAGAATGGTCCAGAGGATGGGGAAAAAGATCAACAGACCTATTCCCCAAGCTAGAACCGTGTTTAACGCTTTGCGTTTTGAGGTCACTTGACGTGCCATTATAGATGCTCCCTCACGCGTCTAGGTTTTTGCCGACCATGCGCATCAAGAAGATGGCAACGATATTGGCAAGAATGATTGCATAGACACCACCTGCAGACCCAAGACCGACGTTCTGACTTTCAAGAACACGCTGATAGATCAGGTAAGACAAAGTCTTCGTTCCAAATGCACCTTGGGTTGTCACAAAGATTTCGGCAAAAACCGAAAGCAAAAAGATCGTTTGGATCAACACAACAACAGTGATTGCACGCCCTAAATGGGGCAGAACGATAAACCAAAAGCGCTTAATGATTGGCGCGCCATCCATCTCAGCAGCTTCGATTTGTTCACTATCCAAAGATTGGATCGCCGTAAGAAGGATCAAGGTTGCAAAGGGAAGCCATTGCCAGCTTACAATCATCACAATGGACGACAAAGGAACTTCGGTCAGCCAAGCGATAGGTTCAGCGCCGAAAAACTTCCATAGATGTGCGAACAAGCCATTCACCGGATCCATGAACATGTTTTTCCAAACGAGGGCCGATACAGTCGGCATAACAAAGAACGGTGCGATCACAAGAATACGCACGATCCCTTGGCCCCAAATAGGTTGGTCCAACATCAGCGCCAAAAGGACACCCAGAACGACGGTGATCGTCAAAACACCACCGACGATAATCAACGTTGCTGAGACACTTGGCCAAAAGGCGCTTGAGCTGACAAATCGAACATAGTTGTCAAAGCCGATCCATCCAAGGTCCCCACCACGCAGTGGTAAATACTTCTTGAAAGAAAAATAAAGCGTCATAATAAGCGGTACGAGCATCCAGCCGAGCAGCAGAACGACGGCAGGTGCCATCATCATACGCGCGGCTGAACGTGAGTGCTGGGTCGCCATAAGCGGATCTCCCCTGATTGCAGCCGCAAAGGCCGCACAAGATCTATCTAAGTTTTAGTGAACATTTTAGGTACTTTAACCATTCAAGGGCGACAATTGCCGCCCTTGAATAGACTTAACGGTACGTATTAGTAGCCTGCGGCTTCCATTGCATCCGTAGTCAAAGCTTGTGCTTTTTCAAGCGCTTCTTCAACAGTTTGTTGTCCTGCCAAAGCTGCAGAGAATTCTTGACCAACTTCGGTCGCGAAACCCGCGAATTCTGGAATAGCAACGAACTGAACGCCAACATATGGCACTGACTCTACGGTTGGGTTTAGCGGATCAGCTGACAAGATAGACTTGAGTGTCATGTCAGAAAATGGAACTGCTTGGTAGTTTTCATTTTCATACAGTGACTTACGCGCACCCGGAGGTACGTTCGCCCAGCCTTCGTTCTCGGCAACCAATTCGATGTACTCTTTGGATGTCGCCCATTCAATGAACTGCTTTGCTGCATCTTCATTGTCGGTGCCCGCTGGGATCGCCAACGCCCATGCCCACAACCAGTTAGAGTTTTTACCGAGACCAGTGTTTGGTGCCAGTGCAAAGCCAACTTTATCTGCAACGGTTGAATCGTCAGGGTTGGTCACAAAAGATGCCGCAACAGTTGCGTCAATCCACATGCCACACTTGCCTTGTTGGAACAAAGACAGGTTCTCGTTGAAGCCGTTATTTGACGCACCGGGAGGGCCCGCTTCTGTCATCAGGTCAACATAGAAGTTCAGCGTGTTCGCCCACTCTTCAGTATCAAACTGAGCTTGCCAATTTTCATCAAACCAGCGTGCACCAAAAGCGTTAGATGTGGCTGTCAAGAACGCCATGTTCTCACCCCAGCCTGCTTTACCGCGCAAACAGATACCGTAGATTTCGTTCTCTTTGTCGGTCATCTTGTTCGCTGCATCGACAATGAAATCCCAAGATGGAGATTCAGGCATTTCAAGACCTGCTTTTTCCATCAGATCTGTGCGATACATGATCATTGAGCTTTCGCCATAAAACGGCGCAGCATAAAGCGTGTTATCATAGCTCAGACCACCGCGCATCGCGGGCAGAATGTCATCTACGTCATAGCTTTCTGGAAGGTCATCTAGCTCGACCAGCCAACCATTTTGCGCCCAAATCGGTGTCTCGTACATACCGATTGTCATAATGTCGAACTGACCACCATTCGTGGAGATATCAGTTGTAACACGTTGGCGCAGAACATTTTCTTCCAGCGTGACCCACTCAACAGTGTGACCTGTCTTTTTTGTGAAGTCTTCTGTCAGGCCCTGCATACGGACCATATCGCCGTTGTTCACTGTCGCGATAGTAATTGTATCAGCGTACGCGCCGCCCGCTGCAATCAGCGTTAGCGCAGTAGCCGCACGAAGTGCGTTATTCATAGACATCCGACTCCTCCCTGTAATTGGATGTAGTGACGTTAGATCATAATCGTTCAAAATTGCGAGTCAATTTAAAACTTTACGCGCGCAAAATTTTCACGTCATGCAGACTGACGTATAATAAGCTTGCCATCGTAAAGCTGACTCTCTTGACGATATGCCCCGCCATTGATCGCATACAGCAAGAGATTCACTGCATTTTTTGATATTGCCTCATAATCCTGAGAGACGGTCGTTAAAGGTGGGCAAGTATAGCGTGAAAACGGATGATTATCCTGTCCCGCAATTCGAATATCATCATTTACCCCCCGTCCAGCCCCCAGGTTCAACTCATAACATGCCGTCAAAAGGCCTATGGCCATACGGTCATTTGAACATAAAACTGTCGACGTCTTAAACTGTTTCGCCTGCAACGCTCTTGCACCTTCGCGGCGGCTAATCTCTTCAAAATCCCAGCCTTCGCCCTCGGCTTGCACAATACAAGGCTCGTGTCCCAAACGCTCCATAGCTTGCACGTAGCCTTGCCGACGGCGATTTGCATTTGGATTTGCCGGTGTTTTCATCTCAAAGAAACAAGGCGGCTCACCTGTTTCACATAAATACTCAACGATTAAATCTGCAAACTGACTGTTGTTAGACCCGATATAAGCCTGCCGAACGTCGGGGAGGTTGCTATCAAACAGGACGGTAGGGACATTTTGGCAGAACTTCTCGATCGCAGAGATATCAGATTTACGCCCAAGCGGCGCCAGTAAAACTCCCGCAGGTTTTAACGCCTGCAAGCTGCTCAAAGCTTCGTTTTCGAGATCTTGCTGACCTTGCGAGCTAAAGAGACGCGGTCGAAATCCCGCCTCCACGCAATAGAATTCCAGATTTCGGGCCAGCTCTCCAAAAAACGGATCGGCGAGATAAGGAACGACGATACCAATCGTTTTCGTTAACTTTCGGTTCTGATTGACCGCAAAAATATTCGGGCGATATTCATATCGCTCCAAGGCCGCTTCGATCTTTTTGCGTGTCGACAAGCGCACGCTATCGGGATCGTTGAAGTACTTAGAAACCGTCGGTCGAGAAATACCGCTGACAGCGGCAAACTCTTCCATATTTTTAATTTTCTTCTCACTCATTCGCATTCGCCATCACATTTCCGCGGACGACGTTCAGCACTTGAAGCGCCTCACCTCGCATCTACACTCCCGTGTCTTATGCGAATTTTCAATCATGTTTTGGATGCCAAGCCTCTTGAGACCAAACCGCTCACCATCCGCAAAACAGGTAAACAATTGTAGTAAATGCCGAAATACAATCGGCGATGCTAAATAAAAAGGGCGCAATCATACGCCCTTTCCGCCTTCAGCTCAGCTTTAATTCGCCAGCCCCTTAGAGCCAAGATCCAAAAACTTCTGACGTCGGTCTTTAATCAACGCTGCACTATCTTGCTTAGAGAGCTCTTCCAGCATCGACGAAATCGCATTTTTCACGCTTAAATAGGTCGCAGGAATATCACGATGCGCGCCACCCAAAGGTTCAGAAATCACCCGGTCAGCCACGCCAAGCTGAATCAAATCTTGCGCCGTCAAACGCAAGGCTTCTGCGGCTTCGCGCATCTTTTCAGAGTCTTTCCACAAAATGGACGCACAGCCCTCAGGTGAAATGACCGAATACACCGAATGCTCTAACATCGCGACCCGGTTAGCTGTCGCAAATGCAACGGCCCCACCAGAACCACCTTCGCCAATGATCACAGAAATCAAAGGGACACCGATTTTCAAACACATCTCAGTTGAGCGCGCGATTGCTTCGGATTGACCTCGCTCTTCAGCGCCTTTTCCAGGATAAGCACCTGCAGTGTCGACCAAAGTAATCACAGGCAAACCAAAACGACCTGCCATTTCCATCAAACGGATCGCCTTACGGTACCCTTCCGGACGGGCCATACCAAAGTTATGGTCGATCCGAGACTTGGTATCATGCCCTTTTTCGTGACCTATCACCACAACAGGTTGGTCATTAAAACGTGCCAAGCCACCCATAACCGCAAGGTCATCTGCAAAATTGCGATCCCCAGCAAGCGGCGTATATTCTGTAAACAGCTCGTCAATATAGTCACGGCAATGCGGTCTATTGGGGTGACGCGCAACCTGGCATTTACGCCAAGGTGTCAAATTCGCATATATATCCACCAACAATTGGGCCGCTTTTGCATCCAAAGCCGCGGCCTCATCGGCGATATCCATTTCTTCGTTCGCACGCGCAACAGCGCGCAATTCTTCTGCCTTGCCTTCAATTTCAGCAAGCGGCTTTTCGAAATCCAGGTACTGGGTCATACTATCTCTACTATCGCGGTTTGAGTATTATATGGCCGTAGGAGTGCCCATTGCAACCAAGGTTCTTACTCAAACATCAACATGACAGCATACCGCATGGCCAGAAAAGGTATAATTTCGCTACGGCTCACCCCAAAATGCGGAATTTCATCTGAAAATCACCCCAAAGATGTATACGATACATAAAGCTTACCCAGTCCGGACGCGATCTGTTTAACCGGCCGTCCCGACCTACATTCAGCATATTTAGGTAATAATCAAAGTGCTATTGGACCACTTCAGTCCATTGGTCCAATAGTCCGTGTTTGTATTCTCGCCAGGCTCGACATTCGTTCAGCGCGAACTTATCCGCCAAACCAGTGCAACGACGACGATAACGCCAAGCGAAATTGCAGCTTCAAACCCATGGGGATGAATATGGTTTCCACCCTCATGTGCAATCGCTGGAGATGCGGCTATTAGGCTCACTGCCCGAATTAGACCTTTAGTCATATGCTGAGTTCTTTCTTTTTCTTGAGTAAAAAATCTCGGATGTCGAGCGTCGCTTTTTCGTCCATTGAAACATAGACAAGAGACATATTCGTACGTGCCTTCACCATTTCCCCAGGGAACGGCAAATACGAGAGTTCTCGCGATCCAAATGATGGAGACGCCGTCCCCACCTGCCATTCGGTCTTCAACTCTACGTCTATCAATTTTAACGCTTTGGCACCTGCTGCGGACGGGCGTTCAAACGGCACGCCCGCCAATTTTAGGTAACTGGATTTATCATTGGCCTGCACAAACCCATCGATAAACTGCGTGGCCAAGACTTGCAGGTCGGCTGCCTCATCTTCGTCATGTAGATGCGAATGCAAATGGTCGCCATGACTGTGATTATGTCCTACGTGGTGATGGACATGATCATGGTCATGATCGTGGTGGTCATGTGAATGATCGTGGGGCATTATTCACCCACCTTGTGTGGCTCAGGATTTGACCAACGTTTGCCTTCGTATTCGCCATATGGATGGGATACTGGTTTATCGATATGCCGCTTATGTGCACCAAGTTTATTATTCGCAACCAAGGTACCCAAAACATCCACGATCACACGGGTGCCCATAAGGGCTGTGATATCAGATGTATCGTAGGGCGGGGAGACTTCGACCAATTCCATGCCACAGATGCCTTCAGCAGCAATTCCGGAAACCAGCGCGAGGGCTTCGCGTGGCAAGAACCCACCTGGCTCAGGCCAGCCTGTACCCGGCACAAAACCACAGTCGATGCTGTCGATATCAAACGACAGATACACCATGTCCACATCTTTCCAAGCCATCTCGAGCGCCATTTCAATGGTCTTGTCGATGCCCATTCGCTCCATGTCGCCCATGGTAATGATATTGGTGTTCCGTTCGCGCGCCACTTTGACGGCCTCGCGCGGGACTTGCCAACCGCCAATACCAATTTGCACAAGGTTTGTAGCCGGTACATTCGGCAGGTTTGTAGAATGGAACCACGGCGTGGTGTGCATCCGTTCATCCAGATCTTTTTCCTGAATGTCAGCATGGCGATCAAAGTGAACGATCCCGATTTTCTTGGACGTGCATTCGGCAATGCCGCGTACACATGGGAACCCGATCGAATGGTCGCCACCAATCATGATTGGCAATGACCCAGAGCTAAACACATGGCTGACGCCGCGACTGATTTGGTCAAATGATTTTTCGATGTTGGCTGGGATTGTGAACACATCACCCGCATCACACAGGGTCATCTGCTCGCGCAGATCCACACCAAGTTCATAGTTATAAGGCGTATAAAGCGCAGAAATCTTGCGCAAACCCTGAGGTCCAAACCGCGTACCCGGGCGGTAAGTTGTACCGCCATCAAAGGGGATGCCCAGAACCGTCGCATCATAATTGGCAACGTCTAAAACATCCTCGGCGTAAGGCGCTTTAAGGAACGTGTTAATACCGGCAAAATGCGGCAGTTCACCACGGGCAAAAGTGGGGATGGATTTGTCTTCAATCGCATCCGCCCCTGTCAGTCCCATACGCAATGCCCAACGGCGTTCTTCGTCGTGACGACCGGTTGGGAGATCCCCTTCTTTTTGCATCGCTTGCCAACCGGCAAGTTTGCTGAGGTCAGGATGGTGATGGCGCGCCTGTGTGGCGTTAAGACGCTCGGCCAAATCACGAGGATGATGGGAACGCCTTTTGTTTAGATCTGAGAACATCATTTTTGTCCTGTGGTGGTGCCCTCTCGCGAGGGCGTCTTTTCTGGGCCTTGATGACAGCCTGCGTGCGGAGCCCAGCAGCGCGCGCAGTGAACCTTATGCGACGGCAAGCTTGGGATATTTCTCCAGAATATTTTGGAACGGTATCCCGCCATTTCGCGCATCAAAATCGTAGGTAATCGTGGCACCATAGGCGCCGGGGTCATGTGGATCCCAGCGGGGTTTATCAAAGACCAACACCCGTTCGCCCAGCTTAAACCCTTCGTCGAGATCATGGGTCACCATGAACACAGTCATGTTTGTTTCATCACGCAATTCCATAAGGAAATCGTGCATTTGCAAACGTGTGCCCGGATCCAGCGCGCCAAATGGCTCGTCCAACAACAGAACCCGCGGCTTGGCCGCCATGGCTTGCCCAATAGCAAGTCGTTGCTGCATTCCGCCAGACAACGACGCCGGGTACTGGTCTGCGACATGGTTCAAACCGATACGTTGCAACATCTCATCGGCACGTTCGATAGCTGCGCGTCGTGCCTTGCCAAACAAATAGCCTGACCGGGTTTTAAACCCTTCGCCGGCAATAAGGTTTTCGCGGACCGATAGATGAGGAAAGACCGAATATTTTTGAAACACAACGCCGCGTTCAAGGTTTGGCTCAACCGCCGGCGCGCCTCCATCAATGCAAATTGACCCTCGGGTTGGTCGTTCTTGCGCCAAAAGCAATCGCAAGAATGTAGATTTTCCGCACCCGGACGCGCCGACGATAGATACAAATTCACCTTCGTCGACATCAAGATTTACACGCTCAATGATTGAACGGTTTCCATAGGCCTGCCAAACATTCCGCACAGTTACAAAACTCATAGCCTGGCCTCCATCCATGGAAATGCTTTGCGCGACAGGGTTTTAAGCGCCCAATCCACGACAAATGCCAGCAAGGTGATCCAAACGACATAAGTCAGGATGACATCCATTGCCAAATAGCGCCGAACCAAGAAAATCCGGTACCCAAGCCCAACATCAGAGGCCACGGCTTCGGCAGCGATCAGGAACAACCAAGCCGACCCAAGTGACAGACGTATATTTGCAATCAATCGCGGCAAGATTTGTGGCAGCGCAACGCGCAACGCAATAACCCACGAAGACGCACCAATCGTTTGCGCCTTTATCAATTGCTCTGCCGGAATATCCAAAACCCGTTGCGACAGGTCACGTGTCATGAATGGGGTGATCCCAATGACAATCAAAACAACCTTCGACACTTCGCCAAGGCCAAAAACAATGAACAAGATAGGCAACAGTGCCAGCGGTGGAACCATTGAAAGAACCGCAACAAAACTCGCAAATCCGGACCGCGCAAAAGGAAGCAACCCAATTGCCATCCCAAGGATCAGCGAAATAATTGCCGAAATCCCAACGCCCAACATCAGCCGTCGCAACGACGCCCCAGTGTCAAGCCACAGCAAAATATCGCCTGAACGCCGGTCAGGTTCAGTAAACAACCGGGTCGCGGTCTCCCAGATTGTGCTGAGCGCTGGGAGCAGCTTATCTTGTGGGTTTTCCGTTAGCCGCAAATCCGACGCAATCGAATATACAATAAGCACCAGAACAAACGGCAAGGCAGCGAGAAAAACACTATTTGGCCTTGAGGGGACATGATTAATCAGTCTCATAAGACTCCTCCTAGCGGGCGGGTTTTGATGGCAAAATAAATGGCGCACCCAGAAAGGCGCGCCAGAAAAGTTTGATTACAACGCGCCGTCAGCTGCCATCTGCATGAAGGTCGTATCAAAGCGCAGCGTGACATTGTTCTCGTCACCGGTGATCACGCCGTCTGGGTATTCCACCCCGACAAAATCTGCGCTTGGGGCACCAACGCCCAAAATACCCTTATCAAACAGGAACTCCGCGATGTTTGTCATGGTTGCTGGCAAATCTTTTGACGCGGCCTGAGCAACCGCTTGGCTTGGCTCAAAAAACATTTCCGTCGCCGCCAACTGTGCTTTGTATCCTGCAAGATCCGTACCTGAGGCCTCGGCCATCGCTGTGAGAACCTCTTCGTCACCCGATGCCATCAAGGCCATAACTTCGTACCAAGCGCCGACTACGGCCTTGCCAAAATTTGGATTGTCCTCAAGCGTCTGTGTATTCACCACCATTAGGTCCAGAATTTCACCCGCAACCTTAGAGCTGTCGAACAGCACATTGGCATCTGGGTTACTAGCAGTGATTTCCGACACCAGCGGATTCCACGTCACAACGGCTTGCACATCATCAGTGGCATAGGCCGCGATCATATCGGCATCTGAGGTGTTGACCACTCCACCAAGGTCGGCTTCGGACAGACCAACAGTGTCCAGCCCACGCGCCAGCAAATAATGTGAAACCGACAGTTCGACCAAGTTCACAGGCTTGTCCACCAGATCGGCCAAGGACCCTTCGCCCTTCAGAATGACCGCATCATTTCCATTGGAATAATCGCCAATGATCAGGGCTGTTGTGTCCACGCCACCACCAGAGGGGATAGAAAGCGTATCCATATTGGTCGCGGAAACGCCATCGAATGCACCTGAGGTGTATTGGTTGATGGATTCAACGTAGTCATTGATTTGAACAATCTCGACGTCGATACCGTATTTATCAGCCCACTTGTCCATGATGCCGCTTTCGTCGAGATAGCCCCAAGGCATCCACCCAACATAGATCGACCAAGCCAGTCTAAATTCGTCTTTCTCTTGTGCATTGGCTGGCATCGCAATGGATGTGGCAAGTGCTGCGCAAACGGCGGCGGAGGATAAGAATTTTAAAATCGTCATTGTATTCCCCGTTGTCCGTTCCGCCTATTTTTTTTTAAAACGGTTTGGGTGCGCTGGCGGAACATGGAATTAGAGCGCGGATTAAACCTGCGCAGTAACCTCCCGGGATTTTGCCCCGCCGTGTGCCCTTGCGGATTTTGCCGCACTGGTAGCGCTTCTCGGACCAGACTGAATATCAATTCTGATATCCACGGAACCCTAAGCACTCTGCCACACCAGTGGGTGCCAGTTCCGAAGTTGGATCAAGTTAGCAAGGCTGCAAGACGCATATGAGGGCGAGATGATGATCAAAAAAAACACGATCAAAGGTTTTTAGCCACATTTTTCAGCACCTTTAATATTCAATGAATAAACGCCATCGCAGCTCTTTTCACAAAACGGACACCTATCTTCAGTTTTGCCCAGTTTGAGCTGACCTTGATTCCGGCCTAAATTCTAACTGAAACGAACGTCCACAAACCAAGCTATCATCCAGACATCGAGACTAGGTGATACAGGTTTAAATAAGGCATATGCAGCAAAGATCACAGGCACTCAGGTCAACCAGAAAACGTCAATGCAACCACTATACAAGTCATTCCATCAGTCTAACAATTGATACGGCCCTCACGAAAAGCCCGAGGAAAGCCCAACACCCGGGTCACGCAAGAATTTAAAGAGCCGCGTCAATTTGACGTATGTCGCATCCAAGACGTTTTGGGTAATATTCTCCCTCCAAGATAAGATCTTTTATAGCGAGGAAAATGCGATGGGGCATTGGTCAAATCTATTTCCTTTGGTTTTCTTTCCATTGAAAATTATAGTCTTAGCCATTGGGATGTTTTTTGCCATAAAATCGCATAACGACCGGCGAAAAGAAGAAGAAGCAAAAGCTGCTGCGCGACAGCATGCATCTACTGACTAAAGAGCTTACGCACCCATCCTGCGTCTCTCCTGCAGCCTCTTCACTGCTATACTTAAATCCATAAAGCTTTCAAAGCGCGACCAGACAAAACACCTGATCGCTGTGCTTGCAAATTGCACCTTTTCCCGCAAAACGCTGGAACATTTAACCTACTTTTTGAGTATGGATAAAGCGCTTGCCGCGTTACAGGCGGGCGATACGCTAGTCGTCTATAAACTAGATAGGCTGGGGCGGTCGGTGCTGCATTTGGCCGATCTTCTGACGCAGCTTGATCGCAATGGCGTGCATTTTTACTCTCTTACTGAGGGCATCAACACGGCGACACCGGGCGGGAAGGCCATCGTCTCGCTGGACACCTTTGAGCGCGTGCAGGCCAAACGTCGCGGCGCAACCTACGCGCCCAAGCGGTC